>CALVAP010000017.1 GCA_944325625.1 Candidatus Gastranaerophilales bacterium | reverse complement strand
AATGTTCCAACTTTCAAATCGTAAATAACATTATTCTCAAAAAGCTCTATTGCTTTAAGCTTACTTATTTTTTCTTCTACTCTAAAAAGCTCTGTTGAATCAGTTATTCCTAATTTGTTTTCTAAAGTCATAATTACCCCTACACGACTATTCTACCATAAAAATTGTTAATTAGTTTGTTTATCTTTAAACAAACTATAGATATATAGTATGTTTGTAAATTTATATAATATCTCTTCAACAAAAGTTCGAACTTAGAAGCGTTAAGCCCGCCATTTAAAGAAGCCAACCACGTTGACTTCTTTTTTATTAGCTATATGCTGAATTATAGAGTGCCACAAGCTAAAGTCTCGTTTTGGGGTTCTTGGCCGAACGATTATGGAGCAAAGGTTTTTGGGGAGAATGAATAAACTTTGTGCAAAGAAAATCCGAAAGAAGTTAAGATTGCATAAACTGTCTGGTTATCTCTATTAAAAACCATTTAGCCAACTTCTTTTATATTTTGTTGATTTAAACCTTTGTATAGATAATTATTTGTCGCGCTTTGGGATATTTAAGCAATTTTCGATGCAGGTTAGGATTTCTTCTGTTGAGATAGCAGCCATGCAGGGGGCATAAAGATTTTTTGAGTGTTTTAAAAACTTGCATTTTCTGCGGTTGCATGGTGCGCAGGGGACTTTTGATGAAATTGAAACGCAGTTTTTTCCATATGTTCCTGTTCTGTTTACCGGCATAGAGCCATAAAGACCTATAGAAGGGACGCCTAATGCACTGGCAATGTGTAGCGGGCCGGAATCGCCGGAAACCATTACATCGCATTCATTAATTATGGCAGCATTTTCTTCCAGTGTTGTTTTTCCAATGAATGACTTTATATTTGTAAGCTCTGTCAGTCTTGCAAGTAATTCTTCGTCCTCTTTTGCTCCTGTTAGAATAATAGTCCCGTTGAATTTGTTGCGTACAAGCTCTGCCAGTGTTATCCATTGTTCAAGTGGATATGTTCTTCCTTGTCTTGGAGAAATTATTCCACCCGCATTAAATGCTATTAGTGGTCGTTTTAGTTCCATTAATTGCCGAATAGCTGTCTCTTTTGCCTTGGGGCTTATATAAATCGTCATTTCGCTATCTAATTCTAAATTTTTAAAATATTTTTGAGCAGTATCAAAAAAATTTTCTACTGCGTGTTTTTTGAATGTCTTTTTGTAGATTAATGCTTTTTTTATTCCTGACAGTAAGCATAAAAATCGTGTTTTAAAATTGGGTTGAAGATTTATAACTAAATCGAATTTCTCATTTTTAAGTAATTTTGCAAGTTTTTGTGATTTGCAAAGTTTTAGGTCATTTTTGTCTACAATCCAAACTTTTTCTATATCCACATCATTTTCCAAGAAACAAGCTTGCGTTTTTGTAGTCATATAGTGTATTTCTGTCCGGGGATAAGCTTTTTTTATTGCTCTATAGGTATTTGTAGTGTGAACAACATCACCTATTGCACCGAGCCTTATAATAAGTATTTTGTAATCCTTTGACAACATAAATAAATTATAAAATAATAACATTTTGTGTCAATTTTGCACAGCAAACCGATAGGCTAAATTAGCAGCCGGAAAAAACACAAAAAAACCCCCAGACGACTCCATAATATTTTTGGTGAATTGCCGATGTCAAAGACTCTAACTTGTCCCAATAATGAAATAAAGTGGGAACAAATATTCAGACAACCATTTAATTAAGCTAGAAGATTTAATTTGTTATCTTGAGTCTGAGAAGTAAGTTTTTTAAAAGTATTAATGACTGCATCGGCTGCAGAGCTCTTTGTTGCTGGTTCAACAGCAGAGCCTACAACGTATTTTTCACCGCCAACAAGAATAGAGTAGCCTTTTTTAGCAGCCATAGTAGCTGCGTTTCCACCAAATGTTTCGTATTGTATAGCTTGTACTTGCATTCTCTTTGCCTCGTATCCTGTTTTTAGAATGAGCGTCTATCATACAACACATTTTTGTTTTTGTCAACCACTTTTTTAACAAAATTTAACATAATCGCCAAAAGCCTTTATTAATAGCTCTTAGCGGAAATATTATTTTTATGTTTTAGCTTAAATCCGAAGGTGTTTATATTGTTGGACGAGCTTTTAATTATCATTTCAGCTTTGTGAGCCTCAATGATTTTACTTGCTACATAAAGTCCAAGTCCAGTTCCGGGTTTGTTGTATCTGTTTTTGAGTGAAAAGTTCTTTTTTAGTATGGAATTTATTTCTTTGGAAGAAAGATATTCGCTTTCGTTTGATATTGTAAAATTAATGTAGTTTTCGTCATAGTTTAGGTTTACGTCTACCTCCGAATTCGGTTTGGAGTAGCTTACTGCGTTATATAGCAGGTTAAGGATTACTCGTTGCAGTTCGTTTTTATCACCATAAATCGTCAGAGTTGTTGGAATATTTAAGTTTATTCTAAGGGGTTTTTCTTTTAGCAGAAAACTAACTTCATTTTTGCAGGTCTTTATTATTTGACACAAGTCAAAGGTTTCGAAATAGAGTTTTATTTGATTATTTCCGATTTTGTATGCACAGAGAATATTTTCCACGAGATATTTTGCAAAGGTGCTTGAATTGTAGCAAAGTTCTAAGACTTCTCTTTGTGTGGGGTTTAATTCTCCAAATCCGCCTGAACATATTATCTCAAGAGCTTGGGTTAAGGCATAAACCGGCGTTTTTAAATCGTGAGCTATCATTGTAAATGAAGTTTCTTTGTTTTGTTGTTCATTAATATCTTCGGTGATATTTTCGAGAATGGTTAAATCCAATTCATCTTTGGAGTTGCTTGAACAAATTTTTCGTTCAATGATTTTATATATTTTATTTTCTATGGCAATATTGGATTTGTTTTTTGTATCTATATTGTTATAGGGTGTATTAAAGAATTTACTGCAAAATACTTCTTTTCCAGTTTTGTCTTTTACACATATATTAAGCTCTGAGGCTTCTATTATTTTTTCCAGAAGATTATTATATTCTATCAATTTTTTGCTTAGATTAAAATTTTCTTTTAGCCAACCGAAGTTAATAGTTTTTCCATAGAGCAGATTTTTTGTCAAAAAGGCTATGCTCAAGATTATGGTACAGGTTAATGCGGTAATTAATATGTTTGTAAAATTAAATATTATTGGGTTAGATGAGTATTTGATAATAATCAGAGACAAGACTGCCGTAGATGTATAAAGAATGAATGTTTTGACAATCTTAGTGTTCATTTTTACCTTTAATTATTCAATCTTGGGTATATTTTACTCAATTATTAAAATGATTTATATAGCCTAGGTGGCTAGTTTTGGTATTTTAAAAGTTTTGGATTTTCAAGGTGCTTTTTTCTGTTATTATTATTTGTGGTATTATATGAATTATTAAAATTTATAGGTTTTTAATAAAACAGAAGAAAGGAAGAATGAATGAAAAACAATTTTAAACTTATTAGTGTGGCTGTTTTGTCTATGGTTATTGGTTTTACCGCAAGCAATTTTGCAGTTTCGGATGTTCCTTCAAATTACAAGGTTGCAGTGGTTGATGTACAAAAAGTTGTAAAAAATTCAAAGCAAGTTTCTGCATTAAAAGCCGAGCAGACAAAAAAAGTTGCAGATTTGACGAAATATGTTCAAACAGCTAAGGCAAATATTGCTAAAGAAAAAGATTCAACAAAGAAAAAAGCTTTGGAAGATAAGTATAATAAAGAACTTGCGGCGAAGAAAAGCGCTATCGAAAAAGATTATGCAACTAAGCTTTTGGCTATAGATAAAAGTATTTCCAATGTAATTAAAGAAAAAGCAAAAGCAGGAAATTATAATTTGGTACTCTCCAAAGGAGTAGTGCTTGCTGGTGGTGATGATATTACATCTTCCGTTTCAACTGCAGTAGCAGCGTTGAAGTAGTATCAAAAGTTATTTGACAAAAGGAGCCGTTTGGGCTCTTTTTGTTTTCTAGTGTGAGGACAAAATGACTAAAATTAAAATATTAAGTATGCAGTTTGCCCCCAAAAAAGCAGACAAGGCATTTAATTTGGAAAGAGTAAAAAAAATAATAGCTGAGCATGGAAATCAAGAGTATGATTTGATTGTCCTTCCAGAGTTTTTTGATGCAGGGGTCAATTTGTCTAATAAGGAATTTTATGAGTTTGCAGAGGATGAGAAAAAGTCTGTTGTATTAAAAGAACTTGCTAAAGTGGCAACTAATTACAATTCATATGTGCATTGCGGAGGGGTGTTGTTTAAGGAGAAAGGGAAGTGTTTTAATAGAACATATTTACTTGACCGTAACGGAGAGATTGCTGCAAAATACGATAAAATCCATCTTTTTAGCTATTTTGGCGGAAATGAGGACAGTTATACTTACCCCGGAGATAAAATAAAGGTTTATGAAGCGGATTTCGGTAAAATTGGGTTAGCAATATGCTTTGATTTGAGATATCCTCAACATTTTACAAACCTTGTTAGACAGGGAGCAGAGTTGTTTGTTGTTCCCGCTGCCTGGTCGGTTGTTAAAAAGGCAACAATAGAATATAAAGAACAGTTTATTGAAAACTGGAGGACGATAAACAAGGCAAGAGCGTTTGATAATGCTGCATTTTTAGTCAGTGCAAATAATGCAGGAGATATGCACCCAATGTTCAATGGAATTGGTCATTCTATGATGGTAGACTTTGACGGAAAGATTTTGGCTGAAGCGGATGAAAAAAGCGATAAATTTATATATTCTGAATTAGATTTTGGCGCTTTGCGTAAATATAGAGAGAGGTTTCCCATTGGAGATTTGTGTTAAGTGGATAAGATAAAGTTCCCAGAAACAAAATATGGCACTTATCTTTCTCAAAAATTTAGAGCTGATAATTCTATCTCTTTTGTTGAGTATGATTTTAAGTCAATGATATTGGTAGCAATTAATCGGTATTGTTTTCAACAAATAATTTGTGAAATATGTAATTTGCCGTTTAATTTTAAGCAAGAATATTTGTATAGTTTTAGTGCTTTTGAAATAAATTCATTAGCGATAAAGTCAGAAGAAGAAATTATACGTGCCAAGGAGCTTATTGTTGATTATGATTTTGTGCTTTTACCCTATAATACGCCTTATAGGGGGAAGATTAAGATTGATGTTGATTTAATAGATAATGGAACTTTTGAATCGAGTTTTTACAAGATAAAAATAGAGCTTTTACCTGAGGGAAATATGACGTTAGTGCCATATTTTATGAAGGGTAGCTGTTTGAAAATGTATCTGGCAGAGTATATGCAAAAAATCTGGCTTCCTGTTTGGAAAAAATTGGAGGAATTCTCATATAGTGGTAGTGTTAAGGACAATGGATACGAGCTTAAGGAATTGGTGACAATTTTCGAAAATGGATATATCGAAAGTTGTGGTTTTAGCACATCAAGTAGAGAGTTAGTTTCAGATGTTTTCAATATTGTATATAGTATTTTAGTGAGCCAAAAGGTAATTGATTTGAAATCGGAAATATCTGCAGATGATATTTTATCAGTAAGAGGACTTGTCAAAAATCTTAATCATAGGGGCTATCGAGGTGGTTATAAAAATCATGAGCGAACCAAAATACATAACGCCCTAAATGTTTTGAATGCGATAGGTTTATTGGTGGTAAGAGAAGTAGAAAAGTTTACATACATTGTTTCTGTGCCACATCAATTAAGGTTGCAAAAGAGGTATTCTTTTCCAAAAAAGCTTGTAGAGTATAACTATAAAACTCAACTATGGAACCGCAGGTTAGGTTTTTGTCTTTGTTCAAATGATATTGGGCGAATAAAAGTTCGCAGATTATTTATGCAGGTAGAGGACTTATGTGCTTCTTTCAGACCGGCACAGATTAGAGATAAGTTTGAAGAGGTTATGGATAATCTTGTTGATGATGGTGTTATTAAAGCATGGCACTATGAAAAGATAGATGAAATTGTAGTTCAGGGAAAAAATTGGCTTGAAAAATGGAAAAAGTTATATGTAATTTATCGGTATTGATTACCGCATAAAAATTTATGTCATTTTTTTGCTGTGCAATAGTGGGTATGTAAGCTTACTGAGTACAAAAAAGGAGTAAAAAAATGACAACATACAATGTTCCTAATACTTTTATCCCCGGTACTAAAGCAAAAGCAAGTGAAATAAATGAGAACTTTAGTGCAGTAATGGGAACCATAGAAGAAGTAAAACAAGGAAGTGCAAATCTGGATTTATCAAATTTGACAACAGCCGGGAAGCAAGCAATTTTTGATAACTCGTCGCGTTCAAAGTTGATAGGTGAAATTATCACATCAGTAATTCCGCTTAATGATAGTGGTTTGCACCTTTTGGACGGTACAAAACTGCTAGGTGGCGGTATTTACGATAGTTTTATTGATTATATTTCAGATTTGTATACTACCAATCAGGAGCTGTTTTTAACAGAGAGTGAATGGCAAGAATGTGTTACAGATTACGGTGTTTGTGGAAAATTTGTTTATGATGCAACTAGTAATTATGTAAGATTACCCAAAATTACAGGTTTTATTGAAGGAACAGCAACCCTAGAAGAAAGTGGAGATATTACAGAAGCAGGGTTACCTAATATAGAAGGTCAACTTACCTCGAATTTGGTCAATAAAGCATATACTGCCAGTGGGTCAATAACTGCAACTTTTTCAGCAGGAGGAAATCTTTCTTCTGGTTCGAGTCAAGGAACTTCAACACTGGAACTGGATGCTTCACTTTCTAGCCAAATTTACGGTGGTTCTGATACAGTACAACCACAATCTGTAAAGGTCTTGTATTACATTGTGATAGCCACTACAGCCAAATTTGATTTAGAGGTTGATATTGACAACTATGCTACCGACTTAGCTAATAAGGCAGATAAGGATTTGTCAAATTGTACAAAACCATATATTACTGAAAGCTACATAAATGGTACTAGTGGGTATATTATCTATTCAAATGGTTTATGTGATCAGTGGGGAAGTGTATATGTTAACGCAGAAGGACAGCAACTAACATATCTCAAACCTTTCTTGAATACTAATTATGTAATAGTGGGTAGTGGAAGTGACAAAAACATAATATGTACAAGCTGTTATAACAAAACTACGTCTGGATGTCAGTTATGGACGTCAGATGATTTGAGTTTTAATAAGGGCAATTTAGAATGGCGAGCAATAGGATATATATCATAGGAGATTAGAATAATGAGTTATAAATTACAAAAGCCGTACACTGCAAAACAGAAATCAGATTTTATAGTTGAATACAACCACAATCAAGGTCTAAGAATAGAAAAGGATGATGAAGCCCTATATGCATTGGCAGTAAATGAAGTTTTGCAAAATTCGGAAATTGTTTTAGATGGCGATTATGATGAACAAAATTTTGCAAAAATAAAGCAACTAAAACAGCAGGAAAACCTTCAAAAAGCTAATGAAGCCGAGGAGAACGGAGCGGTAGAATATAAAGATGCCCTTTTTGAAACAAATTCTTCTAATATTTCCAAACTAACTGCACAGTTCGCAATGATTAGTGCTGGACTGGTTGAAAATGTTAATTGGCTGTCTAAAGATGATAAACAGGTTTTATTAAATGCTCAAGATATTCTTACGTTAGGACAATTAATGGCAGAATACACAGATAATATTTGGAACATTAAATATTTGAGTTATAAAACAGAGATAGAAAATACTTCAACAATAGAAGAAGTTGAGTCCATTGAAATAGTGTATTAAAAGTGTTTGAATTAATTACTATCTTTACCCGCAATTGCGGGTTTTTTTTATTTTGAGAATAATATCTTGATGGGGTCTCTAAGACATTTTCTTAAGTATAGTTCAAACCATTTTGGTGAAAAAAGTTTTTGGTCGTTTCTGTGATATATTCCAAATTTAAATGCAGCAATCGCTTTATGTAGTTTTATAAATTTTGAGGGTTTGTATATTTTATCTTTTACCCAACCGGATTGCATATTTATACCAATATACCCCATTTTGATAAAATCTTCTACTGTATATTTTCTCCTTGCTTCTTTATATTCACTCTCATACCAAAACGAATATAAAAATTTGTCTGTTGGAATAATTTCAAATGGTTTGGTTTTCCATAAAAATTCACCGTACCAAATAAACTCGTATGGCGAAATTTTCAATATATCAGATATTGAGAGATTTTCAGATTCAAGGAAATTTGAGAAATCCTCTAAGACTTTAGTAGCAAATATAGTCGGCATAGCTGCCCACCCATAGCATAAGCCATCTCTTTTATAGAAATCTTTAATGATTTTAGAAGGCGCTGCATTAATGTTGTCGCAATGTTCACGGAACATTATTGTGTACGGAGTCGTTTCATTATACATAAAATCTGAGGTTCTAAAATTAGTAATAAAATAGCAGTCTGCAGCTATTATGCAATAAAAGTTAGCAAGATTTGTCTTATGTGCATTAAGCTTTATTATTTGCTGAGGAACCCACCCTTGTTCTGCTTTTTCATTAATTAAATTAAGTATGTCTTCATCTGTTCTAAAAAACAATTTGTATGCTTCTTTTCCAGTTTCAAGCGATTCTTTAATTTTTTCCAAATCATTTTTTGGTACGACAAGACAAAATGGAATATTGTCTATGTTATATTTATCTATAGATTCCTTTAAAATTTTAAGATAAGCAATATCGCCTATATATGATTTGCAAAACAATATAAAATTAAATTTATCCATTGAATTTCCTTTAAGTCTAAATATAGTTTACATTTATTTTTTTACTGAGTAATAGCCTCAATTTTCCCCTTAATCTGCTACTGGGAATAAGTGCAATTAGGAGCTTGCAAGGTAGTCTCAAATATTCTCTAGGTTTTGATTTTTTGCTAAGTTCCTTTAGTGTCTTTTTGGTGTTTTGGGTCCTTATTAAGTTTTTGTATTTTTCTTGATTTAGGTATAGATATTCGGGGAATGATTTGTCTATTTCAACAGCTTTGTATTTGGGGTTGTTTTCTGAATCTTTTAGGAGATTTATGGCGACTTCTTCTATCTTTCTCCCTTGTAATATAAGGTCTCTGTCACAATAGTTATCAATTTTGGTTATTAGCTTATTTAAATCTCCTACAAAGGAGAAATGCCAACCGGCGTTATGAAAATGTTTTTGTTTTTTATTTTTTTTATAAAGTCTAATTTTTGTCGCCGTAGTACCTTTGTTGTATTCGTTTACACAACAGGCTGAATCTATGTTGACATCATCCAGAATTGACTTAAAATCTTTATAATTCAATATTTTAGTACCGGAGGTCCAATTTATTCCTACTGCAAGATTATTGAGTGAGTAATAAAATAAATTCATATCCAATGCTTTTATTCCCGGTAGGTTTATAACTTCCATAACCTTTTTAGGATTTGGAATTTCATCAAGGTCAGAAATCATTATTATATCGTCATCTTTGCAATTAGTTAACCCTCTTTCTATAGCGTTCCTTTGAAAATTTTCATACACCCAGGGATTACCACTATATTCTGGAAAATCATCTACTACAATATGTATAATTTTATCATTAAATTTTGCAAATCGTTCTTTATTTTTTGCGTAATATAATTCTTTATCTTTATTAGTCTTGCTTTTAGTCCCTTCGACCAGAACAAACTTATCTACAAGGTCATTAAGGGTATTTAACCTTATTTCAAGTATATCCAATTCATTAAAAAACATAAAACAATCGTATAACAACTATTTTCTCCTTTCTAATAATATAAAATTTAGGTTTTTAGTTGCCTTTATTATTTTATATTTGCAGCTAAAATATTCTGCTATGTATTTAATGGTTTTATCTGAGTAAAAAGATATATGTTGACCAGTTTGTGGCGCATAATACCACCATTTGTCAACATATTGGGGATTGTTGCTTTTAAATAATAGCGTTGAACACAATATTGCATCGGTCAATGTGAATAAGTGTTCAAGTTCTTTTATCGGGTCAACAAAATGCTCTAGACATTCAAAAATAGTTATAGCATCAATTTTTTCGTTATTCCATTCACAACCAGTAGCAATAATATTTTCACAATATTTATCACTCCAATAGACATTAAAACCCATGTCCCTCATCATCCTTGTAAAAATTCCATATCCGCCGGCATAATCAAGTATATTTTTATTTTTATACTTTTTAAGAACTTTTTTGGCTATATCTACACAAACAAGATTACGAATCATTATTCCTGTATCGTACTTATTTATCGGAGTAGTATATGCCTCCTCTAACCAATATGGGGATTCTGTTTGAATAAAGTCACAGTTTTCACAGTGATAGTATTCAATATTGTATTTATCCAGTATTTTGCCAGTTGCAAAGAGATTAGTTTTATAACCGCAGAGTTTACATTTTGTGTCTTTCATTATTTTATTTTCCAGAATTTTTTTCCAAGTATTGTTGTTACTGATAAGTGTTTTCCCTTTTCGCGTCTAAAGAACTTAAACTTTTGAGACTTAAGTTTAAGTTCTTTAAATGGTGATTTTTTAAAGTATTTTATCCAGTCCTCCCAGTAGAAGTAGCAGGCATAATTCCAAGGTTTTTCTGCTGTAAAGTGGATAATAGTCAGTGCGTTTATAGGAAGAACTTTTTCGGAGGTATTGAATTTTTCGTCATTATAAAAATGGTAGTAATCGCGGTTAATGAAGCAGGTAGAAGGGTTCATATAGTTATATACTGGGGACAGATATCTGACGTTGTCTTTGAATGTATAGACAAATGTCATGTTATCTACAGTTATATCACTAAGCATTTTTCTATTTTTAATAAGCTCAAGTGTAATATTTTCATCTCTCAGTTTTTTGGTATTAAGCAGCATAACACCCGAGTTAAAAAATTTATCAACTCCATCAATCATGTACTCCTCAGGTTTTACAAGTGTGGCATACATATCTTCCACAACCCCTGCATATACTGTTTTAATATCGGTATTGTACAGTGTAGTTAGGTCATTTGTCACCAGCACATCTGAGTCTATATACAATAATTTATCATATTGTGGTAAAAGATTTTGAAGGTCAAATTTTATATAAGCTGATTTACTTACGTAAACATGTTCTCCTCCTAAGTTGTTAAATTTATTTTCTATATCGTGGATAGAGATTTTTATATTTTCTTTTTCCATATTTTTGAGAATATCTTTTGATTTTTGGCTTATTTTATCCCCAAATATATGAATATCGTAGTAAGTTTCGGGAAGTTTGTTTTCTATTAGCGATGTTATAACAACTGAAGTAGGCATTACGTAATTTTCATCGCAGATTAGCGCAATTGGTATAATATGATTTTTACACATTTTTATATCCTTATAATAACTTATCAATAGATTTTCTTATTTTTTTGTTGAGATTGCTTCTTCTTTGTTTTCGCTTCTCTTTATCTAAAATGTATAACGTAGCAATCTTGGTTATTTTATCCAAATTTTTATATATAGCTCTTTTTAATAAAGAATTATATCTTAAACATTCTATTTCTTTTATATTTTTTTCATCCTTTTTGGTTCCCCACCAAGAACTTTGGTTCCAATGAATTGCAACAGTGTTTTTTGTTATCGCTTTTTCACCAAAAACATTCCATCTCGGGCAAAGATATTCACTGGGATATATTGTTATTCCTTCGTTTTCGTTTTGCAAAACTTCTTGACCGGTATATAGTTCGTAATTATCCAGTGTTTTTCCTGATGTTTTTTCATACACTTCTTCTACTTTATTTGGTGAAACCATTGAGTTGTATTTTATTTTTGTAAATCTGATTTTTTCTTTTAAGTAACTTTTCAATACAAACGGAGCCATAGGATAATCGGTTTGAAAAACTTTATTAGAATTGTATATTTCTAATATTTCTTTAAAAGCATGGTGTCCTTTTGTGCCGCCAATAACGGCAGGCTCCGGAATATCTTCATTATTAAAGATTGTACCTTCTATACTACAGAAAAACTTGTTATCTAAAAATTTATCAAGATTGTTTATTAGTTCTACATCAGTATCAAGATATATTCCACCATAGTTATATAGTGCAAAATATCTTACATAATCCGCAACAAGAGCCCACATTTTTCGTTTGTAGACTTCTTGCAAAAACTTTGAAGCTTCGAGCATTTCTTTGAATTCACTCATTTTATCATGCCAGTGCATTATTTTATAGTCAGGGCAAAATCTTTTCCAAGACATATAGCACATTCTTAGCTGAGGAGTTTTACTCTTTTGCCAAATTTCAATATCTGAATCGTGAAAAAAATGTATAATTTTTGGAGTGTTTCCCATATTCTAAATCCAATCTAAAAATATATTTTTGATATTATTTATTTCAATGAGTTTTTTAATTGTTTTCAATCTTTCTGTGCCATTTTCAATAAGGCGCTCATGAGTTTCGCAAAGTATATATTCAACATATTCATAGATTTTATTTTCGATAATTTTTTCTATAATGTCAAACTCAGCACCTTCTATATCTAGTTTTATTAACTTTATTTTCCTATGTTGTTTTATAATTGTTTTTGTAAATTCTACAAAATCTATCCCTTCAACCTCGCAGCTAAACGTTTCAATATCGGTTCGTTTTATTAAAGAAGCACTTTCTGTGCAGTTGATATTTTGAATTTCTTTTGTATTTAAGTAGAATGGAATTATTTCATTTTTAGTATGTACAGCAGCAAGAGATTTTGATACAGAAGTTTGTGTGGCTCAAAACCATAAACAATACAGTTTCGTAAAATAAGTATATCTGTAAATCTACCTCTATTTACTCCACAGTCTATACAAACATCTTGAGGTGAAAGATAATAAAAAATATTATAATATTTTTCCGGTACATTTGCGTGATATAAGGAGCAAAGCATTTTACCATAATAATTATCTGATAATGCCCCGATTATAATCTTATTTTGCTTAAGAATTAAATTGATTTGTTTAGGTAAACGATTTATTGCTCTTAATAAGTTTTTAATTTTTAGCAAAATCATAATACAATGCCTCTTTAAGATTATTTAGCGAGATTTGCTCAAGTGTATTTGCAAGTTCCTTTATTTTTTCTGTCATATGGCTGTATTCTTCTTCATCCATAAAAATTGCATTTTTCATTTGCTCATATATAAAGTTTTGACTATATATGAGTGAGTTTGCCGAGTTAAAACCCAGAGCTTCTGCAAATTCTTCATTAATGATGCAGGGTTTTCTGAATCCAAGTATAAGTTGCTTTGTTCCGGTTGTAAGAAATTGCAGGTAATCTCTATTAGCTTCAATAGTTGGGTCAAGTAGTGGCAGAATATAATCAGCACCCATTAGCTCTTTTTGCATATCAGGAAAGCTCAGTCTTGATTTTATCTCAAAGAATTTTACTATTTCTTTAGGTATATTTTCAACCTTTCCCCCACCGATGACAGTGATTTTAAAGTTTTTAACGTCATCTTTAGCAAGATTTTCAACGGCATCAAAAAGAATACTTATATTCCTGCGTCTTAAATCAAGTGCACCAATAGTTATAAATTTTGTAAAAGCTTCTTTTTTCTTGGGCTCATTTTCGTAAGGGAAAAAATGAGGCGAAAGCGTTTTTATGTTTTGGCTCTGTCACAACAAATGGTTGATTTTTGACGAGAAATAGCGTATAATAATAGTAAGAAACAGTACCACCGAAGGAGGTAATTGGATATGCCTACTATCAAAGACGCATTAGATATTATCGG
>CALVAP010000016.1 GCA_944325625.1 Candidatus Gastranaerophilales bacterium | reverse complement strand
CTGTATTTATATGAGAACCGTGATAATATTCCCCAGTAATTTTAATTGTATCATTGCCGTTTCCTGAATAAACTATGTTACCACCAGATGAAATAACAATAAAGTCATCTCCATCGCCTGTATCAATGGTGTTGTAACCTCCGGAAACTGAAACCGAATCGTTGCCCTCGCCAGTGTCAACGGTGTTGGATCCGCCCGCAACCGAAACCGAATCGTTGCCCTCGCCTGTGTTGACAGTATTTCTATATCCGACAAGAAAAACCGAATCGTTGCCCTCGCCAGTGTTTACGGTGTTCTCAGGTCCAGAAACCTCAACCGAATCGTTGCCCTCGCCAGTGTTTACGGTGTTGCTAGATGCATGATCTGTAATATTAACCGAATCTGCGCCATCACCGGTGTTGATTTGGTTGTCGTAGCCATCAAGTTTAATCTTATCATCTTGCCCGTCGGCTGCGGTTATGCCAAATGACGAACCACTAAAGGTTATTTCACCTGTGTTGCTATCATATGACCAGGTGAGTGAGTTGTTACCTGTCGTGGTTTTAAGGTTTTCGATAGTATAGATTTTATCGCCGATTTGGACGGTTTTGGACTCATCTTGACCAAATGACACCGTACCACCTGCAGTACCCCAGTTTTCAATAGGTGTTTCAAAGTTTATAAAGGTATTATTAGAGCCGTTATCGGTATATTGGTTGTATCCGCTACCGCCGTCAATGGTGTTGCTAGATGCATAATCTGTAATATTAACCGAATCTGCGCCATCACCTGTGTTTATGATATTGTTAGAATTATTAACGTTAATGGTGTCGTTACCGTCGCCGGTATAGAGTTCTCCACTATGGATTCCCCAATTGATCTTATCGTCTTGACCAGTTGCAGCAGTAATCTTAAAACTATAATCTCCTTCAAAGGTTATTTCACCGGTATTACTATCATATGACCAGGTGAGGGAGTTTGAAGTTGAGCTGGTTGTAAGGTTTTCGATAGTATAGATTTTATCGCCGATTTGGACGGTTTTGGATTCGTCTTGAGTGAATGAAACCGTACCACCAGAGGTGCCCCAGTTCTCAACAGGTGTTTCAAAGTTTATAAAGCTATTACCTGTGCCATTATCTTCATATGTGTTGAGCCCGCTACCACCGTCAATAGTGTTGTTAGAAGCCCCAGTAGAGGTATAAACGTAATCATTGCCCTCGCCAGTATCAATGGTGTTGTCGTGTCCAGAAACATCAACGGAATCGTTGCCCTCGCCAGTGTTTACGGTGTTATCATGAGAACCAAAAACAATATTAACCAAATCATCTCCATCACCGGTGTTGATTTGGTTGTAGGAGCCATCGATTAACTTAATCTTATCATCTTGCCCGTCTGCTGCGGTGATGCCAAATGACGAACCCCGGAAAGTAATTTCACCTGTTGTATTATCATAAGTCCAAGTGAGTGAATTAGCAGATGAACTATCGCTAAGATTTTGAACAGTATAAGTCTTACCGTCAATTTGAATAGTTTTAGTTTCATTTTGAGAGAAAGAAAAAGTGCCTGCATTTTCAAAATTGGTTATGGTGTTAGGTATGGTAGATGTGGAATTGTTTACGTAAGTATTTGAGCCTGTGCCGCCGTCAATCGTGTTGCTGTTGCTATAACCAGAAACCGAAACCGAATCGTTGCCCTCGCCTGTGTCAATAGTGCTATTATATGCGTTCCATCCATTTATTGAGTCATCACCATCGCCAGTGTATATTTGATTGTAGTAGCCATCGATTAACTTAATCTTATCATCTTGGCCGTTGGCTGCGGTAATACCGAATGACGAACCGCTAAAGGTTATTTCACCTGTTGAGTTGTCGTATGACCAAGAGAGCCCGTTAGAAGAATTACCGAGGTTTTCGATAGTATAAATCTTATCGCCGATTTGAACAGTCTTGGACTCATCCTTACCAAATGAAACCGAACCACCAGACGTACCCCAGTTTTCCGGCGGGTCAAAGTTTATAAAGCTATTACCTGTGCCATTATCTTCATATGTGTTGAGCCCGCTACCACCGTCAATGGTGTTGTTAGAAGTCCCAGTAGAGGTATAAACATAATCATCGCCATCACCAGTGTATACCGTATTGTGCGCTGACATCCCTTGGATTTTTACAGAATCATCACCAATGCCAGTGTCTATAGTATTATGACCGCTACCTGCGGAGCTGCATACATAGTCATCGCCATCGCCCGTATAAACAGAATTATAACTTCCTCCTATGTTGATTTTATCATCTTGCCCGTCAGCAGCAGTAATGCCAAATGACGAACCATCAAATGTGATTTCATCGTAATCACTATAATATGCAAAGCTAAGAGAGTTGTTCGCATTACCATTGTTGGTGATAGTATAAATCTTATCGCCGATTTGGACCGTTTTGGATTCATTTTGGTTGAAAGACAGAGACCCATAAGAATCAGTGATATCCCAAACCTCAATATTTTGAGTAGTGTTGCCATATGAAATGTCTAAATTGCTTATGGTATCATTGCCAGCCCCCCCGTCTATAGTGCTATGATATGCTTTCCAAGCAGATATAGAGTCGTTACCATCGCCAGTGTATATTTGATTGTAGTAGCCATCAAGTTTAATCTTATCATCTTGCCCGTCTGCTGCGGTGATGCCAAATGACGAACCCCAGAAAGTAATTTCACCTGTTGTATTATCATAAGTCCAAGTGAGAGAATTAGCAGATGAACTATTTTTAAGGTTTTGAACAGTATAAGTTTTACCGTCAATTTGAATAGTTTTAGTTTCATTTTGAGTAAAAGATAAAGTACCAGCATTTTCAAAGTTGGTTATAGTGTTTGAAGAGGAGGAGGTAGAATTATTCACATAAGTATTAGTACCACTACCGCCGTCAATTGTGTTGGAAGATCCGGAAGCTGAAACAGAATCGTTGCCTTCGCCAGTGTTTACGGTGTTGTATTGAGATAAAGATGATGAAGATGATGAAAGATTAACCGAATCTGCGCCATCACCGGTATCAATGGTGTTGTAATCTCCGGAAACAGAAACAGAATCGTTGCCCCCGCCCGTGTTTACGGTGTTGTATCGAGATGAAAATGATGAAAGATTAACCGAATCTGCGCCATCGCAGGTGTTGATTTGGTTGGCATCACCACTGCTTAATTTAATCTTATCATCTTGACCGTCAGCTGCAGTTATGCCAAATGACGACCCCCAGAAAGTAATCTCGCCTGTTGAATCATTATAAGTCCAAGTAAGAGAATTAGCAGATGAACGATTTTTAAGGTTTTGAACAGTATAAGTTTTACCGTCAATTTGAATAGTTTTAGTTTCATTTCGAGAGAATGATAAAGTACCTGCATTTTCAAAGTTGGTTATAGTGTTAGAGGATGTAGAATTATTCACGTAAGTATTTGAGCCTGTACCGCCGTCAATGGTGTGGTCGGAACCCGAAACCGAAACCGAATCGTTGCCCTCACCGGTATCAATGGTGTTGTCGTGTCCAGAAACAGAAACAGAATCGTTGCCTTCGCCAGTGTTTACGGTGTTGTATCGAGATGAAGATGATGAAAGATTAACCGAGTCGGCACCATCACCGGTGTCAATGGTGTTGTAGGAACCACTGCCTAACTTAATCTTATCATCTTGCCCGTCTGCTGCGGTGATGCCAAATGATGAACCGCTAAAGGTTATTTCACCAGTGCTATTATTATATGACCAAGTGAGAGAGTTAGCGGTAGAGTTGTTTTTGAGGTTTTCGATAGTATAGATTTTATCGCCGATTTGAACGGTTTTGGATTCATCTTGAGCAAATGACACCGTACCACCTGCAGTACCCCAATCTTCAGCAGGAGGAGCAAAGTTGATAACTGCGTTGTTTGTAATGTCGCCTGTATACTGATTATATCCACTACCGCCAGCAAGGATGTAATCTGATAAGTCTGTAGAATTATTTATTACATCATTACCATCGCCAGTATATATTACAGACCAAGAGTGATAATCATCTCCTCTGGTGTTTACGGTATCATTACCTTTGCCAGTATTTATTTGAATTACATATGATTCAAAGTCGTTATTAACTAAATCGTCACCATCACCTGTGAATATAAAAGAACTAGATCCTCCAACATTCAATTTATCGTCTTGACCATTGCCTGCAGTTATTGTAAATAAAGGCCCATCGAAAGTAATATTTCCTGTATTGCTATCATAGGACCAATATAATGAATTACTACGATAGCCTACATTCGTAATAATGTATGTTTTATCTGAAATTTTAACAACTTTAGTTTCGTTGGCGTTGAAAGATACTGTTCCTTCTGTAGAACCCCAATTTACTTCTGTTAATTGAGTCTCAACGTTTGACAATGTATTATTCGAACCTATGTCTGTGTATGTATCAACGCCACTTCCTCCATTTACGTTGTTGCTGTTCCCGTTAATAACTATAGTGTCATTGTTATCTGCGGTATCAACATTATTATTATCGCCGTTAATTATAATATTATCACTCTGATTATTTGCTGCGGTTATTGTAAAATTGTCCCCAGTAAAACTAATTAAACCATTATTAGAAACAAAATACGTTAATTCATTGCCTTTAGTTCCATTGTTTTGAATGGTGTAGGTTTTATCTCCGATTGCTATAGTTTTAGTTTCATTTGATTCGTAAGATTGTATTATTGTTCTGATAGGTATGTTCGATGAGTAAGACGATTGATAAATTATTTTATCATTTATGCCAAGTCCTGTTTCTATTATATTATTGTTTTGATTATCGCTACTTAATATGGCAATAGAGTCATCATCTTCACCTGTGCAAATATAGTTGTCTGCATTTGAAACAAATACAGTGTCATTTCCAGCACCGGAAGTGACAGCGTTAACTGACCCAGCAATACTGATATAATCATCGCCAATTCCTGTATCAATGGTGTTGGAGTTGCCAGAAACCGAAACCGAATCGTTGCCCTCGCCAGTGTTTACGGTGTTATAATAAGAGTAAGAATATGCAATATTAACCGAGTCAGCACCATCACCAGTGTGGATTTGGTTATATGAGCCACTTTGTAACTTAATCTTATCATCTTGACCATCAGCTGCGATAATACCGAACGACGAACCCCAGAAAGTAATCTCGCCTGTTGAATCATCATAAGTCCAAGTTAGTGAATTAGCAGATGAATTATTTTTAAGGTTTTGAACAGTATAGGTTTTACCGTCAATTTGAATAGTTTTAGTTTCATTTTGAGAGAAGGATAAAGTACCGGCATTTTCAAAATTGGTTATAGTGTTAGGTGTGGTAGATGTAGAATTGTTTACGTAAGTATTTGAGCCTGTGCCGCCGTCAATCGTGTTGCTGTCGCTATAACCAGAAACCGAAACCGAATCGTTGCCCTCGCCTGTGTCAATGGTGTTGTAATCTCCGGAAACTGAAACCGAATCGTTGCCCTCGCCAGTGTTTACGGTGTTGTTTCGAGATGAAGATGATGAAAGATTAACCGAATCTGCACCATCACCAGTGTGGATTTGGTTATATGAGCCAATGCTTAATTTCATCTTATCATCTTGCCCGTCGGCTGCGGTTATGCAAAATGACGAACCGCTGAAGGTTATTTCGCCTGTACCA
This sequence comes from Candidatus Gastranaerophilales bacterium, assembly GCA_944325625.1. GTDB lineage: Bacteria > Cyanobacteriota > Vampirovibrionia > Gastranaerophilales > Gastranaerophilaceae > RGIG2134. The sequence continues at coordinate 38,037 of CALVAP010000016.1, read as the reverse complement.
CTGTCGTATGACCACTTGAGGGAGTTTGAAGTTATGCTGGTTTTAAGGTTTTCGATAGTATAAACCTTGTCTCCAATTTGTACGGTTTTGGACGTTCCTTTACTGAACGAAACTGTACCACCTGAGGTACCCCAGTTTTCTACGTCAGACGACATAGTGCTTGCCGGAGCGTTCGCCGGAGCAGCTGCGGCATCTCCTGCATCCAATGACATCATCATAATTCCTGAATTAGGTGATTGAGTTGAGGCGTCAGGCTCATCTAAAGACATCATCGTTATGCTGGCATCTGATGGGTCTTGAGATGATGTCGGCGCAGCAAGCGTAGAATACATTGCAGGAGCTGCGGAAAACATCATAGTAGATGCAGACATGAGCGGTTCTGGTGTTTCTGTACTTTGTGTTGTTGGCGTAGTATCTGCTAATGACGATACTTCATCCGGTTGCGCTTCAGAATCAGATGAGGGAGTATCAGAAGAAGGGGAAGCTGATGTGGTTGGCGTGACATCAGCTAATTTGTTTAAAACTTGACCTGCTGCTGTTGTTACCGGGGTATAGGTTCTGGATATGCCCCCAAGTGTTGCTACCGATTTTCCGCTTGATGTTTTGTCGTTGTAGTATGTTTCGTTTTTGTCAAGTTTAATGGTATTGCTCAAAAGCTTGTTGCCTTTGTATTCGGCGTTTTCCTTAATTTGTTTTGCTTGAGCAAAAAGTTCGTTAATCTTTTTCTGATTTGCTTCTCTCTCTTCCGGTGTAAGGTAATCGCTTGTGCTTTTGGCTACAAGGTCGCGAATTTCGCCCATGATGTCGTTAATCTCTTCTATTGACTCATCGGCAATCCCAAGTATGCTCATTGCAGACTGTATGTTCTGGTTGACAACCTCTAATCCCCTAATTTGTGTTGTAAAGTTACTCGCAATATAAAAACCTGCAGGGTCATCTGATGGCGAATTTATTCTCAGCCCTGTAATCAACCTTTGTAATGAGGTTGTGAAGGACTGAAAATTATTGAATATTGTGTTTTGTAGCTTTAGATTAAGTAAGCTGTTATTAATCGATATCACGCGGCGCCAACCTTGCTTTTAACGAAACTCTATTTTGTATATTCCCAAAAAAATGTTTTTGTAACACTTTTTGTTGGAAATGTGTAGATAACTTTACAATGTTATTATGCAATTAAATTGTACATATTTGAATTCGACAAAAGTTGAAAAAATCTTGAACTAAAGTTTAAAATTTTAAAATTTATGTTTACATTTCGTTACATAGGTAGCAAGTTTATTTTTTTTCAAGATTTAAAGCTAACGTACAAACTCCTCTATAAACTCCATAAACTAATTCTATCCATCTCGGCTTATCGCAATTTAAAGCAAAAGCCGATTTTTTTTTTTGGGGGGGGGATTCTTTTCTTTATAAATAAAAAGAACCCGTTTAAGAGTTCTTTTAGCATATAAAATTATTTCCAAATCGAGTTGCGCCAAGAAATACACATTCTTTTAGCAAATGGGTCATGTTATCATAAACCCGTTTTGGGGGCTTTTTTTGTGCTTCTGCAATTTTCTCTGCCGTAGTTGTATATTCTTGCGCTATAGCAAGTGTGTATTTTTTAAAAGGGTTGTTTTCCATTTTATTTTCCTCTCTTATTAGTTGTCAAAATATGAGAAACTTTCTTTTATTCCGGATTCTATCATTTTTTCAATACCCTCTTGCATTGTATCGTAAGATTTTTGTTCTGTTTCCAACTGTTGTTTTTCTGTGTTTAGCATTTTTTCTTTTGCTTGATATTGCAAGGTCATATTGTTGTACATCGCCATAAATTCGGTACTGCTCATTACATCTGCCGCCACAGCGGATTCATCCGTCCCCTCTGAAATTGCAACGGAGCGTTGGTATTCATTGAGCATTCTTGAGGATTCGTCAGATACAGCATAGGCAAGTTGTTGAAGTTGGCTTGTTATCTGCATTAATCTGTATTCAAGATTTGCTTTTTGCATAACTATGAATAGATTTGTTCCTTGTGCAACAGCTAGTGACATAGTTTCTCTCTTTCTCTAATTAAATATTTTAGTGGTATAATTTATATCTCTCGTATATATATAAAGTTTTGTCGTATATAAAAATTGCTCTTTTATATATATTTTGCTTAATATTTTGTAATAATTTCTCCGTTTAAGTTATGTTGCGATGTTTTTCAAAAACTCTTTTTATTGTAAAATAGTTGTATAATATGGATTGGGAGGAGGAAGATGAATTTTAATCAGTATATTGAGCATACGCTTTTAAAGCCTGATGCTACCAAAGATGAGTTGGTAAAGCTTTTTGATGAGGCAATTTTACACAAATTTTACGGTGTCTGTGTTAACCCGGTCAATGTCGCTTTTGCGAAAAAATACTTAAAAAATTCTGATGTTAGGGTAGTAACTGTCTGCGGATTCCCTCTCGGTGCCAATGTTAGCGAAATTAAGGCTCTTGAAGCTAAACGTGCTATTGAAGATGGGGCGGATGAAGTTGATATGGTTATTAATATTTCCGCAATTAAAGATAAAGATTTTGAACTTGTGAAAAATGATATTGCTACTGTGAAAAAGGCTTGTGGTAAGAATGTATTGAAAGTAATCATCGAAACAGACTTGTTAACTCAAGATGAAATAAAAGAAGCTTGCGAGCTTGCAGCTTTAGCTGGGGCGGATTTTGTAAAAACTTCCACCGGATTTGTAAAAAATGGTGTTGGGGCAAAGGTTGAAGATGTTGAGTTGATGTATAAGACGGTTTCGGATAAAGGTTTGAGAGTAAAGGCATCCGGAGGGGTCAGAGATGCGCAAAAGGCTCAGCTTCTTATTCAAAAAGGTGCTTCCAGAATAGGTACTTCTTCATCCATAAAGATTATTGCCGGAGAATAGGTGTTTATTTGGAGGCTGTTTGAAAGTTTGAAAATATTAAAGAAAATATTTTTAATATTCGTTTTAGCACTCTTAACCTGTTTTTTAGGGTTAAAATCTTTTGCTGACACTAAAATTAACAACGTGAGTTTTGACAGTTCTAATGCTTTTATGTTTCTTTCAACTTCAAATGTTGTTTCAGAACAGCCGGAAATATCGTCAACGACGCTTAAAAATCCCAATAGGGTGTTTTTCGATATAAACAATGCGGTGCTTACACGTCCAAATGAAACTTGGTTTTTTAGAGGGAGTGATATATCTCAAATAAGAGTTTCCCAGTTTTCCACTAATCCTAATGTTGTCCGTGTTGTTTTTTATCATAATGCCAAATTCAATCCTAAAAATATCAGTGTGATTAATGTAAAAGGAAATTATTTATTCCGCTATGGTGATATAGATTTATTACAGGGAAATTATACTAAGTCTTATCGCTCTGTTCATTCAGAACCGTCAGATTATATAGAAAAAATGGTCTATATTCCGCAAAGTGAAATTAAGCAGGTGCCAAGTACTTCTGATGTAACAGGGATTACTGTGCAGGAGGTTCAAAAAGCCTTTACTTCTGCCGCCCAGAGTGCAACAAAACCTTCTGAGGTGCAAAATTCTGTTCCTTCTGTTCCTAATAATTTTAGTTGGAGTAAGGTTTTTAAGCTTCGGTCTAATTTTTTCCTCTCGCGTGTTGATGTAAAAAGGGGGAATATTCTTCTTTTAGGCTCAGGTAGAATTGCTGTTGAAAAACCTATATATTTGACTAATCCGACTCGTGTTGCATTCGACTTGCCAAATACTATGGTTGCTCAGAGATTTAAAAATGTTGAAATACAAATTTCGGAAAATGAATCGCTTAAGGTTGGTCAATTTGAGCCATCTAAAATACGATTGGTTATAACTACTTCTAATCCAAAAAATTTTCGTCCAATTTTTTCTAGTGATGCACAGGGATTATTATTGGCGAATGATTCAAGGCTCTCAGGTATAAAGCTTTATGAAAGCGGAGCCCAAACACTCTTTACTGGTGTAAAAGCAGAGAATTCATTGGTGGATGTTTTTAGTTTGAGTTATGCCGCTCCTGTCGTTTATTCGGTCAAGGAATTGGACAATAAGCTGGAGCTTATGGTATATAACGCTACGGGTTTTAATGATGAAATCTTTAAAAAAAGCGTAATCGGAGCAAAACAGTTCACTGTTAGTGGCTCTAAAATGGCTATTGGTGGCGTTAAATATGAGTTCGGGCTGCAAGATGATGCACAGGTTGAGGTATATGCTTGTGAAGATGGTAAAAAATTAAAAGTTAGAGTCATTAATCAAAAGCGTGTTTCGCAAGAAAAAGCACAAGCATCTTCCGGTGGTGCATACAAAGGTTCAGGTTTAATCGTTTTAGATCCCGGACATGGTGGTATCGACGGTGGTGCAATTAGAGCAGGAATTAATGAAAAAGATATTACTTTGGATGTTTCCAAGCTGGTTTATCAAATATTAACTAAAAAAGGTTACAAGGTCGATTTAACCAGATGGGAGGATAAAACACTTTCGCTACAAGATAGAGTAGATTTTTCAGATAATAAAAAAGCTTCCGTATTTGTAAGTATCCATGTTAATTCAAGTGTAAGCTCTGAGCCAAAAGGTGTTGAAACGCATTGGTGGACTGATGAAGGACATGAATTGGCAAAGGTTGTGCATGAAGAAATGGTTAAAAAAGTTAAATCTACGGATAGAGGTCTTGTCAAATCTAAGTTCTATGTTATCAATCACACAAAAGCTAAGTCGATATTGGTTGAAATTGGTTTTATTTCGAATGATAATGAACGTAATGAATTGCTTACGCAACAACGTAAACAAAATACAGCGGAAGGTATAGCTGAAGGCATCATTAAATTTATGAAAAAAGAGGGAATTAAGTAGTATGGATGGGCGCGCAATAGGAATTTATGATTCCGGAATAGGAGGAACAACTGTTTTTAGTGAGTTGCGTAAACTTTTGCCGAATGAGAACTATATTTATTTTGGGGATACTAAAAATCTTCCCTATGGGACTAAAACAAAAGAGCAACTTTTGCAGATATCAAGTCTGATATTTGATTTTTTCCAAAAAAAGAATGTTAAGGCAGTTGTTATGGCTTGTAATACGACATCTTCTATGGTTTATGATGAAATGAGAGGCAAGTACGACTATGAGATTTATCCTATTATTCAAACTGCAGCCAGGTGCATCGCTCCGAGATATAACGGTAAAATAGGTGTGCTCGCTACAATTGCTACTGTTGCATCAAACAAATACAAAGATGAATTCTTAAAAAATAACCCTAATTTGGAAGTTATTCAAAAGGCTTGTCCGGATTGGGTTAAAATTGTTGAGAGTGGTGATTATTACAGTGAAGATAATTTGCAAATTATAAAAAATTCATTATTTCCGCTCGTGGAGCAGGGATGTAAAAATATTGTGTTGGGTTGTACTCATTATCCATATCTTACAGATGTTTTAAATGAGTTGACGGATAATAGCATTCATTTTATTAATCCGGCAAAAGATTTTACGGAATATATTGTGCAGAATTTGCGACAAAAAAATCTTGTTTCCTCTCAAAAAACATTAGAGCCTGTTTTTTACGTTTCGGCTGATGCAGAAAACTTTATGCGTGTTTCAAAAACATTTTATCAGCTGGATAAATTACCTATTGTTGTTAATTTGTAATATTAGGAATAAGGATAAGAAATGCTTTCTAATAATTTTTGTGCAGGATAGTAGTCGGGTGCATTTTTTATAAGCTTTTTTAAAACAGCTGCTCCGCTTTCACGGTCTAGTTTGCAAATAAAATATTGTGCTATTAAAAATTGAACCTCTACATCCGTATAGCATACATTTTGTGCTTTTAATAAAAACTCATATGCCAGGTCAAAAAAACCAAAGGCCATCAAGCCTCTACCCATAAATTTGTAGGTTTCAGGATTATATTTGAACAAAATTTTTTCAGCACTCAATACCCTGTCGGCATAATCCATTAAATCGCTGCAAAGAAGTACGTCCAAATCTCGTTCCAGAAAGTTACGAATTTGAAAATAACTTATTTTTATAGGGATAGTTCTGTTTATTAATTGAATGATACAGTTGCCCCATTCGATAGCGGGGCTATCAATTTTTGAGGCTTTCCAGATATATTTTGCTTTGTCCAAATTTCCTTGGGCAAATTCACAGTATCCGGATTCGTATAGAAACCCCAGTTCATCAAACAATTTGGCGGCTTCTGCGTATTTGCTTTCATTAAATAAATTTAGTGCGGTTGTATACTCTTTTGATGTCATTATTTACGCTTCTACAATTGAATTTTTGTGTGTTGTTATTTCATTGAGCTTGTCAAACGAGTTTGTGGTACTTTTGTTTGACTCCATGTTGGCTTCTTTTACTGCGTTATAAATCTCCTCTCGATAAATTTTAACTCCGCAGGGTGCGTCTATTCCAATCTTAACATTTCCAGTTCCGTTGTCGAGAATGGTAACTATTATACTATCATTTATTATAAGTTTTTGTCCTTGCTTTCTTGATAAGATTAGCATATCAAACTCCTTGAGGGAATATGGGCTGTTTTACAAGGTAATCCGCTCCATTAAGAATTATTTGTGCTGCATCTTTCGTTCTCTTATTTATTATGATAGGTGCAAGAAGATTTATTGTTGAATCTTGTGGTCTGCCTTGAGGAATATTAACTATGTTTAAAGACAAAACTTCATCAATCGATTTTAAGTCAAGCATATCTACAGTTTTATCATCTATCTCAAAATTATATTCTATTTTAAAATTTGACGCCTTCGACACAGGAAATGCTAACTCAGGGTACTCTGTAGACTGCAGCCACCTGAATATGTTGTTGTTATCATTTTCTATAAGTATAAATTTTTGAGCTTGCTCAAATCCGATAATGGGCGATATAAATGTGAAAACAAGCTTTTCATCCGCTTCTACTTCCCCAAATCTTGTTGTGCTAATTCGCATTAAATTTTTCCTTACTAAAATTTGTTGTCAAAATCAAATGTTGTTGATAAATTGCCCATCATTGAAGACATCATCATATTTTTAAACATATCCGCCGAAATATTTGAATTTTGGTTTTGACCTTGTTTTTGAGCCAAGAAATATGGCAGCATATTCATAAAATCCATCCCGTTATTGTTATTATTGCCCAAAAGCATTTGAAGTTGAGCATATTCAGGGTTTTGGTATAAAGCTTGTTGAGCTTGCATTACCGGATTATTCATTTGCATCTGCAAAGGATTAAAACCGGCTCTGGCAAGTGTCTTTACGGCTTCTGCTATTTCATCATTTGTTGGCATTTCGCTTTTTTGCATCTGGTCGGCATCATTATTTATGTCATTTTTTAATTGTTCATTTCTTATTTCTTGAAGTTTTTGATTAACTTCTGTGGAGAAAGTGCTTCCGCTTTTTATAAACCTATCAAGCTCGCTTTCAATCCTTTTAGTTGCTTCACTTTCCTTGTTTTTACAAGACTCAGGGTCGTTTATACAGCTTGTTCCTTTTTGAGCATATTCAACAAGTGTTGAGTTTGTGGATAAGTCTATTACTTTTTGGTACGCATTTAGGGCTTTATATTTGTCACCAATTTGCGCATACGAAATAGCCATATAGTAGTATGCTACTGTGTTTGAGGGGTCTTTTTTTGTTATATCCGTTGTATCTTGAATACATCCCACGTAATTTTTACTTTTATATTTTTTTATTGCGGTACTAAGAGCACTGTTAGAGGCTGCAAACGCAGTGGTGGTCAGTCCCATTAATACAACAAGTGCAATTGATAAAAACTTTTTCATACGTCTATTACCTATATATTAATTTTAATTCTTTTTACTATTATGTCAACTTTATCAGATTTACCACCATTATATTAGATATTTGGATAAGTTTTTTGGTCCGAATGGTTGAAAGAGGTCTTTTTAATCTTTGTATTTGTACTGTAAAAGTATGAATTTTCACAGTAGTTATATTATTTACTACTATTATATGTATAATAGTATAAGAAAATGTATACTAATGCAAATGTTTAATAGATAGGAATGGTTATGAAGATTAAAATTAAAGAAGCAGCACAGAAGTTTAGAAAATGGAGTTTATACAGATTGGCAAAGGAATTAAATCTTCCTCAGCAGACAGTATATTCCTGGGCAAATGGACGAACCCAGCCGGCTTATGAAAATATGGATAAACTATGCGATATTTTAGGTTGTGAGGTGTCTGATTTGTTGGAGGCTGAGCCTGTTCAAAAGAAGCTGAATATTGCTTGCGGTTAGTTTTTAATTTATTTAGAAAGGCACTTGTTTGTTAAAACAAGTGCCTTTTTGCTTCATTGTATTTTCAATCGTATTATTGCTCATTTACTAAAGCGGGTTGTTTTTATCATCAACCATGACTATTGCAGGCTCAAAATCGGTTTCTTCTTCAGGGGTAAGATATGCATAAGCTACAATTATAACCTTGTCGCCTTTTTGGACTTTTCTTGCGGCTGCACCGTTTAGACAAATGTCTCTTTGACCTCTTTTGCCCTTAATCACGTATGTCTGAAATCTTTCTCCATTATTTATATCCAAGATATCAACTTTTTGCCCGACTTTTAAGTTTGCTCGCTCCATCAATTCTTCATCTATTGTTATCGAGCCGACGTAATTAAGGTTTGCGTCGGTAACAGTTGCTCTATGTATTTTTGAGTATAAAAATTCGAATAGCATATTAACCTCTCTTAAAGTTATTTTATCACAAACCAAATTTTTGATAAATCTTGTCGATATTTTTAAGGTATGATTCGTAATCAAGACACTCATCAATTTCTTTGGATGTTAATATAACGGCTTTATCCGATATCAGGTTATCTTTAAAGCTGCCGTTTGTATTAAAGGCTTTGTGTGCATTCCGTTGCACTATTTCGTACGCTTCTTCTCTGGTTAGTCCTTTTTCTATTAATTTAAGCATAACCTTTTGTGAAAAAATAATTCCGCCAAAGGAATGAGCATTGTTATACATGTTGGATTCTTTTATTACTAAGTTTTCAACCGTATTTTTGAAACGGTTGAGCATATAGTCCACAAGTATTGTACTGTCGGGAAAAATAATCCTTTCCACAGAACTGTGTGAGATATCTCGTTCATGCCACAATGATATATTTTCCATTGATGCAAGAGAATTTGCACGAACAACTCGCGCTAAGCCACAGAGATTTTCTGAGGATATTGGATTTTTTTTATGTGGCATAGCTGAGGACCCTTTTTGACCTTGTTTAAATCCTTCTTCTGCTTCATTTACTTCCGTTCTTTGCAGGTGGCGAATTTCTGTTGCGCATTGTTCGATTGCAGAGGCTATTAGTGCCAAGGTTTGTAAATAATGTGCGTGAAAATCCCTAGCAATAATTTGAGTAGAAATTCTCGCAGGTTTGAGTTTCAAGGTTTTACATGCTAATTCTTCAATTTTAGGGTCTATGTTGGAATATGTTCCAACAGGTCCGGAAATTTGGCCTATTCTTATCTCTTCACTCGCATTTTCAAACCGATAAAGCATACGTTCAAAAATATCCAGCCAGTTAAGCATTTTTATCCCGAATGTCATTGGTTCTGCTTGTATTCCATGCGAGCGACCAATGCATAGAGTTTTTTTGTACTTTTTTGCCATGTCTTTTAAGACAAGAATTAAATTTTTGAGGTCTGTTTTTATAATTTCGGAGGCAGCTTGAATTTGGATTGCAAGAGCTGTATCTATGACATCAGAACTGGTTAGCCCCATATGCATATATTGGGCATCATCTTTAAGGCTTTCATTAACATTTGTAAGAAAAGCTATTACATCATGATTAACTACAGCTTCTATTTCATCTATTCTTTTTAATGAAAATGAGGCATTTTCCTTTATTCTTTTTATTGCGTCATCAGGAATTATTCCAAGGGTGTTATATGCCTCGCACACCGCCAGTTCGACATCAAGATAATATTGAAACTTTTTTTCAAGTTCCCAAATTTGTTTCATTTCTTCTCTTGCATATCTTTCAATCATTTTTTACCTCACTTCTTCAAGCTGATTTTAATATAAATAAATTCAAAATAGAAGAATATTAATTTATGGTTTAGGGCTTTATTTATATTTGTTGGAGCAGTTGATGAGGCTTAAAGCTACTTGTTGACGGCTGTTTTCTTTTCATTTTTATGGATTTTTTTGTTCCATATTTTTTCGGCAAGTAATGTTGATATCCAAGGTGTTACCCAACGATACATCATTCCGAAAATCAATGCGGATTTCATAATCTTTATACCGCGTAATTGCTTATCCAAATTGGCTTCATTTGCATTAGCCTTTTTGTAATTGTTCTCAAAGTTTTTAAGATGTTTATTCAACAATTTATCTACACTGTAGGCGCCTGTTGTGGCTATTGCCCAAGAAATTATTGAATTGTATATCAAAGGACCTTTTCTTTCTTCTTCAATTTTTTTTGATTTTAACGTATTTATTACATAAAAACTTGAAACTATTGTTCCGGCTACAGCCATTTCGTGGTTTTCTATTGAGGAGTCTTTGTATTTTGTTGCGAATTTTTGAACTTTTTTGTTGTCCATAATCTTACCAAAACCGTGTGCCAGTTTGTCTATAAAAGAACCGTAGATACTTCTGAGGGGATTTCCTTTGAAGGCGATATTGCTTTTTAGGTGGATTGGGTTTTGTCTTACATTACCTTTAAAAAATACGTAGTTCTTTTGGTTTGCAAAATCTTCCGCATCAGTTGCATGCGGCGTTGGTTGGAATTGTGTTATTTCTTTCGGAAATGGCGATGATTGTTTTTGCTTTTTGTCTTTTCTAAAAATTATGTTCAATAGAGGGGGTATCATTATTATTGTCAGAGAGCCTTTTGGCGCCGCTACTATCATATCTGCACTCATTTTAAAGAATCGAGTTGCCAGATTATATGCAGGTGATTTGTTTATATCTTTTGCATTTTCTTTGAGTGCTTCTATTGTGTCTTTTTTTAAATATGCTTCCGGAGCTTTATTTATTTTCTTTATTGCATGTTCAATGGGTTTTGAAACAAGAAACATAAGTACAAACCCAATAATTCCTGATGCAATCGATTTTGTGGCGGCTATTTTTCTATTCTCTTGATCAACGTTTTGCGAAGCCATAATTGATGCCGGTCTTAGAACGCAACATGCTAGAAGCATAGCTGCCGCAGAGCATAACGCTCCATTATCTGCAGATTTTTCCAATAAAGTTTTAAAAACCCTGCTACTTGAAAGTCCGCCAAAACTTACGTTCGACGGACTTTTTCCAGTATTATATTCATTTTTGTTCACAGTTCCACAGTAATTCACTTTTAGCGGTTCGGGCGCACTCTTGTTTATTATGTCAAACCCATTTTTCTCACGCACCGCCTTACTCTTGTCGTACAGGCTCTGCTTGTACTTGTATCCTATAGGAATATTTTTTTGTCTCGTTATTAGAGTATTCATAATTCCCTATGGCTGTGTAATTTATATCTGTCCAGATTACCACTTCAAAAATCTTTGTCAATCATTTTTCGGTGATTCTGCGTAACCAATCTTTACAATATTTTTTTTGTATTTTTGTGATAATTTATCTACGCATTTTCCAAGTTCTTCTTTCTTTTTTTCTTTTTCGTTGTTGGTAAACAGGGACATTTGTATATCACTTGAGTTTATCAGATTTTCCAGAACAACTCCCGAACTCCTGTAGATGAGGTCTTTTTTATACATCTTTTCGAATAATTCAAGTGCAACATTCACTATGTCGCAATCCCATGAGGTTGGCTGGATTAGTGCTTTTTTCTCAACAAAATATTTAAAATCTTTTGTGCGTAGCATTATTCTTACACAGTTTGTCTTGAGTTTAAGCGCACGAAGTCTTTGGCAGGATGTATTTATGTGATAAATCAATGAGTTTTTTATATATTCTTTATCAGATGTGAATTTTGCAAAGGAACGTGTGTTTTGAATTGATTTTGGCAATTTTTCATTTTCATTGATTTGAAAAATACAGTTGCCGTTTAACTCTTCTTTCATCTGTATCCCGCGAATACCCAGTTTTGCCTCTAGCCATTCACTTGATTGTTGGGAGAATTCATATGCTGTTATTATTCCATATTTTGACATGACCGCGTTTATGTTTTTTCCTATTCCCCATATTTCACTCACTTTTGTGCGTTTTAGCTCATTATCCAGTGTTCTGCGGCCTATTATATATACACCTTCACCATTTTTTGCGCGATGAGAGGCAAGTTTTGCCAGAGTCTTTGTTGTGCTTATTCCTATTGAAACAGGTATTCCGATTTTAAGCTTAATCTCCTCTCGAATCATTTTTGCGATATCGACATAGCTTCTTTTGTATAGCTTTCGAAGTCCTGTAAAATCAATGAAGGCTTCATCGATTGAGTATTGTTCAATAGCAGGACTAAAATTTGTAATCAGTCCCATTATACGTTTTGATATCTCTACGTATCTTTGGTAATGACTTGAAACGTATATTGCGTTTGGAAATTCTTTTTTCGCCATAAAATGAGGCATGCCCATTTTTACTCCCATTGCTTTAGCTTCTTTTGAACGCGAAATAATACACCCGTCATTATTACCTAATACGCATACAGGCTTGCCCAAAAGTGACGGATTATCCAATTGCTCACATGACACAAAGAATGAATCACAGTCCATTAATGCTATTACTTGAAGTTTTGTCATATTATCTTTAATTTAGCTAGTACTTTCTTACAAGCCCGCTAACCAGTCCTACTATTGTCAGTTCGTTTTGAGGTTCTATTATCGGATAGCTTGAATTTGCAGGTTCCAGATAGATTTTTCCTTTCCTTGAACGGTAGTATTTTAGTGTGAATTCTCCATCTACGTTTGCAACCACAATATCTCCGTCTTTGACGTGTTCGCCTTTTTCTACTACAACTATATCACCTTCACAAATACCTGCGTCTATCATTGAGTCACCTACGACAGTTACAGAAAAAGTTGAATAAGGCTTTTTTATTAACATTTCATCAAAACTGATATTTGTATCGCTATAACCTTCTGCCATTGTGGGAAAACCGGCTCTGACTCCTTCACTAAAATGGGGTATTTTTAGGGAGGGGGAGCGGAAATATTCATCATTTCCGCTCTTAATGGAAGGAATAAAAAATTTGTTGAATTTTTCTTTGATTAGTCCTAACTCAAGGAATTTTTGAAAATACTGCCAAATTGAGTTTTTAGACCTAAAACCGAGCTCTTTGCACAAAATGTCAAAGCTGGGCAGCGGTTCTGTTCCATACCGTTCTATGAGAATATTGTATATTTCCTGTTGTTTTTTTGTTAGCTTCATACAATTATTATGTACAAACGTTCATAATTTGTCAAGAAAATATGAACATTTGTTTACTATTAACAAAATGAGCCTGACATTTTTGTCAGGCTCATCTTTTCAAAATTTTTATTTTTTAGCTTTATACAACAGCTTCTGCGTTTTTGCTTATCCCTTTTTTGTGGGCTGCATCCCAATCACGATGCCATGCTAACACCATACTTGCAAAGAATATACTTGAGTATGTTCCTATCGCAATACCCAAAATCATTGCCAGAACAAAGTCCTTTGTCGTTACTCCTCCAAAGAAATACAAAGCCAACAATGTAATTAAGGTTGTCAAAGAAGTGTTTATACTTCTTGCAAGTGTTTGATTTACACTGGCATTGACAATTTCATCAAAACTTGCTTTTTTCGCAAGAAAGCGCATGTTTTCTCTTACGCGGTCAAAAACAACAATTGTATCGTGTACAGAGAACCCAATAACCGTAAGAATTGCTGTGATAAACAAGCTGTCAATTTCAACATTATAAACAAGACCCAGAATAGAAAATACTCCAAGTACAAACAAGACGTCGTGAACTAATGACAGCAAAGCGATTACGGCATAATCAAGTTGAAATCTTATTGTCAAATATGCAACAATACCTATGAAAGCAAGCCCCATTGCAATAAGAGAATTTTTGTACAACTCTTTTCCTAATGTCGGTCCGACAGAGTTTACAGAAATCATTTTTGCCTCGGGGTAATCTTTTTGTACTGCAGAGGACACTTTTGAAAGGGATGTTACGTCTTTTTCATCTATAAACTTTGTTCTTATCGAAATTATATGTTGAATATCTGCTTTTGTTTCCGGATTTGCAACGTCATTTGCGGTGTTCACGTTTATTATTTGTATTGACGGAGATTCTATATTGTTGTCATCCAGAGCTTGTCTCAATTTTGAAATGCTATTGTTGTCGACACTCTGGTTTACACCATATTGCAAAACGGTACCACCGGTAAAGTCTATGCCAACTTTTAACGGTGTATGAGTTGGAAGTGTTATTGTCGAATACACCATCGCAAATATCCCCGGAAGAATTAGTATTAACGAGAGTGTAAGCCAGACCCATCTGTATTTTATTACATCAATTATATTTTTATTTCCTATAATATTTGTCTCAGACATTGTTTTCTCCTTAAAATTAATCTAAAACACCAAATCTGGCTTTTTCGCGTTTTGTTTCCGTTGCTTGATATGCTTGACCGATATCGCTTTCCTTTAAGCCAAACCATGACGGATGTTTGAGTTGTCCTGTTCCAAACAAAAGATGCATAAAGTTCTTTGTTACTGTTATTGCCGTGAACATACTAACTATTACCCCTAGTGCGAGTGTTAGTGCAAATCCCTTTACTATACTTGTTCCAAGGATATACAAAATAGCACAGGTTATTATTGTTGTCATGTTAGAGTCAAAGATACTTGTAAAAGCTCTGTCAAAGCCCGAATTTATTGCTGTGAAAAGAGTTCTTCCTTGACGAAGCTCTTCCTTTGTACGCTCAAAGATAAGGATATTGGCGTCTACAGCCATACCGATACTTAGTATGAACCCTGCTATTCCCGCCAATGTAAGCGTTACGGGAACTATTTTAAATATTGCAAACAATATTAGCCCATAAATACAAAGAGCAATATCTGCGATAATTCCTGGAACCCTGTAATAAAGCACCATAAATACCATTACAAGTCCAATACCAAGTATTCCCGCAAATTTACTCTTTTCTATACTATCAGCACCCAGTGTAGGACCTACTGTATTTTCTTCTATAATCTTTGCGGGAACAGGTAATGCACCGGCGTTAAGAAGATCCACCATTTTTTTAGCTTCTTCGTACGCAAAACCGTTTTCTCCACCTGTAATTTGTGCTTGTCCGCCCAAGATTGGTTCTTGTATTGTTGGTGCGGAGCTTAGTTCTCCGTTAAAAAATATTGCCATTGGCTGTCCGACAAGCTCTTTCGTCAGTTGGCCGAATTTTTTTGCGCCTTTATCATTGAACTCAAGACTTACTGCCCACTGACCTCCTGCGGTTGTTGTAACCATTGCTTTTTTTACGTCATTACCTGTTAAGTCTGTATCCAACCATAGTTGTGTTCCGTTAAAAATTTCTCCTGGACGCTTGAATACCAACTCAGCTGTTTCTCCAAGGAATTCTCTTGCTTGTTTAGGGTCAGATACGTTTGGGATTTCTATTAGAAGTCTTTTATCCCCTGTTTTTTGTACTATAGTTTCTGATACGCCAAGGGCGTTTACTCTGTTTTCTATTGCAAATTGTAAGCTATCCATCATATCAGGAGTTATTTTTGCAATATTATTTGTTGTTTGTGCTTCCAGTACCAATCTTGAGCCACCTACCAAATCAAGTCCTAATTTTGTAGGTTTCACAACAATTGTTGTAATAGAAGCAATCACGATGGCTATTATAGCCCAAAACATAATGATTTTATTTTTCATGATGTCCCCAATTTCACTAATACTCAACCTGACATTTATATTAGCAAAAATAAAAAAAATAATCTAATCCTTTTGACTAATTTTAACATTTTTAATGTCTACTAATCTGGACTAAACTTGTCACATAATTTATTCCAATTACTTCTTATGTTCAAGACTTTTAATCAGCTCATTTATTTGTGAAAAATCATATTCTCTTGTATTGGCATATTCTAGTAATGTACTGCTTTTAAGTTCTTTCATTTCTTCAATAAGACTATGTAAGTTGGTTGTTTTATCCAGGTTTACATATGGTATTCTCGCTTCTTTAGCAAGTTTTTCAACCTTTTCATCATAATTTATTGCCAGAGTTTTTATTCCGAATTTTAGTGCCATAACACAGGCATGAAATCTCATTCCAATTAGGTATTCAAGCGTTTTAAAGTTTTCTGTTATGTTATGAGGGTAATCATTTTTGATTATTTTGGTTTTTATCTGTGGGGCATATAGCGTCAATTTTGTTTGAAACTCCTTACATACCTTATAATCCAGATTATCCTGAAAAGAAAAAATAAGTATTTCTCTGTCTGAGAAATTTTCTATAATTTCGTCAGCTAAACTGTTTAAAAAATCTTCACTAAGATATTTCCAGTTTCGAAGTTGAATTCCCAGTTTTTTTTGTGGGGTGTATTCCGGAATTTTTAGGTTAAATACCGGATCGCACTGCAGTTGAGTACATATTCCCCATCCCCTTAACAAAAACAGACTTTTGTCGTCCCTTACACTCAGCAAATCACAGCTTTTTAGTGCTATTTTTGTTAAAAGTTGCGCAAATTTATTTGTTATTGGACCTATTCCTTGTGCGAAGATTATTACTTTTTTACCGAAGAACTTAGCACAAAGAATTATAAATAAGTAATACAGGAGGCTTTTCAAGCTTGTTTTGTCCTGTAAAAGGCTTCCCCCTCCGGATATTAAAATATCAGTTTTCATTATTGCAAGCAGGATTGAAAAAACTGCGAAAGTTTTACAACTCTTAACTCCATGGATTAGTTTTGTTTTCTTTGGATTTGCGGAGATTACTGTAATTTCTGTTCCTTGCCGTTTTAAATTTTCCAACAAAACATCAAGGATACTCTCATCACCAAAATTATCAAATCCTATATAGCCGGAAATAACTATTTTTACGGGTTTCATTACATTTCCTTTAATTTGTTCAAGACGGCATCTTTTGCAGGTATAGATTTTATTGCTCCAACACCCATTGCTTGCAACGATGCAGTGGCAAGTGCCATTCTTGTTGATTCAAACGGACTCATTCCTTGGGATATGGCATATAAAAAGGCTCCGTTAAAGGCATCTCCGGAACTTGTTGCGTCAACAATTTCATGATTTTTAAATTCACTAAATATTATATTCCCTTCTGCTCCGGTGTAGCATCCGTTATCTCTGGCGGAGCGCAACAAAACTGTTTGTATACCTAAATCCCAAAAATATTTAATAATTTTCTCCGGAGATTCCAATTCAAAAATCTTTTTGCTGTCTCGTATTTGGTTGAGAAATATTATATCGGTATATTCGCATATTTCTTCAAACGCTTCTTTTGCATCTGCTGCACTCCAGACATTTTCAGAATAATTTGGGTCATATGCACATATAGAATTGTTTTCATGTGCAATTTTATATGCTTTGCATACGGCTTCTTTTGCATTTAAAGATAGTGATTGTGTCAGACCGGTAGCATAGAATATTTTGCCTGATTTTATATATTCCTCATCTATATCATCAGTACTTATGTATGTTGCGGCTGTCTTTTTGCGGTAATGGGAAAATTCTTTTTCACTATCAACAGGCCTTGCTATAAAATAAATCCCGTTATAGCCCTTAACCAGCTTCACCTGCGAGATGTCTAATCCTTCATTTTGCCAGCAATCAAGCAGGTAATCCTTAAACGGGTCAAGGCCGACTTTTGTTATATAGCCTACTTTTGCCCCCAGTCTCAGTGCTGTAATTGCGCTACAAATGGTATCTCCACCGTAGTATTTTTGTAAGCAGTCCGCAAAGGTTAAACTTTGCTCGCTTGAGAACTCTATTAAACTTTCGCCTATAGTTATTAAATCTAATTTTTCAGTCATGCTACCTCACTTCATATGAAGATATCACAAAGTTAAAATTTTGGTCAATTTTTTAAATTTAGGTTAAAATATCCCTATGATTAATTATTCAAAGTTGTTTGACATACTAAGAGACGCCTATGCAGATTTGTCTTATCATTCAAAATCAGGCAAAGCTTTGATTCCGTTGAGGTATTTTTTTGAGCTGACTTATCGGTGTAATTTGGCATGTCCGTATTGCTATGTGGGTAATGAACGAAAAAAAAATGAGTTAACTCTTGAAGAATGGAAAAAGGTTATCTCTCAAATTCCTTTTTATTCTTTTGTTACTCTTGTTGGCGGCGAGCCTCTGGTAAGAAAAGACTTTAAGGAAATTCTTTTTTCTGTTTCAAAGAAAACTTTTGGAAAACTAAATGTTGTTACCAACGGAATTTTAATTGACAATAGTATAATTGATGCGTTTATTAAATCTAACATGATGCTTTTGTCGGTATCATTGGACGGTTATGGTAAAAATCATGATATTAACCGCGGGTGCGAGGGTATTTGGGACAAAATTATTTATAATCTGGAGAAGCTTCAAGCTAAGAAAAAATCCCTCAGAAAAAGTAAACCGATGGTTGATATAAAGACTATTGTTCTAGAAAACAATCTCGATGATTTGCCAAAGCTTTATAAACTCTGTGATGATATGGGGTTTGATTTTCTCTCGGTTTCTTTTTTGAGAAATAATAACCTTAAACAAAATTCGCACTTAAGAGAAAATTTTGGAGAAGAATTTTGGGAAAAACGTTATCCAATTGAAGCATACTTTGACATGGAACATTTTGAAGAGGTTTATAAAGAACTTCAATCTCTTTCTAAAAAGTCTAATGTCAAAATTCGCTATGCGCCTAAGTTTGAAGGTAATAATGAACTCCAAAAAATTAAGGATTTTTATTTGAATAATCCGAAAAGGGATATTAAAGAAATATATTATCCATGCAAGTATCCATTTTCCAATATGATGATAAATCCGCAGGGTGATGTTTATCCGTGTCTTTCTTTAAAAATTGGCAATGTCAGAGATATGAAGCTTAAAGAAGTTTATAACCTTCCAAAGTTTAGGTGTTTTAGAAAAAACTTGCAGTGTTCGGGTGTTTTTAATGCTTGCCAGATGTGCTGTGAGTTAAAGGTTAGAGAAAAAAGCCTTTCTGAAAAGCCTTTTCCTTAGGTTATTTGAGTGTGAATTTGTATGAATTCTATGTTGGTGTTATCATGTGGTTAGTTGTTTAGGAGTAATTGGTTTTTATGAGTAATAAGGTTAATCCCAAAACAAAGAACTCACGAAAAAAAAGAGAATTTAAACTCAGATATTCGTTTTTAACTCTTGTATTGTTGGCATGTCTTGCGCATGTCGGGGTTAGTGCCTTTTATAATATTTCTAAGACAATTAATTACCAGGGTAAAATCAGAAAAATGGATCAGCTTAAAAACAAAGCTGCTCAAGATAATATTAAGCTCAAGGAAGAATTAGATAACTTTAACTCACTGGAGAGTCTTGAAGCTATTGCACGAAATAACCTTAAAATGGCAGGCGAGGATGAAGTTCTTGTAATAATCAATAAGAAGATTGAACCCAAAACGCAAGAAGAACAACAACCACCACAGCAGGTTCATACAAAAAAACTTCCGGTTAAAAAAGGTTTTGAGGGTAAAAGATAAAGTTTGAAACGCAAAAACCGTTATAAAACTATAACGGTTTTTTATTGTACATACTCACTCTTTTATTTCAAAGCAATAAGCCTTGGATTAAACCCCAATTCGGCATTGAGCATTTTTGCGCTTGCAATAGCCATTGAGCGGCGTTTTTTCGCACCACGCAAGATAAATTCTACACCTTCATTGATATTACTATTTGCCGATTTGGATTTTTTAAACATTTTAGTTCCCTGCATCTGTAATTTTTTTATCGGCAGAATTGAGTGGAACTTTAAAACTTTGATTAAAATGTTACAAAGATTAATAATAAAGTTTTTAAATGAAGTATAAACAAGCCCCTCAAACGAAACGCTTGAGGGGCTTGAAATTATTTTATTAACCCTATGATATTCTTTGGAACATATATCCGATACCGCGAGCGGTAAGAATAAGTTCAGGGTTTGTCGGGTCTTGTTCGAGTTTAGAACGTAATCTTGAAATATGAACATCAACAACTCTTGTGTCAATTCGATGATCAGGCGGATACGCCCAAACATGCTGCAATATTTCGTTTCTAGAGTAAGCTTGACCGGAATTGTTAACAAGTAGTTCAAGCAAACTAAACTCCATGCCTGTAAGACGAATACGTTCATTTTTTCTGAAAACTTGACGTCTTGCAGTGTCTATTTTAATTTGACCTGTTGTGATAACATTTTTAGCAACCTTGCCACCGGTAGGTGCTGTAATTTCTCTGCTTGAGGTTCTTCTTAAAACCGCTTTAACTCTGGCTTCAAGTTCTTTTGGACTAAATGGTTTTATTACATAGTCATCAGCACCAAGTTCAAGCCCAGTAATTCTTTCTGATACATCTCCAAGAGCTGTAAGGATGATTATTGGAACATCAGAATTGCGTCTGATTTCTCTTGTTACTCCATAACCGTCCGTTTTTGGCATCATAACGTCAAGAATTACCAACTCCGGATTGTGTTTATTAAATTGGGCAATAGCTTCTTCTCCGTCTGCTGCGGTGATAACATCATACCCAATCATTTTTAAACGGGTCTCAAGAATACGTCTGATACTTGCTTCATCATCAGCTACAAGTACTTTTTGGCGTGACTCGGTTGGTTCTGTGATGTCAGTGTTTGTTGTCATGTTCTTTCCCTTCTTCCATTATTAATATTTATGTATATTTTTTAAAGATTGTTTCCGAATATTAAAAAATATTTATTTTCTTATAGATATATTACCACAACGTAACGAAATTTAACAAGTTTTTTTTTATTTATTTTGATATAATTTTTTTATGGGATGTGAATTAAAAAAAGTAGGGATAATTGGGGGAGGACCCGCAGGATATGCGTTGGCGCTAAAATTAGCTATGGGCGGGGTCTATGCTTGTGTGTTTGAAAAAAATGACTTAGGCGGTACTTGTCTTAACAAGGGGTGTATTCCCACAAAGTCAATACTTTATAACGCTAATTTAATTAATAAATCGAAAAATCTTACACGTTTCGGTTTAAAAATTGATGCATCTGAGCTTGATTTTTCTCAAATAGTTGAGAATAAAGATAAAATTGTCGGTAAACTGAATAAATCTCTTGAATTGCTTCTTAAAAGTTATGGAATTGAGATTGTTAAAGATGAAGTTATTAGTTTTGGTTCGGGAAAAATTGACACCAGCTCGAATTCTTATAATTTTGATGCAATAGTTTTGGCGACTGGGACGAAACCTTCGGTTTTGAAAGGGATTGAGTGTGATAACAAGTTTGTATTCGATTCTGATGGTATCTTAAATCTTACGAAATTGCCAAAATCGATAGCGATTGTAGGTTCCGGCGCAATTGGAATTGAATGGAGCAGAATTTTTGCTGATTTAGGAGTTGAGGTGACTCTAATTGAGGCGATGGCTTGTATTCTGCCAATGGCGGATTATGATGTTTCTTCACGTGTGGAGAGAATACTAAAAAAGAAAAGGGTTAAAATTGAAAAGGGTGTGACTCTAAAATCTCTCATCAAAAATAAACTGGAGCTTTCAAACGGCAAGATTATTGAACCGCAGAGTATTCTTGTTGCAGTAGGCAGGCTTCCTGTTTTGCCTAAAAATGATTTGGGTTTAAAAGTTCACAAAGGTTTTTTGTGTGTAGACGAGAACTTTATGACAAGTCAAAAAAACATCTATGCCATAGGGGATATAAACGGACTTTCTCTGCTGGCTCACAGTGCTACACACCAGGCTATCGAGCTTTCACAATACCTTTTGGAACAAAAAACACCTGATTTTAGTAAAAAAATTATTCCCTCTGTTGTTTATGGAACGCCTGAGGTCGCATGGTTCGGACAAAGAGAACAGGATTTGATTGAGTGTAATGCGCAATACAAAAGAGTTTTGTTTCCTGTTTCAGCTGTCGGAAAAGCGCATGCTGATGAAGAGATTGAGGGATTTATTAAATTGCTTGTTAACGGAGAAAAACTTTTGGGGGTTCATATTGTTGCGCCTGAGGCGGCCTCGTTGCTTATGCAGTTTTTGATATTAAAAGAGAACAATCTTTCATATAAGTTATTGCATAATGTTGTTTTTCCGCATCCGACATTTTCGGAAGCGGTATATGAAGCTACTTTGGCGTTGGATAATATGTCTTTAAGCCTTCCTAAAAATAAGGATTGAAATGAGATTACCTGATTATTTAAAAAGGGGAATAATTAATACAGATAAGACAAAAAAAGTGCGAGCTTTGTTAAAAGAGCATGGTTTACATACAATTTGTGAGGCGGGGCGTTGTCCTAACAAGGCGGAGTGTTATTCGTGCAATACTGCCAGTTTTTTGATTATGGGCGATATATGTACAAGAAATTGCAGATACTGCAATGTGCAAACAGGAAAACCTTCGGCGTTGGATAGCAACGAACCCCAAAAACTTGCACTAACAATAAAAGCACTGGGTCTTAAATATGCAGTTATAACTTCAGTTACTCGAGATGACCTCAAAGATGGAGGAGCAGAGCATTTTGCCAAAACAATTAATGCAATAAAAAATCTTTGTAATGATGTAAAAGTCGAAGTTTTGGTACCGGATTTTAAAGGGGATAAAGTTGCAATAGATAAGGTTGTTGGGGCTAAACCTGATGTGTTTAACCATAATATAGAAGTTGTTCCATCTTTGTACCCAAAAGCTCGTCCGCAGGGAAGCTTTGAGCGCGCTATGGATATTTTGTATTATGTCAAAAATACTTATCCGAATATAGTTACAAAAACAGGCTTAATGCTTGGTTTGGGTGAAAGAAAAGAGGAAATTTTGGAGGTTTTGAAAAAGTTAAAGGCTGTAGATTGCGATATTGTAACTATTGGACAGTATATGCAGCCATCAAAAGAACATTTGGAGGTTCAAAAATACTATAAACCGGAAGAATATGAGGACTTAATTCAAGAGGCAAAAAATATCGGAATAAAAGTTCCAATATTTGCTCCGCTGGTTAGAAGTTCTTATCAAGCAAATTTGGCGCTAAAAACAATTATCGATAGCTAATCGGATTACTTAAAAAGTTGTTTGAATAGAAAAATATTTCTAAATATTAACCTTGTAATAAAAATCGCTAATTATCGTTGACAAGAGGTTTTGCTTGTAGTGTAATAATTATTACCGTGAAGGATTTTATCCTTTGTGCTGAAGGGAGGCCTGAGCGGTCTCAAGACTTGTATAGCCTTGAAAACAGATAATAACACTTTTAAAATAAAGGAGTATTTAATGCCTACAATAGCACAATTAGTTAGAAAAGAGCGTAAAAAACTAACTGACAAAACTAAATCACCGGCTTTGGCAAACTGTCCGCAAAGAAGAGGCGTTTGCACAAGAGTTTACACAACAACTCCTAAAAAGCCGAATTCAGCGCTAAGAAAAGTAGCAAGGGTAAGACTTACAAACGGATTTGAAGTTACATCATATATTCCGGGTATTGGTCATAACTTGCAAGAGCACTCTGTTGTACTTATCAGAGGCGGCAGGGTAAAGGATCTTCCAGGGGTTCGTTATCACATTGTTAGAGGTACTTTAGACTCAGCAGGTGTGGCTAACAGAAATCAAGCCAGATCAAAATATGGTGCAAAAAGACCTAAAAAATAGGTTGTAGCCATTTATGGGGGCGGTTTTTGATAAACCGGCTTTAACCGCATTTGTTCCCCTTCGGTCCTCAAATAGAGTAAGACATTAGTAAAAGAAAAGGAAAATTAATATGTCAAGACGTAATAAACCGGCAAGAAGAGTTCCCGCTGCTGACCCAGTATACGGTAGTGTGGATGTTGCTAAATTCATTAACAGACTTATGAGACGTGGTAAAAGATCAGTTGCTGAAAAAATCTTTTACTCTACTATGAACAATATTAAAGAAAAAACTAAAGAAGAAGCTACTGATGTGTTCAAAAAAGCTTTGACAAATGTTATTCCGTTGTTGGAAGTTAAAGCAAGACGTATCGGTGGTTCTACTTATCAGGTGCCTATCGAAGTAAAAGCTGATCGTGGTATGGCGCTTGGTACAAGCTGGATTATTGAATCTGCTAAAAAACGTAGCGGTAAATCTATGATTGAAAAATTAACTAACGAAATCTTGGATGCTGCTAATGGTTCAGGTGCTTCAGTTAAAAAACGTGAAGACACTCACAAAATGGCAGAGGCAAATAAGGCTTTCGCTCACTACAGATACTAATTGTAAAATAAATACTTTAAAAACCTGCCGTTTATTTTAAACAGCAGGTTTTTGTTTAAAAAAAATTAAGATTATACTTTTTATAACCAGTTGACTAGCAACTTTTTTTCTTGAGAAGTATTACTCTTATTACAAAACGTATTAAAGAAGGAGCGAAAATGAGCAGTATTACAAGATTAATGATGGGTATTCCACAACTTCCGGGAACTAAGGTAAGAACTAAGGTTAAAGGCAAGTATATTTTTTCTAGAGCCACGTTACCAAATGATGTTGTTGAGTGTTCAATCATCAAAAAAACACCTAAGGGGCGTGAACTTGTAAAAAGTGTGATTATGGACAAATTCTTTTCAAGAATTCATCGCAACGCAAGTAATGCGGATTTGTTCGTAGATAAGCGAACAGGTAAAGTTCTAAAGCACGCTTAGTCTGAATCATATTCGCCGGGGGTTGGAAGTTTATCTCCCATTTCCAACATTATTTGCACCATAAGTTTTAGCTGATTTTTATAATTGGCGAGGGCTATTTCTTTGGTGGGGGCGCAGTAGACAAAACTCGGAAATTCTTTGATTTCGATATAATGATACGTGTTACCAATATAGCCTTTGTCTATTCCGAAAACAAGTGTCCAGTTTTGATTTATATAAGTTTCTAATTCTTTTTCATCCATTTAAAGAGTTCTCGCTTAGTGGTTGAGTTAGGAGAATACCTTCCCCGCCAATTATTTCTGCTTTTTTCCCGTTAAGATAAAGATATACAGGTTTGTTCGGTTTTTGTTCCAGTACGGTTTTTATTAACTGGTTTAATCTTGTGTATTGGCTTTCTGTTCCGCCGCCGTATTGAAATTCATCGGATATATCGAGGATTATTATGCTTCCCTCATCTTTTATTCCTAAAAGCTTGGTGCCCTTCGGAATTTCTGATGAGTAACCTTGGTTTTTTTCTTTTAGGTCCGGACCTTTTAAAAGTTCATTGACTGCATAATTTAGTCGGTCTTCATTTGAGGGTAGGGATTTTGTTATTTTTTTTAATGCTCCGCTGTTTGAGTTAGTGAAGTATATGTTGATTGTAGGTTTTACTGTTTCTGTGTTTTTTCCATTCGACATGTTTGGATTTTGTTCGTATGTTTGTTGTGTTTCAGTCCTTTTAGGTTGATGTATTTGATCATAAACATTATCATTTTTGTCGGTTATAAAATTATCTTTTACGTAGATGATTGCAAGAATTATTAAACATATAACTATAAGTTTTGAGAAAAAATTCATATATTATACTCCATAATTTTTGTAATTTTTAAATATAATAATTACACCGTCAGTTAGAATTTCATTGTTTACTATTTTAACATTTTTCACGGTGACAAGAGAGTTATTACCTTTTTTATTTTTTATTTGATATACAAGCGGATTAAGCTTATTTATCATAGGAAGTGCAGATTTCATTGCCATATTGGTAATCGGGTTACCAAAGTCAATATTATCAAATTTTATTTTTCCGTCTTCGACATCTAATCCTGCCTTGAATTTGATTGTTTTGGGAACTGTTCCCATAAATGTAGGCGAGAGGATATCATAGCTCATAACTATTTTATTGTTCTCTATTTTTACTTGTGTATTTAAAACTTGCATTATGAGGTTTCCGCCTGTGCGAATTGTCATATTGTCAAGAATTTTTGCGTATTCACTTGTTAATATAGTTTTTTGCAGATCTGCTTCGGTAATTTTACCTTGATATTTTATAACCATGTTTTCAACAAAATACAGTTTACCCTCTTCATATTTTACATGGTTAAATCCACAGAGTGTTTCTGCGTCCATTGATGAAAAATAAAGTCCATTTAGCTTCAGATCATTGCTTTTGGCTGTTAAACTTTTAAATTTGCCATTAAGAAGATTTGTACCTCCGAATGTTTCTATTTTCACTTTGAAGTTTGAGCCCAGTTCTTTTTTCAATGCATTTGAGACAGAGTGTTCAACAACTTTTGTAGATATGAAATTAATTCCGCTGGCAGATGTTAATAAACCTCCGAGTCCACCGGATATATCATATGGCTCTTTAGCACAATAGTATTGGGCTTCTGTCGAAAATGCTGCTTGTGTCAAAAGTAAAAATGTTCCAAGCGTTATTAATAATTTTTTCATACAAATACCTTTATTACTTTAATTTTATTTAATTCAACCTTTCCTATAGAAATGAGTTGGTTCTTTTGTGAAAGTAGTACAATTTTTCCATTATCAGCGGTTTTTGCGTCTATAGTTTGACCTATTATTATTTTGGAATACTCAGCATCACTCAACTCTATATTATTATATGATAAAACATTAAGCGGATTTATCAAATTATTTACAATTGTTTCATATGAATTAAGCTCATCAAGTTTTGTAGCTTCTTCAATGGTGAATTTGCCGGATTTTATTCGTACCAATCCACTCATAACTGCGCCAAGACCACTTTTTTCTCCAATATCATTTATAATAGAGCGAATATATGTGCCTTTTGAACAGTATACTATAATTTTTGCCTTGCGGCTTTTTTCATCAAAATCAATTAATGATATTTGTGATATTTTAATTCTGCGTTTTGGAATTTCTATGTCATTTGTACTTATGCCTTTTCTCGCATATTCGTAAAGCTTTTTACCGTTTAACTTTAAAGCGGAGTATATGGGCGGGGTTTGTTCTGTTTCTCCTTCAAAACTTTTTAATATCTCTTCAAGTTGCTTTTTCGCAATTGCACCATCACTGGTCTTTACAAGTTCACCTTCTGTATCGTAGGTATTTGAAATCCAACCAAAATTAATCTCTGCAATGTAGCCTTTATCTTCTTGAAGATAATCGATTAATTTGGTAGTTTTACCTATACATATTGGCAAAACCCCCTCAGCTAAAGGGTCAAGAGTTCCGGTATGTCCGATTTGTTTGATTTTGAGGATTCTTCTCAATTGTCGTATAACATCAAAAGAGGTTATTCCTTTAGGTTTATATACATTGAGAAATCCAAACAACTGCAAGGTCATTTTTTACAGTTCACCGCGTGAAATTTTGTTTATCAAATCTGTTACTTCCGAACCTTTTTCCAACGTGTCACTGGCTATAAACCTTAAATCGGGTGTGTGTCTTAATCTGATGCGTTTACCCAGCTCAAAACGTATGTGAGGCTTATTGGCATTTAAAGCCTCGATTGTCTTCTCTTTTGCAGCATCATCAGCTGCCAAGACAGAATATATTACCTTTGCATAAGAGTTATCTTGTGACAATTCTACATCTACCACAGATATTACACCGCTGATTCTCGGATCTCGTACTTCTTTTTGGATTATGTCCGCAATTTCTTTCATCAAGGTTTTTCTTATTCGTTCGTTTCTCAGTGACATAATATTTCCCCTAAGCTAAAGTAAGTCTTTCAACTTCAGTTGTTGTTGAAACCTCAATAACATCACCTTCTTGAAGGTCATTGAACTTCGTAAATGAAAGTCCGCATTCAAAACCTTGTGCTACTTCTTTTACGTCATCTTTAAATCGTTTGAGTTGATCAACCTGTCCTTTGAATATTTCTACCCCGTTTCTAATTACACTGGCTGTTTCACCCCGTTTGATTTTGCCTTCTGTTACATAACAACCAGCAATTTTTGTTGTTTTGCCAATAGTAAAGATTTGTCTTACCTCTGCTTTGCCCAATGCCACTTCCTTTACTTCAGGTTGGAGCAGACCAAGCATTGTTTGTTCAAGGTCCTCAAGAACTTTATAAATAATATCGTATTTTTTGATAGTAACATTTTCTCGTTCTGCTGCTGCAAGTGCGTTTGCATCTTCTCTTACGGTAAACCCAAGAATAATTGCATTAGACGCTGCAGCCAACATAACATCAGCTTCGGAAATGTCACCAACACCAACGTGGATTAACTTTGTCAGTATCTCTTTGCTTTCAAGTTGCATTACTGCTTGAGATACAGCTTCTGCAGAACCATGGGTGTTTGCTTTTATGATTATATTTAGATGTTTTACATCTTCATCAGAGCCAACAACATCACTTCTTACATGCGCAGGTTTCATTGCTTCAAGCTTTGTTATACGCTCTTTTTCCTTGCGCTCTGATATTATTTGTCTCATTTCTTTTTCATTATCTACTACGTCAAAAGAATCTCCGGCTTGTGGAACTTCGGATAACCCTAAAACTTCTACAGGCGTTGAGGGAGGTGCTTTTTTGATACGTTCCCCTGAATCTGAAAGTAATGCACGAACTCGACCACCTACACTGCCTACAACTACACAGTCACCGACTTTTAGCGTTCCGTTTTGGACAAGCAACGTAGCAACAGGCCCTTTACCTTTATCAAGATTTGCTTCTATGACCACCCCGCTTGCATTGGCTTCAGGATAGGCTTTCAAGTCTTGCATTTCCGCAGTCAACAAAATATATTCTAAAAGTTCATCTATTCCTGTACCTTGTATTGCTGAAACTTTTACGCAGACAGTATCTCCACCCCAAGCTTCAGGTACAAGTCCATGTTCTGTTAACTGTTGCAATATTCTATCGGGGTTAGCCGAAGGCTTATCCATCTTGTTTATTGCAACTATTATTGGTACTTCTGCGGCTCTGGCGTGGTTTATCGCCTCAATAGTCTGCGGCATTATTCCATCATCAGCTGCTACTACAAGTATTGCTATATCCGTTGCTTTAGCACCACGGGCCCTCATCTCAGTAAAGGCTTCATGACCCGGTGTGTCTATGAATACTATCTTTTTATCGTCAAGAAATACTGTATATGCACCTATGGACTGTGTTATACCTCCGACTTCTGTGGATACAATTTTATGTTTTGCAGCTCGTATGCTGTCCAATAAAGTCGTTTTTCCATGGTCAACGTGTCCCATTATTGATACTACAGGCGCTCTGTGTTTTAGCAATTTTGCGTCTATATTCTTAAGTGCATTTGCTTTTTCTTCCTTTTCAAGCTCCTCTTCCATATATGCTTCGAGGTCTTCTTCCAAAACTTCAAGCTCAAAATTTTGTGCCACTTTTTTAGCTATTTCTACATCTATAACCTCGTTTACCGTAGCCATTATACCTTGCATCATCAAATATTTAACAATTTCTGCCGAACTTTTTTTGATTTTATCAGCAAGTTCTCCAATAGTCATCGCCTGGTTGATTATTACTTGCGTTACTGCTTCTTCTTTTTGTTCCTCTTTGTGGCGCTTTTTGTGCTTTTGCGCCATTGCCTTCTCAAGTGAAATTCTTTCTTGTTCTTCTTCTTTACTTCTTGTTCTGTCTTTACCTTGAGAAGAGTTTTTCTTTTTAGAAATAGGTGCTTTATTTGTATATATGTCTTGAGAAATTATGTGTCTTTTTATTGGAGTTTTCTTCTCTCCGGCTTGATTTGGTCGAACTGATTTTTCTGATGTTTGTTTTGGTCCTTGAGTTTGAGCTTGAGCTTGAGTATTTTGTGTGCCTGACTCTTGGCGACTTGAGCTAGTGCGCAAACTGCCGCCAACAGTTCGTTTTTCACTTTGTTCTCTCAAATCTCTCTTTGTATTTTCTTTTTGCGGAAGTCTGGGCTTTGCATATCTGTCTTCTGCTTTTTGAATAATCTTCGGACCAAGACGGGGTTTTATTGTAACCTGCTCGGTTGGTTGTTGAATCTTTTCTTCTTCTACAATAGGTTTTACAGGTTCTTCTGTTTCGGGTTTTGGAGTTTTTGCTTTTTTTACTATAAAGGCTTTCGGTTTTGCCGATGGCTTTTGATCCGGCTCTTTAAGCAATTCCTTGAACCTTTTTACTTGTTCTGCCGTCAATGTTGATGAATGCGATTTCACTTTGACTTGAATCTTTTTTTCCAATAGGTCTATAACCTCTTTGTTAGAAAGTTTCAGTTCATTCGCTAAATCATATACTCTTATTGTTTCTTGTGTCATTGACGATTGTACTCCATTTATTTCGATATCATTAGAGTATCACAATCATACTTTCAAGTAAAACAACGTTTACAAAATATTTTACTTTGTTAAGGTTTTTACAGCATTGATTTCAATTTTTCGGGGGTAAGCGATTTTAAATATGTGTTATTTTTTCGTTTGAAGGCTTTTTCTATGCATTGAGGGTTTTTACATATGTATATGGAGCGCCCAAAGTCTTTGTTTGAGGGATTTAATATTATTTCTTGTGTATCAGATTTTTTCATTATTTTGAACATATGATTTCTGTCAAAGATATTTTGACAGCCTATGCATTTTCTCTTTTTAACGTTCATTTACGCAATCCAAGATATCTTTTCTATACTTTTTACCTTTAAATTTTATAAATTCTATATTCTGACGAATTATTTCTTTTGCTCTGCTTAGTGTTGAGGCTTCGGCTGTTAGCGAAAGTATTCGACCATTTTTTGCCCGAATTTTTCCTTCTTTGTTTATTGTATTGTACAGGTTGACTGTGGCTTCTTCTTCGGCTGCTTCTATTCCATCAACTTCTTCTGTATTGGTATCAAATAAATGCTCGCCGACTTTTGTCAGTACGATGGAAAAGGAGGATTTATCTTTAAGCTTTATAAAGTCATAATCGTCTGCCAGTGACCCAATTGTGCACGCTTTAAACAAGTCTAGCAAATCATCCTCAACTATTGATAGTATACATTCTATATCCGGTGATTTGAAAAATGAGTTAAACTCGATAACCGAAAAATTATCTTTTTCGTCAAGGATAATATCTACCCCGATTACTCCAACGTATGGGGATGCATTTTTTTCTATTTCGGTTAGGGCAGGGTAGATAACTTTTTCCAAAATGTTTCTTGTTAGCTTGTCATCAGCAAATACTGCGGGAGTATATGCGCCTACCCCATTTGTTATACTTCCTCCATCTTTCTCTGAGGCGTATTTGTATGGTACAACTGTACTTACGGGTAGTGCATTGTACCCGTCAGTTAGAAAATATAAGGAGGCTTCTCTGCCTTGAATATATTGTTCTATAACAACTTTGGGATTACTTATTGCAAAGAATTTATTGAGAATTTTGTTTGCTTCTCTTTCGCTGTGACATAAATATACTCGCTCCCCGTCATCATGCTTGTCCGCTTTTATTAATATCGGATAGGTTGCTGTTTTTAGGTATTCTCGTGCTGTATTTTCTTTGTCAAATATTCCGAATTTTGGTGTCGGTATGTTTAATTTGTACATAAATCTTTTCCCTACCGACTTTGTTGTTGCAAATCTCGCCGCCTCTTTTTCCGGCGCAAATACCATTAGTCCTGATTCATTAAATGCGTCTGCCATTTTATTTTCTATGGCTGTATCATCACTGATGATTGTTATGTTTATTTCGTTTGCTTGCGCAAATTCAACCATTTCTTCTGTTTTATCCGGTTGAATATCTATGCACGTCGCAAAATCACCTATTGCCTGATTTCCCGGCGCTACAAATATTATGTCATCAGGGTGTAATTCTTTTATTTTTTTCGCTAGAGCATATTCTGCTGCTGTTTTTCCGATTATTAGTATTTGCATATCCGAATTATACTATATCATTATGTTAACTAATGTAACAAAATAATATATATCTGAAATTGGAACTTTTTAGATGGTTTTATATAAATGTGGATATAAAACAATATATCACGAGGTATCAAAATATTAAGGAGTTTATTATGAATTTTTCAGTAGCACCGGTAAATTTTGCAATGGTAAGTCAACCTTCTGCTCCAGCAAGTGCTGAAACTGCAGGTTCGGTAGCTTTTAGCGGAGCTGAAACAGCTGGTTCTGTGGCTTCTTCTTCATGTGGTGGTGGCGGCGGATTTTCTGCTGTTGCTTAGTAAGGATTGCCTTCTTAGAAGTTTCTGTTGAAATCCTGTGTGTGTAGTTATCATCTTTTGATGAAAAATGGAGTGTGTTCATATGAATGAAGCCAGAGTTTTAAATTTTACATTTATTGGACTGTTTGTGATTATGCTTGTAGCATTTGTCTTTGCGGTTCAAGTTTCTTCTTCCGGTGTAGTCGGGGCTAGCACTGTTACTACTACAGTGTCGGCGTTTTGTGGATAAGTGAGTAATGAGAACTTGATGAAAAAATCACCACATTGGTGGTGATTTTTTCTTTTGTCTGTATAATATATTGTGTGAGGAGTTTATTATGAGTGTGAAATTTAAACGATATATTACAGGTCCAATTCAGGTTAATACTTATCTTGTTTACGATGATGATAGTCGCGAGGCTATTGTAATCGATGTCGGTGGCGAAAGCTTGCGAATAGCTAAAGATATCAGTGATTTGAATTTAAACCTTAAGGGAATTTATAATACGCATGGGCATTTTGACCATGTTTTTGGAGCTAAAGAACTGCAAGATATTACTGGGTGTGCATTCTATGTTAACAAAAATGATTTTATTTTTGTAGAAAACTTATTATCTCAGCTAAATTTATACGGTTTAGAACCTAAAAATCCACCTAAAATTACTGAGAGTATTGATGAAAATACTGAATTATTTTTGGGTGATAATAAGGTTAAAATTCTCGAAACTCCAGGGCATACCCCGGGTGGAATATGTTTTTTAGTTGGTGATATGTTGTTTTCCGGAGATACTTTATTTTTAGAATCTATTGGGCGAACTGATTTGCCAGGAGGTAACTATCAATTATTAAGTTCATCCATTAGAGAGAAATTATTTGTTCTACCTGATAATATAAATGTTTTTCCCGGACATGATGATGCTACAAATATTGCGCATGAAAAAAAATATAATATGATGGTTTAGGGCCTGTGGGATAGGTTACTTCTGACACGTCTTGTTTAGTTCTTCTGTTATTTTTATTGCACTTGGAGTTGTTGCGAGCCCTGCTTGAGCGCTTTCTTTCAATGTCGGTGACATTAGTGCGCCTATTTGTTTGAGTACATCCACAACTTCGTCTGCGGGAACAAAACTTTTAATATCTGCTAGAGCAAGTTCCGCTGCTGTTAGTGCATGAATTGCCAAAAACGGATTTCTTTTTACACAAGGAACCTCAACAAGTCCTGCTATTGGGTCACAAACTAGTCCGAGTATGTTTTTTAGTGCCAGTGCTACTGCGTTTATTATTTGTTCAGCGTTGCCGCCTAAAATCTCCACGACTGCTCCTGCTGCCATTGCGGAGGCTACTCCGCATTCACTTTGGCAACCTCCGACCGCACCTGCAAGTGCTGTCTTCTCTGAGATAATTCTGCCTATTATACCTGCTGTAAGCAGCGCATTTATAAGTATTTCGTTTTCTACTTTTAAGTAGGTGCCTATGCCTATCATTGCTGCAGGTACTATTCCGCAGGCTCCGGCTGTCGGGCATGCTGCAATTTTACCCATCCTTGCATTTTGTTCTGAGGTTGCGAGTGCGTATTTTATTATGTTTTGGTATGGTTGGCTGAATAGTCCTTCATTCTTTTCATAATATTTTTTTAGTTTTGCACAGTCTGCCCCGACCATTTTGCTTGCAGATTTTTCGTCTGACTTTAGTCCCTCGTTTATTGCTTCTTGCATTGCTTTTAGCGTTTCTTGTACCCTTTTTCGGACGTTTTGCTCGGTACATTCCAATAGCGAGGATTCTTCTTCTTGTGCTATTTCATATATTTTTTTATTTGTTTTTTGGCATAGCTCTGCCAGTTCTGCAAATGTAGTTGTGGGCTTCATTTTGTGACCTCTATATTCCTTATCAGGTAAATTTCACTTATTGTTTTTATTGAGTTTATAATATCTTCAGTAAGAGGGCTGTCTAAACATATACTCATGGAGGCATTATGTCCCTTTGCCTCCCTATCGCATGTCATAGAGGCGATGTTTATATCAAAATCTTGTATTAGTGTTGTTACTCGGTATATCATTCCAGGCTTGTCTTTGTAGATTAGTAATAACGTGTGGTAATCTCCTCTGAGGTTTACTTGGTATCCGTTTATGTTTGTAATTACTACTTTTGCTCCTCCAAGTGAATCTGCAGAAACCCGTATTTGGGCATCATCATCTTCTTCTCTCCCATAAAAGATTATATCCACCGAGTTGGGGTGTCGGTTGTAGTCTTCTGCGTATTCAAACGAGTATTTTACGCCAAGTTCTTTTGCTATATCCAACGCATTTTTTATTCTTGTATCATCTACATTAAAGCCCAATACGCCACTTAATAACCCTTTGTCTGTTCCGTGTCCTTTTCCTGTTTTCGCAAAAGAATTATATAACTTGAAATGCACTTTTTGAGGTCGGTTAGAACCAAATATTTTTCCTGCAAGTAGTCCTATCCTTACTGCCCCTGCAGTATGGGAGCTTGAGGGACCTACCATTATTGGGGTTATTATATCAAATATAGACGAATTTGCCATAGTTTTTCCCTGTCTTTACTATGGCATTATATCCTAAACTTATTCAATTGAAAATAATTCGTATCAACCGGATGAGCAGAAAAATTTGCCTACTGCATCACTTAGCTTATAAAATGGTGCGCTTAGTGAGTTCCCAAGTGTGTTACCGAGATTTTGCCAACTTTGTATCATTCCTGCGTTATTACCATTCATAAATACGCTTGGGTAGCCTAAATTAAATCCATACCCAAAACCAAGCCCCCCTAATCCAAAGCCGGGTAATAGCGGGTAGTCCATACAATATGGTATGGAATCTCCTCCTCCTATCGTTGGCATGCTGAGCATGCTTATTAGTGCCAGATTATTGCCGAAGTTTTGGTTAAATGCTTGGTCTATTCCCCAATTGATGTTGGTATTTGGCGTTAGTAAACTGGTATTAAAATTAAATCCTATCGTCATTAAATATTTCCCCGTTTTCCCCTATATTTATATAAAAACATTTCATACAAAAAAATTGCCTAATTTGTTTTTTCTTATTAAATAAGGTCACATAACTTTAGTATTGCTTGTTTGTAAGCGCTATCAGGGATGTTTGTGATTTGTCGTTTTGCCTCATTTACTTGGGTTTTTATTAATTGCTTCGTTTTTTCTTGGATAGGTTTTGTACCGGATTTTTTTATAATTTCATCTGTTGAAAATTTGTCCAAAAGCTTGTTTTCGCCAAAAGCATATATCACAGGTGCGGTGTATATTCCTGCTTTTATGTCATTAAATCTCGGTTTTTGTTTTTCTTTTTGGGGGAGAGCGGAAATGTTTTTCAAATCATCGCTAATCTGAAAGGCTATACCAAAGTATTTTGCAAAAGTTTCCAAGGATTTAGAATGTTTTTTCTCTTGCAAATCAGCAAGAGATTTGAGGGATGCTTTGAAAAGAGATGCTGTTTTTGCTTCAGATTTGATTATATATTCTTCCAGTGAAGGAGTTGTTTTTTGTGAAAAATATTGTTCTATTTCTCCCAGACAAAGTGCATTTAAACAATTTGCAAAGTTTTCTATAATCTTTGAGTTTCCTGTTTCACTCAGCAAATTTATTGCAAGTGAAAGAAGATAGTCTCCTGCGATTATTGAGAGTTTGTTGCCGTATTTCTTGTGAAGTGCGGTTTTTCCACGTCGAATATCGCTTTCATCTATGATATCATCATGGATTAGTGTTGCATTGTGTATTATCTCTACCGCGGCTGCTAATTTTACTGTTTTTTCATTCACTTCTGCGTTTATTGCTTTTGCAAATAAAAATATCAGACAAGAGCGAAGCTGCTTTGAGCCGCTTTTAAAATATTCATTCAGTTCGTTTAAAAACTCTTGCTCTGGTATGTTTGTTTTATAAATTCGTTCCGAGATTACCGATGACATTTTGAGTATCTCGGGTTCAACAAGTTTTTTAATTTCTGAATATGTTTTGAAATTCGAGTTCAATTTGTGTTTTTTCCTGAAAGTTCGTCAGCAAGAGGTGTTTTGAGTATCCCGTTTAAAGATTTGTCTATTTCTTTTAATTTTTTTGAGATTATCTCCATTTCATCAGTCCAGATAAAATTCTCAAGAACATATTTTTCGCCCGTATTAAAGTCTTGAGAGAGCTGAACTTTTATAATTTCAGCAAGCATTTGCTTGGCAGTTGGAATCATTTTTTCTAAATTTATGTTAATAAGATTATTTTCATCAAGTGTTATTGCCCCTTTATCAAGAAAATATTTTGACTGCATTACTGTTCTGACACGATGAGCTTGTGAGAGTGTGGGTCTGGCTTTGAGAAAATTATCCGCCGCGTATGTTACTAAAATTTGTTTAACTTCTTCTTCTGTATACATTTCCTGTTTCAGCAAGATGTCCAAAAGCGCCAGAGAACCCATATCTGCTTTGTTTTCTTCTATAATATTTTTGTATTTTCCAAGGGCTTCTGTCCCTGATTTTGGTCCAAGTGAGTGAACATTTTCATGACCGATTGTGAACCAGTGGTCGGCTTCGGGGTTGTAGTATTTATGAAATTCTTTTTTTAGTGTTGCATTTAGTCTTTTTTGTCTTTTTTCAATCGCTTCTGGTGTATTGCTTGTCCGTATTTGCCTGTGATATACATTTCTTCTTCCGCCTCCGATTGTTAATGATAGTTTGTCATTATTTGGAAGGTTTTGAGCCAGTGTTATACCTCCTCTGTATGTGCCTTCATCACCTCTTAATGTAACAATATCAACATCTACCATTGTTTGTTTATCATCTTCTGTATTGATAT
The DNA here is from genome assembly GCA_944325625.1 of Candidatus Gastranaerophilales bacterium. GTDB lineage: Bacteria > Cyanobacteriota > Vampirovibrionia > Gastranaerophilales > Gastranaerophilaceae > RGIG2134. Next base: position 1,203 of record CALVAP010000016.1, on the reverse strand, counting down.
TTTGTTCGTATTCATCATTATATGGCATGTTTTTTGCCAGAAGCGGTAGATGTTTTTTTATTTCCAGCAATTTTTCGGTGCCTTTTTTGTTAACAATTCCAACCCTTGCACCGATTGAGTCCTTTGATATAGGTGTAATATTATTTTTGTTTAAAAGTGCTGAAAGTTCGGCATTTTCGATAACGGTTCCGGTTAGCTCATCTGCATATTGTTCACGTGAAATTGTAAATTCAAGAGGGGTGTCTTGAAGTTCTGCCCACTTTTTATCAGCTTTGGCGTCTAACATTGGGTCTGCTTCCATTAAGGCATCTGCTTGTAGTTTTAAATACTCGTTAAAATCTTTATTGGAGGATAGAGTGGCTGCTATTTGGAGGTTTTGTGCCACGTATGAAAATTCATCTTTAAAAAATTCCGTGAAATCAATGGCTTTTAACCATTTACCGTCTCTTATGACCATTGTTCGCTGATTTAATATATCTTCGACTTCTTTAATTTTACCGGATTTTATCATATCAATTAAAATATTATGGAATTCATCAGTTGTTAAGTCGTTTGGGTAAAACCCTTTGCCAGGTAAGTCGCCATATCCTTTTGCGAGATATATTTTATTGGCTTCTGAATCGACGGCAACCATCCCTATTTGGGCGTTAAAGAGCTTGAGGGTCATTTTTGCATCTTCATTTCCTTTTTTTGATTCTTCCTCAAGAAAGGTTTTAAAATCAATATTCGCTGCGTTATCCTGTTTCATGAAAACTTCATCAATTTTGTTAGCTGCCAATACCAGATGTTTAAGTGCTTTTTTGTCTCCGTCGCATAGCAAGTTGTATTCTTCACAATCTTTTTCCAACATAACTTTAGGAATAAGGCAGTCTTTACTTGTGCGCTTAGTAAGCTCCTCACTGGTGAGGTTGAGTTCGAATGTTTTCATAAAAATATCTCCACATCAAATGTTTCCTTCAGTGTATCACTTCGGATTTATTCTGTACATAGATGATAGGAGATAATAATTTGATTTGTAGTTTATGGGATGTTGTCACTTTTTACAAATCGGTTGTTAACCTATAAATTTTGAGGATTTTGTAAAAGAACACATGGTTTGATTATATTTTACAGATAGTTTGATTATTTCGGGCAAAATAAATTTAAAATGTTAAACAGTTGAGCAAAGTTTTCATTAATACATTCTTAATAAAACCCTGTTTT
>CALVAP010000015.1 GCA_944325625.1 Candidatus Gastranaerophilales bacterium | reverse complement strand
ATTTGCGTCTGTAAACTTTTGAGTAGATTTTAAAATATTAGAAAATGTCTTTTTCACCTTTGATAAAATCTACTGTTGAGCATTCAACTCAGTTTTTTGCTCCACCAACGGTGTAACAAGTGAGCTTGTCCGAGCAGCTACCAATGCTTCAACCCATGACGCTGTGTCCAACCCTGATGCTAAACCTGTAAACGAAATAGACATGTTTCCCTCCTTTTGTCATAAATATACAATGGTTTTGGATTTCATGTATCCTTTATTTAATTGAGCTATTCTAAATTATACAAAAGTCTATACATTATACATTTAACTTGATATTCTCAGCTGTAATTATTTCTTTTTTCCGCTGTACAAGACATCACATATAAAGTTTTCCCATTTTGCCCAAAAGGCAGCTTCTGAGTACTGCTCAACAGATTTTCGGGCATTATCACCATATTTTATCCTTAATGGTTGGTTATTCATTAGCTCTGTTAGTTTCCTCGCTAAATCTATAATACTATATTCGCACAACAAACCATTTTCTCTGTCTTTTATTAGCTCATTTATTCCTGTAGCTGTTTCAAAACCAATACAAGGCAATCCTATAGCAAGCGCTTCAGAAAGTCCCAGCGGAAATCCTTCAAAATTGCTTGGATACACTCCTATATCCGCATTCATGAACACTTCGGTTGGATTATTTGTTACTCCCTTTATTCTTACCTGTCTGCCTAAATCATACTTGGCTATAAGATTTTCTATATCTCTAAGATACTTTTGAGGTTCAAAATCCCCCCACAATTCAACTTCCCAGTCCTGATATGAATGGGCTATCATCGAGAATGCTTCTATCAATGAGTTCTGTCCCTTATTCTTATCTATTCTTGATAAATATATGAGCTTCTTTTTTGTTGTTTTTAAATCAACTTTCTCTTGGGGGATTTTTACCGGATTGTGTATTATACATATTTTACCCGAATAATATGGCTTCATATACTCAGCATAAGATGGGAAAAACAACTGCAAAGCTGTAATTTTCTTTACACAATGATTAAACAAAATTGCCATGTCCTTAGGTTTTTTTTCCAACGTCGAAACTTTAGCATGATAAACCTTTGGATGAGTATGATACATCTGTATAATCGGAATTTCGTACCTTTTTCCAAATACAAGTTGTGCTGTTACATGCGCAAAAAACGGGATTATGACATCAGGTTTTTCTCTGTCCACAACGTACTCCATTCTATTTCCTATATCATGGACTTTGATTTTTTCCAGTGCATTTTTACACAGTTTTAGCATTATAAGCTCTTTAAGACTATATCTGCGTCTTTTGGACTTATATTTACTCATATCTATGTAGTTTAAATTATAAAAAGCAACTTTAGGGTTGAGATTTGGATCTGCTGTCGGGTTTTCATCCGTAGGGTAGGCTACTACTACTTCATAGCCTCTATCCGCCAGTCCATTTGCAAAATAATAAAGCATCTTGGTCGCCCCATTAACCGCGGCATGAACTTTTTCTTGTGATAATAACAAAACCTTTATTGACATCTTTCTTCTCCGCTATTTTCAGGAATTGCAAATTTTGTTCCGTCTTGTGGCCCACTTACTTGCAGGCTTTCCTGCATTTTATCAAAGACCTCCAATGTTAGCTCATTTTTCAATTCATTACCTGCACCAATTTTTGAACAAAAACTCGATATCCACACCAAAAATATTAATCCAAGACTCGGTTTTGTCCTTCTTACATACCTTTTATAAACTCCTTTGTAGATTTCTTTGAGATATTTATGCATTGATACATCCAGTATTTTTTTTATCTTAGAAAGAGCTTTACATAAAAATACATCAATTTTTCTAAACTCTGACAAACTCAGTTCTTCATCATCAAAATACTTATTCACTATTTTTATGAGTTTTTTATCCCTTGGAGCAAAATCCTTAATTAAATTTTCCCATAGTATTTTATGCGTAATGGTCTGCTGAATCTTCATGTTTTGAGCAGAAACACTTTCATCATGCAGCCTATGCATCAATAAAAATTCTCCTATATTTGCCAATTCTGCTTTTTCATTTATATCTATCCATAATTTATAATCTTCATTATGAATATATCTCTCATCATAACGAAAATTATTCTCACGTAGTACCGAAGTTCGCATTATTATCGCCGGATGCATCATGCAATTAGCTATATATCTTAAGAATGGCTTTATAATCCTGTTTTCTGTCGGCAATTTATACTTTATCTTCTTGGGAATTCCAAACGCATATGAACTTGCTACTGCGATATTTGGGTTTTCATCCATAAACTTTACAGAACACTCTATTCTTATTTCTCTGGATATGTCATCTGCATCCATTCGCAAAATATATTCACCTTTAGCGAGGTCCAGACCTTTGTTAAGTGTTTTTATTAACTTTAGATTTTGCTCATTTTTTACATACACAATTCGCTCATCTTTGTATGATAAAATAACGTCCTGAGCATTATTCGTCGAACCGTCGTTTATTATTATAAATTCAAAATCCGTATATGTCTGATTTAAAATACTTTCGATTGCCTCTCTAAGATAACTCTCCGATGTATTATAAACAGGCATGAGTACCGAAACTTTTGGCATAACTCTCCTCTTTCCTTATCTCATAATATCATAAAATTTCATTACCTAAAAGAACTAATTCAAATACTAGACCTTCGTGGCTAATACTGATACACACAAAATGTTATATTGCAGTATTAGCAATATCAAGGTTAAATATGAAAAAAAATAGAAAACTGCTTTCTCATCCCAATAAACAAAAAACTAAATATATAGAATTTGCCGATACAATAAACAACAAATTCCCAATTGATACCCCTCAAAACATATATACAACTTGGCGGTTCTTTCACCTGCCTCATAATTACCAAAGTTACATTAAAGAAGAAGCAAATATTATTGAAGCGCGAATAATTAAAGCATGGAAAGAAAAAATTTCACCGCTTGGTCCGCCTAATACTAGCGTTCGTAGGTTTAAAAAAGGAGTTTAAAATGGAAGTGACAAAAAAATTATTTACAACTATGCTTATCGAAGGTATTTTCTTCGTAATACTAGGAATACTTATTATGCTTATGCCTCAAATTGCAACTTTGGGAGCTACACTTATCCTAAGCATAGGGCTTATTATAGCCGGAATATACAAACTTATAAGTACAATTATCCTAAGGAAAGAACTCGAAAACCCTTGGCTTTCAAGCCTTATTGGAATACTTCTCATTGGTGCGGGGGTTTATATGAGCGCCAAACCTATTTTTAGTATTCTTTTACTAACCTTAATTATCGGTATTTACTTCATTTTTGACGGAATAAATACTATCGCCCTTTCCATCCAAAATCGAAATCTTATCAAGGGCTCTGGAGTTGCACTCGGTATTATTGCCGCGATTATACAATTTTTTCTGGCATTCATAATTATTTTCGGGCTTCCATCATCCGCATTATGGGTTATAGGACTTCTAATCGGAGCAAACATGCTCGTTGGTGGAATTACCATGATTTCCTTCTATGGAAGCGGAAAAAAATATCTGAGTGAACTTTAGTCATTAACTTACGCGCGCAGAAAAATTTTTCTGCGCGCATATATTTTCATTGGACTACTAAAAATTTTGTTCTATAATTAGGGAATGAAAAAAGTTGCAATTCTCGGCTCAACCGGCTCCATTGGAACTCAAGCACTGGAAGTCATTAGCCAAATAAAGGACAGTTTTAGCGTTATATCTCTTGGGGCAGGCAAAAACATTGAACTGCTCAAAAGACAGATAAAAGAATTTTGCCCACAAAAGGTAAGCGTACTCGACAAATCTGATGCAGATAAACTTTCTGTGGAGTTTCCAAACGTTGAATTTTTCTTTGGCGAAAATGGGCTTGAACAGCTTGTTACTGATAAAGATGTTGATATCGTTCTCGTCGCTGTATCCGGTAAAATTGGTTTGAAGCCAACAATATCAGCTATCAAACACCAAAAAAATATAGCTCTCGCCAACAAAGAAACACTCGTTATGGCTGGTGATATTGTCATGCCGCTCGCAAAAGAATACGGAGTTGAAATTCTTCCGGTAGATAGCGAGCACAGCGCAATTTTTCAGTGTCTGAATACCGGTGCTTCTTCCAAAATCAAACCTAAAAAACTTATAATTACCGCATCTGGCGGACCTTTTAAAGATAAACCGCTGCAAGAAATACAAAATGCTACAGCTAAAGAAGCTCTTAACCACCCAAGGTGGAATATGGGTCGTAAAATTACCGTCGATTCGGCTACACTTATGAATAAAGGATTAGAAGTAATTGAGGCACATCATTTGTTCAACATGGATTATGATGACATTAAAGTTGTAATCCACCCGCAAAGTGTCATTCACAGTGCCATTGAGTACGAAGATGGAAGTGTTATAGCACAAATGGGAATTCCGAGCATGCATATACCTATTCAATACGCTCTTACTTATCCAAAAAGAATTACCGGTATTGAAACAGAGAGTTTTGATTTTGTAAAAATTGCACAACTTACATTTGAAGCTCCGGATTTTGAAAAGTTTCCAGCTCTAAAACTTGCTTTTGACGCGGGAAAGAAAGGTAGAACATTTCCAACAGTTCTTAACGCTGCAAATGAAGAAGCCGTTATGTCGTTTTTGGATGGGAAAATCAGACTCACCGATATAAACTACATCGTTGAAACACTGCTGAATAAACATGTTCCGATTGAAAATGCAACTTTGGAAGATATTCTTTCTATAGATGAAAAAACTCGAGAAGAAGCAAAACAAATGATTGAACAGCTTCTTTGCTCTCGCTAATTTAAAATATATCATCACTACTGGGCATAATGAGAACTTTTATCGCTTCACCCCGTTCATGTATTTCCAGCGCCGCTTTTGTCTGAGATAGGGGAAGCCTTCTGCCAATTAACTTCTCAACATCAACATGTCCTGCTGCAATAAGCTCCAATGCCATTCTGAAATACTTTGGTGTATGATGAAAAACACTCATTATCCTTATATCACCATAATGAAGCTGAGTCGTATCCAGCTCTACCTTTGAACCTGACTTGCACCCTCCAAAAAAATGTACAACCCCGCCTTTTCTCACACATCGCAGCATAAGCTCCCATATCTCAGGCAAACCTACACACTCAACTGCAACATCAAGTCCTTTGCCTTCTCTGGAAAAAGATTGGAATATTTTTTCGGGATTTTTATATTTCTTTAAGTCAATTACTTCATCTGCCCCGCTAAAATCCAACGCCATTTTTAACTTTTCGGGATTACGCCCTGCGACAAGAACCTTTGCCCCCTTAAGCTTTGCCAATCTTGCAAACATCAATCCAATTGGGCCTGTACCTACTATTCCAACTACATCACCTTGTTTTATACCTGTTCGCTCAACGCCATGCACAACATTAGCCAATGGCTCCGTAAATGCCGCCAACTCAAAGGGTAAATGATTAGGTATTTTTATCATATTTTTTTCAACTATACGCGCTGGGACAGTGATGTATTGCGCATATGCACCATTCAAAAATTCCAGATTTTCACACAAATTATACTGCTCATTCCTACAAAAAAAACACTTGCCACAGGGAGCAGAATTTGCTGCCACTACCCTATCTCCAACCTTAAAATCTTTTACCTTATTCCCAACCTTTGCCACAACACCAGAAAACTCATGACCAAATCGAGAGGGAATGCTTTTTATCAAGACAGGATGTCCCCTACGTAATGTTTTTATATCAGTTCCACAGGTGAGCGCTGCTTCAACTTTTACCAAAACCTCCGCCGATTTTGGCTCTTTTATTTCTACATCTTCATACCTTATATCGTCTATACCATAGTATTGAATTGCTTTCATAATTTCTTTCATAATCTTATATACGCCTTAAAAATTTTATGCTCCAGTGTATCTTCTATTGCTTTTTGGACATCTGAAAGAGAATACTCAACAGAAATATCCTTAACTCTTACCTTACCCGTTTTCAAAAACTCCATAGCCTGTTTTATATCGCTCGGTGCAGGTGAATAGCTTCCAAGTATTTTCAGCTCTCGATAGTAAATATCATTGTTAGAAAAACCTGCCTCATCTTCTGGCACAGATGAAAATATCAACACCGTTCCGCCGTTTCTAACACTCTTTAAGCACAACTCAAAAGTCTTGTCAGAGCCTGATGTCATAAAAACAGCATCTACACCTTCTTCTTGAGAATTAAGTTTTATTTCTTCTGCCGTTTGTTTAACATCTGAAGAAGACTTTATCACACAATCAAAGCCATGCGTTTTCGCCAACTGAAGCCTGTCTTTTGCCAGATCAGTACCCACAACCGTATGTCCGTATGCCTTCAATGCTTGCCCCATCAAAAAACCAATTGATCCCAGTCCTATTACAAGAACTTTTGACTGCGGTTTAAGTTCCGCCCTTCTAACCGCTCGAATACAACAGGACAAAGGTTCCATAAACGAAGCTTCTATATCTGTAAGATTATCAGGAACTTTAAACACTGTATGTTTTAAATGATTCTCATCTGCAAGAATATACTGGGCAAAACCACCGGGGATAATATTCGATGCCTTGAAAGTTTTACACATTGAATAATTCTCCCCTTTACAATAGATACAATCAAAACAAGGATAATGATGTCCCATTGCTATCTTATCGCCAACTCTAAATCCTAATTTTTCATCTGCATTAAGCTCAATAATTTCACCAATAATTTCATGCCCCAAAACGGTTCCATCTTTACTTATACCATGCCTGAATTTTACAATATCCGACCCGCATAAACCACAACCCAAAACTTTTATTAGCGCGCCTTTTGTTGTTAACTCCGGTTTTTTTATCTCTTTTTCAATTATTTTACCATTCTCTATGACTGCTGCTCTCATAATAACACCCAATCTAATCTGTCATTGGCGGAAGAATTATCCTGTTTATTGCATTTTGGTTTCGTATTCCATATATCGCAAAATTTTTTAACTTTGAAATATCCAATTTTGCTGCAAAATAATACATTACAACCGCAGCAAAAAGAAATACCAATATATATTCTATCAATCCTTGTGCCTTTTTTTTCATTTCGATTTTACCATAAAAACCTACCTTTTAAACAACAAGGATATACCAGCAATAGTATAATTTTTAAGCTCAGTAAGTGATTTTATTGAAAAAAGCGTTTTCAAGATAAAAGACGGTCGAAGATAAAATCTTCTTACTGCTTCCTTATGCAGTTCAAAAACTCTTTCCTTGCTAAGTTCATGCGTTCGAACACTTGGATAATAATACGCGCTTTTATATTTATCTTCATCATCAAAAAGATTATTTTCAAGCGCATAATCCCAGAATCTCGACCCCGGAAATGCAGTTGCGGTATAAAAATTGGCATAATTCAAATCTAATTTACAAGCAAATGTAATTGTCTCTTGTGCTGTTTTTTCGGTTTCCCACGGAAGCCCAAGAACAAAATATCCATATACTTTTATTCCTACTTTTCTAAACGCCTTAACTGTTGTTTCAATTTGCCTGATAGTGGTTTTTTTACCCATTTTATCAAGCATGTACTGCGAACCTGATTCTATACCTATTGAAACCAGCCCACAACCTGATTTTTTCATAATTGTTGCAAGCTCATAATCTGCCGTATCAGCTCTTGTATTTGAAGACCAAACTATGTCCAACTTTTCTTCTATAATTCGATTACAAAGATTTACTGTCCACTCCCTGCTAATGTCAAATATATCTGACCAAAATAAAAAATCCCTAACCCCATATTTTTCTTTACACTCTCTAATCTCTGCAATAATATTATCCACCGAACGCATTCTGACTTTTTTGCCCGAAACCGGCGTTGCAAGACAGAAAAAACAATGGAACGGACACCCCCTGGAAACTTTTATTACTGCCTGTTTTTTGTTGTTATCCGGTCTGCGATATAACTCCATATCAACCAAATCCCATGCCGGAAAAGGCAATTCGTCCAGATTATCAATAAAAGGTCTTGGACCATTATTAAAAACTATATGGTTCTTTCTGTATGTAATCCCTAAAACATCCTCCAACTGCTTACCTTGAACTATCTCTTTAAATGTTTGCTCTGCTTCCCCTCTTATAACAATATCTAAATCATCAAATCTATTTAACACAGAAATATTCTCTTTGAGAAAATATGCACCCTTTGCCAGCGTCAGAATTTTCGGAAAAACTTCCTTTGCTGCCTTACAGACAGTCAAATCAGACTCCAATGTAGGAGTCGCAACATTAACAACCAATATATCGGGATGAAACTCCAATAAATCTCTTTTAAACTCCTCTAAGGTTTCACCGTTAATACTGTAATCTTTAATTTTGCATTCACAGCCTTCGTTCCTTGCCACTGAAGCAAGATACATTAAATCCGTAGGAGGTAATGGAGGTATGGTTAACAACTCTTTAATCGGTTGTTGGCACCTATCTTCCCTATTCATCACCACTGATGGCGGATATATCAAATAAACTCTCTTCATAAAACAATTTTAGCGCTCTAAACCCGAATGTCAAAATTGTTTCAATATCTATACCAAAAACTTTTTAAATACATCTTTATGTTCAGATTTTTCCTTAAACTTATCATTATGAATATTTATATCAAAAATTTTTGCATTCAACTTGGAAGAACGCTCCTTTAGCTTTTCCTGACAATATGCACCATAGAAATTCCTAAAATATGGAGTCAAAATATTACACGAAAGCACGCTCGCCGCAAGCGTTGCCAATATGCTTGCTCCGTTTTTATGCGCCAAATATAACGCCTTGGACTTAGGTAACTGTTTTAAACCTTCTGAAACTTTTACATTTTTATTATTGAAAAGTTTCTCTATTGTAATACCTTTTTTTGCGCCTTCATTTTGTATTGAATCCATAACAGACTTAATACGAATTTTACCATCTTCAAAAAGCTTTTCCACACCCGTTTTTACAGAAGCAGTAATTGCATAATAAAGCGCAATATTACCTACAGCATCAGCAAACTCTTGAGGAATAAGGAATTTTTTCTTGTTTGAATCAATTTTGTCGTTACACAACATACCTGCTATTTGTGCTGCCGAACTTGCAGCCCAGCCTACAGCAGCAGTATGCATTAACATGCCGCTTGGATCAGGCGCAAATCGTTTCCAAAACCAATGTTTGACACCCTCAAACCCGGAGTACTTTACATCCAAATTCTCGACTAACTTGACAGCAGAATTACCAAAACTTACATTTTGCGAATTCTTCTTGTTTAAGGCTTCTTCTAGCAAGTTAGAATGCGGTTTTGCTTGCTTATCATCATCCTCCTTTAACAATCCATAACAACGGTTTGTCATCAATTGTGTCAACGGTGCATCAATTAAGAAGTTTGTGACTAGCGAAACCCCTATCCCCATAACGCTTCCCAGCGCATTAACGTAATTTTTATAATAATCTTCAGTATAATTCCTTACATACGGAGGACTAAGTATAGAATGTTCCGGTGCAGGTTTTGCCCAAGAACCTGAATTTTGTACATTAGGTACAGGTATCAGCTTCGTATATTTATGAGCCAACCTGATTGCCTCTTTTCGTACCAAGACCCCTACAGTTGTTCCAACAACTATTTTTGACAGTGTGCGGGCAAAAGACATTAATCGCGTCTCTTCGCTGACGCGCTCATTATTCAAATCTATAAATGGTTGTGAAAATAATGCTGTCACACCCATTATCAGCCGCTGTTCGGGAGATGATATTGTGCTGTTTACGTACTGTAGAAACGAACTTAGTTTCTCACTTGAAAATTCTTTTCCCTTTGGAATTTCAGCAAGAACTCCCGATGCAACATCTTTTACAGCTGCACCAGCCCTTGCGGCACCTTTGAATGCCGGTTTGCTATTAATGTCAATTTTCATGTTCACACTAGTCACCGTTTCCGTCTATCTTAAAGCTCTTCAAGCTTTTTTTTTGCTTAAATGAATTTCTTTATTAAAAAAATTTTACATATTTTTTCAGTTTTAGACATTATCTGTCTTACTGATTTTACGATTATTATACTAAATTATTAAGGGCTTGCTTATTAATAATAAGCAAGCCCTTCTTTCCATACTCCACAAAATATTTCTATCCTACATTTTTGTAGTCTTTTCCACCAACAATCCTCAACCTGCGTGTTGTTCCTTCACCAACACTTTCTGACTGAAGATTGTGTTGTTCAACCAATTCATGCTGAAGTTTTCTTATCTGCTGACTTTGAGGTGTCAACTCAACATCCTGGGCACCTTGTTGTATTTTTTCTATTGCTTTCTTTGCTTCATCCAACGCTCTTTCCGCATCGTCATAATATCCTTGAAGAGTTTGTGCACTCTCTTTTATTCCCAATGCTTCTTTTACAACCTTCTGTACCTGTGACATTGAATTGGAGCGAACATAATATATCGGCAACCTATAATCATTTGCTGCACTAAGTATTTTGTTACCACCTTTTGCAAAGTTCTTGTGTGCAATAACTATATCTGCATCATCAATATTCTTTGTTATTTCCGCGTTCAAATCCAATCTCTCAAGAACTTTATCCACTATAGTTCTTGATACTGCGTAAATGTATATCTTTTTAAAGTTCTTAACCTGCTCTACATATTGCTGACGAGAAAATGAAAAATTCATGCTGTTAGCACTATTAATCTTGCTATCTAATTCATTAACCTTGTCCATAATGGATGGCTTCTTCTCTTCGTACTTTTGGTCAACTTTTCTGATTTCAGGTCTTATCGGCCATCCCCTCAAGATACAATCGACAGCTTCTGCAGTGTCTTTGTATACTGCTAATGTATTTCTGTCTATAATCTCTATAACTATATCAAAGGTTGGCTGTTTTTCACGTTCCAAAACTGTCTTTTGGCTTGAACGACGCTTTGCTTCATCATCTCCCAATGTTACGGATTGAATACCTCCAACCAAATCCGATAAAATCGGGTTCTTTATAAGGTTCTCAAGCTTATTACCATGTGCTGTTGCTATAAGCATTACCCCTCTTTCTGCAATAGTTCTGGCAGCTTGTGCTTCTTCTTCTGTCCCGATTTCATCCACCACTATTACCTGCGGTGTGTGGTTTTCTACTGCTTCTATCATTATATCCTTTTGATGCTCCGGCTGCGATACTTGCATCCTTCTGGCATGCCCGATTGCCGGGTGAGGAGTATCACCATCTCCCGCTATTTCGTTTGAGGTATCTACTATTACTACTCTTTTTTTCAAATCATCTGCAACAAGCCTTGATATTTCTCTTAGTTTTGTGGTTTTTCCAACCCCAGGTCTGCCTAAAAATAATATGCTTTTTCCTGTTAGAACATAATCTTTTATACATTCTATAGTCCCCGTGACAACCCGTCCAATACGACAAGTAAGCCCTACTATTTTGCCTTGCCTGTTTCTTATTGCACTTATTCTGTGCAAGGTACCTGCTATACCTGAACGATTGTCGTTAGTAAATTCTGGAATACGTTGGGTGATAAAATTTAAATCATCTTCTGTGATGAGATCACCACTAATAAATTCTGTCTCTCCTGATGCATGCCTTATCTCCGGTACCCTGCCTAAATCCATAACTATCTCTATTACGTCATTAAGCTTGTCATTACTAAGGCATCTCCCAACCTTTGGGGGCAAAATCTCAATTAACCTGTCAAGGTCACTGTGAAATTTAACTTCGTTCATATTGTCCTTTCGATGTGAGGATTGTACTTTGTAAAGTCTATGTAGTCTGTGCTAGCTTCGCCATGTGATGTCCCCTCAGACATCCGACCCCATTCTTTACTGTTGCAAACCTCTATTACAACAAGACTGGTATGTTTTTTATTTTATCTCCTTATTGATATTGTACCTTACATTTCTATTATAACACTTTTGTTACGAAACTTCATCTTTTTTCGTACGACAAGAGTAGCATTGTTACATTACTTTATAAAAACAAAAAATACTTCGATTTAGCTATCATTCAAAAAACACAACTATTCATGGATAAAATAGTAATATTTTTCTTAACCAAACTTAATTGTTACAATAACATTAAAAATACAATACATGTTGTAAGTTTTATCTATATGCTAAGCCGTTTAAACTATATAATTTCTTTTAGCAGAAGATTCTGTGAATCCAATCTAACCTTAATACCCACAGGTACAGTGATTTTGTCTTTCACATGCCCTATTTTTAAACCTGAAATTATAGGTATACTGAGTTTTTCCCCAAGTGCAGAAAAAATGTTATCAAAAAAATCAGGCTCATCAAGCTGAGTAAATTCTCCCAATACTATTCCTGAGAGATTATTTTGGAAGTTTTTATCAAACGATAATTCTGTCAAATACCTATCAACCTTATACGCCGGCTCATTTACATCTTCAAGAAATAAAATAAACTTTTCTTCTGGCAAGAAATCTGTTCCTACCATAGACGCTAAAGTTGCCAAATTCCCTCCCCAGAGCACACCTTCTGCATTTGAGGTATGGTACACCTTCCCGTCCAATTTTGCCTCAAATTGCATTCCACCAAGAATTTCAAAAAAGGATTTTTCTGTGGTCTTTGATACCTCATCACATCCAAAATCCGGATAAGGCATGGGTGAATGATATGTGACTAAACCGCACTTTTTTGAAATAGATGCCAGAAATGCCGTTGCATCAGAAAAACCCGCAAAAATTTTGGGCTTAGTTTGTAACAAGTTATAATCGATTTTTTCAATGAGCCTAATTGCACCATACCCGCCTCTTGTACATAAAATGGCATCTATATTGTCATCGGCAAAAAATTCATGCAACTGGGCAAGTCTTACATCATCATCAGCTGCAAGAAAATCCTTTTTCATATATGTTGTATCAGAAACCAGAACATTATAGCCTTTTTGTTCAAAATATTTTTTAGCTTTATCAACTCTCTCCAATTCATACACAGGTCCTGAAACACTCAGAAAACCTATAGTGTCACCTACTTTTAATGCCTTTGGTTTAATAATGTTCATAATTCGCCTTATTTAAAATTTTTCATATATAATTATATTATCAGAGTGAGATTAGGGCAAAGTTTTGAGCACAACATACGTTCCACTATATCGAAAATACAGACCTCAGACCTTTTCAGACCTTGTCGGACAGGAGAACATTTCTCAAGCTTTATCCAATGCGATAAAACTTAACAAAGTCGCACATGCTTATCTTTTCTGCGGTCCAAGAGGAACAGGAAAAACCTCATCAGCAAGAATTTTGGCAAAATCTCTTAACTGCACTAATGGCCCTACTGTTGAACCATGTGGTGTTTGTCCCAGCTGTGTGGATATAACAAATTCCACTCCTGTCGATGTTATAGAAATAGACGCCGCAAGCAATCGCTCTGTTGAAGATGCTCAAAATATTTTGGAAAAAATCCAGTATGTCCCTATCCATGGCAAATACAAAATTTACATAATTGACGAAGTTCATATGCTATCCACCACGGCATTCAATGCGCTTTTAAAAACGCTTGAAGAACCGCCTCAAAATGTTGTCTTTATCTTGGCAACAACAGAAGCACACAAAGTTTTAGAAACAATTGTCAGCAGATGTCAACGCTTTGATTTTCGAAGAATTACTGTTGACGACATTGTAAAAAGACTTTCTTTTATCGCGGATAAAGAGCAAATTAATATTTCACAAGACGCGCTTTTTGCAATTGCAAAATCTTCACAAGGCGGGATGCGCGATGCCCTTGCGCTTTTAGACCAATTAAGTATTCTTGATGTCCAAAAACAAATTGATGTTCAAGACGTAGAAAATCTTCTGGGTAAAATTTCGGTAAAAACTCTTTTTAATCTCACTCAAAAAATTCTTAGCAAAAATCCGCAAGAAGCAATTTTTGAGATAAACAACATATATTCTAAAGGAAACGAGCCCTTACAAATCATTTCCAACTTAATTGAATACTTCAGAAACCTGCTTATTATAAAAACTTGTGCCGATATAGAAACTATTACAAATATAACCCAGCTTAGTGATGATGCAATTAAAATGATTGAACCTCAAGCTAATTTGCTTGATACATGCTCTATAAATTATGCAATAGACAGACTTGCAAACTATCTAAGAGAAATTAAAAATGCTACAGACAGATATTTGTGGCTTGAAGTTGGCATAATTGAACTGTCAACAAAACTTTCCGATACAAGATTTTCTGACCTTGTAAAAAGGGTTGAGGAAATTGAAAATCAAATTTCTAACGGTCTTGGTACAAACAATGTGTCTCAAGTTATACAACCGAAGTCAACAATCCAAGTAGCAGTTTCTTCTATTGCTAATATACCATCTAAAATGCCTCAAACAGAATCTAAAGAAATATCGCAGCCAACAACGTTACCATCCACACCGGCTGAACCTGAAATTATAGTTAAAGAAGAAGAACATGTCATTTCACAGGCTGACGCAATTATCGCTGAAGAAAGTGTTCATCTTAATCAAAATACGACAACACCTTCAATAACCACTCAAAACACAGCGATAAGTGATGACGGATTAGAACTTTGGGACTCCTTACTCAACAATTTTTCAAGTCTGCCAAGCAAAATGTTTTTTGCCAATTTGTCTTGCCCTGTGCTAATTAGAGCAGATAAAGTTGTTATCGGATTTACAAAAGATATTTTTGTTAAACAATCCAGAGAATCAGGAAGAATGACTCCACTAAAGTCGGCAATTGAAGCTTTATTTGGAAATTCTGATATGCCGATTGAAATTCGATTAATTTCTGAAGACGAAGCAAAAGAACTAAAATCGGGGATAAAAAAAAAATCTAATATAACCCCACAAACCCAAACAAAAGTGCAGCCCGCCAAGACAGCAAACACTGACTTGAGCGATGAAAACGATGAAAAAGAGTTTTATGAAGCCCAATTAACCGAAAAAAAAGCTCAACCATCTCCGCAACCAACAAATTGCTCAGACCAAGCAAAAATGATTATGGACTTGTTTAACGGCAAATTTATGGACTAAAAAATAAAACTCAATTAACGAAATCCAAATACCGGTTTACCGCCAGAACCACAGCTCCAGTAATGTTGCAAAGGATTTAAGCTGGCATGAGCACCTCTTATTCCGCAATTGCCAAAGGCATTAAAATCAAATCCTAAAAGATTTGCAGCACCAAATCCGTTGCAACTTAGCAGATTCGGAAACCCTCCGGCAATAAATGCCGGTGCCCTCCATCCGCCTATTCCGGAACAAAGCGGTCTGTAAAATCCGCTGGTTGTCATAAACGGCCAACCGCAGCCCATTGCGCCTATTCCAAAATATCCGCCATTACCAATACTGTTATAAATACCATACATTCCAAGACCGACACCCAGCCCAAAGCCTAAATTGCTAGAACCCAATGCAGCGCCAAGCCCGCCAATCATTTTTCCGCCCATTCCAAGAAGTCCGCCAAAGGCTTTTATTCCACCTGCCAACAGATTTCCAAATCCACAAGCCAAAGACTTTAATCCATTACCCAGCTTGCCCCAAAATCCGCAGCCTGATGAGGTTGTCGTTGTTGTAACTTTTGGCTTTGCAACGGCTCTTTTATCTGTCCATACGCTGTTGCTCTTTGACTTCGTAGACTTTTTGGGCGTCTTTTTGGCTGATGAACTGCTATCAGCACTTTGTATAAGCGTTACGCTCCCAACTTTCTCAGTCATAAGATATCCTCTATTTCTCTCTTACACATGTAAAAACATTATTCTTATCAAAATTGCTTTTTAGGTTAACAAAAGTTAACAATAAACTAAAATATAAGTATAACCAATTATTGACAATCTTATGTAACTTGGTATACTAGTTTTGTAAGAATTTCTAGGAAATATTTATTTATGAGTTATTGCCTCCGACGCAGATTGAATAGGAAGAAGGTTCGCATTTAGACAATGTACTTGATTGGTTTGTTTAAATTACGAGCTTTCTGAAATGTCAGAAGGCTTTTTTGTTACAATTTGCAAATTTTAACTCAAAAATGGGCACAAAATTAACATCACCGGCATTATAAAAACATAAAATAAAGGGAACTATGTTAAAAACCGTAAGTCAACTCAATATCACACCGGAAGGAACGATTAATATTCGACGTCGTTTATCTGTTGCTGTGAAGGAAGCCGGAGGTCGCCAAGGTCGTCTGTGCGGATTTCGAAAAGCTAAAGCCCCTTTAACAAAACTTATGAATTTAGCTTGGGGCTTGTGATTGAGTAAACGGAAGGTACAACTGTAATGCAAGTTTCATCATTATCAAACTCTATAATATCTACTCTCGGTAACCCGGAATCAAAAATTCCTCTGGCTATTAAGGATACTATAAACAGCTCAGGTCTAACCTATTTTTCTTTTGATGCGGGCGGTAAACTTGAAGGTAAAGACAGATTTATTGATGAGTTCGGTACTCAGATTATCTGGCTTGGTGGATTGCCTTTCTTCAGATGGATTGCAGACAAAACAATTTACAAATACAAAGGACTTAATCCGGATGTAGATGTTCGGGTTGCAACGTCTCAAGACCATATAGATTTTGCAAAAAAAATTCTTAATCCCTCGAACAATGAAGGCAAAAACATGCTTAAGTCGATTAATGATGCCGTTGACAATTTGCCTACATTCAAAAAACTTTTCTATTCCAAATTTGCACTCGCAACTATTCTTACATTTGTCTCTTACTTTGCGTTAACTAACTATAAACAAAAAACAACAGAAAAAGCCGTCATAAAAGAATATATGAAGAAAAAAGCAAACGATGAAATTATGGCTGAAAAAATTAAAGAAGTAAAAACCTTTGCCAATTTCAGCGAAACGACATTCCAAGGGAAAAAATCCAACAAAACTCAAGGTAAACCATCTTTTGGCGGACTGAATTTTCAATCATTTATGTTTAACCCTGTTAGAAATTTGATGATTATAGACGCAGGAATAACAACAGAAAGACTACACAAGGCAAGAAACAAATACGAATTTGCAGAATATGCTATCAAAGAAGGTTCATTGTTATTCTTTATGTATATGGCTGGCGGATGGATACAAAAGGGTATTGAAAAACTCTTTAAAAACAGATTCAAGACCCCTGTGGATATGGACTTGAGATTTATAAACTCCGAAACACTTAAAGATGCTATGGGTACAGACAAGCTTAAAAATGAGATAAATGAATTCAAAAAACTTAAAACGCCTAAAGATGTTCTTGGATACATAGCTCAAAATCAAGACTCTACTATTGTAAAAGGTGCAAAGATTTCAGGATTAATCGGACAATTTGAAAAAACAGGAAACATCGACCCCGGAAAATATATTGACACCGAACAGATGAAAGAATTTGTTTCGATGCTTGATAACTTCATTAACCATAGCAAGAAAAGTAATTTACCGCTCAAAGACTTTATGAAAAAAGCCAGAAACTACAAAATAGCTGCTATTCTTTCCAATATCGGCATCTGTTGTGCAGCTTTGGGTTATGCTATGCCAAAAATTATGTTTGAGTACAGAAAAAAATTCTCCGGCTCAAAAGATTTTCATGTTGCAAAACACTTGGAAGAAAAACTTGCACAAAGCAATTCAGCCGCTACAATATAGCTTATGAGATTAGATAAATTTTTGAAGGTTTCAAGGTTAATAAAACGACGCACAGTCGCAAATGATGTCGCGGAACAAGGTAGAATTTACGTTAATGACGCAATTGCAAAGCCGGCAAAGCAACTCAAAGTTGGGGATATCATTAAAATAGAACAATATAATAAAACAGTCAGTGTAAAAGTCCTTGTCATTCCTACAGGAAATGTGCCCGCTCAAAATGCATCAACTTTATACGAAGAAATCTAACTGAGTGGTATTTGTTCAAAACCACATTCTCTAGCGTCTGTCAGTTACTTTTATTATGTGCCAACCAAATTCAGTTTGAACAGGTTCGGATACTTGACCAACAGGCAGCGAAAAAGCAGCATTTTCAAAGGGTTTTACCATCTGTCCACGCTTAAAATAGCCCAAATCCCCGCCTACAACCTTTGAAGGACAAAGCGAGTTTTGACGTGCAAGAATTGCAAAATCTTCACCAGCATCAAGTTTCTCTTTTATTTCAATAGCTTCTTCTTTGGACTCAACAAGGATATGACTTGCTTTAACTACAGTAAAATCCTTCGGAACAAAGTTTCTTGCAGAAGCTAATGCCCCTGCACCTGTCAAAATAAAAGCAACAAACGCTACAATTATTATACTCATTAGATTTTTCATATTATTTCTCCTATTTTTTACTTTTAACAAGTTATCCAATAATATCCAAATTTACAAGCTCTATTGGACCAGCTCACCGAGCATTTTTTCTGACATAAGTTTCTTTTGCGAGTGAAGTGCCACATATGACTTCACCATTGAAAAGCAGTAAGAAGCAATTTTGGGTGTAGCTTTTTCGTCATAAATCGTACAAGCATCGAAATCAGTATCTGCAAGAACATCCAGAAAACTTCTGAGTTTTTGGGGTAACCTTACACCGCTTCCTGTGGCACAAGAATTACATTGAACTCCACCTTTTTGTTCCGAAAAAATAACTTCTTTGCTCTCTTTATCAATAGAACAACCACACATTACACAATTTTTCAGCTGTAATTCATAGCCGCATATTCGCATCATTTTTAGCTGAAATCTCATAACACAAAGCAGAATTTCAACAATTGTCTTAGCAGAAGAAATTCTTGCCAACGCTTTATAAAAAATATCATAAATCTCAGAACTGTTGGGATCATCTTCTGTGCCAAAGCCTGTAACTATTTCTGCCATATAGACCGCATAAATCATCTTATCCATATCATTTCTAAGATTATTAAACGTATTAATCGCTTCTGCCTGGCATATAGTGTCTAAATTTTTTCCCTTATAAAGCATAAGTTTGTTGGCAACAAGCATATCCATACGCCCACCAAACTTACTCTTAGTTTTTTTTGCTCCTTTTGCAACACCTCTTAAAAGACCTTTATCTCTGGAATACATCAACAGAATCTTATCTGACTCACTCAAATTATAAGACTTGATGTTTATAGCGTCCGTAAGATAATTGCTACTGTTCACTGCTAAGTTCTTCCTTTAATTTCAACGCCTTAGAATTGGCACCATGGTAAGCACCTCTCATATATTGCTTCAATTCATTCTTGTTATCGGTAGCAGAAAGGGCGGTAGCCTCAGAAATATATCCTCTAACATAAAGTTCATATATAGACATATTCATCGTAATCATATCGTTAAATGAACCCTTTTTAACAAGGTCATAAACTTCTTCCAAGTTATCTTTGGCTATAAAATCTTTCACAGTCGGAGTAACAACCAAAACCTCACAAGCAGGAATTCTTCCCTCAGTATCTTTACGCGGAAGTAATCGCTGTGATACTGTTGCTCTAAGCGTTTCTGATAGTTGCTTTCTAATAAATTCTCTATCTTGAGGTTCGTAAATATTGACAATACGATTAACCGTCTGAACAGCATCATTTGTATGCATTGTTGCATAAACCAAATGTCCTGTTTCTGCTGCTTTTAAGGCTGCAGACATGGTTTCTCGGTCTCTGATTTCCCCAATTAGAATTACATCGGGGTCTTGTCTTAGGGCATATTTTACACCATCGGGAAAAGATGTTGTATCAACTTCCACCTGCCTTTGAGATATAATACATTTTTTATTAGTATAAAGGAACTCAATTGGATCTTCTATTGTAATTATGTGTTTTTGCATAGAAGTATTGATACTTTCAATAAGCGAAGCAAGAGTTGTAGACTTACCGCTACCTGTGGGACCAGTAACAAGAACAATACCGTTATTCAACGCCGAAAACTGTTCTATTGAGACAGGCAGCCCCAACTCTTTGATTTTGGGAATTTCGTACGGAATAGTACGAATAACCAGTGCTAGCTTGCCCAATTGTCTTGACATATTTACCCTAAAGCGGGAAACACCTTTTATCTCATACGCAAAATCAAGGTCAAAAACCTGATCCGCTCTACTTTTTAATATTCCGGGTAAAAGCTCAGCTAATGTATTTTCCAAATCATCGTCCGTCATTTTGGCAAGGTTTGTAATCTTTAGGATTTTTCCATCCTTTCTTACTACGGGATACTCATCAACTCTTAAATGAATATCTGAAACTCCCTGTTTTACAACACTTCTTAAAAACGGTATTATTTTAAACTCGTCCATAACTCCTCTTAGATTAATAAGTTCTTATAGATAATATTTTACTACTTTTATGTCTATTAAAAAATATTTTATATTTGTTTACATAATACAAATAAACTATATTGAATCTAAAACGTCTGCCTTGTTGCAAATAGCTACTTTATATCAGCAAGAACTCTGTTTTGAAGGAGGTTTTCAAAATCTTTAGCCGTAAGTTTAAATACTTTTGCAATAACTCTTGAAACACCATCAACAGAAGGCTCACACAAAAAACAATTAATATTATCATGTAAAACACCGTCAATTCCTGTTCCTTTTGTACCTATACATAAGCAACCGCTTGCAGAAGCTTCAAGGTAGACAAGTCCCAGAGTTTCATTGACACTGGGTAGAATAAAGACATTAGCCTCTTTCATCTTGTCAATCAACTCATCTTGTGGCATCTTTGCATAAAATCTTACTTTATCCTCTAATCTCAACTGATTGCAAAGCTTTATCAAACTTTTCTTCTTTGGACCATCGCCAATAACATCCAAAGAAAAATTATAGGCTCGAAATTTCACTAATGCTTTTAAAATTAAATCAATATTTTTTCTCTTGATTAAATTGGCAGCCGTTATAAACTTTATCTTTTCATAAGCATTAATTTTAGAGTACATAAATTCATCAGATACAAAATACTTTAATGGAATTTTGGACACTTTTACTTCAATTTTTGAAAAACACTCGGGCAGAATTTTCAATAATTTATCTTTTAAATGCGGTGCTCTGCATATAATTCTGTCCGCATTAAGATATGCATTTTTGAGCGCTTTTTTAAAATAAATCGAATAAATAAAAGAGTTCATTACCTCTATATCAGACTGATGAACAGCATAAGTCAGCTTAGGACGTTCTTTTTTGACTGATTTCAATAATCTTTGTACAAAAAGAATGCCCGATGGCATATGAGCAATAATCTCGTCGTAATCTCCAATGTTTATTCCTCCATATCCAAATAAAAATGGAGAGTAGAAATTTAGATTTCTAATACGTATCCCATCAAAATTGTAATATCCCTCAGGTTTAATAATTTTTCCTCTGATAAAACTGTTCAACAAAAAATTTGGTCTAACAACATCAACCTGATGAACCAAAGACAGCTCCTTGACTATGGGCACAAGAGCCTTTGCACAATTTTCTTTTTCATCTATCGGAATTAAGTCCGTAACGAATAAAATCTTCATTACCCAATTATATTTATTACTTAAAATGTTGTAAATATTTTAAAAAAGTTGTAATATTTACATATTAAGTAGAACCAAGAGGAAAAAATAATGACAAATATAATTCAAGGTAATTTAATAGGTGGTAGTGAAAAATATTGCATAGTAATTGCAAGATTTAATGAATTTATAGGTTCAAAGCTGCTTTCCGGCGCGATAGATGAACTTGTAAGGCATGGGGTAGATGAAAATAATATAGATGTTATCTGGACACCGGGAGCATTTGAAATTCCTATCACCGCTAAAAAAGCTGCAATATCAAAAAAATATTCGGCAATTATTGCACTTGGTGCAATAATAAAAGGTTCCACACAACATTATGATTATGTTTGTGCAGAACTTTCAAAAGGTATAGCACATGTATCGCTGGAAACTGGTGTTCCTGTTATGTTTGGCGTATTGACCACTGATAATATCGAACAAGCAATTGAAAGAGCAGGAACTAAAGCAGGAAACAAAGGCTCTGACGCAGCTAAAAGTGCTATTGAAATGGTCAACTTATTAAAACAATTATAATCAGTTTAATGGAGGAAGATTTATGTCTTTAAATCTTGTTAATGCATTTACTTTTGTGTTTAAAGAAAAAAATTGGTTCGTAAAAATTTTAATCGGGTCAATTTTACTGTTTTTTCTCAAGGTAATTGCTTTGTCTATGGATATCGTCCACTCAGAAGCTTTACCCCGAATTGGCGTAGACTTTTTGCGAGATGACGGACCTAGCACATACTTGATATTAATTTTACTTTATTTTGGTGCTATTGCATTGATAACACTATCAATTTGGATGCACTCAATGGCTACTGGATACCTTCTTACTACAGTAAGACGCTATATGCGTTCTCAGGATGATGCCGTTCCCGATTGGGACGAAGTTATGGGCAAACTCTTTAAAAGAGGATTTAAAGCCATTCTTGCATTCTTTATTATAACTTCGGGCTTGGGTATTTTTTCAAGCGGAATTATAGCAATAAGCACTTTTTGGATGGCTTTTTCCCCATTTTTCGCTATGCTAATTTCAATGATTGCTTTATTTATAGTTGTTTATGTTTCAATAATGATTCCTGCATTGATTATGTCTTTCTGCGAAAAAGACAGATTTGTCGCAGCATTTGATTTTATAAGAGCTCGTCAACTTGCTCTAAAATCAATCTGGAAATATTTATTAATGCTTATAATGCTTGTAGTCGTGCTTGCAATATTCGCATCCTGTATAGGTCTACTATTCTTTACAAAAATTGGTATATTGATACTGCCTATAATTTCATTCTACCTGTCTATAGTGCTTGGAAATATCATAGCTCAATACTATGTAGCATATTGCAAAGAATGAAAATTATTCACCACAAAAAAGACCGCTCTGTGAATGAGTGGTCTTTTTTTGTTAAACACAAATATGCAAATAAAAAATTTTACAACAAATTTTTAAATTTTTTGCTATAATATCGGAATGGAAAAAAATATAAATCATGCAAAAATAAAGCAAAATAATATAATGTCACTTAAAAAAAATGACGTTGATGATTTATTTTTAAACCTCAGCGAGAACCCTATCGGACAAGAAAATAAGGATTTTAGACTTCAGCTGAGCACAATATATCAATTGTTTGAAGATGAATTTTCCGACCTTTTCGTAACTCCCAATCTCCCCTTTAGAAATACTGATTTTTATTTCATTTTTGAAGGCGAAAAAATCAAGGTTTTTGTAACCCCAACTAATAATTTTGACTTCTATGCAAAAGCAAAAGGGTCACTTTTCAGATTTAATTCGGAATATATAAAAATCAACGGGAAACAAACATGCGGCTATGTTGTTCCTATCGATACAATTTGGGATTACTTTACTCAATTAGACGGAATTGTTGATTTTGATGCAGGCTCTGATAGTTTTAACTATATAAATCGTTTAACACAAACTATTTTAAAACTTATTGAAAAACTATACTTTATTCCTGAAATTGAACCAAAATCACAAACCTTTAAAGTTGTTTGGGAACTATTTATAAAAAATCGGGACGCTATGAGGCTTTTGAACTCTGTCAAAACCGATGCAAAAGAAGATTATTTTATTGACGAGAGTGACACTCCGAATAAAATAGAAAGAATTATTGCAAACTACGTAAATTACATCATTTACAAATTTTTGGGTGTAAAAAATATACGCTTTAAAGATGCAAAATCAGCAATTTATTTTGTAAAAGATATTGAGCACAAAAGATATCTTCGCAGCGTTGACTTAGCCGAAACAATCGCACAATGGCTAGATGAACTTTATATCGGTAAATATGATATTGTGCCTTTTATTGAGATAAAAAAAGTCGGCGACGATGACTTTGAATTAAAAATTAAAATCAAAAACAAACTTACACAAGAAGTTGCTACACTTGATGAACTTATGGAACAACGACCAATTTTTGATATGGATCTGGATACTGCATCAAGTATTGTCGAAAAACAACTTAGATATGCTCACCGTTATATGCCTGAAATAGAGGACCTATTAGAGGAAGGTAATAATTACTCGCTTCATCTGCACTTAAACGAAGTCTATAAAATAATGACTCAGACAATCTATTATCTTAATAAAGCCAATATTGAGGTAATATTACCCGAAGGTCTTGATAACATTGTAGTTCCTCGTGCGTCAATAAACGCCAAAGTCAAAGAAAACAGAAGTGCAGATTTATACGAACTTCTTAACTCCAATAGTCCGGAAACACTCGTTTTGGACGAAATTTTAAGCTTCTCATATTCTATTGCAATAGGCGATGAAAAACTCACACCTGAAGAGTTTGAAAAGCTTTCAAAAAATGCTGACGGACTTATAAAATATAAAAATCAATACGTGCTTATTGACAGAAACGAACGAGAAAAACTTCTTAAAAAGGTTAAAAATCCGGATATCAAAGATTTAACGAAACTGGATTTACTTCATGCTTCACTTTCCGGTAGTCTTGATGAATTTGAATTTGATTATGACAGCGCCTTTGCCGAAATTCTGAAAGATATGACCAAAACAGAGGATATATCTGTATCGCCTAATCTTGCAGGAATATTGCGACCTTATCAGGAAAAAGGGTTTAAATGGTTATATACCAACACTCAAAAAGGATTTGGTTGTTGCATGGCTGATGACATGGGACTAGGTAAAACTATTCAGGTAATAAGCTTGATTGTCAAATTAAAAGATGAAAACAAACTTAAGCAACCTGTACTGGTTATTTGTCCGACAACACTTGTCGGAAACTGGGTAAAAGAGCTAAAAATGTTCGCTCCCTCTCTAAAAGCGTCCATATACCATGGCTTGGAACGCGAACTTGACACTAAAGCAGATATAGTAATTACTACATATGCAATCCTAAGAATTGATATAGAAAAGATAAAAAAGCATACCTGGGGGGCATTAGTTGTAGATGAAGCACAGAATATTAAAAATCCTGACACATCACAAACACAAGCCGTAAAATCGCTCAAATCCAGTATAAAAATTGCAATGACCGGTACCCCTGTTGAAAACCGACTAAATGAGTTATGGAGTATATTCGACTTTATTAATAAAGGATATTTAGGCTCATTGAGAGATTTTCAAAAGAGTTATGCTATCCCTATAGAAAGATTTAAAGAGCTTAAACGGGCGGAAAAATTACGTTTATCTGTTTCTCCATTTGTCTTAAGACGATTAAAAACAGACAAAAGCGTAATTGCAGACTTACCGGAAAAAGTTGTAATGGATGAATATTGTTATCTTGCAAAGCAACAAGCAATACTTTATGAAAAAGTATTGGAAGAAATTATGGGACAAATTTCACAAGTAAGCGGCATAAACCGCCGTGGACTTATATTCAAGCTGATAACAGCATTAAAACAGGTATGTAACCACCCGTATCAATACCTTAAAAACGGCGATTTAACAAAGGAAATGTCGGGAAAAACCGAAAAATTTATCTCGCTGCTAAAAAGCATAAATGATAATAATGAAAAAACTCTTGTTTTCACTCAATACAAAGAAATGGGACATTTGCTTGACACGATTATACAAGATGAAATGGGATACGAACCATTATTTTTCCATGGCTCACTCACAAGAGCACAAAGAGAAGAAATGCTTGACCGGTTCCAAAACGATGAAAGCATAAAAACAATGATTCTCTCACTTAAAGCTGGTGGAACAGGTTTAAACCTAACCAGTGCGACTAATGTAATTCACTATGACTTATGGTGGAACCCTGCGGTCGAAGATCAAGCAACCGATAGAACGTATCGCATTGGACAAGATAAAAACGTTATGGTTCACAGGCTTATCACGCTTTCGACATTCGAAGAAAAAATTGACGAAATGATTAAATCTAAAAAAGAACTTGCCGATTTAGCTGTATTCGAAGGTGAAAAAATTATCACAGAGCTTACAGACCAAGAAATTTACGACATCTTCTCGCTCTCGGGTTAGACAGATACAAATGATAAAATAATTTCTCTAGCGTCTTATTGTCAATCGTTCCAAAAATCTAACAAACCTTGTAAGCTTAGGTTCTGTTGTCCTTGTAATCGAATCAACAAGAATTGTTTTGGTTCCGGCCAAACATCCCGCAAGAATATCCGTAAGTGGTCTGTCGCCAACCATTACCGCATGTTGTGGTTCAATATTTTTCGAACTAAGATACTGCAAAAGTGTTTTGGGATTAGGTTTATTTGCATGCCCGATTACATCAATCTTGCATTGGCTTTGAGCTTTGGCTATGTAATTTTTATTCTTGTTATTGCTCAAAATTGCTACACAAAAATTTTGGGATAATTCATCAAAAAACTTTAAAACATTTTGCTCAAAAGTACCGCTTTTGGATGCCATTACTGTACTATCCAAGTCAAAAATAACAGCTTTAACTCCCTGCTTAATAAGTTCGTCTACGCTAATTTCGTCTAGTGATATCAAATTATAGTCCGGTTTTAAAATCATTATTTTTATCTCTCATTTTTTATGCCTAATGTGCGAGCAAGCGCATATTTATAATCAAGCGGATTACGTGATAAAGTCAAATAAATTTCATCATTAGTATTAGCGACCTCAACACTTTCATTATCCTTGTTGGTTATCGAAACAACTTTCGAAACAAATTTCTCATCAGGAGTTATCACTTCTATTTCATCACCAATAAGAATTTTGTTTTTAATTTTAACCAGAAACTTAGTTGAATTATCTTGCTCAACTTTATCCCAGAATTCACACAAAAAATCAGCACCAGCTAACCCTTTTGAAATATCATAACTATATCCGTCGGAGTTTGGTTTACCGGTATAAAATCCCTGTGTATAACCTCGGTTACCAACTTTTCTAAGCTCATCATACAAATCATCGAACTGCGTTAAATTATTATCGCAATATCTGTCAATTGCCTCGCGATATGCCTTAGCAACAGCAGAAACATAATAAAGACTCTTTGTCCGCCCTTCGACCTTCAAACTGTCAACTCCGGCATCCACAAGCTGTGGTATAAGTCGGATTAAGTTCAAATCTTTAGGACTAAGAATATGAGTTCCACGTTCGTCTTCATTAATTTCAAAAGGCTCTAAAGGGCGAGTTTTTTCAACAAGTTTGTAACTCCACCGACAAGCCTGAGCACATCCGCCATGATTTGCTTTTCTCTCACCATGCGTCATGTAATCACTTAAAAGACATCTTCCCGAAAAAGAAACACACTGTGCTCCATGAACAAAGACTTCGATTTCCATATCCGGAACCTTGGATTTTATTTCTGCTATTTCATCAATGGAAAGTTCTCTTGCAAGAATTGCTCTTGTAGCTCCCAAATCTTGCCAAAACCTGACAGTTTCATAGTTCAAAATATTAGTCTGGGTACTAACATGCAGTTCAACATCAGGCATATATTTTTTTATCACATTATAAATACCAAAATCAGAAAATATAATGGCATCCGGTTTAGAATCAGAAATTACTTCAAAATTAGCTTCAAGGTTTTTTATGTCACTATTAAAAGCAAAAATATTTAAAGTTAAATAGGCTTTAGCACCAAGTTGATGTGCAAGCTCAACAGAAGATTTAAGATTTTGTTCTGTTATAATTTCACCTTTTCGCATAGAGCGCAGACTAAACTCGCCCAAGCCTAAATAGACTGCATCCGCACCATATCGAACAGCATACTCCAATTTTTCTTTGTTGCCAGCAGGCATTAACAATTCCGGTTTTTTCATAACAACAATATTTTATGCAAAAAGAAACGCTTTCGCAAGAAAACTATTTTTCTAATATAAAAGTGACAGGTCCGTCATTAACAAGTGCAACGTCCATCATTGCACCAAAAACTCCTGTTTTAACCGCAATACTGCGAGATAAAATACTGCAAAATTCATTATAAATTTCTTCTGCTTTTTTCGGCTCCTCAGCACTATCAAAACTTGGTCTTGTTCCTTTTTTACAGTTCCCTGCAAGCGTAAACTGAGAAACAACAAGAATTTCGCCCCCAACCTCAAGAATTGAGTTATTCATTTTTTTGTTTTCGTCCTCAAAAACCCTAAGATTGACAAGCTTTTGTGCCAGCCACTCCGCTTTATCGATGGTATCTCCCTTCTCTACCCCAAAAAGAACCATAAAACCATTTTTAATACTGCTATACAATTTATTATCAATCGTAACCGAGGCACTTTTAACTCTTTGCACAACCAATTTCATCTTCTATTTCCTTTTTAACTATCTTGAGAACCCCAATCAAATATCTTATTCGACCTGCATCATCGTTAAAGAACACACCTAAAGCACTATATACGGGCAAAATATCTGCCGAAAAGTCACCCATAACATTTGAAATAGCACTTTTAGAAGCCATTGTAATTTCTTTATAAATAACTGACTCTTTAGAGAATTTCTGTTGAATTTGCATATACTGTTGAAGGATTTTCTTCAACAGGTTTAGAGCAAACTCTTTATTCGAAGACGTTTCTTTAAGTTCCTCGCCCAACAAACAAAAGTCTTCATAAAAAGATTGAATTTCACAACTCGCTTGTTCCAAAAGACTCAACTCATTATCCAAGAACTTGCAATCAACAAAGCACTTTGAACTAATTTCTGAAATACTCTTTAGTTTTGATTTATCAATGTCTGGAAGATCGCAAAGAATACTTTCGAGAGGCTTATAACGAAAATCACCTATGTCCGCACCTTTTTGAGATACATTATACAAGTCTATTTTAGAAGCAAATCTATTTGCAAAAGATTTGTAATATTCAACAAACAATGCAAAAACAAGAGAGGTAGCAACTTCTTTCCCCAGTGGAGTTTTAAGCGAAGTAAGCTGGGCATTGAGTTCTTGAACTTTTCTGTCAATTTCAGTCTCAAAGGCAGCATCATTTCCATTTTTAATATGCCCGTAGAGGTTATTTTTGAGACGTTCACGATTTTGAACATATATTTCCCAAGCTGAATTTGTTTTTCTACATTTTATATCCGAAAGCGGAGAATTTTTGCTGTAACACTCACCATCAACATATGCCAAATCCTGTCCAACAAGAATTATCGGATTACATCCCAAAAATTTTGCAGCAAATAAAGCATTATATGCGACTGTCCCTTTTGTTTCAAATCCATTATTTTCAACAGCGCATGCTTTTTCATAAATTTTGTTTGCAGAATTTTCAACTGAAGCAGTTATAAACTTATTTTTAAAATCAGAGTTCAGAACCGAACGGTTAACATACGGTTCGGCAATAAGACAAACATCTTGAATTGAGTACTCTTTAACGAAATTTGAAGCATCAAATCGTTCAATCATAGAAACAAAATCAGGGCTAATGTCATTTTTTACAAGAGAAGCAAAAGAAGTGGAAACAGCAAAAAGCACAAACTTGTCACGATATTTTTTAATAAGTTCAAGATTTTCTCCAAGACTGGGACCGGCAGCTGCAATTATAGCCGGCATTGATTTTAAGGAGTCTTTTATTACGTTGATACTGTTACACTTGTATAAAAAGGGTAAATTTCTTGTCACATCTTTAGCATAAGCAAACCCAGTCTTTAGACGCTGGTTTTCATTTGTTTCCATAATCCCCTGCAAAACACCGAGTTTTTTTAACAGCAAGTCTAAATCATTTTTAAGGCAAGTCCTATGGTAATTGGTAAAAGTAAGCGCCGTCTTTCCCGAAGGCAGAAAAGAAGATGAAAAGTGTTTTTCCAAAGCCACCAAATCATTTGCGACATACACTCTCGGACGAGCCAGAACATCAGTCAAATCTACCATCTCGAGCATAACCCTAAGCAGTTCAAGATTTGGCTCATACAGAATAACAGTGCCTTTTGAAAACTCTACAGCTTGCTTAAAAATATATCCAAACCCTGTACCAAAAACAATATGTATTGAAGAAGGATTGTTATGACTAAAAGCTCCAACCTTTGTTTCAGCCTCTTTCTGGGCACCTGTTTGAGCACTTATAGGAACAGCGTTTATCGATAAATTTGGTTCGCCCAAATCTGTATAAGTCAGCTCAATAGACGGCGAAACAGCTTCGATAGACTCGATTTTTTTACACAAAACTTCGTCATATTTCCTAATATACGATAGATTACTTGCTAAAATTTCGTTAACAAATCCCATAGAAACATTATACACACAGAAAAACAAATCGCATTATTGTAACAAATCTTTTAAAAGTATGAATAAAAGCGCAAAGGTACTTGAAATTAATTTATGTTTTACTTAGCATGGAGGAACCTAGACGATTGATAAAAGGAAAAAAGAGATGAACCCTATAATTAAAGATTTAGAAAAACAATACCTCGATAAAGAATTGCCGGAATTAAATCCCGGAGATACGGTAAAAGTATTTGTAAGAATTGTTGAAGGCAACAAAGAAAGAACCCAAGCGTTTGAAGGAACGATTATTAAAAAACGTGGTTCAGGCGTCGGTAAAACTATAACCGTTAGAAAAATATTCCAAGGTGTTGGAGTAGAAAGAGTATTCCCGGTATATTCTCCGCGTGTTGAAAAAATCGCTGTACTAAGAAGAGGTGAAGTAAGACGCGCTAAATTATATTACTTGAGAGAACGCTCAGGTAAAGCAACAAGAATTAAAGAAAAGCTCGAAAAAAGATAAGAAGATTTTTACCAAATGTCACATATACATTGGTATCCAGGACATATTGCCAAGGCTGAGAGAAAGTTAAAAGAACAACTCAGCCTTGTTGATGTTGTAATAGAAGTTTTAGACGCAAGAATTCCCAAAAGCAGCATATATCCTGATATTACAAAACTACTCGGAGAAATACCAAGACTTATAATACTCAACAAGGCTGATCTGGCAGATGAAGAAAAAACAAAACTCTGGAAAAAAAAGTTAGAAAAAGATTTTGGGCATAAAGTCATAGTATCTTCTTCGCGCAGTAACAGTGACTATTCGACCATAACAACTCAACTTATAGAACTTGGAAAGCCAAAAATGCTTAAACTTGTACAAAAAGGCTTACTTCCGCGTCCGATAAGAGTTATGGTAGTTGGCATGCCAAATGTTGGCAAATCAAGCATAATCAACAAACTTATCAAAAAATCCAAAACCAAAACCGGAGCGAAAGCTGGAGTAACGAGAATTCAACAGTGGGTAAGGGTTAACCCCAGAATTGACTTGCTTGACACCCCCGGAATAATACCGCTTAAATTAGAAGACCAGAAAATTGCGCAAAAACTTGCCTTTGTCAATTCAGTCAGCGAAAATGCCTACCATAACGAAGAGGTAGCTACAGAACTAATAAACATCCTGAGTGAAATATACAATGATAAGTTATACGAGTACTATAAACTTGAAAAAGACAAAATGGCGACACTGGAGAATATAGCAATTTCAAGAAACTGGCTTATTTCGGGCAAAGAACCTGATACGACTCGCACTGCAGCGTTAGTTTTAAAAGATTTTCGTGACGGAAAAACCGGAAGATTCACACTGGATGAAATAGATGAGTGAACTTATAGAATTTGACAAGAATAATAAGAAAAGAAAGTTTTTAATCGGAACAGATGAAGCCGGAAGAGGACCTGCGGCAGGAGGAGTTTATGCCGCAGCTGTATGTTTTACAAAAGAGCCAAAAGGGTTGCTTGAGGCATTGAATGATTCTAAAAAACTTACCGAGGAAAAAAGAGTACTACTTTATAATGAAATAAAATTAAATTCAATCTGGGCAATATGCACGTCAAGTGTTGAACAAATAGAGGAGATGAATATACTCAACGCATCACTGGATGCGATGAAAAGAGCTTGTTGCGAAGTTATTCAAAAACTTAGTAACACCGACATAGAAGTATTTGTTGATGGCAACAAACTAATAAAGAATTTTGAATACGAACAAAAATTTATAATCAAAGGGGACGCAAAATCCGCTTCAATTGCAGCAGCCAGTATTCTTGCAAAAGTAGAACGTGATTTTGAGATGAAAAAGCTTGATAAAAAATATCCTCAATACAAATGGGCATCAAACAAAGGTTATTTAACAAAATCCCACACCGAAGCAATATTACAGTACGGAATAACTGAATATCATCGAAAATTATTTGTACGCAACCTACTGGAACAAGGCAAAGCAAAGCAGTTATCACTCGTATAAGTTCTGTAAAAACTTGTTTACAAATATTCTATAGGGTAATTTTATGCTAAAATCTAACAGTAGAGGTAAGAATGAAAAAGCGTAACAAATTTTATATAGCATTAGCAATTCTTGTAATAATAGGGTTAATATGGGCGTTTATTGCAGGAAGAATGATTACAAAAAATTTTCGCAAAGACATACTCTCTAATGCAATGGATAACCAAAAGGTCGTTGTGCGCGGACTTATTGTAACAGAGACAAAAGACAACGCAAAATACTGGGAAATATATGCAGAAGAAGGACACTACAATAGTAAAGATAAAGTAGTATTACTATACAACGTTATGGGTAATTTTTATCGCGACGGAAAGGTAATAATGAGTTTTCGTTCTGACAAAGGAACCCTTACCGAAACAACACAAAAAGTTGTTTTGTACGATAAATCTTTAATAGTCTACAAAGGCGGTGAATACATAATGGCAGACAGAATAACCTGGCAGGGCAAACAAGAAGAAATTACCGCCCAAGGAAATATAGTAATGGAAAAGAAAGACCAAATAAGATTACATGGAGAAATGGCGTCACTAACTCCGGATTGGTCCGATTTTAAAATCAAAGGTAAAGTCAAAACCGAGCTTTTTGGCGGTGAAGGGAAGAAACTATGAAAAAATTCTTAGCAATAATGGCAATAATACTATGTACAGCAATGGTTGCAAACTGTGCAGACTTAACAATCCGCTCAGAAAAACAATCATTTAGTGCAGGTGAAAATAAAGGTAAGTTTGAAGGTAATGTTGAAGTTCAAATTGATGATGTTCACGTAAAAAGTCCTTATGCAGAAGCAACAATAGACCAAGAAAAAGGTCAATTGGATGAAGCTACATTTTTTAACAAGCCCTACGCCTATCAAATCCGAGGCGGAAAGAAAAGTGAAATAAAATCAAACATATTGAAGGTATCACTTCTAAACAAGGTAATAACGGCTTCAGGCGACGCTCAAACAATCATAACAACTCTAAAAAAGCCAACAGCAATAATCACATCAGAAGAGCAAGAATACGACACAAAAACAAATACCATGACAGCCTCCGGCGGTACAATAATCAACTACGATGATATAAAGAGCTACTCAGATAAAGCTGTCGCAAAACTGAACAAAAATAGCGATTTGGAGAAAATGGAATTAATAGGTGACGCCAAAATAACCCAAGGAACAAGCAATACACTTATGGCAGAGCGTTTTGTATATACAACATCAAACCAAATTGCAATATCCGAAGGGAATGCCTATACGGATATTACCTCTGAAAAAGGTGACAGAATTCAGGTTTGGTCAAATTATCAACAGTATGACAGAAAAAACAATATAATAATAGCAAGCGGAAATGTAAGGGTACATTACAAAGATTACATAGCAGTAGGTCCCAAAGCTACGGTATTTCCGGATAAAAAAACAAACCAACTTAACGAAGTAGTATTTACAGGACGCTCAAAAATAACAGAACAAGCTCGCTCCATCGAAGCAGATAAAATTGTAATGTATATGGAGCCAAAAAACTTTTATGCAGAGGGAAATGTCCTAACAAGCATACGTAACCTAAAAAATTTAGATAGCGAAAAAGGAAAATAGAATGGTATTAAGATTTCTGACTTCGGGAGAATCACATGGAAAATGCCTTAATGCAATTATAGAAGGAGTTCCCGCAGGATTTAGAATAGACAAAAAATTTATAGACAACGAGCTGAAAAGACGTCAAGTCGGATACGGACGTGGCGGAAGAATGCAAATAGAAACAGATACTGCAGAAATAAAATCAGGAGTAAGACATGGTGTCTCAATAGGTTCACCCATTTCACTCGAAATAAAGAACAAAGACTGGGAAAACTGGCAAATATCAATGAACACAGAACCACAAGACCTCAGTGATGAAGCTATAGCCAAGGCAATAGCAGAGAAACGAATAACCAAACTACGCCCCGGACACGCAGATTATGCAGGCGCAACAAAATATAATTTTGATGATATAAGAAACGTGCTTGAACGTTCCTCCGCCCGAGAAACAACGACAAGAGTAGCTGTTGGAGCCGTTTCGAAACTGATTTTAAAAGAGTTTGGAATAACAGGATTTTCGCACGTAATAGAGCTTGGAACAGTTAAAACCAAAACTGACACAATGAGCTATGACGAGATACAAGAAAAAGCAGAAGGCTCTGACTTACGCTGTGCTGATGATGAAGCCTATGAGCAAATGAAAAACGCAATAAAAACAGCGAGTGAAAAAGGAACAACATTAGGCGGAAAAGCACAAATTATATTCACCAACCTGCCTGTTGGGCTGGGTTCATACGTTCATTGGGACAGAAGATTAGATGGAATACTTTCTCAAGCACTTATGTCTATCCCTGCCGTCAAGGCTGTAGAAATAGGATTAGGCACACGCTCAGGAGAAGAATTTGGCTGTAATGTACATGACGAAATCTTTGTACACAACAACAAAATTTCACGCAAAACTAACAACGCAGGCGGACTTGAAGGAGGAATGACAAACGCGGAACCTCTGGTTATAACAGTAACAATGAAACCGATTCCAACAATGAGAACCCCTCTAAAATCCGTAGACTTTTTCTCTAAAGAACCAATAGAAGCACATTTCGAAAGGGCAGATGTATGCGCGGTAGCAGCTTGCGGCATAGTCGCAGAAGCGATGTGTGCATATGTTTTGGCAAATGCGTTTCTTGAAAAATTTGGTTCTGATAACCTTAGCGAAATTAAATCTAATTTTGAAAACTACAAAATCAAAACCGGTACACATTAATGGAAAAAACTAAACCCAAAAAGACAATAATAGCACTAACCGGCATGATGGGGTGCGGAAAAACAACAACTGCTACTGAGCTTGCAAAGTACCTGCCTAATTTTATTAGGGTTGAGATGGATGACAAAATTGAAAATCAAGAGCAAATGTCGATTAATGAAATATTTGAAAAAAAGGGGGAACAATATTTTAGACAAATAGAAACAAAGCTTTTGGATGAATTATGTAAACAACAGAACCTTATTATATCAATGGGAGGCGGGGCTTTTTTAAGTGAAGAAAACAGAAATTTTCTAAAACAAAGCACTATAACATTCTATCTTTGCGCAAGCTCTAATACGATATACAACCATATAAAAGATGATAACAGCAGACCTCTTTTAAAATCCGAAAACCCAAAGAAAAGAATAAAAGACATACTAAAACTTCGAGAAAATATATACGAAAAAGCAGACTATACAATTCAAACAGACAATAAAAATGCAAATGAAGTAGCTGAAGAAATTATGGAGATTTACACAAAATATGCAAACAGAAAGCCAAGATGTAAACGTAAAAATTAATGAGAAACCGTCGTATACATATCCAATATTCATTGGTGAAAATCTAATTGGTAATGCACAGGCTTATATTGAGAAATACACTTCAGCCAAAAAGCTTTTGGTTGTAACTAATAAGACAATTATAGATTTATACCCTAACTCGTTAAATTTAAAAAATGCAGAATATATTATTCTGGAAGACGGAGAACAATACAAAAACTTTGAAACCTATAAGCTGATATTAGAAAAAGCACAAGAACTAAAACTTGAAAGAAAAGATGCACTAATAGCGTTTGGTGGTGGGGTTATAGGAGATATTACAGGCTTTTGTGCTGCGACATACCTAAGGGGAATAGACTTTGTACAAATTCCGACAACCCTTCTTGCACAAGTAGATTCGTCTGTTGGTGGCAAAGTAGCAATCAACACAGAGTTTGGAAAAAATTTAATAGGAGCATTCTACCAGCCAAAATTTGTATTAGCTGATACATCTGTACTTAAAACTCTTGATAACAGACAATTTAAAACCGGTTTGTCCGAAGTAATTAAATATGCTTTTATAGAAAAAACTGCAAAATGTGATTATGGATTTTTAGAATTTCTTACAAAGAATGTCGAAAGTATAAAGCAAAGAGATAATAAAACACTCAAAGAACTTATCAAAATATGTTGTGAAATAAAAGCAAAAGTTGTAAATGAAGATGAAAAAGAGGCAGGATTAAGGGCAATACTTAACTTTGGACACACATATGCTCATGCAATAGAGAAAGTGACCAATTACACTCATTTTACGCACGGAGAAGCCGTCGCAATAGGAATGAGGTTTGCTTTTGATTTGGCAAAAAAGTTGAATACGATATCAGCAGATTACTACAATGAAGCAATATCACTATTAGCCAAGTATGCGCTAACATATGTCCTTCCATCCGGAATAAAAAAAGAAGACCTGATAGAAGCTATGTCATTCGACAAAAAAGTCTTGGATAATAAAGTGAGATTTATTCTTCCCATTGGGCGTGCAGCTGTAAAAATAACCTCAGGAACTAGGCCTGAAGAAATTTGTAACTAATTTTTTGTTAAAACCGATTTTTTTGACGAAACTAAAGTTACATTATCAGGAATAATGGTAATTCGTGAACCGGTGCGAAAATTCGGTAAGCTTGCCGAAAAAAAGTGAAGTCTATGAACAGCTTGAAGTTGAACACTAAAAGAAGAACTCGAAGCAGAAGACGCTGAATTTTTAATACAATCTACTTTTACAACTACAAAAGGTTTTCCTTTAAAGCTTTCATTTGAAGTATAAGTGTTAGCATTATTGGTAATCTGAGATGAGAATGAAATTTTACGTTCTTGAAGAAAAGCAGTCTTATTTGTTATAACATTTTTTGCCTCCTCAGACATATAACATCCAAATCCGTCAACAAGTGCAAGATTAGCAGCAATTTCATCCGCAGCAAGCTCAAGAGAATTTTGCTGATGCCATAAAAAAGCAAGTTCCATAATACCAAGAATCATCAATACCAATAAAGGGAGAATTAACGCAAACTCCAAAGTACTCTGAGACTTATGAGAATGATTTAATCTTGAATAACAATATTTTTTTTCATCTCGTGCCAAAAGTATTCTCTCCCTGAACACTGACAGGTATCCACACCGCTATGGTACTTATTATATCCCGCAATCAAGTTTTTAGGCAAATCATGTCCTTCGACCAGAATATTGTAAAGTCCCTCTAAAAAATCGACTTGTACATCTCTAAAGACGTCATCTTTGGCTGCAATATCTTCATCCGCTTCAAAATGAACAAGCGCATGCCAGGCAACACTAAGACAATCGTCTTCACAGTTCTTAGGAAAACGTAATATCCCCTCTCTCACTGTAATTTTACCCACAAGCACGTCCATTATTATTTCAGCGACCTGCTTTCTCTCGAGGGTATAATCCTTTTTGGTATTAGCTTTTGCCAGAGACTTTTTGTGAATACACAGCAAAAAATTGCTAAGTATTAAACATAAATTTTTGAAGAATTGCATACTGTATTAACAGCCTCGTTTAATCTTTTTAAATCATCATTAAAGTAAACACTGGCAAGTTTTAATATGGCTTCTTTTGCCATTTGCGCACGAGATTGCACAGATTCATAGGAAAACTTTTTCCCCGATTTTTTTCTAACGAGAACACCTTTATCAACCAACCTATCCATAACTGTCTTTATCGTTGTATATGCTCTAGGACTGTCGGTTCGCTGAACCAAATCATAAACCGCAGATACAGTAATCTCTTTAAAAAGCTTATTTTCTTCAATATACCAAACTGCGTTTAAAATAATATTTTCAAGACTGCCATGAGATGTGCTCATTAAATACTCCTTAGTGTTATGTGCTACAGATATAATAAAATAAAAAAAATAAAAGTCTAGTTGATTTTATGAAAAAATATCATTAATTACCTTTCGAAAACAAATTTCACTGCTGCTGGTCCAAATTGGTTATTTTCATACTCTCTACCCAAATAAATTACACCACTTCTTTCTTTAGGGGCAGGCTTGTCATTTGGCAATAAATGCTTAAGCTTCTCAGCACGCTGTCCAAGACTTCCTGTAGATGTGACAATCTCTCCTTTTTGGCAGGCGCTAAAAAGAGGAGTAATCATAGCAAGCAGGAGTATAGAGAGGGATTTTTTTAACATACTTAAAACCTTCATACTACCATTATAACATTTTTTTTTCACAATACCAGATGTAAGAAGAAAAAAACTTTATATTTTACATTGTTTAATGTAGCCGAAATTCCGCTTTGTTTGTACTAAAATAGGGTAAGACGCGAGGGAAGAATAATGGAAGATAAAAAGAGAAAAAATTTTCATTTTATAGCAATAGGCGGAGTAGGTATGAGTGGACTTGCTAAGTATCTGTTAGAAGAAGGCTATAGTGTAAGCGGCTCGGACCTATATGCAAGCAAGTATTTTAATCAAGTTAAAGACCTTGGCGCAAAGGTTTTTATAGGACATAATGAAGCAAATCTGCCTGAAAACTCAATCGTTGTAGCAAGCAGCGCAATAAAAGAGAGTAATCCCGAACTTAAAAAGGCAAAAAGCTTAGGGCTAAAGGTTTTACACCGTTCTGATTTACTCAAATTTATAGCAGAAAACTTTCAAAAAGAAAAAGGCAAATTCATCGGCTTCTCAGGAACTCACGGAAAAACTACAACAAGCGGTTTAAGCGCGTACGTAATGGAGAAAGCAGGACTTTCGCCTTCTTTTGTGGTTGGTGGCATAGTTCTTGATATAGGGACAAATGCTAAAAGCTCTGATGGAAAATACTTTACGGCAGAGTTGGATGAATCTGACGGAACAATTTTAAAATACTCACCTGATGTGATTGTTATCAACAACATAGAAGTCGACCACATAGACTTTTACAAAGATGGAATGGACTCCCTTCTTTCAACATTCACAACATTTTTAAGCAATCTGCCCAGTGAAGCAAAAATAGTTATAAATAAAGACTGCAATGGAAATGTTGAGCTTATGAAAAGAAATCCAAATAAACATTTCATCACATACGGCTTTAAAGATGCAACGTACACAGCTCAAAATCAAGGTTTTATTGACGGAAAAACAAGTTTTGGCTTATACAAAAATGGTGAATTTATAACTGAAATACTTTTGTCAATTCATGGCAAACATAATATCTGTAACGCCTTAGCTGTTGCTGCAGCATTGAATGAGGCTGGAATTGATATCAAAGAAGCAGCTAAATATTTTAAAGACTTTACCGGAATGGGGCAAAGATATCAACAAATTGCAGATGTCAAAGGGATAAAAATTATAGACGATTACGCCCACCATCCAAGTGAAATAAAAGCAACTCTCGATTGCGCAAGAACTTGTAATCCTAAAAGCCGAATAGTGGCAATATTTCAGCCACACAGATATACAAGATTACACGGTTTATATGATGAGTTCTTAAAAGCCTTCAATGACGCGGATAAAGTTATCGTCCTAGATACCTATGCGGCTAGCGAAGAACCCATTGGGGGGCACACCTCTGAGGAATTTTCTAAAGATTTAAAAAAGAATTTTCCTGAAAAATCAGTAATATATATCGGGGGCAAAATTTCTGACATAACAAATAAAGTAGCAACTGAACTCAAGAAAAATGATACAGCAATAACTTTAGGTGCGGGCGACATTACAAAACTCGGCAAAGCAGTAGCCGAAATACTTTAGGAGCTATCTCAAAAACATGCAAGAATATGAAAATTTTGAACTAAAGAACTATACAAGCTTTAAAATTGGAGGTAATGCAAGAAAAGTATATTTTCCTGAAACAGTTGAGGAGTTTTCCAACTTACTCCAATCAATTGATGCCCCCATAATTCTTGGTGGAATGTCGAACGTACTAATAAGTTCAGAAGGCATTAACGGCAACGTAATTATAAGTAAAAAGCTAAATAAGTTTGAAATAAGCGGTAAAACAATCAAAGCGCAGGCTGGAGCAATGGGGCCATTGGTGGCAAAATCCGCCGCACAAGCAGGCTTAAGCGGAATGGAATTCATGTGCGGATTTCCGGGAAGCATAGGAGGCATTGTCTGTATGAATGCAGGGGCGCATGGACAATGTATTTCAGACATATTTTCCTATGCAAAAGTATTTGACTTAAATTCAATGCAAATAAAAACCCTCTACCCGAATGATATGGGCTTTGGTTATAGAACCTCCACAATTCAACAAGAACCCTTGATTGTTCTGGAGGTTGAGTTCAACCTAACACCCAAAGACAAAAATGAAATTTTGTCAAAAATGGAAGCCAATCAAGAATTTAGAAAAAATAAACAGCCAAATCTTAGCAAACCAAATTGCGGAAGTGTTTTTAAAAACCCAAAAGACAACTCGGCAGGCAGATTATTAGAACTTGCAGGAGCAAAAGAGCTTTGTGTCGGGAATGTACAAGTATTTGAAAACCACGCAAATTTCATAATAAATAATGGTGGAGCTAGAAGTGAAGATGTTTCCCTATTAATGAAAAAAATGTATAATAAAGTTAAAGAAAAATTCGGCATAAAACTTATACCGGAGATAAAGTTTATAGGCGAAATGAACGAGGTTGAAAAAGAGATATGGAAAGAGTTTTTGAACAATTAATAGATAAAAATACAAATATAGCAGTACTTGCAGGTGGTATGTCGAACGAAAGAGAGGTTTCACTTCGTTCAGGAAAAAATTGCCTTGCAGCGCTTCATCGACTTGGTTACAAAAATGCTATAATGATTGATGTAGACAAAAATATAGCCCAAAATCTTTTGGATAACAAAATAGAAATAGCATACAACGCCTTACACGGAAAATATGGCGAAGATGGTTGTATTCAAGGTCTGCTTGAGATACTTGGCATAAAATATACTGGTTGTGGGGTTATGTCCTCTGCACTTTGCATGAACAAATACTACACAAAAGAAATGCTTAAATCAGCAGGGATCCCATTAATAAACTCCGTATTCGTAAAAAAGGGTGATGAGCTTCTTGAAAAAACAAAATCACTAAAATTTCCTCTAATGATAAAACCTGTTTGTGAAGGTTCAAGCATCGGAATGTATAAAGTTTCCAATAAAGAAGAACTTATCTCGAAATATGAAGAAGCCTCAAAACTAAATCAAGACATATTGATTGAAGAGTTTTTGACCGGAAGAAGTGCAACAGTTGGGGTACTTGAAGACAGAGGTGAAGTTTTTGCTACCGCAATTCTTGAATTTCGTACCAAAACAGAATGGTATGACTATGAGGCAAAATATACAGCAGGTATGACTGAATTTATTTTACCTGCTGAATTTTCGGAAACGCTAACAGCGCAAATAAAAGATATAGCAATCAAAGCACACAAAGCATGCGGTTGTACTTCATTATCACGAGTAGATTTTTATGTAGTAAATGATATACCATACGTTCTTGAAATAAACACCAGCCCTGGAATGACCGACCTGAGCGATCTACCAGCGCAATCAAAATGTATAGGAATTTCATACGATCAACTCGTGCAGCTAATACTTAATTCATCAGGATTACAAAAATAGATGAGTGAAGAAGAATACACAGAAGAATACTCACGCAACCCCGACGCAGCTATACAGCGCAGGGTTAAAGCCCATCAACTTCAGCGAAATGTTCGTAGAAGCAAGATTAAGCTGAACAGACTCAGAATGTTTTTACGAATAGTTTTAATTGCAATCCTGATATACGGAGGATACAGGCTATATCACTGTAAGATGTGGTACGTCAGCGCTACTGCATTTAATTCAATAGAAAATAAATCACTCAAAATAATGGGGAATAAAATTACTCCCAGTTACAAAATTCTCAATGAACTGAGAAGAACAGGAGTTGAGCATGTTCCAATCTTCCTGATGGATACAAGAGAATTGGCAAAAAATGTAGAAAGGCTACGCCCAATAAAAAATGTCTACATTCGACGTTTTTGGTGGCCGGCAAGATTTGTAGTAATGGTTGATGAAAGACTTCCGGTGTTGACAATTTCACCTAGCGAAGATGTTGCCCCAATCGCATTTTTTGCACAAGGTGGAGTTCTTATAGGACGAGATTATATGCCGCTTAATCCTTCCTACAAGACATATCTTGTTTTGACATATGGAACCAGAGGTGACGATTATAGAAATTGGGATGAAAAAAAAGTTTCCAGAATAGAAAAACTTGCAAGAATGATAGAAGCAAATTCGGGAGAAAAAATCGCATACCTGGATTTTCGTGACCCCAAAGACATATATGTAAAACTTCAAACAACAACATTACGTATCGGAGAACTTAACAGCACAACACCAAAACGCGTCAGCGAAATAGCTCCGATACTAGAACAGGTTAAAAAAATGGATAAACCCGTTAAATATATTGACTTAAGATGGGAAGAAACATACTATATCAAACTGGAGTAGAATATGAAAATAGCACTGGCACAAACACATCTAACAATTGGAGACTTTGATAACAATAAAACAAATGTAATAAATCAAATAAAACTGGCTATAAATGCTCATGCTCACCTAGTAATCTTTCCCGAGCAAACAATTACCGTTTATGGAGCAAACGACCTTTTATATTCTCAGGAATATTATGAACAGTCCTCAAAAATTCTTGATGAAATAATTCCCTATTCCGAACAAATTACCATTTTGATTGGAACAGTTCAAAAACTTG
Source organism: Candidatus Gastranaerophilales bacterium (assembly GCA_944325625.1). Lineage (GTDB taxonomy): Bacteria > Cyanobacteriota > Vampirovibrionia > Gastranaerophilales > Gastranaerophilaceae > RGIG2134. The sequence continues at coordinate 57,824 of CALVAP010000015.1, read as the reverse complement.
ATAAAGATTTCTATAACTCTGCTCTACTTATTGAAAACCGAAAAATAACAACAATTTCATCCGAAGAAAATCTTTCCTACGAAAAACAAAGATACTTTAAACCTCAATCCACCAAGCAAATATTTGAACAAGATGGAATTAAATTTTTGACCTTGTTAGGTGATGATGAGTACAAAGAGGAAAAAGCAGACTGGGTTATAAAATTATCTTCAACGCCATTTATCAAAAATCGAGAAACTAAGCCAATAAACGGTAAAAAAACAATATTCTTAAACCACCTCGGACTTGCTCAACACAGTATATTCGATGGAGGGTCATTTGCAGCAAATGAAAACGGTAAAATACTAGCCTATGCTAAGAGGCTAACTCAAGAACTCGTAATAATTGATACAAGTGCCTCAGAAATACTTATAAAACTACAAATAAGTATTGAGGAAGAAATTTTTAACTCGCTAAGCTTTGCTTTTAAAGAGTTTTGTAGAATAAACAAATTTGAAAAAGCAGTAATAGGGTTATCAGGAGGAATAGACTCTGCATTAACGGCGGTCATAATGTGTAACGCAATAGGTCCACAAAATGTACTGGGTATAACAATGCCAAGTAAATATTCAACCGAAGGCAGCTGGAAAGATTCCTACGAACTAGCAAAAAATCTGAATATGGAATGCAAAACAATCCCAATAAAACCACTCTTTGACACATTTATCAATGAAATTCAAGGCAAGTCATATTGTGATTTAGCGGAAGAAAACCTTCAAGCAAGGCTTCGAGCTAATATATTAATGTCCTATTCAAATCGAGAAAACAGAATACTTGTTTCAACCGGCAACAAATCCGAAGCCGCTATGGGCTACTGCACACTCTATGGCGACACTTGCGGGGGAATAAATCTTATTGCAGACCTTTACAAGCAAGAAGTCTATGCTATTTCCCGTTGGATTAACAAAGACAAAGAAGTTATTCCAACAAACATCATAACAAAAGCACCTTCGGCTGAACTAAGACCCAACCAAAAAGACCAAGACACCCTACCGGATTACGAAATATTAGATGAAATACTTTTCCGGTATATTGAATGTGGAGAGTCTATTGAAAAAATATCTGAAAAGTTTGACAAAAACCTCGTAAAAGACATAATAAGAAAACTCAATATAATGGAATTTAAGCGTAATCAGTTTACATATTCACTAAAAATTAGTAAAAAGTCTTTACTGGACAGGAACATTCCCCTAACAACAATGTTTAAAGGATAGAAGTAACATAAAAACAAGGCGCACAATCTAATATATAGATTGTGCGCCTTTAAAAATATTCTTAAGCCTGCCTACTTAACGACACAATAAGCAAGTATAAAAGAACATACAATGAATACTATAGAAACATACATTGTAAGCTTATTCAATCCCTTTTCCGCATTTTTTTGAGAAGAAAACAACTGAGAAGTTCCGCCAAAGGAAGCTATCCCATCCCCCTTAGGTGAATGCATAAGCACAAGCGCAATCAATAGCACCGCTGCTATAATTTGAATAATCCATATAAAAGTTTGCATAAAAGTCTCCTTAAGTCTATTTGTAAAAACAGGTTATCACGAAAATAAAAAAATTGAAAGCTAAGCTTTATTGACATTCTCTTCTTGCGGCTCTATCGCCTGAGGTAATTTTTTTATTTTCAACTTAGTAATGCGAGCACCGTCAATTTCTATAACCGTGAACTCCAACCCTTCATAAACAACGGTATCATTAAGCTCAGCAATTCTACCCAATTCTTTAACAACAATACCTGCTATAGTATCAACATCGTCTTCATCAATATGGTTGAGTTCAAAAAATTCCTCTAACTCATCCAGTCGAAGCATAGCATTGGCAATATATTCATCTTCGCTGACTTGCTTAATATCAGCTTCTTCTTCATCGAATTCATCTTGAACTTCGCCAAAAATCTCCTCAAGAACATCCTCAAGGGTAATCAAACCAGATGTTCCGCCAAACTCATCTACAACAATAGCAAGCTGGTTTTTGGTGGTTTTAAAATCCCTAACCAATTGATCCATCTTAACAGTTTCAGGAACCAAAAGCGGTTCACGTAAAAGCTCATGAATATTAAACTCTTTGTTATCTTCTCGTCTAAAGGCATACAAATCCTTTACATGCAAAATACCCGTAACATGGTCCAAATCCTCTTCATAAACAGGATATCTCGTATATTGGTTTTCAGAAACTATTTTTTCAATTTCTTCAAGCGACATAACAGATTCAATAGCTACCATATCAGGTCTTGGCACCATAATCTGCTTTGCTACTAAATCCGAAAACTTTAAAACATTTTGCAACATATCTTTTTCTGTTTCATTAAGCATTCCCTCATTACAACTTGCATCAATAATCAACTCCAACTCCTCTGCTGAATGTGATAAATGAACAGAAGAAGCAGGTGGGATGTGCAATAATCTCAACAAAACATTACCAAATCCGTTCAATATAAAAATAAACGGAGTAAAAATCTTAGTGATAAAAGCCATCGGGCGTGTAACAAAAAGAGCAGTTCTTTCGGGATACTGCAGAGCTATAGATTTTGGCATAAGCTCACCAATAACGACATGAAGTAATGTTATCAGTGAAAATGCAATCGTAACAGAAACCGAGTGAACTGCAATATTTTTACCAAGAAATGGCAGAAAACCAAACAAAGGCTCAATAAGTTTAGCAATAGCACCTTCTCCAACCCAACCAATTCCAATACTGGAAATAGTTATACCCAGTTGTACCGCAGCAATATACCTGTCCAAATGCTCAAGCGCATGTATTGCTATTGTCGCCGTCGTATTGCCCTCTTTAGACAGTTGCATCATTCTGGTTTGTCTTACACTAACCAAAGCAAATTCTGAAGCAACAAAAAAGGCATTAGCCAATAATAAAATTACAACTACAAAGAGATTAAAAATTATTCTACTGTCTATATCCATTTATATTTCTATTTCCTGTGTACAACTACTTTTATAATTATACAATAACATCAGATTATAGCAATATTTTAACAAAAAAGCGGAGGGAAAACACCCTCCGCCTCTATTTTGCAACTCATATAATTACGCCACATTTGATAAAAATCTAAAATATATGTATATTGAGGACAAAACCAAGGAAATAAACATAATACTCAAACCGTACTTCAAATAACGCATAAATGTAATTTTATGCCCTTTAGACGCTGCCGTTTCGGACACAATAACATTAGCCGCAGCTCCAATAATTGTAGCATTACCTCCAAGACAAGCACCAAGCGCCAAACACCACCATAAAGGATGTGCATAAGCTACACCTTGAGTAACCTGAATTTGATAAATCATAGGTGTCATAGTCGCCGTGTAAGGGATGTTGTCTATAATACCCGATAGAATACCCGACCCCCACAAAATAATCATTGCAGTAGCTTTTTCACTACCATTGGTAACATCCAATAACCATTGGGCCATAAGCTTGATACCACCAGAAGCCTCTAAACCGCCAATAATGATAAACAAACCTACAAAAAAGAAAATTGTATTCCATTCTACAGACTCAAGTATTCCTTTGGGTTTTTCAAATATAAGTAAAAAACTCGCCCCCATCATAGCCATAAGATAAGTTTCAATATGAGTAACATCATGAAGCATAAATCCTACTATGACGACCAAAAGCGTTAAGCCCGAACGCAATAAAAGATTTTTATCAGTTATTGTGTGTGAATTATCAAGGTTTGCAACTTTATTCATATTTTCGGGAGTTGCCTTAAGTTTTGATTTAAAAACAAAAATCAAAATGGCAACAGTAACGGCTAGAATTATAGCAACAATTCCCGTAAGCTCATTTACAAAATCCATAAAAGATAACCCAGCCTTACTTCCGATAATAATATTTGGTGGATCACCAATAAGAGTAGCTGTTCCGCCTATATTGGACGCTAAAATCTCTGTCATTAAATACGGAATAGGGTCAATTTCCAGTTCCTTTGCAATAACAAACGTAACAGGCATAATTAGTATAACAGTAGTAACATTATCCAAAAATGCCGAAGCAACAGCTGTAAAAATTGCAAGCGCTATCAATATTTTAATAGGATGACCTTTAGTAAACCGTAAAAGCTCATTAGCCACCCAGTTAAACATCCCGCTCTGTGATGATATATGGACTATTATCATCATACTTATAAGTAAGAAAATAACATTAAAATCTATAAAATTAGCAAAGTAATGAACAGGAATTGACTCCTGACCACGACTTGCCGTAACAAGTCCCAATAAAATTGTTATAGATGCTCCCACAAGAGCAACTGTAACTTTTGAAATTTTTTCAGTAGCGATAAAGATATACGCAATAAGCAGAATTATACCTGAAATCATAACCGCGTTCTGCGCTACTAAAGCATGTAATGCTTCCATTATCTTGTCTCCTCAATAAAAATACCCTTTTGACAATTTTAATTCAAATATAAAAAATAGTAAATATTATGGAATATTCATATTTGTAAAGATTTATTACAAAACAACTTGGCTAACGCAATTTATGAACGCGAAAATTTTTGATAAAAATAGGGTTAGATAGAATTAGCTTATGGAGGTTAGTATGACATACTCTTTTGCCTTGAGTCCGTTTAATGCGTATGGATATGGAAGTGACTACTTTGGTAACAATGGTGGGGCACTTTATGACGCAACCATAGGGACGTTTTCCGATATGAGTTTATTCTCTGACTACCCTTCATATGAATATGGAATTTACGGTATGAGCGCAGCTGAACGTAGAGAATGGGCAAATATGACACCTGAAGAACGCGAAGCCAAGAGGGCAAGTCTGTACCAAAGCAGACTGGAATCTGCCGCTCAACGACAAGAAAGGTTTAGCGATATCAATTATAGTCTTGCTCAAAGAAGAGAAGATCAAGCCCTAGACCGCCAGATAGGCAGGGCTCAAAGACAAAATGCTATGCAATCTCCTCTTGATGCCGCTAGAATTGCTACGGTGAATCTTCAACTTGTAATTCGTGATAATAGAAAAGATGAAGTTATGACTATGTTCAACGAATTAAAGGCAGAACTTGGCAAAATACCACAGTACCAAAAAATGGTAAGGAAAGCTGACGGAACATATGCACAAGAACCACTCAGTGACAAAGAAATGAATGCAAAAGCAAGAGAATTTTACGCTCAAGTTACAGGAAGCGACCTACTTGCAGACGTAGATGCAAACCTTTCCGGCTCATTTGCTCAAGGTCTTAAAAAAGGACTAACCTTTGGATTGTTTGGTGACACAAAAGATTCAGATATGCTTAAAGAAGAAATTGCCGGATTAGATCGTGACCGTGGTAATGCAGCCATGAGTCGTACAGGAGGAGCCTTGGGCGGAGCCATAACAGGTGCCGGTGCAGGAGCCCTTATAGGTGCAAAAAAAGGAGGCAAATACGGTGCTATTATTGGAGCTATTATTGGGGGACTCACAAGAAATATTTCTCTTTAAGCCTTTAAATTGAACTAAACTCTAGGTTAGGGGGAGCTTCATTCAGTTGGGGCTCCCTCTAATTTATTTAATTATTTGCATTTTTAAGTTCTTCTAACTGCTGTCTTAAATCAACAAGTTCATACTTCATTCTATTAAGAGAACACGTAACAGGATCAGGGATTCTATTGTGCTGTAATTGTCCGTCTACCATAATTCTTTGATGAACAATTTTTCCAGGAATTCCTACTACTGTAGAATTTTCAGGAACATCATCTATCACTACGGAACCTGCACCTATTCTGGAATTATCACCTATTTTAATGTTTCCCAAAACTTTTGCACCTGCACCTATTACAATATTATTACCAATTGTAGGGTGACGTTTACCATGGGTCATTGACGTGCCTCCCAGTGTAACCTGTTGGTATATCAATACATCATTACCTATTATGGTCGTTTCCCCTATTACTATGCCCATGCCATGGTCAATAAACAACCTTCTCCCTATTGTCGCACCGGGGTGTATTTCTATTCCCGTAAAGAACCTCATTATTTGAGAAATTAATCTTGGTATAAACGGTATTTTCCAGTATCTCAATTTGTGTGCAATTCTATGCGCAATTAACGCATGCAATCCCGGGTAGCAAAATAAAACTTCGAAAATATTTGCAGCAGCGGGATCATTCTTGTATATCGTATGAATATCTTCTATGATTTGTTTAATTGCTTTTAATATCATCTAATACCCTTCCTCGCTGTTTAAAAATATCATGGGTAAATGTGTTTTTCAAGCTTGATTAATGGAAGCTAAAAACTATTCGCGGATATTTTTATCTCTTTTTATGAATTCAACAGCCTTAACTATCATATCCGATTGTTCTTGATTCAAATACTGATTATAGTAATTATGCAATTCAACCAGCTTTTCATAGTCGAACTTCTCATATGGGTCCACATTTAGGATTTCAGCAGGGATTTCTTTTTTCAATAAAAACAATGCACTATTAACTTTTGTCGCACCTATAAATTCAAAATAGTCTTTGAGATAACCCATAGTAATTCTAAGCCAAGGACAAGCACTAAAAATATAATCCTGCTGTATAACCACCGATTTATTTGGTATAAGACGACTAAAAAGTTTTTGCATCGCAAAGTTCGTCCTTGGGCACTTACATACATCCAAAAACATTATCTCTATTTTATTTGGATAAGGCTGAACGTTGATATCACCCAAATAAAGTTGATAGCAACTTGGCTTGTTTAAACCTTCCAAATTCTCTCTAACTATATTTGTAAAGTCATAATTTATTTTTTTATTAGGATAGCTGTTTTGGAGAAATTCAAATGTATATGCTCCATCCACCTCAAAATTTACATCAGGACTACAGTTTCCATACTCATATGCCCATATCTGATTATTAGGTTTCACCCTTTTATTTTCATTTAATCCATTACAAAAAGCCTCTGTACACCCTCCTAGAAATATTCCCGCATCAAAAATTGCACCTCGTCCACTGTAATAATACTTAGCAAGCATATGCAATATTCTTTTTTCATCCGGTCGAAGCATACTTCTGATGGCAGAATCATAATAGTAGAGCTTCTTACTTTCTTCTACAATGTAGTTCAATTTTTCTTTATTTGATTTTAAAAAGAATAAAATCGGATTAAGCCTGACTGGAGTCGATTTTTTCACAAAATAATCCAGAGAAAAAACCTCACAATTAATCCCTATTTCCTCCAAATCTTTTTTGATTTGTTGTGACAAATACGGATAATTTTTCGCGGCGTTAATTATTCGTTCCGGCTTAAGCTCTTTTACTCTATTAGCCCCAAATATTTGATATCCACAGAAGTGTTTTCCCTCTTTAGTAGAATCTTTATCAATAATTCCAATGATGTTATAATCTTTAGAATTCAACTCTTTGAATATTTTTTTTAGGAACGAACTTGCCCCCCAAATATATGTGCGTTTACCACTTGTAAACTCTTTTAAATATTTTTTTAAAAGTTTCTTATCCATTATATTTGCCCCACACAAAATTATAACAAAAATTTGCGAAAAAGAATTTTTCAATGGTGAAAAGATATTTTAACTTTATCATACTCAAGTCCGAATTCTTAATCTTTAGTTAGCTTGCTTAACACATTACTACTCGCGGAGAAGCTATAAAAACCCTAAACATCTGTTATAAAAATATCTATGACCTACTACACTCTCCATAAAAGGAAAAGAGCCAACAATAGCTCTTTTTCCTGATTAAAATGGGCCCGGCTGGATTCGAACCAGCGACCAAAGGATTATGAGTCCTCTGCGCTACCGCTGCGCCACAAGCCCTCTTCTGATTAAACGTTATCACAAGAATTTTTTATAGTCAAGTGCAATACTCTTTTCTCTCTTATATACAAAAAAAGAGCCGTTTATCACGGCTCTTTTTTGCAATATTTTTACTTAGTCAAAATGCCCATTATCTGAATCGTATTCATCTTCTTCAACTTCGCATTCTGCATTCTCTATATCTTGCTTAGCTTCATCAAGCTCCCTTTCTGCTTCCAGATTTGCAAGATTTACAATCGGCTCATCCACAATCCCGCTATTTATTTTGTTGAGAACCAGTCTATTGATGTCTCTTGCTTCCGCCAATTTTTTGTAAGTATCCTTAACCTGTTCTGCTTTTTCGTACTTCTCTGTAAACAACTTGAACAAAGTACCCATAACCATAAACGGCACACTCAACACAGCTGCACCAATGGTTGTTCTTGCCGTCTTCGGATATTTTTGAGCAAGTTCAACAATTTTTGTCTTTGCCGGTTGAACAATCTTTTCATTAAACTTTGAATTGTTTATAGTATCAGCTACACTGCTTTTTAAATTAGACATGCTTTCCGCAATTTTAGGGAATTTATTAACGAATACCTCTGAAGCTTTACCAATACCTTTATGCGCCCCAACTAACACAGCCGCAAATCCTGCTAATGAAAGCAGAGAAGCAATTACTGGATGTTTTTCTTCAAAATTCTTTACAACCGGAGAAACTGCGGAAACTTTGTCTACAAATCCGTTGTACAAACCGGCTAACATAAAAGCACCACCCCAACCGGCAGCAACTTTGCCCATTGTTCCCAATTTTCCCGAAAGCTTTGGAGCTTCGCTCAGCGCACCACTTACAAATGTATCAACCACAGGCACACCAACAAGTGCTGCAGTATACGTGCCAAGCTTGTATTTTTTATCTTTGTTTGCGTCTGCTTTTGCTAAAGAAAGAAGTTGTTCATCCTTCATATTAGCAATTAGAACTGCTTGTTGATATGCTTTTCCAAGACTTTCTCCATCTTGTCCATAATTTTCCACATATGCTCTTTCCCGACGCGGCATGCGTGATTCATTAGAACGTATCGGGTTAACTCTATACTCGTTTTGGTTATAAGCCAAACTTACTGGTTGCATTTTCCCCACCTTTGTTACACAATTTCACTACCAGTATAACTCGTCAAAATACTTTTTTTTGCTAGTGATATCGATATTATTAATAAATTGTTACAATGAAATATTATTACATAAAAACCCTAGGCTGCAAAACCAATCAAATTGAATCAAATTTGATAGCAGAAGACCTTGAAAATCTTGGTATGCTAAAAGCAAAGAACGAAAAAGAAGCCGACCTTTTTATCCTGAACTCTTGCTCCGTAACATCTAACGCAGATAATGAGGCAATAAGAATTTTAAGAAAGGCGAAAAAAGACAATCCCGAAAATTTTACTGTTTTAACAGGATGCTTTGCCCAGCTTGAAGCTTCAACAATTCAAAATTACGATTTTATAGATATGGTCTTGGGCAATACTGAAAAAATGAACATCACTTATTATCTAAAACAGTCGAAAAAAGTTAATGTTTCTGACATATTTGCACAAAACAAATTTTTATACAAAAGAATTAAAAATCCGACAAAAACACGTGCCTACCTAAAAATACAAGACGGATGCAATAACAGATGCTCATATTGCACAATCTGGAGAGCAAGAGGTAAGTCAAGAAGTGCACAAATTAAAGACATAAAAGAACAATTACAAATCTATACCGAGCACGGATTTCAAGAGCTTGTACTGACCGGAATTCACATTGGTCAATGGGGTTTGGACCACAATCCTAAAAGCAGCCTTATTGATCTTATCGATTTAGTTGAAAATTCAGAAATAAAGCGTTTTCGCCTCGGTTCTCTAAATCCGCTTGAAATAACAGAAGGACTGATCAATCATCTATCACAATCAAAAAAGTTTTGTCCGCATTTTCATCTTTCGCTGCAATCTGCCTGCAATAAAACCCTAAAGGCGATGAATAGACACTATAGCGTTGAACATTATCTGGAACAAATTGAAATGATAAATGAGAGCTTCACGCTTCCATTTGTTGGCAGCGATATAATTGTGGGGTTTCCTGATGAAACAGATAAAGATTTCGAAACGACTTGCCAAAACATCCTTAAATCAAAACTCACTACTGCACATGTTTTTCCATACAGTAGACGAAAAAACACGCTTGCTGCTCAAATGTCGAACCAAATAAAACAGGAAATAAAACTTCAAAGAGCCAATATCTTAAAAAACATTATGGATACAAAATACAAAGATTTTCTTAATAAAAATCTTAAAACTCAACATCAGATAATGTTTGAAAAAAAACCTTGTCCCAAAACAGGACTTTATAAAGGATTAAGCGAAAATTATATTACAGTATACACCCAATCTCCCAAAAACGTATGCAACACAATGCAGAAATGCCTTTTAACAAACTTTATTAACGAAAAAATGTACGCAGAAGTCGTTGATTAGACTAGGGATTACACAAAAACATTATTTTTATTGTAAATATTTTGTAACAAAAAGCCTCTAAATTCTAAAGATTTTTTTATCCAAGCCGAATTATAAATTACAAGGAGAAAACCAAGTAAGTATCGGTTGAATCTAAGTGAGTAAGTAAGTAAAAGTAAAGTCTGAAAAGGGGAACGACGACGATGAACTTTGGCATCAACAAAGGGATATCTGCAATAGACTCTGCTGCAATAAATGAAGTTGCAAGTCAGATTTTTGCAAACGCAGAGAAAAAAGATGTCCAAAATAATTTTAAAGTGGACTATTCAAAGTTCAACAGACCGTCACTTGGTGCTGATTTGTACAGCTCAAAGCTTTCAATAGAACAAATTCAGCAAATCTCGGTAAGAAATGCCGGTTTAGACACGAACTTTCAACAAAATCAAGCAATAGTTGCAAGCATTCAATATCTAAACAAAGCGGCAGCACTTGGCACATATGCCATGCCAAACAATATGGATGGTAAAGTAAATGTTCCGCAGGAAACAAAACAACAAGACCTCAATGCAAGAGAAGTTTTTGCGCTCCCTGCATCATCTACTACCTCCGAAATAACAGACATGACAGGTGAGAAAAAAGGTTCAAATCCTTTCACCTTCATAACTCTTAGTGTGGACAGTGATGAAGAAGAAGACTCCCAAAACGCCAGCATATTTAGACTGGCATAACGTTCCACTTTTTACTTACTTGTTTACAAGACAACTTCCCGGTTGTCTTTTTTTTTGTATAAAAATGTAGTTAGCAAATTATCTCAAGGTTAAACGCTAATACCTTGTTTCATATGGATTTTCACTTGAGTTGTCCAAATAGTTATTCGAAGATGTACCATTTGGTTGTGTAATCTCAGAAGTATCATTTTGTCGTTCAAAATAAGGAGTATTTATCTGTACACCTGAGTTACCACCCGGTTGAAAATTAACCTGTGGAACAAAATTTTGCCCATAAAGACCTTGCATAGTCTGAGGATTAGACTGAGAAACAGGCGGAACATACAAATTCACAGGCGCTTTCACTTTTTGTTCTTTTTTTTGTTTTCTTGTTGAATAGGTGGTATCAGCGGCCAAAACAGATGTGGCAGCAAATAAGACTAATATCAATCCTGAAAAAACTTTCTTCATAACAATCCTCACTAAGCTAATACTTCAAGATTAACATATTTTTAGCTCTATAGCAATTAAAATCTAAAATGCCGCCTTTTAGGCGGCACAATCAAAAAGCTGTATTATTTTTTAATACAACTGTCTAGATACTTAAGAGTGCTAACTTTATTATCATAAAGATATTTTAGAAAGTTCAAATGAGCACGACTTGTTGAGGACAAAAACAAATTAATCTCAAATCCGTCAGAACAAAACGGCTCATAATCGTATACAACATAACTGTTATACTTGCTTTTCCACTCTTTTCGGTCGACACGGCAGTTAACTTCTTCAGCCAAATCCTCCAGCCAGCTCACCATGTCTTTGTTTACATCCTTAACTTCAATTTGCTTTCTATTATTAAGTTCTTCCTGAAATTTTTCTGTTAACATAGCAAATCTCCAAAGTCTACTACTCTAAAACCGAAGGACGTGAAAAAAAACATATACGTCGTTCCAATTTCAGTTTACATTTATTTATATGCGAAAAAAATGCCAAAAAGTACTACAACTCTACACTACAAAAGAGCTATTAAAAAATAAGCAATAATGTGAATGAATATATCTTCCAAACAATGAAAATAGATAATTTGTAACATTTCATTTACAAATTTAAAAAAATAATTAAAGATTTAACGGTTAGTGCCGAAGTTATTAGTATCAGATTAGCGGAGTAATGAAAGTGACAGACGGACTATTTAACCTGCCTTTTGGTCTTAATGTAAAAGTTCCTACAAGAACACTTCAAGAGGCTCAAAAAACTCTCGAAAATCAGGTTTCCAGCCTTTGGACACCAATTTTTGATTATCTTGAAAAAAATGAGCAGGTATTTAATGGCGATGTCACAGAGCAAATCAATCAGTATAACCGCCAAGCATATAACCTCGGGGCAATTATGCGTGACGTTACAGAAAAACCAAACTTCGATATGAAAATTTAGCCAATACACTAATTCTAGCTAATTTCAAAACTCATAGTCCACTCCTTTTTTCGCTGTATCATTCAGATACAGCTTTTATTTTTGATACCTTAATTTGCAATCTACCCCACCAAGTTTCTGTAAAATTTATTGCAATTTATTCCATAATTTTGTAAAATCATATATGTTGGATATGTACATAATTATAGGAGGCAATATTTTATGAATTTTGACAGCTACATAGTTAAAAATGTCGAAATCGCACAAACTGTGCCGCTAAGCGCCCCCCCCCTCCCCAGAAGTTAGCTTCTAATAAGGCTTTTAGGCTTTTTGGGCATCACACTAAGCGTGCTTTTACCTTGGCTGAAACTCTTATCACTTTAACCATTATCGGTGTCATTGCTGCTATGACTATCCCTACTCTTGTTTCTAAGTATCAAAAACATCCTTATGTTACTGGACTTAAAAAAGCCTATTCTACTGTTTCTAATGTCATATCTTTGGCTATACATGATGAAGAACAATTAATAGATAACCTAGATCACTATGATGATTCGGTAAAAAATTGGCCCATTATTATAAATAAATATATGAAAGTTGTTAAAACTTGTAATAGCAACAACTGGGAAGATTGTGTTGAGTTAAATGAAAACGGAGGTCCAATACTAAGTACAGAGTCCCAAGTTTTTGTTACTGCGGACGGAATGGCGTGGGGATATCATGGTCCCTTTATTACAACTGATATCAACGGCAAAAAAGGTCCTAATCAGTGGGGTAGAGATATTTTTGAATTTGAGATAGCAGCATATAACCAAAACGGTGTAGCGCAAGGTACTGTTATGCCTTATGGCTCAAAATTATATGCTAAATATCAGGGCTATGATCCCGACTACTGGAACAATAACCCGAGTTCACCACTCTGTACCACTGAGATTGTTAATAGAGATGGAAAAAACATTTGGGGGGGCGAAGCAGCAAAATGCACCGGTCGGGTGCTTGAAGAAGGGGCGATGAACTATTAACCTCTCTCTTTTTGTTTTAATGCGAAAGTTTTTCTAAACTTTCGCATTGTTGTTAATCTAAAAAAAAACCATAACTCTCGTTATGGTGATGCTTATTATTTTGATTTCGTGCTATATGGTCATTGTGTTATAAATGTTATGCGACTAAGTTTATTGCCTTAGAACTGCTGTAGCCTGTAGCTTCGAGCATTGCATCTACGCCCTTGTCTATCTTTGCTACGATTGCTTTGTGTTCAGGTGTTTGCATTATCTCTGCTGCCTCTCTTAGATTACGAAATCCAAGAATTTCACCTGCGAGTGTCAGTTTATTTATAAAAGCGGTTATAAAGTTTGTTGATACCGCATCTTGTCTTTTTGCTGCTCTAACAGATTTTAAGAACTTTTCTGCGTCTTTTGCTGAACCAAACTGTGAGCTGAATGCATACACTCCAGGGTCAGAATATCCTCTGAATGTTCTTTTATTTTCTATTCTATTGTTAGTTATTGCATTTACTTTCATTTTCTTTCTACCAAGTTCTCTTTTGTTTTGATTAAGTGTTTTATTTACACTTCATTCAACACTTTCATTATGCAACATATATATTTTTTTGTCAAGTACTAATATTAAGTTTATTAACAATGGCTCAAAATCCTTTTATTTATTACGTTTCGCAATTAGTGCAAAGTATACACTTATTCTTTACAGGCACTATTTTAGTTTGGTCGCTAGAGCTAGCCTAAAGAGCAATTTAACTATAAACCACTGGGTAATTGCACTAACACCTAAAATATTGTTATATATAATTAATCTTTTTCATACTTCCAACTATTCTTAATTCCAGACAGCTAGGGGCTTATGCCCCTATTTTTTTATAGAATAGCTTAACTGTTGGCAATATCCGGGCGCAAAACTTTTGCCCCTTTTAAATAAACATGCTTCACTTTATATTTGTCATTAATTGTATTTACTACAATTAATAATCTGAGGCACATCTGCAAAGACCCTTCTACTCCCATTTCTTGGTAGCACATCATTGGTATTGTCGAAATCCCAAGTTCAGTTCTTATGAATTTTGCAGGATAAACTTTTGTTATATCTTTCGTCGCTGAAAAGTTTATGTACAAAACATCTTCAGTTTGCAGCTTATTTTGTGACATTACTTCTTGAAATAACTCTACTGTCGCATTTTTTATTGCTTCTTGCGTATTTTCATCTACAGTTATAGCTCCTCGTATTGCAACAATTCCCATGCTACTCTCCAAACTTGTCTCCTGCCTTAATTCCTGAACCGTTTGCCCACGAATATGCACTCATTAACCCTTTACCTTCAGGTTTTACCAGCTCTATTAAGAGCTTATCACCGCCGGCACAAACCTCTATTCCTTCTTTATTCACTGATATTACAGCTGCTGCATTTTCACAACCTTCATATGGAATTGCTTGTGCCTTTAATATCTTTATCATCTTATTTTTGTAATATGTATAAGCATTTGGCCAAGAATACATAGCTCTTATCTGATTTACTATTTCCCTTGCAGTTTTATCAAAATCTATCTTTCCATCCTGTTTTATGAACTTATTTGCAAAGGTAACTTGAGTTTCATCCTGTTTTTGGGGCGTCAGGCTACCTGTTTTAAGACCTTTTAGAGTTTCCTCTATCATTTTTGGAGATTTTTCTGAAATAATTTCAGCCAGTTCCATATCTGTCATTCTCGGTAATATCTCAATTTCTTCACACATACAAATATCACCGGCATCCAGCTCTAAGACCGTAATCATGGTGGTTATACCGGTTATGCTATCACCGTTGTATATACAGCGCTGGATAGGATTGGCGCCTCTATATTTTGGCAACAATGATGCATGCAGGTTCACTGTTGCATATTTTGGTATATCTAAAACTTCTTGCGATAAAATTTGCCCGAACGCAAATGTTACAAAGAAATCAGGCTCCTTTGACTTCAATTTTGCTATAATTTCGGGTTCTTTTCTAATCGATTTTGGCTGGAGGACTTCTATTCCGTACTTTTGTGCTATCTCTTTTACCGGCGGACAACTAAGCTTGTGACCTCGTCCGCAAGGCTTATCCTGCTGTGTTACTATAGCACAGACTTCTATTTCCGGTGAATTTATTAAATACTCCAACGACTTGACTGCTATTTTTGGCGTTCCTAAAAATACTACCTTAATCAACAGTACCGTCCTCTTTTAACATTTCTTCCATCTCCGCCTCGTCCAATAATTTATCTTCCTCTACCGGCGGCAATCCATGCTCCATTAAAACTTTATCTGCTTCAAATCTGTTTCTCACATGGTCTATAAACAAAATACCTTCCAAATGATCAAACTCATGCTGTATTGCTCTTGCCAAAAGACTTCCATCTTTTGCCTCCAATACAAAGGGTTTTCCATGTCTATCAAGAGCTTTCACCATGACATTTTTGTATCTTCTAACATCAGTATATGCTTCCGGAAAGCTCAAACAACCTTCATGACTAACCACTGCACCTGATTTCTTTATTATTTTAGGATTTATAAAAACTATAGGGTTAAGCGGTTCATCATTTGTCGAAGTATCAATAACGAATACCCTTAAATGTTCTCCAATCTGAGGAGCTGCCAAACCTACTCCATTGCTCGCATACATCGTATCTAGCAAATCACGGATTAAATCCTGTACCTTTTTCGATACTTTATGAACCTCTTTTGAAGGTTGTCTTAGAAAATCATCTCCGTATTTTACAATCTTTTTTATAGCCATTTCTCATTCCTATTACTTCTGTTTCGCGAAAAAACTCAACAACAATAATATAACAGACACAGCCACCGCATACAAGAAGTATTTAAGGATTGATGTATTGATTACAAGCGATGCCAAAGCACCTGAAATTATTGCTACTATTGCCAAAACAAGAACCGTTTTGTTCTGCGACAATCCGGCATGCAACAGTTTATGATGAATATGCTCACTATCCGCAACAAATGGTGATTTCCCTTTTGCAATTCTCCTCAGACTTGAAAACGTAATATCCATAATCGGTACTGATAAAATTAATATTGGAACATACATTGCAATTGTATCATTGTTTATCACGCCCGTTATAGACAAAACCGCCAGCATAAATCCGCCAAAAAGCGCACCGGAATCTCCCATAAAAATCTTTGCCGGATTAAAATTATATGTCAAAAACGCAAGCATTGAACCTGCTAAAATGAAGGCAATCAAAGACGAAACATTAGTTGGCGCAACCGTAACCGATATAACTCCCAATGTAACTGCACTTATTGTTATTATCGAGCCCGCCAAACCGTCTATACCGTCTATAAAATTAACTGCATTGCTTATCCCAACAATCCATAGTATTGTAAGAATGTATGAAATCAACATATTCAACTGAATCAAATCCCCAAAGGGATTATAAATTGTATCTATTCTTATCCCCAACAAATACACTATCGTCGCAATAGAAACCTGTATAAGCAATTTGAATTTAGCATTAAGACAATATACATCATCCACGAGTCCTAAAAAGAACATCAATGATCCGCCCAACAAAATCCCTGAAAGCAACGAACCTTTTGGATAAAAACTCAAAATTACTAACACTAAAAAAGTAAGCATAGTGCTAACCCAAATAGAAACACCTCCAAGCCTTGAGACTGGATGGTCATGTATTTTTCTTTCACCGGGATTGTCTACCAGCCCCTTCTTCTTTGAAAAAGAAATGACCAACGGGACTATAAAAACCCCAAGCAAATACGAAATAATTGTTCCTACTATATGAGCATCTGATAATTGTAAAAGCGTCATTTTTCTGCCTCTTTAATATAAAGGATACTTGTCACAAAGTTTTTGAGAACGTTCTCGCAACTGCGCAAGCTTTTCTTTGTCATCTGAATTCAATACTGCCAAAGCTATAATCTCGCCAACTTCTTTCATATCATCTTCTTTCAAACCACGTGTTGTCAAAGCAGGAACACCAAGTCTTATTCCACTGGTTACAAAAGGACTTTGCGGGTCATTGGGCACCGTGTTTTTGTTTGCGGTTATTCCAACTTCCTCCAACACATTTGCTATATCTTTTCCTGTTTTTCCATATTTTCTTAAATCTAACGTCATCAAGTGATTTTCCGTACCATTGCCAATAATATCCATTCCATTAGACATAAGTGAATCTGCAAGTGCTTTAGCATTTTTTATAATCTGCTTTGCATACTCTTTAAACTCAGGTTTTAGTGCCTCTTTTAGTGCAACCGCTTTTGCAGCTATTATGTGCTCTAAAGGACCGCCTTGTATCCCCGGAAAAACAGCCTTATCTATGCCCAAGGCGTGCTCTTGTTTGCACATCACTATACCGCCCCTTGGACCTCTCAGCGTTTTATGCGTCGTTGTCGTTACAAAATCAGCATATTCTGCTGGCGAAGGATGCTCACCCGTCGCTACTAACGCTGCTATATGCGCTATATCCGCCATTAAATATGCGCCTACTTTATCTGCTATTTCTTTAAACCGCTTAAAGTCTATTATCTTGGAATAGTTAGATGCTCCACAAATTATCATTTTGGGCTTGCACTCAAGTGCTTTTTTCTCAACGTCTTCGTAATCTATTTCGCCATTCTCATTAACTCCATAGCTTACAATGTTAAAATACATCCCCGAAAAATTAACCGGCGAGCCATGGCTTAAATGTCCGCCATTCGATAAGTCCATCCCCAAAACCGTATCACCGGGCTTTAATGCATAAAGAAAAACTGCCATATTCGCCTGCGCTCCGGAATGTGGCTGCACATTTGCATGCTCAACTCCAAACAACTCACAACAACGTTTCTGAGCCAGTTCTTCTATTGCATCTACATTTTCACATCCGTTATAAAACCTTTTATGCGGTTTACCTTCTGCGTATTTATTAGTCAGTACAGTCCCGCAAGCCGCCATTACAGCTTTCGATGTAAAATTCTCGCTGGCTATCAATTCCAACGTATTTCTCTGCCGCTCAAGCTCTTTTTCAATAAGCTCTGCAACCTCTGAATCCGTACTTTTTATAATATCGAGTTCCATTTGCACCTCTTTCTATTATTGGGCAAGAAGTTCATTAATCGCTGCTGCTGCTCTCTTTCCTGCTCCCATCGCATTTATAGCATTTGATTCACCTACCGGTGCTACATCGCCTCCTGCATATACATTTTCCAGCGATGTTTCTCTTGTGTCCTCTTGCACAACTATGTAACCTTTTCTGTCTGTCTCTATCTTTAATCCTTCGCTTTCTGCCGATTTTTGGATAATCGGATTTGGTCCGGTTCCAAGTGCAACTATTACCGTATCAAAGTCCATGTCTTCACTCTTACCGGTCGGAACTGGTCTTCTTCTTCCTGATTCATCAGGTTCTCCCAACTCCATAATATCAAACCTCATGCCTTTTACATATCCGTCTTCGCCATATATTTCTGCAGGTGCATGCAAAAATTTGAATGCAACCCCTTCTTCTTTAGCGTGACGAATTTCTTCCAATCTCGCAGGAAGCTCGGCTTCTGTTCTTCTATATAAAATTGAAACCTCTTCAAAACCTACCCTTACAGCTGTTCTTGCAGCATCCATAGCTACGTTTCCTCCGCCAATTATTGCTGCTTTCTTGCCTACTCGAAGTGGGGTCGGGGTTTCTGCTTTGTTCGCACCCATTAGGTTTACTCTGGTCAAAAATTCATTTGCCGAATATACTCCGTTTAAATTTTCGCCCGGAATCCCCATCATCTTTGGCAAACCGGCACCTGAACATATAAATATAGCATCAAAACCATCTTCTTTAAGTTGATTAATTGTTATCGATTTTCCAACAATAACGTTCGTTTCAAATTTTACACCAATGCTTTTTAATGTATCTATTTCTCTATCTAAAACTGTTCGAGGAAGTCTAAACGGTGGAATGCCATATCTTAATACGCCGCCAAGTTTATGCAACGCTTCAAACACTACAACCTCGTGTCCTGCCTTTCTTAAGTCCGCTGCTGCTGTTATCCCTGCACAACCAGAACCGACTACTGCAACTTTTTTACCTGTTGGCTTAATTTCACCTATTTTCATTGCTGTATTATCGCCTACATATCTTTCCAATGCACCAATAGCAACCGGCTCGCCTTTTATTCCCAATACGCATTTCCCTTCGCACTGACGCTCTTGCGGACAGACTCTTCCACATACAGACGGTAACAAGCTGGTTTCTCTTATTACATCACCTGCTTTTTCAAGATTATCCTCCTTCAAAGCACTTATAAATCCCGGTATATTTATATTTACAGGACAGCCCTGAACACATCTGGCATTTTTACAACTCAAACATCTTGACGCTTCCAGTTTTACCTGTTCTGCTGTCAAATTCTCCTCTACTGCATCAAAATTTGAGCGTCTTTGTATTTTATCTTGTTCTTTTGGGTGTTGTCTTGATACTTTTTCCATCTCATTACCTCTTTATCTTTATTTACTATTATTATTTACTTAACCTGATTTTTTGAACTTTTCTGCTTGTCAACGGCAGAAATTAAACCTTTAAAAAGCGGATGCGGTTTTTCGGGTCTGGATTTGAACTCCGGATGAAACTGACACGCCACAAACCAATCATTTTGCGGAAGTTCCACTATTTCCGCTAGCATCCCATCAGGGGACATGCCTGAAAAAACTAATCCCGCATCAGATATTTGCTTTCTTAGCTCATGATTTACTTCATATCTGTGTCTATGACGCTCAAAAATAACATCTTTTCCATAAGCTTTTTGTGCCTTTGTCCCTTTTGTCAATCGACATTCGTATTGACCTAAACGCATCGTTCCGCCATATCCCTCTACATTCTTTTGCTCCAACATAAGGTCTATCACAGGGTGCGTTGTTCCCTCTTCAAATTCGGTTGAATTCGCATCTTTCCAACCAACAACATTTCTTGCATACTCTATTACTGCACACTGCATTCCCAGGCACAGACCTAAAAATGGAATATTCTTTTCTCTGGCTATTCTTATAACATTAAGCTTACCTTCTATTCCTCTAACTCCAAATCCGCCCGGAACAACAAGTGCATCTGCATCTTTCATCGCTTCTTTTGCTTTTGCTTCATCTATACACTCATCCGCAGACACCCATTTGATATTAATTTGTGCACTGTGCGCATAACCTGCGTGTTTTAATGATTCAACAACAGATATGTAGGCATCACTCAACTTTGTATACTTACCGGCTATAACAACATTAAAAGTCTTTTGCGGGTTTTTTATCTTTTCTACAAGCTTTCTCCACTCTTCAAGCTTTGGTGTTTTATCTTTCATTTGTAATCTTGACAGTACCACAGATGCAAGATTTTGCTCCTCTAATGCCAACGGTACTTCATAAATACTCTTTAAGTCTTTACACTCAATAACTGCTTCCTTGGGCACAGAACAGAAAAGCGCCAGCTTCTCAATTTCTTTTTTGGGAATAGATTTTGACGTTCTACAAACTAATATTTCAGGCTGTATTCCATAACTTCTGAGAGTTGTAACACTATGTTGGGATGGTTTAGTCTTCATCTCTCCTGCAGCTTGTAAATATGGTATAAGCGTTACATGGATTGAGATGCTGTTTCCAAAGCCCACTTCCGAACGAAATTGTCTTATTGCCTCTATAAAAGGTAATCCCTCAATATCTCCTATTGTGCCCCCGATTTCTGCTATCAAAAAATCAGGCTTGAACTGAGTTGTTGCCTTCTTCAATCTTGATTTAATTTCGTTTGTAATATGAGGAATTGTCTGAACCGTAGCCCCTAAATAATCTCCCCTTCTCTCTTTTTTTATTACTGTCTGATATACGCTTCCTGAGGTGACGTTATTAATCTTACCAAGATTTGTTCCCGTAAATCTCTCGTAATGACCTAAGTCTAAATCAGTTTCTGCTCCATCATCCGTTACAAAAACTTCTCCATGCTGAAACGGACTCATCGTTCCCGGATCAACATTTATATAAGGGTCGAACTTTTGTATAACTACAGAATAGCCCCTAGCCGTCAAAAGTTTTCCCAATGACGCTGCAACTATCCCTTTTCCAAGCGATGATACTACTCCCCCTGTTACAAATATATACTTTGTCATTCTTCCCCACTATCTTTTTAAGTCTAATTGATTTTTGGAACTCTGAAAAATCCGTCCTCCTCAAATGGCGCATTTTCCATCAATTCTTCTTTTGTTTGCTCGTATTTTACTTCATCTTCTCTCATTACATTTACAAAATGGATTGCATGCGACATCGGTTCAACATCAGTTGTGTCTACTTCGTTCATCTCTTCCACATATTCCAATATACTGCTCAACTGATTTGAAAATTTCTTTTTTTCCTCTTCTGTCAGCTCAAGCCTTGCCAACTTTGCAACATGCTCTACATCTTTAATTTCTATCATTTCACATATCCTCTTTCCTTACAAAATTTTAGCATAACCATGCCAATTTAAGCCATGCTTCTAAGTTTTGTTAAGAAATCACAGTTTCTACAAAAAACCGAGCAATCGCTCGGTTTTAATTTGTTATCTCTACATCATATGAAACACCGTCAAATGAGAACATTTGCGCTATCTTAGCTTTTCCCTTCGAGATTATTCCATCCAACGATATAATAGCATTTATAATCTTATTCTCTGATGAAATTAACTTTTCCAACTCACATAAAGTAGCTTTGTCTGTGTTTTCTATATCCAAAGATAGCTTATAACCCGTTACATTCTGAGGCATGCTGTGTCGAAAATCAAAAACTGCTGCAACTCTATCTATATAGCCATAATTTATGCCCAGTTCCAGTTCTTTTTTGTCATTTTTTCTTCCGCTTTCAATTTTTAGATAGTCTGTGTACATGCCTTCCTCAATAAATGTTTTCTATCATTATAATAACAATTTATCGTCAGAATTTCAACCCCTAATTTAGATAATCTTTAAGATGTGAAACCTCTTTCATGTACTTTATTTTCTTTAAGATACCGCTTTCGAGCTGTCTTATTCTTTCTTTGGAAAAATTAAACTGTTTACCTAATTCACCAAGCGTTTTTACACGGTTACCACATAGCCCAAATCTGCTTATCAATATTTTTTGCTCTCTCTCTGATAGCATCTCCAAGCATTTCATAACATCAGACTTCAAGCAATCTTTCTCAACCACTACTTCTGGCGCCCTGTACGAATCATCTGCTATATAATCTTCTAAACACAAATCTTCTGCTATTGGCACATCCAAACTAAGCGGAGCGGGTATCATTGCCCTTTTTACAGCTTGTAATTTCTTTAAGGGCATATTTAACTCTAACGCAAGCTCCTCGTCTGTCGGCTCACGACCAGTCGAAAAAGACATCTCGACTATAGCCTTTTTAACCTGTCTTATTTTATCCGCCATATATACAGGTAGCCTGATTGTTCGCGAACTATTTGCTATTGCCCTCACTATCGCCTGTTTTATCCACCAGGTCGCATATGTGGAAAACTTAAACCCTTTTGAATAATCAAATTTCTCTGCCGCTTTGATTAGCCCTAAGGAACCTTCTTGCACCAAATCCATAAATAATATTCCATGACCAACATATTTCTTTGCTATACTTACCACTAACCTCAAGTTCGCCTGAATAAGCTTCTTCATAGCATAATCGGCTTCTTTCTTTTTTCCTGTTTTTATAATCCTGCCCAGCTCTCTTTCGTCATCACGCTTTAAGAGTTTATACTTTCCAATATCTTTTAAATATATTTGTAAAATATCATCCTTGTGAGCAATAGCATTAAAAGTTACAGGTTCCTCCCCCTCAAATCCTTCATCATCCAGAAAATCGACAATCCTTGCTAAATCTCTATCTTCATCTACTAAAGGCTCTACCATTGAACATTTTTTATTGTAGTTCAAAACTAATCCTCCAACTCTCTATAGCATTAGCCTTTAAGGCTATATGGGATTGGACGACTATATGGTTGTAAAGTTCCAAAAATAGATATACCTAACTACAAAAGTTAGTTTTGCGAAGTATTTGCCATCTTAGAAAGAACATAACTGACAAATGCCGCACCTGTTGACAACAACGCTCCAACAAAAGCATACCCAGCTGCAGGTCTGAGTTTTTTTATTGCTGCTTCAAACATAAAATTGTGCGTCTTTTTAACTTCACGAACCTTTTCATCAACTTGTCTTCTTAATCTTTCAAACGTTGCTCTTGCATCATCAGGAAGTTTGGAAACTACGTCTTTTATATACTCTTCTCTTCCTTGTGCATTTTTTGGCGGATCAACAAATTTAACATATGCATCATACCCCTCATCTGTCGTTCCGTGTTTTATTATTTCTCTAATATTGTCTAACTCTTGAGCTACAGCGTTTTTTACTGATGATTTTCTATCAGTAATGAACTGGTCAAACTGAAAATATTCTTTCTCTGCTTTTGATATAGGCATCAAATCTTTAGCAATGTAACCTGCAGCTGCCCCTGCAACTGCCCATTTAAACGGATTAAAACTATTTTGTTGTTGATTTTTTGTTACACTGATTGACATAGTTTGCTACCTAAACTACTTCGTTATTCTGTTATATCTCTCATTAGAAATACATTTTAGAAAACTTACAATTGGGTTTTTGTAAATTTTTAACATTCTATCAGAGGCTATCAAATTTGTCAATAGTCTACTTAGCATTTCTTAAAATATCCCAAAACACTTACAAATAAAAAGAAATTTGAAAAAGTGCTTTACAAGAAAAATTTTTTTGTTATTATAGTCATGTAGATATTCCTCGGTAGCTCAATGGCAGAGCAATCGGCTGTTAACCGATAGGTTGTAGGTTCGAGTCCCACCCGAGGAGTTTTTTATTGCAAAGGCTGACGAACGTCGCCTTTTTTCTGTTTTTAACCTAATATTCAACCAAAATATATTGCCAAAAATTAAATCCACATTTATAATTGTTCTGCGGAGGTAAGGTTATGGATTATATTCTTGTATTATGCACAGTTGAGGACAAAAAACAGGGGAAACAAATTGCACGCCAATTGATTAACGATGGCATAGCAGCTTGCGTCAACATCGTACCTAAATTAATTTCTATCTACCGTTGGAATAGCGAAATTTCCGAGGAAGAAGAAGCTCTTATGCTTATTAAAACTAAAAAAGCTTTATTTGAGCAGGTTAGAAGCCGTATTATTCAAATGCACACGTACAATCTTCCTGAAATTATTTCTTTCGATATCTCCGATGCAAACAAAGAATACTTAAACTGGATTGATAAAGAAACTCTGTCCTAAGGCTACTTTATCTCATTATATTGTCGTATGGCATGTGCGGGATTTGATACAGGGGCGTGCTCTTTTCTTACCTTTGACCACACATAATAAACAGGCAACCCCATTATAGTAATCAGCAAACCTGGTACGGTGTAAAGTGGTTTGTACAAAGTAAGAAATACTATTATTAATGAACTTATTATCAAAAATGCAACCGGAATAATCGTGTTTACACGATATGAAGGCTTGGTATGTGAATACATTTTTCGCATCTTAAATATACCAAAAATTGTAACTGCATAAAAAATTAATGACGCGTATATCACATAATCTAACAACTGAGAATAATTACCCCACAATATCAACAAACAAACCCAACCACACTGAAGCCACAAGGAATTAACAGGAACTCTTGTTTTTCTGTCAATATATGCCAGCCGTCTGAAAAATAACCTATCTTTTGCCATTTTGTAGTATACTCTTGAACCGGTTAAAACCATTCCATTGGCACAGCCAAAAGCAGAAATTGCAACTATTGCAGAAATCACAACCATTCCTGCAGTACCAAAAATTTGATTTATTAACTCTGCTGCAACTATATCTTCCGGTGCATGCTTAATTATTTCCAAAGGCATTACCCCAAGATAAATCATATTTATAAACAAATAAAGCGTAATCACTAATCCAGTCCCTATCATTAATGCCTTGGGGATATTTTTTTCGGGTTTTTTTATCTCAGAAGTTATAAAAGTGACATTGTTCCAGGTTATTGAAGCAAACAATGCGCCAACAACAGCTATAGCAAGGACTTTTATTGTTGAAAAGTTCAAAGCTACAGTATTAGCTGGTACAGAAAAATTCTCCATTATAACATCAAAGTTTAAGCCAAAAAACAGACCACAACTGATTATTGCTATCATCGAAAATACTTTCGTCACCGTAAAAAGATTTTGTGTAAATACACCATGCTTAATCCCTCGTGAGTTAATATAAGTAATGAGAATCACACTCAACATTGCAAACAATTGCTGCGTTGAAAAATGATACCCACCCAAAGAAAATAAAAAATTTTGTGAACTTATAGCAGGTACAACAATACCGACAAACTTAGCAAAAGCAATATCTACAGCAGCCAGCGTACCTGTTTGAATTACAAGAAAAAGCGTCCAACCGTATAAAAACGCAAGTTTTTCACTAAAAATCTTTTTCAAATAAATATACTGTCCCCCCTCAGCAGGGATAGTAGCCGAAAGTTCGCCATAACAAAGAGCTCCGCATATCGTTGTAAAACCCGCAATTATCCATATAAGCATCAAAAGCCAAGCAGAATTAACTTGTCTTGCTATATCTGCAGAAACTATAAAAATTCCGCAACCAATCATAGAACCTGCAACTACAGAAATTGCATCTTTTAGATTTAGCGTTCTTTTCAAGTTTTCCGACATTTTATCTTCTCTTTTAAGTGGCTAATAAAATTATTTTACCATAAGCGAATTTTTGATAAGATATTTTTCATTAAAAAAACTTTTTACTTTCTAAGCATATTAAAGCCAGGAAAAAGAACAAAAAACTTGATTTTATAGGGTTATCGAGTTATCATAAGACAATAAGCCGATGTAGCTCAGCCGGTAGAGCAACTCATTCGTAATGAGTAGGTCGCGGGTTCGAATCCCACCATCGGCTTTTTATTTTTGCCCACATACTTATTCTTCAATAAAACTTACTCTATCCTGAACCGCAATCTCAATATCTTTTATCAATTGCGAAAGGGGTACATCCAACGCCTCTGCCATTCGCCATAACGTTGAAAACTGCGGATCTTTTATCCCCTTTTCCAAATCAGACCACAATGACTTCGCCAAACCAATCTCATTTGATATCAAACTTATTGATTTACCCTGCCTAACTCGCAAGTCCTTTATTATTTTTGCGAGAATATTTTGCAAAATTTGTTTATTACTTGGCATATATATATTATTGTGTTAATATTAGAACGGTTGTTCTAAAACAAGAACACATGGTAATATTACTCAAGTTGCAAAAAAGTAAATACCCGAGGTGGCTATGAAACAGAATAAAGCATTTACTCTTTCTGAAACTCTGATAACTCTTGCAATAGTAGGAGTTATAGCAGCTTTGACAATACCAAATCTAATATCAAAATATAATAAACACCTAACAGAGGTTCGGCTAAAACAAGCTTTTTCAATGCTTTCACAAGGAATCAACGAGTCAATAAATGACAATGGTCCAATTAGCGAATGGGATATCCCAAACCCTAATTTGTCCATAAATAACTACAGAGAGGCTGTAGCAAATCACATTACCCCCTACTTTAAAGACGCAAAATACAGCTACATTTCAAGAGAGCAAGTCAGACACTGCTCTGGCGGATATCGTTGTCCCAGATACGATGTAACAGGAAACGAGGTGTCAAGAGGTTACACATACAATTACAGCTGGGAAAATATTATTCAGTTTAACAATGGAATGATTGCCCAAATAGATATGACTGGTTGGGCAAATCCTGAACCAATATTATACGTGGACTTAAACGGAACAAAGAACCCAAATACCTATGGCAAAGATATATTTTCATTTCAAATCAATAAAAACAAACTGATTATGAGAAATCCGGGCAATTTCAAGACTGTTGAAACAATACTCGAGAAAGATTGCAACAAAACAAATTCACTTTACAGTGGAGCATCCTGCGGAGCTGCAATCCAGATGAATGGTTGGAAAATTCCACCCAATTACCCTTGGTAGAGCATTATAACCCTTTTATACGAGCAATTGTAACAGCCTTTCCGTATCTTTATCACCACGACCGGAAATATTCACAACAACAATCTGCTCTGGTGTTGTTTGAGGCATAAGCTTTTCTAAATACGCAACCGCGTGCGATGACTCTATTGCTGGAATTATCCCTTCTAACTTAGAAAGTCTTGCAAAAGCAGCAACTGCCTCATCGTCTGTTATCGGATAATATTTTGCACGTCCGCTATCTTTCAGATAACAATGCTCCGGCCCGCAACCCGGATAATCAAGCCCTGCTGAAATAGAATACGATTCCTTAACCTTTCCGTTCTCATCACATAAAACATACTGCCTTTTTCCATGCAAAATCATTTTTTTGCCAACAGTTAGACTTGCAGCCGTTTTCCCCGTATCAATACCTTCTCCCGCTGCTTCTAAACCTATAAGATTGACATCGTCATCCATGAAGGCGTGAAACGCACCTATTGCGTTACTTCCGCCACCTATACATGCCAAAACATAATCAGGCAACCTGCCTTCTTTCTCCAATATTTGCTGCTTAATTTCCGCACCAATTACCGACTGAAAAAACCTAACCATTTTCGGATAAGGATTAGGACCAACAGCCGAACCGAGAATATAAAATACCTCATCAGCATGTCTAATCCAATAATCAATAGCCGCATCACACGCATCAGAAAGTGTTTTTGATCCGGTATCAACCGAATGAACCTTAGCACCCAAAAGCTTCATACGTTCAACATTCAAATGCTGACGCACGATGTCCTTTTCGCCCATAAAAACTGTACAATCCAAACCCAAAAGCGTTGCAGCGGTTGCAGTTGCCACACCATGCTGCCCTGCTCCTGTTTCTGCAATAACACGTTTTGCTCCCATTCTTTTTGCCAGTAGTGCTTGTCCCAACACATTATTTATCTTGTGTGCCCCAGTGTGGTTCAAATCTTCCCGCTTAAGATATATTTTTGCTTTACCATAATAATTCGTTAAATTTTTAGCAAAATATAACGGGGTCGGTCTGCCAGAATAATCCTTTAACAGCTCATAAAGATTTGTCAAAAACGCTTCATCATTCTTAGCCTTTTCAAACTCTGCATCCAAATTATCAAGAACTTTTTTAAACTCATCCGGAACAAACGCTCCTCCGAACTCTCCAAAAAATCCGTCTTTATCAGGTAAATTGTATTTTAAATTTTTTACGAACATAACATCTCCAACTGTTTCTCATATCAGGATTTTAGCAAAAAACTTTAAAAATTGGAATTATTTACACACCAAACATTAAACTTGTAAAATATTAAGCATTGTAAAATCTATAATGTTAAATAGCACTTATACAATAAAGTCATACTTTATATATATAAGACAAGAGAGAGCACTATGTCCATAGAATCATTCTTTAATAAAATATCAGGATTTATAACAAACGCACTTAACTCTGACAAAATCGATAAAGAAAGCAGAGTTTCAAACCCATTCAAAGGTTCCGTAAATGCAAGTATATTCGTAGGAAAAGATCTGAACACCTTTAAAAACGATGTAGCAAACGGTATTAAAAATGGCGGTAAAAACAGCGTTTTCTACCAAAATATAAACGAAATGGGAGTAGAAAACGTATTTGATTACTTTGATAAAAATGGCGACGGTAAAATTGATGAAAACGAAATAAATGAAATCTCCGGTGCGGATAAAAACAAAGATGACATCTCAGGCTATGACCTACATCTTGCACTTACCGCAGTTTCTGACAAAAAGCTGCTTGATGATTTTGATGCAATGATACAAGCAGGACTAATAAATGCTCAACTTGCAAATCAACAGGCAATGCAAAACTACACAAGAAACATTGGTGGTCATAACTATCAAAACTACGGCTCTCGTGCACACAACGGCTCTACAATTTCATCACCGCAACAATATTCTACCAAACAAAAACTTGATAATATTGAAAACAAGGAAATTCCTGAACTTGAAAAAAAGAAAAACGAAATAATAAGTGATGCACAAAAAGAAATCGATGAAAAAAACGAGGAAATTAATAAACTTGTAGAAGAAAACAAAGAAAAACTTGGTGAACTCGGTGAAAAATATACCAATAAAAAAGATGAGATAAAAGAATGTGACGAAAAAATTAGCGAGAACGAAAGAAATATTTCTGACGAAAAATCAGAAATACATAAAAACGAAAGCTCCCTCGCTAATCTTAACGCGGAACTTAATGCTCTTCAAACAAATACTGATAACGAAGAAATAAACGCCGCTAACGCTCAAAGAAAAGCTGAAATCAAAGAACAAATAAAGTCGCTCAAGGAAAAAATTGCACAAGAAAACGAAAAAATTAAACAATATGAACAAGAAATAAAAGAGCAAAAGGAATTAAAAGAAACTAAGACAAAAGAACTATCAGAACTTCAAGAAGAAATCAATAAACAAAACCCTGAGCTTGAAGAAAAGTTGAAAAATATAGAAACAGAAATAAAAGCAATAGAAGAACAAAGAGATAAAGATGTATCAAAAGTCGAGAACGAAATAAATTCAAAGCGTGAACAGGCAAAAAATTATAACGCAGAAATTGGAACGAGAACAGGACAAGCCGCGTCAATGACAGGCTCAAAATTTGTCCAAAATGCACTCCAACTGGCACAAGAAGAACTGGAAAAAGGAGTCCACGAAGCAACCGGAAACAATGATGGCGCAGAGATAGACAAATATAGAAACGGCGCTGCAAACGGTCAACCTTGGTGCGGAAGCTTCGTATCGTGGATATATGGTGCAGGGCAAAACTCCGACAATGGTGGAACTTTTGGCTATGATGCAAGTGTATCAGGTATTATGCAAAAAGCACAAAATGCAGGCTATTACAGTCCAATGGGATATTACACGCCACAAGCCGGTGACTTAATGATACAGAAGAACGGCACCTCT
The DNA here is from genome assembly GCA_944325625.1 of Candidatus Gastranaerophilales bacterium. GTDB lineage: Bacteria > Cyanobacteriota > Vampirovibrionia > Gastranaerophilales > Gastranaerophilaceae > RGIG2134. The sequence continues at coordinate 27,467 of CALVAP010000015.1, read as the reverse complement.
CACGTTGGTATGGTTACAGGGGTAGATGCTGATGGAACCATTCACACAATTGAAGGCAACTCGGGTAATCGCGTTGCCGAAAGAACTTACCGACCCGGAAGCGCTGGTTATAACAAAATTTCCGGCTGGGTTAGAATGACAGACTGGCAAAATTCCCAATTTTAGCCTCTAAACAGGGACAATCGGTCCATTCATTTTTTTGTATAAAGCCATAACATCATCAGGCAATTTATGAGAACTAATCAGCTGCGCATATGTTTCTGCTATAAATTCCGCAGGACCGGAACAAGAATATTGAGAAACTTTCGACGCCGTTTTCATATATTCTTCATTACTTAACCAATCTACAAGTTCTTTAGGATATTCGGATGGATTTTTAAATCCATCCTTAGACATAACTCTAGTTTCAATATCTTGTAAATGCCCTAACTCGTGATATATACACCTAAATGGACTTGACTCAACGCCATTTGCCCCAACATCAACCCCGTTTTTCTTCATTTGGCACATGATTTTCATAAGACACATATATTGATCATCCACAGATAATTTCTCTAATACATCAACCTCAGGTATATCATCCCTAAGCCTTTTTTGTATACTGCTCCACTGTGGCATATCAATAATAGCTTTTATCTTTTCAAGAGGATGCGTTTGCATAAAACCGACCTCATCCGCTAATTTCAGCATGTCATCTAATAGCATAACTTTTTGCCCCAGAGTAGATAGTTTGCCTTGCTTAAACTGTGAAATACGCTCGTACAATTTCAGCGCTTTTTGCCTATTCAAATAAAGTGGAATTTTATTGTTCTTTGAAAATAGCAAATCTGAAGCGTTATTTATAGCTATATTAACAGCAGCGTCTATATCATTAAAAAATTTCTTGTTAAGCAAGAGAATTCCATGTTTATTCTCCGCCGCTAACGGATTAGATATATCCGAAAGTTCATCACCAATATGAATCAATTTGGGCATTTTCAACTTGCCTCGCATCTTATTACATGCGCTCACAAGCCCTTCGTTTATCCAATTAATAACATTTAAATCATTATCACTAAAATTAGAGTATTTCTCTATACCCAAGTGCTTTTTACCAAAAGCTATAGCATCTTTTATTGTTTCTGCCTTGGTAAATTCAATATGCTCTGCGAGCTGTTTTATTTTGGGAATATTCCGCTTCTTTACCCAAGCTACGACTAAACCTATAGTAGCTCCCAATGCTGCAACAAGCCCCCCTTCCTTCATTGAGAAATCTTTTTGTCCTTGCTTGTCCTTAGACTTTTCACCAGACAAAATAACTTCGTCCTTACCAAGCGCATTGGCATGAACATGTCTCTTGGGTGTGCTGGGCTTACTGTTTAATGGCAAACTTGTAGAAGCACCATAGCCTCTATTTATATTTTCAAAAACCTGATATGACAATACTGACCTTCCTTTAATATTACACTTGAAATAAAAACTCAAAAAAAAATATGTTGCTATTTTCAAACAAACTATTTACAAACGCCAAACATGTTTCAACTAATAGTGTTCTTCTTCAAATATTTTTATATCCTTTGGAAGCTTTTCTTCAATATGTAAAAACAATTCAGACAATGACCAACCAAATCCTTCTGCTATTTTTTTTAGCGTTATTAGCTGAGGCTCATTTTCTCCCTGCTCTATTCGCCACAAAGTAGACTTTGGTATTTCATTTTCATAGGCAAACAAGCGAGAAGACTTCTTCGCACACTCCACCCGCAATGCCTTTAGTGCTTTACCAAATTCAATACAATACTTCTTTTCTAAATCATTCATAAAACTTAACACTATGTCCCACATTTGGAATTATAGAGTATAATGTTTAACATCGCGTCCCATATATGGGGACACAGAAGAGGCAATAAATGATGAAAAAAGCTTTTACTATTTCTGAAGTACTAATAACATTGAGCATTATAGGCATTATTGCAGTGTTGACACTACCCACGCTCGTAAGCAAATTGCAAAAGAAAACGTTGGAAGTCCAGTTTAAAAAAGCATACTCACTGCTAATGAATGCACACCAAAACATGCTCGCTGACGGCATTTTGCCCCACGAAGACTATGTGAAAGAAAGAAACCAAGAAAAAGCTACAAAGCAAATAGAAGATTTTGCTAAATACTTTAAGGATGCGAGAATATGTGATGGACATTATATAATCTGCTCTGGTAACAGGCGATGGGAGGATAATAAAGAATACAAAGTTCTGAATGGTAAAAATGGTGCTCATATAGATGCGGATGCATTCACTCAAAAAACAATCATGCTTCCTAATGGAATATCAATATGGACAGGAGGAATTAACTACTACGAAGGCAGATATTATGTAGATACAAATGGGACTTCAAGAGGTCCGAATAAGCTCGGATATGATTTATTTACATTCATAATAACATCTGATAACAAACTTCAACCTGAAAAAGATTCTGGAAGCCTAAATCGATGTTCATTTAATCAGCCAGCTCATGGCATCGCCTACCTTGGATTTGGTTGCGCACATTATGCCGCTTTAAATATCAACCCTGATCAAAGTGGGAAAAATTACTGGCAAGATTTTTTACAATAGAGGTTAAAACCTCAACTAAAATCTAAAATCTAAAACCTGAAATCTGTAGAAAAATTCATCTGAGGTCGAGCCCTTCTCTCAGATTGAAATAGAGTTTGGCCTAAACCAAAATTAAGATTTAATCTATCTTCTTTCATTGGTTTTATGTTTAAAATGACCTCGTTTTTTTGTGCTCTGTTCATAAAATCACTAGAATGCGCCGTTTTAAGCGTTAGAAACTTATTAACCCGATACTGTGGAGAAAAACTCAATGTTCCTTTTGTTCTTTTTTGAAATGATGCGGTTGAGTCGTTAGAATATGAAGTGTTAAAAGAAAAATCATCCCGACTATAAGTGGTGAAAAATGTGTTAACCCCCTTATATGAATCAGGCAAAATTGTAGTATCTGTCTTTACTCCAAGGGTAAAATCATCTATCGTTTTTTGCCTTACAAAACTTTTTTGCTTGGCTGAATAAAAATCTTGAGATTGTTGTATTTTGATGGAGTTGCCTGATATTGGCGATATTTTCTCAACTCTTAAATCAAAAATTTCTTCCGTATTACTATTCCTTATCAATACGGGAAGTAGACTTGACTCAATATCAGATTTATCCAATTCTATTGGTGAAAAATTTTCCTGAGCTTGAGTAAAGTTTGCCAAAACCAATAAAAGAAATAAAAATAAAACTAATAACCTTTTCATACGAAACCTTTGCCCAAGAGTATTATAGCATAAGTAAATCAAGAAAATATGTTAATCTTTGTTTACATTAGCTACACAAAAAGTCAATTGGTTTTAAAAAAAATTTTTATTGAATATATAAGAATAAGTAAGGAGAAATTATGATACAGAAAATAGGAGGCGAAACCATTGTAAAAGCTAGCGAATTTGCATCAAAAATGCTTGGCAAAACAATGGATAGTGTAGGATTTGAAAAATTATTTCGTAACCCCGGAGATTTAGTACACATTGATAAAGTAATAGCAGATAATATCAAAAAAGGTCAAAAAAGTAATATTGCATTTATAGGACTTGGTAAAAATGGAATAGAGCCGTTAACTTACTTAACACAAATTTTTCTGACAGCCAGAAAGTCCGGCAAAAGCCTAAAGGATGTACTGGGAGAAGTTGATTTTATTGATATTCAGCGTGCTGCCGATGTCGGTCATTCAAAGGTTCTTTTAGATGAAATAGAAAAACGAGGCTCTGCATATCTAAAACATTTGTTTAGAGGACTTGCACCAAAAGAGAAAGAAGAAATATATGAACAATTTACAAGCATATTAAAAAAATCGGATTCAAAATACCTTGGACATCAGCTTGAGGACTTTGTAGACAGTGCGGTAAATCATAACAAATATGACCTTACATTTTGCAACAACGTTTTCTACTATGTAGGCAAAGGAAAAGGTCCTAAATATCAATATGTTTGCCCCGGTATACCTGAATTTTTTATAACACCTGGGTGTTTTAACAGATATAACGAAGTCCTAAAAAATTTATTATCTACGGTTAGAACCAACGGCAAACTATTTTTCCATAACGATGTAGGTGGAGAAAAAAACAGTCCGTTTACCAAAAGTCTAAAACAACTTGTTGGGAAATTAGATACATACAAAGAAGCGGATTTAAACATTATAGATAAAATTAAATAATATAAGATTTTATCTTTAAATTATTTATAACTTAATACAGAACGCTTTTCTGCTAAACTTCCTTGCACCTTTTTTGGGGTATTAGCTCGTTTTTTGCTTGAAATCTGACAAATCACATTTACTGATAATTTTTCAATATCAACATTTATTCCCTCTTTAAGAACTTTCTTTTCACCATCAATATGAGCATTCATCCACTTATTCTTGATTGAAAGTTTATTTGTCTTAAAATACATAGCATTTTTATTATTTTTATGTCGCAAAAGTATCATTTTTATAAGTTCTAAAAAGAATAAAATCGGATTTGTTGTTTTGAGTATAAAAACATCCATCAAATTATCATCTAAGGCACAACCTTTTGAAACCGAAACCAAATTTCTATACATATTAGAAGCGTTGGCAACTATTATACAACTTGCACTTACGACTAATTTTTGCTCATCGACTTCAATCAAATACGCCTTTTTCTTAAGTCTTAATGCAAACAAAAAGCCGGCAACAAAATAAGCAAAATAACCAAACTTATGTTTTAATGATTGTGGAGTTTTGCATATAATATCAGCGTCATATCCCAACCCCATTCTGAGAATACAAGGCTCATCATTTATTTTTAAAACATCGATTTTTGTTTTAACCCCAACTTTAAAAACCTTCAAAGCCTTATTAAAATTAGCAGATATTCCCAGCTTTTCCGCCAAAAGATTTGCTGTTCCGCAGGGAATTATCCCCAAAGTCTTATCCTTATCATTTATAACAAATGGAATTACCGCATTTACCGTTCCATCTCCACCCATTGCTACTATTGTCTCATATGGCGTTATATCAACATCCCTTAACTCATCCAAAGTCACAAATTTAAACACTACGGCTTCTTTTAAAAGGTATTTATGCAATTTTTTCTTATACATAATTCCTTTTTTTCGTCCTGCATTGTTATTATATACAACTAAGACATTTTTCATTCTCGCTCCTTAATCTTAAGAAATATCGAGAACAACAAAAGCCCCAATAAATAAGCCCCAATTACATCAGAAGGATTATGAACTCCAAGCCAGCATCGACTAAAACCTATTAATACACTCCAAGCTAAACCTAGCACGGCAATTAGCTTTTTCATCGGAAAATTTAACTTATAAACATAATAAATAACCACAGCCCAAACACAAAAAGTAATTAATGTGTGCGATGAAACATAGCTAAAACTTTCCAAATGAATCATTTGCAAATCATATGGGGGTCTGGGACGTTGAACTATTTCTTTTAAAATACTATTTAATCCAAAAGTACAAAGCGGCGCAGCACCAATAAGTATTGCATCTAACCATTTTTTATTTTTAATAAAGTACAATACAAAGCTTACTACAGGAACAACAACCATAAACCCATATAATGTTCTATCAAAAGATTTTGGAATCCACACTGGAATACTGTCAAGTAATGATTGAATCTGCATGATAATCACCCTATCCCAAGAGGTTATCTTAGGACAGAGCATTACCAACAAAGTAAAAATCGCAAAAAGCAAAAGCGATATTGATATTTTCTTCATGTTATTTTCCGCAACCGGCACAATGTCCACTACATTTATTTACCGGTTTTTCCTTAGAACAGAAAGTATCTCTATCCACATAATATTCGCCCTCAAGCGGGAAAATAGTCATCCATAGGTTATTTCTCCAATCTTCATCTAAGATTTCCTTTACATCCTTTGAATATTTATCTATTTTAGATGTAATTTCCGGATTGGTTAAATAATCAGCCGCATTAGCGTGAGTTTCGTAAGGTTTGAACTCCTCATAATATTTTCTCAACATCTCAGGTCTATCCACAATCATACAGGGTCTTAGCATATTGCCGTCTTCATAAGGTATATTATCCCTTATAGCTCGCATAAAAGGAGCAGCAAGAGCCTCTGTTAATGTACAATCGTTTACATTATGAGTTGCTAAATGAACAAAAGTACAAGGTTCAACATCACCTTTTGGGTTCACGTGAATATATTGTCTTCCACCTGCAATACAGCCCATCATCTCGGGACCATCACCCCAAAAATCAACGGTCATCATAGGTAGAGTATTTCTTGCATTATAAACAGCCTTCAAAATTTGTTGTCTCTGTTTAGCATCAGGAACCAAATCAACATTCGGACTTTCACCAACAGGCACATAATGGAAGAACCAACTCCACAAACACCCCTTATCGGAAAGCATTTTCATAAACTCATCAGATGTTACAGAATCACAATTATCCCTTGTGGCTGTGACAGATGCACCAAAAAAGATACCTGCTTTTTTGAGCATATCCATTTTTTCCATAACCATATCAAAACAGCCTTCACCTCGGAACTTATCATTCGTCTCTTTTAATCCCCAGAGCGAAAACATTGGCTGCACATTACCCAATTTCTGTAGTTTTTTTACGGTTTCTTCCGTTATTAAAGAGCCATTGGTAAATGTTATGAATGTACAATCACTAAATTCCTCAGCGAGTTCCAAAAATTCCTTACGACAAAATGGCTCACCACCTACTATCGGGAAAATATGAATGCCCATCTCATCACGAGCTTCTCTAAAAATTTGTTGCCACTTTTCTTTTGTTAAATCTTTTCTTACGTCATACTCATGTGCCCAACAACCTTTGCAATTAAAATTACAATTTTTGGTAATACTTGCCAACAAAACTGTCGGTGGGAAAAAACCGTTTCGCGCATTAAACTCCGAACGCTTTCTCAAGTTATCGCCATAATATCCGTTAACAAAGAAATTTTTAATCCATTTGTTTCTGCAATTTGGATGTAATTCTGTCAAAATCTTTTTCCACCAAAACAAGTGTGGATGCTCAGTTTCAAACAACCATTGCATCCTTCTTGCGTGGTTAATTCCACCTTTTGAACCCGATATCTTCTCAAAAATCTTGGCAAGATTAATTAATTTTTCTTTACTGTAATTTTTGCCAAGATAGTTTATAGTTTGATCAATAATAAAATTATTAAACTTCAATTTTATTCCATCAAAACTACCCATTGAGTTTGACTGCCACACGGTAGTTTGTTTTTCTACTTTCGGTCCCATAATATCTCCTTTACACTAAAACTTCCAAAACTATATTTTTGTTCATCTCATTAAGCATCAGCTTAATTTGTTTATAAAATTTTGCATTTGTCTTATTTATTGAGCAAAACAAAACAACATCTTTTGCGTGATTTAGCTTATCTACAAACTCAGATGAAATATCTGCCTTAATAAAGCTTAAATTAGAAAAATCTTTTAACTGTGAAGACATAAATGAGCTTAATTCCTCAAACAGAATACAAGAAATTTTCGTATCTTTGTTAGCTAACAGTTGAACTTTTATATCCGTAAAATCATCTTCACCGTCATAAATTATATTTTCACCAAGCATTGAATATGTTAATTTTTTATCTGTATTCTCGGCAAAAATAACCGCCAATAATGACGCAATTAAACCCAAAACAATACCTAATAAAATATTTGTTAATAACTTAGGTGATGCATACTCAAATTCTCTTAATTTTTGGGGTTCTTTCAAAATAAGTACTTTAGAAGAATCAGACATTTCCTCAACCATTTTTGCCCATTCAAGTTTTGACGATAAAGAAGCAACCTTGCTGGCCTCTTCCGTCAAATCCAACTTGGCTTTTTCTCCTCTTATAACTTGTCCTTTTAGATTAGATAAAGCCTTTTGAGCAGAATGCGAAAAAGCAGACATAGCCGAAAGTTGACCTGATGTTGCCAATGCTTGTTCGGGTAACCCGTCTGTTTTTTTGACCGTAGACTCAAAGGATTTTCTTGCTAAGTTGTATTGCTTTTCAATAATCTTCTTGTCTGATTTTGATTTTTCACTATGCAATTCTTTATGTAAAGCTATATAATTCGTAATTATTGAGTTTACTACATTGTACGCTAATTCTGGCTTTGAATTTTTATATTCAATAGTTATAACATTAGTCCCTTTTTTGTTTTCAAAAGAAATGTTTTTCTTTAAGAATGCTGTTGTTGAGATATATTCTCCTTCTTTTTTGTTCGGGAGAAAACCATACTTCTTTTTATAAACAAGGTGATTTTCTTTGATAACATTATCAATAACTAAAGGTGACTGAATAAGCTCCAATTCGTTAGTGAGCCCACCACCACCACTCATCAAAGCAGCCATTCCACCTCCGCCGGCACCCAACTCTTCCAGCACATAAGGATTTATTTCCATCATATTGGAGTTATTGGCCTTATTGATGTACAAATCAGCTTCTACTTTGTACTTCTTTGGATAAATGAAGTTAAGAACAATAAAAAAAGCTAAAACACAAAGAAAAACCTTTACAATAAGTATTTTTCTACTCCAAAGTGTACAAAAGATTTTCTTCAAATCTATGGTTAATTCTTCATCGAGTTCTTGCGTATAATCATAATTTTGCATTAATCTCTCCTTGTATAATATGTTTAAACAACTTTTACTAGTATATCATTAATATCTTTTCTTGAAGCGTATAAAATTTTATATTCATCCTTTTTATGCCCAATAGCAATACTCGCTACAATACTTTCATTAGTAGGAATATTTAAAACTTTTCTTAAAATTTTATCTTTTTTAAGATTATTAATCCATTGTAAAATACAATTTCCTATATTGTAGTATTCTAATGCCAAAACTAAAGAATATATAAAAATACCTGCATTTGTCATCCATTGACCATTTTCCCAGTACGTATATGCCGAAACATCAGAAGTTATAACTAAATAATTATTAACATTGGTAAACCCTTTGTTTCCAGCCATTAATTCTCCTATTGAATCTATTTTCTTTTTATTCATAGTATAATAAACTTTAACTGTTTGCCTATTACAAGCAGATGGAGCCGTTTGCGCTAATTTAATACAATTTATTATTACATCTTCATCTACATGTTTATCGCTAAAAGCTCTTATACTGTGTCTAGCCTTAATAAGACCTAGATAATCGTTAGGTGTATTTTGGTTATTGATAATTTTAAATCCAGTAGGTATACTTCGAAAATTTCGTTCTTTTATAAAAGATACTAAGGACTCTATATAACTATCGTGAATATTTCTATCTAAATGATATTTTATGTAGGTTTCTAAAATACTTAGAGCTGACAGATAAGCAAACCCATCTTTTTTATATCCTTTTTTTTCATAACTAACAATAGTTTTTTGTAATATCTCTATATTACATTTGCCGAATTCATTTCTAGTGTTTTGAATGCCAAACCCTTTTTCAATGCTATGTACAGCAAGTAAAAGCTTTGTTTCAAAGCTTTTTTCTTTGTTAAAATCCAGACAAACGAATACAAAAAATTTAATCAGATAATGGATAGAATAAATAAGTCCTAAGTATATTTTTTTTAGTTTTCTTAAAAGTTCTTTCATAATATCTCCTTGATTATTTGTTAACTATTCGATAGCTTTTATTAATTTTATAGTAAAAGTTGTATAACGATAAGAAACATAAATTGCGGCAAATAAAAATGAACAAGCAGCTCCATATATTCCAAATTTATGTAACAATATTAAGCCCAAAACGGTTAAAGACGTTGCTTCTAGCTGCATTGGAATTTTTCTTTTTTGATTTCCACTAGCAGTTATGTATGCCCCATATACAGCAGCTTCTGCAACACAAATATTTCCAAACATTAGGATTAAAAGTATTGGATAAGCATTTATATAGTAATTTTGTCCATATAAAAGCAATAATAGTATTTTTCCGAATAAAAGCATAAATATAAATAATCCGCTTGTGACAATCAACATTATTTTTAAATTTTTCTTGAGTATTAATTTTACGTTCTCAATACTATTATTAATCAACTCAGGTATCATTTTCTGTATTTGTGCTGAGATTATTAGCCCAATTACACAGGCGATCGTAAACGCTGAGAAATATAGCGCTGCCTCTTCTTTGGGCAAATATGTCGAAACATATAGAGATGATAGTTGGTTATATAAAAAAGATGCTATACTAACTCCAATATAAGCCCAAATACTTTTATCAACCATTTGACAAAATCTTTTAATATGATTAAAAACTAAAAAGTAATTGATTTCTGCAAAGTATGAACACTGGATAAAATTAATTAAACCTAGACATATATTTAATAATAAAAATTTATATAAAGAAAGTTTAAAAATGTATGAAAATATTGCTATTAAAGTAATACATATCGCATATACAATATTGATTTTTGCAATAGTATTAAAAGTCTTTGTTGCTTGAAAGTAGGGAAGAATTAAAGCAAAAAAAGTTCCATCAAAAAATGTTCTTATTACTACCAAACAAAATAATATGTGACTATCTAGGTGAAAGAAGGTTGAACCTAATATAATTAATAATCCAATAAAAATAGCATTTAACAGGAATAATGAGATTTTTAGTTTTACTTCTTTTACATTGGCTTGTGAGGAAACAAGTATATAATTTGCATATTCCAAATTAGCGAACATAAAACAGAATATTGCGATGTTTTTATAACTAGAAAACAGCCCAAAATCGTATACGGACAAATACCTAGCAATAATAAACAGAACAACAGTTCCAGCAATTTGTCTAGAATAAAGTGACATTGCATATAAGTGGCTATTAAATATTTTTTTAATACTGTTTATCACCGTTAACAAAGTCCCTTGCAAATCTAATTATAATTTTTATAGGTTTTGGTAAATATTTATGAAATATTATCAACCATAAATTCCACAACTCTTCTTTTACTTGATATTTTGAATTCGCTTGTTGTTCTAATTCGTATATTTTATTTTCTAAAAAGTGTATTTTAGCTTCAATTTTTTCTTCTTTTTTACCAACTGGAGCTTCAAGAGCCCTTTTTAGAAAATCGAGTCCCTTTTGAGCTTCTTCTTCAATTCTTTGATTAACTTTTTCATAATTAATTTTAAAGATGCAGTCTTTTTCATATGTTGCATCAATATTATCTATACATTGATTTTCAATCTTTAACATTTCTAAAATAGATTCAAATCTTGTTGCACCACGTTTTGGATTAGTAATACATATAAATGGTTTATTGAAAATTATAGCGAAGCACATCCCATGGAAGGAATCTGTGATTAAAAATTCACAATTTTTTATTGATGCTAGCCAATCTTCAACTGATATATCTGAATAAGCTGTTTTTAGAATTTTTTTGTTATATTTTTTTTCAAGATATTTATATGCTTTCTCATATTCTTTATTTGGATCTAAGACATAGCTAACAATTTTATAGGAAAAATCTTTTGTAGAGTTTTTTATTAATGCATCATAGTTAGATTTATTCATTATAAATACAGGGTCAATAATCCATTCTGCATCAACATCAAATAAGTCTTTGCAAATTTCCACACCAGATTTTTCTCTTACAGATATAAAATCAAATGATTTTAATGATATTTTCATGTTTTCAAGTATTTGAGAATTAGTTTCTTCAAGTAGTGTTTTTTTGTCTACGGCAAAGCTTGCTGCCATAGTAATTTTTTTTGAGTTTATAGAAACGAAATCCTGTAAATATTGTGATAATCGTTCTCTAGCGGCTGTTGGCCTTAAAATCTGATCTGAGCCAGTAATAAATATATTAGATTTTTGGTTCAGGCAATTCAAATCACTATATAGAGAAACTTTATTTGATGTTTTTAAATAAAATTGTTCAAAATTTTTAGCAAAATTCTCACTAATAAGTTCATTATGTCTGTATGAATTGTTAATTAATAGTGGATTATATCCAAGTTTATTTACTAAAGATTGAAGAGCATATGCCGTTAATAAAGCCCCATAATTTGATACCCACCAAAAATTAAATATATCAACATTTTTCATAACATTATAACCTCTTTTAATAAATCTTTACTATCTTTATTTCTTAGCACAATCCAATCAATCAGATATAAAAATACATAAATAAATTTTATTATAAAAATTTGTTTAGGATAATGTTTTTTTGTAATAAAAGAACTCACTTTGCATATGCACTTTCTCTGTTTCTTATCAAAACAAATCTTAAAATAATAGAAAATAAAAAATAATTCCACTTTGAAGAAATATATTTTAAATTTACATATTCAAACCAAATTAATTTAAAATCGTTTAATGTAAATTTAAAATTTAAGATGGATTTATTTAAACATATGATGTTATGTATATAATTCAATATATTGTCTTCTAAATATACATAATTAATTAAATTTTGAAGAACATTTATAGCGTCATTACATTTTTTTATTTTGGATTTTTGATAATGTTTGTTATAAAAAATATATATAGCTTTAAATATTTCAGGTATTTTTTTAGAAATTCTTAATGTTGAAGTTTCATTATTATCATGATGTCTATATAGAATCAGTGGTATATCTATATATTTTAGTTCTTTATAATAACTTGCTATTAGACCAATCCACCAATCATGATAACAATTAGTCGGTAACGGGAATATCTTGTTTATAAAATCTCTTTTCATAAGTATAGTACAACCTGTTACAAAATTAGTAAACAATAATGTTTTGAACTTATCAAGCCTATTTTTAACAATTTTCTTACGTGTATCTATTCTATGACTATGGTTTTCACTTATTATATTATTTTTATCATCAATTATTTTATAGCTACTACAAATTACTGAATACTTTTCAATACTATTATATAAAACTTCAAGCTTCTCTGGTAACCATATATCATCCTGATCTGCTAGGGCTACATATTCTCCATTACATAAAGAGATAGCTTTTTCAAAATTTTTTACAAATCCTAAATTGGCTTCATTTTTATACACATGAATATTTAAGTATTTTTTTTCATATTCATTAAGTATTTTTAAAGTACCATCAGTAGAACAATCATCACATATTACAATTTCAATATTTTTATAAGTTTGATTTAATATAGAATCTAATTGTAATCTTAAGTATTCTTCCCCATTATAAGTGGCCATTGCTATTGATATTAAATTCATCTCTCTCCTTTTCTTTTTTAATTATTTTTAACAATTAATCTTTCTTTTGATTCTCTTTCTGGCAATATTTTTTCAAAATATGTCATTATTGCTAATGCAACATAAAAAACATGTATTATAGACATTGTTAACGCAATACCTATTAATAATGTTGGCACCATAATTATTAAAGACTTAAATCTAGTATCTCTTATGATTGAAAACCAAAGAAACATAACCAACGAAGTACCTACAAAACCATACCAAACTATATATGATGGTATTAATGCATGCGTAAAACGTCCAAAATATTGTATTGATATACCAAGATTGGAACCACTACCAATTAATAAATTCCATAATGAAACTTTCTGAATATATTCCCATAAATCAATAATAATTTGGATTTTTGTCATAAAACTATCATCAGATAAGAATAAATACATACCATAGAAAAATAAAAAAAACGATATTACGGAAGAAAATATAAATAATAACATTTTTAATGTTATACGTTTTTTCCTTTTTGAAATAATTAAATGTTTTTTACAAAAATCAATCCCACAAAATATTGCGAAAGAAATAATTATAGCTATATATGCAGCTCTAGAAACAGTTAGTATAGATAGTATTAAAAATGCTATTGTCATAAGTTTATAAAAACCATCTTTTGTTACATATTTATACATATAAAAAGAAAGAAACACCATAACAAGTAATACTAAAGCTACAAAATTTGAATCCACAAACATAAAAGAATTAAACTTAAATGCCCAATATGGACTATCCATGCTAAGTTCAATACAATCTCCAACAGCATTTTTTGGGAAAATGATTCTTATAAAAGTTTCCAATGAAATATACAAAAAAGAAACTATGCATAAGTATTTTGTTATATTTAACACTTTGTCTTTGGTTAAATATTTCATAAAAAATATTGATAGAAAATAGAATACAAAACAAACTGTAGAGTGTGATGCCATACCAATATCTGTTTTATAATGAATTAACACAGATGTTATGAGAAAATAAATAAAACAGATTAAAGATAATATTTGAGTACAGGAAATTTTAATTTTTCTATATTTGTATAATACATAGGGGATACCAATCAATGACATAATTAAAAAATAATACAAAGGCGCTGGCTTTAAAGCCTTATACCAACAATTACAAAAAACAATAACTAAAAAAGCACAAATATACTCTACAGATATAGAAAATTTACATTTTTTATTTAATAAATATTTATTTTCGTTCATCTATTACTTCCTTGTAAACGTTCATTAATTCAAGATAATATCTTTTTGGTGTGTAATGATAAATGGCCTTTTCTCGTGCATTTTTACCATGTTCGACAACTAATTCAGGATTGTTCCAATATTTAAAAACACATTCTTTTAATTGTTCGACATTTCCTGGTTCAAATAATAATCCTGTTATATTATGCTCAACTTGTTCAGGAATTCCTCCAATATTACTAGCTATAACTGGTTTTCCATTAGCAAAACTTTCTAAATTTGTTGTTGGAAAATTATCAAAACAATTACTAGGTAAAATTGTTGAAATACAGTTTTGATATAAATCTTTGATTTCTTCCCTATTTTTAAAACCTAAAAATTCAACATTGTCCAAGTTGTTGTCTAGTGCATATTTCATTAACTTATTTTCTTCTGATCCTGTTCCTGCTATCTTTAACTTGATTTCTCTTGGTAAATCTTTCAGAGCTTCCAATAAATAATGTACACCTTTTTCAGGTGATAACCGACCTATATAAAGAAAGAATCCTTTATTATTATAATTTGGATCTTTATTTAACTCGTCACTGCACAAACTATTATTTATAACAATAGTATTATGTTCAGTAATTCCAATATTACCTTCAATTAATTTTTCTTTTAACGCCTTTGAAGGTACTATAAATTTATCTATATTTTTTTGATGTTTAACTATAATATATGTTGCCAATGCCTTTCGTATAGATTCCTCTATATTATTATTTTTCCCACATCTATTAATAATGCAAGGCCAAAAATTTCCATTTTTACAATACATTTTGTTACAAAAAGTTTTATTTCTATACATCAATGTTATCATAGGACAACATCTTGCATCATGATGCGTTAAAACTTTAGGAATTTTCGAATTAGCTTTAAAAACTAAAGTTGATATACACCAAAAACTATGATAATGAATTACATCTGGTTTTATTAAATCGATAAATTTGTTTAAATCTTGTAGAGCTCTATAGTTATAGTAGTACTTTATCGGATTTTTTAAATAATCTTTAATTCCAAAATAATACGGTGTAAAGTATTTTGAATATTCATAATCCGGTTCAAAATAAGGACCTTTATTCATTGCCCAATAAAACACTTCTTGCCCTTCTTCTTTCAATATTTTATATGTTTCATAAGCAATTTTATCGGCGCCAGTTTTTAAAAAGAAAAAAGAATTTACTATTAATATTCTCATTTTTTTATTTCACCGTACAATTTATTAAATTGCATAAACTTTTTATTAATCACAAATAGATTCTCACAACGTTTTCTTGCATTTTGTCCTAATGTTTCTCTTAATTTATCATCATTTAATAATTTATTTATAGCCAAAGCTAATTCTTTAGAATTTTTAGGTTCGACTGTCAATCCAGTTTTGTCATGAATAGATACATAATTTACCCCCGTACCTAAATTGGTATTAATTACAGGTTTTCCATATTTCATTGCTTCTAACTGAACAATACCAAAAGCTTCACTCTGCATAACCGATGGGAATAGATATATATCACAAGCTTTATAATAATTATCTAACTCTTCGTTATCAACTCTACCTAATAAAATAACTTTACCTTCTAATTGATTTTCTTTTATATAATTTTCAAAATCTTTTTTTAATGGTCCACTACCTCCAATTAAATATACGGCATTATCAACCTTTTTCATCGCCTCAATACCATAAATAAAACCTTTATATTTAATTAATCTGCCTAACGAAAATAGAATTTTCTTTCCGTTATATTTTTCTTTTATTTGATTTACTTTTTTCCCATCACTTTTATCTTCTAAATTAATTCCTTGAGGTATTACTACACATTTACCTTTATATGGATTTATTATTTTAGATGCTTCAATAATATTTGGAGATAATACATGTATTTTATCGACTTGTTCTATAAATTTTTTGTATATAAACCAAAAAGGTTTCATTATTTTTTCATAGCCAATAATATCACTATGATAAGTTATGTATAATTTTTTGTATTTTGGTCGTGCAATGAAATGAGCTATTACAGCAAAAATAAAAGGCATATGATAATGAAGTATATCAGTATCTACTTTTGACAACTTCCATATAAATTCCGGCGATATTGTATTCGCTGCAAATTCAAATAAAAATCTACAACGATTATATTTTACTCCATTTTCAAAAGATGACTTTTCATTATTTGAACAACATAAAACTTCTTTTTCAAATTCTTCATTTGATAAAGCATCATTTATCTGAGAAATAACTGCTTCAATCCCCCCTATATGAGGATAAGCGTATCTCGTAACATGAGTAATTTTGATTTTATTATTATTCTTACTCACCTTCAACCTCTTTATTCATAAAGTCTTTCCACCTTTGCAAGATTTCTTCTTCCGACAATTCGTAAGAGATCGGTTTGCCTACCTTTAATGTTATTCTTTTACTAAACGGAACGACAGAATACCCCGTAAATCCGCATATCGCTATCGGCACTACATCCATTTTTGCCATCTTTGCTATACTTACAAATCCGCCTTTAACTCCATCAAAATTATGGTTTTCCTTTGCCTGCTGACCTTCCGGAAATATTCCTATCGACCATTTTGTGTGTTTTATTATATCAAATAACGTTTTCATTGTTGCTTTTTCGGGCTTCTCCCTATTTACCGCAAACGAGCCCAAACTTACCACCAAAAACTGTATTAATAAACTTTTATGGTTAAACAACTCCTCTTTTGCCATATACGCAACAGGTCGATTTGCCACCATCGAAATTAATGGCGCATCTATATAGGACTGATGATTTGATGTAAAAATATACCTTTTTCCCCATTCCAAACTCGTCTCTCGTTTGATTCTCGTTCCATAAAAAATCAAACCCGCCGGCCACACTACTAAATATAAAAATAGTGTTATATACAACGTCCTTATAAATCCGTAGTCCTTGGGGTACCTTCTATTGAAATTCCGCTTATTCCAAAATTTTATACTAGCCATGTCTTCCCCCTAATGCTAAAAACACAGCTTTTACAAGAATACATATTTCCCAAAACACATTCCTATGTTTCAAATAATATAAGTCGTATTGTAGCTTTTCTGCTTCTGCATCACTCGAAAATAAATGCCCCTGATTAATCTGTGCCCATCCGGTCCAACCTGTTTTGACCCAATGCCTGCAATTATGGTAAGGAATTTGCTCTGAGTATACTTTCACCAAATCTTCCCACTCGGTTCTAGGTCCTACAATTGACATTTCACCCTTTAATATATTAACCATTTGCGGTATTTCATCAAAACGTGCTTTTCTCACAAATCTACAAAAAGGTATTACTCTATCATCACTATCTTGCTTATCTGCATTAGACAAGTTTTCGGACGTCGGAACGTAATCATTCAAATACATTGTTCTCAATTTATACGCCTTAAAAACCCTTCCATCTTGTCCTACTCGGTTCTGGGTATATATTGCAGCCCCACCATCTGTATACTTTACCCTAAGACCTATATATATCAATATTGGACAAGTAACCAATAATATTATTGCCGACGCTATTATGTCAAATGTCCTTTTACAAACATCATACACCAACGAGCGCTTATTCATATAAGTATAGAATAATTCGTTAATTGATATCCTATCTACATAATATTTGCCAGTAACCAACTCGTAGAAATCTTGTAATTTGTAAACTCTAACTCTTCTCGGAATTCCTATCTTCAAACTAGTTAATATACTTTCTTCCATTCTTCTTTGAATAGCAACTATAACAATATCAATATTGCTTTCCTTAATAATTTTGTTTATATCATCAAGATTTTTGTATATTGGAATTTTGGTATCCAAAATCATTTCTTCATCACTCTGGGGGTCTTGAATAAATCCCGCTACCTTCATCATTAATGCTTTTTTATTAATAATTTCGTCCGCTATAAGCTTGGCTCTCTTATCACTGCCTATTATCAAAATGTTTTTCTTTGGCTTTATCCTAAACAAATACAAATGAAATAATAACCTGTAAAGCTCCAAAATCAGGAACACAGTTATGATATTTGCTATTAAAAATAAAAGCATTTGCTTCTGCGGTAATAGAAAGAATAAAGCTATTGCTGAAGGAATATGCGCCATTAAAACCCCTTCAAACAATAAGTAAACATTTTTTTTATTTATATTAAACTCCCTAATTTTATAATTAGCTTTTAAGTATAAAACGACCATTCCGGTTAAGGTAGTTAATACAACGGCAACAATTCGAGAAACGCCAACAATATTCAGCAGTTGACAACTCAAAAAGCTAGCTAGCCCAAAAACTAGTATATCAAACATAAACATTATAATTACCGAACGAGAAAGTGCTTTTAACATGGACTAATTTCTCCTTCGCAATTGGCTTTTTTGAGGTTTAATAATCCCTGTTCTAATGACACATTAGTAAAATTTTTGAATAATTCACAAGCCTTTTTATTAGACAATACACTATCTCTTATATCACCAGAGCGCTCTGACATATGTATCGGAGTGCGGTAATAATTATAAATTTGTGCCATTTGAATATACAAGTCATTTACGCTAACACCTCTATTACAGGAAACATTTATTATTTCATTAACGACATTATCTTTTATCGCCTCATAACATATATTTGCTATATCTTCAACATAAACAAAATCTCTAATTTGGTTTCCATCTCCATATATGTTAATCTCTCCATTCTTAATCATCTCGTCATTAAATATAGCCACAACCCCGCTTTCCTTCGAGCTAACCTGACGAGGCCCATAAACATTTGCAAATCTGAATATTATGTACGGAACGCCGGATAATTCAATATATTTTTCCATAGTAAGTTTTGATAAACCATAATTAGAAATAGGCTTGGTCGGATGCTCTTCATCAATGGGCAAATACTGAGGAACTCCATAAACCGCTGCCGATGACGCCGTGATAAACTTTTTAATATTATATTTTTTACACAAATCCAATACTTTTATTGAACTAATAATGTTCATTATCGCATCTTCCTTGGTATGTAAAATTGAATATGCTACACTTGTTTGCGCTGCAAGATGAATACAATAATCAGGTTTTTCCTTGGCAAATACACACTCAATATCATCTTGGGCAATATCCAGCTGATAAAATTTAGTCATATCAAATTTAGGAATATTTGACAGTGTTCCGCTAGACAAGTTATCTATAATGACAACCTCAATATTATTCTTTAACATAATATCTGTAACATGTGACCCTATGAAACCAAATCCGCCGGTTATAAGTACCTTCATACATTCAATTCCTATATCTTAGTAACAACAAATGCACTGGTAACAAGTGATGCTATACCCCTCAATGTATCACATACCGGCGTTAACCAATCATTTCCTGCAATTTTTCGTGGTACAACTATTACATCTCCAGGCTCAACACTGCTGTATTTACCAACCTTTTCAGCTCTGCCGTTTACACTAACTTTATAAATCCTGAATTTATTTGCATTTGGAGTATACCCCCCAACTTCTTTTATATAAGTGGCAATATTACTTCCTTTTCGATAAGCAAAAGATTGCTCGTTATAGACCTCACCCATAACACTAACTTGGTTATTCATTCGGGGGATGTATATATCATCGCCATCCTGAACTTCTATGTTGTCTATATCCCTTACCTTTTCCAAATCATTATTTTTTATATTCAATGCTATTTGTCCATTATAACGTTTTTGTAGTTCCTTATCCTCGCTTTTAAGCATAGAAATCATCTCTATTTTATTTTGTTGATCTGCTTCTGTTGCCTTGTAGGCACTTGCAACTCTTCCCTCTAACAATCTAATGTCTCTATCATTATTCTTACGAGCTATACTTAGCTGCTTGCCTTGTAAATTTGCCCTTTTATATACAATGCCTCTTAAATCTGCATCTTTTGTTAATCCGCCTGCCATTTCTATCATATCTACAAGCTTTTTACCTTCTATACTTGTATAAACTCCTGGACGTTCTACAAATCCCGATATCTTTACATATTTAATTGATTCATTATCTCTAAGTGTTCGGAAAAAGATTTTATCATTCGGTTGAATTGGTATTTCCTTAATTCTATCCGAATTAATCATTATGTCATACATATAATATAACGTTGTATTCCCGTTTTCATTAGTAATTTCTACAGCAACATTTTCAGCCGGAATAAGTCTGTTATCATTGCTTGTTCCTGCTGTTAGAACTATATCCTCATTTGCTTTCTTTTTGTATGCAACTTGCTGTTCGTCGGGGTGTTCTTCTTTTACATTTGTTTCCATAAAACGAATATCTGTCATTACATCATCAAGAGTTAATCCATCTATGTATGCAAGATGCTTAGGTTGATTTATACATCCATAAATATCCACAAACTCAGAATTTGTATTCTTGTATATTGTAATCACATCCCTTGGTTGTAATACGGGATCGCTAACTCCTCCAAAGAAATCTTTCAAAAAAACAGGAATCGTTTCTACCGTGTTATCTTTTCCTGATATTCTTCTTATTACCGCTTGGTTTAAAAACGTTTCTTCCAAAAGTTCATCTTCGCTTTTTAATATATTTGATAACCTCATCCCTTGAGTATATGCATACGTAGCAGGATGCTTTATGTTTCCTTGTATCGTTACAATATTTTCTACATTATTATATAATTCTCTAAATTCGATAGAATCTCCACTATTCAATACTATATTTTTTGCTTTATTCCATTCAATATTTTGAGCAGTTTTCTGACTTTGTTCCTTATTAAAGCCAATAAGTGTTACCTCAGAAATTTGCGTTGTAGGCGAGAATCCTCCGGCATATTTTACTACCTTTTGAATATCTTCTTTATCTTTTATTTCATAAATCCCCGGTTCAATTACTCCATTTTTTATAGCCACAACATTACCAATCTTGTTAACAAATATTTTATCATTTGGTCTTACTATTATACCGTCATTTTCTCCTGAAAAAATTGTCTTGTACAAGTCCACACTTTTGGGCTTTGCATTACTTGTAGTGTATGTGATATTTCTTAATGTCCCTGTCTTTTTAACACCACCTGCCATATTCAAAACATCAAATACCGTTGAATTGTTACCGACAAGCACTTTCCCAGGTCTATTTACCTGCCCAAAAACAAAAACAGAAAACTCTTGACCTGTCGCAACATTTAGATGAACCTTTAAACTTTTGTATTTAGAAGATGCCAGCTTATTAAGCGCATTCTCAACCGCACCAATTGTTTTTCCCTCAGCAGGAACCATTCCTATTCCTTGGATAAAAACATTCCCCTTGGAATCAACTGACGTTGTTGTTGTGGGATTAAGCAATGTCGCTCCTGAAATTGCCATAACATCAACAGAGTCCCCTTGCAAATAAGCAGTAATTTTTTCTCCAATACTTAATTTGTAATTGTTATCATATTTTCCTGCTGTTGAGGCCGAAGAGGATGTCATTTTAAACAAATCATAACCGACTTGCTTCAATATTGTACCTGTAACTTCAACATCTTTTCCGTTGAACATTTCCTCAATCGGACTCATCATTGTATCGTTATAGGCTCTTTCACCTACTCTATATTTATTTACAAAGGCATCCGCACCTCTTTGCGGCTTCACAATATCTTCGGAATAAATAATCTCTGTATTATCAAATGCCCCTAATGTTTGTGTTGTTTGCTGCGAGATGGGCTGCAATGCACCAACCTGCATATTACTTGCTTGATTTTGAGTTTTTTCAGCCTCAATTTTTGCCTTCTCCGCCGGCGAAACAAACCGTCTTGCCTCTGTCGGCATCGTTGTCATCGCAAACGCTAACAATATAAACGATACTATATATTTCTTCATTACCTTCTCCTTAAGTTATAGCAATTTCCATTAGGGATTTAATTGCAGGCCATTCCATCTTCCACAGTCCCGATGCATCAAGTGCATAATTTCCTACACATGCTAATTTGCAATCTTTACATTTATTAACCGTTTCTATGAACAATGGGTCTTTAATAACTTCCTTCAACGCTCTGCCCTTAACACTAATGAATGGTTTTCTGTCATAGCACCTTAGCATTTCCCCGTTTGAATATATTACCGTAGCTATTCTTGGCCAATGACATTCGTAATAAGTTTTTTTGTTGATAATATAATCCATAAAATAATACGAGTTTCTTATCGGATAACCTTGTTTTTTAAGCTCCTTAATCTTAACAAATATTTCTGACAACTGCTCATTTTCAAGTTCTGTTTCCACAACATTTTGAGCTTCTTCGGGTCTTGATGCAGCTTTATTTACCGTAAAATACAATAAAATATCAGCATCCTTGCAATATTGAGCTACTTCTTTAATTTGCTCAAAATTAGTTTGCGTTGATACGGTGCAACAAACGTAGATTCTCATTTTGGGCGAATGAATTTTGTGATATTCAATCCCGCTCATTACTTTATCACATATACCCGGCATATGACGAATATCATCGTGCGCTTTTCCTATTGCATCTAATGATACAAACATCAAATCCGTATACTGCCCAAATCCCGGATTTGTTTCCAAAAACCAACCATTCGTTGCAATCTTAGTATAAAGTCCTGCATCATGAGAAGCCTTACAAATTTCTGTAAAGTCTTGTCTTAAAAGCGGCTCGCCACCCCATAGAATACTATCCATATAGCCCATTTTTCCGGCTTCCGTTAAAAGTCTTGTAATTTCTTCACAAGACATATCATCATTCTCTTTTTTATGTTTCCAAAAACAAAAATCACAATTACAATTACACTTACTCGTTACCATCAGAGAGAAACATAACGGTTTTGGGTTCTTTGAAAACCTGCTTATCAAACATTCAATTGCGCCACCACCAAGGTGTCTGTAATATTTTAGCCTTTCAAATGTCATTCTGTTTCTTGATTCGTTCTTCATTATAACTTTATCCTCTCTGCTTGTGGGTGCTCTTTTCTAACTCTCTTCCTTTTTACCAAGTCAACAAATGCTTCAACTCTTGTTACATACCCCGTTTTTCCCGTCTGTTCGTCCAAAACTAATGACAAAATTGGAATATCTTCATTCTTCGAAACTTTTGACAATATATTCTGTGAAACAATTTCCGGCATACAAGAAAACGGCATAAGATGAATTACACCATCAATCCCATTTTTTGCCGCATATACTGTATCTCCTATTGTTTCTATACATTCCCCACCGATTGCTCTTTTCATGTATTCTTTGGCATATCTTACGCATCTTTCTCTATGCGATTCCTTCTTGTAAAAAAATGATGGCTTTAATACATGTTCTAACCAACCGCTGAACATAATCTGTCTTTGAACTTCTATCCCCATTTCTCCGAGGACTTTTTCTATATTTTGATTGGTATATGGGTCCAATAAGACAAAAAATTCTCCCAATAAGTATACTACAGGAATATCTTTTTTTCTATCTATTTCAATGTTTTTAAAATCTTTTCGAATTTTTTTTACTAAGGATTTTGCCCCAATTATTGTATTTGTCCCATCTATAATCTTTAACCACTTATTGTAATACCTTTCCGCTTCACCTTTTCTAAGCTCTCGCGGACGATAGTAAAACATCTGCTTTTCTGCTTCATCTATCGCAAAAAATTTATTAAATCCTAAACTAAATGCTTTGTAATATTTAAACGGATTAATACATCTCGTAACATGCCAAAAAGCTTGTAGCGTCTGCTTCATTTTGCTCTTATACATATCAAAAATTACCATATCAAACTCGTAACCCATTTTTTTGAGCGTTTTTTGCGCCATTTTGGTATAGTTACCCAACCTACAAGACCCCGGAGCTTGAAACATCATTAACGTATTTGCTCCGTTTTCCAGCGCCATTATATAGTTTGCAAGATTTAATTTATATGGTAGACAAATGCCCTCAATACTGTTCTTTACTCCAAGTTCTAAAACCTCATTACTGTTGGCAGGTGGTATAACAACCTTAGCCCCCAATGTCAACAACAAAGCTTTTAACGGAATATCAATTCTTCCCATACGCGGCCAAGCTATGATTCTATCCTTTGCCTTGATAGTATCATCCATTTGAGAAAATTTATTCGTTTGTAATTCTTTCTCTATATTAGCCTGCATCTGTTTATTTACCTAACTATTATCGGGTTTGAATAGGCGTATCCCAGCTTATTCAACCTTGCTTCTATTCTGAATTTTCCCCTTTGCAGAAGAGGTATTTCAACCTCTTTTGCTTTATTTTCCCATATAACTTCACCGTTACATAGCAAACGTACTTCAAATTTTTTGCCTAGCTTGATGCGAATATATGTAAAATCATCCAGCTCTATCGTTTCTCCCTCACAAACTGTTTCTTTCGAATTAGAAATCGTAACCTCTGGAAGAGCTTTTGTAATTTTCCTGTTTACTATCAAATTATTTCCAAGTCTTATTGCTTCAAGTATCTGAGATTTTGCGGTCTTGAAATCATCAGACAATTTTTCCTTTAACGTAATTATATTTGTTATCGTTTTGAACATAGATTTGTAAGGAAAAACTTTTACAGGAAAAATATGCTTAGCAATTTTTAACGCATGAACATCAATACCACCTATTGCCGGAACAACTTCATCAGATGTATTGTTTAAATCATCCCACCAAGACAACGTTTCTGTATAAGGTTTGGTAATCAACCTGTCTTTAAATAAGAATGAATATATCTGCGCAAAAATATTTTTATCCGTATAATTATCCGCCCATACCGAAAACCAATTCCATATTTCAATTCCATCGGGAATTATTTTTTTATCTAACCATTTTATTGGCGAATATTTATTTTTACGTTTGTCAGATTCATCCGGATGAGCCACAAAACCGATACCGCCTTGTTCCCTTACTTCTTCTACAAACCTCTGCGGTTCCTGCTCATAATCAATAATATTATTAACTCCTAAAGCTAAATAATGATTGCTACTTGGTGGCGATATCTCTACACCCTTAATCACATATACCCCATTTATAATACCCTCCGGAACATCAATATTATTATGATCCGTGACTATAATCCAAGCCAAACCCGCCTTTTTAGCTGCCTTGGTAATAGCATCGATATCACCTGTTCCATCCGAGTATTTAGAATGGATGTGTATACCTCCTAAGTATTTATATAACTTTTTAGTGGCAAAATTAGTCATTACGCTATGCTCTTGTCAAAACCTTTGTTTCTTTCTTTTCTGACGTTTTTTCCGGCAGAAGCTTTAGATGTGCCGTCTTGCTCATCAATTTTTTCTTTCTACGACTTAACATATCAATAAAAGCCTCAAGTCGTGTTACAAAGCCAGCCTCTCCTGTATGTTCATCAATAGTTAATACAACCATTGGAATATTCTTGTTTCTTGCATGATATTGGATTTCATCAACCATCAAAGAATCAGGTCCACAACCAAATGCCGTTAGAGCTATAATCCCGTCTACTCTGCGATTTTGCATATAATAAGCAGCAGCTCCTGTTAAATCCAATTCGTTTGCCCAGTATTGAATCTCTCCTATGTTATGAATTGCACTAATTGCATCTTCTTTTGAAACATTCAAACCTGTATAAACTTTTACCCCCATTTTTTCTAGCTTCTTGAGAATATTCATAGAAATTCTTTCATCAAAAAGATTGTAACCATGTCCCATTATTACAACCGATAAGGGCTTAACAACATCCATATTTTTCAGGCTAAACCTTCCACTTACCGCATTTTTTATCGCTTCTTGATGCGGAATTCCTGATTTCGCCATTTGCAAGAAATTATTATATGTTTGCCAACCTTTCTTCATCGCTGAAGAAATCAAGTCCTCATCATAAATTCCTAACTGATTTGCTGCATCAGTACAGAACGACTTTAAACCAAGCCCTTCAGTTTTATCTAAAGTCGGCTCTATCATATTAAAAGAACGGTTAACAACATTTCTGATAATTTCAGGCAGCCCCCTAACTTTGCTACAATTATTAATTTTATGCCCAGTAGATTGTAAAGAAGGGACAAAAATAGTATCGCAGCCCTTTTCCAACAAATTTATAACATGCCCGACATAAACCTTTATCGGCAAACAAGTATCAGAAACAACGCACGCACTGCCCTTGTTGATAAGTCCACTCGTCGTCTTGTCTGAGACAACTACCTCAAATCCAAGTCCACTAAAAAATCCGTAGTAAAACGGATAATTATTATAATATGAAATTGCCCTCGGTATCCCTATTCTTTTGCCTTTTAACATCTTATTGTACTTCAAAAAATTAAATAAATCACTATTTTCAAGCTTTACTTGAGCTTGTCACTAGGGGAATGATAACACAAATAAAAAAAAAAATATATTAGCCACCCCTTATGTTGTATTTTTTAACAATTATATACAACCTCAAAGAAGAAAATTGCTTACTGCAAAGACTTTAGAGGGAATAATTATTATTAATTTTACATGTAAAAATGTTACAATTTTCTTAATATCCCTTAAAATACATATAGTCCATTTTTATGTATAATTATAGATAATGAAAAAGTTTTTAATAATACCAATATTTTTTACATTTGTATTAATACCTAACCTCGCATCTGCAGAAACCATTTTTCATAAAGTAATAAAAGTAATTGACGGTGATACAGTATACGTTGATTTCAATGACAACAAAATTGCTGAACAGGACGAAAAAGTTCGTATCAATGGAATCGATACTTTTGAAACAAAAATCAATGATGGTCTTAACTGGCAGATGAAACTCTATAACCTAACTCAAGATGAAGCTTTAGGGCTTGGGTATTATGGTAAAGAATTTGCCAAGAAAGAATTACTAAATAAATCTGTAAAAGTAGAATATACAGCAAAAGAAAAGTTCGATAAGAATAATAGGCACTTGATGTCTATATATTATGATTGTAACAGGCATGGCAAGTGTAAGAACTATGAACAAGAGGTCTTAAAAGCAGGGCTTGCAACAATTTATACAAAATCTAATTTAGCAAATGAACTTAAACAATATGAGAATCTTGATAAAATAAAACAAAATGCTAAAAGAACACATAAATTAAATCTTG
>CALVAP010000014.1 GCA_944325625.1 Candidatus Gastranaerophilales bacterium | reverse complement strand
CCATAGCTTCTAGGTGAGCTTGTAATTTAGCGCCACCAGGAGCATTGCTTTTAGAAAGTTGATTAGCGATGTAAAGAGGGATTTCTTCTTTTTCGATTTCGCCTTTCATATAAGCATTGTAGGCAGCGTCAGTAGCAGCAGAAACTAAATCTTGCTGTTCTTTGATGTTTTTATCAGCTTGTTTAGAAGCTTGATAAGACTCTTGATTCAAATCATTAACAAGTGCGTTCATTTCATCATTAGCCGATTTTTGCTGTTCGTAAAGTTCATCGATATCAGCTTGAATTTCGTCTAAAAGAGCTTGAAGTTCAGCAATTTGCCTGTCAAGAGTAGCTGAAGTTCCTTCAGCATCAGAAGTGTTCCAAATTTGAGTAGAGAACAATTCCGTAAGGGAAGAAAGCTGTTCAGCAGTAACGTCACCCTTGATGGCACTAAGCTGACCAACAGCTGCGTTAAAAGAATCTACACTTTGAATGTTCATAATAAAATACCTCAGTTAAACCACACATGCATGAAAAAACGTAGGGCGGAGATTTATTTCAATAAGTAAGAAATAATTTACATATCTTAACGATATAGAAACAATATACTCCATGCATACTGAAATTTCATGTGTAGTATATGTCGAACCTGATAGAGAAAAACTTTAGAATATGGGGGTTTTCGATTTTACATTTGTTTACATTATGTTTATATGAAACTTAATAATTTTAAAGATTAACATCCTCTATTGGATTAGGTCTGTCTCAAAACTCTTATACCCGTGTAGTGTATAAAACAAGTTTACAATTTAAAATACAATTTTGGCTATGAAAAGATTTATTTTCGCAGCGATTGTATTTTTAATGTTTACTTGTTCTCAAGCGGTGAAAGCAGAGAGTGATTTGATATGGGAGTATAAGGATGATAATTTTTTGGAGAATATTGATTCTGCAGATTCGCCAATAAATGAAGAAAAAAAAGTTTTTTTAGAAGCTGAAATAAAGAAGGTGCTTGACACGGATGTGACTTATGCAAATCTTGCAAGTTGTATCATTACTGCAGCACAAAACAGTTATGACCTTAAAATAAGTGAGCATGTAAAAAGAGCTACGCAATGGGAGTTTTGGGCCAAGACTTCTGAACTTTTGCCGAATTTTACATATTCATTTGATATAGCTGATTTAAAGGGTGAGTTTCTTGTTGGGGGTGTTGTCCCTATAAAAGTTCATGAAACGGTTATACAGAGCGCTATTGAATTGAGTTGGGACATTACCAATCAGGGGAAAACGATATTTGAAATGGCTGCAATAAAAAACGCATACAAAGCTGCCGGATACAATCTTGATTACACTTTAGATGAAGTTTTGTTGAATACTGCGTTGAATTACTATGATTTACTTGGGAAGAAGCTTGAAATAGACGTATATAGAATAAACTTGAAAGATAGAGAAGAACAATTAAAAATGGTAGAGGCGAAATATCGTATTGGTATAAGTTCGCGTTTTGATGTGTACAGAGCAGAAGCAGAAGCAGCAAAAGCCAGACAGGAGTACATTACACTTTTCAATACCATGCGGTATTCTCAAGCTAAGCTTGCAAATATCATGGGAATAGATGTAATAACTACGGTTTATCCTGTAGAGCAAACGATACGTATACAAAGAATATTAGACCCCAGTTACAGTGTTGAGGATTTGTACAAAATTGCATTGAAAGAGCGAGATGATTTGACTACCAAGCGAGCTGAAATTCGTGCTATGGAAATTAGACAAAAAGAGGTGTATGCAGATTTTATACCCCAAGTAGGTGTGTATTTATCTCACCAAGATGTTGGAACGGTAAGAAGGGGGTTAAGAACAAATGAATCGGTTGGATTACAAACAGTTGTTCCTTTGGGGAGAAATTTGGGCGTTAATACTGTTTTGCGTGCTAAACAGGAGTTAGAAACGATTAAGGCTGAAAAGTTACGATTAAAAAAACTTGAGCGTCAAGTCAAAGAAGATATTATAAGCTCATATTATGATTCGAAAACTCAACTTGAAAAAATTGAGGCAAGTAAAAAAGAGGTTATCGCTGCGGATGAGAGTTTAAAAATCGCCCTTATTAGAATGGAAGTTGGTGAGGCTACATTTTTGGATGTGTTGCAGGCTCAAAAAGCAAAGACCGAGGCTCGTCAGATGCTTATTCAACATATTGTTGATTATAATAAGTCCCAAATCCAAAACTTATTTAATATTGGACTTATTACAAAATCTGCGGTTTTAACCAACTATCGAATTCCAAAATAATTTGGCATTATTTTGACATTAATGTTTGGTCTATTTCAATTGATAAATTTTGGTTTACAAGTTCTTTTTCAATAAAATCGATTATTTGGGGATGGTTTATCGCTGCAGGAATTATTAGATTAGGCTTTAATATTTTCAATTTCTCGGGTGAAAAAATTTCGTATCTGCCGATTTTTTCACCTTGTCTTGATTGATTTACGTCAATTATTCCGATAATTTCTTTGTTATCTATTTTGTATTGTTTTACCAAAACTTTGAGGTATTCACTTGCTCCCCAGAACACGGCTTTTTTATTTTTAATATTATGTTTTAACTCTTTGCTTTTTTTATAGTCATTGTTAAATTGTACAAATTTTTTTGTGATATTTCTTATATTATTAAGTAACTCAAGTTTGAAGTTGTTTGTTTTGATAGAGTTTAGAATATTTTTTGCAATTTTCTTTTCAAAATTTTTGTTCACAAAATCGAAATACTTAGGAATAATATCTTTAATTTGATTTGAATTTAAGTATTTATTTTCCCAAGGTGAATTAAGAGCGAATAGAAGTTTTTGTAAAATCTCATTTTTATTTTTTACAATCATGGCTGCGCAATTTGGAGCTATATCGTCGTATGAAAGAACCATTTCTTTTTTAAAAATATTGTATATGACATTTGGACCTTTGCACATTTCTTGACCGATTGGAAGATTGTCAGGATGACGGTTTGCTGGTTTTTTACCAAGACAAATTTCATTCAGATAGACATCATGGAAAACTACTATGGCATTTTCTTTGAGTAATGGGAGAATGGCAATAAAATCAAGTGTTGCCCAAGGATGAATATGGTTTGCATCTATAAACACAAAGTCATATTTTTCTTTGCAATTGGCTGCAAAATCTACAGCCATCAGTCCTGTTTTAAGTTGCCACTTTTCATATAAATTAGGAGAAACCTCTTTGAACGCTGCGCCTATTTCCCTTTCTTGAGAATAATACAGGTGGTGTCCAAAATCTATTGATGTAATTTTGGTATAAGGATTGTGTTTTAGAGCTTCTTCGAGCATATAATACGCAGCCCAACCCGCGGCTGTACCGATTTCAAGAATATTTTCCGGTTTATATTCTTCGATAAGTCCTCTTATTAAGACAGCGGAAGGATAGTCATTGTCGTAGTTTTGCATCCAGTCTGGTCGAGTTTTGAATAATTCTACCGTGTCTTTATGATGTAAATCCCAATATTCTTTG
This sequence comes from Candidatus Gastranaerophilales bacterium, assembly GCA_944325625.1. Classification (GTDB taxonomy): domain Bacteria; phylum Cyanobacteriota; class Vampirovibrionia; order Gastranaerophilales; family Gastranaerophilaceae; genus RGIG2134. The sequence goes on along the minus strand of CALVAP010000014.1, from coordinate 44,080 downwards.
CCTGTTTTCATTTTACACCTTTATTTGACAAATATTTGAGTATTAACTTCTATATCCAGCTTACGTTGAGTAAGTTCTTCATTAATAAATTCTCCCATTTTAGGATGGTTTACTACAGAAGAAATGATGATATCAGGTTTTAGACTATCGAGTGAATTGGGGTGATAAATCATGTATTTACCAAGCTTTTTACCTGTTTTTCCGGGATCACGGTCTATTATACCAACAATTTCGGAGGTTTTAATGTTGTGGTATTTTATGAGGTTTTTGAGGTATATGCTAGCTCCCCATAAGACGACTCTTCGGTTGTGAACCTCTTTTATAAGACTTTTGGCTACCCTTTTATCTTCCATAAAGGTTCTAAGTATTGCAACTTTGTTAAATATAACATTTTCTATGTAGTTTTTAAGTGCCTTTGCTTTCCATGGAGTTTTAAATGCATATTTATAGTAATATTTTGCATACTTACATTTGACATTGGTTTTCCAGGGTTTATTTTTAGATATATAGTGAATTAAATTCAGTTCTTTATCTTTATATAAATAGCTTAATGTATCGTATGCCGGATGATATTGAAAATTCCAAGTTTCAGAAAAGAACCGGAGTTTCTTTAAAAGCACGCAGTTAAGTACATCCTGATCAACCCAGATTATGTAGTCACTGTGTTTATTTATAAAGTCGAAGCATTTTTCTTCAATATTTTCTTCACGCCATTTTTTGCAATTAATAAGCATTATACCTGCATTAAAATAAATATGTTCGCCAATTAAAGGAGTAAGGTGCGAAAATTGGATATTCAGATCTTTGCAAACAGCAACACAATGCTCTTTTATATCTGTTTCCCACAGGGTTTTAATGTCAGATAATATAATTGTGTCACAGTCTATATAAAGCATTTTATCAATCGCAGGAAACAAAGAGGCTATTTTTATTCTAAAATAGGTTTCAATGGAAAAATGCATGTGTTTTGGTACGGGACAATTTTTGAAATCTGCATTGTTTACTTGCTTGAAAATGACTTTAGAATTTTGGGTATTTGCTATAGTTCTGATTTTTTGGATATTTTCTTCTAAAAGTCCTTTATTTAGAATGAAAAAATTTAGGTATGAATTTGAAGTTGCATTTTTTATGATGGACAATATAGTTGCTGCACAATGTGGAATGTAATTGTCATCAGTTGCGAGGCAGATATTAATTTGTTCTTGTTTTTCGTATGAGGATGGCTGCGGGAAGTATTCAGTTATCATTTTCTTGAATAACTCGCGATGTCTTTCTTTTGTATTATTTGTATCGTTTGCGCAGAAAAATTTTGGTCTTTTCTCAAGTATACATTCAGGAGAAAATGGTGAGTATATTTTTCCCATATGCAGGGTTATGTATTCAAATTTTTGGAACCAGCTTTTGGGGTTGAATTTTGAGCGTTCCAACATTTTTTTCTGAGTTTGGTTATTATAGACTTCTTTTCTTTCAAGCTCTTTTTTATAATATGCGTAGTAGGAGTAGATTAAGCGCTCTATACAGTGTCCGTTCCTGAATTTTTGTGAACAAACTTTTTCAACTTCTTCTTTAAAAATTTCACAGCATTCCTTAATCAAGCTTTTTTTGTAGGCGGTTATATTATGAATATCTATGTAATTTGGAATAAAGTTAAGTTTGTTATATACAACAGCGTTTGTCCAAAAAATGCATTTGTTAAACTCTACAGGAATTGTATCCATAAAATTTGAGGCATCTGCTATTTGTTCTTTTGAATAGTTTAATCTGTTTGTTCTTTCTATAATTTTACCTGATTTGGTATAAAAATCCTGTTTTTTAACCTTTCTGCCAAAGAACATATCATCATTTGCCAGAAGAAAATATTCAGAGAGATTTGGAATTTTATGCAAATGAAATTCCAACGCAATAGAATTAAAGCAAGGAAGATATTTTTGCTCGATAAAATCTTGATGAAAAATTACTTCAATTTTAGGATTGCTTGTATCAAGCCAATTTGGAATTTGATTGTCAGTGACGATAAAAATTTTGTTAATCCAAGGCGCAAACTTCTCTACGGATCGAAGTGAATATTTGAGTTCATCATTGTTTCTAAACCGGCATTTGGACGTTGAGTTTTCTATATTGTCAATTATATTTAATTTTTGTTGCCATAGGGATTTTTTTTCCTGCCATTTTGGGTCATTATCATCCACCCAAAGGTATACCAAATCTATTTTTTCGCTATTAATGTCAAAATTATTCATTTTATAATATTCCTACTCCCGAGCAATAAAATTATAGCAAAAAGTTAAATAAAAATAAATTTTTGCTGAATTTTCTTAAAATAGTCTTAAAATAACAATATGAAATAAAATAAATTAGGAGGGTCGATTATGATTGACTTTAACAGATTGACAGATTACACTCAGCAAATAATTTATGCATCACAACAGATTATGGCAAGATACCGTAATTCTCAGATGACACCTGAACATATAGCGTTGGCAATAGTAGAAGATAATGAAGGAGTTTCGAAGGACTTTGTTCAGGAACTTGGGCTTGATAAGGGAAACTTTAAGCATTCGTTGATTGAAATATTGGAACAGCAGCCAAAAGTATCCAACATGACGTCTTCGCAACAGTTGTATCTTTCAAATGAAACCAACTTGCTTTTAGATACAGCAGCGCAAGAAGCTGACAAACTTAAAGATGAATTTATTTCAATTGAGCATATATTAATAGCAATGACAAGGCTTGATAACTCGGAAATTCAACTTTTGTTGAAGAAAGCAGGGGTCAACACAGAGGCGGTACTGAAAGCTATGAAAAAAATAAGGGGTAATAAATCAGTGAATTCGAAAAACGCAGAAGAACAATATAAGGCATTGGAAAAATATTCAACAGATTTGACAGCACTTGCAAGGAAGGGTAAATTAGACCCGGTGATAGGCAGAGATGAAGAAATTCGTCGTGTTGTACAAGTTCTTAACAGAAGAACAAAGAACAATCCTGTTTTGATAGGTGAGCCTGGTGTTGGTAAAACAGCTATTATAGAAGGTTTGGCTCAACGTATCGTAAGAGGTGATGTCCCAGAAAGTTTAAAAGATACAAAATTGATCTCGCTTGATTTGGGAGCTTTGGTTGCTGGGGCTAAGTTTAGAGGTGAATTTGAAGAAAGATTAAAAGCCGTTTTGAAAGAAGTAGAAGATTCTAATGGCGAGATTGTAATGTTTATAGATGAACTTCATACGGTTATAGGCGCAGGTGGTTCTGAAGGGTCTATGGATGCGGGAAACCTGCTTAAACCTATGTTGGCCAGAGGACTTTTAAGATGTGTAGGCGCTACCACAATTAATGAGTATCGTAAATACATTGAAAAAGACCCCGCTTTGGAACGCCGTTTTCAACCTGTGTATGTTGATGAGCCCAGCGTTGAAGATACAATAAGCATTCTAAGAGGACTTGATGAAAGATATGAAGTCCACCATGGAGTTCGTATTAAAGATTCTGCTTTGATTGCAGCGGCAAAACTTTCTGATAGATACATTACAGATAGATTTTTACCCGACAAGGCAATAGATCTTATTGATGAAGCAGCTTCAAAACTGAGAATTGAAATAGATTCTATGCCGGAAGAAATTGACTCTATGATGCGTCAAAAAATTCAGCTTGAGATTGAACGTGAAGCCTTGAAAAAGGAATTTGGAGATGAAAATAACGAAAAAATTCAAAATCTTACAAAAACCATTGACGACTTAAATGAAAAAATTAATAAGTTGAAAACTCAATGGGAAGAAGAAAAAGCTGTTATTCAAGGTGAAGCAAAACTCAAAGACGATATTGATGCAACTAAGCATGAAATAGAAATAGCCGAGAGAAATGCAGATTTGCAAAAAGCTGCAGAACTTAAATATGGCAAGCTTATTGAGCTGGAAAAACAGCTGAAAGCAGTCCAAAACAGAGAGCATGATTCTAAAACGCATCTTCTTAAAGAAGAAATTGATGAAGATGATATAGCAGAAATAGTATCTAAATGGACAGGAATAGAAGTTAGCAGGCTTGTTGAAAGTGAAATGCAAAAGCTTTTAAGAATGGAAGACTCACTGCACAAGAGAGTAATTGGTCAAGATGAAGCAGTAGATGTTGTTTCTGATGCCATAAGGCGAGCTCGTTCCGGTTTAAAAGATCCAAAACGTCCGATTGGTTCATTTATATTTCTCGGACCTACCGGTGTTGGTAAAACTGAGCTTGCAAAAGCGTTAGCAGAGTTTTTGTTCAATGATGAAGACAGTCTTATCAGAATTGATATGTCAGAATATATGGAAAAGCATACTGTATCAAGACTTGTAGGTGCGCCTCCCGGATATGTCGGATATGATGAAGGAGGTCAACTTACTGAGGCGGTTCGTAGAAAACCATATTCTGTTGTGCTTTTTGATGAAATTGAAAAAGCACACCCTGACGTATTTAATATAATGCTTCAAATTCTTGATGATGGCAGATTGACGGACAGCAAAGGCAGAACCGTAGACTTTAAAAATACCTTAATTATTATGACTTCCAATATAGGGTCTAATATTATTCTTGAAAATACTTTGTCTTCTATGGTTTCAGGAGCCAAATATGAAGAAACAAAAGAACAGGTTATGGAGCTTATGAAACAACATTTCAGACCGGAATTCTTGAACCGTATTGATGATATAGTATTCTTCAAGGCACTTACTATGGCGGAACTATCACCGATTGTCGATATCCAAGTTGCTCATCTAAAATCTTTGCTTCAAGATAAGAATATGACTTTGGAAATAACGGATGAAGCTTCAGAGTTGCTTGCTCAGCGTGGTTTTAATCCGATATATGGCGCAAGACCTTTGAAGCGAACTATTCGCCAAATGGTTGAAAATCCCTTGTCTAAGAAAATTCTCGCTCAAGAGTTTTCTATAGGCGATAACATAATTATTGATACGGAAAATGACGAAATTGTGTTTAGAAAAGGTTAAACATAACTGTTAAAAAGAGGCAAAGTGCAAAAACTGCACTTTGCCTCTTTTTATTTATTTATTCAATTTTATCCCAAAAATTGGGAAGAGCGTTTTTTAGCTGTTCTTTAGCAGCATTTTTTGCTGCTTCTTTTAGAGCATTACCTGCAGCTTGTACAGATGGTGTTGTAGTATTTGTTGAGGTTTGAGTTTGAGTTGTAGTCGTAGTTGTGTTTTGATTTGCAGGTTGAGTATTTGATGCTGCAGGGGCAATAAATTCTTTAATTTTTGAAGGTATAAGATTTTGAAGTTGAGTGCTGATTTGTGCTTTTGCTGCGTTTATTTCTGCCTCAGAGGCTATCCATTTAAAACTCCGCACTGAAGTCGGTTTTTCGACGTTTCCGTCAATTAGCACCTGAAACTGTTTTGTTTCGGTACTTTGTGGAACAAGTTGCGGAATTTTAGAGATTGTTGTGGCGTCTTTGATAGCATTATAGCTGTTGAGAATATTCGTTGCTCCTGAGCCAAATTGGGTGAAGTTGCCAATAAGTTTACTTACGGACATATCTCCTACAGGTCCCATTACGCTTACTATTTCTTTTGCTATTCTACCCAGTATTTCTACTTTGGCGTAGTTATTTAGCAAGTTGTAACTTCCTGTTATGTATAAACTCATTTGTGGCCCGCCAGAGTGAATGGGATTTATTTGTGCCCAACCGTTGGCAAAGGTTAGATGTCCTTTAAGATAATTGAATTTGCCTGTATTTTTTGGGGCAAGAGTTTGGATTATTGAGTTTAGATTTGAGCTTGCAAATTTTTGTGATATGAGGTTTGATGCATAGATGAAATGTTCAAGTCTGCCTAATGAACCCATTTGTCCGTTGCTTACGCTAAAGTTAACAGTACCTTTAAGGGTTTTCATTTGTTGTTCGTATGTCATTCCTATCATTGAAATATCTGCGTCAAAATCAAGTTTTCCGCTCATTTGATCTTTCAAGCCGCTAACGGCATATAATGCGGTGCTTGCATCAAGTCCTCGCCCTTGGAGGTTGGTTTTTAGCGTTTCGTACGGAATATTATAATCTACCGTACCGACAATTATACCGTTGTAGGCGGTAGTTTTCATATTGGTTAACTTAAAGAGATTGTTTTTTAGTGTGAAGTCGCCGGATGCGTTTGTTAAAATTATGTTTCCTGATTTTATTTTTGTAAGTATTCCGTGTCCTTTTTTTATTATTACAGGAATGCTCGCACTTGGTGATACATTATTTTGAGGTATGGCTTCCATAATTTGTACGAGTTTATCAACGTCAACGGTTTCTGCGCTCAGGTTTAGATTATTAATCGTTGTATATTTGTTGAAATTGGTGCTAACTTCTGTATCAAATGCGATTATTGAGCCATTTAGATTAATTTTGGGGCTTTTTGCATAGATTACGTCTTTATTAAAATCTATACTTACATCATTTCCCGATGCTTTATATAAAGGTATATTAAAGTTTGGAATTGAGATTGTTCCTTTTATTGTTGGTGAATTTACGCTGCCGTTAATGGTTATATCTGCTTTGGCGTTTAGGCTTGAACCGCTTATTGGGGGGATACTTGCATTAATCGGACTTGGTGTGTAAATTTTAATATTCTGCATTTTGGGAGAAGGAGTTGTTATTTCTGAGAGTTTTCCTTCTATGGCTGCAATTTTTTGTGTATTAGAGAGATTATTTTTGAAGTTTTTGTCCGGTTTTATATTTTTGTTTAAACCATAAAGCCCTATATCATTGATTTTTAGGCTATTTGCATCAGTGGAAATATCAAGGTTAACTAAAGCAGGTTTTGCACTAAGTGTTTTGATATCCAACAAGCTTATATAATTTTGAGAATTAGAAACAGCTTGGGCATTTATTTTTGTGTTTTTTCCGTCGGATGTAATTTCTGCAAATACTGGAATTTGCCCTTTTGTACTAATCATTGAGGTATATTCTTTGGGGAGATATTTTAATATGTCATTGGCGTTGTATGAACCATCAATATTTACTAATGCATTTAATTTGGAAGTATAATCTTTTATTTTGCCGCTTAGTGTGAATTTTGAGTTGTCGATAGTTATAATGGAGGGAATAATTGTTATATCTTTTGTGTCAAAATTTATTACACCATTTGGCATAGAAACTGTGGTTTTTGGATTTGTTATTGATAACAAAGTATTTTTAGCATTTGCGCTGCCTTTATATTCACCTTTTGCGTTGGCTGTTAAATCAACATTAATTGTATCAAGTTTAATATCTGCAAGAAGAGATGTTTCTTTGATTTTGAGCCCATTGATATCAAGCAGTATTTTGGGTTCAATTTTATCGAGTTTTCCTTTTATTGTGGTGTTTAGGTCTAAAGTGCCGTTGGCGAGTTTTATGGTTTTCTTTGTTTCAACCGGTGCAAAAGCTTCGTATAAAAGATTTAACGGAAGTTTATTTGCATTTATTTTGATATCGGCATTGGCGTTTGTATCAATGTTGCCTGTGATATCAAATTTTGCATTATTTACCAACGCGGATGTATCCTTAATTGTTATTTTGTTGTTGTTAAAATCCAGATTTGATTTTATGGAGCTTATTGTAAGTGGAATATCCGAGTGCTTTATACTTGCGTTGACTATTTTTAGATATCCCGAAGATTCTATTTTTTTCATATCGCTTTTAACATTAAAATTAGAATCCATATAGCCAGTAAGTTTAAGCTTGTTTATATCTGTTTTTATATTTGCAATATCGGTAAGGGCAATTATGACATTTTGAATGTCAGAGAGTTCTATTTTGTCGGAGAGAATTTTTAAGTCAATTGACTGTCGTTTTCCATTTTTAAACTGACCTTCTATGTTGAATTTATCATTTTTATCAACGTAGAGGTTCGAATTTATATCAATTTTGCTATCTTTAAATGCCAGTTTTAAGAAGCTTTTGTCGATATTTTGACCTTTGATTTTATAATTTAGTTCGGTTGCGTTTAAAAAGCCTTTTAAAAGAATATCTTTGTCTTTTTGAGAGATTTTTAAGTCTGTATCAACATTGGCTTTAAAGTTATAGTTTTTTATAACAGGGATAGGATTAAACTTTATTTCAGGAATAAGTAGTTCATTATCTTGCTTTTGGTTTTCTTCCATAGGAGGTAAGAATGACAATATCTTAGCATTATATGTACAGTGTTGGTTGTTGTTAAGAGTTAGGGCGCCTTGAGTTGTTATTTTTATTTTTTCGCCCAATATGAAATCGGTAATTTTGAACTCTTTTCCTTGTATTTTTAGTTCATCTTTTTTAACTTCGTCTTTTAGATTAATTTCATAATTTGAGAGTATGATATCCGGCATTTTATTGGATAATTTTATTGGAATGGTGGTTTGTTCTTGAGTCTTTTGAGGTTGCTCATTGAGTTTTGTTAGGAGTTCATTTAGGTATTTTTCTATGTCATATCTGCCGTCTTTGTCTATGGTTATATTTAATTTGGGATTAGATATTTTAATTGGAGCAAGTTCTATTTTCAAAATAGCAAGCGGAAGAAGTTTCAATCCGGCTTCTATTTGTTTTGATTGGATAAGTTCTTTTTGGTTTGAGTATTTTATTGAAACATCATCAAGCAGGAGTTTTGTTTGAAGGTTCCAGCTCGTTTTAAGCTTTATATTTTCAGTATTAAACTCAAGATTTGAAGTATCTTTTACTATTTTAGTCAAATCTGATTTATAGTTATTTAAGTTGATTATGTTGGGCAGAATAAACAGGAAGCTCAAATATAACACAAGCACTAAAGATAAAGCAGCAATAGCTGTGATTTTCAATATTTTCATAAACTAGCTCCAAAATACAAATCTACACCCAAATTTTAAACTAAAAAGCAGGTAATGTAAAATAGTTGATAATGTAAAAAACAGGGATTATAATGAGATTAATCGACAGGGGGCTGTAAATTTTATGAATATGAAAAAACGTTGGTATGATAGGCATAAGGATACGGAAAAAGCCTTTAAGCTTTTAAAGGAGCTCGATTTTAAAAGTCAGTATGAGATATCGCAGGATATTATCTCTATTGCTAGTGCAATTAAGGCAGCCCATAGGGAAGAGGATATAGAACAACCGGTAAGTATAGGTTTAGATAGGGTATTGGGGCTATATCAGGCAAGTAACATGCGACGTTGGTATGATAAATATCCTTATCTTAACCAAGCAATATTAACGATTTCTACCCTTCCGGAAGAAGATTATGTCAATATTATGGAAGGGATATGTGACTCTTTGCAAACAAATACTTAATTTTACCCTGCAGAAAGACCTGCACAAAGACTAATATTCTGGGCAGTAAGCCCTTTTGCTTCTTCTGAGATAATATATTTAACCAGATGTGCAATTTCATCAGGAGAAATAAATCTTTTTTGAGGAATCATATCAATTACTTCTTGGTTACTAAAATCACAATCTTCAACAGCATTTTGGGCAAGTTCAGTACTAACCCACCCCGGATTTATTGTGTTAACGGTTATTCCATATTCAGCCAGCTCAAGCCCTAACGATTTTGTAAGCCCATTAAGGGCAGATTTTGTCATAGAATAAACAGAGGCATTTGCTTCGCCAACAACACCTGAAATCGAACCTATATTTACAATTCTCCCCCATTTTTTTTGTTTCATTGACGAAATGCAAAGAGCTATAAGCCTATATGGCGCTTTGATATTAATTTCCACTAAGTTGCACAATTGGTCTTCAGTTGTTTTTTCTATAGGGTTCCAGATGTATTCACCTGCATTGTTTATCAGAATATCAACATTTCCAATTTTTTCAATAAGTTCTTGACAACTTTTAGGATTGGTCAAATCACAGGAAAAGTAATTTTTGACCTTTATTTGGCGGGCGGTTTGTTCCAGATGTTCTATATTTCTTGCGCATATATAAACATCATAGCCGTATTCGCTTAACAGTTTTGCAATACTTTTTCCTATACCTTTGGATCCGCCTGTTACAAGAACTTTTTTATTCATCAATCATTTTTTCCTGCACCATAATTTGGAAGAGAAACTCAAGAACGGATTCACAAATTTCTTTTTTTGTTTTTTCATCAGTCGCTTTCAACAACTCGATTGATGAATGAAGATTTGGGTTTACATCGTACCAGCGTCTGTAGCTCGGTAATATATTTTTGTTGAGATACTCAATTTTTGTGTCATTCAGATTGTTGTGATAACACATTATAATTTGCACTAAATCCTGAGCAACGGAGTCTTGAATTTCTGTAGGAAGCTTTTCAAGAATCTTCATTACAGGAGATAAATATGGGTCTTCATCATACCAGCGTACATATTTCATGCCTTTATTATATCACTTTTATGCCTAAAGTAAAATAATCTTAATAATTGTAGATAAAAGTTGTTAGTTTATATAGAATAAAATTAGGAAGAAAAAAGATGTCTACAAACTTAGTCAAAACAAATGAAAATGCGGCGATTAAGCTTCCGCCGCAGAGTGTCGAAGCAGAAGAAGCTATATTGGGCGCAGTTCTTACAAACCCTGTGTGCTTAAATAAAGTTGTTGAATATATTGATGCGGATACTTTTTATAAGCCTGCGCATAAGCATATATACAAGGCGATTTTAAAACTTTATGCGGATAATCATGCTATAGATATTGTTACTGTTTCTGAAATGTTGCGCGAGCAGGACAAGTTGGAGGCAATAGGCGGACGAGCATATATAAATGATTTGGCGCTTGGCGTAACTACGACTGCAAACGTTGAGTATTACGCTAAAATTGTTCAAGAAAAAGCTATAAAACGCTCCTTGATAAATGCAGGTTCAGAGATTGTTTCGATGGCTTATGATAATCGTACGACAGAAGATACTTTGGATAGTGCGGAAAGGTTGATTTTTGATATTGCGCAAAAAAAAACATCTGCAGATTTAGAGTCGGTTAAAGACTTGGTTATCCCAACGTTTGAAAAGATTGAGTATCGTTATAACAATAGAGATATGTTGACAGGAATCTCAACAGGTTTTTATGATTTGGATGATATGACATCAGGACTCCAAAAATCAGACTTAATTATTCTTGCAGCGCGTCCTTCAATGGGAAAAACAGCATTTGCACTCAATATAGCACAACATGTCGGTCTGAAAGAGAAAAAACCTGTAGCTATCTTTTCACTTGAGATGCCTAAGGAACAATTGGTTTCCCGTATGATGTGTTCTGAGGCTGAAGTCGACTCTCAAAGACTCAAAACAGGGAATATGGGATCTGCAGATTGGGAGAGACTTACAAATACAATGAGTATGTTTACGGATGCGCCAATATATATAGATGATACATCCGGTTTGACAGTTATGGATATTCGTGCAAAGTGTAGGCGGCTTGCTATGCAAGAAAAAGACTTGGCTCTGGTTGTAATTGATTACTTGCAGCTAATGGAAGGTAGTTCTACAGATGATAGGTTCCAACAGGTTTCTGCAATTTCAAGAGGATTAAAAACCCTCGCAAGAGAACTTGATGTTCCGATTATTGCCCTTTCTCAGCTCTCACGTGCGGTTGAATCAAGAACAGATAAACGACCTATGCTCTCTGACTTGAGGGAATCAGGCGCCATAGAACAAGACGCTGACATTGTTATGTTTATCTATAGGGATGAGTATTACAACAAAGATAAGAGTGAAAATAAAGGTACTGCAGAGGTTGTTGTGGCAAAACACAGGAATGGTCCTGTCGGTAATGTTGAACTTCTATTTCAGTCTTCTATTACAAAATTTAAAAATAAAGTGAAAGCTACAGTTTTTTAGTATGCTGTAAATTTTATGCAATTATATCGTATTTTCTCAAGGATTGTGCGTTTATGTCTTCAGAAAGACTTGATGATGCTGCAATTTTTTGTGGAGGATGATTTGGAGATGTTTTAGCAATTTGCGGGTCTCTTAGTGTGTAGATTTCAGCAACTCTGTCTTTAAGCTTTTGTGGTGAGATTAAGTATAATTCTGCTACATAATCCATTTCGGGGTCTTTAACAGGTGGTTGTGTGTCTGTAGGAAGCTTTGATGTCCAAAATTTTGCTGCCTCTTCGTATGCATCTTGTTCTTCAGTAATAGAGGTATAGGGGTCATTGTCTTTTGCATGTACAAATTCATGCACAAGATAAGCTCCGACAATCCTCGGGTTTGCCCATATATAATCACCGGTTATCGTAATTTTGCGTTTTGCATGTTCATATTGTGCAATGTTGCTTCGACCACCCATTTCATTTGTTGTGTCAAATGCAATAGCAAGGTCTGACATATCTTTCAGATATCCTTTGGGTAGGTAGTTTTTTGCAATGGAAATGGCATCATTAAGATTTTTTTGTGCTTGTGCTTTTTTTTCTTCCAGTGCTGTTTTAGGGTTGAATACTGCAAGATAAAGGTTTTTTGTTTCTTCCAGATTACGCTTTGCATAATCTGACGTGTTATCTTTTTGTAATGCCGTTTCAAAATTTCTTATTGCAAAATTATACTGACCACTATGTTTGTAGCTTTCACCTAAGACAATTATTGTTTCAATATCGTTCGGATTGAGTTCTTTTGCTTTTTCAAGTGCTTGTGCTGCTTCTTTGTATTGTTTTTTTAGATTATAAGCTTTACCCAAATTAAAGTAAGCATCTGCAAAATTAGGGTCTATTGCGATTGCTCGAAGATAGCATTCAATAGCTTTGTCCAACTCATTTTGTTTTAAAAATTCGTTGCCCTGTTCTTTTATTCCATTGGCACGATTTCTATTATCGGCAGCAAAAGACCTTGTACCTGTGAGTTGTTTTGAAGTTATATTATTTATTAAGCTTATTGATGTCAATTTATTTTTTCCTTTTATGGTGCAGATAAATAAGCTGAAAAAATTTTTTTGCCTCAATTGTTAACAAAAATTAAAAAAGCCGAAGGATTTCCTTCGGCTTAATGTATTTTAATCATTTGTTATTTCTTAAGAAATTCAGGAATATCAAGAAGGCTTGTTGCAACTTCTTGAGCTGATTTGTTTACAGACGGCATAGCAGAATCGTTAGAAACGTTTGCCGCACTGAATGAACCCGAGAAGAAATCAGCCGCACTTAGGGTTCTTGTTTCTTCTTTTGCTTTAGGCATAGCGTTTTTAAGTTCAAAGCCTGTAGCAATAACGGTAATCTGAATTTCACCTTGAATTCTATCATCGATAACAGAACCGAAAGTAACGATAGCATCTTCAGAAACAGCGTCATGAATAACTTGAGCAGCTTCTGTAACTTCATGAAGAGTCATATCCGAACCGCCGGTTACGTTAAGGATAATACCTGAAGCGCCGTGGATAGTAGTTTCGAGCAATGGAGAGTTAATAGCTGCAGTAGCTGCTTCCATAGCTCTTCCTTCTCCAGAACCGCGACCGATACCCATAAGTGCAGAACCGGAAGATTCCATAACTGCCTTAACATCAGCAAAGTCTACGTTAATAAGACCCGGAACAGTTATGATGTCTGAAATACCTTGTACACCACGAAGGAGAACTTCATCAACAACCTGGAATGCTTCTCTCATTGTAGTACGTTTGTCAACAACTTCCATAAGCTTGTCATTAGGAATAACAATCAAAGCATCAACTGTTTCCTTCAATTTTTCAAGACCTTGAAGAGCTTGGTTGAGTCTTCTTTTACCTTCGAAAGTAAAAGGTTTTGTAACAACACCAATAGTCAAAGCGCCGAGTTCTTTAGCTATTTTGGCCACAACAGGAGCAGCTCCCGTACCGGTTCCACCACCCATACCTGCAGTAATGAAAACCATATCAGCGCCATCAAGAGCCTGCATAATATTTTCACGAGTTTCTTCTGCTGCCTTTTCTCCAATCGACGGGTCACCGCCTGCGCCAAGACCTTGTGTAAGTTTGCTTCCGAGTTGAATACGATTTTTAGCGGAACTCATACCCAAAACTTGAGCATCAGTGTTCATAGCCCAAAAATCAACACCGCACAAACCGGCTTTAATCATTCGGTTAACAGCGTTTCCGCCACCGCCACCAACGCCGATAACTTTAATTTCTGCCGGATTTACACCACTTGGCATTTCTACTTTATTATCAGCTGATGCACCCATTTGCACAGGTTCTTTTCTTCCAAAAATGTCATAGTTTTCCACTAATTGACCCTCATATTTAATCTAATACGTTTCAGTTTCGAAGGATTTCTTCCGTCGGCTTTTGGAGCTTCGATTTTATTCGATGTGAGAGTGCGCTTTTGTCTTTTATACCTTTATGCTTATGCGATTACAATGAACAGGATTTTACCGTTGGTATATTTCTTATGGCGCAACCTGCTTTATCTCATTGTACTTAGCAACATTCAGCACTGTTCTTTTTACGCCCCTCCCCCGATGGAAAGGTTATTCTTTAACTACTAACATATTAGGTGAAATAATTTAAATAGTAAAGAAATTTAGATTATTTTTTGTCGATATGTTAATATATTTTAAACTTTTTTAATAAATCGAATAATTTAAAAATGCTGTTTATGCTTTTTGCTGATTTATGGTAAAATTAATTTTGAAAGTAGAGGTTTTTTATGAGCATTTATGAAGCATTAATGTTGATTTGTTTTGGTGCAAGCTGGCCTTTTGCAGTTATAAAAACTTATAGGACAAAAAATGTTAAGGGCAAAAGTCTTGTGTTTTTGACGCTTATTATTATTGGATACATTTGCGGAATAATCCATAAGTGTCTTTATAAGCCTGATGCCGTTATATGGCTTTATGTTGCAAACCTTGCGCTTGTGAGTGCTGATTTGCTATTATGGTTTAGGTATAGAAACAGAGAAGTTCGAATTGAAGGAAATTAGATGAAAAAAATATTTATTACGCTTTTATTAGCTGTTATATTCTCAAATCAAGTTTTGGCGGAACAAACTCAGGCAGAAATTAATGAGAAAATTGCTGCTGTTTGGTTTGCTAAAGTTTTTGCTCTTGAGCCTAAAGAACAGTTGACAAAATTGTTTGCGGATTATGCAAAATATGGTAATAAACATAATTTGAAAAAGGTTCAATCTTTTTATGATGAAAAGTATGTAAATTCTGACGGATTTGATTATAAAACATATTTCGAGCTTGTCAAACAGACTTGGGATATGTATCCTGATATGACGTATACAACCGAGATTCAAAACATTTCCGTAAATGGTGATTATGCAGTTGTTCAAACTAAGGAAACGGCTGTTGGAAATGCCAAAGAACCATCAGAATATTTGGATGATAAAGGGAGCTTGGAGAGTTCTTCCGAGATTGTTTATTATCTGAAGAAAAAAGGGAATAAATGGGTTATAATTTCGGATTCTGCTATTTCAGAAAAAACGTTTTTGAAATTTGGTGATGCCAAGAATGTAGCATTTGACGTTGTTGCGCCAGGTATGATTCCCGCAGGAGAGGAGTATACTATCATTTTTGCGGCTGATATGCCTAAGGATAAAATTTTGCTCGGGTCTATAACGAATGAAAAAATTACATATCCGAGCGAAAGACCAAAAGAAGTTTTCCGTAAGCTTAGAGATGACGGTATGTTGGAAAGGGTTGTTCGCTCAAATACTGATGGGTATAATGAACAGGCTGTTGTTTCTGTCGGTGTAACAAAGACAGAGGTCTTAGAAGAACAAGATATCAAGCTTAGTGTATCTGGTGTTGCATTTTTGATGACCAGAGTTAACGTTGTTAAGTCTAAAAACTTTGATTTGAGCGTGCCTAGTGATGGACAAAATTCAGAATCAAACCTTTAAAATTTATTCATTTGTTGGGCTTTTTGTTGTTGGCTTAGCAATTTGCTATTTTTTTAAGTTTTTGGTTTTGAAGTTTGGTTTGGCTGGGATTTTTCCTCAAAATCCAATCTTTGATTTTTATGTTGCAAAAAATACAGGAGCAGCTTTTTCGATATTTCACAACGGTAATTTGCTTCTTGGTATTTTTTCATTTTTTGTTTGTCTGGGAATAGGTGTTTTTGTGTTTAAAAAGATACAAATTTTTTCAAAATCTGAGCTTTATTCTATTGCAATATTGCTTGCGGGCGTGAGTTCCAATATGCTTGAGCGATTTGTTGACGGGTATGTGACAGATTATTTCAGGTTAAAGTTTGTTGATTTTCCAATTTTTAATGTTGCGGATGTTTTTATCAATGTTGCGGTTGTTCTGATTTTGTTTTTCTTTTTGTCAAAAAAAGATTTTGGTGGTGTTCAAGATGAGTGAAATTATCAAAATTGTTGTAGAGGAGGAATTTGCAGGCGATAGAATTGATAATTTTGTTGCTTGGAAATTTCCTGAGTTCTCGAGAAGTAAAATCCAAAAGTTTATAAAAAATGGACAGATAAAGATTAATGATAAAGCGGTTAAAGTTGCTGCGATTTTAAAAGAAGAAGATGTTGTTTTTTTTGATAAGCCAGATGGAAAAATTATTATTCCTCCACAGCCGATAGAGCTTGATGTTAGATATGAAGATGATGATATGCTGGTTGTGAATAAGCCCAAGAATATGCTTACTCACCCTACTGCGTTGGAGACGGAAAATACCCTGGTTAATGCTCTTTTATATAGGTATGGAGATAATTTATCTGATATAAACGGGCAGATGCGTCCTGGGATTGTTCATAGATTGGATAGAAATACATCGGGATTGTTGATGATTGCAAAAAATAATCATTCACATGAAATTCTTGCGGAAAAAATTAAACAAAAAACAGCAAAACGTAATTATCTTGCAGTTGTATGCGGAAATTTGGACTTTGAAACAAAAACTATTTCAGCACCAATTGGCAGAAGTCCTTCAAATCCTGCAAAAATGAAGGTGTGTGAAGGTGGAAAACCTTCTATTACACATGTTAGGGTTTTGGAACGTTTTGAGGGGTATACTTATGTCGAGCTTGAACTTGAAACAGGGCGTACACATCAAATTAGGGTGCATTTGAATTATATAGGACATCCGATTGTTAATGACAGTTTTTATGGCGGAAGGATAATCCCCGTAAAGACAACAGAGCAGGTTTTACAAGCTTACCAATTGACTTTCAATCGATTGAACGATAATATTATTACAAAGATAACATTAGAACCTGATGAAGATGTTTCGAAGGTTTTAAATTACCTAAGGAGTAAAAGGAAATAGTTATGAAATATGTTTTAGGAACTTTGTCGGTGTTTTTACTTTTTGCAGTTGTGATAATGGCTTGGAATAATCCTTCGGCCGTCATTGCACTATCTGTACCGATTATAAAGCTTACAATTTTTACTAATTCTTTTGTATACGTGGTCGGGGTACTTCTTTTGGGATGTCTTTCGGGGTTACTCTTTGGAATATCTTTTGTATTGGGACAAAAGGAAACTATTTCTGCGTATAAGCGTCAATTAGAAAAATTGTCTGTAGTTAAAGAGACAAATCAATCAAGAGTTGAGGTTCTCGAGGCAAAGATAAAAACATTAGAAACGGCATTGCAGCAGTCTTTGGATAATAATTAGTAAAGGAGTTTATATGAGGCTGGAATATATTGCACATAGTGCTTTTGCGATAGATGTAAACGGTAGGACAATTCTTATTGACCCATTTATCAGCCAAAATCCATTGGCAAATTATGATTGGGAAAATAGAAATATCAGAGATATTCTGCTTACGCATTCGCATGGAGACCATTTGGGTGATGCTGTAGAAATTGCAAAAAGAAAACATGCGACGATTACAGCTGTGTTTGAGCTTGCTAATTACTGTGCATCCAAAGGGGCAAGTGTTAGGGGTGTAAATTTAGGCGGAAAACTAAATTATGAGTGGGGTGATGCCTGGTTTGTACCTGCGCAGCATAGCTCTTCGACTCCTGATGGAGTTTATGGCGGGATTGCCGCGGGTATAATTTTGAATATTAACGGAACAAAAATATACCACGCAGGTGATACGTCTTTAAGTGCGGAGATGAAGCTTATAAAAGAGGTTTATAAGCCTGAAATTGCACTTTTGCCTGTTGGCGGTTTTTATACAATGGGGGTTGATGAGGCAGTGATTGCGGCTCAGCTGCTTGGTGTTGGCAAAGTTATTCCTATGCATTACAATACATTCCCGGCTATTAACGTCAATATTGATAGTTTTAAGTATAAGCTTGAAACTCATGGGTTAGAGGCGATTATCCTGAAACCCGGTGAAAATATAGAGTTATGATTGATTTAGATAATAGGTCTACGGTTGCGTTTGTTGTGCCGACCGGCGTTGGTGCTTCTATAGGCGGTTTTGCCGGTGATGCAAGTGTTTGGGCAAGAAAATTTGCGCGTGAATTTAATTTGATTGTTAATCCTAATGTGGTTAATGCGGCTTGCTTTTCCGGTATTACGGAAAACATGCTTTATACTGAAGGATTTGCTCTTTCTAAATTTTTTAGAGGTGAGATTAATCTTTTGCCTTCTGTCGATAATAGCGTTGGAGTTATTTTTGATTGTGCTATTCCTCAAAATATTTTAAATATACACATAAATACTATTAATGCGGTGAAAACCGTTTATGGAGTGGATATAGCAGCAGTTGAAAAGACGGATAAACCTTGCGGGGTTGAGTTTTTTATGACAGAAAGCGGTATTTCCTCCGGTAGGCTTAATAATCCGGAAACACTTTTAAGTGCGGGGAAAAAGCTTTTGTCAAAAGGTGTACAGACAATTGCTGTAGTTGCTTTGTTTGATGATCCGGATGAAGCGGATGGATATTCGCAAGGTGAGGCTGTTGACGTTGTTGGTGGCGTGGAGGCGGTTATTTCTCATTATCTTTCATCTGAATTAATGGTTCCTGTCGCACATGCTCCTGCATTTCGTAATAATGAAATATCTGAAAATATTGTTGATGCCAGAGCCAGTGCTGAGTATATTACTCCTACTTTTTTGCCTTGTATTTTACTTGGGCTTTCTCAAGCTCCTTTAATTTCTCAAAATAGTAATTTGGGGCTAAATATCAGGGATGTAAAGGCTTTAGTTGTACCGTTTAATTCTCTTGGCAGCTCAATTGTTTTTGATGCCATAAAGAATAACATCAAGGTTTGTGCTGTAAAGCAAAATTCAACTGTTTTGAATATTGACAAAGATGCATTAAATATTCAAAATAGTATAATAGAGTTTAAGGATTATGACGAATGTTTGAGGTTTTTGAAAAGTTGATTAAATCTTTAAAAAGTATAGTTTTTAGCAGGAAAAGACTTGCAACTTCTTTTGTAGAGTTGCTTATAATTTTGGCTATCGTTGGTATATTGTACGTCTTGTATCAAAGAACGGTCGATAAAGATGCTATTGCGACAAAATATGCTTATAAAAATTTGATAAATGATATGATTTCTTATACTGCAACGGAAACGGATTCATATGCAAATACTTTGCCCAATCCTATTTGTAATAGCCTTTTTGATGCGTTTAATACCCTTGGGGATAAAAATTGTGATATAAGTTCACTTCCGGCTTTGCCAAATTTTACAACAACTTCGGGCATGAGGTTTTTTGGGTTGAATGCTTCTTTTAAGAAGGCTAATGATACTGATGATGGAAATTTCATAATCGTCGATGTTGATTTGGATGGATTGTTTGGCGAAAATACTCTAAATAAGGATATTCACTCATTTGAGTTATTACAAAACGGAAGGATAAGACCTTCCGGTGCAGCGGTTTTAGATACAGGAGGTTCACAAGTTGCTATTAAGGGAAATGTTGCACGTGACCCATCGCTTTATACAGTCAGTGCTGCTTATATTCCCGAAGGTGCTACTGACAAGGCAGATTACCAAACGATGGGAAATCGTCTTAGTTATTCGGAGGCTCAGTGTTTGAGCGGTAATATATTCCCATATCGTGCACGTTCTGCCCCGTATGATGTCCAAATGTGTGTTGAGGATAATACTGTCCGTAATGCAATTAATGCAGTTAAAAATGCAAGTAGCTCGGATTTAGCTTCTAAAACTGCTCAAAGAGAAGAAGCTATTAAAAATTATCGAAAAAACCAAGCTACTAATAATACCATTTGCTCTAATCTGTATACCAATAGTAAATCTGTTGCGAAGGGGTTGGCAAAGGCAAATAGCGATGTTGTAAACCGTTGCAAGAAGTGCTATAAAGTCGCGTATAAGGCTAAATATTGTCAGGGTGTTACTACTGCGACAACTGATTGTCCACAAAGTATTTTGGATGAAAAAGGGTCTTGCATGACTCCCGAGTGGGCAGAAATTTCTCAATAATTTTATAAAATGTCTGATGGGTCAACGTCTACAATCATTTTGATGTCTTCAGGCATTTTTATTTTGGAGATGAACGAGGTTATTAAGAAATGTCCTTTTTCGCCTAATTTATTTTTGATTAGAATTTGAAAACGGTATTCGCCTCTTATGCGTTCGAAAATGCAAGGTGAGGGACCAAGGACAATTATATGTTCGCTGATATTTCTTTTATCTATTATCTGTGAAAGCCTTAAAGCTATTTCCAGTGCGGATTTTTCGGCACGGAAATTGTTTTCGCTTGATAACACAAGTCTTAGTATTTGCGAGTATGGAGGATAGTCGAATTCTAATCTGGTTTGGATTTCTTTTTCGTAAAATTCTTTGTAGTTTTGTTCTTTAGCCGATTTTAGGGCATAAAAATTCGGGTTATTTGTCTGAAAGTAGACTTTTCCTTCAAAATCGCCCCTTCCCGCTCTACCTGCAACTTGAGTGAGAAGTTGAAACCCTCTTTCACAGGAGCGGTAGTCGGGAAGGTTAAAACTTGTATCTGCACTTATTACTCCAACTATTGTGACATTTGGATTATCCAGACCTTTTGCTATCATTTGCGTGCCGATTAATATGTCTATATCACCCATTTGAAAAGACTTTAGGATGTCTATGTGTTCATATTTTTTTGTCAAAACATCGCTGTCCAGTCTTGCAATTTTTGCTTTTGGAAAAAGTTTTGAAGTAATTTCTTCAACTCGTTGAATACCTGTTCCGGAGCGTTTTAGCGCGCTTGAACCACAGTTCGGGCAAAATTCCGGAAAATCTTGTTCATGGTTACAGTAATGACATTTTAATTTTTGGTCCGCAGCGTGCCAGATGAGTGGAATAGCGCATTTGGGACATTGAATTACTGTTTGACATGATTGACACATCGTAAAGGTTGAAAATCCTCGTCGGTTAATCAAAAGAATTGTCTGTTTTTGTTCTTCAAGGTTTTTTTGAATTGCGCCTATTAGTGTGCGTGAAAATATTCCGTTATTTGCTTCTGTTTTTTCTTCTTTTAGATTGAGAACTACAACTTTTGCCATATCTGCATTATTAAATCTGTTTTTGAGTTCAATAAGGTTGTCAGAATTTTGTGCGTAGTAGTAATTATTTATATCGGGAGTAGCAGAGCCAAGAAGAAGAAGTGAGTTGTTGAGTTCTGAGAGTTTTTGTGCAACTTTTCTTGCATCATAGCGAGGTGCGGGCGTTGTTTGTTTATAACTGTTTTCGTGTTCCTCGTCTATTATTATCAGACCTATATTCTGTAGCGGGGCAAAAACGGCAGAGCGTGCGCCGGCTAAAATTCTTATTTTATTTTGCTTGAGTTTTTGCCAGACGTCATATCTTTCTCCTTCAGAAATTGAGCTGTGCCATATTGCTACGTCTTCTATTCCAAATCTTTTTGCTAATCTATCTGTTAGTTGTGAGGCAAGTGCTATTTCTGGCGCAAGAAAGAGTATATTTTTGCCTTCTTTTAGAATTTTTTTTGCCAGATTAAAATAAATTTCTGTTTTTCCGGAGCCTGTTACTCCGTACAAATAGAGGGGCTGTTTTTTATTTTGACGTTTTATAATCTCGTTGAGTGCTGTTTGTTGTTCGGTAGAAAGTTTTGGGAATTTTTCTAACTCATCAGGTTTAAATATTTCTAAAGGGTTGCGGTATATTTGTTTTTCAATAATTTCTACAAAACCGTTGTCTGCCAGTTTTTTTATACTGGCTCTTGTGGTTTTTGCATGCTTTTCAAAAGATATAAGATTTGTTTCTTTAAGTGGTTTTAGTGTTTCAAGAATTTCCTTTTGTCGTTTTGTTGCTCCTTCGTCATGTTTATAGACTATGTATTTTTCAAACTTGTCGTGTTGATTTTTGTCCTCCATAACGTTTTGGACTTCTATTATTCCTTTTTCTCGTAATTTACGAATTATGTTATAGAATTTGGATTGAGGTATTTTTAGGGATTTTTGTAAAGATGTTGTAGTAAGAGTTTTTTTTGAGGCTTTTTCTATTAATGCATTTTCCGTCTTCGTTCCTTTAAAGTTTTTATCTAAGACGTTTATAATGCGTTTGCTTTGAGCAAGAAATTTCATCGGAACAGCGCTGTTTATAACGGTTTGTAAATCACAGCAATAATAATTTGACACCCATTCTAAAAGCTTTAAGTAGTCAAGAGAAAATAAGGGGGTTTCATCTATAATTTCAAGAATTTCTTTTGCTTTAATATTTTCTGGCAAGTAGTTAGAAAACCCTACGATAAAGCCGTTTATAATCCCTTGAGCGCCAAATGAAATCAAAACGGGTTGACCTATTTTGATTTTGTCTTTGAATTCGTCGGGAATTGAATAACTAAAAGTTCTTGTTCCGAGTTTTGCAACATTCACAAGCACCAAGGCATAGGCATATTGAGCCATATAATTCTCCATTTTAAAGTGCTTCGTTCAGTTGGTTAATTGCTTGTTCAATGGCATCTTTTAGTAGGGTTAAGTTTTCGGGTGAAACGGTTACGCCTTTTTTCGTTGGAAGCCAAGTTTGACCATTATCTGTTGTATAAAAAATTCTTAAGTCTAAATATTTTTTGCTTTTATATTCACTCAATGAAATCTGAAGCTGCTCCGTAGCACTGCGCGCAATAGAGGCAATAAGTTTTGAATCGTCTGCCATAATTTTCTCCCATCTTTTTGTACAACAATTTTAGCATTTTAGATGGGGATTATTCAAGTTATTTTAAATGAGATTTAAAATAATCGAGAGTTTTTGGACTTGCGACTATCGAGGTTAAAGAAGGATTTTGGAAAATATAATTTGCTGCAGCCATAATGTCTTCTTTTGTTATATTGTCAATTTCTTCCAGAAATATATTAGTTGCATTTAATCCATAGAATGTGTTTTTGTTCTGGGCAAGAAGTTTTACTCTGCCTGAAGAGGTTTCTGCTTCATCAAGAATTTTTGTTTTAAGATAAAGTTTTGCACTCTCAAGTTCTTCATCTGATACATATTCTTTACAAATTCTTTCAATATTTGCGTCAAATCCGTCCAGTGCTTTGTTGAGATTGGAGATTTTGTCATCTCCCTCAAGCGGGTTATCCGTTGTTGTTTTTATTGTTAGCTGCATTACTCCTGTATTGCCTATAAAATCAATATTAGAGCGTACTCGATATGCTAATTTTTGTCTTTCTCTCAAGTCATTAAACAGTCTTGAATTCGGATTACCGCCCAAAATTATATTAAGTAACGTAAATTTTGCTATATCCGACATGTTAGAATTTGTCTTAAATTTATAGCATTTAGCTACATCGGCTTGGTTTCGTTGATCTGCCTGCGCTATAATTTTGTTTTTTGAGGCGGGGATAAATGAGTTGAAAATTTCCACTTTTAGCGGTTTAAAGTTTGGTAAATTATTTGCTAATTCGCTTGTAAAAACGTTTAATAACTCGGGGTTTTCTTTAAAAGGCGCAGTTGTTGTACAAATTGCAGACGAGTTTTTCATAATATATGCGTATAACCCTTTGACGTCTTCCAGTGTCACTTCATCCAGTGATTTTAGGAAGGTTTCTTTTGAGGCAGAGTATGGAATATGTTTAAACAGTTCTTCTATTGCATTTGCCTGGGCAGATTTTGGTTGTTGAGTAATTGTTTCTTTCAGTTCTTCTTTTGCGTAGTCAAAATCAGCTTTACTAAATCGAGGTGAAAAAAGGACTTCTTTTGCAAGCTGTAATGCAGCAGCTGTTTCTGTATAATTTGATTTAGCACAGGCGGTAATTTTTTCCGGAGTGGCATTGAAATTAATTTCAATCCCTTTTGTATCTGCTTCATCAAAGAAGTTTTCTTTATCTTTGTGGGCTGAACCACGATTTAGCATTATTTGCAATATTTCAGCTACTGCCGGTTTAACTGCTGCGGGCTGTTGACATCCAAGTTCAAGGTTGAACACCGAAATATCAGAATCGCCGGAAGAAGTTACTATTTCCACATTGTTGTGCAGACGATAGTTTTTTATATTTTCAATTTTATAAGCTTCTTTTTTTACCAATTCACTTTCGTTTGAGTTACCGAAAGAAACTTTTGAGTTATCTTGTTTTAGTGCCTTTTCGCTTGGTGAAACTGTTGCGATTGAAGCCTTGTTAAGGTTAAAATATTTTTTTGCGACAGTTTGTATATCTTGTACTGTTATTTGGTTGAGAATGTTTTCATATTCGCCCAGGTAATCCATATCACCGTCAAGATAAGCAGAACCAATCAAGTTATTTAATAAGTAGGAATTTTCACTTACTTCTTGAATGCTGGTTCTTAGATGTTTTTTGGCTGTTTCAAGTTCTTTTTGTGAAAGTTTTCCGTTTTGTATATCGAAAAGCTCCTTATACATAGTTTTTATTGCTTCATCTGTTTTGTCAGGGGTACAGGAAGTTATAAAAAGTACGGCTTTTTGGTCATTTTGTTTGTTTCCTATTTTTTCTATTCCTGCGTCAACATTTATGTATAATTTTTCAAAAGCTTTGTTAAATCGAGCATTCTTATGACCGGTAAGAATGGTTGTTAATACTTCTGTTATAAGTTTATCTTTTGTATTGTTATTTTCAGGACCGGCAAAAGCTAGGACGGTTGTACTTGCTGTTGCTTTGTCCGATTTTTTCTCAACCCTTATTGAAGTTTCTATTGGATTTAACTCTTCATATTTTTTTACCATTGGTTTTGTTGGATTTTTTTTGGTGAAGTATTTTGAGATGTATCTCATAACTTCTTTCGGGTCAACATCTCCGGATATTATTGTGGTAAAATTGTCTGGGGTGTAGTGGGTGTTATAGTATGCTACAACGTCCTCTCGAGTGACATTTTTGATGTTTTCAATTGTTCCTGCAATTAAGTCAGGTGATTTCGTTTTAATTTGATAAAGGTTTTTTATGGCAAGATTGATTGCTGTATTTTCAGGTTCATCCATCACCATGCTTATTTCCGATATTACAGGTCCACGTTCTTTATCCAGCATATCCGGTGCAAAAACGGGATTTTGGAGCATATCAGAGTGGAGTTTGATTTTTTCCTCCAAATCACCTTTCTTTAGAAGTTGAGAGCTTATATAGAAATCTGTTGTCGAAAAACTTGTTGATGCATTTGTTGATGCTCCAAGGCTATTTACTCTCTTAAAAAATTCGCCGGCTTTGAGGTTATTTGTTCCATTAAAAAGATTATGCTCAATATAGTGACTTATGCCTCTTAGCTCATCAGGTTCGTTCATAGAGCCTGCATTGACATATGTTTTTATCACTGTCGGTCCTTTTTTGGGTAGTATTATTATTTTTTGACCGTTCGCCAGTCGATAAGTTTGTGCTGTTAGGTCGCCCAATATATTTAGTTGACCGCTATATTTGTATTCAATCGGAGTGTTTATGCCTATAGGTTGACTTATATTCGGTTGAATAGTGTTTTCACTTGCTTCTTTTTCTGTAGTTGCTGACGTCTGAGGTGTTGTTCCTCGAAAAGACGTTTCTACGTGTGGAGGTTTTATAAGAATTTGATTGATTTTCAGCATAGTGATATAACTTCCCGTATACTCTAAAAACAATTATAACAGCAAAAAATTGCTAAATTTTTACAATTGCTTTTAATTTTTAACAATTTAAGTTAGTATGTTGTTCTGAGTGAGAGTATGTAAATTTTTTTTAATAATTTATGTCTCATGTAGCAAAATATATGTTTTCAAGCTTTATATAATTGCTGCACAAAATATAAGGAGCAAAAATAAATGAATATACAGACTATAAATTGTCAGCCAATTCGTCCGGTTTATCAGTTAAATTCTAAGCCGTCGTTTGGTCATGATGAAGATTTTTGTTCAGAAGATATTATGGAAAATGATTTCTTGGACTTAGAGCAAGAAAGAACTGATTTAGAAAGACTGGCTCAAAATAAAGATAGTAAGTTCTTATCTTCTGTTGGAACATTGGGTTTGGGTATTGCCGCAGGAGCTGCGAGCTTCCTGACTTTCAAAACAATGGCTCCAAAAGGCGCGCAGACACTTAAAAGTATTTATGCTAAAGTTGCAAATTTTAAATACACTCAAAAAGCAACTAATTTTGTTAAAAAATATGTGAATATTGGTTTGGATAAAGCTAAAAACGTATTGAACGGCATTAATCCTGAATCTAAATTGGGTAAGATAAAAAATTATTTGTCAGATAAGATTGGTTCCGCCTACTCAAAGGTGAAGTCTAAAGTGGTGGATTTTGCGCAAAAGCATAAAATTGATAGAGCAGCTGTAGGCAACACGGCAAATAATGTTGGAGGTGTTCTTGTAGCGGTTCCGGCAGCCACCACAGCTATCAACGCTTCCTTGGAGAATAAAAATGATGGGGGGATTGAATAATGGTGGTATCAAGTATTACAACCCCTAATTTTGGAAACAGTTTTTCAGAAAGAGTTGAAACAGGTATAAAACGTACAATAGCAGATCCGACTGATGTTAATAACAAGGATGCAGCAGTGGGTGGAGCAGTGGCAGCAGGTGGCGTAGGTGGCGCGGCTGTTGTTGCAAGCAGACTAAAGACTATGAAGAATATTGCTGTATCAGGTTCAAGCCTCGCAAATAGAACTAGGGCGCTTAACGCAAAGAACCTTTCGCTTCTTACGGAATTTGCAACAAATATGGGAAAAGCATTCAAAGCATCTAAGTTGACCTCTTGGGCAGCGAAGCTTATGGAAAATCCCTGTGTCAAGAAGTTTGGTGCAGGTTTTGGCGGACTTCTCGCACTAGGTATTACAGGTGCTCAGTTATATAGTGCAGGTGATATGGCTCTTGAGGCTGTTGATACTTATTCCAAAAAATAATTAATATTAAGAGAGGGGGTTACCCCTCTTTTTATTTTCTAATATAAACAAAAAATCCCGAAATTTTCGGGATTTTTTGTTCTAATATGTTTGGTGAACTTAAACCAACTTAAATTCCACGTTTTGTGTTTCGTTAGTTGCGTAATTTTTTTGTACAGACTGAGCAACTGTTTTATATGTTTTATTGCCAATTGATAATTCAAAAGTTGCATCATTGTTATTTCTGTATGCGAGAGTGAATTCTTTTGTGTTCAATTGAATAGACATACTGTCAGTGCCTTTTCCGTAAACAGTTGCAGGAAGAATGCCTTCTGCTCTAAGTTGTCTGGGATTTTTGTCTTCGCTTCTTTTTTCAGCTTTTAATTTTATAACTTCAGCCATTTTATTTCTCCTTCGGTTTGTTTCAATGTTACTTTATTCTATCGTAAACAAGTTATATTTCAAATGTTTTGTTGCAAAAAGTTAAACCTGTATATATTCGAATACAGTTTTGTTATAAAATTTATGTATGCATATTACAGGAGGAAAATTTAATTCTCGAAAACTTCTTTCTCCAAAGGGAAGAAATGTTCGTCCTACGCTTTCTAAGACCAGAGCAGCAATTTTTGATGTTTTATGTCAGTTTATGGAATTTGAGGGTAGAAATTTTCTTGATATGTTTGCAGGTTCTGGGATAATGGGTTTGGAGGCAATTTCGAGAGGTTTTTCGAGTTGTTGCGCAATTGAAAAGGATAAAAAAACTCTTTTTAACATTAAGTCAAACTACGAATTGCTTGGGGTAAAACATGATTTAATTCTGGGGGATAGTATAAAGAAGATTGGAAGTATTCGTAAGAAGTTTGATGTTGTATATATTGACCCGCCTTATAGAGAAGGGCTTTATAATCCTGCATTAGCAGCTCTTTTAGAAAATGATTTGCTAAATGACGGGGCTGTTATAATAGTTGAGTATCCTGAAGATGAGAAAATTGATTTTTCAGGGTTTGAGGTTTTGAAGCAGAAAAAGTATTCGGATAAGGTTATAAGTTATCTAAAAAAAGCGCCGGCATGATGTGCCGGCGCTTTTGTAATTTTTTGATTTTTTTATGAAATTGCTTCAACACAATCACTGCAAAGAGTTGGATGTTGGGAATTTGTTCCCAGTTTTCTGTATTTCCAGCATCTTTCGCATTTTTCACCTTCTGCTGAAGTTACATAAATTGCGTATCCTTCTTCTTCAAGTATATTAAGAGTATTTTGCGGTGCTTTATCTGTCAATGATGCTTGAGAGGTGATGAAGATATTTGCAAGTTCTGATTCATTTTCTGTTAGAACTTTTTTGTCGGTTTCATCTTTGGTATTAACATAAACAGCTACCTCTAAAGAGCTTCCGACTTTTTTATCAGCTCTTAGTGGTTCTATAGCTTTTGTCACCAATTCTCTTAGTTTCAAGATTTTTGAAAAGTCTTCTTCAAGTTTTTCATTATTAAGTTTTTCATCGTATTTTGGCCAATCAGATAATAAGATACTTTCAAGCCCCAAGCGTTGACATTCAGGTGTGTTACGCCAGATATCTTCTGCTTGGTGGGGCATTACAGGTACGAGAAGTCTTACCAATGTTTGAAGAATTGTATATAACACTGTCTGACATGCTCTTCTCGATTTTGATTTTTTGCCTTGTGTATATAGCCGGTCTTTAACAATGTCAAGGTAGAATGAGCTCAAATCAACAGCTGCAAAGTTTTGCAGTTGTTGGAAATACTTGTAAAATTCGTAGGCATCAAATGCTTCTGTCACCGTTTTTACAAGTGTATTGAGTTTATGCAGTGCAAATTTATCAAGGTTGTTAAGTTCTTCGTACGGAACTAAATCAACTGACGGGTCAAAGTCATATATGTTACCGAGCAAAAATCTTGCAGTGTTTCTGGTTTTTTTGAAGATTTCGACTAATTGTTTGATTATGGTATCCCCGATTTTGCTGTCGTTTCGGTAATCAACAGATGCAGCCCAGAGCCTTAGAACATCTGTTCCGTATACTTTGATGACTTCTTGAGGCGCAACTGTGTTTCCAAGCGACTTAGACATTTTTCTGCCTTCGCCGTCCATAACAAACCCATGGGTAAGAACGGATTTGTAAGGCGCAATTCCTTGTGTTGCTACTGAGGTTAACAACGATGATTGGAACCATCCGCGGTGTTGGTCTGAGCCTTCAAGGTACATTTCTACCGGAGTTGAACCTAATTCTTCATTTCTTTTTTCAACTACTGCACGCCATGTTATTCCGCTGTCAAACCATACGTCCATGATATCTGTTTCTTTTGTGAAGTGTGTCTTGCCACACTTAGGACAAACAAACCCTTCCGGTAAAAGCTCTTTTGCTTCGTATTTAACCCAGGCGTCTGAGCTTTCTTTTTCAAATATTCTGGCAACGTTGGAGATTGTTTCTTTGGTAACAATAATTTCACCACAGTCTTCACAATAGAATACCGGTATGGGTACTCCCCAAGCTCTTTGACGGGAAATACACCAATCCGAACGACCGTCAACCATGTTTGAAATTCTTTGCTCGCCTGAGGCTGGAATCCATTTTACTTTTTTAATTTCTTCCAAGGCTTTTTCTTTAAACTTGTTAACTTTTACAAACCACTGGGGTGTAGCTCGATATATTACCGGATTTTTACAACGCCAACAGTGGGGATAAGAGTGAGTGATATCGTTTTGGCTTAGTAATGCTTGTTTTTCTTCAAGCATTTCAATAACCATTTTGTTGCCTTTGTAGTATGGAACACCTTCCAATTCAGGTACTTGAGAGGTCCAAAGTCCTTTTTCATTAATTGGTGAGAAAACGTCAATGCCGTATTTTATGCCGACTTCCCAGTCCTCAAGACCATGACCCGGTGCAGTATGAACGCAGCCTGTACCGGCTTCTGTTGTTACGTGATCACCAAGGATTATTGGCGATTTTCTTTCATAAAGCGGGTGTGTCGTTTTGAAAAGTTCCAGCTCCTGACCTTTCATTGGTTTTCCGAGGACTTCAATTTGGTTTTCTTCCCAACCTACACCGTTTAAGAACTGAGATAGCAGGTCTTGTCCGATAAGGTATATTGAATTATCTTTTTTAATTAGAATGTAGTCCAGGCGCGCATTCAAACAGATTGCCATATTGGAAGGAATTGTCCAAGGGGTTGTTGTCCAGATTACTGCAAATATTTCTTTCTGTGGTGAAATTCCTGCCAGAGAAGAGATTTTGAGAGCATCTTCTTCGTCAAACTTAAATCTTACATAAATACTTGTAGATGTATGGTCTTGATATTCCACCTCAGCCTCTGCAAGAGCTGTTTCACAAGAAGCACACCAGTAAACCGGTTTTAGACCTTTTTCAATATATCCTTTTTCAAACATTTCGCCAAAAACTCTGACCTGTTCAGCTTCAAAGGCAGGATTAATTGTTAAATAAGGGTTTTCCCAATTACCAAGTACTCCAAGTCTTTTAAAGTTTGCTTCTTGTCCTTTCAAATTTTGAGCTGCGAACTCACGGCATTTCTGGCGAAGTTCAAGCGGAGTAAGTGCATCTTTTCCGCCTTTAATGTTTTTTACGACAGCATTTTCAATAGGCAAACCATGAGCATCGTATCCCGGAACATAAGGTGCATAAAATCCGGATTGAGATTTGTATTTTATCAGAATATCTTTGAGAATTTTATTAAGCGCAGTTCCTATGTGAATTTTGTCCGAGCTTAGGTATGGAGGACCATCATGGAGTATAAATTTGTTTGCTTTATCTCGTTGTGCGATTGATTTTTCGTAAATTTTGTTTTCTTCCCAAAATTTTTGTGTTTCAACCTCTTTTACCGCTGCATTTGCGCGCATTTCAAGCGTTGTTTGCGGCAGGTTAAGTGTATTTTTATATTCCATTTTTGTCTCTGTCATATTGTTCACCCTATTTAACTCAATTGTATATTTACATTCTATTACAAAAATATAACTTGTTGTATAATGTATTTTAAATTGGGAGAAGTTTATGACAAGTGTTATTTTTGAGAAGTCTAAAATTGGTTTGAGTGCAATATCTTTGTGCGAAGAAGAAATTAAGTCACAGAATTATGTCGATGAAAAATATTTAAGAATAAAAGATGCTATTTTGCCTGAGGTTTCTGAGCTTGAGGTTATGCGTCATTACAAGGAACTTTCTGATAAAAATTTTTGTATAGAAAGTGGTTTTTATCCTCTAGGTTCTTGCACAATGAAGTATAATCCCAAGGTTAATGAATTTTTGTGTAATTTAGAAGGATTTTTAAATCTTCATCCAAATCAGAAAGACGATGATTGTCAGGGGGCTTTGGAGCTTATGTATAAGCTTCAAGAGGCATTAAAAAACATTACAGGTATGGATGCGATTACGCTTCAGCCTGCAGCAGGGGCGCATGGCGAACTTACAGGCATGATGATTGTAAAAAAATACTTTGAAACAAGAGGTGAGGCTCGTACAAAGGTTATTATTCCTGATTCCGCGCATGGAACAAATCCCGCAAGCGCTGCGATGTGCGGGTTTGAGGTTGTTGAAATAAAATCTCTGCCAAATGGTCAGGTTGATGTTGAGGCTCTTAAGGCGGTTTTGGATGAAAGTGTAGCAGCGATTATGCTAACCAATCCAAATACTTTGGGGCTTTTTGAGGAGAATATACTGGAAATTTCCAAATTAATGCACGAAAAAGGTGCGTTGCTATATTATGACGGGGCCAATTCCAATGCGATTTTAGGTTATACAAATCCTGCCAAAATGGGGTTTGATATAGTGCATTTGAATTTGCATAAGACTTTTTCAACGCCGCATGGTGGTGGTGGACCTGGGGCAGGACCGGTCGGAGTGGTTGAAAAATTAAAGGAATTTTTACCTGTTCCTATCGTTAGTTTTGATGGTGAAAAGTATTATAGAGATTATGCATTGAAAAACTCTATAGGTAAAGTTAAGGCGTTTTATGGCAATTTTGGTGTTCTTGTTCGAGCTTATGCTTATATTCTAATGATGGGAAATGACTTAAAAAGAGTCAGCGAGGACGCTGTTTTAAATGCTAATTACTTGAAAGAAAAGCTTAAAGGTGATTTTTTACTACCTTATGATGCACCGTGTATGCATGAATTTGTTTTATCAGGCGACAGGCAAAAAGAGCTTGGAGTTGATACGCTTCATATTGCAAAAAGGTTAATGGATGATAAATTTCATCCTCCAACCGTTTATTTCCCGCTTATAGTTCACGAGGCTATGATGATTGAGCCTACGGAAACCGAGAGCAAGGAACGCTTAGATGAATTTGTTGCGGTTATGCTCAAAATAGCCAGAGAAATCGAACAAAATCCTGATGAAGTTTTAAACCATCCGCAAAAAACACCTGTAAAAAGAGTAGATGAAACTTTAGCGGCAAGAAAACCGGACTTAAGATGGATAGGGAATAAATAGTGTGTAAGAGTAAGTTTTGGTTAGCGTTTTCTTCGATAGAGGAGTTGGGTTCCGGTTTTGTCCAAAGACTTTTTAAACATTTTGGTTGTATTGAAAATGCTTGGACTATTGCCCCCTCTGAACTTGTTCGGGTGGAGGGAGTTACAAAAAAGCAGGTTGAATATTTTCTTGAGAAGCGAAAAAATATTAACCCTGATGAATGTTTTGAATATATAGAAAAAAAGGGTATAAAATATTTAACATTAGAAGATGAGGATTATCCCAGAATGCTGAAAGAGATTCATAATCCTCCAACTGTTTTATTTATAAAGGGAAATTTAGAGGATTGTAATCTTGGAAGAACTCTTGCAGTAGTAGGCTCAAGGCGAGCAAGCTGTGTGGCAAGGGAGGTATTAAATAAAATCTTATTGGAATTTGAAGGAACAGATTTGTGCGTAGTATCAGGTTTGGCAGCAGGGATTGATACGATAGCGCATAAGTCGGCTTTAGAAGCAGGATTAAAGACGATAGGCGTTATAGCAAGCGGTTTTGAATACTGCTATCCTGCCGCAAATAAAAAATTGTATAAAGATATAACAGATGGAAATGGTGCAATAGTTAGTGAATATTGGCCTACATTTGAACCTTTGAGTTTCAGATTTCCACAGAGAAACAGGATAGTTTCGGGCTTGTCATATGGTACATTGATAGCAGAAGCAGCAATAAAAAGCGGTGCTATGATTACTGCTAATTTAACTCTTGAGCAAAATCGTGAACTTATGTGTATCCCAGGAGCTGTTAGTAATCCAAATACAGAAGGTATTTATAAGCTTCTTAAAGACGGAGCTTCGATTGTAACTTGTGCGGATGATATTTTGAATACACTTGAATGGACGGTTAGTAAGCCTAAAAGTGTTAAAACAACGAATTTTGAGCTTGAGCCTATGGAACAAAAAATTTTTAATGCTATTGAAATAGAGCCTAAATCTTTTGATGAAATATTAGATTTGACCGGAATAGAATTTGGAGATTTAATGTCTATCTTGACAATGTTGGAGCTTAAAGGCATAATTAAACAAATTGAAGGAGAGAAGTACGCCTCATGCGTTAAAATTTAAGAATTATGGCAAAGACTGCAGTAAAAAAAGAAACATCTAAAATAACAAAGAAAACAGCGGCAAAAACCGCTAAAACCTCAAATGGAAAGGTTTTGGTAATAGTTGAGTCCCCTGCAAAATCTAAAACTATTAAAAAGATTTTGGGGGATAAATATACGATAGAAGCAAGTTATGGGCATGTAAGAGATTTAGCCAAAAAAGGCATGGGATTTGATGTAGAAGATAATTTTAAACCAACATTTGTAGTGATTCCGGAGAAAAAAGATGTAGTTGATAAACTCAACAAAGCAGCAAAAGCTGCGGATTTGGTTTATCTTGCGTCCGACCCAGATAGGGAAGGAGAGGCAATAGCATGGCATGTTAAGGAAATTTTGAAAGTGCCTGATACAAAAATTCGTAGAATTGTATTCAACGAAATTACACCAAAAGCAGTTCAGCATGCCGTTGAAACCCCTCATGAAATAGATATGCACCTAGTGCAGGCACAACAGACAAGACAAATTTTAGATAAGCTTGTAGGGTTCAAAATTAGTCCTGTCCTTTGGGAAAAAATGAAAAATTACAAACTTTCAGCAGGCAGAGTGCAAAGTGTTGCGCTTAAGATGATTGTTGAGAGGGAAGAACTTATTGATGCATTTGTTCCTGTTGAGTATTGGTCGATTGATGCAGATTGCGTTAAAGATAAAATTCCGTTTAGTGCGGAGCTTACAAGGTATAAAGGCAAAAAAATAGAGATATCTTCAAAAGAAGAGACGGATAAAATACTTAAGGATTTATCAGCAAGTGGTGTTGAGTACAAAGTTTCCAATATTGCCGAAAGAAACACCACAAGAAAACCCTCTGCGCCTTTTATTACATCGACATTACAACGAGAAGCTTCCTCAAAGTTGGGGTATGGAGTTTCAAAGACAATGCAAATAGCGCAGAAGCTTTATGAAGGCATGGAGATAGATGGTGAGCCTGTTGGGCTTATTACATACATGAGAACTGACTCGGTAAGGGTTTCAGATGATGCCCAAATTGCAGCGAAAGATTTTATAGTTAACAATTTTGGTGAAAAGTACTATCCCAAGACTCCAAATAATTATGTTAAGGCGGGAAAGAAAAATGTACAAGATGCTCACGAGGCAATAAGACCCTCTTATATAGACAAAACTCCAGAAAGTATCAAAAAATATCTTACTTCAGAACAGTTTAAGCTATATAAGCTTATTTGGGATAGATTTATGTCTTCCCAAATGGAAAATGCCACAATAAAAAATAAGACGGTAGAAATTAGTGCAAAAGATTATCAATTCAAAGTTGGAACATCAAAAGTTGTGTTTGATGGCTTTTTGAAGTTGTATCAAGAAACTCCGGATGAAAATTGCGAAGGTGACGATTGTATAGACAAGAAAATGCCGGATTTCAAACAGGGTGATAAAGTTGAACTGAAAAAACTTAATCCCAAACAACATTTTACACAACCACCGCCAAGGTATAGCGAAGCATCACTTGTAAAAGCTCTTGAAGAATACGGAATAGGCAGACCGTCCACTTACGCTACGATTATCACAAAAATACAAACACGTAATTATGTGGAGAAAATAGATAAGGCGCTTTTGCCGACTCTTTTGGGAAAAACCGTATGTGCCCAGTTGAACCAACATTTTAAAGATATTATGGATTACAAGTTTACTGCGGGCATGGAGACAAAACTTGATGAAATAGCTGAGGATAAGGCAAATTGGACTAATGTTTTGAAAGATTTTTATTCACCGTTTATATCCACAGTGGATGATGCAAAAAAGAATATGGAAATTGTCAGAATAGAGTCTGATGTAGTATGCCCGAACTGTGGAAAAAAAATGCTCGTAAAAACAAGCCGTTGGGGAACACAGTTTTTGGGATGTGAGGGTTATCCCGAATGTAAAACGATGATGTCTTTGGATGGTGAGGCTAAGGCGCCTATAGAGGACGAAAAATCAGACGAAAAATGTGAAAAATGTGGCAGTGAAATGCTTATCAAACGAGGTCCTTACGGAAAATACCTTCAATGTACAAACGAAGAATGTAAAAATCGTAAAAAGATTGTTCAAACAACAGGAATTAAATGCCAGGTTGAAGGATGTGACGGGGAGTATCTTGTTAGAAAGTCACGTTTTGGAAAGTTATTTTATGGTTGTAGTAACTACCCGAACTGTACGTCAGTCCTATGGAATGAGCCTATAGATGAAAAATGTCCTAAGTGTGGTTCTATACTGGTTAAAAAAGTTCAAAAGAAAATGCCCAAAATTGCATGCTCCAATAAAGACTGTAAATATATAAGAGACGCAGAGGTAGAAAATAATGATTAAGCTTGGGATTATAGGTTATCCTCTTGGGCATTCACTATCAAAGGTGATGCACGAAGCTGTGATTAAGGAGCTTGGCATAGCAGGTTCATATGACATTATGGAAACAAATCCCGAGGACTTGATTCAGAAGGTTAAGGATATAAAAAGAGAAGGTTATCTCGGGTTTAATGTAACGATACCGTTTAAGGTACCTATGACAATGATGATAGATGACTTTGATGATGTTGCAAATATTGCAGGTTGTGTGAACACGGTTAAGGTTATGCCGGATAAGTCTTTGAAAGGATTTAATACGGATGTTTATGGATTTAGCGAGGCAATTTCCCATGAGCAAAAGAGTTTTATTCGAGGCAAAAAGGGAGCAATAATAGGGACAGGTGGAGCAGCGAGAGCCGCTGCAATCGGACTTTGTCAGGCAGGAGTAAAGTATATAGATTTTTATACCCGTAATATTGTCAATGCAAGTAATATGGTTAATTTTTTGCGTTCTCAATTCGGTGGGGTTGAGTTTAACCTAAAGCAAGTGCAAAGCATGTCTGATTTGTCTGATGTTGCAATACTTGTAAACGCCAGCCCTATTGGAATGAGAGGTAAGGCTATGGATTTAACGCCTGTAGAGTTGCCTATTCTAAAAACGATGACAAACTCGGCGATAGTGTATGATATAGTTTACAATCCCAGAAAAACAATACTGTTAAAAGATGCGCAGAGTTTAGGCTTAGAGATAATTGACGGCTGTGAGATGTTAATTTATCAGGGCGCGAGAGCGTTTGAATTGTGGACCGGACAGAAACCGTCTATATCAGTTATGAAAATAGCACTTCTTGAAAGTCTCGCGCAGTAGCAATTGTTAAGTATTATAAAAATTCGTTCGGTTGGGGTTCAAAAGATTTATCCTGAGGTTTTTAGCCTTTGTGAAGGGCTTTTGGTATGAGAATAGGCGCAACAGATACAAATAAAAGTATTTATTACAGAAATATATTGCAAAAACCGACATTTGGGCGAGCATTGACAAAGGAGGAGCAAGCTGGTTGTGCAAAAGCCTCAAAAGATGCTTTAAGACTTCTCGGGGTTAAAAATTTGTCCTTAATATTGCATGGCTCGAGTTTTCCTGCTGCAGATAGAGATTTTTATATAGGGTCATTCTTTAATGATAAGGCGCAGGATGTTAATGAATTTGTGTCCATGTTAGGATTTAATTCTATTCAATTGGGACCAAACGGTTTAATATCAAGGGAAGACGTTTCACCTTATGGAGGCAGAGCTTTTTCCGCAAATTATCTTTTCATAGATTTGAACAAACTTGCAACAAGAGAGTATGGAAATATTCTTGATGAAAATGTATTGAATGCATTTAAAAATACAGACAGGCTAGAGGATGAAACTGATTTTCAAAAAGCTTTTAACGCCTATGATAATTTATTGTATAACGCATACCGTTCAATGAAGACAAGAGCCCGAAACGGTGTGAAAGAGGTTGTGCAGTTAAAGTCAGAGTTCGAAACATATAAGCAAGAAGAAGGTAAATGGCTTGAAACGGATGCTTTATTTGATGTTATAAAAAGCCGAATATATGACGGAAAGCAAAGCTCAGAATGGAATGATATTGATAAGAATTTAATTCTATACATAAATGATAAAAGCAGTCCTAATCATGATTTGGCAGTTGCGAGAAAGGTTGAACTTGAACAAGAGTATAAACCCGATGTAGAACTGTATAAGTTCAAACAGTTTATATATAATAAGCAATTGAAGGAATTTCTAAGAGATACACCATCAAGAATGAACTTGATAGGAGATGCGCTGGTAGGATTTTCAGAGGCAGATGTATGGGGAAATCCAGAAGCGTTTCTAAGCGGATATGCACTAGGTTGCCCCGGGGGCGGACCTAATAATTCACATCAAGTTTGGGACATTCCGGTTATAGATCCGCAAAAATTATTCGATGAAAAAGGCGAGTTGTTGGAAGGCGGAAAGCTTATCAAACGTAAGTTTGAGAAGGTTTTGCAAGATGCAAAAGCGATAAGAATAGACCATGCTATCGGCTTGTTGGATCCTTGGTACTACGAGAAGTCGAGTGTGAGAAAAGAGGCTGACGGTAGTGTGTTTACAAACGGACAAAATATTTCAAATCTTCCACATTTAGATCCTGAAAGGAAGTTTAGCAGAGTAATAGAAAAAATAATTCTTCCACTTTTAAAAGAGCATGGCGTTGATAAAAAAGATGTAGTATGGGAGGATTTGGGCGCTCAGACAGATTTATTTAAGAATAAATACTATAAAGAGTTAAAGTTGCCCGGTATAAAAAATCTGAAATGGATAAGGGCAGAAGATGCGCCGTCAAATTATTGGTGGTTGGTCGGCTCACATGACGATCCGCCATTGTCAACAAAAATAGATAACGAGTTAAAGTATATTCCTCCTGAAGAAAACTGGGGAAGACCGTCTAATGAGGCGTTTAACCCGCTTTATCTTGCAGGATTTTTGTATCCTGGTTGGACTAATAAGCAGCGAGAACCTATAGTTTTGGGTGTAAAAAATGATCCCCGAGAACGTTTAAAGTATAAATTCGTAGAAATGCTTGCTAATGGCAAAAATATTCAAATTTCATTTATGGATTTGTTCGGTTTGAAAAAAGTATACAATTATATGGGGACAAAAGACCCCAGAAATTGGAAACTGCGACTTACTCCTTGTTTTAAGGAAGATTATTATAAAACATTAGAGGAACAGTCAAAAGACAGAATAGCGTTGAATATGCCCGAAATTCTTGCAGCAGCTCTAAAATCGAAGTTATCTTGGAAACAAGTAAGAAAGAAATCAGATGAGATTGAAGAAAGAAAAATGAATAATCTTATAGCTAAACTTTCACATTATGCGGATATCTTATACGAAAAAAGTTAAAAAATCTTAAAAACTTACTTGAAATCTATTCTTTAGATGTTATATTAAAGGAACTTACACCACCGAAATGTAAGTGAAATAAAAAGGAAAATAAATAATGACAATCAACTTAAAAAACAAATCAGAAATCGTAGAAAAATACGGAAAAAATGCTCAAGACACAGGTTCAGTAGATGTTCAAGTTGCGCTTTTGACAGAAAAAATTAACGAGCTAACGGAACATTTGAAGTCCAATCCGAAAGATTTCCAAGGACGTCGCGGGCTTTTGATGATGGTTGGTAGAAGAAAGAATCTTCTCGCATACCTCAAGAAAAATAATCTCGAAGGTTACAGAGAATTGGTTAAGAAATTAAACTTGAGAGGTTAAGAGAGAATTACAGAGAGAAAAGAAGGCGAAAGCCTTCTTTTTTATGTGAAAAAATCCACCTAAGTACGTATTTGCTTTTATTGAGAGAATTTGTATAATGAGTTTGTTATGTTTTAGGATGGATATATGGAAAGTTCGCAATTAGACCAAATTTTAGCTGATTTTGATTCACAAATGGAAAAAAAGGACTATAAAATAGTCTTTGATAAATGTAAAGAACTGTTGAAAAAGGACCCTAAAGAGGCAGATTTATGGTTTTATCTTGGAAGAGCAGCAAATGCCATAGGTGATAAGAAATCTGCAATAGAATATTTTGGAGAAACAATCAAATTAAACCCCGATTATCAAAAGGCATATAATAGCAGGGGGCTTTTGTTATCTCAAAAGGGAGATTTAAAATCAGCTATAAGTGATTTTAACAAAGCTATAGCACTGAATGAAAGCGACTTCACAGCTTGGAATAACCGAGGATTGGCAAAAAGCGAGTTGAAGGATTTGAATGGAGCTTTATCGGATTATAGCAGGGCAATAGAGCTTTATCCCAAATGGAACGTTGCATTTAACAATAGAGCATATGTAGCATATAAGCTTAAGAATTATTCTTTAGCTATAAAAGATTTTACAGCCTCACTGGAGCTAAAGCCTGATGATAGTTATGTATATTACTACAGAGGACTAGTAAAAAGTTGTGTCAGTGATTATCTCGGAGCGATAGCGGATTATAACAAGTCAATTGACCTAAATCCCAATCAGAGTGCAACATATAATAACCGAGGTAAGTTGAAAGCAGATATAAAAGATTTTGATGGAGCAATAGAAGATTATACAAAGTCTATTGAGCTAAATCCTTCTTGGAGCGTAGCTTACAACAATAGAGGGAAGATACGGTCTTTGAAAGGGGATAAACAAGGCGCACTTGAAGATTATACAAAGGCAGTAGAGCTTAATCCTAAAGATGTTGGGGCTTATAGTAATCGTGCCTTTTTGAGATATTCAATGGGCTTGTTTAAAGAAGCGGTTGAAGATTGTGATAAGGTTTTAAAGTTATATCCTAATTATACTTTGGCTTTTTGTATAAGAGGGCTGGCAAGGCAAGAACTTGGAATGTATCGAAGTGCATTGTCTGATTTAAAACAAGCTTCAAGGCTTTCACCTGATGATGAAAAGCTCAAGGAATCCATTACTCTGCTTGAGGCAACGATTAGTTCCCAAAAAGATTCGAACGGAGCAGAAACTATTCTTGGAAATATAACAAATATGTTTAAGTTCTAGGATTCGTTACGTTTTTTTATTAATTCGTTGTATAGCTTTATGGCTTTATCTGCACGTTTTAGGTTTTCCATTTTTTTGTAGGTATAGCCTAGGTTGTAGTAGTAATCAGGTTCTTCCGGTTTTAGTTTTATTGCAGATTCGAAGCTTTTGCGAGCTTGATTGTATTCATTTATTTTTAAGTATGCACAACCGAGGTTGTAATATCCATAGGCAAATTCTTTGTTGTGTTTTATTGATTGTTTAAAATAGTGAATTGCCTTTTCATAGTTTTGGACGGACAGGTATAAGTTTCCGATGTTAAAGTATGCTTGATAAAAATTTTCATCAAGTTTTATAGCCTGCTCATAATATTTTATAGCCTGTTTTAAATCAGATTGACTGTTGCCTATTATAAAATAATCTGCTGCAGTTCTTTGATTTTCAGGAATGAGTAGAATTCGCTTTTGCGCTTCTTGTGGATTGTTACTCATATATAGAATTTTAGCCTGTTCTCTGATTTCATCATTTGTTGCGCAGAAAGTCGGCTGAGTTGTTAATGACAACATAGTGCAATACAAAATTATGCTAAAAAATTTTTTCATTTGTTTTTCCTTAATGTTTATTAACATTTTACATGAAAATAACAGAATTGCCATGTTCAATCAGGGCTTGACAAGTTCGAACATGTCGCGGGCATGGGTTTTGAGAAATATATTAAGTTGTGTAACAATTTTAAAATAACCCATGACAAAAATAAAATACTGAATTATTATGCATGTAACAAATCCCCAAAATCTCCTCCCAAGATTATTAACATAAGCCGCACGACGGCTTTTTTTTTGTGTCTAAAATCATTAGTAGAAATTAAAATGGAAATTTGCCGTTAAAATTTT
This sequence comes from Candidatus Gastranaerophilales bacterium, assembly GCA_944325625.1. Classification (GTDB taxonomy): domain Bacteria; phylum Cyanobacteriota; class Vampirovibrionia; order Gastranaerophilales; family Gastranaerophilaceae; genus RGIG2134. The sequence goes on along the minus strand of CALVAP010000014.1, from coordinate 2,784 downwards.
TGGGTAAATTGGGCATATTAGGGATTTTTCCAAATTTATTTTTTTGCTTTTTAAGTTTATCCTGTAGCCCAGAGAAGCCTTTCATCATTTTTCGCATTTGTTCAAACTGGTTAATAAAAGCATTAATCTCAGAAAGCTCCATAGCGCAACCTTTTGCTATACGTTTTTTTCTACTTGAGTTAATGATTTGCGGGTTATCTCGCTCTTCCGGCGTCATTGAGTTTATAAACGCCTCGATTCTTTTAAGCTGTTTTTCTCCCGCATTAGCAATTTCTTCTCTATCGTCTTTTTTTAATCCGGGTATAGGAAGCATTCCTAAAATTTGTTCCATTGAGCCAAGCATTTTCATTTGTTTTTGCATTTTGCGGAAATCGGAATAAGTAAACTCAGCTTTTCGCATTTTCTTTTCGAACTCTTTTGCTTGTTCAATGTCGATGGCTTCTTGAGCTCGTTCAACAAGAGAAACTATATCGCCCATACCAAGAATACGTGTAGCCATACGTTCCGGATAAAAGTCTTCGAGAGCGGATAATTTTTCGCCTGTTCCGGTAAGCTTAATAGGTTTTTGGCAACAATAGACGACACTCAAAGCTGCCCCGCCTCTGGCATCACCGTCAAGTTTTGTTAGAACAACTCCGGTTATACCCAGTTGTTCGTTAAAATTTTCAGCGACATTGACGGCTTCTTGACCTGTCATAGCATCAATTACGAGTAATTTTTCATGCGGGTTGAACATTCTATCCAAAATCATTAGTTCAGCCATCATATCTGTATCAATTTGCAGTCGTCCTGCTGTATCAAGAATTACCACATTGTTGTTATGTTCTCTTGCATAGTTTAGTGCTTCTTGAGTAATTTTTTTAACATCAGAGCAGTTTTCTATGGAAAAGAAATCACTCTGAGTTTGAAGCGCAAGTGTTTCAAGCTGTTTGATAGCCGCAGGTCTATATACGTCGCAGGCAACCAAAAGCGGATTTTTGCCTTCTTTTTTTAATTTTATTGCTAATTTGGCACAAGAAGTTGTTTTTCCTGAACCTTGAAGCCCAAGCATCATAATTATAGAAGGTTTTTGGGCAAGGTTAAGCGGCTCATTCTGCCCCCCAAGTATTGAAACAAGTTCGTCATTGACTATTTTAACAAGCTGTTGGGCAGGGTTAACACCTTTTAAAACTTCTTCGCCTTCTGCACGAGTTTTTATGTTAGAAATAAATGCTTTAACAACTCTAAGGTTAACATCTGCTTCAAGTAACGCTCGTCTGATTTCTCGAAGTGAGTCAGACATATTTTCTTCGCTAAGCTCAGCATTTCCCGAAGTCTTTTTAATAATTTCTTGTAAACGGTCAGATAACGTATCAAACATAAGAACATTATATTATAAGCAGAAAAAAATGCCAGAGGGCGAAAGTTTATCTCAAACATTCCCAATAAGTTTTTGTTTGATCATCCGGGCAAACATTTTTTATTGCGTGTTGTGAACATGTAAAACCGTTGTATGCTAGTCCTTGATTTGGAGTATTATACGTACAATTACCATAGCGAGTATAGGGTTCGATGGTATTATTTTGGTTAATGGTAAAGCTAAACATGTCATGTCCTAGTAAATTAGGACCTTTTTGCGGGCCGTTTATATCGACATGGTAACCATTAACTCCCCAAGGTCCCATCCATATGAGCGCTCCATCAGCGGTAAGAATTGATAAATTTGTAGTAGAGTCGGCGTCAATGTGTGCATATGATGTATTTGAATAATTTTGATATCCCTTTGCCCTTGTGCTGCCACCGCATTCAAGATAATGTTTTGTGCATAGTTGGCTGTCTTTAAAGTAGGGTTTTAGCTTTTTTAAATGAGCTGTATTTTTGCTAGTTCTATCTGGTGTGTTCTGTAGTTCGGAGTATGAATCGTAACCCTCATTTGTTAAAAGCTGCAGGGCGGATTGTAGTGCAGCATAGTTTTTTTTAAATTGAGTTTCAAGTACTTTTTGGTTGTATTTTAAAATTAAATTGGGGATTGTTAAAACCGCTGTAATACCGACAACAGAAAGAGTAATAAGTATTTCAGCAAGTGAGAAGGCTTCAAGTTTTTTCATAGAATATCCTTTTTAAAAAATTTTACCATAATTTAATGTAAAAGTCAATGAGCTCGTTCTCTAAAATCCTTATCCATAAAGTGAAATAGGTATATATTTATATGTGACTATTTGTCGGTAGATGACAAATAGTAATCATTGCATAATCATATTTGATGAGAACCAAAATTAGATTAAAAAGAAAAATTTTAAAAGTATTTGGAGAGCGGATGAAATTTCTTCGGACAACCAAAGGAATTTCACAAGAGAGACTTGCGTTTCAAGTTGGGGTTGATAGGACATACATAGGTGCAATAGAGCAAGGAAAGAGAAGTCCGTCTATATATTGTATCTATACAATAGCAAGTGCACTGGGCGTCGATATAAAGGAATTTTTTGACTTTAGCATATAGTTGGAAAAACTTTAAAACAAAATCTTGACTTAAAATCTTTAATTGGTATTATTTATAGGTAACCAGTAAGCCACGTTAGCTCAGTTGGTAGAGCAAGGGACTGAAAATCCCTGTGTCCTTGGTTCGATTCCGAGACGTGGCACCATTTATTAAAGCCCGGATTCGGGCTTTTTGAATCTGCAAGTGTAATAAAGTGAGTGTTTTGCGTATGACAGATGGTGCGATTATTTCGGGCAATCGGCTTGTGTAGCGGATTTTAGGGGTAGGAAATAATCAAACCATGTGTACCATAAATACTCTTTTTA
>CALVAP010000013.1 GCA_944325625.1 Candidatus Gastranaerophilales bacterium | reverse complement strand
GTTATGACAAAAGTAGGGGAACATGTCTATTACGTCTACAGGTTCAGCATCAGGGTTGGACACAGCGTAATGGCTTGAAGCAGTGGTAGCTGCTCGGACAAGCTCCCTTGTTACACCGTTGGTGCAGCAACAAACTGAGTTGAATGCTCAACAGTCGACTTTATCAAAGGTGAAAACGACATTTTCTAATCTTTTAACATCTACTCAAAAGTTTACAGACGCCAATTTTGGTGTTTCAAAGGATATTTTTTCATCCAATACGGTTTCGTCATCGGATTCGAATAAAGTCAGCGCAACAGTGACAAATTCAACGCCAAGACAGACTATTTCGTTGGAAGTGCTTAAGCTGGCGACAGCAACTAAAGTTACAAGTGCAAATTCAGTTTCCGCCCCAATAGATGAAAACACCATGGTTTCGGCAATAGCGAGTGGAAGCGTAAAAGAAGGAACAATGAGTTTTTACGTAGGCGATAAGCGTTATGCAATAGATGTGTCAACAGAAGATACATTGGGAGATATCGCACAAAAAATGAAAGATGCTGCGGTGGATGAAAATGGCAGTACACTTATTAATGTTGATTTTGTCGACGGAAAATTTTCGTTAAGTGCAATAGATGGTACCGCAGTGAGAGTTGGTGCGAACTCTGATACATCTAACTTAGTTAACGCATTAGCGTTATCTGTGCAAGAAGATGGAAGCGTTTCAAGTTCCTATTCAATAGGGTCATTAGATTTAAATAAACCCCTTGTTAGCGTTGATTCAGGTTTTTATACGTATAACGAAGCAGGAGAAAAAGTTCCGTCAATAACACAAGGCACGTTTACAATAGGTGGAGCAGAGATAACAATAACAGAAACAACGACCATGAATGAACTTATTTCAAGAATAAATACATCGTCAACAGCTAATGCAACGGCATTTTTTGATTCTGTTCAAAATAAAATCGTTATAACATCAAAACAAGAAGGAGCTTTTAATGTAAATATAGAGGGCGGCACTTCTAATATAACAGACGTTCTTGGCTTAACAAGAAATGGAAATATTATTCCCGAAACACAAGTTTTAGGACAAAATGCTGAGGTTAAACTCAACGGCTCTCTCATACAATCTTATTCGAACACAATAACAAGCGAAGTTTCAGGAGTAGCAGGTCTTACTATAGATTTGAAGGATGTAACAGAAGAAGGAAAGTCGGTCAATATAGTTGTAGGACAAGATACAGATGCAATAGTTAAGCAAGTGGAAGAATTAATCACAAATCTAAACACCTTACTAACCACATCCCAGTCAGCAACAGCAGCGGGTGCCGATTTGCAGTATGATAGTTCGATAAACAGTTTACGTTCCGATATAAGAACATCCTTGACAACAGCAGTTGCCGGCTCAGATGTTTATAAGACGCTTGCTTCTATCGGTATAACAACAGGAGATGTTGGAACATCAGTTGATGCAGATACTAATACTTTTAAAATAGATAAAGAGAAACTCACAGAAGCTCTAAAATCAGACCCTGAAGCTGTAAAAAGATTATTGATAGGAGATTCTGAAAAAGGTGTAACAGGTCTGGTTGAAAATCTGCAAGATATAGTAGAGGGTGCATTGGATGTAGAGAGCGGATTTTTCAAGAATAGAGAAACAACAATAAGTTCACAGTTAAGTAATCTATCATCAAGGATTGAGTCAAAAACGGCACAAGTAGAAAGATATCAAGAACAATTGGAAAAGAAGTTTCAGGCAATGGAAACACAAATAGCTCAACTACAATCACAACAAAGCCAGATGAGTTCGATTTTAAGTTAATGGTATATAACAAAGATAAAATGACAAGGATGAGCTCCTTGTCATTTTTTGTTAATTTTCTTTGCAAAGTGGCTTGGGTGTTTGATTTTATGCCTTTTAATGCTACAATATAGTTATGAAATGTAGACATGGGGAGTAAAACTTTGGCAAACCAAGCTAACTTATTTGGGGACGGAAAAATTATTCCGGTTAATATTAGAGATGAGATGAAACGTTCATACATAGATTATGCAATGTCGGTAATAGTAGGACGGGCGTTGCCTGATGTTAGAGATGGGCTCAAACCTGTTCACAGGCGAATATTGTTCGCGATGAACGAACTTGGTATGACACCGGATAAACCGTTTAAGAAAAGTGCAAGAATCGTTGGTGAAGTTCTCGGTAAATATCACCCTCACGGCGATTCTGCGGTATATGAATCTTTGGTTCGTATGGCACAGCCATTTGCAACGAGATATTTGACAATTGATGGTCATGGAAACTTCGGCTCAGTAGACGGGGATTCCGCGGCAGCAATGCGTTATACAGAAGCGCGCATGCACAAAATTACACAATCAATGTTGGCTGATATAGATTGTGAAACTGTTGATTTTGAACCTAACTTTGACGGCTCGTTGGAGGAACCGTCAGTTTTACCTGTAAGATTACCAATGATGCTCCTTAACGGTGTTGCGGGTATTGCTGTTGGGATGGCAACTAATATTCCTCCTCACAACCTTGGTGAAGTGGTGGACGGAACAATTGCGTTAATTGATAATCCTGACATTACTGTAGAAGAGTTAATGCAGTACATAAAAGGACCGGATTTTCCTACTGCTGCAACAATTATAGGCTTGAGCGATATTAAACAGGCTTATATGACTGGTCGTGGGTCAATAAAAATGCAGGCGGTAGCGCAATTTGAGGAAATTCCAGGAAGTGGGGGCAGGCAGGCTCGTACTGCAATTGTTGTTACAGAAATTCCTTATCAAGTTAATAAAGCAGCATTGATAGAAAAAATTGCAGAACTTGTCAGAGATAAGAAAATTGATGGGATTTCCGACCTTCGTGATGAATCTGACAGAGAAGGTATGAGAATTGTTATAGAACTTAAACGTGATGCAAAACCTGAAGTTGTAAAAAATAATTTATTCAAATTTACACAACTTAGGACTTCGTTTGGTGTTAACATGCTTGCCCTTGTTGGTAAACAGCCCAGGTTAATGAACCTTTATGATGTTCTTAATGAATTTGTCGAGCATCGTGTAGAAATAGTTACCAGAAGAACTGTGTTTTTCCTTAAAAAAGCTCGTCAAAGAGCTCATATTTTGGCAGGTTTGTTGATAGCGTTAGGCAGTCTTGATGAAGTTATTGAACTTATTAAGAAGTCAAAAACTACAGAAGATGCCAGAAGTGGTTTGATGAGCAGGTTTGGACTTGATGCTGATCAAGCGAATGCTATTTTGGAAATGCAGTTAAGACGCTTGACAGGATTAGAACAAGATAAGATTAAAGCAGAGTATGAAGAATTGAAGCAGAAGATTGCTGAATATGAGGCTATTCTTGCTGATAGGCAAAAAGTACTTAACATAATCAAGGATGAGCTAAGAGAAGATAAAGAAAAATACGGGGATGATAGAAGGACTCAGATTATTCCAGAGCAGGATGAAATGACAATAGAGGATTTGACACCAAACGTTGCAATGGCCGTGTTTATTACTCGTCAAGGATACTTGAAAAGAATATCCATGGATACGTTTGAGCGCCAAAATCGTGCGACAAGGGGTAAGGGAGGTATTAAAACAAAAGAAGACGATGACGTTGGACACTTCTTTACTGCGATGATGCATGATAAGGTTTTATTCTTCTCAAGTAAGGGGCTTGTATACAGTTTGAATGTATATGATTTTCCGGAAGGACAAAGACAGGCGAAGGGATTGCCGATTGTTAATGTTCTACCTATAGAGCAAGATGAAAAAATTACAGCTGTTGTACCGGTTTCAAACTTTGACCCCAATCAAAATCTTATAATGCTTACGCAGAAGGGTTATATTAAGAAAATAGAATTGAGCAATTTCTCAAATATTCGTCGTTCAGGTATTATAGCAATAAGTTTGGAAGACGGAGATGCGCTTAATTGGGTTAAGTTGGCAAGTGCTAATGATGAGATTGTGATTGGTACGTCTTGTGGAATGGCTATAAGATTTAGTCTTGATGAGCTGCGTCCGTTAGGTCGTTCGGCAAGAGGCGTTAATTCTATGAAGTTACGTCAAGGGGATAGCATTATAGGCTGTGATATAGTTCCCAGAAATTATGATGCTGACCTGCTTGTTGCAACTTCTGATGGATTTGGAAAACGTTCTAAACTTTCTGAATTTAGAACCCAAAACAGAGGTGGAATAGGGCTTATTGCTACTAAGTTCAAGACTATTCACTCAAGACTTGTTGCGCTTACAATTGTTGATGATGATGATGAAATTATGGTGGTGACTGCAAGTGGTGTGGTTAGTCGGATTAAGGCAGCTGACATTTCTCGTCAAGGCAGACCGGCAACAGGAGTTAAGATACAAAATCTTGGTGCATCAGATACGGTTGTTACAATAAACAAAATAGTTTCACCCGAAGATGAGGATACAGCCATTTCGACTGAGGAGTCTGTAGATGATACGGATGGTCCGTCGCAAATTAAACTTACTGATATATAAAAAAAAAACTCCCGCAAAGGGAGTTTTTTTTATAAAGTATTTATTTGGGTGTAAGTTTTAAAATGAGTTTTTGCTATGCAGTTTAATTTTTCTTTCCCATATCGTAAGATGAATTGTTTCCCTGCTTGTAAAACTTTTTCTGACGCACCTTTAGGAAGGTCAATTTCATAGCGGGATGAAAGAGATTGCATTTTTTTAACATATTCTGCTCTAGCAAGAACGGAAGCTGCAGCAACTGCGATGTCCTCTTCTGCTCTAATTCTTTGTTCCAGTATTATTGATTGTCCCTTTTTAAGTAGTGCATTTTTAATAAGTGATTCGTTGCCAAATTTATCAGATAGGGCAATATTACAGTCTTTTTTCTCCAGAATATTCTCGATTACTCTTGCATGTCCCCATGCAAGGAGTTTATTAAGGTTCGAGAACTCAGAATATAATTGGTTGTATTTTTCGTTACCCACAACGACTACTGAATGAATTGAGTTTGCTTTAATTATGCCCGCAAGTTTAAGTATTTTTTCATCAGAAAGTTTTTTACTATCTTTGATACCTGCTTCTATAAACCTTTCAGCATTATTTTCATCAGCAAGTACACCTGCAATAACCAACGGTCCAAAAAAATCACCTTTGCCGGATTCATCAACACCGATGTGAGGGAGAGGGATATCAATTTGCGGTTGTTTTACTTCATTTATATTCGGGAGTGTCGTTTTACCTGTGTAATTTTGTATTTCTTGTGCAAGTTCGCTAACATCTTGCCCCTGTAAGACAAATTTCCCACTTGTGTATAGAACAGCAGTTATGTTATCAACTTTTGCTTTAAACACGGCATACTGTTGCTCACTAAGCTGTGCATTTTTAGCGCAAAAGAACTTTTTTATTTTATCAAACTCACTCTTATCAAATTTGTCCGTATAAGTATTCATGTAGGTTATTATATCACAAGCATTGTTGTGTTTTTATAAAAAAAACGCATGATAGGGGCGTTTTCACTTCACACTAGTCATGCAAAAATGGTAGTTAGGTTAGGTTTATAAAATTATCAATTTTATAAACATAGATTTTTAAAATATGTACATAATATTCACTATTTCGATTTTACACTAATAGTGACAGGTGCCAACTTTTTATAGGCAAAAACACTGTTCCCGTCTTTAAAATTATAAACCTTCCTAGAGGATTTTTCTTCTTCCACATTGTAGTTCAAAAGAAATTTTATTAACTCAGGACTATACATTCAACACTCCTACAAATTAAAATTCACACTTATTTGTTTCACACACTTATAACAAGTATAATATTACGAAAAAAATGCCTTTTTGGGCAAATATTTGAAAAAATTGTTACAAATGTTTAATTTCCCTACAACTAAAGTTTAATAAAACGGCTTGTTAATTACTCTTTTCGGTTGATTGCCCCTATTTCTTATTATGATAAATTTAAACTGTTAAGTCACAGAAAAAGAGTAGGTATTGCATATGACAAAGATAACTTTTAATACCAATGGAGTTGGTATTTTTAAATCATTAAAATCGGAAGCAAAAAATAGTACACAAGGACATTCGTCAAATCCTTTTGGTATTAGTTTTAAAGGAAACGTAATACAGGCGGATGTATTCCAAACAACTGCAAATAAAGAAAATACAGGAATTGGAATACGAGAAAGAGGAAAGATGTTTATGTCGGCTGTTGTTGGAAATATTAATTCTTTCAACGGTGCCCTAAAATCAAGATTAAATTCAGTTGTATCTTTTGGACGCCAAGTTAAAGATAATGTGGCAAATTGGTGGTCACAAGCAAAGAATACAGAAATCTCTTTTGATTTGAATGACTTGTCTAGATTTGTAAGTGAAAGATTCGGTAATAATGAGTATAGCGTCAATAACCTTATGAAACGACCTGTAAATGAACTTGAAGGCATGCTCAAAGAAGAGTTAGCAGTATAAGGAGGATTGACAATGAATACATCAAGAATTAACAACATTATAGATGCACTTTCAAAACATGAAGATGCACAAGAGGCAATAAGGGTTCTTAATGAAGTTGGAACAAATTCCCCGATAGATGAAATAAGAGAAAGAACTGTTCAAGCTCTTATAAGAAAAAATACCCACGATGCACTAAAAATCGCTTTAATCGAAAAAGGAAAGGGAATACATGATCTTTCGACAAGAGTAGCAATGAGTGCCATCAATGAAGTGCTAGCACTTGAAGATAAGTCAGAAGCAATAAAGATTCTTGAAGATACTATGAATTTGCACTCTGATGAAACGGTTAGAGATACAGCACGCTCTGTTAGAGCTTTGGTTGAGTTCTCAAAATAATATCGAACCAATTTACATTGATTTCATATAAGAAAAACGGGTTTTTACCCGTTTTTTGTATTATTATGCTTCTTGCATGTTGTGATGTTTAATTTTATAATATTTATACAAATTATTTAGGGAGGAAATACTATGATGAATTTGGGAAATATGATGAAGCAAGCGCAGCAAATGCAAAAGAAATTGCAAGAAGCACAAGCGGAGCTGGCTGCACAGACAATTACAGGTGAAGCTGCAGGTGGTGCAGTTAAAGTTACTTGTGACGGTCAAGGAAAATTTAAGTCTATTAAACTTTCCAAAGAAGTTATAAATCCGGAAAATCCGCAATCTGTTGATGACGATACTCTTGAAATGCTTGAAGATGTTATAACAACAGCTATTATGAATGCTTCAAACTCTGCTACGGAAAGAATGGAAGCAAAAATGAAGTCGCTTACGGGTGGAATAAAAATTCCCGGATTATTCTAATGTATACAAAACCTTTAGCTAAGCTTATTGAAAGCTTCCAAAAATTACCCGGAATTGGTCCAAAATCTGCTCAACGTTTGGCATTGCATGTGCTCAAAATGCCTTCTTCTGAGGTTGAGAGATTTGTTGATGCAATAAAAGAGGCAAAAAGGACAATCCATTGTTGTGACGTTTGCTTCAATATGTCCGAGAATAATCCTTGTGAGATTTGTTCCTCACCACGGCGTGACAAGTCAACTATTTGCGTTGTGGCAGAAACTAAAGATTTAATAGCGATTGAACGAACCAACGAGTATAACGGAGTGTATCACGTTTTGCAGGGTTTGATTTCTCCAATGGATGGAATTGGGGCTGAAGATATTAGAATTAAAGAGCTGTTGAACAGGGCGGCCTTAGCGCAAACAAAAGAAGTCATTTTGGCTATTCCTCCATCTATAGAAGGTGAAACCACAAGCCTTTATATTAATAAGCTTCTTTCTACTTTTGGTATAAAGGTTACGAGAATCGCCTTTGGACTGCCTGTAGGGGCGGATTTGGAGTATGCGGATGAAATTACTCTTATTCGCGCACTTGAAGGTAGAAGAGAATTTTAGAGGTTTATTTTATATACATTCTACCTTATTCTTTTGTTCTGTTTCTTTCCTATATATAACGCCGTTTAGCAGGGCAACCATGGTCCAGAAGATAAATTGAACTTGGGGTCTGAAAAATACTGTATCAAAAAGTCCATGTATCATTAAACCCAAAATGCTAACAATACATATTGAAACATATATTTTGCCTCTGATTGATTGGTCCTGACAAATATATTTTATTGAATTCCAAAATAGAAGCCCTATAAATGTGAAGAAACTAATAAAACCAAAAATTCCTGATTCCACAGCAATTTCAAGAGGTACACTATAAGCGGCAAGAGCATCAAAGCCTGTTAGCATATAGTAACCGTAAATTTCACGAAATGTATGGTTTCCCGGTCCAATCCCAAAAAACGGGTTATCTGTAAACATATGCCAAGATGACTTATATACATTAAATCTAAAAGACGTTGAGGAATCTCCTCTCAAGAGAAAGACAGACATCAGTCGGTGTAATATTTTGGGCATACAGGCCAGTGCAATAGCACCTGCGGCAACAATTGCAGAGGCAAAATTTATCCATAGTTTTTTAAACTGGTTGAATGCGGCAAAATCGTAGAACACTATTCTGTAAGAGATTAGCATAAATCCTAAAATTATCCCCATAAGCGCTATATATGCCCCTCTGCATCCGGTTTGGAATATTGCCAGTAAAGATATAATTACACCAATAATTGCAATAAAAAATGATTTTCTGTGGCGTTTTTCAATAGTCAAAAGGGTTACCCCAATAACTGCAGGCAAACAAGCTGTAAGATATCCTGCTAAGAGGTTGGGATTGTAAGGTTTAAGAGTTCCATATATTCTTGAAATGGCATCTTCGGGATTAATATAGCTCATATCTTGCCAGGTTGCACCTTCCATTACAGTTTTGGATTGTAAAAGCGCATAAAAGCCTTCTAATGTGCATAATGCACCTATTAAAAGAAACATAAGCAGTACTTTTCTTCTTCTTTTGCGAAACATTGGCACAATAGAAAAATAGTAGCCGATGTATATTATATATTTCGCAAGCCCTTCTAAACTATACAGGGGTTCCGTTGAGTTTATCGTCGAAAAAGTCAGAAATAAAAGGAATATAATCAATGCCCCCTCTGAGGCTGAAAGTTCTATTTTCTGTCCTTTAGTTACAATCAGTCGAATTAATCCAATTACTATAACAGCAACAGCTATTATTCCCAGAATATCTGTTTGGCAAAATGTAGATAAAACAAGCAAAAGCGCAATTAAGGCAAATGTTATTTCATCAATATTTTTTATTATTACGCTGTCCCCAAGCAAATTGTTAAAATATGATTGGGGAAATTCAAGTAATTTGTTTATCTTTTCAAGAATAAAGCTCTGCATATACTCCTCACTTTGCAACTTATGGCTAATTATTTTGTTGTGCCTCTTGTGATTGGCTGCCATAAGATTGAGCAGGTAATATCTGCTTTGTTTGTTCGAGCTGTTCTTTTTGAAGTTTTATAGAGTCTTCCAACTCCTGAGCTTCTTCATCGGTTAAAACTCTTAGGTTCGAAAGGGTTCCCGAAAACCTGTAGTTCTTACCCTCTAGAACAATGGGTAACCCCATTTTAAGTTTGTTGCCACCCAATACCGCGCCGTCGTCGGTAATTTTAGCAACGTCACTTAGGGTTACAAGAATATCATACATATACGGGTTAGCTATGTCTTGAGCAATTGTGCTACCACCTTTGCCGTCCGGTACTATTGTCATTCTCGGTATTTTTTGTGTTCCCAGTATGGTTACTTTTTTGTGTGGAACGTTTCTGATTGTTATAAAGCTTTCATCAAGTAATTTGAATGGATTTTCTGTTGAGCTTAATGTTATTCCGCGGAAAAATACCTGAAATACGACGGTATTTTCAGAGACAACCGGAGTTTTCGCTATTTTGTTGTGAAACACAAATATTCCAACAGAAAGAATTGCTATCAGTAAAATTACTGCAGTTATTATATAATCAAATTTCTTAAATTCTAACTTCATTTTATCCCCCTATTATAAATTTTTTCATATCCATTATTTTTAAGTTTTCAACGATTTCTTCTACAGTAGTAGTTGCACATCCGTAGTGCCTAATTACTATACTTGCTGCGATATTACCGATTACTGCTGCATATTTGGGTTCAAACCCTGCCGCCAAGGCTAATGTAAATGCGGCTATAACTGTATCTCCGGCACCCGTGACATCGAAGACATCTTTTTTATTAAATACAGGAATACGCGTCACTTTTTCGTTTTTTTCAAACAACACCATTCCCTTATCTCCTCGGGTAACTAATACCATTTGGGCGTTTGTATCAGAGATTACATCTTTCCCCGCTTTCAAGAGCGTTTCTTCGTCTTTTATATAATAGCCGACAAACTTTTCCGTATCCGGTTGGTTTGGCGTTATTGCTGTTACACCTTGATATTTGTTCAGCGTTTTTTGTGCATCTGCTGTTATTATTTTATTGTACTTATGTGCAAGTTCTATGGCTTTATCAACTATGGGTTGGGTAAGTGTTCCAAGATGATAGTCTGATAGAATTATGGCATCATAGTTTGGAATAGCTTTTTCCAGCTTTTTTATAACTTTTGCTTCTGTTTCAGCGCAAAGGGGTGTGGTTGTTTGTCGGTCAATCCGGACAATTTGTTGCGAAATAGATTGAGAACAAGTTCCGGAAATCCTTGTTTTTACAGTTGTGTGACGATTTTTGTCAATTACAAGACCTGACGTATCCACATTTGCTTCAATAAATGCATTTTCCAAAATCGGGGCGTGATAATCATCGCCAATAACACCTATAACTCCGGCTTTACCGTTGTTGAGTGTTGATATATTGTGTGCTGCGTTGGAGCCGCCACCTAGTATAATTTTGGTTTTATTATGTAATAGTATTAAAACAGGTGCTTCTCTTGAAATACGTTCAGTATCTCCATATATCATTTCATCTATAGCTAAATCACCGACTATTAAAACTTTTTTGTCTTTTAGCTTATAAATATTTTCTAAAATATAATCCCTGTCTATACTAAACAAAATTCATCTCCATTATTTGTCTGATTAAAAACTAAGTAAAATCGCTTATAATTTAGTGTATCACGAAGAAATATTTTGAGGAAACAACTTTGAGCAAAAATTTTACAAATGGTGAAGGCGGATTTTCAGAGGAAGAAATTATGGCAAAAATGGAAGCAGATTCCACTGTAGAATTGGGTGCTCCAAATGGAAATGCCGAGCCAAGTATAGATGAAATTCAAGAAATGATTAAAATGCAAATGGATGATGATGAAGAAAATCAAAGTGAGTATTTTGATGATTTTGAAAATTCTGAAAATTTGGCGCAAGATGTCCATGCTCATACATTTTTGAAAAATTCCGGTGAACCACTCGAAAACCAGTATTACGATATTTCACCCTGTGAGAAAAAATATGTTGTTTCAATAAATCCTGATGTGGTGCCGATTTTTGATAAACTTACACCCGAAAAGCGGACTGAGCTTGTTAATAAATTGCTATACTCGTATCTGGAAGAACAAAAACAGACTCCTGAGAAAGTTCGTATAAAGAAGCTTATAAATCATTCCATTGTAGTTTTTGTTATTCTTGCATTTGGTTTTCCGGCTATTTTCTTTTTGACGAATGCCTCTATTGAAGCTACAGTAAACAGTTATAGGCAAATCCAAGGCAATTTTGAAAGACTTTACCAACAAAAAGGTGGGGTTAAGCGTAAAGACTTGACAAAGATACAAAATTTGCAATATTAACTAAATTTGTTAGTCTATTCAAGCCACTTAAAGCTTTTTACATAGTTTTCGCCGTTTATGTCCCCGTCAATTTCTGCTGAGAAAAATCTATATTCATCAGAAGAAAATTCAAGTCCTGGGATTTTGTTTATATCCTTTAGTACAGAGCTTTCTGCCTCTGTTAATTTAACTCCGGGGATGAGGTTAAAAAGAGTATTTAGTGAAGTATTTCCAATAGGTCCAAGCAGTGTTGAAACTTTCTTGGATAGCCTTCCATATACAATCATTTGAGAGTTTTGATTTAAGAGATTGCCGCTGCCTGTTATGTATAAACTTAAGTTTTTACCTTTTGAGTAAAGTTTTATATCATTAGCAATACCGTTGCTAACCAGAATGTTGCCTCTAATAACTGAAAAATCACCTGTTTTTATCGGTACAAGCAGTTCAATTATATTATTGATTGTAAAACCGGTAATACCGCTTTTTATAACATTTCCTGCTCTTAATAAGTATTCAAGTGAGCCGAGTTTGGGCATTTTACCGTCTTGAATTAGGAATGAAACTTTACAGTCTAAGTTTTTAATTCTTTCCAACTGGTCTGTACCATTTGTTGTGAAACTTACTGTACCGTTCAAGGCGCCAAAAATTTGGTTTTTCACATTCAAGAATATTTGTGAGAATTGATTTGCGTCTATTGATTTAGCTATACAATCCCCGCTTATTAAGTTGTTTTTGAAATCGTAATAACCATTTGCACTAATTGTGCCATCTGCGATTGTAAAATCAAAGTTGTTTATTCTAAGAACTTTGTCTGTGCCTTGTCTGAAGTTAGCCTCCAAATCTGTTGCCGGAAAACCTTTAATCAGTATTTTTTTTGCAGAAACTACCCCATTGTCTACCAACAGGTTCGATGGTTCAATATATTCCAAAAGGTCATTATTTGAAGGAGTTTTTGGAGCATGTGGGGATTGCATTGTAACTTTGGACATCGAATCAAAAATTGTATCTAAATTCAGGTAGTCTGCTTTTATATCAACATTTTTTATTTTATAAGGAGCAGTTAGTTTATTATCCAGCGTTGCCATTGCGCTTATGTTTGTATCATAGACATTTCCCAGTACTTTCAAAGCTATTGTATTCTTCGTGAAGTCAGCAAATATGTCTTTTATTACGGTTTCATACAACGGCATGTCAAGATTTCTAAATTTTATGAAGCCTAATATTTTAGGTGCTGAAATGGTACCGTTTATGTTTAGGTCGCATTCAAAATCGCCGTATTTTAGAACTGATTTTTTGAAGAGAATATTGAAGAATTTACTGCTGGTTTTGGCATGTGTTTTAATTTTAAAGTTATTGAAAATTGCCATTGGGGGGGCGATTGTTATTTTCCCATTTGCACTTATGTATGGATATTTTGTCAAGCTGCCGTCTTGAGATGGAATATATTTGGAATATGACGCGTTTAGTACGTTTATATTATTTTTGCTCTGGATAAGGTCGATTTTTATTTCTCTGTCAAAATCCTCGTCATCAAGGCTTGCACCCATATATGAAATATTTGAGCCGGTAGGAAAATCTATAATTGTACTGGATTTAAGATTATTGAAATTTCCCTGAAAGTATGATTTTATTCGTGTCTCCCCTTTAAGTTTAATAGGATAGCCTAAGTTGGCATTAACGTATTTGTTTATAAATGTTGGGTATACATTTGATGTAATGTATCCTTTTAATTGCGGTTTGGTTGTGATGTTGTCTGTTTTTAGTGTCAAAAATACCGGTACATCATCAACAGTTGCGCTTAGAGAGTTTAACGATAAGGAATTGTTTTTGAATATTACATCAGCATTACTTATTGCAAAGGGCATTTGTGTTTTTTTATGAATAAAGCTTATGTTTCTGATTTGCAATTTACCATTAATTGAGGATTTACGTAGTTTTAACCAGCCATTTATGTTCCCTTTATAATCTCCGTATGCGTTGAGGATTTTTTTTATGCCTTCACCAAAGATTTTATATTCACCGAAGTTATTCAGGTTTGCCAAATCAAAGTTTTTGAGAGAACAATCCAGATTGTAGTCAGGTTTTTTATCAAAAACATTGTTAATTGTTCCGTTTATAGAGATTACGGAATCAAGTATTGTGAGGTAGAGCCTTTTAACGTTTGCGTTGCCGTTTTGAAGTGTTACTTGACCTTGAGTAGCGTATACCTTAGGCGTGTTTGAGGATGTTTTGTCATAAAAAATTTCTGCATTGAGTTTTAGTTTATTTAAGTCTATGTCTCTTGTTTTGTTGTTATACAGAGCATTAAATTTTACGCAAGTAGTGTTTTTGGGGGGTGTTGTTGCAAAAATTTTCTTATGTAATCCGGTTTTATCCGCAATTATTATTAAATCTCTGAGCAAAAATCTTTTAGATACGGCATATACTTTTACGTTATTTCCATTTATTTGAGCATCTGCATCTATTTTGGAGTTGATAATTTGTGTATTTGTTTTTGCATTAATACTCTTTGGAGTAAAACCGGCATTTGCTGTTAGAATTTTTATAGGAAAGTCAAACCCTTTTATTTGCGCAAGGTTGTTTTTTAGGCTTATTTCTCCGTTATAATCGACGTCTGAAATATTTACCAGTGCTTTCATGTCATCCATTTTACCTTTTGCGCTGAGTTTTATTTTGCTGTAACCTTCAATACTTTTTATTAAATTGAGTTCTTTTAGTTCTTTGATTGCGGGTTTGAGCATTTCACTGGTTTTTAGCAGATTAAGCAGAGTATTTGTTTTGATTGAATTTGATACCAGATTTATGTTGTATGCACCGTATAGGTCGGCTGTTCCGCTGATTTTTATGTTGTCATTATTAATGGTTGATTTTGTTGTTTCAAATTTTGCCGTTTTATCTCTGAAGTTCAAAAATCCATATATATTTTCTACTTTAGTGTTTAGCCCTTCAAGCGAAGCAGTGCCTGAATAAAAATTTAATTTTCCATCAACCCGTGCGTCGGTTCGGGTGCCGTCTATGTGGAGTGTTGCATCGCCCAACCCTTTTTCTACAAAAAGGTGGTTTAAAATTCCAAAATTTAAGCTGAAGGTATCTTGTATTGGCATTAAAACAGCTCTTGTTACTGTCAGCTTTACATTTTTACCCGAATTTATATCAAATATAGCACTTTTGGCTCCGTACAAGTCACAAATTCCATCAACTTTGACAAACGTACCTTTGTTTGGAACGACGTCAGCCAGTACTCGCAGTTTCTTTTTTAGGAATATAAGTTTTAATTTTGCTTTTGCTTCATTTGCTACGGGCAAATCTATGAACAAATTATCTGTATGAAATTCGCCTTCTATGTCAGGTTCCAAGGCATCCCCTTTTATCGTTATTTCACCGTCTACTGTTGCTTTAGGTCGGTATTTTTTGATTTTGGCTATCATTCTGTTTTCAAAATCTATTTCTGAGGGTACAAGGGTATATATCATACTTTTTTCATCATTGTGAAGTTTTACTTTTAAATCAAGTTGGGGGGTATTTGAGTTGATTTGGTTAACTTGCCCGTTTACCTGTAAATCGTGGTGTATTGTTTTGAGTTTGAAGTTGTTAAGTATTAGCGTATTCTTTAGCAAATTTGTATTAAAATCGATGGTGGCTTTTTCTCTGAGATAGGTTGAGTTTTCAGGAAGTTTTTCACATATCGAAAAGTCTTCACTTTGTATTTTCCCTACAATCTTTTTTTCATCATCGTTTGATACTGTTTTAATTTCCGCATTTATCTTTCCGCTTAATCCTATAATTTCAGTGGCTTTAATATATTGCATAAGCGGTGAAAATGCAGATAAATCAAGGTTTTGGATGCCTAAATTGAAACTAAAGTTGTTTTTTGTAAGGTTTTTTTTGATTGGAAGTTCGGATGTAATATCTATGTTGAATATTGGATTTGTTGATGATGTTTTGGGATATATTATTTCGCCGTTGGTGTTTAGGTTGATTTTTTTGTTTGATACGAATTCATTGATATAAAAATAATCGCCTTTAACTTGCATATTGTAGTTTATGGTCTTATCAAGGTATGAAATATCGTATTTTTCTATATTTACATTGAGTTTTTTTATGTCCAAATTAGTTTTTGTGTTAATCAACGAGAGAAGTATTTCCTCAAGATTTGTCTTTCCCTCTTTGTCACGTATTATTTTTAACGTTATACTTTCTATGTCAAGCTTTTTTACGGATAGATTACTAAATACCAGCGGGATAATACTTATTCTTGTATCAAGATTACTGGTGTCTATAACAGTTACGTTATTTTGTCTGATATTAACTTTGTCAGCCCTAATGTTTATTGAAAAATCTGGATATAATTTGAAGTTTAATTTGGATACGGTAGCAATTGAGTTTGATTTTGATTTTAGTTCATGCTCAATAACCTGTGAATTGAGAAATCTATTTAAAAGATGTGGGGTGATAAAAACCCAGACCAAGTCCAGCACAAGGACTATCCCAAGCACTATGGAAAAAAAAGTAACGATACATTTCCTCAAATTCATACAAACTATTTTACAACAAAGTTTGTCTAAGTGTCAGTTTGTAACTATTTGATGTGATAATTTAAAAGGTTAGTTTTTATATTGTATAAAAAGTCTTGTTTTTTTATTTTGTGGTAATATTGTGAAGTGTTGGAGAAGAAGGAGAAAATTATGTCTAACTATGAATTAAAAATTTACCTTGACAAAGACATTGACAAAAAACACATTCTGGACAAGAAAATTGCCGTAATTGGTTTTGGTTCACAAGGCTACGGGCAGGCAATGAATCTTCGTGATAGCGGATGTGATGTTGTTGTAGGTGTTAGAGTTGATGGTCCTTCTGCAAAAAGGGCAGAAGCTAATGGTCTAAAGGTTATGGGTATTGATGAGGCAGCTCAGTGGGCTGATGTTGTCCAAATCCTTATACCTGATGAAATTCAAGCTGATGTTTATGAAAAACATATTAAATCGCATCTTAAACCGGGAAATTATTTGATGTTTTCTCACGGATTCAATATACACTTCGGAAAAATTGTTCCGCCCGAAGGCGTTAATGTAATAATGGTTGCACCTAAAGGACCGGGACATACAGTTAGAAGTGAATATGAAATCGGTAGAGGTGTTCCTGCTCTTATTGCTATTGCAAAAGATGCAACAGGAGATTCTAAAGATGTAGCTTTAGCGTATGCTTCGGCTATTGGTGCCGGTCGTTCTGGTATTATAGAAACAACGTTCAAAGAAGAAACAGAAACCGACCTTTTTGGAGAACAAGCTGTTTTGTGCGGAGGTTGTTCCGCATTGATTAAGGCAGGTTTTGAAACCCTTGTTGAAGCAGGATATTCACCATATATGGCTTACTTTGAGTGCTTGCATGAAATGAAGCTTATCGTAGACTTGATTATTCAAGGCGGTATTTCTGATATGCGTTATTCAATTTCAAATACAGCAGAATACGGTGACTTGACAAGAGGTCCTCGTATTATTACAGAAGAAACTAAAAAAGAAATGAAAAAAGTGCTTAAAGAAATTCAAGACGGTACTTTTGCTAATGAAATGCTAAGTGAGTTTGCTAACGGTGCACCTAATTTCAAAAGAATGCGCAAAGAAGGTGAAGAACACTTGATTGAAAAAGTTGGTTCTGAGCTTCGTTCAAACTTCTCTTGGATTAAAGATAACAAAATTATTGACAGAAGTAAAAACTAATTTCTGTCTGTGTACAAAAAAGGCCCGTGTTAGTTGCGGGTCTTTTTTTATTCTTAATTCATAAGTTCTAACTTATCTCCGACTTTTACATTAACTCGTTCAATAAAATCTTCAGCATTTCCGGCAAAGTAACTTCCAAGTTGAAGAGAACGAACTTTCAATACTCCTTTTCCTGTTGAAATATCAAGTGTTTTCCCAACCGAGCATATTGTTCCGGGCGGAAACTTCGATTTTATTTCGCAGGCTTCAGCTGTATATATTTTCAAATATAAGCCCTTGTACCTTGTTCCTGCAGGTAAAAACGGATTTAGCCCTCTTATAAAACGTTCCAATTCTTTTGCGGGTTTTTCCCATCTGATAACGGTATCTTTGCTATCAGGAAGGATTTTAGGTGCTTTATGTATCGGTGGTTTTAGTGACGCCTGGCTAATCCCTTCAGGTAACCCTTGTGTCTCATAAGCCATTAACATTTGTACTAAAAGCTCTCCGCTCTCTCTGTTAAGTTTGTTAAAAAGGGTTCCCATTGTTTCGTTTGTGGCAATTTCTATCGGACGTTGAACTAATATGTTTCCTGTGTCAAAGTCCTCATCCATTTTATGAATGGTTATTCCTGTTGACGTTTCTCCATTAATGATGACATGAGAGTATGGATTTGCCCCCCTGTATTCGGGTAACAGCGAGGGATGAACGTTTATAAAGCCTTCTTTTGTGGAATTAAGTAATTCTTTCGAAAATCTTTCTGAATAGCTTGTCACAACACCTAAATCAGGATTAAGCATTTGTATTTTGGTGATAACAGATGCTTCTTTTATAGAGTTTTCAGGCATTATTATGTTGTAACCCATTTTTTGTGCATATATTGCAAAAGGTTTTCCTGCGGGATGGTTTTCAGGTGGAGTGACAACTGCAACGATATTTACACCGGCCTTATGTAAAAAATATAGTGTCGCGTAGGCAGTATCTGGCATGCCAACAAAAACTATTCTTTTTTTAAAATTAAAGGTTTCGTCCAATTGTTCCTCCTGCACTTATACCTAGAATTACTGCGCCAAAACACAATACCCCGCTTAAAAATACATATAAGCCGGCAAGTTGGTAGCTTTGTGTTTGTAAGAGGTTTATTGTTTCATAAGAAAATGTTGAGAAAGTCGTAAACCCCCCGCAAAAACCAACGGTCAAGAATAGTTTGAGGTTCGAAGATAAATCAGCTCTACTTGCAAAAAAAGCAAAGACAAGACCAATTACAAAACATCCTACCACATTAGCACTAAGGGTATGAATTGGGAATATATGAGGATTAGTCCGGTTTAGGAATACTCCGAATAAATAACGTATTATACTTCCAAGCCCACCACCTATAAAAACAGCCAGAATTGCTTGTAGAGAGGATGTTTTTATCATTTATCCATCTCCTCAACTTGAAAATCGGGGTTTTCTTCCAGTCGTTTTTTTATTTCATCAAAAGTTAAGAATCCTTTTTGTGCTCCAAAGTGTTCTACAACCGAAGCTGCATTGACAGAAGCGTATTTAAGCGATTTTTCTATATCGTTTGTTTGGCTATATACGGCAGTAAATGTAGAAGCAAAGGCATCTCCGGCACCTAGTGTTGAAACAGGTTTTGCAGGGAATTCTTTGCACTTGTAATACTTTTTCCCGTCATGGGCGTATACTCCCTCTTTGCCGTCTGTTACGACAACAATTCCACAGGTCATGAATTTAAGGTTATCTAAAATACTTACAATGTCAGGGTGTATAAAGAAGTGCGAGAAGCTTTCGTGTGTTGAATCCGGTCTTATTGCCATGTTTGTAAGCATTTGAGCTTCTTCTCTGTTCATAATCATTATCTCTGCTGTTCGTAAAATTGCGGGAAGTCTGTTTTTGCATTTTTTGATACTTGATGTACCAAGATTTATTGAAAGATTGACATTATGCTCCTGTGCAAACTGCGCAATTTTATCCAACGACTTTGTGCTATCTCCATTGAGCGGAGCAAGGTATAACCATTTTGTTTTTTTTATTGCGTCAAAATCTATTTCTTCGGCAGCTAAGGTTGCATTGGTTCCTCGGTGAGCCAAAACGGTTCTGTCACCCTGAAAACTTGTCAGTATTACTGATAAGCCTGATTTTTCATGTTTAGAGTGAACTATGTGTTTTGTTTCGATATCAGCGCTTTCAGCTTTTGCAAGAATAGCTTTAGCCATAGGATCTGCACCTATCTTTACTATTGTTGCGGTGTCAAAGCCAAGGTTTTTAAAATTTATTGCGGTATTAAGTGCGCCTCCGCCTATTTCAAATGCAAAGTTTTCTATATCAAGCTTTGCCCCGTAAGGGAAAGCCATAAATTCATTTTTATTCTCCGGAGCCACGACTGATACAATTCTTGCCTCCGGAGTTTCAACAAATATATCAAGCGTTGCGCTTCCAATCGTTAGAAAATCATATTTACTCATTTTGTCCTCCCGCTCAATTATATCACGCTATTTTGCCTCAGGCAACAAGTTGTATGCCCGTTTTTGTTTACCTGTTAGTTGTTTTATGCTAATTTACTCTTAGGAGGAAGTTATGCAAGAAAAATCTTTTATCAGCAAGTTAAATCTGTCTGCTAAAATTAAAAATGCAGATAGTGAAGATAAAACAGTTTGGATGCTTAGTTTTGGACATTTGAGCGTTGATTCGTATTCGGCATTTATCAATCCGATTATGCCTTTTATAGCTGCAAAACTGGGAATTGCTCTTACGTTGGCAACAACCCTTATTAGTATTTCCCATTTGTGTTCTTCTATAATACAACCGCTTTTTGGCTATGCAGCAGATATTTTAAAAAAGAGATTTTTCATTGTTTGGGGGTTGATAATTGCATCGATATTTTTGTCTTTTACAGGTGCGGCATTTAATTTCTGGATTTTAGGTTTGTGTCTGGCTCTAGGAAGCATGGGGGTGGCTTTTTATCATCCGCAGGCAACAGGATTTGTTAAGCAATTTGCGCTAAAAAATCCAACTAAGGCCATGAGTATTTTTCTGGCGGGCGGGACTGTCGGGTTTTCTGCAGGCCCTTTGATTTCATCTTTTACGGTTGAACATTTCGGATTGGAAAGAATGCCTGTTTTGGCTATTTATGGTGTTGTGGTCGGACTTTTACTGTTAAAATTTGTTCCTAAAACCTCAGATAGCAGTAGTTTTTTAAATTTTAAGGCACAAGTTTTTAACTCTGATTTTCTAAGTTCTTTTTTTAGAGCTGTTAGAGAGAGCTTTGCTGTTAATGATTTGAAAATTTTGTTTGCTATTTCGGTTGCAAAATGTCTTACGGTTAGCTCTTTTTGTGTCTTTTTGCCTTTCCTGTGGCAAAAAATGGGATATTCTGTTTCTAAAATAGGGCTTTTAATCTTTCTATTTGTTCTTGCTGGTGCTATTGCTACGATAGCAAGTTCTATTTTTGAAAGAAAAATTGGTGCGAGCATGGTGTTTTATTTATCAATGTTGACGATTTTACCGCTTTCGGTGTTATTTTTGTTAACTTATGTTTCTGCTCCGATAATCTCATACGTTGCAGTCGTGTTGGCCGGTTTTTTTGCATTGCTCGCTATTCCGATAAATATGGTTATGGCTCAAAATGCTGTGCCGCAGTATAGGGGGCTTGTGTCGGGCTTTATTGGGGGCTTGTCTTGGGGGATTGTCGGTGTGTTGCTGCCTTTTACCGGCTTCGTGGCAGAGCATATCGGAATTCCAACTTTGCTTGTTTTAGTTTCTTTGGTTCCTTTTGTCTGCTCGTTTTTTGTAAAAAAACTTAGCGTTAAGTCTTAACAAAACTTAATTAAGTCCGGCTTAGTAGGCTTGAAATCGTAATTTCTTCGTGGTAGTATGCCCTTAAGGTAGTCAGTATAGCTTTAAGGTGGTGAAAACACAGTGGCAGAAGTTAGAGTAGGCGAAAACGAAAATATTGAAAGCGCTCTTCGCAGATTTAAGAAGAAAATTCAAAAGGCGGGAATTCTTTCAGAAATTAAACGTCGCGAACGCTATGAAAAACCAAGCGTGAAGAGAAAACGTAAGTCTGAAGCAGCTCGTAAAAGAAGAGTTTAGGACATATATTTTTTAGGGCGGAACTATCCGCCCTTTTATAGTGTTAGTTAATTGGGGGTAAGATAATGAAAAAGATTGTACTTTTACTTTTAGCTGTATTAATGTTATCATCTGCACCGTCTGCTGTTTTGGCAGGTACGCATGGTAGAGACGGTGAAGTTAGCGGAAAATCTATTGGTGCCGGTGTTTTATCTTTATTGATATGGCCTGGGCTTGGACAGATTGTTAATGATCAACAAACAGATAAAGTTGTTACTCACGCGCTTTTAGGTTTGACTGGAATTTTCCGTTTTTGGTCTTGTTATGACGCTGTTCGTGATAGAGATGGTGGCGTTTGGCACAACAGAATTTAGTGCTTAGAAATTTTACAAGAAAGTCGGAATTAAGTTCCGGCTTTCTTATTGTAATTCGTTAATCCAGCTGTTTATTATCTCTTTTGCATCACCTACAATCAGTGTGTCTGCTGATTGGGCGATTGGAGCATTGATGTCTGAATTTATTGCAATAATTCTTTTTGAGCGCGATATGCCTACGCAGTGTTGGATTGCTCCTGATATACCAAATGCAATATATAAGTCAGGTGAGATTGTTTTGCCGGTTTGTCCTACTTGAATATCATGATTTGCGAGTCCTGCATCCACAGCTTTTCGGCTTGCTGCAACTTCTGCACCTAATAGGTTTGCCAGCTTGTATAATTTATTAAAAGTTTCTTTATCTTTTAATCCTTTTCCTCCGGCAAGAACAATTTTGGCATTTTCGAGTTTGTTATTTTCTGCAGAGATGGGGATACTTTTTATAACTTTTTTTAGTGAGGGTTGAATATTTTGGGGGTAATATTCATTTAGAAAAATCTCGGTTGGTTCATCAATAATTTGAGATTTAAAGATTTTGGGTCTGACGGTTGCCATTTGGGGGTATGTTTTGCACATTATGGTTGCCATTAGTTCGCCTCCAAATGTTGGTCGAGTTGCGGCAAGCTTGCCTTCGTTCGTTATTTCAAGTCCCGTACAATCAGCCGTTAGTCCTGTTTGCATTGCAGATGATATTTGTGGCGCCAAATCTCGTCCTTGTTTTGTTGCACCAATTAAAAATATTTCTTTTGGAAAGTCTTTGAGATATTTAGTAACTGCATCGCTGTAACTTCTTGTATTATATTGTTCGAGCAGTGGTGATTTGATTATAACAAGCTCATCTGCCCCGTATTTTGCAAGGTTATCTTTAATTTGTTGTAAATTTGAGAGTTCGCCCGCAGTAATAACGGTTATTTTATTATTTTCTTTGTTTTGAAGCAATTGTTTTGATTTGGATACAAGTTCAAATACAACTTGTGCCAGTTCTCCGTTGAGTTTCTTTTCGCCCCAGATAAGGATTCCTGACGGTTGCGGTTCTTTTATATTAAAATCATTATCCATCAATCTGCTCCTTATTTTCTTCCAAAATTTTTGTTGAATTAATAGCGCTCGATAAAAATTCAAGAGCTTCTTTTGTATTTTGGGGTGTTATAATTTCATTTTTTCTGTTAGAGACAGAGCGGAAAGCTTTTGCAACCCAAGTGGGTGAACCTTTTATCCCTGTTTCTTCGCTTGACAACCCTATGTCATCAGCCGTTAACATTTTGATTTCTTGGTCTTGGGAATGAATATATCCGTTTATTTTTATTGGTCTTGGTTCATAGGGGCAATCATCGACACAAATTAAAGCCGGTAGTTGAGTTTCAATAACTTCAATGACTTCATCAGCTTTTCTTATAACTTTTATTTTGTTTTCGTTAAGAGCCTCGTCTAATAGAGGTTCTGTAACATATGTAATTTGTTCAATGTCGAGTTTTTGTGCGATGCTGGGACCTGTTTGGGCAGTATCACCGTCAGAGGCGTATTGTCCGCAAATTATTAAATCAAAATTTGGGCAGACTTTTTTTATTGTTGCGCTAAGGGTTCTACTTGTTGCTACAGTATCTGAGCCTGAGAACTTTTTATCACAGATTAAAAAAGCCTCATCACAGCCCATTGCTATTGCTGTTTTTAGTGCGGATTCTGCTTGTTTGGGACCCATTGATATTGCTGTTATTGTAGTGTGTTGCGGTGTGTTTTCCTTTATTTTTAATGCCGTTTCTATAGCAAGCATATCGCATGGGTTAACTATGCTTTGGGCACCTTCGCGGTCAATTGTATTATTGGGGGTCCATTTTATATCGTTTGTATCAACAACTTGTTTGATGCAGACTATTATTTTCATGATGGCTCCTTATAAACTTTTTTAGAGGTCAATTTGCGGGGAGTGTGGTTATTTATCTCTATTGATATTCAATGCCTCTTTTTTCAAGATATTCTCGAACTATATTAAGCGATGCTTGAACAATTCTTGTAACCCGCGAAGAAGAAAGTCCGATTTGTTGTGCAATCTCTTTTACCTGCATATTACGATAGAAACGGTATTCAACAACGGTTCTATCTTTGGGCGGGAGTTTAGCAATAGCCTCTCTGATGACTCTTCCAAGTTCCGTTAATTCTGCTTTTTCATCAGGCAGTGCACCCTTGTCTTTTATAAAGTCAAAAGGCGAGTCATTATCTGAATTTGCCGCAGCAATACTGTCAATGGATAAAATAGTTTCGTAAACAGCTTCTCTAACTTTATGCGGTGTTATTTCCAAATCTGAACTGTCCCCTGTTTCATCATCAGAAACTTTGGCATGTTTAAGCGAGTACCATTTATAGCGGTTTCGTAGCTCATTACGAATAGCCCACCTTACTGCTGTTGCGATATAGGAATCATTATATTTACTAAGCTGTTCATCTGTTTTGTTTTTAATTAAGGCTTGAACAGCAATAATACCTATACTAACAAGTTCTTCGAACTCAACCATATGTGAAGGAATACGTCTTTGTTCGACCTTGGAAACTTTCTCTATTATTGAAATATATTGTTTTATTCTTGATTGCACGGATGTTTCCATTAATTTTTATCCCTGTTCTGTATTGTACTAGGATTTTGATTTTTACGCAAATTGTATACAAAAAGCAAGATTTCCGCTACCGCCTTGTACAAATCTGCCGGTATATATGAGTTTACATCAACAAGACGAAAAATGGCTCGTGCAACCGGAGGGTTTTCAATGACAGGTACCATGTTTTCACGAGCAATATCTATGATTTTTTTAGCAAAAAGCTCTGTTCCTTTAGCAACAAGTTTTGGTGCTTCCATTTCGTCTTGATTATACTTAAGCGCGCAGGCTATATGTGTTGGGTTGGTTACAACAAAATCTGCTTCAGGAACAGCATCCATCATTCCCTGTTGCATCATTTGTTGTCTGCGCTGGCGAAGTGCTGCTTTTACGTGCGGGTCGCCTTCTGAGTTTTTGTATTCGTCTTTTATTTCTTTAAAGGACATTTTTTGATCTTGCAAAAATTTCCATTTTGTTACTCCATAATCTGCTGCGGCTATTATTAAAAATGCTATTCCGGCTTTTATGATAAAGTCTAATATCAGTTTCCCGAATTCAATCATAACCGCAAAGTTATTGTCTATTGAGGCAAGCATTAAAACGGCAGGGAAATGTGATTTGTAAACGACGTAGCCGATTATCCCAAGAAGAATTACTTTTACAATGTTTTTTACTAGCTCAAAAAGAGTTTTCATACTCATAAGATTTTTAAAATATTTTGTCGGATTGAGCTTGTCAAGCTTGGGTTCAAGCGGTGTCATTGTAAAAAGCGGTCCTACTTGAATAATATCACCTGCGATTGCTATCAAAGAGGCTAATATTAACAACGGAGCCAGAATAAGAAAGGTTGGAAGAACTGTTTTAAAGAGTATTGTCATAAATCCGATGGATTCTAGTGATTTATTGGGTATTTGTTCATACAGACCAATAAAAAGCCCCTCGATTTGGCGCCAAATAAATGGAGCAAACTGGAAAATCGCAATCCACATAACAAGGATTGCAATAGCCATAGAAAAATCCTTTGATTTTACCACTTGACCTTGTTCACGGGCTTTTTTCAGCTTTTGAGGCGTGGCGTCAAACTGTTTATCTTCATCACCCATTATTTTTTCCTTGCCTATATTTTACCCTTATATAACTCTAAAGTCAAAAACTCCCGCATATTTATCTTAAAGAGGGGGTGACAGTCGAGTTATATGGGTGCTATAATATCTTTTATGGAGAATTCGGCAAATAATATTGATAATATAGAACAAATGCGATTGGACTTTATTTCCACAGTAAGCCATGAGCTAAGAACGCCATTAACCAGTATTAGAGGGTTTGCAGATACTCTTATTAACTCTTACGGGCAGCTTAGCAAAGAGCAGCAACTAAAATTCTTGAATATTATTAAAGACCAGTCTAATAGATTGATTAATCTTGTTGAAAATCTCTTGGCTGCATCTGCACAGAGTTTTGGAGAAGAAATTTATGTTTTTAAAGCTGTCAAGGTTTCTTCGGTTATTGACAAAACTCTCAACTTGATTAAACAAAAATATCCCAGAAAGAATATTATTTTAAAGTTTTGCGAAAATCCGTCTGAAATATTAGCTGACCCTGAAAAACTTGAACAAATATTATTGAATATAATTGAAAATGCCTGCAAGTATTCTTTTGAAAATTCGGATATTGAGATAAAGGTAAATCATTACGGATTGGAAAAAGTCTTAATCGAAGTCGCAAATGAGGGAATAACTATTGAAGATAGTGATAAGGCAAAAATTTTTCAAAAGTTTTCAAGGTTGGATAATCCAATGACCAGACTTACGCAAGGTAGTGGGATGGGGCTTTTTATAGCAAGCCATATGACAGAGAAAATGAATGGCGAAATTAAGGTGCAAAGTGAAAATGAACATACGATTTTTTTGCTAATTTTTCCCGCTGCAACGGCTGAAAATGTGGCAAAAATTAAAATGAGTGATGATGAAATTAGAGGTGGTAAAGATGATTAATACCGCTATGCTTATTTTAGATAAACGTTTGGAGTTGGGAACAAAGTATAAAAAAATTTGTGAAAAACTAGTATCCCGAGTGTTTTTGCATTCGGATACGGAGAGTGCTTTTGAAGTCGTTTTGCGTTATTCGCCTGATTTAATATTGGTCTCGGATAGTTTTAGCTCAGAATTTTGTGATATTGCGCAAAAAATTAAAGTTTTTACGCAAAGTTATCGTCCGACAATTGTTTATATTTCAAAGTCAGCTTTGACAGAAGATAAGCTAAAAGCCTTAGAAAACGGTGCTGACGATTATTTGTCAGAGCCAATATCCTCTGATGAATTGAAGGCAAGAATAAAGGCGCATTTTAGAAGAATTGTTGAAACAAATTTGTCACCATTGACAAATTTTTATGGAAACAAGCTTTCTTTGGTTGTTCTAAAAAGAGCTCTTAGTGAGGCAAAGGGTTGTGCTGTGATGCTTGTCACACTGGAGAATTTTGAACCATACAAAGAGGTTTACGGCATTTTGGCCACCGAAAAAATGATTCAAACATATGCGGCAATAATTAGTTCAGCTCTTTCGCAGGGCGATTTTTTGGGTGAACTCTCAAATGGCGAATTTTTGGTTATAACAAAGCCCGAAAAGGCAGAAAAAATTGCTTCTTATCTTGTTTTTGCTTTTGATACTGTGGTTGAAAAATTTTATTCGGAAAAAGATGCAAGAAACCATTACATAATTAGCAAAAATGATAGTTCTTCGGAACAAAAGGTGGGATTATTATGTACAAAAATTGCTATAGTTACGGACGGGCAAAAAAAATATCTTGATATTAAACCATTATTAGCAGATTTGCTTGAAACTTTAAAACTCACAAAAAATCAAAAAAAATCGAGTTACGCCGTTGATAGAGTGAGATTTCCAAGTAATGAGTGTATTGAAAAAGAGAGCTATAACGATATTGTAGCTATTATTGAGCCTGATGAATCGTTGTGCTTTTTGCTTTCAACAACCGCCCAAATGCAAGGGTATAGAGCAGAAAATTATGGCTATGAAACAGATACAATTGAAAAATTGAGAGAAAAAAGGCCTGCAGTTATAATTATGGATGTGGGAGATTTGCAAAAAAGGGAGGGATTGGAACTTTGCAGAAAAATTAAATCTGACAGATGTCTTGTTTCAACCAAAGTTATATTGACCTCAAATACACATAATAAAGAAGAAATAATGAGAGCAGGAGCAGATATTTACTTACCAAAACCATATGATTTGCTTACTATATACAGCTGGGTCTCAAAGTTGGTTAAGGATTATAATTATTAACATATGAAGGAGATAAATATGAATACACAAACGCCACAAGAGTTAGTATTATCAAAATTTAGAAGTATTCCGGACTTTCCCAAACCGGGGATAATATTTAAAGATATTACTACGGTAATCAAGGATAAAGATGCTTTTGCTGCGGTAATAGATTATTTTGTGGAATTGTATAAAGATAAGAATATCGATTATATAGCAGGTATGGAAGCAAGAGGTTTCATTTTTGGAGCTGCATTGGCTGCAAAACTCGGCTGTGGTTTTGTTGTAATCAGAAAACCAGGAAAACTGCCAGCAAAAACGATTTCAGAAACTTATGAACTTGAATATGGAACAGATAGTTTGGAAATTCATGCGGACGCGATAGAGGAAGGCAAGAATGTTGTTATAATAGATGACTTGCTTGCAACCGGAGGAACAGCAAATGCGGCTTGTAAATTGGTTCGTAAGCTTAAAGCAAATATTGTTGCTGTAGCTTTTGTTTTGGAGCTTGGGTTTTTAAAAGGAAGAAATAATCTGCCTGTAGGCATTCCTGTTGACTCGATGATAATAGATTAAGTCTGATTTGTGGTTTGACGCTTGGTTGACGACAAGGCTTGTTCGTGCTAAATATAGGATACAGTCGAATATATTTCGGCGAGTCTAAAGAAACGGAAGTACCGCTTTTTGAAAAAAACTATAATATTAGCGCGTCACGCAGGATTTTGTTACGGCGTAAAAAGAGCAGTCGAAACTACCAAAAAGCTGAAAGCAGAAAATACTCATCGCCCGATATGTGTAATGGGTGAGCTTATTCATAATTCTGATGTGATTAATGAGTTGGAAAGTCTTGGTATTAAGACTATTTTTGAGATGCCTGAACAAAGCTCATTTCAAGAAGAATGTGGAATTTGTGTAATAAGAAGTCATGGACTGGCTCAAACAGAGATTGAAAAAATTGCGAAAAACGGTTTTGAGGTTGTTGATTTAACTTGCCCTGATGTAAAGAAAGTACAACAAAAAGCTGTGGAACTTGCAAAAGACGGATATTTTGTGGTTATTGTCGGCAAAAGCGAGCATCCCGAAGTTATGGCAATTTGTGCAAATGCTAAGGCTTGTAGTGATAGTGTTTATGTAGTTTCTTCGGTAGATGAGATTGATGAGCAATTAAAGTCCAAAATAAAAGAGGCAAAACGAATAGGTGTAGTTTCACAAACCACGCAAAGAATAAAAAACCTGCAATCTATTGTTGCGGAACTTAACGCATTGAGCAGAGAGCTGGTGGTTTTTAATACGATTTGTGCGTCGACTACATTGAGACAGAACGAAGCCTGTGAACTTGCACAACATTCTGATTTAATGGTTGTTGTTGGGTCAAAAAAGAGTGCAAATACAACTCATTTGGCTCAAATACTTAGCAATGTTACCAAAACAATTCATATAGAAAATGAGAATGAATTGGATGAGTTTGCAGACTTGGTAAATGCTGCAGAAAAAATAGGTGTAACGGCGGGAGCTTCTACGCCGCAAAATATTATAGAAGCAGTAGTAAATAAGTTAGAAAGATACAACAAATCATAATTTGAAAGAAAAGGAGAAAAATTATGGCAAAAACAGCAGAATTTAGCGCAGAAGATTTTGAAAAACTCTTAAACGAGTCTTTTTCAAGAAAACTATGTGTTGCAGATGTAGTGGAAGGAACCGTTGTAAAACGCGAATCTGACGGATATCTGGTTGACATAGGTGCAAAAGGTGAAGCTTATCTTCCGGATAGAGAAGTTAGTTCTTCCTATGACAAAAAACCACAAGATGTGTTAAAAGTTGGTGATGTAAAAGAATTTTATGTATTGAAAGAAGAAGATGCTAAAAGCGAAGATATAGTACTTTCATTGAAAAAAGTTTCTTCAGCACAAGCTTGGGCAACGCTTCAAAACCATAAAATTAACAATGATACGATTATGGCAAAAATTGCGTCACTTGTTAGAGGCGGTGTTATTGTTGATGTTTGTGAGCTTAAAGGATTTATTCCTGCATCTCAACTTAGAACAGGAACTCCGTTTGACGGTTTGATTGGTCAAGAAATTGAGGTAAAAGTACTTGAAGCTGATCCAAAGAAAAATAAACTTATACTTTCTCAAAGACAAGCGCTTCAAGAGCAAAGAGATGCAGTGGTTGATGAAGTAATCAACCAACTTGAAGTTGATGAAGTTGTAACAGGTGAAATTGTAAGAATTGCTGATTTTGGCGCATTTGTTGATATAAATGGTGTTGATGGTTTGTTGCCAATCTCCGAAATTAGTTGGGCAAGAATTAAACACCCGTCTGATGTTCTTACATTGGGTCAAAAAATAGAAGTTAAAATCCTTAAGATTGATACAGATTTGAAACGTATTAGCTTGAGTTTGAAACGTCTTGGTGATAACCCTTGGGAAGAAATTGAAGGAAAGTTTGAAGAAGGACAAGTCGTTAAAGGAGTAGTTAACAAAATCACATCTTTTGGAGTGTTTGTTAATATATTCCCTGGAGTTGAAGCACTTCTTCCACAGTCAGAAATGGCTAATGAAAAAGCTAATCCGTTTGAATCATACAATATCGGTGATGAAATTGATGTTATGATTAAGAAGTTCACACCTCAAGAACACAGAATTGCTTTAAGTATCAAAGATATGACTAAGTAGTTTGTAATAGCAAAAAAGCGGTACCTTTTTAAGGTACTGCTTTTTTTATTTGCTTTAAACCGTATTTATTTAATTATTTTTTAGAAATCTCTTCAAAACGTTTTAAGTATTTAGCGGAAGTTTGCAGTTCAGAAAATGCTTGTGCTGAAAGTTTTCTAGCACCTTCTAAGTCTGTTTCTGCTTTCTTTATAAGAGAGGCGTTTCCACCTTTAATTGCTTCGTTAAAAGTATTCAAACAACTTTCAATATTTTTTTTGCTTTTCTTATATGCCCTTAGTTTTTCTGCAAGTTCGATTTCACTTTCTGATATCTTTTTCCTTATTACATTTGCCAGAGAGCTTTTTTCGATTGCTATTATTTTTGCTTGTTGAGCAAGTGATTGAACTGTAATATTTGGGTTAATACCGAGATTCATTGCAAATTTTGCAATCATATCATTCTCAAAAAATGGTTTTGTTTTAATATGTGGGAATTTTGATTGTTCAGCTTTTCCGGCTTTTTTGATTTTTCTTATGCTTTCTGAACTTTTAACTTTTCCGGCTTTTGGTATATTTTCGGCTTTTTCAGCTTTTTCCTTATTTCCTAATTTTTTTGTTTTTCTTATTTTGCCATTGTTTTCTTCTAATGGAGTTTTAGAGCTTACATGATTATTATTTGCACTGTCGGATGCGCGCTCCTTTGCTACTTTCTTTGTCGCTTCTAATTTTTTAACCAGGTAAGCCTTAACTTTAGCAATAAGTCCTTTTGGGCTATCTTTTGTATCGGTCTTGAGCTTTGATACAAATTCATCAGGCAACTGTTTAAGAGATGCAATTACGGCTTGAGCTTCATTATTAGTAACTTTTTTAACACTTGACTGAACGCTGTTAAATATTTCTGTACCTATTTTTTCTATTGCCATAATAACCTCCTTTAAAATCGTAAAAAAATTTTTTGTTAAAAATTTGCCAAAATTAGATGGGTATTTAGTTTGTGTTAATAAAAATTAACATTTCAAATGAAATATTGTTCACACTAGCAAATTATTTTTTTTTGTGGATTTAATATGTGAGCCTTGTAAATTTTATTGGAGGGAAATCTATTGAAAATTAATGCAGTTTCTAATTCTATGCAGTTGATGCATAATCATGGCAAAATGAGTGCTATGAGCACCCCAGTTATGAAACCAAGTTTGGTGAGTTTTGGTGGTAGTCCAAACAATTATGTAGAAGCTGTTAGAGCGGTGTTGTGTAGAAAACCGGATAGGCTTAATCCGGATATAATAAACAGATTTGTTATGACTGTGTTGCCAAGTAAAAAAAGAGAATCTTCTATTCAAGCAGCAAGAACTTTTTCAAAAGTATTGGAACAAGGGCAAACTATTTCAAGAAAATCTATATCTGCAGTTACCGATGAGATATCAGATGCAGTATCGAAAGTTACACAAGTCAAAAAACTTCCAGATGTGATAAAGGATAAGTTAGCTAGTGTTGTTAGCAGGGTTGTTGATGGAGAAAAATTATCAAAATCTGAATTAAATGATTTGCGTGAAGATATAATAAATGTCGCATTCAAATCTACTCAAAAATAGAGTAGGTCTATTGTTATAATATATAGGAACGGATTTTTTTCCGTTCCTTTTTTATTTTGTAAGAAAGACTTTATTAAGATTTGTAACACATGATTCCACTTTACAGCAATTTATAATGAAAAATTTTTTTTTTAATAAGAAGTAAGGTTAGAATTTCGTGTATTTTTATGAAAGGGGTAGTTTTATGGCTAATGGAGTTTCGTCTTATACAGGTATACCTAGTGGGTATGATGTGCAGACATTATATGCAATGCAAAAGTATTTACAAAATAATGGAGGATACAGCAATGTACCTATTTCTATGGAACAGATACAAGCTGATGGATATTATCCTTCTGGAGTTCAAAATAAAGAAGCTGATGATTCAGGTTTAGGTTTTGTTGGTTGGACAACAATTTTAGGTGGTACTGCGGCGTTAGTGTACGCTGCGAAAAAAGGTAAACTAAATGGTGTTATCGATTGGGTGAAAGGTTTATTTGGTAAAGGCGGAAAAGAAGCTATCGAAAATGGAAGTAACACGATTAAAGGTAAACTAAACGGCGTTATTGATTGGGTGAAAGGCTTATTTGGAAAAGGTGGAAAAGTGGCAGAAACAGGAGCTAGCGGTATTCAAGCGGAAAAAGTTGCTAAAACCGTAAAGGGCAAAAGCGGGAAAAAAGCTGCTGAAGCTATGGCTAGCGGTAAGCAAGCGGGAAGTGCTGCTAAAAAAGTAAAGGGTAAAAGCGGAAAAAAAGCTGCTAAGAAGTCTACGCCAATGCAAAATATGATTGATGCGAGTTTGCCGGAACGTCAAAAACCATTGACCGGTGCGGCAAGGCAAGCAAAAGAAAAGTCTTATGAAAAGCTTTTTAATGCTAAGGTTGTTTAAAAAAGTTCTAAGTTGTAAAGCAAACTCAGATTGCAATTGGGGCATATAATTCCTAGAAATAAATAAGTTTAGAAGATTTTGATAATTTATAATAGTGAAGGTAATGGTGTCAAGTAGTATATCTAAGTATGACAAGAGGTTGTCAGAAGTAAGCGAAAAGCAAAAGTCAGGAGATAACCACATAGAACAAGAGAAGCAGAAGGGCAAAGATAGCAAAGATATCTTTGCCCAAGCTTCAGAATTGGCTAAGAATGAGAAACGACAGGCTTTAAGTGTGGAAGATATCAAGGCTATTGTTGTGGATATTCAAATAGCGGGACTTGATAAAAAGGCCCTGGTTCAGCTGGCAAAAAAGTACGCACAAAGAGGGATTATTAGAGATATTGGAATGTTTGTTGATCTTGCTTATAGGTATAACAAAGCAAGGGCTCAAAAAATTGCGGGTGAAAATATATCCAGGAGTTCCGGTCAAATAAGCGGAGAGCTCGCAAAACATACAAAAGAATATAGGGAGTTTATTCTGGCAAGTGAAAACTTGGAAGGAGCCAAGCGCTCAAAAGATTTAGCTTCCAGGTTAGCTGTTGGTGTTCAATCAGGTGGATTACAAACAGCAAATGAACGAATAAAGTCAACCAATGCAAGTATTGCGCAATACGAACAAGATTTTTTAAATGCACAGGAGCGATATAAAAAAGTCAACATGCTTTGTAGTATTTTTGGTGTTGATGCAAGTAAAGGGCGTGCCCAAGCCGAGTTTTGGCTTGGTTCGGGTATTGACGATAGCGGTTTAAATCCTCGCAAATCGAGTCGTTTCCCAAACAATACTAAGAGTAAAAAATCAATGTCGTTGGTATTTGATGATAGCAGTTTTTTGGACTTTGATTCTGAAGGGTATGATTGGAAGGCAAAGATGAGAAGGATTTTAAATGCTCATTTAACTCCCATTGAGGTCGAGCAGTATAACTTTAGCTAAGAGCATAAATTTTTGTAATAGCTATTTCCGTGCTAAAATTTATAAATAATTATAACTGAGTTAACACGGGGGATATATGAAAAAAAGAGCTCTAATAAGTGTATATGACAAAACAGGTATTGATAATTTTGCAAGGAAACTTCAACAAGAATATGGTTATGAAATTGTTTCAACCGGTTCAACCGCAGAATTTTTAAAAGAGGCAGGCATAATCGTCACTCCTGTTGAAGAAATTACCGGTATTCCCGAGATGCTTAATGGGAAGGTTAAAACCTTGCATCCCTCTATTTTTGCAGGAGTTCTTGCGGATATAACATCTTCTGTAGAATTAGATGAAATTGTATCACATAAAATTGCTCCATTTTCCATTGTCGTTGTCAATTTATATCCGTTTAAAGAGGTTAGTGCAAAAACTGCAGAAGAAGGTGAGCTGCTTAAAAATATTGACGTAGGTGGCTGTGCTTTATTAAGAGCTGCAGCCAAGAATAATAAAAACGTACTTGCAGTGAGTTCTTGTTCACAGTATCAAGAGGTTTTAGAAGACTTGAAGCTGCACGGCGGTTTATTCAGTGACGATATTTCAAAAAAATATGCTTCCAGAGTTTTTGGAATGACGGCTCAGTATGATGAATGTATCCATAAAGCCCTAAATAACTTGTATGGGGAAGATAAGGATTTTTACACGTTGTGTTTGGAGAAAAATGCAAATTATGATTTAAGATATGGCGAAAATCCACATCAAGACGCTGTTTTGTATAATACGGATAAAATGCTTGACTATGATGTTATTCAAGGTAAGACACTTTCATATAACAATATATTGGATGCTTCATCTGCATTAGCAGTAGTGGCGGAGTTCTACGACGTTCCGGCATGTGCAATTGTTAAGCACAATCAGCCTTGTGGCGTTGCTTTGGGCAAAAGCTCTTTGGATGCCTACTTAAAAGCATTGGATTGTGATCCTGTTTCGGCTTTTGGTGGGGTGGTTGCTTTTTCTAAAAAGGTTGACGATGCGCTTGCAAAACAACTTTCATCTCTTTTTCTTGAAATAGTTATTGCTCCTGATTATACTGATGAGGCATTTAAAATTCTTGAAGCAAAGAAAAATCTTCGTGTCATTCGATTAAAGACACCACTCAGTGATTATAATACTTTTCTCTCAAAAGAAATACGAATAACTCCTTTTGGAGCATTAGTTCAGTCGGCAGATAAAAAACAACTTGATGTAGAAGAATTTAAGGTTGTGACTAAAGAAAAACCAACTTCTGAGCAGGTTGAAGATATGATTTTTGCGTGGAAGGTTGTGAAACATGTTAAATCGAATGCGATAGTCATTGCAAAGGACTTCAAAACCTTGGGAATTTGTGGTGGACAAACCTCCAGGATTGATGCATTGGAAATTGCTTTAAATAGAGCCTGTGACGGGTCTAAAGATGCTGTCTTGGCTTCTGATGGTTTTTTCCCCGCGATTGATAATATTCATTCGGCAGCTCAAGGACGCATAAAAGCCATAATCCAGCCTGGAGGAAGTATAAAAGACAAAGACGTTATCGAACAAGCGCAGAAGTATTCTATAATAATGATTACTACGGGAGTTCGCCATTTTAAGCATTAAATTTGTTTACAATAAAAAACAGACTCAACTTTTTAAAAGCTGAGTCTGTTTTTTTTATTATTATTTCAATCTATACTTCCTGCTTTGTTTTTTCTCTGTCAAAACAGATTTTTTTATCAGCATCAAGGTTTAGATAGATTGTGTCTCCAGCTTTGTATTGACCTGACAAAATTTCTTCAGCAAGAACATCTTCAATTTTCTTCTGAATTACACGTCTAAGCGGTCTTGCACCGTAAGCTTCGTTGTAGCCTTCGTCTGCAAGCGCATCTTTAACTTCATCAGAAACCTCAACGCTTAGCTCTTGTTCTTTTAGACGTTTAAACAAGTCCTTAAGCAGCAAGTCCACGATTTGGCGAATTTCAGCTTTGCTTAAGTGTGCAAATACGATAATATCATCAATACGGTTCAAAAATTCAGGTTTGAAGGATTTTTTCATCTCTTCCATTACCGTATCTTTTAGATGTTCGTATTTATCTTTAGACTCGTCGTTTGAAACAGAAAAGCCAAGTTTGGAAGTTGTTGTAATCATACTTGCACCAGCGTTAGAGGTCATAATGATGATAGTATTTTTGAAATTAACATGACGACCTTTCGCATCGGTGAGCCTGCCATCATCGAGTATTTGCAACATGATATTGAAAACATCGGGATGTGCCTTTTCTATTTCATCAAAAAGGACCACACTATAAGGTTTTTTGCGGATAATTTCAGACATATGTCCACCATCATCGTATCCGACATACCCCGGAGGTGAGCCTATAAGTTTAGCTGTAGAGTGTTTTTCCATAAATTCGGACATATCAACACGAACCATGTTATCTTCAGAACCAAAAACAGCCTCTGCAAGAGCTTTGGCAAGTTCGGTTTTACCAACCCCTGTAGGCCCTGAGAATATAAAACTTCCTATAGGTCTATTTGGTGATTTTAACCCTACACGAGCACGACGGATTGCTTTTGAGATTGCTACTACAGCTTGGTCTTGGCCGATAACTCTTGCATGTAGTGTTTCTTCCAGTTTCATCAGTCTTTCAGACTCACCTTCGGTTATTTTAGCTGTTGGAATACCTGTCATTGTACTCACTACTTCAGCAACTTGTTCGGGTGTTACTGTAGGTTTATTTGCATCGTGTTCGTCTCTATATTCTTGAATCATTTCACGAATTTTTTCTTTTAAGTCAGCTTCCTTATCTCTTAAGTCAGAGGCGTGCTCAAACTCTTGATTTCGAATAGCGTCTTCTTTTTCTTTAATCACAGCTTTAAGCTCTTTTTCAAGCTCTTTTCCTTCCGGAGGAAGGCTTGAAACATTTAGTCGAACCTTTGATGCGGCTTCATCAATAATATCTATAGCTTTATCCGGTAAAAATCTGTCTGTAATATATTTAGAACTTAGTTCTACCGCGGCGATGATTGCAGCATCAGAGATGTTCAATCTGTGGTGCTCCTCGTATTTTGATTTGAGTCCGCGTAAAATTTCAACAGATTCATCATTTGAGGGTTCATTTATCGTGATTGGTTGGAATCTTCTTTCCAATGCTGGGTCTTTTTCAACATATTTTCTGTATTCATCTGAAGTTGTGGCACCGATAACTTGAATTTCGCCTCTAGAAAGAGCTGGTTTAAGTATATTGGCTGCATCAATTGCACCTTCTGCCGCACCGGCTCCGATTAGAGTGTGCATTTCGTCAATTACAAGAATTACATTACCGGCTTGGCGAATTTCATCCATAATTTTTTTCAATCGTTCTTCAAATTCACCCCGATATTTTGTCCCCGCTACCAATAAGCCCATATCAAGTTGAATAATTTTTTTGCCTTCAAGAATATCAGGTACTTCTCCGTTCACAATCCTCTGTGCAAGACCTTCGGCAACGGCAGTTTTCCCTACACCTGGTTCACCTAAAAGCACAGGATTATTTTTTGTTCTTCTTGCTAAAATTTGTATAACACGTTCGATTTCTTTTTCACGACCAACTACAGGGTCAAGTCTTTGTTCTTGTGCTGCAAGTGTTAAGTCTGTTCCAAATTCGTCCAAGCTCGGTGTTTTTGCTCTTGAACTTGATGAGGACACTCCCGCTCCGGCTGCTGCGGTTTGAGGTTTCGTATCCCCAAGCATTTTTACGACTGCGCTTCTGATTTTGTTCATATCTACGCCAAGGTTTTCAAGAACTCTTGCTGCTACGCCTTCGCCTTCTCTTATTAGTCCTAAAAGCAGGTGTTCTGTTCCTATATAGTTATGACCAAGTTGTCTTGCTTCATCCCAAGAAAGTTCCAACACTCTTTTTGCTCTAGGTGTAAACGGGATTTCTACTGCAACAAAACCCGAGCCTCTGCCAATAATTTTTTCTACTTCTTCTCTTGCATCTTTAAGAGTGACTCCCATTGTTTTGAGAGTTTTTGCTGCTACGCCGGTTCCTTCGCCAATCAACCCTAACAAAACTTGTTCTGTTCCTACAAAGTTATGTCCGAGTCGACGTGCTTCTTCTTGCGCGAGCATTATAACTTTTATTGCTTTTTCTGTAAAACGTTCGAACATTTATACAAACTCCATGATTATATTTCTGCTTAAATCATACTACATATAGGAAAAGAGTTCAACCCTTAAGCTATTGTGTGAGTTTTATTTTGACTTCTTTTATATGTTTTGATTTAGTGATATAATTTTAGACTATGAACGAGCTTGATATTTTGAAAGTTATCCACAATAATTTAACCAGAACAGACTTGCTGGGTGATGATTGTGCGTGTTTATCAGATATTGTTAATCAGCATTCATTATATGTTACGCATGATACTTTGGTTGAAGATGTGCATTTTTCACTTGATACAATTTCGCCATATCAGCTGGGCGTAAAGGCTGTTAGTGTTAATGTTTCAGATTTGTGCGCAGCTTTGGCATTTCCAAAATATATTTCAATTTCACTTTCTATGCCTGCTGATATTTCGGATGAGTTCGTTTCTGAATTTTATCGAGGAATAAATGATGCTTGCATAAGATTTGGTTGTTGTGTTTGTGGTGGGGATTTAACGCGATGTGAAAAAATTGTAATTTCTATTTGTGCGATTGGACAAAAAAGTTGCAATACAAAAGTTGGCAGAGATTGTGCAAATGAAGGTGATGTTGTAGTTTTATGCGGGTATGCGGGAGCAAGTGCTATCGGGCTTATGGAGTTGAAAGAGGATGGTGCTAAGAGAAATATTTATACAAATGCGCATTTGGTTCCTAAGACTGCATTTGAGAAAATTAAACTTCTTTCGGATTTAAGTATGCCGATGTTGTGTGCAATGGATACGTCTGATGGGCTTGCTGATGCAGTTTTTAAAATTTCATTGGCTTCGAACAAGGTTTTAAAAATTGACGGGGATAAAATACCTGTTCCTGAGAATTTTAAAGAGCGTTGTGAGCATTTTAACGTGAGTGAAATGGATATGAAGCTTTTTGGTGGTGAAGATTTTGCATTATTGCTAACGCTATCTTCAAAGTTTGTTGAAAAGCTCAAGGGAGAAGGTTTTTGTGTAATAGGTGAAGTCGGCAAATCTAGTAAAAATCCTGTTAGTTCTGTTGTTTTTGGTGACGGTGAAGATGTTTTATTGACCGAAAGTCGTATTAAAGAATGTACGTTTAATCATTTTGGAAGTAGGACAAGTTTAAGGGGTGAAAATGTCAAATAAAGTTGCGCTGTTGATTACTGCGGGTGGTAGTTCATTACGTTTTGGGCGAAACAAGCTTTTGGAAGTTGTTTGTGGAAAACCTGTTATTATTCATACTATTTTGGCGTTTAAAAATATTGAGTTATCCCAGATTGTTATTACTGTTTCTAAAGAATTGAGACAGGAGTTGTATAAATTGATTGAGCAAGACAATTTGTTAAAAAAAATGAATATATTGCTCATAGATGGTGGAAACACAAGACAACAAAGCGTTTTTAACGGGCTTAAGGCAATTAGTCCGGATACGGATTTTGTGATGATACACGATGGTGCGCGTCCGCTAATCAAAAAAAACATTATTGAGAATTGCCTTAAGAAAGCATACGAAACTAATGCAGCAATAGTAGCCGTTAGGGCTATAGACACTATTAAAGAAGTTGATTCTGAGGGGTTGATTATTTCTACTTTAAATCGTGATAATCTTAGATGTGTTCAAACACCGCAGGTTTTTGATTATAATTTGATTTTAAGCGCACATAAACAACTCGAGAATATGAATTTCTCGGATGATTCAGGGCTTTTAGAGTACCTTAACGGAAAAGTTTATGTTGTAGATGGAGATTATTTCAATATTAAGATTACGACCCCGTCTGATATTAACATTTTAGAAAATTATCTGAGAGAAGAGTAGTAGAGGCAAAAAATACGGCTTTTGTTACCGTATTTTTTGCCCTTAGAGTGTTAGACAATATTTTCTTTAATAGCTTTGACTGCGGCTTGAACTCTATCATCAACGCAAAGTTTTTGAAGAATGGAACAAACATGAGCTTTTGCTGTGTGAACACTAACGATAAGTTCGTTTGCAATTTCTGTATTGCTTTTTCCAGCAACAAGAAGTCTAAGTACTTCGAGTTCTCTTTCAGTAAGCTGAGTGCGAGAGTCTGTATATATTCCGCCGGATACAAAAGTTGTATCTTTTGGTCTGGGAAATTGATTAAGTGCCCATTTTGCAATTCCTGGGTCAAGCCAACAAGCACCTTGTGCGACATTTTGTATAACTCCTGCAAGTGTTGCAGGATCTATATCCTTTAGACAATAGCCTCTGGCTCCCGCTCCAAGCATAGCCATAACTTCATCTTCTCTATCATGAGAAGTGAGTGCTATTATCGCAGTTTGGGGTGAGCTTTCTACGATTTTACCCGTTGCTTCTATGCCGTTCATTCCTGCCAGTCCTAAATCCATTAAGACTACGTCTGGTTTTAGTTCATTGACAACTTTTACTCCTTCATGACCGTCAGATGCTTCCCCTATTACATTAATGTAAGGATATTCGTTGAGCGATGTTTTTAATCCGACTCTTGTAAGTGCGTAATCTTCTATAATTACTACCGTTACCGGTTTTGTATTCTTTCTTTCTGCCAAATCTGTTCCTGTCATTGTTATTCTCCCATTACCGTTGCTACATTAATAATATTGGTAATGTTTTTGTCTGGAAATTAGCCAACTGGGCTATATTTTTTACGATTTTTTATCTCTAGGTATATTTCCCCTATTGCGTATAATGAACCCGTCAGAACTGTCGGGCGGTTAGTTTTTGCATTTTCTTCCGCCTTCCTGATTATTTCAGATGCATTGTTTAGAATTTCGGTTTTACAATTTTGTTTTGGACTTACTTTTTTTATTTCGTCTGCCTTTACGGCATTTTTGCGTTTGAAATTATACAGGATAAGCTCATCACAAGGGTTAATAAGATTTTTGAGTATATTTTTGTAATCTTTTGTATTAATAGTAGCATAAATAAATGTTATAGGTGTGGTGGGGAAAAGTTTGTCTAGTGATGCGCGAAGTTTTTGTGCTCCGTCAGGATTATGGGCTCCGTCTATTATCAGGTTTAAGTCTTTTATATAATCAAATCTGGCACAATGGGTTACAGATTTTAGCCCTGCTTTAATATCGTTGATATCTGTTTTTATTTCTTTTTTTGTCAGAACATTGAGGCTTGTTAGTGCTAGGTCTAAATTTTCTGCCTGATAATCACCAAGTAATGAAAATTCGTATTCCTGTCCGTTGATTATTGCTACATTTTTATTTATCTTATGCACAATTTCAGATTCTTTTTGTGCTAGGATTACGGGTGAATTTTTTAAGGCGGCAACCGTCTTGATTATGTTTAAACCGGCATTGTGGGCGGATATAACGCAGGGGATATTGTCCTTTATTATTCCTGCCTTTTCGTAGGCTATTTTTTCTATCGTATTTCCAAGCCTTTCTGTATGGTCTTTTGATATTGATGTTATTATTGTCAGTATGGGGTGTTTCACTGCGTTAGTTGCATCCAGTCTGCCTCCAAGTCCTGTTTCCATTATTGCTATATCAACGTTTTTTTTCGCAAAGTAGAGATATGCTGCGGCGGTCAGTATTTCAAATTCTGTTAGGTGAAGTTCATTTTTTTCTGCTGCCAGCGTTATTTCTTGTGTAATATTTGCAAATTCATTGTCAGGAATACTTTCATTGTTTATTTTTATTCTTTCAGTATACTTTACAAGGTGGGGGCTTGTGTATAATCCGATTTTTCTTCCGGAGGCGATTAGGATACTGTTTAGTATTGCGCAGGTTGAGCCTTTGCCGTTTGTACCGGCTACGTGAATTACTTTTAGTTTTTCTTGAGGGTTGGAAAAGTATGCCAGTATTTTCTCAATTCGGTCCAGTCCAAGTTCTATATGAAACTTATCTTTGGATGTTAGTATTTTTGTAGCTTTTTCATAATCTTTAGACATGTTATTTTGAAATCTCTTTGATTTTTGCAGTAATCTCTTCCGTTGCATTTAGCTTGCAAAAGGATTTTACGGCTTTGGACATGGCTGTAAGTTTATCCGGATTTTGAACAAGAAGTTTAACTGACGCTTGAAGTTTTTCTTTGTTAAGCTCGTCATCATCTATATACAATGATGCACCTGCTGATTCATAACAACGTGCGTTTTTGCGTTGATGGTCAGCTGCTGCGTATGGGAATGGTATCAAT
Organism: Candidatus Gastranaerophilales bacterium; assembly: GCA_944325625.1. Classification (GTDB taxonomy): domain Bacteria; phylum Cyanobacteriota; class Vampirovibrionia; order Gastranaerophilales; family Gastranaerophilaceae; genus RGIG2134. The sequence continues at coordinate 165,624 of CALVAP010000013.1, read as the reverse complement.
ATTGATGGAATTTCAACGGCAGCAATCTCTGATAAGCTTAATGAACCTGCCCTCGCGATTGCAAAGTCTGCTGCTTTTAGCGGAATTGCCATGTTATCAAAATATGGACCTACTATTATTTGGTTATTCTTTTTGTATTCAGGGTAAATTTTTTCCAATAAATCTAATGAGGCTTCATAATTTTTTGTTCCTGTTTGAAGAATAATTCCAATTTTAAGTTCTTCTGCAAAATATTTCATGCAATTAATGACTGTATGATTTATATTCATTGCCCCTTGAGAGCCGCCCATAACCAACATTACTTTTTCATTCCCAAGTCCTAGTTCTTCTCTTGCTTGAGTTTTTGTTATGTTGAAGAATTCAGATTTAATCGGGTTCCCAAAAACTTTTATATTATCATTTTTTATGAATTTTTTTGCCTCCTCAAATGCAACAGAAACGAACTGCGCACCTGATGAAACGTATCTGGAAACTATTCCCGGATGAGCGTCAGAATCATGAATCATATATGGGGTTTTTGTTATTAGTGCTGCTAAGATTGCAGGGGCTGAAACATACCCGCCTGTTCCAAAAACCGCATTTGGTTTGTACTTGAAAATATAAAATAGCGCCTTCCAGGTTGCAGCATCAAGCTTTATTCCCCATTTTAGAAAATCGAAGTTTAGCTTACGTGGCATTGATGTTATTTTAATTGGCAGAAATTCAAAGCCCTCTTCTTTGGCTATTCTCGCTTCAAGGTTATTGGGATTGCCTATATAGTAGACTTTTTGGGTATTGGCATCTGCTCTTAGTGCTTTTGCTATAGATATCGCAGGATAAATGTGTCCGCCTGTGCCTCCGCCTGTTACAAAATATACTTTTTTATCTTTCTTGTTCAATTTTATTTATCCTTCTGATTCTTTTTCTCGAAACGTTTAACAAAATTCCCATCATAGCAAGATTTACTATCAAGGATGTTCCGCCATAACTTATAAAAGGCAGTGGAACGCCTGTTGCGGGTAAAAATGAACTGGCGACACTCATGTTCAGACCGGCTTGAAAACCAATCATAATAGTTATTCCGACAGCCACCAGTTTTCCGTAGATATCCGGGCAACGAGATGAAATTATTAATCCTCTGTGAATCAGCCCGATAAAAAGACAAATTACTAAAACACAGCCAAGAAAACCAAATTCTTCCCCAACCACTGCAAAAATAAAATCCGTGTGACCTTCAGGAAGCCAGGCGAGTTTTTGCTTTGAGTTGCCATAGCCTACCCCCCAGAAACCTCCTGCTGCAAATGCCAACTTGGACTGAATTACGTTATAGCCTTGACCAAGCGGATCAGATTCGGGATTAAACCATATTTTTACGCGGTTTAATTGATATGGTTTTATGAACACCGACAACACACCTGCAGCGGCAGCACCTGCTCCCAGTATCATTTTCATCGGACCTCCGGCAGACAAATACATTGTCAGACCGGCTACAAACAGTAATATTATCATTGATAAGTTTGGCTGCTCATATATTAAAAATACCATAGCTAATATAGGAATATAGTACTTCATCTTATCTCCGCTAAAGAGATTACTGTCTTTATAAAAGGCGTTGCCTAAAAGTAATATAACAGCTATTTTGGCAAGTTCTGACGGCTGAAATTGTAACGGACCTAGCATCATCCAACGTTTTGCGCCATTAACCATAACGCCTAAAGGTGTGTAATCAACAAGTGCCAAAAGTCCTACTACTAACCAAGAAAACCCTAGTGCATGTGTCGATAATTTTTTGTAATCATATCTTGCAAAAAACTTCATTACAAAAAAACCTATTACAAGACATAAAAGCTGCTTAAGGACGTATGATGCAGGGTTAGAGTTTTCATCAATTGCTTTTTGTGCTGTTGCAGAAAATATTGCCATAATTCCAATTACGACAAGAAATGCAATTATTATAACAAGAGTATTATCCGGTTCGGATAATATTGTAGAGTTTGGTATTCTATGCTTTTTAGGGCTTTGTTGTCTATATCTTTGATTTGACATAGTCTTTGAAAACTTCTCCTCTTGTTTCGTAATTGTCGAACATGTCAAAGCTTGCACACGCTGGCGAGAGCAAACAAACTTCGTTTCCAAGTTCAATTGATTTGTCTATAGCTTTTTCAAGTGTTTCTGCTCTATGGATTTTTTCGTATCCACACTGCTTAAGTGCAGTTTCGAATCTATCCGCAGCTTCGCCAATAAGAATTACATCGTTTATACATTCGTTTATGGATTGGCAAAACTCATCAAGCCCGGTCATTTTATCTCTGCCGCCTGCAATTAAAGAAACTGTTTTACCTTCAAAGGAACGAATTGCAACAATTGCAGCTTCGGGGTTAGTGGCTTTGGAATCATTGTAAAATTCTATATTACCAATCTTTTTTACAAACTCACAGCGATGCTCTACAGCTTTAAATGATTTTATTGCCGCTGATATTTCTTCATTTGTAAGCCCAACTAACTTTGCTGCAATAACTGATGCCATTACGTTTTGGTAATTGTGCTCTCCTACAAGAGGAATTTGTTCAAGTTGTATTATGAATTCTTCCTCGGTTTTGCGTTTAAAATATATTGCCCCATATTTTATATAGCAACAATTTTGTTCAAGTTCTTTCCCAAAGTAAAAATTCTCACATTCTGTTGTCTTTGAAAATTCATATATTCTTTCATCAAGGGCATTAAAAATTCCAAAAACAGGAGATAATGGTGCGGTAAAAATTTTGGCTTTTGCCCTGAAATAATTATCCAATCCCCCATGCCAGTCTAAATGATCCGGTGTGAAGTTTAAGAACATAGCTATTTGTGCACGAAAACTCGTGCTGTATTCAATTTGGAACGAGCTTAGCTCTGCTACAAAATAGTCATTTTTCTCATCCAATAAAGAAGTTGGTGGAACTCCAATATTACCGCAAACAGGTGCTTTGTATTTTGTTGATAAAATATGTGATGTTAAAGATGTTGTTGTCGTTTTTCCGTTTGTTCCTGTAATTGCAATAAATGGTGATGAAGCTTCTCTATAAGCAAGTTCTATCTCGCTTATAATCGGAATTCTTTGTTCTTTAATCCTTTGTATAAGTTCTGAATGCGGTGGAATTCCGGGACTTGTTACAACAAGATGTGCTCCGTCTATAAACTCTTGTGAATGTTTTTCAAATTCACATTTTACGCCCATTGATTCTAATTCTTCTATAAGAGGTTTATCTTGTTCTCTGGGTGGTTTATTTTCGCTTATATAACAATCTGCCCCTTTTTTACTCAGATATCTTGCAGCGGACACTCCGCTTTTTGAAAATCCCAAAATCAAGACTTTTACATCATACCAATTTCTTTTCATTATATTACACCTGCTGATTTTAAATAAATTATTATTCCGCTTGCTGAAACTAGGAGTGTTACGGTCGTGAACACCTTGACTATTTTTACCTCACTCCAGCCCAAAAGCTCAAAGTGATGATGTATTGGTGACATTTTGAATACTCTTTTCCCCGTAAGTTTAAAACTTGTAACCTGTATCATTACGGAAAGAGTTTCTATGATAAATATTATGCCTAAGAACAACAAGAAAAGCTCAAATTTTCCAACAACAGCAACTGTGCCGAGCAATCCGCCAAGAGCTAACGACCCTGTATCCCCCATAAAAACTTGTGCCGGATGTCGATTGAAATACAAAAAACCGAGGCAAGCACCTGCTGCAGAGGCACAGATTATAGCTATATCTGCGTTTCCCGTACATAGCGAAATTATCGCACAACCTAAAAAGGATACAACGCAGTTTGAAGATGCTAAACCATCCAAACCGTCTGTTAAGTTTACAGCATTTGAAGCGCCTGTTATCACAAATATTGTGAATAGCGGATATATCCAACCAAGATTTATACTATAATCAAGGAATGATACTGTTGTCAGCCCGTTCATAAACATGTATAACGTTGGTAAAAGGGCTATTGTTACAAGCAAAAACATTTTTCCTCTTGGAGATAAACCTTTGTTTTGGTGTTTTGATATTTTTTGCATATCATCTTGAAAACCTGTTAGTGTAAAGAAAAATAAGGTTAACAAGATTAAAAATGCCTGAGTTGTTGTTACTTGTTCCATTGGTAATGCTATTAATGATGCAACAATTATCGCTAAAATTATTGTGACACCACCTGTTGTGGGTGTACCGCTTTTTTTAGCATGGCTTTGTGGTGCATCTTCCAATACCGGTTGGTTATATAGTTTTTTCCTTAAAAAATCTATGTAAACTACTCCAAAAAGCAGTGACAAGACTAATGCTACTAACCCTGCTACGAGCGTTATTATCATTTCTTCATCTCCTCAATAAGTTCTTCAAGCTTCATTGAACGTGACCCTTTTAGTAAGACGGTTGTCCCTTTTTTGAGCTCCTTTAGTGCCTCTAATGCTTCTATTTTATCACTAAAATGTTTTGCTGCATGTTTTGTGCTGTCAGATATGTTTTTGGATAATTCACCAATAGTAATAAGCTTAAAGCCTTCAAAATTGTCCAAAAATATACCTATTTCACTATGGTATTGCGCTGAATTTTCACCGAGTTCACCCATATCAGCCAATACAACCGCCTTTTCTCCGTCATAAAGCTTTAAAAAAGTTTTTATGGCAGCTTTCATTGAATCGGGATTTGCGTTGTAGCTGTCATTTATAAATTTTAGCCCACCAACTTCTATTTCTTCGAATCGCTTTTCTATCGATTTGTAGTTGTTTAATCCTTTTTGTATATTTTCAGGGGTAAGGTTACAATTCAGTGCTGTTTCTATAGCTAAAAGTGCGTCTTGTATAATATATTCACCGCCTGCTTTTATCTTATACTCGTTGCCTATGTATAGAAATTCCGAATTGTCTTTGTGCATAGATATTATTTTAAACTCAGGTTCGCTCAATTTTATTATTTTATGTGTGCCTTTAAAATTATGATATTTCAGGGCGGAATTGTATAACTCATCAGAATGAGTTATAAGCATGCCATTATTACAAAGGTGCTTTACGATTTCACATTTTGCTTTGGCAATATTTTCTCTGCTTCCAAGTCTGCCGATATGGGCTGTTCCAATATTTGTTATTACTGCAAAATCGGGTTCGGCATACTTTGATAAAAGTTCAATTTCTCCTTCTGCCCTCATCCCCATTTCTACTATCAAAATTTCTGTGTTTTTCGGCATGGAGAGAAGTGTTTGGCATAACCCAATTTCGTTGTTGTGGTTTAATTTTGACTTGTGTGTGTGCTTATTTGCTTCAAATATTGAACCAAAAATTTCTTTTGTTGTAGTTTTTCCGGATGAGCCCGTAATTGCTATTGTTACAGGTTTGACGATATTTTTGTAATAATTGGCAATTTGCAGGTATGCTATCTTTGTGTCTTTAACAAGAAGCCCAAATCCTTTTTGAGTTTTGATATCTTCGGTGGTTGTGAAAAAGCCAGCTGCACCTTTTTCAATTGCCTGTCCTATAAACTTCTCGCCGTCAAAGCTCTCGCCCTTGAGCGGGAGATAAACATCCCCTTTTTTTATTGTTCTTGTGTCGGTTGAGATATTGAAGGTTTTATCTTCCCAATATTCCTCCTGCAATGTTTTTGCATTGGTAATATGTTTAAGTTCTTTGTATGAAAATTTCATCTGTTTATTCATCCCCCAACCTAATTCTACTGCAAGATAAGGCAAGGTAAAACTTTTAATATTATTTAATATTTTAATCCGTTTTATATTAAGTTCTGTTAAGAAAAATTGTTAAAAAGTTTTAATGATAAGCAATTTTAGTAACACAAAATACTTTATTAAGCTAAGAGAGATTATTTTTATTTTGTTTATTAAGAGGGGATAGAGATTTATGACTTTAGCAGTGTCTACAGTAAACGGAAATAAGATTGTTGTTACAAATTCTACTGTGCTGGACAATGAAGGTAAAGCGACTAAAACCGTCGTGCGTAATATTTTTAGTAAACCTGAGTATAAGTGGAATCAAGGGGATTATGCAGAGTTTGGACGGTTGGCACAAGCAGTTGAAGTTTATGTGGATGATACTCCGAAACAACCTCAAAAGACAACTTCATTCTGGGGACGTGCTTGGAATGGTATAAAAAATTTCTTTGGCTTTGGTTCTACTTCAAATCAATCAAATGTGACGCAGAATAACCAAACATATGTTTCAGCAAATCAGCCGCAGAAAAAGGGATTTTGGGGCAGAGCTTGGGACAGTATAAAAGGATTTTTTGGTTTTAGCAATAATAATGGTTATAAACCTATACCGGTTTATTCTGATGGAAATTATCCCGTTCAACAACAGCAACAAGGAAGTTGGTGGAGCAGGCTTTGCAACCGTATGAATAACTTCTATAATGCAACTATGGAATTTTCCAAACAACCATTTACCAAAATTAAACATTGGATTATGGGTACACCTGCACAAAATGAAAAAATTACTTTCACAGGTGCATCAACAGAAAGTATCGGTAATGGAATATTAAAAATAGCAGCTTATCCGCTTGTAGCTCCTATTGCTATAGCTGGTGCCGCTGTAGATGCCTTCAATCCTATGTGGGGCTATATAAAACAAGAAACAGCTAACTAATATTTTAAGTTAAGTTTTGTAAATATTAAGCTAAAAATGTGGACTTTTTGTAATAAAAGTTCACATTTGTATTGAAAAAGTATATATCATATGATATATTGTTAGCATAAGGTTAGTTGTTAATAAAAAGTAATGTTACTTTGCAGTGTGTGTGTGAAATTAAATAGGAGCTGTGTTTATGTCCGAAACTGTTTCTCTCTTAAAAAATTCGCTTACAAATCCATCTAAAAATCAAAATGTTCCCCCTTGTGAAGATGATGCGTTTAAATCTTATGTCAAAGAAATTTCTAAAATTAAGTCTTTATCTTCCTGTGAAGAAAAAACTATTGCCAAACAAGCTTATGAAGGAGATTTAGCTGCCAGACAGTTGCTTGTTCGCTCTAATTTGAAGCTGGTTTTAACTATCGCTAAAAAAGTTATTCATGTTGCAAAGTTACCGATGATTGATTTAATTCAAGAAGGGAACTTAGGTCTTATGATTGCTGCTGAAAAATTTAACTATAAATTGGGATATAAGTTTTCGACTTATGCTTCTTGGTGGATTAAGCAATCTATGTTCAAGGCTATATCAGAGCAGGCTTATTGTATGAAGATTCCTGTTTATGTTCAAGAAACTCTCTCAAAATTTTCTAAAGTTAAGGCTAAAATGGAGCAAAAGTACAACTGTTGTGTTAAGAACGAAGATGTTGCTCGTGAGATGAATATTGAACCTAATAAAATTGATGCTTTTTTAAATGCTTACAATAAATCTCTTTCAATAGAAGGTGAGTTTGAGCTTTCATCCGGTAAAGAGGTCACAATGGCTGATATTTTGGTTGATGAAAATGCTTCAGTAACTCGTGATATAGAACTTGAGGCATTGAAGAATGATATTCAGCTTGTTGTTAGCAAGTTAAAAGAGCGTGAAGCTGATGTTGTAAGAATGAGATATGGGCTTGATGAGATTGGTCGCAGTACACTTGAAGAAATTGGCAATATTTATGGTGTTACAAAAGAATGTATCAGACAAACTGAACTGCGCGCAATTAAAAAAATAAGATTGTTGGTAGAAAAAGAGGGGTTGCTTGCAGGTTATGCATCATAAATGCTTAACAAGCATTAGGAAGGAAGTATAGTTGTGTGAAAAACTAAAAGATTATATCCACACATTCTTCGCGGGGTAAATATTCCCCGCTTTTGTTTTCTTTCTATTTTATTGAGAGCGCTTCTGCAATTGAAGTTTGGTAGTTTGGTCGAAGTATTCCTGCTTCTGTAATTATCCCTGAAATTAACTCATTTGGTGTAATATCAAAAGACGGATTTATTATTTTAACTCCTTCGGGACATATTTTTTCATTATTTATAGTGGTCACTTCCTCGCAAGAGCGTTCTTCTATTGTTATTTCTTCACCTGATTTAATATTGGGGTCTATTGTTGAAAGAGGAGCAGCTATGTAAAATGGTATGTTATGATGTTTGGCACAAATTGCTACTGTGTAGGTGCCTATTTTATTTGCTGTATCTCCGTTGGAAGCAATTCTATCAGCTCCGACAATAACCAGGTCTATCATTTTTTTCTTCATAAAATATGAGCACATTGCATCAGTAATCAAGGTTGTGTCTATACCGTCGGTTGTCAGTTCAAATGTTGTAAGCCTTGCTCCTTGTTGTCTTGGTCTTGTTTCATTAGCAAAAACCTTTATTGTAGGGTCTTTTGCGTATGCAGAACGGACTACCCCAAGCGCTGTTCCGTATCCTACTGTTGCAAGAGCACCGGCATTACAATGGGTTAGTATTGTTGCCCCTTTGGGTACTATTTGCGCACCGAAGTTGCCCATTTTTTTGTTTATTTCTATATCATCGAGTTCCATTTTTTTACCGTTTTTAATTACGGCATTAACTATTCCTGATACAGTAGACAGAGTCGAAGTGGCAATTTGCATTTGTTTATCTATTGCCCACATAAGATTTACTGCGGTTGGTCTGGCCGATTTGAGATATTCTGCTTTTTGGGTTAAAAGCTTTAAAAATTCATTTACATCATTTGTTATTTTAGCTATTTCTATTGCAGCAAGGGATATTCCATGTGCACCGGCTATTCCTATTGCAGGGGCGCCCCTTACTATCATGTTTTTTATGGCGGAATACATGTCATCGCATGTTAGTATATCTACCGTTGTAAACCTGTGCGGTAGTTGTGTTTGGTCTATCATCCTTGAGGTGTTTTCAATCCATTCTATTGTTTTAATTTTTGATGTAAATTCCATTTTTTTACCTTTGTTGAGTTTTATCTGTGTTTTGTTCGTCCTGTTGTGATTTGTAAAGAGAGATGGCATAAGACGTTGTCATTGAACCAAATCCGTTCATTAGAGCAGCTATGATTGCTACAAAGAATATCATTAATATTGTTATAAAAAAGCCCATTCTAAACATTAAGGAAATACCAAGGTAGTAGGACGTTTTTACTATCATTCCAATAATGGTTGCAAGCGGAACAAAAGAGATTGAAAAGCCGATAAAGGCTACAAAACCGCTTATTGCACCGTAGATTGACCATGCTCTGGTGTCAAGTTCGCCTATGAGTTCAAGTTTTTGTAAATAGATTAATACAAGGCTTCCCGCTGCAAATACGCAGATTAGAAACGATAATACACCTATATAGGGGATTAATGTTACCAACCCCAGTATAGCACCAAGGATTACGCTTAGTATGGATATTTGTTTTAGTAATCTTAAATTCATTTTGCCTCCCGCTTTTATTGCGATTTACATAAATTTATGTTCCTTGCACAGCATATCGCTATTGCTATTGAGTCTACTGTATCATCAAGTTTTGAAATCTTGCAATTATTTAAACACACTTTGACGAGTTTTGCTACTTCGTCTTTTGTTGCTCTGCCATATCCAGTTAATGATTGTTTTATCTCTATTGGTGTGAATTCGCATATTTTAAGCCCTGCTTGTTCAAGGGCAAGAATTATTACACCTCTTGCTTGAGAAACAGGCATTACCGTTTTCTGGTTTTTAAAGAAAAATAACTTTTCTATACTTGCAGTTTCGGGGTTGAATTTAGTTATAATTGTTTTTAAGTCATTATATATTTCAAGCAGTCTTTTGGGTTCGGGGTCTTTGCTGGATGTTTGAATAGAGCCGGATGATACAAGGCAAAAATTCCCGTCATCTGCTACATCTAATATACTATATCCGACAATTGCCATGCCGGGGTCTATTCCGATTATTCTCATATTTTTATTATATCGATTCTGCTTCTTTTAGCAAAGATAGTGCTTCTTCGTGATCAGGGTATCTCGAAAGAGTTTCATTTATTGCCTTTATCGCTTCTTCTTTGTTGTTAACTTTTATGTAACACTTCGCCAACGAAAGCATTATGTTTATATTTTCATTGAATTTTTCCAGAATTCTTCTGTAAACCTCTATAGCTTCTGAATATCGTCCCAGTTCATAGAATGTTAAGGCAAGCAAGTTCTGTGCATCTATGTCCTGGGTATCAAGTTCATCCAGTAAGTTTTTTGTTTCATCATAATTGTGCAGGTAGAAATTTGTTCTTGCTAGATGATAGGTATTCAGGTCATTTTTTTCAATTTTTATTGAGTTTTCAAATGCAGTTTTAGCATTTTCAAGTTCATTTAATGCAAGATAATTTAATCCCTGGTAAAAATAACATGGTGCATTACCCTTTAGCTTATCAGTGACTTTTTCATATAAAACTTTTGCTCCTTTGTAATCAGCTGTTGCGTATAAGAAATTTGCAAACTCAAAGTTTATTTGTAAGTCATCAGGTGCAAGTTGAAGTGCTGTTTTGAATTCGTCTTGTGCATAATCAAAAAGTCTTTGCGTAAGATAAATTACACCTAAATCTTTATGTGCCGTCGCATTATCCGGTTCTAACTCTATTACTTTTTTGAATATTTTGGTTGCTTTGTCCATGTCGTGTGATCGCATGCAAATTAGCGCGTACCTGTAGTAAGTGTCAGCGGAAACTTTCCCTTTTTTCAGCAGTATTTCGTATATTGTCTGTGCATCTTTTACTTCTCCGATGTTTATATATACTTCTGCCAGTTTTTCGGCTATTGCGGTAGATTTAGGATTTGCAACAACAAGTCTTTTTAAAATTGTTATTGCTTCTTTGTAATTTTTTAATTCAATTAGTGCAACAGCCATGTTATATTGAAAATTTTGCTTTTCCGGATGAATTACACAAAGTGTTTTGTAAAGTGTAAGTGCATCTTCAAACTTTTTCGCTTTAAGTGCGCAGTATGCTAAGGCGCTTAAATTAAGTACGGAGGGTTCTTTGCTGTAGGCTTTTTGAAAATGTTTGAATGCTTCTTCGTACTGCTTTTTTATTTGTGCAATATTTCCCATATGATAGTGGGTAAGAGGGTTTTCTGAATCTAATAGAAGCGCATTGTTGAACATTGCGGTTGCTTCATCAAGCCTGTTTGTTGCCAGATATGCTGCTCCCAGGCTGTTGAACATAGATGCACTTGTCTGGTTTAATCCAACCGCTTTTTCATAGTACTCTATTGCTTTTTTGTAATCTTTCTGTGAAATGGCAATTGTGCCAAGCATATAGTATGGCTGGTAGTCCAACGGTTCGAGTTCGGAGGCTTTTAGTGCATACTTTTGGGCGTTGTTTGGAGTTTGATTTTTTAAGTAGAGCAAGGCTAAATTTTTATAAGCATCTGCATATTCTTCTCGCAAAGATATAACTTTTTTGTAAGCATTTTCAGCTTTTTTAAAATTGTCTTTTTTGTCATATAAAGATGCAATATAAAACCAAGATGTCGCATCTTGCGGTAAGACTTCCGTAACTTTTTCAAAAGCTTCAATTGCTTTGTCTGTATCATTAAGGTTGACATTACACAACCCCAGAAGCTTTAGTGCTTCAATGTTGTCTGTATCATTCAAGAGGTTGTTTTCAAGTATTAACCTTGCTTGTTCAAAATTCTTTTCCTGAATAAGCTTATTTGCCTCATCTACATAACTGTTCATTTTTTGCCTCCGGATTAAAAATTTCGTTCAAAACTCCTTTGAGGGCGATTTTGACATGTGCATAGTTTAACCCTCCTTGCATGTACGCAGCGTAAGGCGGACGAACAGGTCCGTCTGCCGAAAGTTCAATTGTTGAGCCCTCTATAAAGCTGCCACCTGCCATTATCAATTTGTCATCATATCCGGGAACATCATCAGGAATTGGTGTTAAGTATGATTCTATCGGTGAGTTGAATTGTAATGCTTTACAAAAATCAAGTAAAGGCTGTTTTTCACCAAACTCTATAGTTTGTATTATGTCAGTTCTTGGTGCATCATATTTGGGGGTTGATTTAAACCCGACAAGTTCAAATACTTTAGCCGCAAGAACAGCACCCTTGAGCGCTTCTGATACAACAGATGGTGCCATAAAAAATCCTTGTAGAATTAATCTGGATTGATTTAGCATTGCTCCGCCCTCTGAGCCTATTCCAGGCGCAGTTAAGCGCATGGCGGCTTGTTCCACAAAGTATTCTTTTCCCGCTATATAGCCGCCTGCTTCTACTATTCCGCCTCCGGGATTTTTTATTAATGACCCTGCTATTATATCCGCACCGACTTCTGTCGGTTCCTTTGCTTCTACAAATTCTCCGTAACAATTATCTACAAAGCAAATACAGTCAGGATTAATTTTTTTTGCTATTTTTACTACTTCTTCTATCTCGTCTATGCTTATGGATTTTCTGAGAGAATAGCCTCTGGAGCGTTGTATTAGTATCATATTTGTTTGTGAATCCAGCGTTTTGGCTATAAGGTCAAAATCTAACTCATAATCATTTTTTAAAGGAATTTCTCTATAGTTAACCCCGTGTCCTATTAGAGAGGCTCTTTTATCTCCTCTTGTCCCTATTACTTCTTCCATTGTATCATATGGCGCACCTGCTACGGATATAAGAGTTTCGCCGTATCTTAAGTTTCCAAATAATGCGCAAGCTAGCGTATGTGTGCCTGAAACAAAATGGTTGCGAACTATGGCTTTTTCTGCATGAAATGCGTCTGCAAAGACTTTGTCTATTGCTTCTCTACCCATATCATCATGTCCATACCCGCTTACCGTAAAAAAGTGTTCAGCCCCTATTTTGTTCTTTTGGAATGCTCTTAGTACTTTTTCTTGATTGTGTTCTTTGATTTTATCGATTATCTTGATTTGAGCACTTATTTTTTGCTCGGCTGATTCCAGTATTTCGTTTATTTCTTCTTTATTCATGTTCATAATGTTTAATTATAACTCAAACTGAGTGGATGGCGAAATTTTTTTCTCACCCAGAAAATATGGTTCTAAGAGTTTAGTGAGGCGTTCTATTTTTTGGTTATATTTGTCTGGAATGGGTGTTACTATTGCATTCTCATTAATGTCCAGAAAAATTTTTGCACTTTTAGGCTTTTGATTATCAAGGAATATATTTGAGTAAGCGCAGTCTTTTCTCGCCGGTGTAATAAGTCCGCTTTTTGTAAATTTCTCTATTGTTGCTTTTGAGGACATGTGTTTTATAAATCTGGCGGCAAGTTCTTTATCTTTGGCGGATTTTGATATTGCCCAACCTGAGCTGTCAGACCCGGCAATTGAGCCTTTGGTTCCTTGGGGGAGGTTTATTATGTCCCAGTCAAAACTTGCTTCTTCTCTAAATTTGGGGACAAGCCATCTGCCGGAAATTATCATTGCAACTTTTTCATCCAAGAACATTTGTGCCATTGTTCTGTTTGCACTTTCTATTTGCGTTGGTGCTACGTGATATTTTGTTTTTAATTCAATGCAGTAATTAAGTGCCTTTTTGCTCTCTTGAGAATTTAAAATAAGTTCTCCGTCGTTTGCAAAGATTCCACCTCCGTTGGACCATAAAATTGGCTCCCAAAAGATAGGATTTTCTTCAAATCCTATTCCCCATTTGTCTTTTTGTGTAAGTCTTGAAGCAATCCTTCTTAAATCTTTATAGTTCCAGTTTTTGTTTGGGTAATCTGTTTTGTTTTGTAAAAAAATATCTTTATTATAGTAAACAACCATATTTGATATATCACGAGGAATGCCATATTTTTTATCATTCAGGCTTAGCGCATTTACTGCATTTTGAAAAAAAGTTTTATTTTCAAACTCTTCTTTGAAATAAGCTGAAACGTCTTCCAGCAAGCCTGCTTTTGCGTATACAGGCAGGTAATAGTTATTTATGAAAATTACATCTGGTGCTTGATTTGACGCAAAGAGTAAATGAAGTTTTTGAAAATAGTTTTGTGGAATGTAAATAAGTTTCACTTTGACATTATTTTTAACTTCAAAATCCGCAATAATTGGCTTCATCACTTGAATTTCAGATTGAGAACCCCAAGTTGAGTATGTTAATGTTTGAACATTATTTTCTCTTGTACAAGCACTTCCAAATAAAACTATAAAAAGTAAGCTAATAATTGTTTGCAAATATCTTTTCATACTACAGATTTATAAGTGTTTTCATTTCATTTTTTGAAACGCTTATGAGCGCTTTATAATTGTCTGAGCGGACAAGATATATGTCTGAACCCTTTTGCTTTTCTGTTAATCTGGTATGAACATAAGATTGATTCATGTTGTCAAAAGAGTGTATGAAGAAGATTTGCTCCTTGATATAGCCGACAAGGGCGACTTCGTTTTCGTATCGAATGAGATAAAAACCTTTTGTTTTAGATATTTTTGCTTGATTGATAAGTGTAGGTTCAATTGGTCTTGTTATATAAGGTTCATTGATTTCTATGTTCGCATTAATTTGTTCTTCAAGATGCTCTTTGTCAGGAGCTTTCTCAAAAATTTCATCAACGACAGGTTCAATATCGGATATATCGTTTATGTTGTCAAAGTCTGTTGTAAGTTCTTCAAGTTCAGTAAAGTCTTGAGAGCTTGAGTTGTATGCCAGTTCAAACCCTTCATTAACAGGTTCTGCAGAAAGCTTAAAGGGTTCTGCAAGTTCGGGTGCTTGAGTTTCTGTATTTGCTTTTTGTGGTGGTTGTGTTTGCTTTGTTGGTTCAACCGTAGAAACTCCAGCGGGCTGTTCAATAGTAGAGTTTGAACGTTTTGCTCTTATTGGTTGTATTGTATCACTGTACGTTGGAGCAGCAGGTTGGGTATAAATGTTTTCGATTTGTTCTTTCAATTGTGCTTCTTGTCTTGCGTTCTCTGCTGCTTTTTGAGCTTCTTCTTGTTCTTTCATATACTTATATTTCTCCTGCCAAGAAAGGTCTTTAATCTCTTGTGGTATAGCTGTTTGGGGCTCTTCAAGCGGTATGTGGCTTTGGACCTTTTTGGATTTGTATGCCTTTGCAGTGTTACCAAATACTTTTATCAATAATCCAAGAAGTAGCAACGACGCAGTGATTAGTACAGCTATTGGTGTGTTTTCATTTGTTCGTATAGCGCTTATTATTTCAATTGCTTTTTGTGCCAATCTGCTTGAATATTTTTGAGAATTTTGTTTTTCAGCTGAGGTGTTGTTCAGGGTGTTTTCCTGAGCTGTGTTTTGAGTTGGCGTTACAGTTGTGAGCTGTTGAGATTGTTCTTTTTGTGTATTTTCACTGATTTGTGTTAATTGTTTTTCCGTTTTTTGTTGTGATTGTTGTGTCGTTACAGGTTGAGTATTTGTATTCGGAACTGTTTGAGATGGTTTGGATATGGGTTTGCTCGCAGTTTTTGTAACAGGTTTTTGTGTTGTTTTTTGTATGGGTTTTGTTGCAGCTTTTTGAACAGGTTTTGCTGTAGTTTTTCTTGTTGCTGCTTTTTTTGTTGTTGGTGATTTTTTAACTGTAGTTGCTTTTTTCGTTGCTGTTGTCTTTTTCGCAGGAACAGATTTTGATGTTTGTTTTGCTGCGGCTTTTTTAACAGGTTGTGGTTTCAGTGTTGTCGGTTCAAGCTTAAGTGCTTCATCGCGTTCCAGCTTGTCTATCAAGTCATCTTTTGCAATTTTTGTTGTTATGTATGAAGAGTGAGCGTTAAAAATTACCGGTCTTGTTGTTTTTATTGTAATTTTTGTGTATCCGTTAGAGTCATCTTGATTGAAATAGGGCACAAGCTTTACATTGGCACTTCTGACATCCAATGCATTTATTGCACTTACTGATGTTATTGAATGATAGGTTTCAGGGAGAAGAATATTATATTCGTTGTCTGTTTTGTAGATAACTTTAATCGGCTCAGTATAGGGTTTTTCAAATACCAGTAGAACACTTACCCTATTATCGGGTGTTTGTGATAATTCAACATTTAGCAAATTATTTTTATAGCGAGATTCAATCGCCGTCGAGCTCACCGAGCTGATGAAAAATATTGCTGCAATTACTAGGTAAGTTATTATTCTCTTCATGGTAAATTAAACGATACACTTGATACTAAAATTTTAACACAATAAAATTCTACTGCTCATTTAATATTTATTATTTTACAATTCTTATTTTATTTTTTATATCCAGAAAGGACTTGTGTTCCTTAGAGATTTTTTCGCCGTAGGTTAAAATTGGTATTCCCGGGGGATAGGTTGTTATTATTTCGGCACAGGTCTTATCAATTGCATTTTCAAGCGGGACTTCTTCTGTTTTGGAAGAATAAGCTTCTTGTGGCGTTGTATTCATGATTTTAGTGGGTGGAATTATTGGTTCATAAAAAATAGCTTCTTTGTTCATTTGTATTTTATCAATGAATTTTAAGGCTTTAAGCAGTTGTTTTAGTTCCTTTTTTTTCGTTCCAATACCGCACAAAAAGGTTAGCGCATGTTCATGTTGAATTTCACATTCTATCTTAAATTTTTTGTATATTATGTTGGCAGCTTCTTCTGCTGAAAGTTTTGTCGTTTTGACAACAATTTTGGTGATATCGTTGTGCTCAGAGAAAAGTTCTATATTTTTGAGTTGTTTAATTTCGTGTGTTATTGACGTAATGTATTCAATTAATTTTTGTAGTTCATTTTTTCCTTTTTTAGAGTTTAAAAACTTTATGGTTTCTTCTATGTTAACCATAAGCGCAAAAGAGGGCGAGGTTGTGGAAATAAGATTTAAAGCCTCTATTAGTTTGCTTTTGGAGATTTTTGAGTTTTTAGAAAGGTGAACAATTGCGGCAGGATTAACAGCAGCACAGGTTTTGTGCAAGGATTGAACCGCAGCATCGGCACCAAGCTCAATTGCCGGAATGCCTAGTGTTCTGTCAAAGTTGTATAATCCGCCATGAGCTTCATCAACTATCAAGATTATGTTATGTTTTTGGCAAATAGCTGAAATTTTTTCTGTATCAGAGATGGCACCGTCATATGTTGGATTTGTTATTATAAGGCATTTAGCATCGGGATTTTTAATAATTTCATTCTCAATGGTTTTTGCGCTTATTGAGGTATAAAAGCCAAATTCTTTGTTAAAATTGGGTGTTACCCAAATTGGTTGCGCGCCTGTTAAAATGAGTCCGTTATGTACGCACTTGTGACAATTTACGGCACAAAGGACTTTATCATTTTTATTCAAAACGGATAGCATAAGAGCCAATATACCTTGAGTAGAACCGTTTGTAAGGATATGAGAAAAGCCTGAGTTGTAGATTTGCTCTAATTCTTCTTCAAAATCTAAGATGCAATTTTGTGGCGCATTAAGATTGTCCAGCCCGTCAACTTCAGACATATCCAGATTGTAATATGCTTGACCGAGCTTGCTTTTAAATGGCATTCTTTGATTATGTGAAGGCGTTGTAAAAAACTTAATTCTTTTTCTCTTGAGTTGTAATATTTTTTTTAAAATTTTCATTTTTGTGTATAATATTTTGTGATTTAGACTTGATTATACACAAAAAGGGAGTTCATGGACAAAAATACGGCAAAAAATCGTATAGATGTATTAATCGAACTTTTGAATAAATATAGCCGATTGTATTATACGCAGGATATTTCAGAGGTTTCTGACTATGAGTATGATTTGCTTTATTCAGAGTTAAAGTCACTTGAAGAAAAATATCCCTCTTTAATTAGAGAAGACAGTCCAACCAAAAGAGTAGGTGATAAAGTTCTCAATTCTTTTGAGCAGCATACGCATAAAAACAGATTGTATAGTTTGGATAATACATACTCCTATGATGAGCTTAGACATTGGTATAAAAAGATTTGTGATGAGTTTCAAAAAAATGATATAGAGCTTGTTGCAGAATTGAAAATAGACGGACTTGCGGTTTCTCTAATTTATGAAAACAGTTTATTAAAAGTAGGTTCAACAAGAGGGAATGGAGTTGTCGGGGAGAATATAACTGCTAATATAAGAGCAATAAATGCTATTCCTCTTTCGTTGAGTGAAAAAGGAGTTTCAGTCGATGTGCGAGGTGAGGTTTATATGCCTTACAAATCATTTAATAAGCTTAATGAAACAGCAAAGCTAAAGGAACAAAAAATTTTCGCAAATCCAAGAAATGCTGCAGCCGGAACGCTTCGGCAATTAGATTCCAAAATAGTTGCAAGCAGAGGGCTTTCAATGTTTTCTTATGCAGCAATTTTTGATGATGAAAAGGTTCAACCCAAGACGCATTTTGATACGCTTAAACTACTTGCGAAATACGGTCTTGTAACAAATCCAAATACAAGACTTTGTAAGAATGTTGAGGAAGTAATAGATTTTTGTGTTGAGTTTGAAACAAAACGATTTGAACTTGATTATGCAACAGACGGTGTTGTGGTTAAGGTAAATGATTTTGCCATACAAAATGCGCTGGGATACACTGCAAAGTCGCCAAAATGGGCAACTGCGTTTAAGTTTCCACCCGAAGAAATGACGACAAAATTGTTGAGAATAGAAAACAGTGTGGGAAAAACAGGTGCGATAACGCCTGTTGCAATACTCGAGCCGGTTAGTTTGGGTGGAAGTATAGTGAAGCGTGCTTCGCTGCATAATTATGATGAAGTAAAACGCTTAGGCGTTATGATTGGCGACTATGTCAGGATAAAAAAAGCGGCTGAGATTATACCGAAAGTTGTACAAGTTGAAATACAAAAACGTGACGGCACCCAAACTCCGATAGAACCACCTAAAGAGTGTCCTATTTGCCATTCAAGCCTTGTGATACCGGAAGGAGAAGTTAATCTTTATTGTTCAAATAAAGAGAGTTGTGAAGCCCAAACAGAAGCAAAAATTCAGTTCTTTGTTTCAAAAAATGCTGTGGATATTGACGGGATTGGTTCACAGTTGGTTAAAACACTCTTGGAGACAGGTTTAATAAGAGATGAAGCAGATATTTTTGCGTTGACAAAAGAAGATTTGTTGGGGCTCGAAGGTTTTCAAGAAAAATCCGCTTCAAATATTATAGGTTCAATACAAAAGGCAAAAACTCCTGCTCTATCTTCTTTTTTGACGGGGTTGAATATTAAACATGTAGGAAAGGAAACCGCAGAGCTAATAACAAATAATTTCGATACCCTTGAGGCTATCAAATGTGCATCTGTCGGTGAATTGAGTTCTATCGACGGGCTCGGCGATAAAATTGCTATTGCAGTTGTGGACTGGTTTAATGAGCCGTCTAATATTAAGTTGTTAGAAAAATTCAAATTGCTCGGGGTTGAGCCTCAAAAACCGGAAAAGTCTGTAGTTTCAGATAAATTGGCAGGAAAAACCTTTGTTATAACGGGAACGCTCTCAAAACCTCGAGCTGATTTTGAAAAGATTATAAAAAGTATGGGAGCAAAGACATCTTCTGCTGTTTCAAAAAACACCTCCTATGTCCTTGCAGGAGATAGCCCTGGGTCTAAGCTCTTGAAAGCTCAGACATTAGGTGTTAAAATTTTGAATGAGGATGAGTTTTTTGTTCTCACTTCAGATATAGTTAATTTCGATGATACAAACAGTTAAAAGGTCAGGGGTTAATTGATGAAAAATAAATGTACAGTTATACAGATAGACGGTTTTAGAGGAATATTAATTGTAGGTTTCTTATTACTATGCGCAGGAGCAGGTTTTATAATTTTTCCGGCATGGTGTTGTCAGCATGGTTGGAATTTTATAGCAGGGTTTGTGGATGGAATGCCTGTTATGGAGCTTAAGCATGGTGCAATTTTGTGGGTTATTATAGCACTAATTTCTTATGTAACGCTTTTTGGAAAACTTAAGGTATCTTTCGTTTCGGCAAAAGAAGATACTTCTTTTAGAAGAAATTATGTAAGTGATCCTGAGCTTTTGGAAGAATTAGAGAAGAAAATACGAGAAAGACTTCAGTCAACAGATATTTCAGATAATGAAGAGTTAAAAAAATAGAGGAGTATAAAATGTTAAAATCAAAAGTTGCTATAGCATTGTTACTTGGTGCAATTGTTACGGGGTGTTATACAGCAGTTGTGGCGGAACCTGGGTACGTTTCTGTTTCAAGTTCCATGACCAAGGAAGTTGACCCGAGCAGAGCGGAAGTTAATTTTTATATTGAAACTACCGAAAAAACTGCCCAGCAAGCTTCTGAGAAAAATAAGACAATAACTAATGAAGTTATTGCGGCTTTGAAACCTGAAATTTCGGGTTCAGATTCAATAAAGACCTCAGCATTTGTCGTTAGACCGGACTATTATTGGACAAAAGATAATAAAAGAAATCTCAATGGATATGTTGCAACAAACTCTATTTATGTAGTGACGTCAAATATACAAAATTCTGGTAAATTAATTGACTTGGCTCTAAAGGCAGGCGCAACAAGAGTAGATAGTTTCAATTTGACGCTTGATAATCCTAATAAATATTGTACAAGTGTAATACAAGAAGCAGTAAAAGATACTCAGTTTAAAGCCTCATCAATAGCGAAAACGCTTGGAACATCAGTCATAGGCGTAAAATCGATAAATACATCATGTTCAACAAGCCCGGCAAGTAACTCTGCATATAGATTGATGTCCAAAGCCGTAACTGATGGCGCAAGCGGAGAAGCTGCTTTGACTACGCCAATTGAGGCAGGAAAAATTAAAATTTACGCAAATGTAAATGCAAGTTATAATTTGAAATAAAAAGTCAAAAATATATAAAAACGGAAATAAAATGCAAACTACACCGAAAGCGTTGAGGCTACATATCGGAATTTTTGGACGTGCGAACGTAGGAAAATCCACGCTGATAAACGCATTGACTAACCAATATACAGCAATAACATCACCCCAAGCCGGTACAACCACTGACCCTGTCGAAAAGTCTATGGAGCTGCTTCCGATAGGACCTGTGACGATAATAGATACAGCAGGGTTGGATGATAATACCGAACTGGCAAAGCAGAGAATTGAAAAAACTCTTGAAATAATTCCCCGTTGTGATGTAGCTGTAATAGTATGCGATTACCGAGGATGGGGAGTTTTTGAAACAGATTTGTGCATAAGGCTTAATGAGGCTAAGGTTCCGGTTGTTGCAGTTGTTAATAAGCTGGATGTAAAGGCCATTTCCCAGAAAAATTTTAATAAAATTAAAGAATTTTGCTCAGACCCAATATTAACTTCATTGGAACAAGATGTTAAGCAAGGGGGAAATATAACTTCTATTTTGAAAGAGCAAATAGTGAAGAATATACCTGAAGATTTTACGGCAAATCAAACAGTAATAGGGGATTTGATAGCTGAAGGAGACACGGTTGTTCTAGTTACTCCGATAGACAAAGAAGCACCCAAAGGGCGATTGATTTTGCCTCAAGTTCAAGTTTTGAGAGATATATTGGATAATAACGCAAAAGCCGTAGTGGTAAAGGAAAATCAACTTCAAAGTGCATTGGCAAATCTTTATTCCCCACCCAAACTTGTTGTTACTGATTCTCAAGTATTTGAAGAAGTTTCAAGGCTTGTACCTTCATATATTCCACTGACTTCATTTTCAATACTTTTTGCTCGATTAAAAGGTGATTTGGGTTCATTTGTTAATGGTGTTGGAGTTTTGGCTTTAGCGCCAAGCGGTACAAAAATTTTGATAGCAGAAAGTTGTACTCATCATCCGATAGAGGATGATATTGCGAGAGTGAAAATTCCAAATTGGATAAAGAAAAAGACCCGAAAAGATTTTGTATTTGAGTATGTAAGAGGACATGATTTTCCAAAAGATTTGACCCCATATAAGTTGGTAATACATTGTGGCGGTTGTATGACAAACAGGCGAGAAATATTATCCAGAGTTTATCGTGCAACTTCACAGAATGTAGCGATAACAAATTATGGAGTAGTGATTGCCTATTGTACTGGAATTTTAGATAGGTGTCTGGAAATATTTAAAGGAAAATTGTAACATAAGTTAACAAATCGTCTAAAATAGGCAATTAGCATGCTTTTTTGGTTTTTATTTAGGTAAGAGGATACCACAAAGAGGAGAGCCATGGGCTACGCTATTTTTGCAGCACGAAAAATAATGCTCACCAGTCGGATAAACAACCTGAACTGGCGGATAATGTGTCTGACGCAAAAGCAACAGTCGCTATCCGACATATCTGGTCGTATGCAAGAATATTTTAGTACCATGTCAATGGCACTTGGAAAACGGTGTGAAAGCATCTTCAAAGGTCAAAATTTAGGTGCTCAGTGGAATAACCAAAATGCATCTGTGCTTGACGAATTATATTCAAAATCATTCCTATATAGAGATACCTTTGCAAATATGCATGCGCAGTTAAATGCGGCAAAGCAAATCATAATGAAACCGGTTGCAGCCCAAGAAAATCAGATTGATTTAGAAAGAAAAAGATTGGAAACCCAACTACAGGCAGCAAATAAAGAACTTGAAGCTGTTGAGCAACAAGAAAAGTCCGAAATTGATCGTTCCGCACCTAAATATGCATAATAAATTAAATTTACAACCAAAAACCGCCAACAGGCGGTTTTTGGTTGTATAAATTCCGAAGTAAAAATGAGTAAAATCTGATATTAGTTGTTAGGTTATTTTTTTTATGTTTCAATAGTCTTAAGTATAGTTTTATTGAGGTTAATTATGCTCAGAGCAGGAATTGTAGGATTACCAAATGTTGGAAAGTCGACGCTGTTTAACGCGTTAACGAGTTCAAAGAATGCAGAAAGTGCAAATTATCCGTTTTGTACTATAGAGCCTAATGTTGGGGTTGTTAGTGTACCGGATGAGAGGCTTTATGTATTAAAAGATATAGTAAAAACAAACACAGTAGTTCCCACAGCGATAGAATTTGTAGATATAGCAGGACTTGTAAAGGGAGCTAGTAGAGGTGAAGGGTTAGGAAATCAATTTTTGGCAAATATCCGAGAAGTAGATGCAATAATTCAAGTGGTTAGATGTTTTGATGACCCCAATACTGTTCATGTATCTGGCAAAGTTGATCCTGTTGATGATATAGAAACAATAAATACAGAGCTTGCATTGGCAGATTTGGCATCTATAGAGAAAAGGCTGAATAGAATTTCTAAGCAAGCTAAGTCCGGTGATAAACAAGCGATTATGGAAAATAAGGTATTGACTAAGCTTTCTGAACTACTTAGCGAGGGAAAGTTTATTCGTCCTGAGGATTATTTTGAAGATGAAGAACTGGCTTATGCAAAAACGACTCAGCTTCTAGCAATAAAACCCATAATATATGCAGCCAATGTATCTGAATTTGACCTTAAGGATGGTAATGCCTATGTAGATAAGGTTAAAGAGTATGCAAGTACGCATAATGCTGAAGTTGTGATTATATCAGCGAGAATAGAGCAAGAGCTTGCGGAATTGGAAGCTGATGAGGCGGCTGAATATTTAAAGGATTTAGGCGTTGAAAACTCAGGGATTGAGCGAATGATACAGTCTGTTTATAAATTATTGAACCTTAGGACATATCTTACGGCGGGAGAAAAAGAAGTAAGAGCTTGGACAATTCCGGCAGGAGCAAAAGCCCCACAAGCAGCCGGTGTTATTCACACTGATTTTGAGAAAGGTTTTATTAAGGCAGAAGTAGTTTCATATAATGACTTTGTCAACTGTTCCGGTTGGAGTGGAGCAAAAGAAAAGGGACTTGCTAGATTAGAGGGCAAGGACTACATTGTTCAAGACGGCGATGTAATGTTGTTTAAGTTTAACGTGTAATTATGAAATATATAGAGAATGTTCGAAATTTTTGTATAATAGCGCATATAGACCATGGAAAATCGACCTTGGCAGATAGGTTGTTGGAGCATACAGGTACCGTAGCAAAACGGGATATGCAAAATCAAATTTTAGATTCTATGGATATTGAGCGCGAAAGAGGTATTACGATAAAGCTCAATGCAGCGAGAATGGATTATAAGGCGAAAAATGGTAAAGATTATGTCTTAAACCTTATTGATACCCCCGGGCATGTCGATTTTTCATATGAAGTTTCAAGGTCACTCGCAGCTTGTGAAGGAGCGTTGTTGATAGTTGATGCAACACAAGGGGTCGAGGCGCAAACGCTTGCAAATGTTTATCTGGCTATAGAGCAAAATTTGGAGATTATTCCTGTTATAAACAAAATAGATTTGCCATCAGCTGATGTAGAAAGAGTTAAGCAGGAAATAGAAGAGGTTTTGGGTATAGACGCAAGTATGGCAATTCCTGTAAGCGCAAAAGAAGGAATAGGGATTGAGGAAGTACTTGAAGCTGTTGTTGAATTTGTTCCTCCTCCTGAGGATACATCAGATAAACCTTTAAGAGCATTGGTTTTTGATAGTGCTTATGATCAGTATCTGGGTACGTTGTGCTTTTTCAAGGTCGTAGATGGTTCTATTAAGCTAGGTGATACAGTTAAGTTTATGGCGAGTGGAAAAGAGTATGAAGTTGTAGAACTTGGATATCAAACGCCGAGAAGAGTTCAGGTCGAAGAATTAAAGACCGGAGATGTCGGATATTTTGCAGGCTCAATAAAGGAGTTGACTCGCTTTGTGGGTGATACAATTACTAATAAAAATGCACCTGCACAAAAACCGCTTGATGGATATAAAGAAGCTTTACCAATGGTTTTTTCTGGGCTTTATCCTGTTGACAATGATGATTATCAGGATTTAAAAGAAGCTCTTGAGAAACTAAAATTGAACGACAGTTCAATAACATTTGAGCCAGAAACGTCTTCTGCGTTAGGTTTTGGATTTAGGTGCGGTTTTTTGGGTATGCTACATATGGAAATAGCGCAGGAAAGACTCGAAAGAGAATATGATATTTCCCTTGTAACGACCGCACCTTCGGTTGTTTATCGTGTGCATAAAACTAATGGCGAGGTTGTCGAAATTGATAATCCGGCAAATTTACCTGCTGCACAGTATAGAGATTACATTGAAGAACCTTATGTAAGGGTAAGTATTATTACTCCGAATGATTATACAGGGACGCTTATGGATTTGTGTCAGAGCAAGCGTGGAATTTTTATCAATATGACTTATATTGATAAAATCAGAGTTAATTTGGAGTATGAAATTCCATTAAGCGAAGTTATTACAGACTTCTATGACCAGCTAAAATCCAGAACTAAAGGGTATGCCTCTATGGATTATGAGTTCAAGGATTATAAGCGATCAAAGCTTGTTAAGCTTGATGTTTTGCTTGCCGGTGAGGTGGTGGATGCTCTCAGTGCTATTGTGCATGAGGATAATGCTTTTTATGTGGGACAAAAATTAACATCAAAGCTTAAAGACATTATTCCCAGACAAATGTTTGAGGTTCCTATACAAGCTGCAATAGGTGGGCGTGTAATCGCGCGTACAAATATAAAAGCTCTAAGAAAGAGCGTTCTTGATAAGTGTTATGGTGGTGATATTTCACGTAAGAGAAAATTACTAGAAAAGCAGAAGAAAGGTAAAAAGCGTATGAAGGCTGTTGGAAGAGTTGAAGTTCCACAAGAAGCCTTTATGGCAGTACTAAGCCTTAATGAGGAGTAGTATGAAGTGGTATTTTACGTCTAACTCCGAGTCTAAAACTTATGTTCCTACTATTAAGGCAATGGTTATCTCAGCGTTAAGGAACACGACGCTTGAGCCTTATTTTATATATGACGGGCAGGAGGATGAACTTACAAACTGGCTAAAGGAACGTGGAGTTGTTGTGATTTTTCATCGCTCAAACCTTTACCCTGTTTTGGAAAAGCATTATGATAAACCTGCTCTTAAGATAGCCTCGGGCGCCTTTTTAAGGTGTGATATTCCGTTTATTGAAAAAAATGATGAGTTCGTTCTTTATACAGACTGTGATGTGTTATTTTTAAAGGATGTAAGAGCAGAGCAGTTACCCCAACCCAAGTATTTTTCTTGTAGTTCACAATTCAATAAGAAAGATTTTGTTGATTTTAATACAGGTGTTATGTTGATGAATGTTAGGGAGTTATCAAAAACATATACAGTGTTTAAGAAGTTTATAGAAAATAATCTCCCAAAGCTATATGTATTTGACCAGAGTGCATATCAGTTGTTTTATTGCGGGAAAAACACCCCCCTTGATACAAAGTTTAACCACAAACCATATTGGGGTATCGATGATGAGGCCGTTATTGTTCATTACCACGGTCCAAAGCCGGTTCATTTTTCCACTGAAGATATGATTAAGAAGTTTAATCCCAACTATTATAAAATTTTTATCAAAGATATTGGCTCTTATGACTATTATTTAAAGCTTATTCAAGGTTATAATTCGGAAATTGAATACGATACTAACGCTTTAGAGTTGTTGAAAATTGGTAAATATCCGCTAGTAAAAACAGTTAACAGACCTTTAGAAATAAGGTTAAAGACATTTATTCGCAAGAAAAAGGCGTTAGTTAAAGATATAATTGAGCGAAGATTTTGTCGTTAAAATTAAAGTTATTATTATATTTAATATAAGTTTACAAAGTCTAAAGATTTAAGACATGCCTCCCGATAGATAAACAGTAAGGGAATTGAAAAGGTCTAAGGAGCTGCTATGTTTAAAGAGATAATAAAGAACATTCACAATTTGGAAGACTTGTTGGTTGAGTGTGCAGAGATGTGCAACATTACAGACGGAATCGGCAAGCTGCTAATGAATAAAAATGAAGCCTACTTGTTAGAAAAGGCAGAGAATGAAAGAGCAAGCGCTAATATCACTAACTGTGAAATGTTTCGCTATCTGAGTGCTACAGAGATTTAAGTAAATTAAAAAGCTTTACAAATGGTGAAAAAACAATTGATCTAAGTTGCCGGTTTTGATATTCGGCAACTAGTCGTTGTATTTGGGTTTCCATTTGCTGTTGAATTTCCAAAAGTTTTTGATATTGGATTGTATCCGATTTTAAAAATGTTTGTTGAACCAGTTTCTTGTGTTCTTCAAGTTCAGCTCTGAGTCTGGCTATTTTAACTTTAAGTTTAAGTGTTTTATCATCAATTTTCTTGAATTTTGAGTTAGAGAGGATATCAGTATCGAAACCATCAATAATATTGCTGTCATTTATAAGTTCGACATCATTTTTAATCTCAACTCTTGGAGAAGTTGTAAGGTTACCAAAAGCCGGATGATTGTTATATGAAACAGTACTTTGTGTTGTAGCAAAAATATTTGTTGATGACGGAAATTCGTTATTAACCGGCAAGGCAGAATTCTGAGTTTTTTGCAGAGTGCTTTGTGGTAATAACCCATTTCGGTCAAGATTTTCTATGAAACTATGATAACTATTTTCCATAACTACATTATGAATAGATTTTTCAAAATAAAAACCCTATATATGTTGGATTTCATGGAAGCAAATTAAGCTCTTGGGTGTGTTGAATTGTATACTTCGCGCATACGTTCAGTTGTTACGTGAGTATAAATTTGGGTATTAGAAATGCTTGCATGTCCGAGCAACTCCTGAACCACTCTCAAGTCGGCCCCTTTTTCAAGAAGTTTAGTTGCAAAACTATGCCTGAAAACGTGAGGAGTGACATTTTTGGGTAATTGAATTTTCTTGCACACATCATTTATTGCAACTCGAACAGACTGAGGTTGCAGGCGAAAACCTGTATTGTTAACAAAGACATAGTCATTTGAATTCGGGTTTGATAAATCTTTATCCTTTGAAATTAAAGGTCGAACGGTTTTGATATAAGTTTCTAAAATGTCTTTTGCTCTATGAGAAACAAGGACTATACGTTCTTTTGACCCTTTACCTAAAACTTTAATTTCGTCATGGGCAAGGTCAAGATTCTCAAATTTGAGGTTAGAAAGCTCTGAAATCCGCATACCCGTGGCATATAAAAGCTCGAGAATAGTTTTATTTCTAAACCCTGCAGGAGTTGATATGTTGATTGAATTAAAAATTTGTTCAATTTCATTTTCGGTTAAAAATTTAGGTAGATTTCTACTTCTTTTGGGTATCCTAAGCGCACTTGCAGGATTTATTTCAACCGCTCTTTCTCTGTAAAGGTATTTGTAGAATGAACGAATAGCAGAAATTTTGCGTGCGAGAGTTGTTCTTGTGTAGTTGAATTTTTGGATGAAAAGGACATATTCTCTAATTTTTCCATATGTCACTTTTTCTAACGGAAACTCTTTAAGCCAGATAAGAAAACTCGTAATATCACCATCATAGGCGGTTATAGTATGCTGTGAGAAGTTTCTTTCGACTTCCAAATACACAAGAAACCCTTTGAGCCATTGTTTAGAAATGTCATTCATAAAATTTCACCTACAAGCTCTCGTAATATGCTTTTAAGAGAGCGCAATCGTACTCAATATTCGGGCTTTCACAAACGACAGCACCTCTAACATTAAAATCTTTGAAAGCACGAAGCAAATCTTTGTAGTTCATATCGCTTTCTTCCAAAATTAAATGATGTTTTTCACCTTTATCACCGTAGGCAATGCCTGCGATATGTGCATGAAAGTTTTCTAAAGCATAAGCACCCAGTTCAGTTCCAATGGTATCGAATATACGTGCAAATTCATCATAAGTATTGTAAATGCCGTTATGTCTGGCGTGTAGGTGCGAAAAATCTACACAAGGAAGAACTTTGTCAAACTCTTTTGAAAGTCTGATAATTTCATCCAAATCACCCCACTGAGTTTTTTTGCCGGTAGTTTCGGGGCGAATCCAGATATCAATTCCTTCTGTTTGCAGGTCAGTCGTAATGTCTCGCATAGCTTTTTCTACCTGTTTGTAGACTGTTTCAGCATCTTTTTTCATATAAAAAGCGGCGTGAAAGGTGATAGAGTATGCACCAACTTTAAAGCCTGCTTTTGCTGTTTCTTTAATTCGAGTTTTGCTGGCTTCAATTTTTTCTGGTTCATCAGAATTTAGGTTGATGTAGTAAGGTCCATGTGCGGTAGTGATAAATCCCATTTTTACGGCATCAGAAACTATTTGTATATTTTTATCCGAAAACCTTACTCCATGAACAAATTCCATTTCAAGTCCGTCAAGATTCATGCTTTTAAGCACATCAAACGCACTTTTATACCCGATTTTAGGGTCAGTAGAAAGGGGCATGCCTGCAGTTATAAAATTAAGTTTCTCCATACGGAGATTATAGCACTCTAGTGAGAAGAGTAGCAATAAATAAAAAACAATTCTTCCTAAAGAACTACAAAAACGACCGCAGTGCAGTCGTTTGTGTAAAGATTTACGCTAAGAAATTGATGTATCTTTGACCGTCTAACCCGTTTTTATTGCTATTGAGTGCAATATCGCGAGCATCAATACGATTAAGCGATTCAAACAATCCAGTTTGAGGTTTTTCGTAAGCAGTCGAGATTCCTTGCGTAAAGATATTTTCCGAAGGTACTTCTGATGTTTTACCAATGCCTGTCTGAGGAGCTGTGCCTGTTAAGTGCCCGTCAAATTTATTTAAATTTTTCCAGTTAAATTTTGCGGGAGTCGAAGATTCTGTGCCTGCTCCGGTGACACTCTCGGGCGTGACAGGTTTAGTAGCGCCTACTGAGCTGCCCGTTCCTGCCGTGAGCTGTGCTCCGAACTGTTGGGCCATTAATGCTTGTTTAAATGCGTCTATTCCTGAAATTGCCATCTTGATACCTGCTTGCTATACCATATATATAAAGTATATTTGCAATTTAAAATTGCGTGAGTATATACTTTTTGTTACATATGTTAACAAACGGATATTTAATTAAAATAACTTAATGTTTGACTATGCAAAATAGTCAAGTTTGTTACCGTTAGGACCTCCTTTTAGGGTTGGAGTGAGTTCAGCATTGATATTATCAAGGCGTGAAGCTATACCTTCAAACCCGTTTTGAGGAGTTTGTTTAAGCGGTTGGGCTTTGAATGCAGGAGTACTAATGCCTTTTCCATGCGCGCCATAGCCCTGTTGACCGATTTTTGAAATACTAAAATCCATAAAAATCCTTCTCCTTACATAGTTATAAAACCTTGAAAGCAAGGAGAATTGCTTGATTTGAAAATGTTTTTACAAAAATTAACTTTTGTTAAAGTCTGAGGGGAAAATTAGCTAAAAACTTATAAAATCTTAACACAATCTTAATTTGCACAAGAACGGATTTTTGTATTAATATTATATTAATCTACGATTTTAAAGTGAGAAAAGGAAAGAAGATGCAGAATCACAAATTTGCGGTAATAGGAGCTGGTATATGGGGCAAAAATATTGTCCGTAACTTTTATAACTTGGGAGTACTGGATACTGTTTGTGATATGGATGAAGAAAATTTATCAAGGGTCAAGGCAGATTATCCAGAAGTTAATCTGACGAAAGATATGAATGATTTGTTAAAAGACCCGACTGTTGAAGCAGTTGCGGTTGTAACACCCAGTCATACTCACTTTAAAATAGTTGAAGCGTTTTTAAATGCGGGAAAACATGTTTATGTCGAAAAACCGATTTCAACGGTTGCAGCAGAGGCAAAAGAGCTTATGGAGCTTGCAGATAGCAAGGGGCTTGTTCTGATGGTTGGGCATTTGCTTTTGTATCATCCCGTTGTAAACAGATTGAAGCAGCTTGTTAGTGACGGTTCTTTGGGTGAAATTACATACGCTCAGAGTGATAGGTTAAACATAAATTACTTCAAAAATGACCGTAGCGTAATGTGGGATTTGGCGCCGCATGATGTTAGTATGGTTAATTATATATTGGGAAAAGAACCGACAAGGGTTATATCTGCAGTTGGTGCGTCTTCTGAAGGAAATGCGATTATGGATATTACCCATATTACAGTAGAGTATGAAAACGGAACAGTTGCACAATTCTCAGACAGCTGGATTCATCCGCAAAAGAGAGTTAATTTGTTGATAAGAGGAACAAAGGGAAGTGCTGTTTTTGATGATACACTTAGTGAGCATAAACTTCAACTTTTCAGCAATGACAGAGCAGGTGCAAAGAATGTTCCGCTTGATTATATAGAGATTGAACCGTTAAAACTCGAGTGTCAGCATTTTATCAAATGTATAGAAAATCATCAAAAAGCTCGTAGTGACGGAGAGAACGGTTATAATGTGGTAAAAATTCTTGAGGAAGCAGAAAGAATTATGTTAGGGGAGCGCAGGAAAGTGCTTGATAACTATGATTTTGCTCTTTCAAGGAGTAAGGCTGATTTTGGAAAGGCAAAATAGCGGTTTAAAGATTTGTCGTCGATTTTGACGGTTAGTAAAGGGGAGATGAAAATGTTGGCGAATTTTATAACGGTTTTTAGAGTATTTTTATGCTTTATAGTGGTGGCGTTACTTATTAGCGGAGAGCCAACTCTATTTTGGGCAGCATTTGTGTTGACAATAATAGTTATCTGGTTTGATGGTTTGGATGGTTATGTTGCGAGAAAGTTCAATCAAGCGTCAAAGTTTGGTGCGGTTCTTGATATACTTTGCGACAGACTTGTTGAAAATATATACTGGATAACATTTGCTTGTCTGGGTTGGTTGCCTTTGTTTGTACCGTTAGTTGTAGTGACAAGAGGAATTATTACTGACGGGTTGAGGAGTTTAGCTCTGGAGCAAGGATATACGGCATTTGGTTCTTCTACAATGATGCAGTCAAAAATTGGTAGGTTTATAGTAGCGTCAAATTTTTGCAGATTTACCTATGCAATTACAAAAGCATTGGCATTTGCGTTTTTAATTCTTGCAAATTTCCCTGTAATGCTAGGAAAAGGGACTGTTAACCCGTTTGTACCAATTGCATATACGTGTGCATACATTGCAGTAGTATTCTGTGTGGTTAGAGGAATTCCGGTTGTAATTGAAAGTAAGAGGTTTATATTGCCAATGATGGCTCAACCCGTATCTAATAAGCTTCCGGAAGATAATTCCGAGACGAAATAGAGTGAGTTTGAAAGTGGAACAAAATTCTGAAAAATTTTTCAATGTTGTTCTTTTTGAACCTGAAATTCCGCAAAATACAGGGAATATAGTGAGGCTTTGTGCTTGTACGAATTGTAGGTTATATCTGGTTGGTAAACTGGGTTTTTCTATTTCAGATAAATATTTAAAAAGGGCAGGACTGGATTATTGGGGTGATGTTGATATCCTGAGGGTAAATGCATTAGAGGATATAGAGAAAGCAAATCCTGAAGCAAAATTTTATTATTGTACAACAAAATCTAAGACAAAATATACGCGAATAAACTATAACATTGGTGATTTTTTTGTATTTGGACCGGAGTCTCGCGGCCTAAGCGAGGAGCTGCTATTTTCAAATCCCGAAAAATGTATAACTATACCAATGGCAGATGGGCAAAGGAGTTTAAATTTGTCAAATTCTGTGTCGATAGTAATATATGAGGCAATAAGACAAAATGGATGTTTGTAACATTATAGATAAAGAGCTGGCGAAGGTATTAATGCCGCACAGACAGGAGATAAGTAATAAAGGCACGCATGGAACTGTATTGAATTTTTGCGGATGCAGAACATATGTTGGGGCTGCATATCTTAGTGCAGTTGCCAGTTTGAGGGTGGGTGCAGGAATATCAGAGTTGGCAGCACCAAATTATGTTAAAGACAGAGTTGCAAGCATTTCGCCGGATTTAGTTTATACGGATACTGAGAGTTATGCTTATCATGAGGTTATACCCAAAAATATTGATTTATCGAAATATTTTGTAATACTTGTTGGTTGTGGATTAGGAAACAATAAATATACACAAAAATTTATGAGAAAGTTTACAGATTCCGTAAAAAATTTAGATATTCCTGTAATATATGATGCTGATGCACTGAATATAATTGCAAAAGAGGAAATTATAGAACTGGGCAAAAAACCTGTTTTAACTCCTCACCCCGGAGAAATGGCAAGATTAATGGGAACAGAGATTGCAGATATTCAATCATCAAGGGAAGATTACGCAAGAATGGCTGCACAAAAATATAATGCGACAGTAGTATTAAAAGGACATCATACAATTGTAGCCTGTAGTGACGGAAAGATGTTTAAGGATGTTACAGGCACTTCGGTTTTGGCAAAGGCGGGTATGGGCGATGTTTTGGCAGGAATAATAGCAGGTCTTTGTTCTCAAGGTTTAAATACCAGACAAGCAGCAGTATTGGGTGTTTATATTCATTCACAGTCCGGAGTGTACGGTGAAAAAATTCATACTCCTTTTGGAATGCTTGCCTCGGATTTGCTGAAATATATTCCTGAAGGAATTAAGTCGATAATCTTGTAGACTTGTATTATTTTTGTAATAATCTATTTGTTGTCAGTCATTGTATTATTAAAAGAAAATTATCAAAAGGACAAGGTTATGATTTGCAAAAAGATACTCTTTGTTATTGACGAGCTAGAATTTAAATGGTTTGAAGACAACAAGCTGGTGACCAATTTTTGGTTTATAAAAGAGTTTTTGAAGCGGAATATTAATGTAGAAGTAACGACAAAGTCAAAGCTATATATTGAAACAGCTAAGGGGTTTTGTACATGTCATAGGTCTGAATTAAGAGCAGATGGGGAAATTATATATGAGAAAACTGCTCAAAAAAGACCAATAGAGTATTTTGATGTAGTATTTTTTAGACCGGATCCTCCTGTAGATGTGGATTATATTAATGCATGCAATATTTTTGACTTTGTAGATACAAGCAAGGTCAAACTCATCAATGACCCGAGAATAATAAGGAATTTTAACGAAAAAATGCATGTAAATTTATTTCCACAATTTGTGCCCGAGAATATAGTTACAAATTCCAAAGCAAAAATTATAGATTTTGTTAATGAGATTGGAAAAGCCGTAATCAAACCGTTAAACAGATGTTTTGGAAGCGGGGTATTTGTATTAAATAAAGGAGATGAAAATATAAGTTCAATCATTTCAGCGGCGACAGAGAATGAGAAAACGGCAATAATGGTACAAAGATACCTTCACGGAGCAAAGTTTGGTGATAAACGGGTGTTGTTGGTAGGCGAGGAAGTAATGGAAGAATGTGTAAGAAAATTGCCTGCTCCAAATGACTTTAAATTTGCCGAGCATTCGGATAGATACTTTGAGAAAACGGAATTAACACCAAATGAGAGAGTTGTTGCGCAAGCAATTGCAAGAAGGCTCAACGAGATGGGATTGCCCTTGGTTGGATTGGATATGATAGATGAGAAAATAATAGAAATAAATGTGACTAGCCCTTGCTATTTCATAAAAGAAATCAATAATTTGTACGGAATAAATTTTGAAGACAAAGTTATACCAAAAATACTTGAATTAGCAGGAATTGGGGAATTTTGTGAGATGCTGTGTAAATAAATTTTAAAAGTTTGGCAAAATTTTCTGTTCACAGTTTTTTGAGCCTTTGGTAAGAAAAGATGATAGCATTTAATCCGTCAGTAAAAATAAATAATAACTATAACAAAAGTAAAAGTGTTGAGTTTGGACATAGAAGTTCAGAGAATGATTTTTTGTCAAACAAACAAAAAATGACAATACTTGGCGCAAGTACGGTTGGAATGGTTGCAGGTTTAGCCCTTAGCGGTAGAGCGCAGGGGTTAAATATCTTCAGGTGGAAACAATTTAAAAAGATGAAGATAGAATGTTTTGAAATTTTATCGCTGGCAGTCGGGTCAATAGTTGGAGGTTTGTTAGCAGGAATTGCAGTGGATAAAACGAATAAAAAAGATAAGCTCAGAGAGTCTTTGCAACAGTTGGTTGGAAATATAATATTCCCTGTATCATTTGTTGCAGGGGCAAATTATCTATATGACAAAGTAGAACCCATGGTGAAGTTGCCAAAATTTGAGAGTAAAAGACTGACGGCGTTTGTGCATTCGCTTCCGCCAGTAGTTGCTATGGCAGCCGGTTTGGGGGTAGGGATACTGGTTGGAAATAAATTTGCAAACAGTATTAACAATAAAATATTTAAAGAGAAGGATAATAGAGAAATAAAGATAACAGACTTTGCAGCTCATGTTGATGATACATTGCTAGGTGCATCATTGGTTGCACAAAACTTAGCACCGGCAAGTACAGCTGCTCACGCATCGAGTGGAGTTTCCGCAATAGGTGCGGCGGCTTCAAAACTTATTCCACCTGCATTAGTAATCCCTGGGTATATGACAGGAACGGCACAAGATTAAATCTTTTAGGGCTGAAGATATTCCCGTTTTTTTTTTGTAAAATATTTTCACTTATCTATTTATAAGGTACAATATAAATGTTGAACAGATTGTTATTTGGGGAAATATATGGAATTTTTCAGAGAAAATAGGAAATTAATAGTAAAAATTATAGGTATATCATTTATTATCTTTTCAATAGCACCAATAGCTATGACAATGTTTTTCTCTCAAAGATAATACGGATAAAGAATGAAAAAGCTGTTTGGAATTAAATTATATTCAATAATTTTGATAGTTTTCGCATTAGTGATAAGTCTGGGCTTATTGATTGATGTAAAGCCTGCTTTTGCGACAACTAATGCGCATACTATAGAAAAAAAGCATAGAGAAACAAAAGCGAAAATACAACAGCTTAAATTTTTGGAAAATAGGGAAACAAACAAGCTATACAGAAACCAGCAAAAATTAGAAACGACAAGGAAGGATTTGGAATATTCCGAGAAACAATATACAACAGCAAAGGCAAAGTTATCGGATATAGAAGCGGAATTGGCTGCAGCTGTAGCAGAGTATAATACAACGTTGGTACAGGTAAGACAGCGTATTCGGAATATTTTTAAACACCATCGTAAAAATCTCTTTGAGCTAATAATATCATCAGAAGATATAAATTCCTTGATGGATAACATATACTTTCAAAATGTTGTGACAAAAGCAGATAAATTGTCATTGTATAACGTGAGAAAGAATGCCAGAAGAATTGCCCAAATACGCTATGAACAAGAAATGGAAAAACGCAGGCTTGCAAACTCGATACAAGATATGAACTCGAAGAAACAAGCAATACAGATGGCAATAGGGCGAAATGAAGAACTCATAAGAAAATTAAAGACAGATCGTCTAACATATGAAAGAACAGAGAGAGAGCTGGCAAAACAGTCAAAAAATCTTACAGGAATGATAAATAGACAGACAGCTTCATCAAATGATATGAAAGTTGTTGGAGGATTTATAAAACCGATATCCGGTCCGATAACTTCGCCATACGGGTGGAGAGTACATCCGATATTCAAAAGTAGAACATTCCATTCGGGTATCGATATAGGTGGGCCGTTTAATGGAGCTGTTCAGGCGTCGAATGCCGGCAAAGTTATATATGTCGGTTGGTATGGCGGATATGGTAAAGTTGTCATTATAGACCATGGGTTGTATAATGGAGCTAAAATAACGACTTTGTATGCTCACCTCAACAGCTGGAATGTTAGTGTAGGTCAGTATGTATCACGCGGACAAGTTATAGCAAGAGAAGGTAGCACTGGATATTCAACCGGACCCCACGTGCATTTTGAAGTACGTGTTAATGGACAGACAAAGAATCCTCTGAGTTACATATAGGATAAAAAGGCAAATTAATTGTTTAAAATCTGTAAAATAGTTTTAATATTGGCATTATCATCACTTATATTGACAAGTGAGGCAATGAGTGCAGATTTTACGGATAATTTTACGCAAGATTTTACAAATATGCGCGATAATTTTGGTGACAATACAGATGAAAGACCAAACTCAGTAAAAAAAGAAGTAAAAAAGGCTAAAAAAGGCAAACAAAATAAAGACAAAAAAGAAGAAGAAAGCTCTTTTGAGGGTTCTATAACACAGATAGATATAAAAAGTGACAATCTTGAATATTATCCCGAAAGGCAAGAGATAGAAGCGCTGGGGCACGCATCTATAATAATTCCGACAGACGGGTCTACACTTAGAGCCGATAAGCTTGTACTTAATCAAGAAACGGGTATTCTTAAGGGGTATGGCGATGTTAGGCTTATAAAAGATTCGAACGTAATGGAAGGGGATTTTATAACAATCAATCTGAAAGAAAAAAATGCATTGATGACCAATCCTGTAACAGAGAATATGTTAATTAAGCTGAAAGCTGAGAATGCGCAATTAATCGGCGGAAAAGATATAATGGTTGAAAATGGGATAGCGACAGCAAAGGATGATAGAACAATCCTTGTTGGAACTACTAATTTTAGTCAGTATGGAATGAATATGTTAGCCGATGCAAAGAAAACATTTTATCTAAAAGAAAAATATGATGAAAAATATACAATTAAGGCAAAAGAGATAATAATAGATGCACAGGCTGAGCATGATACGGTAACAGTCGCAAATGCGGATATATACTTGAAAGATATAAAAATTGGCAGTTCGGGTAAAATCAAGCTGATAACAAATAAAGAACAGCAGTTCGTAGAAACAAATATGCCGGAAATAGGCTTTATAAGGCATATGGGTGTGTATGCCGGTCCTGGGTTTGTAATGGGCGCTCCATTTGGTGGAGCTTTGAAGGTTGTTCCATATTTCAACTACTTTGAAGATAAAGCAGGGGTCGGCGGTATGGCTCGCTATAGGAACGATAAAAACGTTACAGAGTTTGCAATAAGCTCGATAAGTGAATCGAAAACTATTGTTCGAGGTAGACAAGAGTTGACTGATACATTGAGTTTGCAATATGGTATGAACGGATATATGGATGAATGGTTTTTGGGCGACAGAGTATCAGGCAAGTTGCTGGAAGCAATTTATCAAAAGGCATATAGAGTCGATGATATAGGGTTAAATATTGAGCATAGAATATCAGGTGGGGTAGCACAAGATTTTGATTCTCATTGGTCAACGATGAGATTTAGATGGATGGGACAGGCAGATAAGCCCCTATGGTATTATGGTGATGATGTAAACAATCGTTATGCAGTATTTGAGCTTAGTACACAGGGTTCGGCGGCTTTATATGGAAATGGAGATACATTAGCACTCTTAAGAGTCGGACCTCGATTGAGAATAGAAACAGATAGATGGATTCAAACTTTAGGCTACTTCTATACAGCAAAACATGGGGATACTCCTTTTGAATTCGATAGATACAGATATGGTACTAATAACGTCTATTTGACTGAAGGTTTAAAACTTAATAAGTACCTTTCTGTGATGTGGTCAGGCTCTTTTGCGTTAAATCGAGATTCTTGGGATGATAAGCTGATGCAAGAAAACCGTTTTTATGTAATGGTTGGTCCGGAAGATATCAAGTTTACTCTTGGGTATGATACTGTTAGACAAAGGACGTTGTTCAGTTGTTTTATGTTACTTGGTACGAAGAATGCAGATTTGGAGTTTAAAAAACTATATATCAAAAATCCTGATAAGTTAGGAGTTTCCAAACGTGAAGATGCGAAAGCTGAACGAGCACAATTGGAAGCAAAAGCAGAGATGAAACCAAGTTTCACGGATAGGTTGTTCAAACGTTCGAATACAAAAGTTCCACAAATTGAACCCGAGAGAGAAGAAAAGCTTATTGTTGATGAGGCTGACATTCACCCGATTACAAATAAAGTTCAAGACCATGAGATAATCGTTCCTCAAGTTAAAGAGAAACCGAATATACCTGCAACCAGAAGTATTAATCCTGAACATAGAAATACTGGAATATTCAGATTACATGACGAAAATACTACACCTATGTTATCACCAATGATAGCACCTATGCAGCAAATGCAGGGGTATTAATATTTCACACAAAAAAAATATTTGTTGTATACTAACAATGACATAAGAAGGAATAAATAAAAAATGAATCTAAAAGATTGGTTCCAAAACAGAAAAGAAGAACAAATGGCGGCAAGGCCGAGTGAAGTAGTTGCAATAGATGATGATATTGCTAAGCTTTGGCAAAAATGCTACAACTGTGACACCCAATTATTAAAGAAAGAATTGGAGCATAACCTTATGGTTTGTCCCCATTGTGATTACCATTTTAGAGTGAATGCGAGAACTCGAATTTCTCAGTTGGTAGATGAGGGAACTTTTCAAGAGTTAAACTCAAATATAACAGCAGGCGACCCTCTGGAGTTTGTGGATACTGAAAGTTATAAAGAGCGATTGCGTAAGGCGAATGAAAAAAATGACATGAATGAAGCAGTGGTTACTGGTTTAGGTGAAATAGACGGAGAGAAAGTGGCACTTGCAGTTATGGACTTTGACTATATGGGTGGTTCTATGGGAAGTGCAGTAGGAGAAAAGGTTACAAGAATAATAGAAAAAGCACTTGAACTTAAGTTACCAGTAATTGCGGTTACGGCTTCAGGTGGAGCAAGAATGCAAGAAAGTGCACTGAGCCTTATGCAAATGGCAAAAACAAGTTGTGCTGTTGCAAAGATGAATGAAGCAAAGTTGTTGTATATAACGGTTTTGACTGAGCCGACATTTGGCGGAGTGACTGCAAGTTTTGGAACGTTAGGTGATATAATTATTGCAGAACAAGGAGCAAGAATTGGGTTTGCCGGACGTAGGGTTATTGAACAGACAATAAGACAAAAACTACCATCTGATTTCCAAACAGCTGAGTACCTCTTAAAATATGGTCAAATTGACAATATTTCAAAGCGTTCTGAATTAAAAGCAACACTTTCTAATATATTAAAAATTCACAAGAGAAAAGGACAATAGATATGGCAGTATTAGAATTTGAAAAATACGTCTATGAAATTGAAAATAAGATTGAAGAGCTTAGAAAAATAAGTGCAGAATCGGGGATGGACTTGAGTAACGAAATAGAAACATTTGAAAAACAAAAAGAAGAATATAAGAAAGAATTGTATGATAATTTAGAACCACTGCAAAAATTGCAAATTGCAAGGCATAGTGAACGTCCAAACTTCCTGGATTATATAAACCTTATGACTACTGACTTTATGGAAATGCATGGAGACAGAGAAGGTAGCGACGATAGAGCGATAATCGGTGGTATAGCTCGTTTGGACGGCAGACCTGTTATGATAATAGGTACAATGAAAGGTAAGACAACCAAAGAGAATCTCGAGTATAACTTTGGAATGCCGCAGCCGCAAGGTTATAGAAAAGCGCTAAGATTGTTTGAACATGCAAACAGGTTTGCTTTACCTATTATAACATTGATAGATACCCCGGGCGCTTTTCCTGGAATAAAAGCGGAAGAAACGGGTCAGGGAATAGCTATTGCGGTCAATCTAAAGGAAATGGCAAAATTGGAAGTGCCTATAATTGCGGTAATTACAGGCGAAGGATGTTCAGGCGGAGCGTTGGGACTTGCTGTAGCAAACAAAGTGCTTATGCTTGAACATGCTTATTATACTGTAATTTCACCTGAGGGCTGTGCTTCAATTCTTTGGAGGGATGCATCGAAAGCTGCTCAAGCGGCAGAAGCTCTAAAAATTACGGCTAATGACCTTTTGAAGTTTGATATAATTGATGGAGTGGTAAAAGAGCCAATAGGTGGTGCTCATTACGACCCACAAATGACGGCAAATAATCTCAAACAAATGCTTCTTTCAAGTCTTGATGAAATGGCAAATATGTCTGCTCAAGAACTAAAAGATGACAGATATTCTAAGTTCCGTAGGATGGGTGTATTCAACGAATAATGAACGATAGTAGTGGATATTGGGAACTATTAATTACCGGTTTCGAACCTGTCGGAAGGTCTGTTGAGTTGGAAGGCATTTATGGTAGCCTTGATGAAACAGAGGAACCGTTTGGAATTGATGAAGGAGTTAAAGATATAGTTGCCCAGATTTTGTTTGAGCAATTTCTTTGTGAAGGTATTGTATTAGAGGAAGAAAGGTTTAAGGAATTTAAACGCATAGATAGAACTGAAGGACTTAGAGCCTTTTTTTCTTCTATGCCGGATGTTAATCTGATAAAAAAAATAATAGCAGAAGAGTTGCCTTTTACCCTCGAGCTAAAATATGAAATAGCACCTATTGAAGATAAAGATTGGTCTGAAGAGTGGAAAAAAGGGTGGTTACCAACAAAAATTTCAGAAAAAATAGTAATAAGACCAACATGGCGGGAGTATGAACCGAAATTGGGTGAGATAATTGTTAATCTTGATCCTGGGATGGCTTTTGGGACCGGTACGCATGCGACAACACAGTTGTGCGTTAAGGCGATAGAGAAATATATGCCGCAAAATGCAGAGGTAGCTGATGTTGGATGTGGTTCGGGTATACTTGCGATATGTGCAATTAAGCTTGGCGCTAAGAAAGCTATAGCTGTTGATAATGATGGCAGTGTTATACCGATAGCAAAAGACAATGCGACGCTTAATAACGTAGAAGAAAGGATTAAATTTTTTGAGGCGACAGCTTCTGAACTTGTTGGTAAGACATATGATTTTATATGTGCAAATATTTTGCACAACGTCTTGAATGAAATTATGGGAGAGTTAAAATCTTTGTTGAAAAATGATGGCAAGCTTGTACTCTCCGGAATTTTAGATGAGAAAGAAAGTGTTGTAATTGAAGCGATTAAGA
The DNA here is from genome assembly GCA_944325625.1 of Candidatus Gastranaerophilales bacterium. Lineage (GTDB taxonomy): Bacteria > Cyanobacteriota > Vampirovibrionia > Gastranaerophilales > Gastranaerophilaceae > RGIG2134. The sequence goes on along the minus strand of CALVAP010000013.1, from coordinate 124,268 downwards.
GAGAAAATCTTAAATTAGTCGAAAGAATGACTATAGGTAATTGGATTGGGTTAGTTGTTGAAAAATAAAAGGAGTAGTTTATGAGTGAAAAGACGGCTATTATAATTCCTGCAAGATATGGTTCAACCAGGCTGCCTGCTAAAGCCTTAATTGAAGTTAATGGAAAACCAATCATTCAGTATGTATGGGAGAAAGCAAAAGCTTCGAAACTTGCAGACGAAGTAATAATTGCAACCGACAATGAAAAAATTGTAAGTGCTTGTGAAAAGTTTGGTGCAAACGCAGTTATGACAAGCGTTGAACACAAGTGCGGAAGTGATAGAATTGCAGAAGTTGCAAGCAAGAGAGAGGATATCGGTTATATCATAAATGTGCAAGGAGATGAGCCGTTGATAACCCCATCAAGTATCGATGCTTGTATTATGGCGTTGAAAAACACTCCTGATGCTGATGTATCGACACTTGTAAGGGTAATAACTGATGAAGAAGAGTTGGAAAATTCAAATGTTGTTAAATGTGTGAAAAATCTTGCAGGATACGCTATGTACTTTTCTCGTTCAAAAATTCCGTATGAACGTAACTCAGTAGGACATGTTTGGTATGCGCATATGGGAATATACGGATATAGAAGAGAAGCCCTTTTCAAAATGACTGCATTAGCACAAACGAGTCTTGAAAAAACAGAAAGCCTTGAACAATTGAGGGTATTGGATAATGGAATGAAAATTATAACAGCAGTTGTTGAAGATAAATCGGTTGGAATTGATACAGCAGAAGATGTAGAAAGATTTAAGGCGAAATTGGCTTCTGTGTAAAAATATGCTTATGAAATGCTTAAAGAAGCGCGGCGTATTTTATGCGCCGCGCTTTTATGTTCTATTTATTTGCTAAATGTTAATATTAACAGCTTTTGCAGCGCGAACTCCGTCAATTTTTTCAATGGAAGCCAAAACTTCCGAAGATACACTATCTTCCGTATTAATAATCATAATAGATTCATTATCAGACTGACCTGTTTTTTGGACAACTTCCATTCTCGTAATGTTATGAGAGTTTTCACCAAGGACAGTTGCAACTTTTGCAATCATGGAAGGCTTGTTTTCGTGTGGAACAAGCAGAATATGTTTTTCAGGCTTGATGCTTGTATTATATTTGTTAATTCTTACAAACCTCGGAGAATCTTCAGTAATCAGTGCAGCTTGAACAACATTTTCATCAGTATCACTAATTACCTTGAGCGTCATAGAACCTAAATAGTTACATGGTGCTTTAGATTTTGCACTAAGTACGTTTATCCCTTTAGATGCGGCGATGATAGGAGCGTTAACATAGTTAACGCCTTCACCCAAAACGGAAAAAGCACCTTTTAAAAGTGCTACTTCAAGCGGAGATACATCATGCTCAGAAAGCGCACCATTAACGGTAATTTCGAGTGATTTAAGATTCCCTTTTGTAATTTGTATACCAAACTCGCCAAGATATTGGGCAAGTTTCATATAATCTTTGACAGGCTCAAGCTTTTCCGGTTTTAAAGCAGGAATATTAACCGCAGCATGAGCGGAACCGCCTGATAATACTTCTTTAATCTGTTGTGCAACGTCCACCGCAACATTTAGTTGAGCCTCAGAAGTACTTGCTCCAAGGTGTGGGGTTAAAAGAATATTTCCTTTGCATTTTACAAGTGGTGAGTCTGCGATATTGGGCTCGTTTTCAAAAACGTCAATAGCTGCAGCTTTGACCTGACCGGATTCAATAGCTTCTGCCAGTGCAGATTCATCAATAATTCCACCTCTTGCGCAGTTGATAATTCGTACACCTTTTTTCATTCTATTGAGAGTATTTTTGTTTATAAGATACATTGTTTCTCTAGTTTTGGGTGTGTGTATTGTTATAAAATCGCACTTACCCCAGAAATTATCGAGGCTTTCAACGTATTCCGCACCAAGTTTTTCCACAGCTTCGCTCGATGTGTAGGGGTCTGCCACAACAACTTTCATACCTAATGCAAGTGCTACTTTAGCAACATGCTGTCCGATTTTGCCAAAACCAATAATTCCAAGAGTTTTGCCAAAAACTTCGCAACCAGTATATTTGGAGCGTTCCCAGAGCCCTTCTTTAGTAGTTTTTGCGGCATCTGCTATATTGCGCGACATAGCAAGCATAAGCGCGACTGTATGTTCTGCAGCAGCTGTCGTGTTTCCGTCAGGTGAATTTACTACAATAATACCTCTGTTTGTCGCTGCCTCAATGTCAACATTATCAACACCAACGCCTGCACGCCCTATAATTTTAAGTTTTTTTCCTGCTTCAATAATTTTTTTTGTCATTTTGGTTTGAGAACGAATCATTATAGCATCATATTCGCCTATAACTTCGCATAATTCATCCTCACTCATAGTCGGAAGAAAAACCGGTTCTGCCGCAGGTTCAATGATTTTTCCTGCTGTTTCGTTAATTTTGTCAGTTATTAAAACTTTCATGATTATCCCTTCTGTTAATTATTTTGCTAAATGTTCAATTGCAGCTCTTACACCGGCTCCCGGTTCAAACTTATAACCAAGTTTGTATAAAGTTGCTTCCAGCGAGGCAACAGCTGCTAATAAATCCCTGTCACAAACAAATCCCAATGTGCCCATTCTAAATATCTTGTCTTTTAGGGCATTTTGACCGTTAGCAACGACTATATTATAATCCTTCTTTAATGTAGCACGAATATCCGGAACACTAATTCCTTCAGGCGGAAGTATTGAAGTGATTGCATAGCTTGCTATATTTTCATCCTTCACGAAGAGCTCCAGTCCAATAGCTTTAATAGAAGCTCTTAAAGCGGTAGCAAGTTTTTTGTGTCGAGCGTGAATATTTTCAAGCCCTTCTTTTTTCATCATTTTTAAAGCTGTATGTAATGCGACAAAGAGGTTTACAGCAGGCGTGTACGGGGTTGAAGCATCTCTAACAGATTTTCGGTACGCTGCCCAGTTGAAATAGAAGCTTGGGTTTTTGCACTGTTCAAATACCTCAAAAGCCTTATCGGAAACGGCAATAAAAGACAGTCCCGGAGGAATCATAAAACCTTTTTGAGAACCTGAAACCAAAACGTCAATTCCCCACTCATCCATTGGACAAGGCAAAGCAGCAATACTTGTAACTCCATCAACAACAGATACTGCACCGTGCTCTTTAATAAGACTAACAAGGCTTTTTACATCGTTAGTTACACCTGTTGCTGTTTCATTATGAGTGAGGGTAACAACTTTTATTTGTTTGTCACAATCAGCATCGAGTCTTGCTTTTAATACACTTGGGTCAATAGCTTGACCGAACTCAACGCTTATTCTTTCAACATCTGCGCCTCTTGATTCTGCTATTTTTGCCCATCTTTCACCAAAGTTGCCAATAACAAGTGATAAAACTTTGTCATTTGGGTTTAAAAGGTTAGCCAAAGCTGCTTCCATAGCACCTGTACCACTAGCAGTAAGCACAAATACATCATTTTGTGTTTGAAAAATTTCTTTTAAATCGGAATAGACCTCCTTAAGAATCGCAGAGAACTCACTACTTCTATGCCCGACAGGGTGTTTAGCCATATCTAAAAGTACACTCTCGGGAACAGGGGTTGGACCCGGAATCATTAAAAAAGTCTTGTCCTGCATAAAATTCTCCTCCACAACTGCATGCTCAATCTAACCAATTGTAGCAGATTTTTCACAATTGTGCCAGTTTTAAACATGCTATAGCACTAATAATTCATCGCGCCTTCTTCTAACACACGTCCTGTGCAATATGTTGCATTGTTCTGGCCGATACTTTTTCCGTGTTGATTAACAATCTCAGTGGTACAGCGAGGTGAACTCGGGTCATCGTTCCAGTAGTTGGTATCATGATTGTAGTATTTAGCATACAATTTTGAGCCATATGGTATAACAGTGCCTTGGGCTACCCCGTTTTGGTTATATTCTGCTATCTCAAAACCAAATATATCCCTACCCCACTCATTAGGACCTTTTTTGCCGTTAATATCAACATTTAAACCATAAGTAGTGCTCCAAGTCATGCCATCAGCAGTTACATTAATTGTAGCAGTGTAACCTTGTATTGAGGATCCATTATCATCCACCTCAACACAATCTCCGAGGTTGGGGTAGTCACACGTTTTAACAACATTCATGTATTTGTTTATAATATTATCAGTGCTCTTATGCCAAACAATGCCTCCCCCGTTATCATACTCCAACACCTCATCATCGTGCATCGCAAGTGACATAGCGTTAGAAAGACTGGAATAAGCTTTTTTTAGTCCAGTAACATAAGAATGTTTTTGATACTTAGAAACAAGTGTGGGGATAGTCATAGCAGCTATGACGCCGATAATGGTTAAGGTGATAAGAGTTTCAGCCAAGGTGAAAGCACGCCTAGTGTGACGTCTAAAAAGCCTAAAACCCTTATTAGAAGCTAACTTCTGGGGGGGGGGGGGCAGCTTAGCGGCACAGTTTGTGCGATTTCGACATTTTTAACAATATAGCTGTTAAAATTCATAAAATATTGCCTCCTAAAATCATGTACATATTCAACATATATGATTTTACTAAATTATGGAATAAATTGCAATAAATTTACAAAAATTGCTTTATTTTCTTTGGAGTTTCTACGATAAGCTTTTAGCTATGCGCCAAGAGCTTTCAGTTCTTTTTGGAATGGGGAGAACTGATTTAGGCGTTTAATTATTTGTGGAAGAGTTTCCAGTACGTAGTCGATTTCGTCTTCTGTTGTAAATCTGCTTAAGCTAAATCGAATAGAGCCGTGAAGCGCTGTAAATGGTATCCCCATTGAACGTAGAACATGGCTGGGTTCCAAGCTTCCGCTTGTGCAGGCGCTTCCTGAGCTTGCGCAAATTCCTGCATCACTCATATGAAGCAGTATTAATTCGCCTTCTATGTACTGAAATCCGATATTAGTTGTATTGGGTACTCTATTTTCTACAGCGGCATTGAGTCTGGCGTTGGGAATTCTTTCTATAATACCTTTTTCCAGTTTGTCTCGTAATGCTTTTACTCTTGTCGACTCGTCTTTTAGTGCGTTTTGGGCAAGCTCACAGGCTTTTGCCAGACCAATGATGTATGGTACATTTTCTGTTCCTGCTCTTTTTCCTCGTTCTTGATGTCCGCCAACTATTAGGGGCATTACTATTGTACCTTTTTTGATATAGAGAGCGCCTATACCTTTGGGAGCATGAATTTTGTGACCAGATATGCCCATAAGGTCAATTTGTGTGTCTTTTACATTCAGTTTTATTTTTCCTGCTGCTTGAACTGCGTCAACGAAAACTTTTGTTTTCGGGTTTTTTCTTTTAACCAGTTCTGCAAGCTTTTCAACCGGAAAGATAATCCCGGTTTCATTGTTAGCGTACATTATGCTTACAAGCGCAGTTTCATCGCAAATTGAATCTTCAAGTTCTTGGGGGTCTAAGCTTCCGTCATTATCCACAGAAAGCCAGGTTACCCTGTAACCTTCCTTTTCAAGTGTTTTATAAAGGTTTAAAACGCAGGGGTGTTCTATTTTGGTAGTTATTATATGTTTTTGTTTTTTATTTGCTTCAAGTACACCTCTTATTGCCATGTTGGCTGATTCTGAGCCTGATGCGGTGAAAACTATTTCACTTGCAAGTGAGGCTCCCATAAATTCCTTTACTGTTTCCCTTGCTTCTTTTATTTTTTGCCCCACTTTCCCGCCAAAATCATGCATTGATGAGGGATTACCGTAGTATTCACAAAAATATGGTGTCATTGCTTCTACTACTTTGGGGTCGACTTGAGTTGTTGCATTATTGTCAAGATAAACAGTTTTTTCCATGTTTTACACCTCTATAACTTCAATATCCGGCGATATGTGATCACGTAACGTGTTTTCTACAAAATATTTGAGGGTCATCAAAGCGTTTTTGCAGCTTGCACATGCTCCTCTGAGCTTCACATATACTTTTGTGCCGTCTACATCTACAAGTTCTATGTCTCCGCCGTCTTTTCTTAATTCTCCGGCGATAAATCTTTCAATAACGTTGTTAATATTGATGATTTGTTGTGTTTTTGACATTGCAGACAAATCCATTTTGGGTTTTTGTGCTTCCTGTAGAAGCTTGTTAATTGCACCATGACAACGACCGCATCCGCTTCCTGCACCTGTAGCCGTGACTACATCTTCTACTGATTTTAATCCCTTTTCTTGTATGGCTTGTCTTAGTTCGTTTTCAGTTACAAACGCGCAAGTGCAGATAACTTTTTCTTCTGCACAGTGTTGAACTTCTTCACCATAGTAGTTTGCTATAGCTGCTTCAAGTGCTTCGTGCCCCATAACGGAACAGTGCATTTTCTCCGGAGGTAAACCGCCAAGTTCATCTGCTATTTGCTTATTTGTAATTTTTTTTGCTTCATCTATGTGCATTCCAATTATCATTTCTGTTAATATGCTGGAACTAGCTACTGCAGAACCGCATCCAAATGTTTGAAATTTTGCATCTTCGATTATTCCGTCTTTATTAACCTTTAAAAAAAGCTTAAGCATATCTCCGCAAGCAAGTGAGCCCGCTTCGCCTATGGCATCGGCATTATCTATTGAGCCAACATTTTTTGGATTGCGATAATGCTCCATTACTTTTTCCGAGTAATCCCACATAATTTTTCCCCTATTTTGTATGCGAAACCTCTAATACGTTTCTTTAACAGTATAATACAAAATAATTAGCTAGCCATTAATATTAATTATATTTTAAGTTTTTATTTATTCAAGAGTGCAAAGGCTTCTTCGGCAAACTCAACTACCGTTATTACTTCATCTAAATATGCGTCTGCCAAAGCTTCTTTAACCGGTGTTGAGGGTGATAATAAAATAAATTTTCCACCAGTTTCACTGCATTTTCTGTATGTCTCTGTGAATAATCTGGAATGCTCATTTGGAAAACTCTTTATATCTTTTAAGTTCAATATGATATTTTGAACTCCTGAAAGTAAAAGCGTAGATATGTTATTAAACAGCTCATCTACATATTCTACTTTTGAAAGACTTTTTACATTATAAGTTGCCGTCGTATCGTCAATATCGTAGCGAATGAAGTTCTTTCTTGTATAAGATTCATTTTTATCTATAACAATTTTAAGAACTTGCTCATGCCAGCGCGAACTCTTTGACACAAATTCATCTACACCTGCATTAAAGCAGTCAGTAACCAAATTTAAATCATCCGTACCGGAAATTGCAACAAGTTTGTAGTCCAAACCCTTATCATTACGAAAATCATTGGCAAATTTCATAACTTCCAAGCCATCTTCTATATCTGGTAAAAACAAATCTACAAAGATAAAGTCAAACTTTTGTTTTTTTATTAACCCAAAGGCTTCTTCTTTTGTATGGACAATTGACGGATTAACTTTAATTTTCTTAAGCAGCGTTGAAAGTTGATATGTCGAAAGTTCTAAGTCGTCAACAATAAGCACCTTTGCATTGCTAGAATCAAAATTGTCTACATCACTGTGACATTCCAGTTTGTCCTCAATCTTGATTAATGCTTTTGTAATGTCATTGCTTGTCAATTCAGAATACTCACAAGTCATACCTGCAAGCTCAAGAATCTTTTCAGTTTGTTCTTTTGTTAAATTCATGCACTTATTATAGAATATTTTTAAAAATATTACAATATGTTTACAAAAAAGAAGCAAGAAGTTGTGCTTCTTGCTTCTTCCTTTTGTGTAAACTACAAAAGCAGACCGGCAATTGCTCCTGCTTGTCCCACCAAAGTTGCTACTTTTCCAATGTCAAAATTGTTGTTTTGACTATTTGCATAGTTGGCGTATGCAGTTTGATATTGATTGCTTAGCATGTTTGCCGAAGAATTTGCTTGTCCTGCTGCATTAAGTGCATTGTTGAATATTTGGTTTTGATACGAATTTAAGAAATTCAGATAGTTGTATCTGTTTTGAAGTTCTTGTGCGATAAGGCTGCTTTGTTTTGCAGCGATGTTTTCTGCTGCATTTGCTGCTGCTTGTGCGCGTTGGTCTTCTACCGAATTTAAGTTATTTAAGAACACGCTGTTATCAAGATTTCCAAATCTTCTTGCTGCATCGTTTGTTGTTTGTTGTACCATTGGAGTGTATATTGAATCTAATTCTTTTAGTATTTTTTGCTTGTATGCATCTACTTCAGAATTAATTTGATTCATCGTTTCAGGAGAAAATACATTTAATGAAGCAAGGTTGTTTGCAAATTCGCTTTGAGCGTAATCATATGCCTGCTGTTGTATGTCATTTAGTTTGAAACTTGAGTTACCTTTGTTGTATGAGGCACTCGGTCCGCCTGAAATGCTGAATGAACCACTCGTTGGTTTGTAGCTTGGTACCGAAGATGAACTGTTTTTACTCATGTTTTTTCCTTTCTTTTCGGCATCCAGCTCCGCCTTATAACTATCTTATTATATCATTTCCAGTACTGTCCGGTAAGACACTTATTTCGTATTTGTCAGGGATTTTGTAATAATTTTTTACATTTAATTCTTTATGAAATATGTTATTATGTCCGTAATTAATGAGGTGATGTTTATGAAAAAAATTACTTTTAAAACTGTTTTTAAATCTTTTTTTCTTATAGCTGCAATTTTTGGTATAACATTAATCCCTGATTCCGCGCAGGCTAAAACTTATAAAATTGTTGGTGCAAGCCTTTCAGATATTTCTACTTCAAAACCAATGGAAGAATATGTTACTATTCAAGTTCCACCGCAAAAGATTTTTGGTTCGGATATTTTTATAAAAAATGATGCAATGTTTAGAGCTAAAGTAATTAAAATCCAGCCTGCTCGAAGAGGTAAGTTAGATGGATATATTGACGCACTTCTTGTAGCATATGCAATTCCATCCGAAGGGAATAAAACTATAGATATTTCAGAACGAAATTTAGTTATGCGAATTAAGTTGTACTCGGAAACGGATTTTAAGGGTTTGGCGGAAAGTGCAGCTACTACTGTTGTTAGCCATGTTTTTGACATACCGTTCTTATCACAAGGCGTTGCCGTTGTTAAGGGGGCAGCTATGCCAATTGAAGGAGAATCTCGCATAAAATCAGCAGGCATAGGACTCTATGAAAGTACTCCACTTGCGTATGCGAGTAAAGGTAAAGAATTGGAAGCGCAAAGAGGAACAAAATTAACCTTGAGTTTTAAGGTAGATGAACTTAATGAGGAGCAAAGCACTCCTGCACAATCAGAGCCTTCGGTCGAGGCTCCGCAATCTGGTAATGAAATCACCGAGTAAGTTTTGATTTTACCACTTTAAAAGAGAGTAAGCTATAGACTTGCTCTCTTTTTAAAATGAATATTTATATTTGTATTTATCTAAGAACTATTTGCCGGTTGAACCAAACCCGCCTTCGCCACGAAGTGTCTGTGATACAGATACAACCGGAACAATTTTGGGTTGTTCAACTTTTGCGATGACCATTTGCGCAATTCTTTCACCGGGTTCAATAGTATAAGGTTCTTTAGAAAGGTTAACAGTGGCAATTTTAACTTCACCCCTGTAATCTTCATCAATAGTACCCGGAGAGTTTATCATTGATATGCCATGCTTAATAGCCATGCCCGAACGTGGTCTGATTTGGGCTTCATAACCATGCGGAAGCTCTATCTTTAAACCAGTAGGAATCAATGTTCGTTCCAATGACCCCAAAGTTATGGGCTGTTCAATAGCTGCATACAAATCCATACCAGCAGCACCTTCTGTTTGATACTGTGGAAGATTTTTACAATGCGGCATCTGTTCTATTTTTAATTCCAATTTTTCCATATCTGAATTATACAACTTAAATTCTAATTGTAAACAAACAGAAGCAGCACAAAAAAAAGGGAACCAAAGTTCCCATGTACACAAGCAATCAGAAGAGTTGAGGATTTAATACTCACATAATACTTGTATTTTAAAATAGTTTCATTGTATAATAATCTACACTTACAACACGCCTTCTAGGCTTTTTAAGTAAGACTTTTGGGGTATGTAATATTTCTTAATAGTACTATCAAATTTTGATTATTAAAGGTTTTTATATACATGTAAGTAGTGTAAAGGGACAAGTAGTGGAAGTACGGAGTATATCACCGAAATTAGTTTCAGCTGCAGAGCAACAGGCTCATAGTGGGGAACATAGTACCGATTTGTCTTTCAAGGGTAATTTGGCAAAAAGAGCCGGTGATGAACTTGTTACTAAAACCAAAGTAAACATGCCTTGGTTTATCAACTTTATGGATAAGCTTCGTGTATTAAAGGGCGAAACAGGCGGAATAATTATTAATGCATTGGGTACAGGTATAGTTGCACCCATTTTTATTGCCTACAACCCGCTTTCAAAGGCTGATGAAGATACCAAAAAATACACTGCTATGAGACAACCTGTATCGGCTGTTCTTGCTATTCTTATTCAAGCAGGTTTGACGAAGCCCTTGGGTGACTTTTATGATTACTTATCAAATACCGGTAAGTTAGGTCGTTCTGTTTGGCTTAATCAACAAAAACTGAATAGTCAGGCTTATCTGCAGAGATTGGAAAAGAAAAATAAAGTTAGTGGTTATGCTGCTGAGATGCAGCGACATCAAGCGAATGATGCTGCATTAGAGCTTCAAAAAACAGGTACTTTTGCTGTTACGGATACGGCTAAGCTTAGTGAGCAGGATGCAAAAAAAGTTATAGATAAAACTATAGAAAGATATCAAGAAGTTCTGGATAAAGAAATTACAAAAAGCACACAAAAAGCAATTGATAAAAAGGTCGATAGAGCAAAATTACTTATAAACATAACTAACGAAGCTCAGATAAGAGAAATGTGTGCATCAATAAATAAAGCAAAAACTGTTGATGAGGTTAACAAAGTTCTTGAGAATTATCTAAAAAGCAATAATCCTGATATTGTTCAAATTGCACAGGAATTTCAAAGGAGATCAATTAGTCTTGAATCTGTAAGCCATAGAGCATCCAAAACTCTTGAAAAGATAGAACTTTTCAACAGAAACGTGAGAAAAGCGGAGTTTATAGCAGATATAAGTGATGGTTTTCTCAAAAAGCTTAATGCTGTTGTAGAGGGTTCGGATGATTTTAATAAGTTGGTAGATGATATTTTTGCTATGACAAAAGATGAAAATGGCAAAAAAATTATGTATAGTGAATACGTAGAGCAAATTGCAGAAGAGCTTAAGCATAGAGAAACTCCGGAAGCTCGTTCAAAATACGCGCAAAAAATAATTGAAAGAATAGGAGCTTTGAAAGCAGCAGAAGGTGATAAGCTGCAGATTATAGAAATTTGTCAACGTGCATACTACAGAGATGTAGAAGATGAATTGCTTAATCAAAAACAAATTCTTGAAAAGATGAAAACAACCAATAGACCTGGCGTTAGTCCTAAGGATATGATTAATGAATATAAAGTTAAAATAAAAGGTCGTGAGCTTTCTACGTTTAAAGACCGTAATTTTGTTGATGATACGGTTAAAACATTCCAAAAGACTGTCGAAAAAAGGTTTAAAGGATTTAAACAGATTTCAAACATACTGATAGGTTTGTTTATAACGCTTCCAATAACATGTCATGCATTGAATTGGTGTTATCCAAGGTTTATGGATATATTTTTCCCGAATTTATCTAAGAATGATAAATCGGAAGCCCCAGAGGAAAAGGCCAAAAGAGCAGAGAAAGGGGGTAAATAATGAAAATCCCCGGTAATTCAATTCCTATTTTGGTTGATATGGCAGCAAAGCCGTTCAAATGGATGGCAAATTCTAAATGGATGAAAGGTGCCTGTGATAAATTTGAAATTACGCCGGAAAAAGCTATGGCGTACACCACTATTGCATCTATTGTGGGCAAGGACAGCATAGGTTGTTATATGTACGTTAAGCAAAGCTTAAATAATGAAAAAATACCTGAAGAAAAACGTTCATTTGTGGCTGCATTAGACCTTACTAACGGAGCTTTAATGATAGCAGCACAGCTCTTAATGTTTTTTACTATAAGTAATAAAAAAGTTCAAAATGCACTTTTTGGAAAGATGTTTAACAGAGTTTTCGGTGAAAAAGCAAGGATAAAGTATTATGAACACATGAGAACTAAAGCCGAAAATTGCAGCAAAACAAAAGAAGATATATTCAAAACATTTGATGATGTAAAGGCAAGAACTCAAGATACATTTGGATTTTTAACATCGTTGATTGCATCAACAACGATAGGAAAAAGAGTTATTGTCCCATTTATAGCGACACCTCTGGCAGGTTGGGCAAAGGACAAATTCATTGATAAAGAGAAGAATAAAGATACCCAAACTGATATATCTAAAGGAAAATCTAAAGAAAGCGCAGCAAAGAATGTTTCGGATGTAAAAAATATTGATGTCAAAAAATCTGATAGTTCTACAAATTTGACGGATTCTGTAAAGAAGGAGCCTGAACAAGAATTTAAAGGAAATCTACTTACAAAACACACTACTAAACAACTATCCAAGAGTAACGAAAATAAGACAGAGTAAAGGATAGTAAGTAAGTTCCCTCTTTAAAAAGAGGGTTTTTTTTTATTTATTGTTTTCAGGTGGTTCAATCCATACATAAGTTCCACCAAAAAACTGTGCGAATGGATTTGAATTTTTGTATTTAGAATTTTTGTTGCTTAAAAAAGGGTTCTCAACATTATTGTCAAGAAATTCTACTCTTTCAAATACATCTTTTAATAATCTTTTTATACTCATATAGCGATTATTTAGGAATAAAAATATATTTTAATGCTCGAAAAGTATTATATTTTTCAATTTAAATTAGCTTTAAGTATCGGGTTATTAATTATTCATTTTTATAAAAATTAAAATTTTCAAAAAAATTATTTTTAAGCTTATAAACAAGATTGGATTATACATTTGGAGTGTATTTTATATGGATTTTACAATTTAACAAAAGTGATTAAATTAAATTGAACGAAGAGGGGTAAAAATGAGAGTTAGAAAAATAGTGGTAATTTGCGCAAGTTTTGTGTCTTTATGTTTAACAAGCAATATACAATGTGTTTATGGTAAGGCAGGCGCAGGCAATTACAGCGCAGATGAAAATATAAACATAACCGTGTATGAAAAGTTAAATCCTGCAATAGTTTCAATAGACTGTGACTTGGCAGACGGATTATCAAGCGGAACAGGGTGTATAATAAGCAGCGATGGAGTAATATTGACAAGTTCGCATGTTATAGACGGAGCAGGAGATATAGAAGTAACAACATCCAACGGGCGGGTATATAAAGCCAAAATATTATCTGTAATGGGTAAAGATAATGACTTAGCACTGATAAAGATACAGACTGATGAAAAGCTTCCGACCGTTATGTTGGGGGATTCTGGAGTAGTCAAAACAGGGCAAAAAGTGCTTGCAATTGGCAATCCGTTTGGATTTAACGGCACACTGACTACAGGGATTGTGTCAAGAATTGATTATACCAGAAATAAAATTCAGACAGATGCTGCAATAAATCCGGGAAGTTCAGGAGGTCCACTTGTCAACGCATCTGGAGAAGTTATAGGAATAAGCCAATCTATCTTTAATCCAGATAACAATAAATCCAATATTGGAATAGGTTTTGCAGTTCCAATAAATGAAGCCAAAGAGTTTATAAAACTATCCAAAATTCCGGTTAATTAGAGAGAAAAAACCATTAATGGTCTAAAACCGAAGCTTAGGAGCACAAATAAATTAATGTGTTTTTAAGCAATTTTTTTTGTGATACAATAAAACATATGAATAAATTAGGATTAGTATTAACGGGGTTATATTGTACAATTTCGGTGCTTGTGGCAAAAGCGCAGGTTTCGCAAGAAATATCGCAAGAAGCAGATTTACCGCTGGATAGTTTACTGAGCCACGGGACGCTTCATGAGGCAGGATTGATTAGACCGATAATTTCTCTTGCAATAGTTATAGGCTTAATATATTTAACTGCTTTTGTATACAGGCGTCTTGGTAAGTTTAATACATCCAGATTGTCAGATGATTTAAAAAAAGTAGCACTAAATAAATTTAAAATAATTTCAAGTCAACCTCTTGGAGCTAATAAAATGCTGCATGTGGTTGAAATTAACGGAAAGTATCTGGTATTAGGTTCAACAGCAAATAGTATTAACCTAATAAAAGAGTTTGATAAAAATTCGATAGAAAAGACAGACAAATCAGATAATGAAACTGAAAATACTATTTTACCAAATTTCTCAGAAGAAAACTGGGTTTCGGACTTAATAGAAAAATATGAAGATGGGGGAGAAGATGAAAAATAGTGTGACTTTTCCTGAGGTTAAAATTGGGAATTTTGTGGTTTCAAAGGCTTCCCCGACATTCATTATTGCAGAAATAGGCATTAATCATAACGGCAGTATTGAACTAGCAAAAAAGCTTATTGATATGGCAAAGAATGCAGGATGTGATGCTGTAAAATTTCAAAAACGAACTGTCGAAGTAGTTTACTCAAAGGCAGAATTGGATATGCCTAGAGAGAGTGTTTTTGGAACGACAAATAGAGATTTAAAAAATGGACTTGAATTTTCATATGAAGAATATAAAGAAATAGATTCATATTGCAAAAGCAGAGGAATGCTTTGGTTTGCATCTTGTTGGGATGAACAATCGGTTGACTTTATAGATAACTTTAACCCTCCCTGCTACAAAATTGCTTCAGCATCTTTAACGGATGATAACCTATTGAAGCATACACGCTCAAAGGGGGTACCAATACTGTTATCAACCGGTATGAGCACTATGGATGAAATATCTCATGCTGTTGACGTTTTAGGAAAAAAAGACTTAATAATCTTCCATTGTACGTCTACATATCCAAGTGAGCATTGTGAGATAAATCTTAATGTAATTCCTGAATTGGAGAGAGAATTTGGCTGCTTAGTAGGTTTTAGCGGGCATGAAAGGGGATTGGTGCCATCTGAGATATCTGTTGTGAAGGGTGCTGTTGCTGTAGAAAGGCATATAACATTGGACAGAACACTATGGGGTAGTGATCAGCCTGCCAGTCTGGAACCTGAGGGGCTTTACAGATTGGTTAGAGACATTAGAAACATACCGATAATTTGCGGTGACGGTAAAAAAGTTGTCTATGAACGAGAAAAGCCTATTATAAAGAAACTAAGGAGAGTATAAATGCTCGAAATTAAACGGAAAATAAAACTTATAATAAGTGATTTTGACGGAATATTTACAGATGGTTCAATTCTAATAAACCAAGACGGAAGTACCTCCAAAAGATTGTCATATCTCGATATAATGGCAGTGAGTATGTTGATAAAGAATGGATATAAATTTGCACTGGTGTCCGGTGAAAAATCTGCCGCTATTGATTATTTGGCAAACAAATTTGATTTAGAAGATGTGTATCAGGATATAAGAATAAAAGCACCTGTGGTTCAAGCAGTGATGAAGAAATATGGCTTGAAGCCTCAAGAAGTTGCGTATATGGGCGATGATTTTAATGATATAGATGCACTTAATTCGGTAGAAAACAGGTTTAGCGTTCCGAATGCTAATTATAGGGTAAAAAATGTACCTGAAATTCAGATAACAGAGGCAAGCGGTGGTAATGGAGCATTTAGAGAGCTTGTGGATGCTTTGTTGTTCTAGTTTTCAGTAAAGCTCTTGTGCAGATTATAAAGTCTATAAGTATTTTCAAGTAAAGATGCAATAGTCATAGGTCCGACCCCACCGGGGTTTGGAGTTATAGCGCCCGCAACTTGACTAACAGAAGTAAAATCCACATCACCATATAGCTTGCCGTCATCGCCACGAAAAACGCCTACATCTATGACAACCGCATTAGGTTTGACCATCTGTGCATTTATCAAATTTGGTTGTCCCGTTGCACAGATAAGAATATCTGCACTCTTTGTTACTGATGAAAGGTTTTGAGTTTTGCTGTGACAGAGAGTTACGGTTGCATTCTTTTCCAAAAGCATATAAGCAAGCGGCTTGCCGACGATATTTGAACGTCCGATTATTACTGCGTGTTTACCTTCAATATTAATTTTATACTCGTTGAGGAGCTTTATAATACCGCAGGGTGTGCAAGGATAAGCACTTGGAATACCTCCGGAAGCTAGCAATCCTATGTTTATCGGGTTGAAACCGTCTACATCCTTATATGGGGCAATTCTTCTAATAACTTTAGATGTATCAATATGCGCAGGTAAAGGTAACTGAACAAGAATTGCATCAATGGAAGAATCTTCATTAAGAATATCAATGTGTTCTAATAGCGCCTCTTGAGAGGTATCCTCACTAAGAGGTATAATTAAGGATTCAATGCCAACTGCTTCTGCTCGTTTTTGTTTAAGGTCAACATATATTTTGCTGGCGGGGTTATCGCCTACAATGATGACAGCAAGCTTGGGTTTTTTATTCAGAGGTCTGATTTTTTCAGCAAGAGCAATAAGAAGTTTAACCGATGTTTTTTTTCCGTCTAATAATATTGTCATGTTACATCCTCAACTGCGGCAAATTAAGCCTAAAGTAAAACTGTCTTATAGCATCAGCTACGGTGTCAGAATCGCGACTTACTGAATTTTTTTGTAAATCCTCATCGTATGGAATCACTCCGAGTGTTTCAAGATTATAGCGCTTTAAGAGCTGATAAGCAAAAGCCGCCTCATTACCTTTAACCATATTGAGTACAACGCCCATTTGCCCTCCTGCTGCATATTTTGCATTGAATTCTTCAAGTCGCTTTGCAAGGTGGATAGATTCTTCGGACCGGTGTGCTGCAATTATTGTCAAATCAATATCCATATCGACAAGTTGGCTAAGATATTTAAGGTCAAACTCACAATCAAAAATAACGAAGTCGTATCGGCTGATAAGTTTTGCAACCGCATCATTAATTTGTGATGTGATAGGGCATCTGCAGTCTTTAGAAGCAACGAGCCAAGAAACTATAAGGTCAACATTTTCATCAATTTCCACGAGGATGTCTTCCAGAGCCCATTAGATATATTCTTGTTTTGTCATGCGAGACGGGATACCTGTTTTGTATTCATGCTTACCGCTTCTGATACCGTAGATAGTATTTCTTATGTCTAAGCCGAAACTGTGTCCCAATTCGCTTGTTAAGTCATTATCAAAGAGCAGAATAGATTTATCGGGATAGTATTCTTTTAAGAGTTTTAAGAACCCTTTAGTAATAGTAGTTTTTCCTGAACCGCCTTTTCCGGTAATAGCAATAGTAGTGGTTGAATTGTTCATTAAACCCATCCGTTACCTATGCAATATAAAAGAGAATTTAGTTTCATAATAACCTCACTCCTGATTAATAAGGATTATACTATTAAATAAAATTTGTGACAACAAATTAACAATTGCAAAAATTAATCAAAGAGTTTAAATAAAATTTGTTCACCCAAAAATTTTCAAAGTATAATAATATAGGGTTAAGACCTGTGGAGTGAGAAATGACGGCATTAAAAACAAACTCTAAATTAGCGGATAAATTATGTAAAGTTTTAGGTAAAGAAGCAGTATTGGACAGCATTGAAGATATATATGCGTATACTCATGATAATAACTGTGAGCAAGTTAAGGAAGAATCGCAAATAATAGTTGTTTTGCCTTCAACAATAGAAGAAGTACAAAAGATAGTAAAATTGTGTTATGAAAACGAAGTGCCGATAGTAGCGAGAGGAGCAGGAACAAATCACGTAGGCGGTTGCGTTGCAAAACAAGGCGGAGTGATAATACATTTTTCAAGAATGAATAAAATTCTTGAAGTATCCCGAGAGAATCTTAATATGAAAGTGCAAGCCGGTGTTACTGTAGGTGAAATACAAAAAGTTGCTCAGCAGTACGGGTTGTTTTATCCTCCTGATCCGTCGAATTTGAAAGTATCGACGATAGGTGGAGCATTGGCACTTTCATCCGGAGGTCCCAGAGGGTTAAAATACGGGACAGCAAAAGATTATGTACTAAATCTTAAGGTCGTATTGGCAGATGGGGAACTAATAACCACAGGAAGTGATTGTCCTAAAAATGTTGTCGGGTACAACTTAACCCAGTTATTTGTAGGTTCTGAGGGAACTTTAGGCATTATAGTTGAGGCAACATTAAAGCTTATTCCAAAGCCACAAAAAAGTAAAATATTGCTTGCGTATTTTGATAGTATTGAAGCCGCAACACGCGCTGTTAACAAAATACTTGAATCCGGGATAACACCAAGTGTAGTTGATTTGTTGGACAAATTTACGCTTAAGACAATAGAGGAGTTCATCCCAACAGGATTAAAAACTGAAAAAGAATCAATGCTGTTCATAGAAGTGGATGGTTCTGCTAAGGACGTAGAAAATCAAGAAAAATTCATAATTGAGCTGCTGAATAATGCAGATATACAGCAAATTGAGAATATAGAGCAAGAAGAAGCTTTTTGGACGGCAAGAAGAGCTTCATTTGGAGCAACATCAAGGTTAAAAGGAAATGTTATAACCGAGGATGTTGTTGTACCCCGAACCAAAATTCCGGCATTGGTAGAAGGGATAAAAAAGATAAATGAAAAGTACTCACTTACGGCTTGTATAATGGGACATGCCGGTGATGGAAATATTCACCCCAATTATGCCTTAAATTTTGAAGATAAGGATGAAATGACAAGATTTTATAAGGCTAAAGATGAACTTTTTGAACTTGCGCTATCTTTAGGAGGAACAGTTTCGGGAGAGCATGGAGTGGGGTCTGAGAAAGCCCAATATTTAGAGCAAGCTATAGGCAAGAGGGCTTATTCTATCTCAAAGCAGATAAAATATATATTTGATGCCAAAAATATTATGAATCCTCAAAAACTTTTTATAGTGAAGTAATGATATAAATGAAGGACTTAAAACAAAAACTGATAAGATATATGAAAAGAGAAGGGATAGACCTGCGGACGGATACAAAGGCGCGTGGTAATCTCGGATTGTTCTCTGAAAACAGAATTGATATACACAGAAAGTTAGATGATGAGAAATTTGTAGAAGTCTTGATGCATGAATACGCCCATTTGATACATAAAAAATTAGAGAATGACA
Organism: Candidatus Gastranaerophilales bacterium; assembly: GCA_944325625.1. Classification (GTDB taxonomy): domain Bacteria; phylum Cyanobacteriota; class Vampirovibrionia; order Gastranaerophilales; family Gastranaerophilaceae; genus RGIG2134. The sequence continues at coordinate 105,167 of CALVAP010000013.1, read as the reverse complement.
TGGCAAAATCAGGCGGGAAATTGGGTATTTTGTTTAATACAGATGACGGTGAGTTTTTGGAAAGGGTAAGGCAAGAGCTGGTTCAAGTTACCTGTATGGTGGACGAAAATGCACTATTTAAAAAACTGGATGCACAAAAATATGCGTATAAAATAAAGATTAGAGCACTTGAAAACTTGATAAAGAAAGATTACCCCAATTTTCTAAAAAGTAAGCCGTTCAAAGAGTTTGAAAGATACATAAAGAAATCAGATGCAAGATTTTTACTGAAGTATGACAAGGTGAGAATTATAACGCCGTTTTTAAGACGTGAAAAAGTATATTCCATAGAAACATTGGAGAAAGATTTTCCCAATATGCAGCCGGCATTTGCGCTATATATAAGGATATGCTCCTTAAGTCGAAAATCAAGAAATATTCAAAAAAGAAAGAATAAATTAAAGAAATATTACGAAAAGCCATCAGAACTTTTTGCAAGATTAGTGCAGGGAATGTATAAGCACGAAGACTGTATAAAAGATATGGCTCCAATTGCATATAAACGTTTTAATGAATTATTAATTAGCGGTTACTATGCGGGATTGGATAAAGCAATTGCCTTTTTGCGAGAAAATAGGTTATAATAAAACAAAAATTGAGGAGTTTTATATGAAGAAAAATGTTGCATTTACTTTAGCGGAAATGATGATTACGTTGCTAATAATCGGGATTGTAGCAACAATGATGATAACAAATCTTATGGATGCCTCGCCGGATGAAAATGCATTGATGTATAAAAAAGCATTTTATTCAATATCTGAGATAATAAGCTCGTTGACAAATGATTCTACAAAGTTTCCAGACGGTGAAAACATGTTCAAAGCAGAGATTACGACAGAAACAGGTATAACTGATCCACAAGAGTATTTTTGTACAGAAGTAGCTAATGGGCTAAATACGTTGGGCGATATCAGCTGTGATGAAGAAAGAGATGGTAACACAAATATAAGTGGAGATAATTACGATTTCAAACTGGCAAACGGAACGTTAGTTGCAGGGCTCAATCAAGAGTTTACTGATGAAGACGGAAAAAGTATAACACCCGATACAATAACGATATGCGTTGATGTAAACGGAGATAAAGGCCCAAATGCCGGATGTTCTGACGATGATGAGGCAAGAGCTGCAACTGATAGAGATCAGTTTAGAATAAGAATTTCATATGACGGTAAAGTTTCAACAGGTAATGATGATGAAGGTTTTGCGGTAGAAAATGCAATATTAGGCGGTTCAGCAATTCCAACAACGAGGTAAGAGGTGGATATGAAAAAGGGGTTTTCTCTTGTAGAAATAATGTTGGTTTTGTCAATTATCGGAGTGTTAATGGCTTTGATGATACCGGTTTTAGACCGTTCAAAACCGGATGAAACAACGCTGAAATATCGAAAAGCATTTTTTGCAATAGAGCAAGGAGTAAGGACAATACTCAACGATGTAAAACTATATGAAAGCGGAGATTTACGTTACGCTACAGGTACACCTGACAGCGGTGAAGTTACCAATTCGGAAGGGTATATAAATGATACAGCAGGGGGAACAAGCAAGTCCGGAAGAAGGTTGTGTTATAACCTTGCAAATACTTTAAATACGATAGGAACAGTTAGATGTCCCGGCGATTCAGGGTATACTCCGCTAATCTTGGGTAATGGAACACCTACAGGAACTGTACCGGTAGGTTCTGACACGGCAATTTCAAACCCTAGTACTGATGCTAATATGACAGATGAAAAGCAGGTTAATTTCAAGCTTTCGAACGGAGTCGTAGTAGGAGGACTCACTGGGGAGTGGAATGTTACAAATGATAATAAAACATATCAAAAAACATCATTTATAACATTGTGTGTGGATGTAAACGGAATAAAAGACAAAAATGGTAATGCTTCAGGTCCTAATGTTGGTTGTGCAACAAAGGACAGAGCTAACCCGAAACGCGACCAATTTAGAATAAGATTGGCAAGAGATGGTAAAGTATACACAGATAGCCCAACTGGTCCGAACAATTGGTATTTAGAAACTTTAATGTTGGTAAATCCTGGGTCTGTTACCGGAGATAAAAGGAAGTGGACAGAACAAGAAACAGTTGAGCTGACAAAAGAAACGAGTAAGGATGATACGGATTTAACAAGCAAACCTTGTCCGGTAGGGTATGTGTGGTATCAAACAGGAACAAGTGCTAGTGTAGGTCAGTGCGTGTTCTCAGGTGGTTTTAGTCTTGAGAAAATTACAGGACAAAGTAATAAATAAGGAAATAATAACATGGAAAAAAGAGCGGATATAGGAATTTTTGGCGGGTCGGGATTTTATAAATTTTTGGATAATATAGAAGAACTAAAAATCGATACCCCGTTTGGGCAACCGTCAGATTCTGTGTTTTTAGGCAGCATAGGTAAACATAAAGTGGCATTTATGCCAAGACATGGCAGAAATCATAATATTTTGCCGCACAAGATAAATTACAGAGCAAATGTATGGGCGATGAAATCACTTGGATGTGAAAGAGTAATATCACCTTGTGCCGCAGGAAGTTTACAAAAACATATTAAGCCGGGCGAATTTGTAATATGTGACCAGTTTGTAGATTGGACTGATGGAAGGATCTCAACGATTTTTGACGGACCTGTGGCTACACATGTTTCCGCAGCAGAGCCATATTGTCCCCAAATGAGGCAATTGGCACTGGAAGCAGGCAAAAAACTTGGTATTAGAGTCCATGACGGAGGTACGGTAGTTGTTATCAACGGACCAAGGTTTTCAACGAAAGCTGAAAGTAAATTTTTTACTGCACAAGGTTGGGAAGTAATAAATATGACGGCATTTCCGGAAGCATATTTGGTGAAAGAGATGGATATGTGTCCGCTTAATATTTCGCTTATAACCGATTATGATGCCGGTTTGGTGGGTGATGTTCCACCTGTTTCACATCATGATGTAATTAAGGTGTTTAATGCAAATATAGAAAATCTCAAAAATCTTTTGTTTGAACTGGTTGAGACGGTTCCATTTGAAAGAAATGCTTGTGATTGTGCATTAACCGTTCAAAATTCGAGATTTTAAGAGAAAAGAGGTTAGTAATGAGAATATCAACGCTTATATATTATCTGTTTCAATTATATTTTTGGCTGCTGATTGTGAGAATTTTTCTTACCTGGATACCTTCGGTAGACTGGAATACTCCATTTTTCAAATGGTTGGCAGAAATTAGTGATATATACTTAAATCCTTTCAGAAGAATAATTCCGGCAGTAGGTGGCTTAGATTTTTCGCCCATAGTTGCAATAATTTTTCTGCAATTTTGCCAATGGGCAATAGTTATGGCTCTTTTTAGAATGGGGTTATAAAAAATAAAATAAGTTGTGGTATTCAAAAAATTAATCACTTAAAGACTTGTCTTTTTCAAGAATTTAGTTAAAATTACTTTAAGGGGTTAACTTTGAATAACTATTTTTATAAAAATTTATATGAAATTCTTGGGATAGAGCCGACGGACGATTTGGTTAAAATAAAGTCGGCATATAGGTCTTTGGCGCGAAAATATCATCCTGACTTAAATGGAGGGAATGAACTTTATGTGTCAAAATTCAAAGAAATCTCAGAAGCGTGCGAAATACTTATGGATAAGGATAAAAAAGCACTTTATGACGCATTTAAAGGCTATGTGAAGACAGAAACCAAATCAAAGTACACGCAACCGGATCCGCAAAAAGCATATAGAGCATACAAATCCGCACAAAATACAAAGAATACTAAAAAAGAGAATGCAGAAGATACAAATAATCCAAAAGGCTCATTTTCACAAGTTTTAAATGATATATTGGAGGGATTGTTTAAAGAGCAAGGTATAAACAAAACCGAATACGCAAAAACTTCTCAAAAAACACAACCCAAAAGAGGGAAGAAAACGCCTAAGGATGGGGAAGATATTACCACCGAGTTGGAGATTTCGTATCTTGAAGCATTGAATGGAACGCATAGGACGGTAAATATTTTACATAGTGAGATTTGCCCAAATTGTGAAGGCAAAATGTTTATAAATGGTTCGCAGTGTCCGTTATGTAAAGGGCTTGGGGAAACGTCCATTCACAAAAAAATTAATGTTAAAATACCAAAAAATGTAAAACAAAATTCGAAGATTCGTATAGCCTCAGAGGGAAACAGAGGCAGAAACGGCGGAAAGAACGGGGATGTGTATTTACTTATCAAGATTAAAAACGATGAAAAATACACTTATGATGGGTTAAATGTGAGTTTTGAAACAACAATATACCCGCACGAAGCAGTTTTTGGAACCGAACATAGAGTTGAAACTCCGCAAGGTGCTATCAAAATGAAGATACCTGCAAACTGTTCACAAGGGCAAAAGTTTAGATTATCAGCCCACGGTTTGAAAGATGATAAAGGGAATATAGGAGATGCAATAGTAACAGTTCGACTTGATTTGCCCGATGAGCTAACAGAAGAGGAGTTGGAACTGTATAAAAAATTATCTCAACTATGTAAAAGAAGAGAGCAAAAAGAGAGTGCAAAATGACAATTAATAAAACAGTAAAAATAAAGGAAATTTTCACGTCTATACAGGGGGAAGGCCCATACGTTGGGGTTAGGCAGACTTTTGTAAGATTTTGTGAATGCAACCTTAAATGTGCATACTGCGATACAGATATAACAACACAAAATGCTAAAGAATATGGGGCATTGGAACTTGCACAAATAATTAACGAAGATAAGAAAATCCATTCTGTGGCAATCACCGGTGGCGAGCCATTGTTATATGCTGATTTTTTAGAGGAGTTGTTTGAGCAGCTAAAATTACCAATATACTTGGAAACCAATGCAACACTTGTTTCTGAATTAAAAAAAGTTATAGCTTACGTAAATTTTGTTTCAGCAGACATAAAATTACCAAGTGCTGCAGGTTCTGATACTTTCGAAAAACATGAAGAATTTTTAAAAGTATGTATAGACAACGGAAAAAAAGTATTTGCAAAGGTTGTTTATGACAACAAGATTACGGATAGTGAAATAATCAGGACTGCGAATATAGCAAAGAAGTTTAATATTTTGCTTATACTGCAACCTATGATGAAGGGTGATAAACCTGTAACAGATGCAGAATTTAATGAACAAATATTTAACAAGTTTATAAAGATACATTCTAAAGTTCGCCTGATTCCACAGATGCATAAGTTTATGGGGCTAAAATAGGGAAACGGAGAAAAAATGAAAATATTAATATCGAATGATGACGGAATAGCCGCAAATGGCATAAGGGCATTGGCAGAAGCGCTGAGTGTAGAGAATGATGTATATATGATTGCACCAGATAGGGAACGTTCGGCGGCTGGACACTCATTGACAATGCATACGCCGTTGAGAGTGGAAGAGTTGGAACCAAAGTTTGGGTTAAAGCGCACTTGGGTAACCTCTGGTACCCCGGGGGATTGCATAAAGATAGGTCTAAGCGTAATCTTATCACCTGAAGAAAAACCAGACTTGATAATATCCGGAATAAATCATGGTCCAAACCTTGGAGTAGATATATTATACTCAGGAACAGTAAGTTGTGCATTGGAAGGCGCAATGAGGGGGTATCCCAGCATAGCTGTATCGTTAGCAAGCATGAAATCGGATTATGAAGACTTTAAACCCGCAGCAGAATTTGTTGCAGATTTTGCACCGGCGCTCAATAGTATAGATTTCCCCAAAAAATCAATTTTAAACATAAACATACCAAAGTTAGCAAAAGAAGACATATCAGGTATTGCATTCACCAAGCTGGGAGATAGGATGTTTACGGATAATTATGACAAGAGAGTTGACCCCCGCGGTAAAGTTTATTATTGGCTTGCAGGTGAACTTGTTCCAAGGTGTTCTGATGATTCAACTGATATAAACGCTGTAAGAAATAATAAAATTTCGATTACGCCTGTAACATTTGAGATGACTCATAAGAGTATCATGGCGGATTTAGAGAAAGCATTTTGCAAAGATGGTGTATGTAAATGGGGACAAATGTAGGATAGGATAAAAGATACTTTTTAGCAAATCGTTACTTGCTCAGTTGGTATTTTCGTTATATATTAAAAAAACAGAGCACAGGAAGGAGATTAAGAATGAGTTTACCGAATATTGCCGTACTTGGAGCAACAGGAGTTGTAGGTAGAGAAATTTTAAGTATATTGATAGAAAATGATGTTAAATATGATAAAATAAAGTTTTTGGCATCAAAAAAGAGTGCAGGCAAAAAAATCGAATTCAAAGGAGAAGAACATACAATAATAGAAGCCACCCCGGAAGCATTCGAAGGAGTAAACATAGTTCTTGCATCAGCAGGCGGGTCAACCAGTTTGGCGCTCGCACCAGAAGCTGTGAAACGCGGCTGCGTATATATTGATAATTCATCGGCATTCAGAATGGTTGAAGGAACCCCGCTTGTAATAGCCGGAGTAAATGATGAAGATTTGAGAATGCACAAAGGAATAGTTGCGAACCCAAATTGCTCAACATCACAATTAATGTTGGCATTAAAACCACTGCATGACTATGCAGGAATAAAACGATTAATTGTATCAACATATCAAGCAGTTTCAGGTGCAGGACTTGCAGCAATTAATGAACTTACTGAAAACACAAAAGCTTCATTGGCAGGTCAAAAATTTGAAAATAAAGCATTTAAGCATGAAATAGGATTTAATGTCATTCCGCAGATAGATGTTTTTACCGAAAACGGATACACCAAAGAAGAAATGAAAGTGACAAATGAAACAAGAAAAATACTTCACTTGTCAAAGGATACGCCGATATCCTGTACGGCGGTTAGGGTTCCTGTTTATCGCGGACACTCGGAAGCAGTAACAGTTGAATTTGAAAGACCAATAGACGAAGCAAAAGCTCGTGAAATCTTGGAAAATGCATATGGTGTAGAAGTTATTGATGACAAAGAAAATTATCAATATCCAACGCCATTATATGCTGCGTCAAAAGACCCTGTATATGTAGGAAGAATTAGAAAAAATATTGCGTTTGATAATGCAATAGATTTTTGGTGTGTAGCTGATAACCTAAGAATAGGTGCAGCATTAAATACCGTAAGAATAGCAGAAAAAATTATAGAAATGCAATTATACTAATAAAGAATTAAGGAGAAAGATATGTTGAGATATGATGCCGGCGAAGTAATCACAGCAATGGTTACCCCGATGGATAAAGACAGAAAAGTTGATTATAACGGGATGGAAGTGCTGGCTAAACACCTCACTGATAATGGCACAGATACTATTCTGGTTGCGGGAACAACAGGAGAATCTCCGACATTAACTTTTGAAGAAGAATTGGAATTGTTGAACTCTGTTCGGGCGATAGTAGGTAAATCTGCCAAAATAGTTATGGGAGCAGGGTCAAACTGTACGGCAACAGCAATTACAGCTTCAAAGAAAGCTGCTGCAGCAGGTGCTGATGCAATATTATCAGTGGTTCCATATTATAACAAACCTTCTCAGCGTGGAATGTATGAACATTTTTCATCTATTGCAAAAGCAGTAAAAGATGTTCCCTTAATACTTTATAATATACCGGGGAGAACAGGAGTAAATATGCTTCCTGATACTGTAGCTAAATTGGCAAATGAATTTGATAATATAGTAGCTGTGAAGCAAAGTTTTCCTGATATGGACATTATTACGGAATTAAAATCTAAATTACCGCAAGATGTTGCAATATACTGCGGAGATGATAGTTTAACATTACCAATGCTATCATTAGGTGCGCATGGGGTTATTTCGGTAGCATCACATGTAGTGGGTAAAGAGGTTAAGTCGATGGTCAGAGCTTTTAAAGAAGGTAGACTGGAAGATGCGCTTAAACTTCATTTGCACTTGGCGCCTTTATTTAAAAAATTATTTATGGCTCCAAATCCCGTTCCTGTAAAGTATGCTCTTTCCAAGGTAGATATAATAGGTGATTATGTAAGAAGACCGCTTGTAGAGCTGACAGAGGATGAAAAAATAGAATTTTTGAAAGTGTTCAAAAACTACATCTAAAAATTTACAGGGTTGCTTAAAATCTCAAAATTTTATAAAATAAGAAAAACAAAAGCTCGGGAGATAAGTTATGCTTGTGAATGATGTACTGGTAATGATTTTGGCAGGTGGCGAAGGAAAAAGGCTTTATCCACTGACAAGAGATAGGGCAAAACCCGCAGTACCATTTGGTGGACGATACAGAATTATTGATTTTGTTATTAATAATTTTGTAAACTCAGGGTTTTACAAGATAAAGATTTTAACCCAGTACAAGTCAGATTCTTTAAACAAGCATATAACCCGCGGTTGGGTATTGTCACCGTTTTTGAACCAGTATGTCGATCTTGTACCTGCTCAAATGAGAACAGACGGTGCATGGTATAAAGGTACTGCGGATGCTATTTATCAAAATCTTAATCAAATAGATGACGAAAGAGCGAAATATGTTTGTGTATTTGGTGGCGACCATATATACAAAATGGATGTTACTCAAATGTTGAAGTACCATAAAAAACGCAAAGCAGACCTTACGATATCAGCAATTCCTGTACCAGTTAGTCTTGCATCTGAGTACGGAATAATAGAGGTAGATGAGGATTGGAGGCTTACAGGTTTTGTAGAAAAGCCACAACACAGACCAAAAACAATACCTGGAAGGGATGACTATTGCTTAGCTTCGATGGGTAATTACATCTTTACATCTTCTGTTTTGAAGAAAGAAGTAAAAGCAGATAGCAAAAACGTTGAATCCAGCCATGATTTTGGGAAAAATGTTATTCCAAATATGCTGAATAATGGTTCAAAGGTTTATGTGTACGATTTTTCGCAGAATGAGTTTGCAGGTATGACCAAATCAGAAGCTGGATATTGGAGAGATGTAGGAACAGTTGATGCATATTGGCAAGCTAATATGGATTTATTAAGCTATTTACCGGAATTAAATTTGTATTCTGAAAGCTGGCCGCTTCGCACATTTAACTATAATTATCCACCTGCAAAATTCATATGGGAAGATGGTGATAGAGTAGGCACTGCAACCAATTCTATGGTATCAGAAGGTTGTATAATATCAGGTGGAAGCATATCAAGATGTGTTTTATCTCCTAAAGTACGTATTAACAGTTTTTCGAATGTTGTAGATTCTATATTAATGGAAAATGTAAATATTGGACGTCATTGCGATATAAGGAAGGCCATAATAGACAAAAACGTTGATATTCCTGCATATGCAAGAATAGGAGTATCAAGAGAAGAAGACGAAGCACGTGGTTTTTATGTATCAGAAGGTGGAGTAACCGTAGTTCCCAAAGGTGCAAAGCTTTAAAGTTTATGTAATGCAACTAGATTGAGTTATTTTTATCGCAGGCCTAATAAAATCCTTGCATGTGCTAATTTAGATAGTAAAATATTTCTTGTTATCAATTGTAGAACTTGTGAGCCGAATGCTAAGAACGCTGACTGATAACGGAAATATTAAAAGGCGGGAAATGTTTGCATACATTTCGCTATTTTTTTGTATGATAACATACGGTGCATCATTTTTAGCAATGAAAGTGGTGCTTTTTGAGTATTCACCCGCAACCATGATGATGTTTCGAATGGTGATATCGAGTACTGTTTTTATACCGTTTATGGCTACGGTATATAGAAACATAAGAATAAGAAAAAGTGATATCGGACTTCTTATGCTAATGACAATATGTGAGCCGTGTTTGTATTTTTTATTTGAAGCGAATGCGCTTAGTTTTACGACCTCATCGCAAGCTGGAATAGTATATTCGATGTTACCATTATTTATAACGCTTGGAGCAATAATAGTCTTGAGAGAGAAGGTTCCATTAGCAGCATTTGGAGGCTTTTTAATTGCAATAGTCGGTTCAATAATGCTATCATGCGGTTCAACGGCAACAGAAATTGCGCCAAGACCTCTTTTGGGTAACACATTGGAATTTCTGGCAGTTATAATGACCACTGTAAGTATTATCACTACAAAATACTTGATGGACAGATATCCGCCATTTTTTCTTGCAGGCTTTCAAACGGTTTCAGGAGCAGTATTTTTTACAATATTGAATTTTGCACAAGGTAACGAAGTTCACTTGAGCTTCAACATGACATTATTCGTAATAATATACTTGGGGCTAGTTACTGTATCAGATTATGCATTGTATAATTTTGCAATGTGTACACTTTCGGCAAGCAAGGCATCGGCATTCTTATATTTACAACCTGTTTTTGCAATATTTTTCGGGGTAGTCTTTTTGAATGAATTTTTGACACCAATTCAGATATTTGCAGTATTTTTAATATTTGCAGGCTTGATTTTAAGCCAGAAAAAAATGCTCGTAAAAGCCCGCAGGATAGCAAGGGGGCTTAAGCAGAGCATACGTATAGACAAAGGTTCAATAAAAGTTTACAAATAGATTTTTGGGGAAGTTTGTGCTATATGTTATTATAATAACATTGATAAATAAAACTAGGCATGGAGAGATATAATGAGTAAAACAAAGAATAAGAAGATATTGATAATACTTGGAGTAATCCTTGTTGTATCAATGTTGCTAAAGTGGGGATATAGGGCGTTTACAGGTAAGTTAGCTGCAGATGCAAATAAAAAGCCGCCAGGAGTGGAACTTGTAACCGTAGAGGAAGATGATATATATGACAAAATAACAACTACAGGAAGGATAGAAGCAAAATACTCGGTAGATGTTGTAGCAAGGGTTCAAGGCTGGCTTAAAAAATCATATTTTACCGAAGGTGCTATGGTTAAAAAAGATGAACAGCTTTTTTTAATCGAGCCGGATAATTATCAAATTGCAGTTAATCAAGCCAAAGCCGATTTACAAAAAGCCGAAGCTGACTACGTGAATGCTGAAAAGGATTTAAAAAGAGCAGACGAGCTTGTTAAGCTGGACTATGTAAGTAAGTCATACTACGATGAAGCACTTTCAAAACGAGATATGGCAAAAGCAACTGTAGCAGCGGCAAAAGCAACTCTTTCGAATGCTAATTTGAATTTAAGCTATACAAGAGTTCTAGCGCCTGTTACAGGAAAAGTCGGAAAAATTTTAATAACGGTAGGCAACCTTGTAACCCCTACTACCGGTGCAATAACAAGAATCGTTAGCGTAGACCCGATATACGCATATTTTACAGTAAAGAGTGAAGATTACTTAAAATTTCAAAAGCACGAGGACAAGGAACTTAAAAACAGCCTAGTAGAATTGACATTGGCAGACGGAAGTGTATATGAGAATTCTGGAAAAGTAGAGTTTGTAAACAACGAAGTGGATCCATCCGTAGGAACAATCGGGTTAAGAGCAACATTTGCTAATCCAAGCGGAATATTGGTTCCCAGTGATTATGTAAATGTTACCATAACGGCTCGTAATCCAAGACACGTAGTTCTAGTGCCACAAGAAGCAGTTCAAGAAAGTAAAGAAGGTATGCTTGTATACACCATAAACGAAGAATCGCAGGCAGTACCAACAATTATTGAGGCGGAAGAACAGCTCGATGGTAAGTGGATAGTAAAAAGCGGATTAAAAGGTGGAGATAAGGTTGTTGGTAAAGGGTTGCTAAGCATTAAGTATCCTAATCAGAAGGTTAAAATAATAGAATCTAAACCGACTGAGGAACAGCAAAGTAAAACAAAATCAGAACAAGAAGCTAAAAAATAAACATAAAAACGGAAAAAATCATGAGTAACGATAAAAAACAAGCAAACGGTAAAGACTGGTACTTATTTATAACAAAACCACGTTTTGCAATAGTAATTTCAATATTTATAACACTTGTCGGCATACTGGCAATGATGAGTTTGAAGTTGGAAAAATATCCGGACATCACGCCTGTACAGGTAGCAATATCAGCATCATACCCAGGAGCCAGTGCGGATGTTATAGAGTCATCAGTTGCATCGTTGATTGAATCTCAGGTTAACGGTGTAGAGAACATGATATATATGACCTCTGTATCAAAAGACGGAGCATACACTGCTACTGTATATTTTGATATAGGAACAGACAAAGATATAGCATTGGTAAACACGCAAAACCGTATATCACAGGTAGAACCAAGATTACCGGAAGATGTAAAAAGGCTTGGTGTTACAGCAAAAACAAAAGTATCAGGTGCAGGTTTGATGATTTTGGCAGTTTATTCACCTGATAATTCAATGACACAGCTTGATGTGTCAAACTATGCATCCATTTTTATTAAAGATGAATTGGCACGTATAAAAGGTGTAGGAGAAATAACGGTATTTGGGACCGGCGAATATAGTATAAGAATATGGCTAAACCCTCAAAAGATGGCGAATTTAAATGTTTCAACATCTGAGATACAAGCAGCTGTGACCGCCCAAAACACACAGGTTTCAGCAGGTTCGTTTGGTGAGTTGCCAATGTTGGATCCTCAAAAGTTACAAGTAACACTAAGAACAAAGGGTAGACTTGCGACTCCTGAAGAATTTGGCGATATTATCGTCAGGGAGAACATAGATGGCTCTAAAATTTATTTAAAAGATGTAGCAAGAGTAGAACTAGGAGCCCAAACCTATGCGTCAATAGGACGTTATAAGGGTGCGCCTACTGCGATGATGCAAATTATTCAAGTACCGGGTGCGAATGCGATTCAAGTTGCAAACAATGTAAAAAAAGAACTCGAAAGAATTAAAAAGACACTTCCTAGTGGTATGGTAGTTGAGATTGCTCGTGATGAGACGCAATTCGTAATTGAGTCTATGGCTGAAGTTGCAAAGACAATTTTTGAAGCATCGGCGATAGTTATTGGATTAACATATCTCTTCTTAGGCTCTGTTACGGCAACATTGGCGCCATTATTTGCAATACCTGTTTCATTGGTTGGAACTTTTTCATTTTTGCCGATTTTTGGAATGTCGATAAACACTTTGACATTGTTTGCAATGGTTTTGGCTGTTGGAACGGTTGTTGATGACGCAATTGTTGTAGTTGAAAACGTCCAAAGACATATTGAGCATGGTAAAACTACAAAAGAAGCAGTGCAATTAACAATGGAAGAGGTTGGTGGCGCATTGGTAGCGATGGCGTTAGTGCTTTTGGCTGTATTTGTTCCGGTTGCTTTTGTCCCCGGGTTATCAGGTTTAATGTATAAGCAATTTGCCGTATGTATTGCTGTGTCAATTATGCTTTCAGCGCTTGTTGCACTAACTTTGTCACCTGCATTGTGTACAATATTTATGAAGCAAGAAACAGAAGAATCAAAACCCCGTTTTGTTAGAGCGTTTGATAATTGGTTCAGGCGTTTTACGGAAGAAACTTATATGAAAGCTGTTCATGTGTTTGTTTACAATAAAAAGCTTACTGGTTTTGTATTCTTAGCATTATGTGCACTTACTTTAGTTTTATTCAAAATTACTCCGACCGGCTTCATTCCGGATGAAGACCAAGGTGTACTTTTTGGTTCGGTAAACTTGCCTGCAAGTACGTCACTTAATCGTACTGACGAATATACAAAAAAGGTTGAAGACGCAGTTGCCGATATCGAGGGTATAGACAGAGTAATGGCGTTTATCGGTATGAATGGTTCAAATACGGCATTTATGGTGTTCCAGCTTGAAGATTTTGAATATCGTGAGTTGAGTGTTTTCCAAAAAATGATAAGGCTTATTCAAGGAAAACCGACCGATTTATCTGATGAAGCTATACAAAATAGGATATATAAAGCAATTGCGCCTTTTAAAGAAGGGACAACATATTTAATTGTTCCACCTGCAATCTCGGGATTAAGTATGTATGGTGGCTTTGAGTTTCAAATGCTTTCCAGAGGCGAGTATACACCTTTAGAGCTATCTGAAATTGCGAACTCATTTATGATGAAAGCGAACCAAAATCCCAGCTTGAGCAATGTTTTCAATACGTATCAGGCAAACATGCTTCAGTATTATGTAGACATTGATACGCAGAAAGCACTTGCACAAGGAATAAATCTTAATGATTTATATTCAACTTTAGCATCTAACTTTGGTACATATTACATAAACGACTTTAATAAATTAGGTCGTGTATTCAGGGTACAAATGCAAGCAGATTCGATGTTCAGAAGGAATCCGGATGATTTGAGTAAAATATATGTAAAAAATAATAAAGGTGGAATGGTACCCATATCAACGGTTGTTACTTTGAGAAAAGACATTGGTGCAACTGTAATAAACCGTTATAACCAGTACCGCTCAATCCAGTTCAATGGTAACCCCGCAGAAGGCAAGAGCTCGGGTCAGGCAATGAAAGCTATGGAAGACGTAGCAGCTAAAGAATTTCCAAAAGATATAGGTTTTGAGTGGTCAGGTACTTCAAAACAAGAAATTGAATCCTCAGGAAGTACAGGTTATGTTTTGGGATTATCATTGCTGTTCGTATATCTGTTCCTTGTAGCATTGTATGAAAGTTGGATGATACCTGTAGCGGTGTTACTTATAACACCTGTTGCAACTGTAGGGGCGTTAGTGTGTGTGTTTGTCGCATCATTAACTGCAGGTCAAGCGTTTGACCTGTATTCTCAAGTTGGTTTGATTATGTTGATAGGTCTTGCAGCAAAACAGGCGATTTTGATTGTTGAGTTTGCAAAAGTTCAACACGAAGAAAACGGTAAAAGTATTGAAGATGCGGCAATAGAAGCAGCGAGATTAAGATTTAGGGCAGTTTGTATGACTGTTATCGCCTTTGTATTAGGCGTTCTTCCATTGTTGCTAGCAAAAGGTGCGGGTTCGGAGTCTCGTATATCTGTCGGTGTTACAGTATTTGGAGGTATGCTGGCAGCCGGTACGGCTGGTACTCTTTTAGTTCCTGCATTTTATGTCATTGTCCAAGACTTTACGGATAAGGTTATGCAAAAGTTTAAGAAAAAAGGGCATACTGTTGAATAGATAGTGTGAGTTGGTAATATGAAAAAGATTAAAAGTTTAATGTTAATAATCGCATTTGGGTTAACGGCCACATCTCAAGCATTGGCAATAGAAGAAGATGTTTCTGTTCCAAAAACAATTGACGAGATGGTTCAGCCAGAGCCAGTGGCAGCACAACCGATTTCAGTGAAAGAGCCTTTTTGGAAGAAGTTTAATCTTGACAGGTTTAAAAAAGCTCAAAAGACAAAAACTCCAGAACTGCAAACTGATGATGGAAATGCAAATAATGATGAAAATGAAATCAAACAGGCTGATGTTTTTAATTCTTCAAGCAAAGCCCTTAGCAGCGAACCTGTAAAAACGAAATCTATAGCTGAAGTACAAGAAGAACAAGCCAAGAAAAAATGGAGTGAAAGACGTGCAGCTAAGAGGGCTGAGGAAGATATGTCAGTAAAAGAACGTCAAGAAGCTCTAGCAGACAGAGTTAACAGTAAGGTTGTAGATGATGAAATTACTGCTTCCACAACTACAACTATAAAAGGTGGAGTGGAAGAGAATGTACTTGTTTCAATAGATGATTGTGTAAAACTTGCGCTATACAATAACCCTACAATAAGGTATGCGATAAGCAATTCAGATATTTATAAATCCAAAATTGCTCAAGCGTGGTCGAATTATTTCCCGGAATTTAGTATAGGTACTGCATATTCAAAGAATAAAATGCTAGCTACTAACTTCAAATTTCCCAAAATGAAATATGATTTATGGAACGCGGCAGCCTTAGAGGGCTCATTACTTCTTTATGATTTTGGTAAAACTCAACAACAGGCAAAAATGGCAAAAAAGACTCATGAGGCAAGTGTTTCTGATATTCAAACAGCAATAAATGATACTGTTTTTAATGTTAAATCGGCATATTATCAATATTTATATACTCTAAGGCAGCAGCAGGTATTACAATCTACTGTTGACAAATTTAATAAACACTATCTTGAAGCAAAGGCAGCATATGATGTTGGGGCTAAAGCAAAAATAGATGTTGTTACTGCCGAGTATAATTTAAGCAATGCAAAGTTGGACTTAATTAAAGCTAAAAACCAAGTTGATGCAGCAAAAGCACAATTGAATAATACTATGGGGTTGCCTTCGTACTCTAATTATAATGTAACCGACAAAATGGAGATTAATGACTATAGCCTTGACTTTGAGGAGTTGATTGAAAAAGCCTATGAACTTCGTCCTGAACTCCAATCTGTAGTCAAAAAGGCGGAAGCATCGAAAACTCTTGTTACAGCTTCTAAATTGGCATTTACTCCTGACCTGAGAGGATTTGGAAGTTATACTTTGGGCGGAAGACATTATGCGGATAATTACGGCTATTCGCTAGGTGTTAGGCTTTCTTATCCCACGACTAATTTCTTTCTTTTGAAACAACAGGTCAATGAAGCTAAAGCAACTTACGAAAGGGATTTAGCAGATTTAGAACGAAAACAAAATGATGTGTATCTTGATGTAAAAACAGCATACATAGATTATGTAAACGCCAGAGACAGTGTACCTGTCGCGCATCAGGCGATGAATGAAGCACAATTGCAGTATGAAATAGCTGCAGGGCGTTATAAAACAGGCTTGAGTGATGCAATAGAGCTTAAAGATGCGGAAATTACCTACAGAAATGCACAGTTAAACTATTACAGTGCGATTATGCAATACAATACTGCAGTTGCAAGTGTAGAAAAGACTGTTGGAGCCCCAATAAATCCGACCGGTTCAGAAGGACAACTAGACGCACCAATTGATGTGAACCTTTAGTCAAATTTATTGCTTTCATTTCGCGAAGGGTACATGTCATGTTTTTGAATATCTTTTAGCATAAGTTCAAAAAGCGGCTTCAAATAGTTGTAAACTCTTTCTTCAGAAAATGATAAATGTAATGCACCGACGTACGCCTCAAATAAGTCTGCAAGTCGCTTTATATCCATCTCAAAATAGCAATCACCCTTATCTACGTAATTCTGTAATCCAAGTGTCAACGTGTATCTTGGCAAGGATTTGTTTCCCGTCATTAATGAAAAGTAGTACTTAAATTTTTCCTTTGGAAGAGTTTTTTCACATAGAAATTTTGTAACTAAAAGATTTATTACTCCATCCCCATAGTGTTCAAGGGCATCGAAATTGAAAAACAGATTCTTATTTCCATGAAGTTTTAGTGAATGAAGAATGTAATAGATTTTTTCTGCGTCATTGTACTTATCAAGTTTATCTTCTGGCTTAAGGAAACCGGTTCTTGAGAGTACGTATTCTACTTTATCTTTTGCTGGTTGACTTCCTACGTATTTTCTTGTGGGAACTTTATCGTTGTGTATCCTCATTTGAGAGTGATGTAAGCCGATTTGCTGTAAATGCGTTATCAAAAGTTTCTTAGCTGCACCATTTTGTGTTTTTGCTGTAACTTCATTGATTTTTTCCCCATCAATATAGTCAGTTGCTATAAATTTTTTACTTGAAACTCTTCTAACCTCGTAGGTATAATGTTTTCTTCCTCTCAAAGCATGAAAATAATACCAATTAAGCATTCTATTCATTTTATCAACATCATCGTTTTTCATGGTGTCATCAATGTGTTGTTCAAGATATTTATAAACCGTGCCTTCAGGTTCGTTCAAATATATGCTTCCCAGTACTCTAAAAAAGTATTTTTGAAGTTTTTCTTTATCGGTAAGATGAGTATTTGAAGTTTTGTTATTTGCTTGTGCTTCACTATTGTCAGAAAAAATACTGCCGTGTAACAATGGAATCATGCTTTTTGCATGCAAAGAGTGGTAAAATGATGTTCCATCCGGCAAGGCAAATAATAAATATTTACGAATAGCTGCTACACCAACGCGATGTCCCAGTGCAGCAAGATTGAGATTTTGCCTTTCATCGCTTTTTTCACTTAGAACGCTCTGTCTAATCGTATCAAGAGTTGCTTGAGAAAAATTAAGCTTTTCTTTTTTTCCTATATTTAAAAGCGATATAAGTTTATTATCTGATATTGTTTCATTTTCAGCTGAGCTTGAAGAATAAACAAATATATCTTTGTTTAGCTGCCCAAATTGAGGTCTTGTAGAATTCTTATATTCTGGCTTATATTTATACAAAGACTGTGTTGGCAAAAACTGTATCTGCATTTTAATAATTTCTTTTTTAATATTGTGTGATATACACTTACTTAAAATTCAAACAAAAAAATTTTTGTCAGTTGAGAAACATAAAATTTATATTAAATTTTTGTATATTTCGCTGTAAAATTCGTCATACTTATCCTGAAGAATAGCGCTTCTGGCTTCTTTTACCAAGTTAATGAGGAACTGAATATTGTGTATAGACAGCAAAGTTAAGGCTGTACCTTCATTTTGACGGAATAAATGTCTAATATAAGCCCTTGAATGATTTTGGCATGAATAGCAATTACATGTGGGGTCAAGTGGAAGTGAATCGTCTTCAAACTCTTTATTTTTAATTATTTTACGCCCATTACGGGTAAAAAACGAGCCGTGGCGCGCGTTTCTGGTGGGGAGTACACAGTCAAACATATCAATTCCTCTTAATATGCCCTCAAGAAGGTCTTTTGTTGTTCCTACCCCCATTAGGTATCTTGCCTTGTCCGATGGAAGAAGTGCTGCTGTAAACTCTGTAAATTTGTTCATAATATCATGTGGCTCACCAACACTAAGCCCGCCTATAGCATATCCTACGGAATCAAATTGTTTTACAAAGTTCGCACTTTCTTTTCTTAAATCTTCAAAAAAAGCTCCTTGGACAATTGGAAAGAGTGCTTGTTTATCGTTATATTTCGCTTCGATACACCTTTCAAGCCAACGATGTGTTCTTTCCATTGCATTTTTAGCAGTTATATAGTCACAAGGATATGGAGAGCATTCGTCGAAAGCCATAATTATATCTGCACCAATACTTTGCTGTATTTCCATAGATTTCTCGGGAGATATAAAATGTTTTGTTCCGTCCTTTGTATCTCTAAACTCAACACCTTCTTCTGTAATTTTTCTGTTTTTTGCTAAACTAAAAACTTGAAAACCACCGCTATCAGTTAATACAGGCTTATCCCAATTCATCCAGCCATGAATACCGCCAAATTTTTCAACAAGTTTATGTCCTGGGCGCAGATAAAGATGATATGAATTAGCAAGAATAATTTGAGCCCCTGTAGATTTAATCTGATCATTTGTAAGCATTTTTACGCTTGAGTGTGTTCCTACAGGCATAAAAATAGGGGTCTCAATATCGCCATGCGGAGTGTGCAAAAGACCGGCTCTAGCTCCGGTCTTTTTACATGTATGAATTAATTCGTAACTGAAATACTTACTTGCCATCTTCCATAATCAAATCCAAAGTAGTTTTCCAATCCCTACAAATTTCTTCGGGTTTAAAATAAATACCAATTTCTCTTTCTGCACTTTCAACAGAATCAGAACCGTGAACAACGTTGTATTCAGTAGTTTGAGCATAATCAGCACGAATTGTACCAACTTCTGCTTCATCCGGCTTTGTAGAACCCATAATGTGTCTTGCACCTTTAACAACATTATCGCCTTCTACCACCATAGCAACAATAGGCCCGCTTGTTATATAGTTGATAAGTCTATTATAAAAAGGCTTGCCGACATGTTCTTCATAATGTTTTTCTGCTATTTCGAGCGTGGGTTGGAGCATTTTCATGGCAATAATTTTGTATCCCTTACGTTCAAAACGCTCAACTATATTGCCAATAAGACCTCTTTTTACTCCATCCGGTTTAACTGCGATAAATGTTCTTTCCATCAATATATCTCCCACTGGTTTGTTTTCAGATTCCCCATTTATGATATAATTAAAACATAAACACACAAATAAGGCAATTGCTATGGGAGAGGTCATTTTTTGCGTAACAAACGACTCTAGTGTTGGTTTGTATAACGAAGTTGTTGGAGATATTTATCATTCGACATACGGTGCTTATAGCGAGAGCTACGAAAAGTTCTTAAAAGCAAGCGGGTTTTTATCTTACATAAAAGAACATGACAAAATACGCATTTTAGATATTTGCTATGGAATAGGTTACAATACAAAGGTTGCTCTAGATGAAATTTTAAAACTAAATAAAGTTCTGGATACAAAAATTGATGCGCTTGAATATGACAAATCACTTGTTAATATTTCACCATTCATCACACATCAAAAGATTGATAATGTAATTAACAAATTTTTAATTTGTAACACAAATTACCATTCACAAATGTCATTCTGGAATATACTTGCATATTTTTATAAAACAAGAGGCATATTGCATATTAATTGGGCAAATTTAACTCTGCTGTGTCCTCTGATTAGAAAATTTTACTCGGCACTTTGTAGGTTTCAACATAATATATATTATAATTACATTCCGTTTAGAACGAAAATGGGATTAAAAACCCCTAAATTAAATAAAACTACTGTTACGTTCCATTTTGACGATGCCAGACAAAGTATTTTGAAGCTTCAGAGTAAATATAACTTTATCTTTTTGGATGCATTTACCCCCAAAAAACTTCCTACCCTCTGGTCATATGAGTTTTTTAAAGAGTTATACAAATTATTAGATGAAGATGGGGTTTTGGTAACATATTCATCTTCAGCAGCAGTAAGAGGCGCCATGCTTGAAGCTGGTTTTTTTGTCGGAACCTCATTCGATGCAAATAAAAAAGTTATCGGAACAATAGCAGCTAAGAAAAAAAATCTTATAAAAAATGAGCTCTCAGAATTCGATTTAGGGCTAATAAAAACTCGAGCAGGTATATTTTATCGTGACGAAAATTTAAACGCAACAGAAGCCAATCTGACGGCTCGTCGTGATGATGAAGTTCGAAACTCAGACAGAATAACATCTAGCAGGTACAAGAAAGATTATGCAAAAAAAATATGATGTAGCAATAGTTGGTGGTGGCACTGCGGGATGCGCTTGTGCGTGGTCTTGTGCTAAACTCGGTCTAAAAACAATTCTTATAGAAAAGAAACCCTATCTCGGCGGGGCTATTACCTCACAGTTGGTAATCCCTTCAATGAAAACTGAACATAAAAATTTCAATACTACCTTTTTTGATGAGTTATGCAAAGCAGCACATGCTAAGAATGCCCAAATTACATACTGTGATGGAAACAAAGGCTGGTTTAATCCGCTATTATTAAATAATATTCTATATGACCTACTGCATGATGCTGGATGTGAGATTGTACAGGAGGGTCTATGCATATCCTCCAACATATATACCGATACGATACATATCAATAATAATATTTGCGAGAATAGAGAAATATTATCCATATGTTACGACGAGATATATAATCATAACATAAACAGCCATGATTGTATCGAACAGGAATATATCGATAATGCACAAATAAAAAAAACTAATAAAATTTTTGCAAAATTTTTTGTTGATGCAACAGGAGATGCAAATTTGTCAGAAATTTCAGGTGCAAAATTCTTACCATTTGAAAAATCGCAAGCAATGTCATTACGGTTTATTATGAGTGGTATAGACAAAAAGGCTTTTGCAGACTGGCTTACAACGCTGGATGCTGATAGAAATGTAACAACTGCCTGCGAGATAGATGGGGACATACATCTTTCTACTGCTTGTACTTGGGACAGTTCGCAAAATTGGGCATTGAAGCCAATCTTTGATAAAGCAGTTAATGAAAATGTTCTCAAAGATAGTGATAGAGCTTATTTTCAGATATTTTCAATTGCAGGAGAAAAGGATAAAATTGCATTCAATTGCCCAAGAATATTGTCAGATAAGGATTGGAGCGATATGCAACCAAACGATTTCAATATTTTAAGAGCAGAAGCACAAGAAACAATAAATAGACTCAAAACCTTCTGCCAAAAGTATTTTGTCGGGTTCAAAAATGCTCAAATTTATAAAATTGCAGATGAGTTTGGAATTAGAGAGTCAAGACGGGTTAAATGCTTATATACACTTACTAAAGAAGACATATACGAAGCCAGAACTTTTGAGAATCCGGTTGCATACTCGAATTATCCGATAGATGTGCATTCAGTCAAAAAAGATGATTATACTCTTGATTATGTTCAAAAGACATATGAAATACCGCTAGAAAGTTTGATTGTTGAAGGATTTAGTAATTTATTTGTTATCGGTCGATGTCTGGGGGCAGATTTTTATGCTCAGGCTGCTGCTCGTATTCAACCAACTTGCTTTTCTATGGGCGAAGGTTTAGCAAAGTATCTTCATTCTTTGTAAAAGATTTGTGTATGCAATTTATTTATATTACAATTTTATTGTTATTTGAGGTTCATATGAAGATTTTACAAGTCAATGCAACACCTAAAAATACTTTTAGGGGAAATTACAGAGAGGACGTATATGCACATTCAACGCTTAGCACCTATAATGAGTGCGATTTGGTACGTCCGTACTTAAGAAAAGTCGCAAATTTACTGCCCAAAGATGATGTCTTGTATCTTGTTGGTTGCGAAGATGGATTGCGTTTAGGTTATAGCAAAAAAAGAAAATATACCCCCCTAAGTGATGTTGAAACAGAGAGCATTTTAAGGTATACAAGACCTGTTCCGGTTACAGATAGTGATGAAGGCAAATCAGCCGCTTCCGAGCTTTTAAAATTATTGCCAAGCCTTTTGGGCAGTAAACATTATCAAAAACTTAGAAAAATGATAACCAAGGCATCAGAAGATTAGCTGAGTACCTTTCATAGATTTTAATTACATTTTTTCAACGGGTGTTATACCAAGTATTTTCAGACCTGAAGCAAGAACTGTTTTGAATGCGGTGACAACTGCCAGACGAGCTATCGTAAGCTTTTTGTCATCCGAAATAACCCTTGAAACATTGTAAAATGAATGGAATTGCGCAGCCAGCTCCTGCAAATACTTACATATAATATAAGGAGCATTTGCTTCGGACGCCGATTCTATCTGCGATTTGAATTCTTCAAGTTTTAAAAGCAGTCTTTTTGTTGCTTCATATGATTGTTCATCTGCATCTACAATAGGTTTAAATGCTTCCAATCGATTAACTTGTAGCAGCGAGCGGAAACTCATTCTGTCCATATCATTTACTGCCGGTTCTTTGATTGCATTTTCTGTTGTATCTATCGTTTCACCAAAAGCATTTCTAAGTATCGAACAGGCCCTTGCATGTGCATATTGAACGTAGAATACCGGATTTTCATCACACTTTGATTTTGCAAGCTCTACGTCAAAATCAAGAGTGGTATTAATATCGCGCCAAATCATCCAATATCTTGTAGCGTCAGTTCCTACTTCGTCTACAAGCTCTTCCAAGGTAATCATTTTCTTACGTTTACCCATACGAACAGCTTCACCATCTATTTTAAGGTTGACCAATTGTCCTAATAAAACTTCTAGAGCGTCAGGATTATACCCTAATCCCTCTATTGCAGCTTTCATTCTGCAAATGTATCCGTGATGATCAGCCCCCCATATATTTATAAGTTTATCAAAACCTCTTTCAAATTTATTTATATGGTATGCAATATCCGGAGAAAGATAGGTGTAATGACCATCATTTTTTATTAAAACTCTATCTTTTTCATCACCAAAATTCGTAGATTTAAACCACAGAGCACCGTCTTGCTCATATGTCAAACCTTTTTTTGTCATTTTATCTAATGTTTTTGATACAAGGTCATTCTCATAAAGAGAGGTTTCACTAAAATAGTTATCAAAATGGACATTAAGTTTATTCAAAAGTTGCTTTTGAAGTCCAAGCATATATTTTTTTCCATAATTTTTTATAAGAGTTTGTTCTTGCGTCGGCAATTCATCATAGGATAATATTTTTGAATTTTTTTTGTAAAAATCAGGATATTTTTCGCAAATGGCCTCTGCTACAGGTATAAGATATTCCCCTGGATAGTATTTTTTTATTTCAACTTCATCATCAGGAAAATCTATTTTCGCACCATTGAGTTGAAGTATTCTGATATAGATTGAACGCGCCATATTGTCAATCTGAGAACCTGCATCATTAACGTAGAACTCTTGAAAAACGTCATAACCTGCAAATTTTAGTAGATTAGCAAGAGCACTTCCCATAGCCGCCCAACGTCCATGACCAATATGAAAAGGTCCAGTCGGGTTTGCAGACACGTATTCTAATAATATTTTAACTTTTTTGCTGTCACGTTTTCCGTAATTTTCTCGTTTTGTAATAATATCGCTTAAAATATCAGCGAGGTATGAAGTTCCAAGTTTAAAATTGATAAAACCTGCGACAGTATTTATTTCTACGTCATCAAGCTGTATGTAGTTTTTGATTGTCTGAGCTATTTGAGGCGCAGGAAGTTTTGCATATCTTGCCAGAGATGAAACATTTACCGCAAAATCTCCAAAAGAAAGGTTTTTGGGTATTTCTGTAACCAACTTGTAGCTGTTAATTGGTGTCATAGCACCGAGTTTTTGCTCTGAAACTGCCTTATTTATTGACTTAGATACTTCTTCTAATATTAATTTTTTTAGCATATTTACCTCGCGTTTTTAACAATTATAAAACAAATATGACAAATTTATATCAGTCTAAAATCTTGTGTAAACAATTGTTTCAGTCTAATAAAAAGAATAACAAATTATTTCTTGATGATTTTTAAAGCATGGGTAAGGAATAAGTTTCTTTGTTACAAAACTCAAACAACTATTAAAATAAGGTTTTGTTCAAGTTATAATGAAATTTCTTCCAAGCCATCAGGTAATTTGGGAATGCTGAAAAAAATCGACCATCACATGCTGTATACGAGTAATTACAGAAGGCGAGATACGAAGGAAAAAGCCATTCATTTTAGGGCAAATTCTCTGGGGAAACCGCCAATACCTTCAGCAAACCATCATCAGGCTAACTATAACCATAACTATAACAAAATCGGATTAAAACCCTTGCAAGATAATAGCACTACACGCATATCTTTCAAGGGTTTTAAAGTTGAAAGTATTCCTTCGAACTTATCCAAATTTATGTTCAAAGCTATTGAGAACATCAGTGATGAACAAAAAAACTTATATTCAAAATTTATTTCTGAATTTATATATGAAGCTAAAAATAATGAAAGTTTTCGTAAATATATCGGACTCGCTGCGGATATTTCCAAGGATTTAAGCGCAGATAATTTGATAAAGCTTCCTCAAAAACCATTAATAAAACGTTTTATAGAAGTTATTATTTCACCAATTACGATGTTTAAGGATTTAGCGCTATGGGCTGCTGACAGCAAAATTGGCAAAAAAATACTACCTTCATTTTATGGCTATATTCAAGAGCGCAAAAAATACGATGCAATCGTAAAAAATTACAAGAATATCATTGGACTTTCAAATTATATCAGAATTCAAGAGAATTTCTACAGACTTAATGCAGGATTAGACCCCTTAAAACAAGGTGAAAAATTCCTTATTCCCTCGGATATATTGCAAGAAAAGATTAATATGTTGAGATTCAAAGCGGTTGACCCGACAAAAGGTCAATATTCGACAAAACACATGATGCTTGGTAACCGTTTTGTTTCAGGTGCTGTGTATGCAGGCTTTTTATCAAATGACGCTTATAATACAACAATGAGATATTCTGCAAATGAAGAGGCTTCTTCAGAACAAGGTGCTTCTCGTGCAAAACAAGAGTTTGCAAAAATCGGTATGAATATTTATGTTCAAAATATGCTATTAGGCGTCTTCGAAAGCCAAATCAATAAAAGTATGCTTAACGCATTGTTGGCATCCGGAGTAACTGTAGCGGCAGCAGAAGTTATTGGTCGTATGCTTGTTGGACGGCCGATTTTCCCCTCCAATAAAGAAACTTTAGATAAAATGGAGGAAAAAATGCAGAATAACACCGGAGTTCTTGCTACCATAGGCAGACTCATTGCCGGTGATAAACGTGGTAAACCGCAGTATGATTTTTCGGCGCCTGAACCAATTGTTATTGTCGAAAATAATTTCTTTGAACACTCAATTACAGGCATAAACGGCGAAAAAACCACATTTAACAAATTTAGTCATAAACTTATGCAACCTGCATTTAAAGGTTTTGGCAAAACACCATATATGTTCGATAGAGAATACCTGAGAAAAATGCTCGAATATATAAAAGTTTTGGACCCCAAACAAGGAAAAATGTTCTCTGAAATTGTATCTAATGCGCTACAAAAAATTAAAAAAATAGGTGATGTTAATATTGAAAATAAATCTCTGAATGAAATATTAAATGATAATTCTATAAAACAAATCCCGATCGGCGAAACAATTAGCTTTACAAAAAGATTTTTTAACGGACTGCTATCGCCAGTATTTTTTATTCAAAGAGTTTTCAAATCATTATTTAAAGGAACAAAAAACCTAACGGGTAAAAAACAAGAAATAACACCTGAAATGCTTCAAAAAGAAGATTTTAGAAAATATCTCAATGAAAGGTTAGAGCTCGATGTTTGGAAGACCTCACCATTACTTCCAGACGAAAAAGAAATTAAAATATACAAAGAATACTTGTCACGACAATCAAACCAAAAATTCGAAATAAATGGAATAAAGAATCTTATTCTAACACTTGAAAAAAGAATGAAAATTCTTGGTATAAAATCTGACTCAAGAGAAGCAGAACACTTGAACAAAGCAAAGCAATTACTCAAAGAGATAATGACCCAAACGGATGGCGTAAACCACGCTGAGTATGATGCCAATACATTTTCACAGTTAAATATTAACATGGCGCGTGCTATATCAACAATCTTCCTAATAACAGATTCATACAACCTTACAATGCAATACTCAAATAATGATAAGAAAGAAGCTGTTAAAACAGCTAAAAATCGTGCGGTACAAGAAGCCTCAAGAATAGCATCTTCGGCATATATTATGGCGTTCGCTCACAGCATAATGGCTAAGATATACAATGGAACACTTTTAGGTGCATTCGCTACTTGTTTCTTGACCTCAGCAACCAGTGATTCACTTGCTCGTACTGTCGTAGGTGTGCCGATTAGACGGAAATCTCATGATGAACTTGTTGAAATTGAAAAGAAACAAAAAGAAAGCAAAAATCCAGTTCAAAAAACTCTTGCATACTTAATAGGTAAAAAAACTAACTGATTTATATGATTTTAAATCAATAGAAATATGATATCCTACAATAAAACAGGATAATCATATGCCAAATAATACACAAGTACAGCAAAGACAATCAAATTTTCCACCTACAATATCGTTTCCGGAAAATAAGGTAGGTCCAACTACAAAAATAGCACACAGCTGCTATATAGGACACAACACAGTTATAGGAAACTATTGTACTATTGCAAGTAATGTTTCAATTGCACCTCCTGAACATTCTACACATTACCTCTCTACATCTTCAGAGTTCTATAATCTCCACTATCAAAATGGGGTACACCAAAAAAGCTCGGCTGATGACCCTTTTATTTTTGAAGAATATAAGGGTTGTAATATTGGTAATGATGTTTGGATTGATAAAAATGCAGTAATTATGGATGGAGTTACAATTAAAGATGGTGCTGTTATTTGTGCAAATTCAACAGTAATTCACGATGTCCCCGCATATGCGATTGTATGCGGTGCTCCTGCAAAGATTATAAAATACAGGTTTTCGCCCGAAATAATTGAGCGCCTCGTCGAAATTCGTTGGTGGGAGTTACCTAATGATATGCTCAATAACCTTCCTCATAATATTGAATCTGCACTTAATACTTTAGAGCAAAGGGTTAAACACAAATAGTTTTAACCATCAATTATTTTTATCCTACCGTCAGTTTTTATTTCGAAAGGTTTGCCGTTCATTTTTTTAACATAATCCACCATGAGCTTATCTTTATCAAATTCATAATATGCTAAAAATCTTTCTCTTGGTTGTCTTAAGGACGGATAATGAACATTTGTTGCACAGAAATCGTCAAGAGCTACTGTATATTTCTTTGTTTTGTCAGGATTAAGAATATTAATTTTATGACGTTTTCCTTTTTTATCAATAAAGGTTGCGTCTACCAGCTTACCGCTTTTGGTTACTGTATAATTAAGCCCTGAAACTTGCAGATACCCCGGCTTTCCCTCAGGAGTATTAATTGATTCTGCTCCCCAGCGTAGAGCTTCTACAAGTTTGTCTTCGCCCAGCTCATATTTTACCATTCTGTTTCTAAATGGAGTAATATTAAGTAAATCTCTTGCTGTAACTTTTCCCGGTATAGCTCCGCCTCGCATATTACCACCTTGTACCAGTGCAATATCTGTATCCAGCTCTGCTCTCATTGCATCTGTAGTAAAATCAGCATAGGGGTTTTCACAAGCAAGATTATCAGGAGGTTCCTGTGCAGCTTTGAGTTCTCCTACAACTTCACTTCCGCCCAGAATTGTGTTATTTATTGCCTGCATTGTAAGATTTCTAGCATAATTTTTTGTATTACCAATATTGTTTTGCACTCTTACAATTTTTCCGTTGCTATCGAATTCAAGATTTAATACCCCAAAATGGTTTCCGTCTTTTCCCGCCTGTGTAAGTATAACCGGTTCTCCTTCGGGCGAATAAAACAAATTTTTACCGGGAACTACGCTATCTAATAGCTCATGCGTGTGTCCGCCAATAATGACATCAACTCCGCTTACTTTTTGTGCTATTTGTTTTTCAAAGTCATGACCGGTATGCGATAAGACTATAATTTTATTTACACCTTGAAGTTTTAAATTATGCACTTCGTCTTGAATTTGCACAAGTGTTTTGTTTGGAGTATCCACAGAAATCCCGTCTACACAATCAGGTAAACGCATCGCTTCCACTAAATCCAGCGGTTGTAAGCCTATAATCCCGTATTTTTGTCCGTTAACTTCTTGTACATAAGAATTTATGACTTTATCCTTCAGAGGCATATCTTTATGGAAATTTATGTTTGCACCAACAATTTTATATTTTACGTTTTTAACTATATCACTAAGTCTGGATGCAAATATATCAAACTCATGGTTACCAAGAGTTGTTGCATTAAGCCCGATAAAATTGAGAAAAGCCGTCGCAGCTTGGTTGATTTTGGGGTCTTCGCCTATTAATACATCACCGGCAGCAAGTTTTAGTGAGTCTATTTTAGGGTTCTTTTTAACAAAACTGTCAAATGACTGCGCTGCAGTTGCAAGACTTTCCATTTTTCCCGTTTGACCATGTACATCATTTATGTAGAAAATAGACGTCATCGTCGGAGGCGTCTGCACTGCTGCAGTACCTTTATAACTTTGAGTTGATGTACTATACGGATGTATACTTAGCATAGGCTCCCTTTTTTTTATTTTAAGTTAATAAAGAGAAACTTTTGCTATTTTTAAACTTATTATTAACAAATATTAATCAACACAATAGATTACAAATAATGCGCTCAGTATAAGCAGAATTATTTGCATTAGTGTAAAAAGCTTAATACTTCTGTATGTAACTATTTTTCCAATAAGATATGGGGAAAGTGCAAAAATCAACATTACAAGTTTATCCAAATATCCCCCCTGAGTCATCATCGCTATAGCTAAAATAGAATAAAGCCCCAGTATGGCACCGACAGACGCTGCGTAATTTCCAACGATTACAGGTTTTTGGCGCCCAAAAATAAACAATTTCCCAATTACAATTGTTGATGCTGCAAGCAATGAAATGATTATAAACATAATCTTTAGC
The DNA here is from genome assembly GCA_944325625.1 of Candidatus Gastranaerophilales bacterium. Classification (GTDB taxonomy): domain Bacteria; phylum Cyanobacteriota; class Vampirovibrionia; order Gastranaerophilales; family Gastranaerophilaceae; genus RGIG2134. Next base: position 75,483 of record CALVAP010000013.1, on the reverse strand, counting down.
ATGTTACAGCCCTTCCGTCCGAATTTTTATCGTCAAAGTCACTTGTATTGAATGACTTTGAGTGAGTGTTTAAAAAATCTAAAGCGTTCTTGTAAACATAGTCCTTCTGATTGTCATAAAGCACCATATGATAGCTGTTATCAAGTATAATCAATGTTTTGTCAGGTGATGAAACTTGTTTGTAAACTAACTGCGCACTTTTTTTACTTGTTAAATCATCCTCGTTTGAATGAATAAGCAAAATAGGACAATGAATTTTTTTCAAATCTTTTCTTATTACCCTTGAAAGCAGTATAAGTTCGTATATGCATGTCATTGGAAAATTATCCATTCCCACGTCGCTTTTTTCAAGTAATTTCTTAATAATTCTTCTCGTCTTTATATTTTTTATACCATAAGGTTCGCATTCAGGATATGTATAATAAAATCTCAGTATTGTGCTAAGTCCTATTGGCATAAGAAAACTGTACCAAGGCATTCTCCAACCATCAAGAAAAAGCGTTGTTGAAAGAGATATTATTCCAGCAACAGAATTAGGGTATTTTTCTGCAATTGCAAGACATAAAACTGCCCCCAAGCACAAGCCTGATAAAAATACCTGTTCATAATTCATCTTTAGCCGCTCAAAATCCTGATATGCAGCTTTAAGCCAATCAGAATATGTAGTTTTTATAATTTCATCTACCTTATCGCCATGACCGGGCAAACAATAGGCAAAAACATCATAGCCATGAGAATGAAGAAATTGTCCGTATTTTTTCAACTCAAACGGGCTTCCAGTCATGCCATGAAACAACAGAACGGCTTTGGGGGACTTTATTTCGTGTTTAAACTCAAAATCAAGTGTCAACGTTCTTACCTACTGCTCAAATCTCGTAAAAAGCTGATCAAGAAGCTCTATTGCCATATCTATTTCCTCATTCGTAATGTACAATGAAGGTACAAGGGTGATAATATTTTTGTAAAAACCTCCATTGTTGAGAACAAGTCCGCACTTTTTACCTTTATAGTCTAAATCTCCCTTTAGTCCTTCTTCTTGTATCGCATCACAGAGTTTTTTGTTGGGAGTAAACCTGTCTTGCTCTGTAATTTCAATCCTTAACGCAAAACCAATCCCCCCGACATCGCCTATATTCTTGTGTTTTGCTTTTAGCTGCTTTAGTCCGTCCATAAATCTTGAACTTTTTTTAGGAATTTCGCGTTCAAATTCCGCTTCTTGCTCTTCTACTATGGACATAACCTCATATCCGGCTCTCATTCCTATTGGATTAGACGCATATGTAGAATGCGCACTTCCGGGGATAAAAACATTCGGAGCAATAAATTTTTCTTTTGCCCAAAAGCCTGAAAGTGGATTTAGTCCGTTTGTTATTGATTTTGCAAATGTCAAAACATCCGGTGTTATTCCATAATGTTCTATTGCCCAGAGTTTTCCTGTTCTAAACATTCCCATTTGAATTTCGTCTATAATAAGCATTATCCCGTATTCGTCAAGAACCTTCTTAAGCTCTTTGAAATAGCCTAAAGGCGGATTTATATAGCCGCCTGTTCCCAAACAGGGTTCTGCTATAAACGCTTTATACTCGCTTTCTCCTGTTGTTTTGTCATAAAAAGAGTTATACTCGCTTTCAAAGTTCTTTGCAAACTGTTTTACACAATAAAAATCGCAATTTTCACAGTTCTTACCGTAATGACAACGAAAACAATATGGAAATGGTACAAACTGAGCTCTATCTCCAAAATGACCATATCTCTCTCTGTATCTAAAACTTGAGGTTACACAGCTTGCTGCCATTGTTCTACCGTGGTATCCACCCATAAATGCAAACATTCCATTGCGATGTGTATAATTCCTTACAAGTTTTATCGCATCTTCAGTCGCTTGTGCTCCTCCAACATTAAAATGTACTCTACCTTTTTCTTTAAATCTCTTGTAATTTGCATCAGCGATTTTTTTTGCCAGCATTGGTTTATAGTTATATATAAATTTCGGAGCAATTTGAGGTAATGTATTCATTTGCTCTATTACTGCATCTGATATTCTTTTATTTTTGTAGCCAAAATTACAACTTGCATACCACATTTGCAAGTCTAAATATGGGGTATCTTTTGCATCATACATATATGAGCCTTCACAACCATGAAATACCTTGGGATTTTCACTATAGTGAACAGTATCTCCATATGAACAGTATTCGCTATCCATAGATTTTATTTCTGCATCAGACATTAAGTCCAAGTCTATCATCGTTCATTACCTCATAAAATGTATTATACTCGATAAAGTCAATAGAATTTTGTTCACAATAGTCAGCTAATCGTATTTTTGCAAATAAAACATCTGCTTTGTCACATACGCAAAAATCCGATATCCCATCTCCTACATAAAAGAGCTGTTCGTGCTTAGATTTAAAATCATTAACTATTTTACATTTGCAGGTTCCTGAATGTTTTTTACAAGTATCTGAGATATTTGGAAACTCCATAAAAAATTCTCCGTTTCGAAACTCTAAATGATTTGTATGGACTTCTATATCGCTTATTCCGTAATTATCTAAAATACTGTTAATAAACAAATCAAAACCGTCGCTTACTATTGCTACCTTTATATTCTGCGCCTTTGCTTTAGTGTAAAATTCTGAAAAATAATCATCAACCTCTACAGACCTAAGAAAGTTGTCCAGTTCTTTGTTATCCAGTCCTCTAATGAGGTCAAACTGTTTTCTTATACATTCTCTAGAACCAATTTTACCTTCAAACCAAAGCTTTTCATAATCTTTCCAGCTTTTATCGGCATATCTGTTCAAAAATAAATCCAAACTGTCATGTTTGGTTATTGTTCCATCAAAATCACAAATAACAATCTTTTTTCCCATTTGTATATGCTACTACAAATGTACTTTCCAATCAAGTTCACTTAATCATGCTCAATAGAGTATTTAGGTCTGAAGTTTGCAATAAATTTTCTCTGAAATTTTTTGTCTTAAAAAGCTCCATTCTGCATTTTTCATAGACTTCATTCGTTTTTATAACATCTAAACTCACAGGCGATAAAAACTCAAAGTATACCTTTGAATTTTTATAATCATTCACTTTAATTACATTTGTTCTGTTCAAAAGCTTGATTATGAGTGTAACAAGTTCGTCTGTCAATGATAGAGCACTCGAAATTTCGGGTAAAGCTACTACTCCATCATAGTGTGTAGAGGCATATTTCATCATTCCTGATACTTTCATTATCAATACGTCTATGTCTGCTATTGGTACTTTGTAACTCATAAAATGAACCGTATCCGGCTTTACTGTATTTATAATTTGCTTTAATAACTTATCATCTGCAGGATAATCGAAGAACATAAGTTGTTCTGCTTCTTGCAGGTCAAGTCTTGTTATACGATTTTCTTCCAATATTTTTTGCTCTTGCAGTTCCTTTACGATATCTTTGTTTTCTGCAAAAACTTTAAATTTCTTATCTGTCGTTCTAAAGTAATCAGCAACTTGATTTAATATGTTTGTTTTTTTCCTATGGTCAATCACTTTTAGCGTCTTTTCAACTTCTTCATTGATAAATTCTGAATTATAATCCTGGATATCAAGCTGCAGCGTTTTAATTCCGTTAAACTCGTTAATTTTGGGATAAAAAGCAATATCCAATGTTCTGCCGACTTCTATATTTAGTGTAGTTTTGTTCCACATAACACATTCTACTTTGTTAGCGCTTTTATCAGAACATATAAATTTTAAATGATTATTATTTTGCCCTAATGTCCTTTCTGATATTAATTCCAGATTTCTTACAGCAAAAATCGGATATCGATTGCCCTCACCGCAAGGTTCAAGCTTCTTTATTTCGTCTAATATTGACATTTTGATTTCGGCTAATTCCAGCTCTAAATCTATCTCCAGTTCGGGTGTTAGTTCTTTACCTTCCGTCATTTCCGATACTGTACTATTAATAGCTGTTTTAAACTGTTCTATACTTGTTGTGTTTTTATCAAGAGCTAACCCCGCAGCCATTGAATGACCGCCATAACTTTCTATAATATCCGAATTTACTTCTAAGGCATCAAATATATTTATCCCAGCCACGCTGCGTGCAGATGAACGAAATTTTTCACCATCACTTGACAATGTAAACATAAACGCAGGTTTATTGTATTTTTCTGTCAGTTTTGAGGCTACAATCCCTATTATCCCAACATGCCAGTTTGGATTATAAGCTATAAGTACAGAATCATTCTGAGCGTTATTCTTCTCTATGTAATCCAGTGCTTCAAGATAGGTTTTATCACACAACTCTTGTCGTACTTTATTAAAATTATTTAGTGATTGTGCTAGGATTACGCTTTTTGCTCTGTTTTTGCTGATAAGTAAATCAAATGCGCTTTGTGCTTTATCCAATCTCCCTGCGGCATTAATCCTTGGTGCAACAGTATATGCCAGTTTATCTGCAGTTATTTCTTCTTCCTCGCTTACTCCTGCAATCTTTAAAAGTTCGCTTATTCCTTCATTTTTACCCTCAGCAATAAGTTTTAAACCTAAGACTACAAAAAGTCTGTTTTCATATAAAAGCGGCATTACGTCCGCAACCGTACCCAATGCAACCAGTGGCAGCAACTCTTCTGCCAGTTGTATTTTTTTCTTTTCTTCTAAAAGTGCACAAGCAAGCTTAAATGCCACTCCTACACCTGCCATGGCAGTAAGAGATGTTATATCATCTACATTAAGCTCTTCTGTCAATGTATTGGGCGCTTTGGGATTTATTATTGCATATGCCTGAGGTAATTCATCTTTTGGTTCGTGGTGGTCGGTTATTATTACATCAACCTTAAAGTTCTTTGCCAAACTTATTTCTTCTATATTACTAATTGCACAATCTACAGTTATTATAAGTTTTACTTTTTCTTTTGATATTTTTGTCAATATAACGCCACTATTTAAACCATGACTTTCCGTTTGTCTATCAGGAATGTAATATGTAAAATTGGCTCCCAATTCCGTTAGGGTCTTGTATAATAGTGCTGTTGACGTGACGCCGTCTGCATCAAAGTCACCATAGACCAAAATATGCTCTTGCTTATCTATTGCAACCATTATACGTTCTACAGCCTTTTCCATATCCTTAAATGCGTATGGTGATATCGGTTCTATTTCATTAGGATTAAGAAATTTTTTTATCTTTTTTGGGGTATCTATCCCGCGATTTATAAGCAAACTTGCAAGTATAACAGATCCTGCCGCTTGAATCTGTTCATCTGTTGGCTTAACTTTTTCATTAATTATCCAATTTTTGGGCATCTCTCTTCCCCGTTTGCATTATGTTTGCATTGTAAAATCATCTTTTAAATTATTACGAATTTTTTCAAGGGTCTTGAGCATTGAAGTAAGTTCTTTCTCTGAAATTCCTTTCATAACCTTACTTTGAAGTTTTTCTTTAAGTGGTTTTAATTCATCTACTTTGCCTTTTCCCTCTTTTGTTATAAAAATACGATGCTTTCTCTTATTATCGGGGTCTTGTTTTCGCTCTATTAATTTTTTCTCAGAAAGTATATTTATCAATCTAGTTGTATTTGGTCTATCTTTAAGCAATATTTGTCCTATCTGCCTTTGATATAAACCATCTTTATGCAATAAAACATATAAAAGTTCATATTGGTCAAAGGTTAAAGGATCCTCCAACACCAATGAATGTAGTGCAGAAAGTGCTGCAAACTTTAAATACTGCGATGTTTTTGTTATGTAAAAACCTGCATTATGCTCACTTGCAAAATCTTCTAATTTTATCTTATCTATCATTTCAACTCGCCCAATTTTCCTTGTTATTATCGTAACATCAATATTAATTATTTACATCTTTTTTCTTCTAAATTTATACAAAAATTAAAGAGTGGTGTTAGAATTTTAAACGCCACTCTTTAACATCTATGTCTAAACCTATTATAGGTTTGGCAAATCACCTTTTACTTCAGCAATTTCATCACATCCAAGCTGAAAGGCCTCATGCAAGTGTTTTACTGCGGCTTTTGCATCTTTTTTGTCTACCAGACAACTTATTTTTATTTCACTTGTTGATATCATCTTTATATTTATTCCCGCATCAGCAAGTGATTTAAACATATCAGCAGCAATCCCCGGTCTATCTACCATTCCTGCCCCAACTATTGATACTTTCGCAATATTATCATTTACGTGAACATTAGACGCATTTAATTCCTTTGCGATAGGCTCAAGTATTTCCAATGTTCTTGCAACATCATCCAAAGATACTGTAAACGCAATATCATTTGTATTATTTGATTGTCTTGCGTAAGATTGTATAATCATATCTACACTAATATTTTTATCAGCCAGTGCGCTGAAAATCTTTGCTGAGACCCCTGGTCTATCAGGCACATCACATATAACTATTCTTGCTTGCGATGAATCTTCCGCTACACCTGTTACCGGTTTGTAAATTTCCATATTTTTAACTCCTAAAATTAATGTTCCCATATTATCAAGCTTGAATGTACTGCGAACACGAAGCGGCACATCAAATTGCTTTGCTGTTTCCACCGAACGTGGATGCAAAACATTTGCTCCCAGATATGCAAGTTCCAACATCTCGTCATACGAAACCTGTTCCAGCCTTGACGCATTCGGCACAACTCTGGGGTCTGTCGTATATACACCTTCCACATCAGTATAAATATCACATCTGTCTGCTTTTAATGCTGCTGCTATCGCTACTGCTGAAGTGTCTGATCCGCCTCTTCCAAGAGTTGTTATTTCTCCGCTTGGAGTTACGCCTTGAAATCCTGCTACTACTATTATTTTACCGTCATTTATATGCTTCATCAGCTTATCAGTTTTCACTTCTACTATTCTTGCTTTTGAGTGAACACTTTCCGTAATTATGCCAACTTGCATTGCATTCATGCTTATTGCATCATGTCCTGCTGCTTGAATTGCCATTGTCAATAATGCAATAGAAACTTGTTCCCCTGTAGCAAGCAACATATCCATCTCTCTGTTACAAGGGCTGGAGGATACCTCTCCTGCCAGTTTTACCAAATAATCTGTGGTGTGCCCCATTGCAGAAACTACTACCACTACACTATTACCATTGTTTTTTTCCCTAATAACGGACTGGGCTACCCGCTTTATTTTCTCCGCGTCTGCTACCGAAGTTCCGCCGTACTTTTGGACTATGATTCCCATTTTACCTCTAATTACCCTTGCTTCGACATCTCGCGGAGTTTTATTTTTTTGTCGATTATATTCATATCCTCTCCGCCGAGCTCTTCGACCTTTTCACACCAATTTAGTGCTTGATTTATATTGTATTCTGAATTCGTTTTTTGTGCAAGTTCATAATAGATATTTAACATTAGCTCGTTGAATTCCACACGCTCTTTAAAGTGAGACGTTATTTTTCCAAGTATTTCCAGTGCTTTTTCATATTCTTTCAAATTATAGTATGCTTCAGCCAGTCCAAGTTGGGCCTCCGGCATATCTTTAATCTCTATTGCTTTTTCAAATTTGTCTAGCGCATCTTTATATTTGCCTGCACAAATAAGTATTGCTCCATAATTTGTCAGTACATGTGGAGATTTTTTTTCTAATGAGTAGGCTTTTCTTATCTTTCTTAACGCATTTTGAATATCACCGGTTATACATAGTATTTTGGCATAATTCACATATGCAGCAAGCATATCGGGAAAATATTCCACTGCCCTTGCGTAGTACTTTATTGCCTGTTGATAATCTCCTTTTTGCGTATATGCGTTTGCTACGTCATAAAACAAGTAATAATACGTATTTGAACAGTTAATCACTGAATAAAATATATCAATTGCAGTATCATATTCTCCCTCTGAAACATATATCTTTCCCATTAAGGCTTTTGCGTCGTTATTATCCGGATAAAATTCTATTAATTTTTCCAACGTATTGAGCGCATTTTTTGTATTCTTGAGTTGATATTCACACAACGCAAGATTATATAACGCTTGTTCATTTAGTGGTTCTAGTACTAAAATTTCTTCATTTTTATTTTTCGCTTCTTCAAACTTGTCAAAATGCTGCAGCATTGATGCCCAAGAGGCATATAAGAGAATGTTTTTTGTCTCATTTTTTACAGCTTCAGTATAATAGTCAAGAATTTCTACCCCGTATCCCAACTGCAAATCTATCTCTGCTGCCAAAACATATGCTTCGCATTTTTTAGGATTTATTGCTAATGCTCGCGCACACAATTTCTTCGCCAACTCGTATTCTCCTATTTTGGAGTTACAAAATGCCAGATAATAATATGCATCCGCATGATTTGGAGCATATACTAGTACTATATTGAGTTTTACTATTGCTTCTTTGTACTCTTTTTTCTCTATAAGTACTACCGCCCATAAAAAATATGCATTGTAATTTAGCGGATTATAAAAACAAGACTTTTTAAGTTTATCTTCTGCCTCAATCTGCTTCTTTTGCTTTGCTAATGCTATACCCCAGTTTAAATATAAATCTGAATCCCGAGAGTTAAGTTCTATAGCTTTTTTATAAAAATTTTCTGCAGTTTCATAATCCTCTAGTTCAACAAGAACACTCGCCCACAGTGAATACGCTCTTGAATTATATCTATCAAGCTTTAGAGCTTTTCTAAAAAACTTTATAGCGTCATCATATTTACCTAATCTGGCATTGTATACCCCCAAATTCACATACGCCTCAGGTGAAGGGCGCATCATAGAAGCTGATGTTTCAAACTCTGTTTTTGCCTTCTCATACTCACCTAGGCTTGCCCAGTATAGTCCCATATTTACAAACGCTTCTGCCGGTATAGCCGGAACCTTTGACGCTATTTCATAACGCCTCATGTACTGATCAAACTTTCTAACATATAGCATTAATTTCTTAAGAAACATACCCATGACTTCTATTTTATATAAAAATCATCATTATTGCCAGTTTGAATTATAATAAATTTTTTGTATAAAAAAAGCGGCATTTCTGCCGCGTTACTCATAACATTTTAATCAATTGTTTTATTTGAAAGGCTCTCTAATTCTTGAAAATCTCCTTTTAAAAGTTTTACAAGCAATTCGTTTGCCTTCTTAAGTTGAACATCATCTTTCTCTTGAATATTTTTTTCTGTTAACTTAACTTCTATATCCGGCGTAATCCCTTTTTTATTAATATCCGTACCATTTGGAGTTAAATATTTTTGTATTGTTACATTCATTCCTGATCCGTTGGGAAGTTTATTTACCTCTTGAACCAGACCTTTTCCAAACGATGTCTCTCCAAGTATTATTGCACGGTTATTGTCTTTAAGTGCTCCTGAAAATATTTCACTGGCAGATGCCGAGCCTTTATTTATCAACACTATTAAGGGTTTGTCCGTAATATAGTTTCTTGTCGCTCTAGTGGTATCCTTATAACCATCCCTATCAACTGTTGATACAATTACCCCACCGTTTATGAACATATCAGATATCGTTATTGCATTACTAAGTAAGCCTCCCGGATTAGAGCGTAAATCTATTATGTAACCTTGTTTATCTTTCATTCCATTAAGCGCATTTAAAAATTCGTCTTTTGCATTTTTACTTATGAATGAGCTTAGCCTTATGTAACCAACTTCGGGTGAAAGTTTTACGTCATTTGGCACTTTTGTTGAAACTGATTTGATAACGATTTCTGCTCTCGAAATTGTATACTTTTTAAGCGGTTGATTTTTACGCTTTATCGTTAGCGTTACTGTTGTTCCCTCTTCACCTCTTATCTTATCTGCCGCTTGATCTACAGTAATACCTTTTGTACTTTCTCCGTTTATCTCAACAATTTCATCCTCTGCTATAAGTCCTGCTTTTTCTGCCGGAGTATCTTCCATTGGCGCTATAACCAATAATTTCCCGTCTTTTACTCCAATCTGTACCCCAATCCCTTTTAAAGAACCTTTGATTGAGCTTGTTTCTTCTGCAAATTCTTTCGGATTTAAAAACTTTGTATAAGGGTCATTTAAACTTGCCAACATAGTATCTATTGCAACATAAGCATCTTCATCTGTTCTTATTTGTGCATCATATTTATGACGCCATCTGTTCCAATTTTGATGATTATTGGTCTGATCCACATACTTTGTATTAACCAACTTCCATACGTTATCATATAATTGCTGCGGAGTGAACGCAAATACATCTCCCGCAAATGATACCGCACATATAATCGTCAACGCTCCTGCCCATAAATAACCATATTTCTTTAAGTGTAATCTCACTGATTCATACCTCTTTTTCTGATACAACTATTTTACCACAACTTTTCTTTTAGACTTTTTTATTAATAAAAAGTTTCCTAAACTCATTTTTATCACCGCCTATTTGTGGTAAGGTTCATTTGCCAGAATTTTCATAGCCCTATATATTTGCTCTACCAACATTACCCTTGCCAATTGGTGGGGAAATGTCATTTTAGAAAAACTAAGCTTGTAATCGGCACGTTCGCATATTGTTCTTGACAAACCGTTTGCACCGCCTATTAGAAAAGCTATTTCTCTTTTCCCTTCTTTTGATATGTCGTTAATTTTTTGTGCAAACTCTTCGGATGAAAGATTTTTGCCTTTTATTTCAAGTGTTATCACATATGTATCATGCTTTATGAGAGAAAAAATTTTCTGTGCTTCTTCTTCCATATATTTTTCAGCCAGAGCGTCGTCTTTGATTGATTTTGCAGGAATTTCAAGAACAGAAAACGAGCAATACGCACCCAGCCGCTTTGAATATTCTTCCATAGCCAGCCTAAATCCTTCTTCCCTCAGTTTGCCTACCGCTATAATCTTTATATTCATCAGAGTGTTGCTATGACCTCTAATGCATAGTCAGGTGAAATTTCTTCTTCTGCCACCACTTTGATATTCGGTATTAGCTGTAAAATCACCATTGCTATCATATGCCTTACTTCTAACGGAGCAAGTAAAACTATCTTTTCTCTCGGTATTTCCAGCTCTTTAGATATTTTTACAAGTCTTTCTATAATTAGCTTAAGACTGCTGCCATCAACCCTAACTATCGTCTGCTCTTCGTTATCCATAAGGTTAATAATTTTGTCAATTGTTTCATTTGAGAGTTTAATAACAGATATTAAGTTGCTATCATCCGATATTGATGCCGATATCTTCTTTGACAGTGAGATTCTTATTTTATCCAACAAATCGTCTTTTACCGCTTCATCTGAATAATCATTAATCTTCTCAAATATGTATATTATGTCTTTAATAGAAACATGCTCTTTTATCAGATTGACCAAGAGGTACTTTAATTCGGCAAGTGAAATAAAATCCGGAATACAGTTCTCTATCAAATAAGGATTCTTGTCAACCACAATATCAACGTATCTGTTGAGGTCGCTATAATCAAAAATCTCTTCTATATTTTTTATACAAACAAATTCTAGTGCTCTTGTTATATACTCTTCAGCTTTAAGTCCTTTAGCCCAAAAATTCTTGGTATGCTCAACATCAATCCAAACTATCTCTTTTCCCGAAATAGGGTCATTATCCCTTATAGAATTATTTGGTAACCTATCCATAGCTAAATCGTCATGGTAAAACATTAAATAACCGGGATATGCGTATGAACTAAAAGCCTTAACTCCTCTCACGTTAATACAAAATTCATTTGCCTGTAAAGTATCATCATCTACGTATTTTACTTTTGGTATAACAAATCCTGTCTCTTCCACCATTTTTTGTCTTGATTTTACTGTCTCTGAAAGCAAAATTGCTCCTTTATCAGGATTTACAAGACTAAGTATTTCTTCAGATAAGGAAATAGATAACTTTTCCTCACCTATAGAAGTGACTACATAATCAGGAGAAACAACCTTATTAAGGTTTTGTCTAAGTTCATTTAACTCATTTAATAATGTAGACATCTGATTATTATATTTATCTCGCTGAGCAGATGATGCATCTTCCAGTTTGGATTTTATTTCTTCTATCTTATTACGTTTTTCAAGAATTTTATTCTGAATATCAACGCATCTTTGGTAAGGGCTGCTATCTCCAGCCAGAATTTTTTCCATTCGTGTTTTAAATACAGCAATTTCATCATTGCTCAATGTCGTTTCTTCTTCGACAGCATCAGTTACAAATATACAATTATAACAATAACCTTCGTCTGTATCCACTTCGTGAAGCGTATATAAGTCCCAACCGGCCTGCGACATCTCGTTAAGCAACTTTTCTAATCTTTGTGCGTCATCTGATGGACAAGTTATAATTTTGTATTTTGCTTTTGCCATATTTATCTCCAACTTGGTTTTATTACTTTATTATATTGTTTATATCAGCTTATTGCAACATTATTTCTCATGCAAAAAACTCACCTTTCGGTGAGTTTTATTATATGAAAGAGTGGTTAGGTTAAGCATATTTTGGTGTAGAACGTTCAATTCCTTTTTGTTCAGCATTGTCACACTGTTGAAGTTCAGCTTCTGCAGCCTTAAGTTGAGTTTCAAGTCTTGTTTTTTCCATCTGAATTTTAGTTTCTTCAGCAGCAATCCGCTTTTGAATACCTTTAGACATCTGCGAAAGAACTTGTTGAAAATTTTGAGCATAAAGAGAATTGGGGTTTATTGGTAGTACACTTTTCAAACCATTTTTACGCAACATTGCATCGTATGCCAAACATGATTCTGTTCTTTTTTCAGCAATCGATTTGGCAGGTTTTAAAGTCATGACTCCAAATAATAATTGTGCATCAAATACTGATGAAGGTGAACTTACAAACTCTTCAGGTGAAATTATTCCATCCTCAATATTCGCACCAAAAAGCGCGATGTCTGTTAATTTTTGTGAAAGCTCCATTAACCTACACTGGATCTGGTTGATCCGCGAAGTTAACTCCATCTTTCGCATCGCGAAAATTGCGTACATAACTAACCCCTACCATTTCTTTTTTCTACCTAACCTTACATCTATATAAAAACATTTTGCATTACGAAATTGCGCATACTTTTTACTTTCTTTTTTAAATTTCAATATTACCTTAATCGCAACACTGACAAGAGGTTTAGCCTGTTATCTATTGTTTTGTTATATGCTTTTTATTGAACTTTTCTATATAAAAAAAATAACAATCAAATAAAAAATAAATAATAAATTTTATTTGATTGTTAAGTTTTATTACAAAAAATGTTTTACTTGTTAGTATTGGAACCCAAAACTTTGTCTATAAGCCCGTATTCCATAGCTTTTTGAGCTGTTAAATAATTATCTCTTTCAGTATCTTTCTTTATAACATCAAGCGGTTGACCTGTATGTTGTGACAACAACTCATTAAGCATATTTTTCATTCTAAGAATTTCTTTAGCTTCAATTTCGATATCTGTAGCCTGCCCTCTTGCACCGCCCAGCGGTTGGTGAATCATTATAGTTGAATTCGGCAAAGCCATTCTCTTTCCTTTAGCACCGCCTGAGAGTAAAAAAGCGCCCATACTTGCTGCCATACCAATACAAATAGTTGATACATCGCAGCGAATGTGATTCATTGTATCGTATATTGCCATCCCCGCCGTAATTACACCTCCGGGACTATTAATATACATCATAATATCTTTCTCTGGGTTTTCGCTATCCAACAATAGAAGTTGAGCAATTATAGAATTGGACATTTCATCGTCAATCTCCTCACCTACAAAAACAATTCTTTCTCTAAGAAGTCTTGAAAATATATCAAAAGAACGTTCTCCTCTGGAAGATGCTTCAATTACCGTCGGCACATAGCTCAAAATTTTTGTATTATCCATGATTTTTCCTTTATTTATAATAAAGTATTATAGTAAAGATTAGAAATAATCACAAGAGCTAATGATGAATTTGAATTCGTACAAAAAAGAACTTATTTCGAAACTTTCTTCCATTATGCCTAAACATGAGGCTATAAGCGAACTCGATTTTATTCTTAGCGAGCATTTCAATCTCAATAAAAAAGACTTGTTATTTTCGCCCGAAAAAATTATTCCAGTTAAACCAGAGCTGGAAAGCATTGTAAACACAAGGGTGTCTTTACAAAAACCACTGCAATATATAATTAATAAAGCATCCTTTATGGGGGATATTTATTACGTAGATGAAAGGGTTCTTATTCCCAGACCGGAAACAGAAATTCTCGTAAATGAGGTACTGAAATATGCAAATGATAAAACTAAAATCTTGGAAATTGGTACAGGCAGCGGATGTATTGCAATTTCACTGGCTAAACTTCTTAAAAATAAGAACATAACAACCTCTGATATCTCAAAAAAAGCACTTGAAGTTGCAATGAAAAATGCAAAAACACTTTGCTCAAGCCTAAAAATCAATTTTGTTCATTCGAATTTATTTGAAAACATAAAAGATAAATTTGACATAATAGTTTCAAATCCCCCATATATTGATAAAAAGCTAGAAGCCGGAATACAAAAGGAAGTGCTTGATTTTGAGCCTAAAAACGCTTTATTTGCAGATGATAGTGGATTGTACTTCTACAAACAAATAATTCAACAAGCTCCTAAATATCTAAAAAATAAAGGTATTCTGGCTTTTGAAGCAGGAATAAACCAATCAAAAGAAATTGAAAAAATTATGATAGAGAATGGGTTTTCAAAAATAATAATAATTCCTGATTTATCCTCTATTGACAGAGTAGTATTAGGAAGTTATAATTTTATTCGTAAAGGATAGTAAAGAGAAAGTACAAAAAGGAGAAATTAATTATGGCAAAATTTGTGTGTAGTGTATGCGGTTACACGTATGAAGGAGATAAAGCACCTGAAAAATGTCCTCAATGCGGAGTTTCAAGTGATAAATTCACAAAAGTAGACGCAACAGCAGAAATGACATGGGCAGATGAGCATAAAATTGGTGTAGCAAAAGGACTTGACGCAGAAGTTGTACAAGGTTTAAAAGACCATTTTATTGGTGAATGTACCGAAGTGGGAATGTATCTTGCAATGTCAAGACAAGCTGACAGAGAAGGCTATCCTGAAGTTGCAGAAGCTTATAAAAGAATTGCTTGGGAAGAAGCAGAACATGCTTCAAAATTTGCTGAACTATTAGGCGAAGTAGTTGTACCTTGTACAAAAACAAACCTTCAAATGCGTGCAGATGCCGAAAACGGAGCATGTGCAGCAAAGAAAGCAATTGCCTCCAGAGCAAAAGAGTTGGGCTATGATGCAATCCATGACACAGTTCATGAAATGTGTAAAGATGAAGCAAGACACGGTTGTGCTTTTGCAGGATTGTTAAAAAGATATTTTAACTAAGCCCTAAAATTAGAGTAACGTCCACAGTTTAATAACTGTGGACGTTTTTGTTTAATCGGTAATTAACATGACAGACTAAACCTAAAACTTTTTAAGACTGTGATTCTGCAGGAGCTGTCGCTGTAAAAAAGTTTTTAATTGCTTCAAAAAAGCCTACTTCTTTATGCTCTTGCGTCGCAGCATCTTGTTTAGCACCTTCTGTAGAAACATAAGCATCAACCATATCCGGAATTATACTGTTTAAAGTTAGATTATCAAAAGCATTTGGATTAGAAGTATCCACAAGTTCCATGTTAAAATTATCTGAGATATATCTGCCACCACCTACAAAAAAATTCACCGGTGTATTATTTACTGAAACATTAGGTTCCATTATTTAAGCTCCATATCCGCTACAGGAAGTATATCGGCACTTTGAATATAGAGCTTTAACTTAAAAAGCAAATTTTACACAAAACACCTCAAAACATAAGCTAAACAGTAATTTCAACAGTTAATATTTGTTAACAAATGTTTGCTTAATTTACAAACTTTACCTTTTTGACACAAAATCAATCATGATGTTTAATTCAAGATGAGAATATTGTCTAGACAACGGAAAAAAATACCACATGCACATAAAAGAATTAGAGATTGACAATTTTAAGTCATTTGCCAATAAAGTCGAAATCCCTTTCTTACCTGGATTTACAACAATATCAGGTCCGAATGGTTCTGGAAAAAGTAACATTATCGACAGTGTACTTTTTGCGCTTGGACTTTCGACATCCAGGTCTTTGCGTGCAGAAAAACTTTTTCATCTTATTAGTACACATACAAAGAAAAATGAAGCGTACGTTAGAGTATCCTTTGCCCCCGATGAGGACTCAGATGAAACAATTGAAGTAGCAAGACGTATAAGGAAATCCTCTCAGGGTTTTAACAGCATTTACTACTTAAACGGTAAAATTTCTACTCTCTCTGATATTCATACCGTACTGGAAAAATACAATATAACCCCAAACAGCTACAACGTAATGATGCAAGGTGATGTGATGGCAATTACAAACTGTAGTGCCGGGGAAAGAAGAAAAATTATAGATGAAATAGCCGGTGTGGCAGATTTTGACAGAAGAATAGAGCAAGCACAAAATGAACTTGATACGGTAGAATCAAGAGTCGAACGTTCTACAATAATTCTCAACGAAATAGATACAAGATTAGAGCAACTTGCAGCTGAAAGAGAACAAGCACTTAAATATCAAAAGCTCCAAGAAGAAAAGAAAGGATATGAAAGCAAACTTACAACTGCAAAATATTTTGACTTAAAAAAAGCGCTAGAGCTTGCTCATGAAAGTATTTTAGACTTCAATAAAAAGAAAAAAGAAGAAGAATTTAACCTAAAAGAGCTAGAAATAAAACTTCAAGAAACCAAAACAAAATACAATGAAATATCTGAAGAAGTAAAAGCAAAGGGTGAAGCAGAACAAATAGAAATCAAAAAGAGAGTTGAAGAACTAAAAGGGCAAATTAATAACAAAAGCACAGCAATAAATTTTGCTGATAAGCAAATACACGATAATCTTAGAACAATTGAAAATGCAAAAAATGGAATAGAAGTTTCGGGACAAAAAAATGACAAAGCCAGAGAGAATATAGATGTAAAGAAATCCGAAATTGAAGAAATTGAAAAACAAATTGAAAGAAAAAAAGAAGAACTAAATACCATTATTCAAGAGCAAACCGGATTAAACCAAACGGCAGATCAGCATATTCAAAAGCGTAACGAGCTAAGAAAAGAACTCGATGAAATTCAGACACAAGAAAATGCACTTATAAAAGAGCAAGCTCCAATGGAAGCAGAAGTCAATTCCTTGAAAAAAGAGCTTGAAACTGCTAAGAATGCACTTTGTGAGTTAGAAACATTCAAAAATAATTTTGCAGGAAACAAGGACACATTGGAACTTCAGGCACAAGAACTTGCAAAAGAGCTTGAAGATTTGAAAAGCGTGCAACAAACCACACTGCACGATTTAGATACAACAAAAAATGAAATCTCAGACCTAAGTTATAACATCAATACAGCCTATCGTAAGATATCTGCATTAGAAGGTCAAAAAATGGCTTACGATGAGATGAATTTGGGACGACCGGTTGATACCGTTATGTCAGCAAAAATTAAAGGAGTACATGCCCCACTTGTACAGCTTGGTAAAGTAGAAGAAGAATACTCCTTAGCACTGGAAATTGCTATGGGAAGCCGAATGCGCTCAATTGTTGTAGATGATGAAGATGTTGCAAAAGTTTGTGTTGAAATTCTAAAATCATCAAAAGCAGGTAGAGCAACATTTTTACCTCTTACAAAAATCAAACCCGCACCGAACTCACTCAAACTTCCTAAAGAAAAAGGAGTAATAGATTATGCGATTAACCTCATTGATTTTGATGATGAATATACCGACGCATTTTGGCATGCTTTGAGTGATACCCTTGTGGTAGAAGATTTTGAAAGCGCAAGAAGACTAATCGGAAAATATAGAGTAGTTACACTGCAAGGAGAAATCTTTGAAAAATCAGGTTCAATAACAGGCGGCTCAGCAGCTAAATCCGGATTAAAGTTTTCGCAAGCACAAGACAATGAGTTAGACACGTTCAAAACTCGACTCAAAGAAATGGAAAACAAGCTTTTATCACTTGAAAACAAACGTAATGAACTAGAAAGAAAACTTGATAACGTTAGGGTTAATTATTCAAACTCTTTGACGGAATTTAATAAGTCAAAAATGGAACTTGCTAATTTAATTCGCACACAAGAAGATACAGACAAAAATATTGATGAACGAAAAAAACAAATAGCACAAATTGAACCACAAATTGCTGATTACGATAAAAAACTCGAAAAAATTGAAGAAAAAATGGTGATAATCAATGAAAAATCACTTTCAGTGCAAGAGGAAATAGCTAAAATAGAAAGCTTAATGCCCGAAGAAGAACTTCAAAAACTTAAAGAGCTTACAGAAGCTAAAGAAGATGAAATTAAACAGCTTGAAAATAATATTGCAAGAACAAACAATGACATCAACGATTTTAATCGTGAAATAGCATTCAACGATGAAGTAATAAAGACAAAACATGAACAAATAGACAAGCTTCATAAAGATAATAAAACTTTGACTGAAGATAAGGAACGCTACTCACAAGAGATTAAAGAAATAGATACTCAAGTTCAAGAACTGGAGGAACAAATCCGCGTACTTGGAGAAAGGCTTATTGAACTGCAAGCCAAAAGGGATGAAATAAACACCGAACTTTTGGAGGCAGAAAAGCTTAAAAATATTTATGAAAGCAACTTAGAACGACTTGCAGAACAAATAGAAAGCTTTAAAGCACGCAGACGCGAGATTGAACCACAAATAGAAGAAGTTACAAACGAGTTGAAATCTGCAGACATAGATGTCAACAAACTTGAACAGATTGATATATCCGTAGAAGAAATTAACGGTAAAATAAACCGTATTCAACGCAAGATGGAAGAAATGGGGCTTGTAAATATGAGGGCTCTAAGTGCATATGACGAAGTTCTTGCGCGTCAACAGGAATTAAAAAACAGAATTGATACATTATCTCAAGAACGACTGCAAATTCTTGAAAGAATGAGTGGTTTTGAACAGCTAAAAAAAGAAACCTTCCTTAAGGCATATAACGCAATTAATGAAAACTTCAAAGATATCTTCAATAAGCTTTCAGATGGAGAAGGTACATTGGTATTGGAAAACGAAGACGCTCCATTTACAGGCGGAATGACAATAGAAGCTCAGCCAAGAGATAAGAAAAAACAAAGATTAGAGGCTATGTCCGGTGGCGAAAAGTCCCTTACAGCTTTAGCATTTGTTTTTGCAATACAGCGTTACATGCCGGCACCATTTTATGCTTTAGATGAGGTAGATGCAAACTTAGATGGTATAAATGTAGAAAAACTCGCCCATATAGTGCAGAAACAATCAGAAAATACGCAATTTATAGTTGTTAGTCACAGAAAACCCATGATAGAATCAGCTAATAGGACTATAGGGGTGACTCAAAAAGAAAAAGGAATAACTAGAGTTACAGGGGTAAAACTTAGAGATTAGCAAGGGACAACAAGGATATAATGACAGAAACACAAAATACAACAGAATATTATACTCCGAACCAAATTGATGAACCCGCGTCAATTGGTTACCAAACGGATGTGTTTAAGGAGGTTGCAACCGGCTCAAATGAAGCTGATGGTATAGAAATCCTTGTTAATATGGCAAAACATGGCAAAGTTGACCCATGGAATATAGATATAGTAGATATTACAGATAAGTATTTGGCACAGCTTTTCAAAATGAAGGCACAAAACCTGCGCTTAACAGGTCGCACTCTTTTATTCGCGGCAATATTGCTAAAGTTAAAGTCTAACATATTAGAAGGTATAGATGTTTGTGATTTTGATAGTGTGCCTGAAGAGGACTTTGACTATACAGATGACTACGATGAGTTTGGACAAAGCGAACAGGAATATATAAATACGAATAATGTTATTTCGCTTGAAGAAGTTTTGGAACGTCGTACGAGCGTAAAACTTAACAGAAGCAGAGTTGTAACGCTCAAAGATTTAATAAGACAGTTGCAGTTTTATGAAGAAATGGAGCGCAAACGCAGCCTGAAAAATGCTCATGAGCGAGCAAAACGTCGTGTTCGTTCTTATGCAAGACTTAGTGCTGATGATATTATAAACCTTGCGCATGACGAGTATATTGAAAACGGAGTTATGAAGCTCAAAGAAAATCTGGCGAGAATATTTGAGCATGAAGATAAGATTGAACTCAAAACTCTAACATTACTCGGAATGGATAAAATAAGTGCATATATTTCGTTGTTATTCTTAACGGCGGAATCCGATTATGACTTGATGCAAGACGAATTTTACGGTGATTTGTATGTAATAAAAAGTACAATTCCATCAGAAGCAGGAAAAGAAGCTCTTGAAACCGAAGCAATAACAAGAGGACTTAGCGCATAATGACATTAAAATCGCGAGTAGAAGCAGTTTTATTTATAACAGCACGAGCAGTTAGCGCAAAAGAAATAGCAGAAATTCTTAGCGAACCGGAAGAAACTGTAGAAGAAGCATTGTTAGAGCTTATGTTTGACTATTCCGCAAGAGAAGGTGCACTAGAGATAGATGATACAGACGGGTATATTATTCAGGTCAAGTTAGAACATATGGATATAGTAGAAAAGTTATGTCCCGTTGAACTAAAAGCTCCTGTTCTAAAAACACTTTCGGTTATTGCATTAAAAGAACCAATTCGACAAACAGAGTTAAAAGAATTGAGAGGTTCAACAGCATATGAACACGTTGCAGAACTTCTTGAAAAGGGACTTATATCAAAACACAAAGACAAAAATGGTCGTTCTTATAATCTAAAAACAACACCTAAGTTTGCAGAGTATTTTAAGCTAAAAGGTGATGCAAAAGCCCTTTCAAAAATTTTAGACATAGAAAAACTGGCAAAAGAATGAGCAGAAGAAAAAAGAATAAAATATCTAAAAGAGTAATTTTACTTTCACTTATTTTGGCAGGCGCATTGTTAGTAGCCGGAAACCTTTCACAAATAAGTTACAAAATAGGCAGGAATTTGTTAGAAGAAGGTCAATATGAAAAGTCACTTCAGTACTTTGAACTATCAATCGCATTAAACGAAAACGACTTGGATACATACTATTATTACGCCAAAGCCCTTGATGAACTACCTATGTCATATGATGTTCAAAAGAAGTTATTTGATTTATCGCAAAACAGTAAATCCGGCGCAGCTGCAAGCATAGCGAATAATGAAATATCAAAATACAAATATTTTATACTTACACAAGCAGGACCAAATTATATACAACAAACCCCCTATCAGGATAAAATCTTAAGATGGGATCCCAAAACATTCCCGCTAAAATGCTATATAGAACCTAATAGCCGTATTCCTGATTATTATTTTAAAAATGTAAAACAAGCGTTTATGAGTTGGGAACGTGCTTCGAACGATTATCTAAAATTTGAATTTACTGATAATCCTCAAGAAGCTGATATAGATTTTAGATTTATAAATAAGGATAACACCCAATGCAAAGATGCGGACTGTAAATACTCATTGGCATTCACAACTCCTCAAATTTCGGGCAATAAACTAAAAAGATTCGATATAAAATTCTCAATAACAGACAATAATAACCAATTATTTCCTCCACAAGATATCTACCTTGCGTCTATGCACGAGATAGGACATGCGCTTGGCATTATGGGACATAGTTTTAATGAAGAAAACCTTATGTATCCATCTAAAGTCGAGGAAAATCCCCTACACTCAAAATTTCGCTCTAGAGGAATAACTCTTCAAGATATAAACACGATAAGACTTCTGTATGCCCTAAAACCTGATATCTCAAATGGCGATTTTTCAGCAGAAGAACTAAAAAAGCTTGTTTATGCACCAATAATTTTGGGGAATACAAAAGAAATTAACAGCCAAAAATTGGAGCAGGCAAAAAAATATATAAAAAACGTACCAAATCTTCCAAACGGATACATTGACCTAGCGTCGGCATATTACGAATTAGGAAACTATCAGGAAGCTATAAAAAATCTTGATAAAGCACTAAATTTAACAAGAAATAAAGAAGCTAAGTTTCCAATTTTATACAACATGGCTATAGTCTATTTTGAATCACATGATTATGATAATGCACTGATATATGGACAAATGGCTCTTAATATAAGAAATACTGATGAGTTAAGCGCACTATGTGCCTATATGAAATACAAACTTCAGAACAAATCTTTTGCCATAGATGAGCTCAAAACACTTTTGAGAAAAAACTCAACAAATATAGACGCCGCCCAATATTTAATAAAATGCTACCTCGAAGAAAACAAATATCTGGAAGCAGGAAACGTATTAAAACAGATTAAGTATAACGTACCTGGAGCGGAGAACGACCCCAGAATTCAACAATTCGGATTTTTAAACGTTATTTTTAAATAATAGCTTTAAAAATACATTTTTTTTGTATAAAATTCAGATATGAACAAAATACTTGTAATAGATGATGATATAACAATAAATGAGCTTATACAGGTAAACTTGGAGCTTCAAGGGTACAAGGTAATAACCGCTTACAACGGAATAACCGGATTTGCACTGGCTAAACAGGAGCAACCAGATTTGATAATACTAGATGTGATGATGCCTGAGATTGATGGTTTTACGGTTGCCAAGCGAATAAGAGAATGCGCTCAAATTCAAGACACACCTATACTTATGCTTACTGCACTCTCTCAACTGAATGATAAAGTAAAAGGTTTTGATATAGGGGTTGATGATTATTTGGTTAAACCGTTCGAAATAGAAGAACTCAAGGTTAGGACAAGAGCACTATTAAAACGAACCAATGCAATACCAAAATCAATGGCAACAAAAGAAGTTTTGACAATTGGCGATATAACACTCTTACCCGAAGAATACAAGGTGAAGATTAAGGACAAAACAGCTACGTTAACCCCGATAGAATTCGAGATATTTAACCTTTTGGTACAAAATTACGGAAATATGGTTTCCTCAGGAAAGATATTGAAGGATATATGGGGTTATAGCGAAGATGATGATATTGAAACAATAAGGGTTCATATTAGGCACATACGCTCAAAAGTGGATAAAATCTCAGACGGTAAAAAATATATAAAAACAACCTACGGAGGAGGATACACTTTGATTCCAACAGGATTGGAAAACTAACCCAAAAAATAAATCTTTTAGAGGCTTTGTTTTTTCAAAAAAAAATGCTATACTACACACAAGTAGTAATGGAGGCATTATGACAAACAAAAACAGTTCAATAAGCTTTGCGATGGGAATTCTTGGCGGCGTCCTCGGTGGAATAGCAGCCGGAATACTCTTTGCACCAAAATCAGGAGAAGAAACCAGAGAGGAACTAAAAGAATGTGCAAGAAGCTTTGCACAAAAGCATGCTCCCCAAATTGATAAGGCAAAAAAACAGGCATTAGAATCAATTGACCTTGTTAAATACAAAATCGAAAGACAATGTAACAAGCTCACAGACGCCATTAAAGCAAAGAACATGCAAAAAGCAAAAGAGAAAGAATACAGCTCTGAAGAGCTCAATTAGGAGTAATCAAAGTTATGTCAACAACATTGGAACAAGGTTTAATAATACTCGTTTTTACATCGATAGTTGTACTTGTGGTTTTGGCTGTTTTTATAGTAAGAGTGCTTATTAATGCAGCAAAACTTACAGAAAATCTCAACAAGACAACTGATGTCTTAAACAACGAATTGGAACCTACAATTAAAGAACTTAATCAAGTACTTACGAATGTTAATCGATTTGCAGATAGCGCAGATACTCAAATGATTAAGGCAAAACAATTATTTTCGCGTGTACTTGGAGTGGCAGGTATAGCCCTCGGAGGGATAAAATCTTTTTCGGGCAGCTTTTTCAAAGGTTTTAGCTCTGCAATGAAATTATTTATGAAAAAATAAAGGAGATAAATTATGTCAACAGGAAAATTTTTAGCAGGATTTATAGTAGGCTGCGTAGTAGGCAGTGTTATAGGTATACTTCTGGCTCCTCAATCCGGTGAAGAAACAAGAGAAAAGATAGCTCAAACATCAAAAGACTTATATGACAAAGCTCAAAATACAGTAAAAGAAATTCAATCAAAAGCTGATGATATCGTTTCAGACGTTCAAGCAAAAGGCGATGAAATCATGAGCAAAATTCAAGACATGATTGAACAGAAAAAATCTGAGTCAAAAGCATAATAAAAGAAATACACACAAGACAGCCGTTATTATGACGGCTGTTTATTTTTTGAAAAAGAATATTTGGGAAAGTTTAAGTGTCATTTTTCAGCACAAAAGAAATAGGTAATCTTGGAGAATCTCTGGCAGAGAATTATTTAAAAAAGCTTGGAATGAAAATTCTTGAGCGTAATTGGAAGTATTCTCGCATTGGTGAAATAGACATAATAGCCTTGGATAAAAGTACTCTTGTTTTTGTAGAAGTTAAATATAGAAATAACGACAAGTACGGCTCCGCCATAGAATCGATTACAAGAAAAAAATTGGAAAAAATATACCAAAGCGCACTTGCATATATTTCGCAAACAAACCATAAGTATAATAATTACAGAATAGATGTTATTGCAATTGATAAATACTCAAAAGAACCTATAAAGCATTACAAAAACTTATCAATGTAACTAATCTACATCAATAGGTTCCTTCATAATTGCCTCAACTGCTTCTTTAGCCTTGATAGCAAGTTCGGGGTTAATGTTTGGTAAAATAGTAATCTGCCGCAGGACATCTACAGTTCGTTTAAAAGCCCTAACCACGTCGCCTTCCCCCATTTCGACATTTTCCACCACTTTTTGCCAATCTCCTTCAAGAATCCATAACTCAATTAAAGGTGAATAAAAAGAGTTGATGTACATAGGAGTTTCAATATCGAAATCACGCTGGGTAATAGCAAGCTTACGTCTTATTTCTTTAATCCGCCCCAACGCTTTTTTAACATTTGTACTTACAGGAAGAACCGCATACATCTCCGCTCTCATATCTTCTGTATTAACAGCACAAACAACAGAAGCAAGCTCTGCTACACTAAGGTTATCTAAAACTCCGCTTTGAACTATTTCTGCCATATAAAGTTCATTTTCAGTCCTGAGCATTGCAACAACAACACCTTTTTCATTAGGAAAATTATCTTCTATATATCCTAGCTTTTCTAATGCACCTTTATGGGCCATAAATTTATTCCAATAAATATCTTTCTGCTTTGTAATACTGCGTTCTATATCTCTGAGTTTCTTTTGTTCTCTCTCCATAAGAACAACATTTTTCATATGCTTTTTATAAACTCTGCAAGTATTGCAAGGACAAGAATTCATCTTATTACACATATCTTTTACTTTTAATCTAAATTCTTCATGCTCTTGAGAATACTGATTTTTGTGTTTTAACTGCTTATTGAGAGTTTTTAATACCTTCTTATGCTCAACATATATATTTTTTAACTTATTATAAGCAATCAAATCATCAGTAGACAATCCTGAGAAGCACTTAAACTCTCCATAAGCACTAACTTTAGACTGTGCTTCAAGTTGCAGATTGATTAGACCTTTCATTCTTTCTGTAGAAGTAAAATAACCAAAACTTTTAAGAATAAGTTCCTTAGCTTGCTCTTGGGTAAATCTTTGAAGCAGATTAATAACCATAGAATATCCCGGAGAAAACCTGCTTTCAAGAGGGTTGGCATCACTAAGCACCAACTCAGCAACCTCCTGAGGTGTTTCAAACTGAGAACCGACTATAGTAACAAACCCAACCTCATCCATACCTCTTCTACCTGCACGTCCTGACATTTGTAAAAACTCACTGGGTGTCAAAGTCCTATGCCCATTATCCGTACGTTTACTTATTGAGCTTATAACAGTTGAGCGGGCAGGCATGTTAATCCCCGCTGCAAGTGTTTCTGTAGCAAAGACTACCTTGATAAGCCCTTTTTGAAATAATTTTTCAACCAAAACTTTCCACCCCGGTAAAAGACCCGCATGGTGAGAAGCAACACCACATTTTAAATATTCGATATGCTTATTTTCTGACAAGTACGGATTATCGACAAGATAATCATTGATAATATCTTCAGTCTGCTTACGTTCCTGAGGACTAACAAGAGATAATTCTGAACACAAGTCCATTTGTTCATCGCATTTTTTACGAGAAAAAGTAAAATAAATTGCCGGAAGCATATCTCTTTTGTAAAGAGCGTTAATAACATCTTTAACAAGATACCTTTGCGTCGTTTTTCTTCCATGTCTGCCATAAGAGCGTTTTTCCGGACGAATTCTTCTGTTTAAAGTGCCATTCGGTGTTAAAAGAGGCAACACATCATTGGGCTGAGAAGAATCGAAATAAAAATATCTGAGAGGAACAGGTCTAAAATCCGTATAAACAAGTTCAGTGTACGAGTGGACAGTGTTAATCCAATCTGTCAAAGACCTAGAATTTGCAACTGTAGCCGAAAGCGCGATAAGCTGAATATTAGTCGGACAGTAGATTATGCTCTCTTCCCAAACAGTCCCGCGTTGCTCATCGTTCATATAGTGGACTTCGTCCAATACGACATATTTTACATCTTTAAGGTTATCTGTAACCGAGCCAAAATTTGTACCATAAAGCATATTCCTAAAAACTTCAGTAGTCATAACAACAATCTGAGCATCACGATTAATTGATGTATCTCCGGTTAAAAGTCCAACTTTTTCAGAACCGTATTTTGTCGAAAAATCACTGTATTTTTGGTTTGAAAGCGCCTTCAAAGGTGTAGTGTAAAAAATTCTTTGATTATTCTCTAAAGCTCTATGAATCGCATGTTCAGCGATACACGTCTTACCAGCACCCGTGGGGGCACATACAACAACGCTCTTGCCATTATCAATGTGGAAAACTGCCTCTTTTTGAAAGTCATCTAATTCAAAATCAAATTTATACAAAATAAGCTCCTCTCACCTTAAAACATTGTAATTCAACAACCTGAACAATGCAAATTGTTTAATAAATTCTTTTTTGATATAATTTCTGTATCTGAATTAGTGTAAGGGAAAACAATGAAAAAATATTATTTAACAACCGCAATCGATTATGTAAACGGAGCGCCGCATATTGGTCATGCATACGAAAAAATACTAACTGACGTAATCGCACGACACAGAAAACAAAGAGGTGAAGATGTATACTTCTTAACCGGAACAGATGAACATGGAATAAAAATTCAAAAAACAGCTGCAGAAAGAGGGATTACACCACAGCAAATGTGTGATGAAAATGCAGCAAAATTTGAACAAAATTGGAAAGAACTTGAAATTGATTATAATCAACTCATAAGAACAACATCGCTTGAACATACTCAAATCGTTCAAAAAATATTCAAGAAACTTTTGGAAAATGGTGATATTTACAAGCACTCTTATACAGGTTTATATTGCGCAGGCTGTGAAAGCTTCCTTAATCCGCGCGATTTGGATGAAAATGGTTGCTGCCCTGATCACAAAAAAAAGCCGGAGGAAGTTACCGAAGAAAATTATTTCTTTAAACTAACAAAATATAAAGACAAAATTATAGAAATAATTAAAAATGATGAAACAAACTTTATAAGACCTGATTTCAGAAGAGCCGAAGTACTTAATCAGCTGGAAAACATAGAAGATATTTCAGTATCGCGTTCAGTGGACTCCGTATCTTGGGGAATTCCTGTTCCCGGTGATGAATCTCAAGTAATATATGTATGGATTGACGCGCTTTCGAACTATATAACTGCACTTGGCTATGATACGGAAAATCCTTCTGAAAATTTCAAGAAATACTGGCCTGCTGATGTTCAAGTCATTGGTAAAGATATACTTAAGTTTCATTCAATCTACTGGATAGCAATATTAATGGCACTAGGAGTTGAGTTACCTAAAAATCTTCTTGCCCACGGTTGGATTACCATAGATGAAACAAAAATGTCAAAATCACTTGGTAATGTAATCTCCTCAAAATCAGTTATGGATGAGTTTGAGCTTGAACATCCTGATGCATTCAGATACTTTATGGTTACTGCCGCTCCAATAGGAAAAGACGGTAACTACTCTGATGATGATTTCAAAGAAAAAGTCAACGCACATATTGCGAACAATATCGGCAATTTGCTTAACAGAACATTAAATATGTTAGTTAAATATTTTGACGGAAATCTTGAGCAAGACTTTATTTCAAATGACTTGAAATCCGCAGCAACAGACACTCTCGATGACATAAAAACTAAATTTGACAAATTTGAAGTAGCAGAAGCAGCACAAAGCATTGTAAATTTGGCTGATACAGCGAACAAATACGTAAATGACACAGCTCCTTGGAGTCTTGCAAAAGAGGGTAAAATGCAAGAATGTGCAAAAGTTTTGTACAATGTGCTTGAAACGATGCGCTATATTGCGATAATGCTCTCACCGTACTGCCCCAATATTTCACAAAAAATATGGGAACAACTCAGCCTTGAAGGTAATGTTGCAGACTTTAAGCTTGATGAGTTAAACTGGGGAGAAATGAAACTTGGTAAAATTGCCGAAAAATCGACAATATCTCCGGTTTTCTTAAGATTAGACAGCGAAATTGCAGGAGACAAGAAAAAGTGCTAATAGAACTAAGACAAAGGTTAAACGCCATATATGCACGCTTGAAATCTGCAAAGGAGTGTCTTTGACTACTCCGAATTAAAAGTTCAGATTAAAACTCTGGAAGAAAATTTACAGAGGGAAGAAATTTGGTCAAATCCGGAACTGGCGGCAAAAAACTCACAAGAGCTCAACACCCTTAAAGAGTCAATCGAAATGGTTGACAAGTGGGAAAGTCTTTGCAGCGATATTGAAGACCTTCTGGAGATTTGCTCAACTGATAGCAACTTTGAATATAAAAAAGAAGCCGAAACCACATTGGAGTTATTAGAAAATGAACTTGAAAAATTTGAAGTTCAGAAAAAACTCGGTGGGGAATATGATAAAAATGATGCAATACTTACGGTAAATGCAGGGGCAGGTGGAACCGATGCTCAAGATTGGGCAAATATGCTTTTAAGAATGTATATTCGTTGGGCTGAGGACAAAAAATGGAAAGTAGACCTTTTGGAAAAATCAGACGGCGAAGAAGCAGGCATAAAATCAGCGACAATAAAAATTTCAGGTAAATATGCTTTTGGATACGCAAAAGCAGAAAGAGGCGTGCACAGACTGGTAAGAATTTCTCCATTCAATGCTAATGGCAAACGACAAACAAGCTTTGCCTCTTTAGAAGTCAGCCCGGTAATAGAAGATTTTTCGAAAAAAATTGATATACCGCAAGAAGATATAGAAATTGATACAATGCGCTCAGGCGGTGCAGGCGGTCAGAACGTTAATAAAGTAGAAACCGCAGTTCGGATTCTGCATAAACCGACGGGAATTGTAGTAAGATGTCAACAACAACGCTCTCAACTTCAAAACAAAGAAACAGCTATGCAAATCCTCGCTTCTAAACTGCTTGCCATAAAACAAGCAGAGCACGAAAAAAAACTTGCTGAACTTAAAGGCGAAAACTTTGACATAAACTTTGGTTCACAAATCCGTTCATACGTCTTTCATCCCTATAAAATGGTAAAAGACCATCGTACCGGTTATGAAGTTGGAAACGTAGAAGCTGTTATGAATGGCGAAATCGACGGATTTATCGAAGCATACTTACTTAAAAATGCATAAACCATATAGTTAAATTGAAATCTTTGTTTGTTAATACTACGATATATAAGTAAATTAGGAATTAGGACAATAAAATATGATACAAGCTCAAAAAGGCACAAAAGATATATTACCCGAAGACAGTTCAACATGGCAGATGATGGAAAAAAATGCATTGACTATTTTTAATAATGCAAACTTTAAAGAAATTCGCACACCTATTTTTGAGGCAACAGAACTCTTTGCAAGAGGCGTAGGAGATTCTACGGATATTGTTAACAAAGAAATGTATACTTTTGAAAAATCCGAACGCTCTATTACTCTTCGTCCGGAAAATACCGCAGGAGTTGTAAGAGCATATATTGAAAATGGGCTTCATCGTCAAACTCCGCCGGTAAAATTATGGTATAAAGGTCCGATGTTTCGCTATGAGCGTCCTCAAGCCGGACGGCAAAGACAGTTTCACCAAATCGGTGTCGAAATGTTTGGCTCAACCGAAGCAATTTCTGATGCCGAATGCATTTATACAGCTATAAAATACCTTAACTCACTCGGACTTAATGATTTGGATGTAGAAATAAATTCTCTTGGCTGTCCTAAATGTAGAGAAACATTTAGAAATAAGCTTAAAGCACTTATTAAGCCTGATTTAGATAAATACTGCGAGGATTGTAAAGTTCGATATGAAAAAAACCCGCTTAGGATTTTAGACTGTAAAAATCCTCAATGCAACGAGCTTTTAAACACGCCTGATATTCAAAACTTAATAAATACGGACTTTATTTGTGATGAATGTGCGGAACATTTTTCGGAGCTAAGAAGGTATTTAGATGAATTACAAGTAAAATATAGTGTTAATAAGCAACTTGTAAGAGGATTAGATTACTATAACCGCACCGTTTTTGAAATAAAATCAAATAATCTGGGCTCACAAAATGCCGTCTGCGGCGGTGGACGATATGACGGTCTGGTTGAAATGCTAGGTGGTCCGCCGACACCTGCAATTGGTTGGGCTATGGGGATGGAAAGGCTATACTCGCTTATTGAAAAACAAAATCCCCCAAAACTCGATGTATTTGTTGTTTCTGATAACCCGCTCAAAGCTCTCAAATTATGCGAAGAACTTAGAAATAAAAACATCAGTTGTGATTTTGACTACGGCGCAAGAAAGTTCAAAAAACAATTTGAAAAAGCAGCAAAACTTGCTAATTTTGCGTTCGTCCTTGGCGAAGAAGAAATAGAAAACAACACAATCACAGTCAAAAATCTTACCTCTTCACATCAAGAAACTATGCCAAAAGCTGAAGCTATAGCTAAATTTTGCTAACGCAAAGAATCTATCGCTGCTTGAATATCAACTGACTTATAGATATAATCCCCTGCTACAAGTGAATTAGCTCCTAAATACTTGCATACATTAGCAGTTTTGTCATTTATTCCGCCGTCAACTTGGATTATAAATTCATCGGAAACACGATTTTTTATATATTCTACTTTATAGGCAGCCTCTTCAATAAATTTTTGACCACTAAACCCGGGCTCCACTGTCATAACTAATGCCATATCCATTTTGTCAAGATAATCATTCAACACATTAGCCGGCGTATTTGGTTTAATTGCAACTCCTGACTTTACTCCACGTGCTTTTATGTATTCTAAAACAACTTCTAACATATCCGAGCACGCCTCCTGATGCACAGTAACTATATCTGCTCCAGCATCTATAAATTTGGGAATATAATCCATTGGATTTTCAATCATTAAATGCACATCCAAAGGAATTTTTGTAACCCTTTTTACCGATTTAACAACCGGTATCCCTATCGAAATATTTGGTACAAAATGCCCGTCCATTACATCAATATGTAGCCAGTTAGCACCTGCTTTTTCAACTCTCTCGATATCCCTTTGCAAATAAGCAAAATCCGCCGACAATATTGATGGTGAAACTATTATATTACTCATTTTTTATTACTCCAAATTTAACACACGCTTCATAAGCTGCAGCTTGCTCCGCTGCTTTTTTGCTATTCCCAAAACCTTTGCCAACAACTTCTTTGTTGTATCTCACTTCTACTTCAAATACTTTTTCATGTTCTTTTCCTGACTCACTCAATAGTATGTACTCCGGTAAATTTTTATCCACACTCTGAGTATATTCCTGCAAAGCCGCTTTACTATTAAGCTTAATCATGTTTCCTCTTACGTATTCTATATGCTTAATAAAAAACTGTTCTAAAAAAGAATAAACCACTTCAAAATCTGATTGAATAAATAATGCCCCCAATACAGCCTCAAAAGCACAAGCACATATTGTCTCAGCTGCTTTTTTAGTCTTTAAATCAGCTCGGTCAGCCACTCTTAGATATTTATCCAAGCTTATTTTAGCCGAATATTTAACCAAGTACGCATCGCTAACCAATATAGCCCTATAAGCACTCAGCGTACCTTCTCGTTCATCTGGAAATTTATTAAATAAAAACTTACTGCAAGCCAGTTTTAAAACAGCATCTCCATAAAACTCTAGCCGCTCATTATTTTCCAGACTAAATCGAGATTTCTCGTTAGAATATGATGAATGCGTCAAAGCAAGTTCGAAAAGATTAACATCAAGCCGTTCTTGTGAAATTATTTTATCAAACCCACTAACAGCAATAAATTTCGCAACACTTCTACTACTCATATTAAAATCCGACAAAACTCAACAGTGTTTTGAAAAATTTCATAATATCAGCCCCTAAACTATGGGACACAACAAAATACTCAAAGAAATAATAAGCTACAGGTGCAGAGAACATATAACTGTCTACTCTATCCAAAAAACCTCCATGACCCGGCAGCGAATTCCCGGAATCTTTAACTCCTGCATCACGCTTTATCAAAGATTCGCTCAAATCTCCAAGTTGAGCAAAAACAGTAACCAATACTCCTGTAATCAAAGAATAATACCAGTCTAAATGAATAATAAAGCCTATAATAAGCGCCATTATTATTGCAAATAGTCCCCCACCGATTGCTCCTTCCACTGTTTTTTTAGGGCTAACGACAGGACATAACGGGGTCTTGCCAAATTTTGACCCCACATAATATGCTCCTATATCGGTTGTGAGGATAACAAAAAATATCATAACAAGGAAACCAAGTCCGATATTATCTGAAAAAGATAATATTGAAGCATCCTCGGCTCCCAATTGACGAAGCATTATGATATGACATGGCAACCAACCGCAATATATGAACCCTGCTATAGTCGTTGCTACATTAGCAATATATGGTTGGCGCCCTCTAAATAACACTGCAAAAAATGCAGCTATTATACCATACGCTATAACCGGAGCCATTAGCTCCAACCTGTTGAAAGTTGTAACCAACGCAAATGCAATATTTACAGACAACATTACTGATAAAAAGGGGTAAAAACCCTTATTGTTAAGTATTTGAACCCATTCTTTTGAACACCAGTACGAAAATACTAATGACAAAAGCATCAGCGGTATCCCACCGCTCACAACACAGAATAATGTTATTACACCAACTATTATCCCTGTCGTAATCCTCAGTTTGTTCTTATTAAGTGTTTCCAATAAAGACATTAAACTGTCAAAACCTCTTTTTCTTTTTCCGCTACTGCATTGTCAATATTTTTAGTATAGTTATCCGTAAGTTTTTGAATTTCTGCTTGATTATCTTTTACCGCATCTTCGGGTAAATTTTCCTCTTTCTCAAGCTTTTTTAAGCTATCTGTCATATCTCTACGAATATTTCTTATTGCAACTTTTGCATCTTCACCAAGTTTTTTAACTTCTTTAACACTCTCTTTTCTGCGTTCTTCTGTTAATGGTGGAAAAACTAATCTTATAACTGTTCCGTCTGAATTCGGATTTACTCCCAACTCTGCTTTTATGAGTGCTTTTTCAATATCTTTCATAATAGACTTATCAAATGGTGAAATAACAAGCGTAGTCCCATCTTGAACAGACACCTGTGACATCTGCCTTAGTGGGGTTGGCGCACCGTAATAATCAACTATAACTTTATCCAAAACCAATGGGTTTGCTCTACCTGAGCGAATTGACGCAAACGCCTTTTTAAGCTGGTGAACAGCTTTCTCCATTTTTTCTTCACCTTCTAAAAATAATTCGTCCAACGACATTATTTATCCTCCTACATTTGTTCCTATATTTTCACCTTTTAATACTTTTAAAATACTGCCTTTTTCCGCAAAATCAAACACCACTATGGGTATATTATTTTGCTTACACAAAGCACATGCTGCAGTGTCCATCACTTTTAGATTATTAATGATTATATCATCATAAGTTATCGAAGCATATTTTTTAGCCTCTGGATTAATGCGAGGGTCATCATTATATACCCCATCAACACCATTCTTAGCCATAAGCATCACTTCTGCCCCAATCTCCGAAGCTCTCAATGCTGCAGCTGTATCAGTTGTAAAGAACGGGTTTCCCGTACCGGCTGCAAATATCACAACACGACCTTTTTCGAGATGTCTTATTGCTCGAAATCTTAAATACGGCTCTGCAATCTTATTAATATCTATTGCACTTTGAACACGGCATTCAACATCAATTTTTCTCAACGCGCTTTGAAGTGCTATAGCATTCATTACCGTCGCAAGCATTCCCACATAATCGCCGCTTGCTTGGTCCATGCCTAATTTGGCGGAATTTTTCATTCCCCTGAATATGTTGCCACCACCTACTACAACTGCCACTTGTGCACCTGTCTTTTGTGCTTGTTTTATTTCATTTGCTATCATTTCAACAGGTTTTTGGTCTATCCCAAACTCCTGCTCGCCCATAAGCGCTTCTCCGCTTACCTTTAACAATATTCGCTTATATTTCATACCCATACTTAATTCCTTCTTAAGCATCCTACAAATTATACTGCAAATCCCTTTTCATGGCAAAGCGTTACAATATGTTATCTAAACCATATACAAACCCGTCATTATTGAATACATGGTTAACTGCAAGCATTACGCCTGACATATAACATTCTCTGTCCATAGAATCATGTCTTATCGTCATTATTTGACCTGCTGCTCCGAATAAAACTTCCTGACTTGCTATATATCCTGGCATTCTTACTGAATGTATATGTATATTAGAGTATGACTTTCCGCCTCTTGAACCTTCTATCAATTCGGTTTCAGCACAATTGCCTTTTGCAAATGTTTCTTTCTCCTGTGCCATTAACTGCGCTGTTTTTACCGCTGTTCCTGATGGAGCGTCTTTTTTCTGATTGTGATGTAACTCTATAATCTCAGCATTATCAAAATATTTTGCAGCTTTTTTGGCAAACATCATCATCAAAACTGCTCCAATTGTAAAGTTTGGAGCTATAAGTGTTGATACGCTTTTTTCTGTACTTAACTTTTTTAGCTCCGCTACTTGGTCATCGCTAAGACCCGTTGTTCCTATAACCGGTTTTACTCGATTATTTATAAATATTTTTGCGTTATTAAAGATAGCCGAAGGTTGTGTAAAATCTATTGCTACATCCGGCTGTGTCAGCTTAATTGCAGTTTCCAAATTAGTTTGAATTTTTATGCCTATCTCTTTGTTAATTACTAATGAACCTATGTCCAAACCTTCATTTAGAATATCTACAGCACCAACAAGCTGCATATTATCTTGCTTTAAAACGGACTTAACTACCTCTGCGCCCATTTTTCCGCATGCGCCCACTACCAATACTTTTATCATGTTTTACCTCTATCTGTAATTTGTAAACTGCAACGGTACATCATATTTGTCTTCGTTTTCTCTAAGCATCTTTATTACCGCTTGCAAATCGTCTTTGTCTTTTCCTGAAACTCTAACTTGTTCTCCTTGAATTGAGGCTTGAACCTTAATTTTTGAATTCTTAATATCTGCAGTTATTTTCTTTGCAAGTTCTTGAGTTAACCCCTTCTTTAGCTTGTAAACTTGTCTTACATTCCCGCCAAGCGCATTTTCTTGTGGCTGTGCATCAAGAATCTTTATGCTTAAACCTCGCTTTACCAACTTTGTTTGCAATATATCCAAGATGTTTCTCAATTTCATATCATCTGATGTTGTTATGGTTATTGCCTTATCTGCTTCCAACTCTATGTCAGAATTCGTATTTTTCAAGTCAAATCTTTGTGAAATATCCCGTTTTGTCTGATCAACAGCGTTCACTAACTCCTGTTTATCAAACTCCGAAACTACATCAAAACTGCATTCTTTTGCCATTTTTATACTCCTAACTTAATAATTAGCCAGATTATATCACAAATTTATTCAATAAAAAAGGCTGAAGTACTCAGCCTGCCACACAAATTTACACTTTTTACATATTTTACACGAGGAATTTATTTATTTTATTATTCTTAGATACTATTACTTTATTTTAAATAAATTTTTTACCTTTCCCAACATTTTTGATGCACCATATTTTAGCGCAAAGATGCCGCCAATCAAAGCTACCCCACCATACATAACATGCTCCCAATTTATATCTTTATGTTTACCCACAGGGTCACCTTTATAATAATTCCCCATACTGAAAGTATCTTGCTTCAGGGGTGACAAGTAAGATGTATTACTTAAACCAGCATATGGATTGTAGCCACCAAAATCGTTACCTATCCCATACATTCCGTAATCTTGTATAGGATATTGCGGCGAAATATCAAAAACAGTTGATAAACTCATAACTACCAATCCATAACCATACTAACCTTACTCTTATATAAAAACTTTTTTGTGTAGTTTATTGCAAAAAAATACTAAAGTATTAAGAAATATAAACGCAAACTAAAATTTTTCTTTATATTAATCTAACTTAGGATTGAAAAATTCAAATACCTTTTTTGCACTTCTCTTATCCACTACTGCTTCCAACTCTTGAATACTGCGACTTGATATTGTTTTTACTGATTTAAATTTTTGCAGTAAAAGAGCCTTTGCCTCAGACTTAAGATACTTAATCTCATCAAGTTCTGATTTTACAGCCGATTTTGAGCGCAATGAACGGTGGAATGTAATTGCAAACCTATGGGCCTCATCTCTTATCTGTTGGAAAAAATGAAGTGCCAACGAAGTTTCGGGTATAACTATCGCTCTTGAACGATTAGGCAAGAATACCTCTTCAAGCCTTTTTGCCAATGAGACTATATCTTGATGGGTCACATTCAATTCGTTCAATATTGCAACTGCAGAAGATAACTGTCCCTTGCCTCCATCTATGATTATCAAATCAGGAAATTCTTCATTTTGTTCTTGCAAACGCTTGTAACGTCTGGTTATAACCTCTGACATTGATTTAAAATCATCTGGTTTGCCTTCTGCTGAGCGTATTTTGAATTTTCTATACTTAGACTTAACCGCTCTTCCATTTTCAAATCTCACCATTGATGCGACAGTATTGGTGCCTTGAATATGAGAAATGTCAAAGCACTCAACTGCATATGGAAATTTATTCAAATTTAATTTTTCCTTTAAGTATGCGCCAATTTCATTATAATTCGCGGCTACATCTGCTTTTTGCTCTCTTAGTAACTTATCTAAAAACAAATCTGAATTTTTCTTCGCCAGTTCAAGCAACTCTCTTTCCTTATTAGTTTTCACGATAGATATCTTAACTTTTTTATTGCTAAACTTACGATTTAAAAACTCCGAATAGACTTCAACATTGTCATTCCTAAACGCATCAGGAAGTAAAATCTTATTCGGTATTTCATTCTCAGTAGCCCTTTGATAATAATCCTTAAGAAAAAAGTTTATAACTTCTTCTTCACTATCCAAAACATCTGCCATATAAGAAAAATCTTTACGATTGATAAGTCGTCCTCCTCTTATTTGCATCACAACTACTGCAAAAATTCCGTTTTTTGATGAAATTGAAACTATATCATTATTTATATTCGTATTCTCAAAGACAACTTTTTGTCTTTCCAGTGTCTTTGTTACATCAAGGTAACTATCCCTAAACCTTGCCGCTTTTTCAAACTCTTCTTTTTGTGCATACTTATTCATTTCATCAAGCAACTTCTCAGCCAGTTCTTGTTGCTTTCCAGATAAAAATAGTTCAACAGATTTTATGACTTTTTTATATTCTTCGCTCGAAACTTTTTTTTGACATGGTGCAAGGCATCTGCCTATTTGATAATACATACATGGTCTGTCTTTAAATTTTGGTGTTTTGCACTGTTTCAGCGGAAATATCTTCTTCATCAGTTCCAATGTTGTATACATCGCTCGTGAATCAGTATATGGTCCAAAATATTTTCCTTTCTGCATATTTATATTACTTTTACGTGCAATAATTATTCGAGGATAATCTTCCTGAGTCACTACAAAATAAGGAAATTTCTTATCGTCCTTGAGCAGAACATTGTATCTCGGTTTATGCTTTTTTATAAGATGCGATTCCAAAATTAGAGCTTCTATCTCCGTATCGGTTACTATGTATTCTATGCGCTCAATCTTGGGCACCAAAACATTTAACTTTGCAGAATCATGGGTTTTATTGAAGTAACTTGAAACTCTTCTTTTTAAATTTTTTGCCTTACCTACATATATTATTTCGTCATTTTTATCATGATACAAATAACAACCGCTACAAGTCGGAAGATATGCTAGCTGTTCTCTAAGTTTTTCTTTATTTACTAATTTCAAGTATATCTCCTATCTTTATTCCCTTGTCGGTTATGGTTCCACTTGGTAATTCCAAAACTATTTTTGCAGTTATATTATATGGCAAAATTCTATTTTTTCTTATATTTTCATAAACCTTAATAACCTTTAG
The DNA here is from genome assembly GCA_944325625.1 of Candidatus Gastranaerophilales bacterium. Classification (GTDB taxonomy): domain Bacteria; phylum Cyanobacteriota; class Vampirovibrionia; order Gastranaerophilales; family Gastranaerophilaceae; genus RGIG2134. The sequence continues at coordinate 37,067 of CALVAP010000013.1, read as the reverse complement.
ATTTTTGTCTAAATACAAAGCATCAAACTCAAACCTCATTCCTATTGAATGAATTTGTGAACAAGGTGATAATAACAACCCGTCTGTTTCTCCAAATGAATTTTTTCCTAAAAGTCCAACCATTCTTGATAAAATCGTACTAGCTCTTAATGCCTTTGTACAGATACTTTCACCATCTTTTAATATTTTCATTTTTACTCCACAATTTGAAGGATTTAAAACACAATTTTAATCTGTTATACTAGTATTAGTTATGTTCTGTTAAAGTTTCCCTTAGTAATGTCGATAAATAAATTGTAGCAGAAAATTGAGGCTAATTAAAGAATGATTCTTGAATATCGTGTAAATGAAACCGATGTTGAAGCTGCTTGGCTTAAAACCTTGTATGATTTGATTGAAGAATTAAATTGCAAGTGTAAAACCTACATCGAAGAATCTTACAACAAAACATTCAAACACCTCGTTCGTACACGTGTTATTGAAGTTTACGGCTCAATTACTATGCTTGATTGGTTCAAAATAAGAATGGAACGTTACTTGCATTTTATTGAAAGCTACAACCAAAAACCTGAAATAATTTCTTCTCTTTACAAACCTGAAGAATAGTTATTATCAATTCAGCAAATATTATTGACTTGCGCTTTGAGTGTTCTTATAATGTTTTAGAAGATTTGCAAAGAGAAATGTATTTTAGTAATAATGCAGAATAAAGAACTTTGTATTATTGTTGTGACATATAATGCCTCAAAGTGGATTGATAAATGTTTTGGGGAATTTGTTGACATGCCTGCTAATTGGCAGATTTTGGCCATTGACAACAATTCAGATGATAACTGTGTTGAACTGATAAACAAAAAATATCCTTTTGTTAAAACTATTAAAAATAACAAAAACTTGGGCTTCGGAATGGCAAATAATATAGGGTTAAAGTTTGCACTCGAAAAAGGTTTTGAACATGTATTCCTGCTTAATCAAGATGCGTGGATTTCTGTTGAAAATTTAAAAAAATTAATTACCATCCAAAAGCAACATCCCAATTACTATATACTCTCACCGATACATTGTAACGGCTCAACAGATGAACTAGACAAAGGTTTTTTTAATTATGCAAAAACCCTAACAGAACCCGCCTTAGTTGAGGACGCTATACTTGGTACTTTTAAAAAAGAGGTTTATGATACAAAGTTTGTCAATGCTGCACTTTGGCTTATAAGCAAAGAATGCTTAAATATTATAGGTGGATTTAGTCCAGTTTTTTATCATTATGGAGAAGACAGCAATTATATTCATAGAGTAATTTACCACAACAAAAAAATCGGAATTGTCCCTAATATAATGGGGTTTCACAAAAGAAATAATAGACCACCATCTAAAATATTTCACGTACAAAAACAAATTCAATATAGAGAACTTTTGATTAAGCTATCTAATCCTCAAAATGATAGTATAATCAAACAGCTAAAAATACTCACAAAAACAGTACTATACTCTCTAAAATACATTTTAGGTTTAAAATTAGTCAAAAGCTATTCATACTGTTATGCAATACTCAAAGCCCTTCCAAAAATAAAAGAAATTAATAAAAATAGAAAATTGAGTAAAAACAAGGGTGCTTGTTTTCTGAACTAACTAATTTTTAAGTGCATCTGCACCGGAAACAACTTCGGATATTTCATTTGTAATTGCAGCTTGGCGCGCCTTATTGTAGTCGACAGTGAGTATCTTTATCATGTCTGCTGCGCTTTGTGTTGCTGAAGACATTGCCGTCATCCTAGATGCCAATTCGCTAGCCGTTGCCTCTAATAAGGCTTGATAAATGATATTTGAAATATAAAATGGTACAATCTTTTGTAAAATGCTGTTTGCATCAGTATCAAATGTCATAAGCGGGTCTATTTTGTGCTCAGCATCATCCTCATTTCTTTGTGCAACTATAGGTAAAATTTGCCACTTTTCAACTTTGTAGCTCATCATATTTTTAAATCTTGTCGTCACAACCTCAATAGCATCAATTTCATCATCAACAAAAGCTTGAGCCATATCCTCAGCCACAACCGTTGCAGCCGGACCTGTTATATCGGTCGGGAAATTTTGATAAAATTTCTTTATCTCGAACCCGCATTTTTCACTTTGATGTTTTAATGCATTGTATCCACGTTGACCAATAATAAAGACTTTAGACTTTATTCCCTGCTGATTATATTCGTCAACAAGCTTCAGCACATACCTAACCACATTAGCATTATATGCTCCTGCCAAACCTTTATTCGATGTTATTGCAAGTATTCCAACCGCTCTTCTCTCACGCTTTTCTAACAATACAGGATAATTATCAATCCCTTTCTCTACTTTTAAACCCGCTATGGAATAATCATTCCCAACACTATCTAAAAGCCTAAAAAACATATTTACCATTTCGCGAGCAAACGGTCTTGCTGCTTTTACGGCATTTTCTGACTTTTTAACCTTTGCCGCAGCAACCATCTTCATTGCCTTGGTTATCTTTTGCGTACTTGTTATACTGTTTATTCTATCTTTTATATCTTTTAAGTTTGGCATTTTTCCCTACATTGTTGACTTAAATTCAAGAAACTTAGCTTTTAACTGCTCTTTATCTTCATCACTAAGAGCTTCACCATTATTCAGCCTTTGAGCAAGCTCCGGCATGTTCACATCAAAGTAATCAAACCAATTAGCTTTTAGTGCAGGAATAGCTTTATTTTCAACATCATCAAGCAGACCTTGGTTTGCGGCAAAAAGAATTGAAACCTGTTGAGCCACTGACAAAGGCTGATACTGGGGCTGTTTAAGAATTTCTGTAAGTTTTTCGCCTCTTAATAACTGGTCTCTTGTTGATTTGTCTAAATCTGAAGCAAATTGAGCAAATGCTTCCAATTCACGATACTGCGCAAGGTCAAGTCTGAGCTTACCTGCTACTTGTTTAATTCCCTTTGTCTGTGCAGCACCCCCAACACGTGAAACAGATATACCCGCATTCATTGCCGGTCTGACACCTGCGTTGAAAAGATTTGTTTCCAAAAATATTTGCCCGTCTGTAATCGAGATAACATTGGTTGGAATATATGCAGAAACATCACCTGCCTGCGTTTCAATAATTGGTAGTGCCGTTATACTTCCGCCACCAAGCTCGTCCGTTAATTTACAAGCTCTTTCCAATAATCTCGAATGTAAGTAGAAAACATCTCCCGGATATGCTTCACGTCCGGGTGGACGTCTTAAGAGCAAACTCATTGCACGATATGCTTGCGCATGCTTTGTTAAGTCATCATATATTATCAATACATGCTTACCTTGCTCCATAAACTCTTCACCTATTGCACATCCCGCAAAAGGCGCTATATATTGCAACGGTGCAGAATCATTTGCAGTAGCTGATACAATTATTGTATAATCCATCGCACCGCGATCTTCCAATACCTTTGCCAATTGAGCTACCGTAGAGGTCTTTTGCCCTATCGCTACGTAAATACATATAACATCTTTACCTTTTTGGTTTAGTATAGTATCAATTGCTATAGCCGTCTTACCTGTTTGTCTGTCACCAATAATTAACTCACGCTGTCCTCTGCCTATAGGCGTTAGGGCATCTATTGTTGTCAACCCTGTTTGCAATGGCTGATGAACTGATTTTCTTGTAATAATCCCAGGGGCAACCCTTTCAATTGGTCTTGTTTTTTCAGTATGAATCTCTCCTTTTCCGTCAATTGGCTGACCATTAGGATTGACTATCCTTCCTATAAGTGCATCCCCAACTGGAACAGAAGCTATTCTACCGGTAGTTTTTACGCTCATTCCCTCTTTGATGTGTTTATAATCACCAAGAATTACTACCCCTACGTTATCTTCTTCCAGGTTCTGAATAATACCCAACGTGCCATGCCCATCGTTAAACTCCACAAGTTCACTTGACATAGCATCTGAAAGTCCATATATTCTTGCTATACCATCACCAACCTCAAGTACTTGTCCGTTATTCGATACTTCTGAAACAGATTGGTAATTTGCTATTTTATTCTTTATCAGAGAACTGATTTCATCCGGTCTTATTGCACTCATATCGTTATCCTTATTTTATTAATTGTCGTTTCATATCTTCAAATTTTGTCTGCAAGCTTAAATCTATCACTTTATCTTTTATTTTTATAACCAACCCCGCCATAATGTTTTCTTCTATCTTATAATCGGGTACAATTTCACAACTTAGCTTTCTTTGAAGTTTTTCTTTGATTTTCGCTTTTTCCTCTTCAGTAAGTTCCACTGCAGAATATACTTCAATACGCTTAACGTTATTCAACTCATCCAACTCAGCTCTGAATTGTTCCAGTATAGAGTCAAAAAAATCAATCCTATTCTTATCTGCTAGCAGAAAAAGAAAATTTTTCGTACTTTGAGAGAGAGAAGCAAAAACTTCTTCAATCACATTTTTTTTATCATCAGTAGTAATAACCGGACTTATCAAAAAACTTTTTAAGTCCGAAGATTGGGAAAACACAGAAGCAACCTCTTGCAACTCTGCCAAAATGACATCTCTATTATCAAGCTCACAAAGAGCAGCTGCATATCTTTTTGCTATTTTGATTTGCTTTGAATTAAAAATGCTCATTAAATTTCCAATTCCTCTATCTTATTAATCGCTTCATCAATAAATTTTCTGTGTAAAGATGAATTCTCTAAAAGATTATTTCTCGTTTTATTTTGCGCGACCTCTACAGACTTCATTGCTGCTTCTTTTTGAAGTGCAGAGCTGACTTTTTGAACCTCAGTATCAAGTGCCTTTTGGGCATTAATTTCCAGTCTTTGGACTGCTTGCGCTAATTCTTCTTGAGTCGCTTTTTTAAAAGTTTCTATGGTATTTTGTCCTTCTCGTTTGATTTTTTCAATTTCTAAGGGCAGGTCTTTAACTTCGTTTTTCGCAGTCTCAAGAGTTTTTTGTGAGTTAATTTTATGCTCATCAGACTCTTTTAAGAGCTTCTCTACAGATTTTTTAGCTGCCTCCAATGCACCTGAAGCATTCAACTTTACTCCAGCATATACTATCAGCCCAACAATGATAAGAAAATTGAAAAAATTTCCCTCTAATAATCCATGAATAGATAAATCAACTGTCGGCATCAGATACTACCTCCCGTCAATTTCTCAATAATTACTTGGGACAGGTCATCAAGCTTTGATTCAATTTGATTGGAAGCATCTGACTTTTCTTTATCCAAATCAGATTTTTGTGAAGCAAGCATTTGTGCAACTTCCGCCTTCTTTTCTTTTTCTAAGCGATTCTTCTGTTCTTTTGAATTTGCGACTTCTTCAGCAATCATCTTTTTTACTTCTGCTTTCGAGCAATTGATTTTAGCCTCTTTGTCTGCCTTTATGGATGTTGCCAAATCATAATTCCCTTTAGCCTCAGCACTATTTGCGTCAACATATTGCTGACGCTTAGCTATAATATCACTCAACGGCTGATAAAGAAGCTTATTCATTATCAACGTAAAGATGATAAAACTTATTGCTGAAACTAAAAAAGTCGCATTAAATTCCATTAGTCACCTATTTACCAAGCAACATAAATGCCACAACGAATGCATACAATGCACAAGCTTCTGCTAATGCAGCACCCAACATAAAGAACCCTACTGCCTTACCTGCAATTTCAGGCTGACGGGAAATTGCTTCCATCAAACCTTTCGTAGCAATTCCAATCCCGAGTCCTGCTCCAACCGCACCAAAACCGATTGCTATACCTGCACCCAAGTGTGCTAAATTTGCTGTTGTTTCAATTGTCATATTGTTCTCCTTTTTTATAATATTTTAGTGTTGTTCGTTTATTGAAGATGATACATAAGCCAGAGTCAACATCATAAAGACAAATGCCTGAATAAACGCGACTAAGACTTCAAAAAGCATAACTGGAACAGGTGCTAATAATGCAAAAGCACCCAACACCATGGAAACCAGAATTTCCCCTGCCAGAATATTGGCAAAAAGTCGGATTGAAAGGCTTAACGGTCTTGTAAACATTTCCAGTATATCAACAAGGGTCAAGATAATGCCGTTAAAATTAAAGCCATGATAAATAAACCTTACACCTTTGGCTTTTATCCCGACTGCGATGTAATAAACTAAAACAATAACCGCCATAGCTGCCGTAAGGTTTATATCATTCGTCGGAGAGGCAAACTCCCCCTCTTTCAGATGAAACATCCTTAACGGTAACTGACCGCTAAGATTTGCTATCAATATAAAGATAAATAATGACGCAGCAAGTGGGACATGTGCTCTTCCCTTGGGTCCAACCATCGAATCTGTAAGTCCCCAGAAAAACTCCAGTATTTTTTCTCCAAAAACCTGCATCTTGCCGGGAACCAGAGAAATATTTCTGGTTACCAAATATGCAAAAATTATCAAAACAAGCATACATGCCCACATAGTAATCAATGTATCCATGTTAAGACTTATATTATTCAACTGTACAACCCAATGGTGCATGCTTTATCCTTTATCCTCTTTCTCAATACTAACACTAAGAAAAAAATGTACAAATGTGACACATTTCTTAACCAAATATAACTAATTCCCTTATTCTACCTAGTAACTTCACATTACCGATTTATGTAATATAATCTAAAAAGAAGATTTATAGGGGATAAGCATGAATAACATTTTTAACGGAAAAAAAGCATCTTGTGAGCTTGAAAAAGAACTTTTTAAATCGGTAGAAGAAAAAACACCTTCATATATAAAAGATAATCCTTTGATTGACCTTTCAGATAAAGGCGAAATTGTTTTTAGACTCAAAAAAGAACACCTTGAGCCTTATTCAAAAGAAAATCCCGAAGGACTTGATCTTGACGCTTGGCTTAAAAACTACGCAAAAGAAGCAGAAGTCTCTACTGCCGGAATAAGAGGTCCTCAAAATATACTATACCCCCATGATACTCGTTTTCCGATAAATTTACTTGGCATTATGCTTGCAACATATGCAAAAGCACTTGCTGCCAAAGAAAATTACAAAAATTCAACACTACTTAAACTTGTCGGAAGCGAAGTTCGTTATAACTCGGATAAATTTCTTGATATTATCGCACGTATTCAAGCTGCTCAAGGGATTACAACTCTTACCCCATATCAAAGAAAAACAATTCCTATATGGCTAGCCTCTTTTTTAGCTTTCAAATTGGATTTGCTTGGAGGGGAATACATAACTTCAAGTCACGGAATCAGCGTAAAAAACGCCACAAAAGACTTGAATTGCCAAGGCAGTCAGTACCTGCCCGAAGAATCTATGCAATTTGTTAACAAAATCAAAGAAGTCTTCGCTATTGCTAAAAGCAAAGGATACTATGATATTAAAATTGCGGCAAGCTCAGACCCGCTAATTAATGAAACCTTTATGCATTCTATAAATGACGGTATTGAACTATACAAAGAATACTTGCAAGGTGGCGTCGCAAATACTCAAAATCTAGAACTTATAAAAAACCTGAAAAATAAAATTATTATAGAAAACGTTGGTGGCAGTGCATACAGAACTCTTTCAAAATTGCTCAACGAACTTGGTATTTCCGACAAATTTGATTGGCTTAACATAGAAGAAGACCCGTTTTTCCACTCAATCGGGAAATACGACCAAGATCCGAAAGGTAATAAATGCTTCTATGACTATTCAGTTGACGCTACTGTACTTTCTAAAGATAAAGAAGGCAAACCATACTTCCCGGTCATAAAAAGCCTTCATTATGATGAAAAGTTAAAAAATTATCCGATAGGTACTGTCGTATTCATAACCGACCCAGATCATGACAGATTAACAGTAACTCAGGTTGAAGCAGAGTCTAATTTGCCCAAATTAAAAACACTCGGTATCGATACCGTAGAACTGGAACAAGGCAAAGTCCTTGCCGTTTATACTGCAAACCAAGCATTCTTAATGATTATGGATTTTTGGGCAAAACAACTAAAAAAATCAGGTAATTTTGATAAAACGCCTAAATTCATCATAAAAACTACAGCCTCAGCAAAATCTTGGGATGAGTGGGCTCAGAATAATAACATTAAGGTTATTAATGTTCCTGTAGGCTTTAAAGAGATAGCAAACATTATGAAAAAAGTTGAAAAACAACTTAACGATGGTAAAAATGAAGTTGTAATAACTGATATTTTTGGCAAGGATATTAACCTAGGCAACAACCCCAGAGTAATCTTTGCCGGCGAAGAATCAGGCGGTATGATCATTGGTTCCGAAGAAATCATTAAGTCAAAATCAGGCAGAAAAGCTATCGCTATGAGAGAAAAAAGCGCGACGGAAGCAATTATTGTAGCTTCTGCACTTAGTGCTGACCTCGAACAAAAAGGATTAACTCTCTCACAAAACCTATCAAATGTCTTTGAAAAAAACAATATTATCGCAAAATATGACGTAAGAGAAGATATCGCCTACTATAATGAAAGCGAACCGGATATTCAAAAACTAAAAGAAGCAAAAGTATTAGGAGAAGCACTCAGAACAAAAAATGACCTGTTCTATCTTACTTTGGCTGTTATGTTTAGCGAAAATAAAATTACACTGGATAACATAAAAGAAATCCTTTCGGATACATTCCAAAGCCTTGATTTTTCAAATTTAATCGACGTTAAATTTGTCGGTGACGGAACATATTTATTATTTACGGACAAATTTATTGAAATACGCCCCTCAGGTACTGATGCAAAAACAAAAGCTTACGGTGCGGGCAATTCTAAGGAAAATATTCTTAAATTTGCTCAAACTTTAGGTAACTACTCGGGCGAATTAAATAATACATATCAAAAATATGTTACCAAAGAGGACTATGATTCATCAAAGGCTAAGTCTATGGAAAGTTACAAAATTTTCACAGATAAAGATGCAAATAATGAACAATTTATAATCCCTGATTATAAAAAAACAATAGGACTTTGATATTGAATATATTTAATACTAAAAAGCTCCCTGACTATAGGGAGCTTTTTATTTGTACTAATGCTTATTAACTAAAGACATTGAATGATTTTTCGACATTAGCTTTCAGTACTTTTTTTACGGACTCTATCTCTGTTTCACAAGCCTTTTGCTGTGTTTCAACTTGTTTCAACTCTACATCCAATTGCTTATCTTGGTTTTGAACCAATAATGATTGATATTCGTAATCCGCAGAAGCCTTAGCATCATCATCCGAATAAAGTTTTGAACTTACATCTTCCATCCCTGAAAGTGCTACCGCGCTCCAAGAATAAACAGCTCTTTCTACTACCTTTTCATTCTCATAAACATAATCACCATTCTCATCTGTAACAGGAACAGACTCTGTGCTTCTTTGTTGAATGATTAATGCTCCTGATTGTATTGCCTGTTGCAAGTAGTCAGTATTCTTAAGTGCAGGTATTACTATCATACCTTTTTGCACTTCTGCTATCGCTGCCTCATATGCTGCAGTATCCAAAACGCCATCGGCATCTGTGTAATCCGCTTGTCTTACATACTTAGAAGCTTCATCCAAACTCAAACATGCTATCTTATTTGTTTCAGGGTCTAACAAACGATAACGGTATGTATTCTCTTCCGCAGTAAAATTGCTGTAAGTCAGAAGTTCTTCTTTTGTGGCACCATTATTTTGTTCTGTTGTCCACGTAAAATAGAGTTTCCTGTTATTCAACGCTTCTGAATACGTCGTTGCAATTTCTTCTGTTTGCATTGCAAGCATAACCTTTCTTTGGCTTATCATTTGTGCACGATATTCCAAATCGCTTTTTCTTGCTGTCAATAGAAGTAATCTTGCTTGTGATGCTGCTAAACCCATTTTCTTTTACCTTAATTCATTTACACATATATATAAAAACATAGAATATAGAACTTTTTCATATTTTGTATATATTGTTACAATACTTAATATTTCTTTTCTATATCTCTTTGTTTTTCTCCTGACTTCTTTTACTCTTACACATGTAATATCGTCTAAAACGAGCATAAACTTTAGAAAAGCTTAAAGAAATGTTACAAATATAACTTTCAAATCACCAAAAAGCCTACTAATAAAGAATTCCAACCAACAAAATACAATAAAACAAAAAAAGAACATGGACAATTGCCCATGTTCTTTTATATTTATTGCTAAGACTACTTAATTTGAGCTTTAGCTGTTTCAACAATTACCTCAAAAGCTTCCTTTTCGTTAACAGCCAGTTCAGCAAGCATTTTTCTATTAACTTGGATTTCTGACTTTTTAAGTGCATTCATGAACTTAGAATAGCTTAAACCATATTGTCTAACAGCTGCATTAATTCTGATAATCCAGAGTCTGCGCATATTTCTTTTAAGATTACGACGATCTCTGTAAGAATATTTAAGCGCTTTCATTACCGCACAATTAGCAACTTTGAATATTCTGCTTCTTGCGCCTTTGAAGCCTTTTGCAAGCTTTAATATTTTTTTATGACGTTTACGTAGAACGTTTCCGCGTTTGACTCTCATTTTTTTCTCCTTTGATTGTCTTAATTACTTTACTATTTGTGTTTTTTTGCATAAGGCAGTTGTTTCAAAACTAATTTCTTGTGTGTATCAGAAACTTCCACCATAGAAGACAATCTATTCTTACGAGCCTGTGATTTGTGCTGCAATAAGTGCTTTGTGCCTGCTTGTCTTCTTAAAATTTTACCTGTGCCAGTAAGCTTATATCTTTTTGCTCCCGCACGGTGAGTTTTCATTTTAGGCATCTTTTTCTCCTTTTTACTTAAATGCACTACACCTTGCTTAAGGTACCTTCGATGATATAACAAACATTATTTTAATACAAGCGCCGATTTCAGGCATGTTACGGAATTTTAATTATCTGCAATAAAGTCCAATAAGGTAATACAATTTTTTTATTTAGAGATATTATGTATAATAAATTATGAAAGAGGTATATAAAATGAAAAATTGGATAATTGGCGTAATTGTTTTAGTTGTACCCGTTGTGGCATATCTGGGCTTAAAAAATAATAATGACATGCAAAAAGCAATTGTAGCACATGCAGCTGATAAACCCAGCGTTATTAAGTTTTCGTCACCTATGTGTTCTGATTGCAAAAAGATTAAAACTGAACTTGAGCCTCTAAAAACTAAGTACAGAGATGCTGTAACCTTTATTGAAATTGACGCAACATCAAATGAAAAAGGTACACAGGAACAAATTGATGAATACGGCGTAACTGTTGTACCAACAATTATTTTCCTTGATGATACAAACAAAAAGGTCAAAAAAATTGAAGGGTTTGAGCCAAAAGAAAAACTTGAACAGTATATTAAAGAGCTAATTCATGGATAATCTGCTTACAATATTTAACCAAGAAGTTACCTCAGACGGTTTTTCATGGTTGCTTCTGCTAATATCGTTCATTGGTGGGGTCATTTCCTCACTTTCTCCTTGCACATTAGGAATTCTACCGATTATTATCGGTTATATTGCAGGCTACAGCAACAAAAACGGTTTCAAGACATTCTTGCAGATGCTTTTCTTTATCCTTGGCATGGCACTGGTTTTAACCTCTTTGGGGCTAATTTGCGCAATAGGCGGAAAAATCCTAATAAATAAATATGCGGCTATATTTGCTTTGATAGTAAACGGTATTATTTTCCTTATGGGGTTGAATTTGCTTGGGCTGTTTGACTTTCACATGCCTGTTTTTGTTAAACAAATGCCTCAAAATAACAGTAACAATTTAATACTATATCCTCTAATCATTGGTGCAATTTTTGCACTGGCTTCAACACCTTGTTCTACGCCAATTCTTGCAGGGATAATGGGATTTGCTTCACTCAGTGCAAATATTGCTCTAGCAGGACTTATGTTATTTTTATTTTCATTGGGACAAGGGTTGGTTATAGTCCTAGCCGGGGTTTTTACGTCTGTACTAAAAGGGTTAAAAGCATTCGCAAAAGTATCCGGATTGCTAATGAAACTTAGCGGAATAATCCTCCTAACAATTTCCATATTTATCTACTGGAAGATATTCTCCGGTGTAATATAAATTAAAACATTCAACAACCTATGAAATATCCCATTTGCCGCAGGTTCCACCCCAACGTGCAATAATGTTTCCTTTTACATCTTTTATTTTTTCGGGATGCGGAACAGGCAAATCACCCTCTACAATTGTTATAACCTCACAGTTATTTGAACAGTCAGAACACTGATGAGTTACAGAATTAAAATGCATTTCTCCAACTTCAAAGCCTTTAAATGAGGTTTGTTTTTGAGTATATTGATGATTTTCCATACCAAGCAATGCGGCACCTAACGCACCCATTGTTTGGTGATTCTCTGGTACAACTACCTCACAACCCAATGCTTCTTCAAAAGCTTTAACCATACCGACATTTGTCGCAACTCCACCCTGAAAAGACACAATCGGTAATAATTCCTTACCCAGCGCTAAATTACTCAGATAATTTCTAACAAGAGCCTGACAAAGACCATATAACAAATCTTCAACTGGATAACCAAGCTGTTGTTTGTGAATAAGGTCACTCTCTGCAAACACTCCGCAACGCCCTGCAATACGTGCAGGTGAAGTGGATTTCAATGCAGTAGGTCCAAACTCTTCTATTGGAACATTTAACCTTGATGCCTGCTGATCCAAAAAGCTTCCTGTTCCTGCTGCACATACCGTATTCATTGCAAAATCGGTTACTATCCCATCTCTCAAAATAATTATTTTGCTATCTTGTCCGCCAATTTCCAGTATTGTTTGAACACCTTCTACATATGTACTTGCAGCTACAGCATGTGCCGTTATCTCGTTTTTTATCACATCTGCACCGACAAGCGCACCCGCAAGATTTCTTCCGCTTCCTGTTGTTCCAACACCGCAGACATTATATTCACACTTTGCTTGGTTTTTTAGTATCTGCAACCCTTTTTGAACTGCAATTACAGGTTTTCCTGCCGTACGAAGCATGCAACTGTCAACATGCTTTCCATTTTCATCCACCAAAGCCAGCTTCGTTGTCACTGAGCCTACATCTATACCTAAATATGTATTCAATCCCATTTCTTAATCTCTCTTGTTATCACTCTTTCATAAGAATACTAAAAACATAGATAAAAAACATTATTTTGTTTTTTTGAAGTAAAAATTTTTTTACATTTTAAAAAAATTTAGTGAATTAAGTTTTATTTTAATATACTATATTCTTATGTTTGGATTGGAAGTTATATGATTGAAGAAGCTATTATGCAAAATAACACTGGAAATAAAGGTCTGGAGAGAACAGTAAAAATTGTTGAAAGTCTTAAAAAAATTCTTGCAGAAGATAAGCAACAAAAACAGCCGTTATTTTTAAAAATAAAAGATGATTTTATTTTTAAAATAGCAAGAAAAGCTATTGAACTTAAACACAGACCCTTGGTAATCGGGATAGCAGGCGAATCAGCTTCCGGAAAAACCACTTTCGTCCAAAATACTGTGAATGCACTTGTTCCAAAAGACAGAGAAGGTGTTTATACAATTTTACCTTGCGATAACTATTACTATGATATGGAACAACAGCTCAAAGACTTGGGCGGTTATGACGCACTTTTTGCTACAGGGTTTAGTTTCGATACTCCGGATGCTATTAATCTTGAACTTATGAAAGAACACTTGCTTAAGCTTAAAAACGGCGAAGAAATTATCTGTCCGGATTATGACTTTGTCACTTGCGCAAGTAATCCAAACGGAGAACTTAAAAAACCGAATAAAATTCTCTTGAACGAAGGACTTTATGTTCTAAATGAAGGTCTTAGAGAGATTATGGACGTAAAAGTTTACGTCTTTACACCTTTTGAAACGATTAAAGACAGATGGTATAAAAGAGCAGCAATAAGAGGTAAAAGTGGTAAAGCCGCAGATGTTCAATTTGCAAATGTTAATGAAACTGCGCAAACATATATTCGTCCTGCTCTCGAAATTTCTGATATCGTTCTCAATGGAGTTGTTAGTGCCGAGTACATCAGTGATATAACCAGTAGAATTTATAGAGAAATTAAAAACGCTGTAAACTCTTGATGTATTCGAAATTTCTTTATTTTTCACAGACTAAAAGAGAGCCTTTGTCATAAAAGCTCTCTTTTTTAACTTACAAATAATTATAACTACTAACCAACCAATTCAGCATCATCTGATTCTGAAGCTTTTACCATAATTGCATGTTCAACCGGGTTTTCTTTCTTAACAGATACATCAAAATTATATTCATCAAAACCGAACTCGTCTTTGTTTTTTCTGGCTGCACTTTCATCAACAAGTCTTTTTGCAAGGTCAGCAATTTCATACACAAGCTGATATCTGTTTTCGGTCTTTTCGTTCAAGTCCCAAGCTATTTTTATAATTTGGTTCATTACATTCTCCTAGACTGCTGTATGTGATATGAACAATATACTATGATAAAAAAATATTTTCAAGTAAATTAAATTTGCCCAATTGAAATATTTTTAACACCGGCATTTCTTGCTTCATCCATGAGTTTAACAACAGCCCCATGGGTTGCATCCCCATCAGATTGAATCATCAGTCCGTCAGGATATTGTTCGATATTGCTTTTGATTACACTGCCCAGCTCGCTAACCGGCACAGATGTTTCGTTAACAATATATTGCCCATCCTGTGTCACTGTTACAACAAGAATTTTAGATTCTTTCACTTGCTGTGCCTCAACGTTCTCCGGCACAGTAAGATTTAACCCCTGCTCATCCAACAATGGTGCAATTACCATCATTATTATCAGCAAAACCAAAAATATATCTGTAAGCGGCGTTATATTTATTTCATTAAAACAATCTCTTTGTCTGGAAGCCATCTGTTTTTACCCCTCAATCGGAATGTTAACGCGGGGCTGTGTTTTATCCGGTAAGCCGACCCCACTGTTTGCATTACCTGTATATTCTATTCCCTCCGTTGACTCACGAAGTTTCTCTTGTGCTTTCTTTGACAACGGTTCACCTGCAACAATTAATTTTTCAAAACCAGCATCCTGCGCTGCATTCATTACACTCATAATCTCTTTACTTTTGGTGTCTTTGTCAGCTTTAACAACAACTTCTTTCTTCTCTAAAGTCGGTTTTAACTGTTCTAATTCACTAACCAATTCCTGTGGATTTATAGGTTTACCGTTCACAAAAAACGCTCCTTCTTTAGTTATCGCAATAGTAGCATTTTTTTGCTCTACTGAAATCCCGCTGTTAATTTCCGGAACTGATATTGAATTATCAACTGATTGAAACGTCGGCGCAACAACCATCATTATGATAAGCAAAACCAGAAAAATATCAGTAAGAGGCGTGATATTTATTTCCGTAAATAAGGCTTCTTTTCCTTTATTTGTTTTCATTGCCATAACTAAATACCTAACTATTAAATCGCAATATTAGACTGTGATGTTGCAGCAGGTTCGTCACTACTATCCGCAAAACTCAAGAATAAAAGTTTGATAAGTTGGAAATCGTCTTCATAACGTTTTACAGTTGATTGGAAAAAATTGTAGAAAATTACTGCTACAATCGCAACGCCCAAACCAAATGCTGTAGCAATCAACGCTGAACCAATACCCATTGCAACAGCAGCAGACTGGTTGCCTTGCGTAGCCAAGTCTTGGAACGTATATAGAATACGGACAACCGTACCAAACAAACCCAAAAACGGAGCCACACCACCTATTGTACCTAAAATTGTAAGGTGACTTTCAAGTTTTCTTGTCGCAAGATTTGCTGCAATATCAAATGAACGAGAAAATCCGCTCTTTTGTTCGGCAAATATTCTTACTGCTTCTTCAGACACTTCGCCGATTACACCACCAAGCTGTTCACTAAGTGTTTGAGCAGAAGCCAAATTGCCTCTTGCTAACTCTTTTTGAAGCTTTGGTATAAATTGAACAACATCACGTTTATTTTTGGAATAAAAAGCAAACCTGTTTATCGCAACTGCGACTACCAAAATTGAACAAATCAATATCGGAAGCAATACCGGCCAGTCCAATTTAATTGAGTGTAATAATAATTCCATAGTTTATATCCTCTTCTTATCTAATTAATATCTCGATGCACCAAATACATTGTAGTCAAATGTAAATTGGATGTCTACGCTTGAACCTCTAAATTCAGGCGGTAAAGGCTTAAACGGCGCAGTCAACTCCACTGCCGAAATTGCCGCTCTGTCCGCCGCTTGTATTCCTGATGATTTGCTTACTCTAACAGAAAGCAATCTTCCATCTTTTGCTATCTTGAATAAAAGAATTACTCTCTTAGATTCATTACCTTTTGGCGGATCCCAGTTCATTTTAATTCTACGTTGCAACTCACGCATGTAAGGTCCGAAATCCGGTTCTTTAATTGCGTCAATCCCCGGTCTGCCATTGGGATTACCTGGACCCGGATTTCCGGCTTGACCATTTCCGTACTGTCCGCTAGAAAAACGACCGCTACCGGATGATGCTCCACCTGATGAAGGAGTAAAACTCGGTGCCGGTCTGGCCGCACCAGAACCACCTGAAGATACGCCTGAACCACTTCTTGTTCCTGTTACAGGTCCGCCATAAGAACCTGCGAGCTTAGGAGCTGTCGTTTTAGGCACTGGTATCTGCATTGCGCTTTTCGGGTTTTGCGTCACCTTGGGAGCAGACAAACTTGGCGCCGGCCTTGGTGCTGGCGGAGTTGGTTGTGGCGTAACATGCTTTGGTGCAGGTTCTTGTACTTGCGGTTTAGGCTGAGGCTTTGCCGCTGATTTTGCTTGCTGTGCTTGTTTTTTTTGCATCTGCTTTACCAGGTCTTGAGTTGGATTTGATTGTTTTTTTACTTGCTGTTTTTTAACAGTGGGAGCACTAGGCGTACCGGGAGCCGGAGATGGTTCCACTTGAGGCTTGGTCGGGTCATGCTTCCCGCCTGCTCGAGTATTCCTATCCGCTCTGTTTTTAGTGTTTTTATTAATTGGCATCGCTTCCGGATTATTTACTAAAACAAACTCTATATCCCTTTGAGGAGTTTGCGGCTTTTTTAATAAATCTAGGTTTATCCCAAGCAGTGCCAGTGCAAAAACTATTATCCACGCTAATATCACTGTTGCAGGATGCAATAGCGTAGCTATAACAACTGACTTCTTAAAAGTCAACCCTTCTTCTTTTTGAGTATAAACTTTAGGAACGATACTAATCTCTTGTTCCTGCTCTTCATCCTCTATTGTATTTGAAAGTTTTCCTAGTATTGTCATATTTTCCCAAGTCTTCTGTTTGAATTAATATTCTTTAAAAGAATAATTAAAAGTCCAATAATTGTTAACCCCCAAAAGGATTAGTACCTATATGCAGAGGCAGAATTTATAGTCATTGGCTGATCAAGCTGAATAGCTACATTACTGTTAGCCGGAATAACCACATCTCCACCTTTGTCAAAAACGGATTTTGCAACCCCTGCACCTCCGCCTATCGCCGTACCTAGCGCAGCACCTCGTCCTATGCTACCACCGGAAACTGCACTCATAACAAGCCCGCCTACAGCACCAGCTGCAGCTCCGATTGCTGTATCCTTAGCATAATCTATTGTTGTATCCATCGCTGTACCACCCTTTAGTATCCCTGTACCATCTGTGGTCTTGATTTGTCCCGATATTGGTATCATTTGTCCATATGGCGAAACTATACTTGTAAATTTTATTTGTAATTGTCCGTTTCTTCCTGCAAATGAACCTTTTTTTAGCAGTATAACCGTTCCATTTACAACGCTTCCTGCAGGTGCCACCAGTTTATTATTATAATAATAATCCTGTCCCAAAGTAAGGCTAACTGCTTGACCTAAAATCATATTCTTTGTACTAATTTCACTCGTTGTTAGCGCAGGAATCTCCGCTCCTGCCGGAACCATAAATACCGAACCTTGAAGTGTAGGTTGTTGATTACCGTACGGATTGACCGTCTGGTAGGGTTGATATTGCTGATATGCCAATACGGGCGTTGAAAGTGACGCCATCAATATAACTACTGCCAACTTGTTATTCATGCCATGCTCCTCCATAAGTCTTTTAATACATTATACATTAATTATAAAATATTTGTTTATTCTTCATCTATAATTGGTGCATTAAAATCCTCATTAAACATTAAAACCAGTTCCGCTCCTGGTTTTATAACCAAATGTTCACCAAAAAAGCGCTTCTCTCCGGGAACATATTGCAAAACCCCTCTATGAACATGAGGATATCTTATGTAATGAGGCATCTTGGTATATTCTAAAGGCGCAGTCAGCTCTCCTCCTATCGTAGTATCACCTTTGTAAGTTATATAAGCATCAACTGTATATTCCGAGTTATCCGGCAGAGTTAATTTTGTTATTCTCAACTTTACTGCTCCATTTGTCCCTTGAACCGGTTCGTTTAACTCCTCTATATATCCTGAAAAAATTGCCTCTTTAGGAATAATTTTTGCATCAGCGCACCAAACATCCGTAGGTACTATAAAAGTTACTTCATCGTTTTCATCTGCAATCGCCGTTGAAATTGTTCTTTGATTAACTACTTTTACAAATGCACCTTTTGGAAGCACAATTGGCGAATACCCGCGAAGCTCAGAAGTTTCATCGGCATAAGTCAACGTTTGTACAGATAAAACTATTAGTGCAAATATCGATAAAACAACTCTTTTCATATCTTTCATGATAATACTTTTTAAACAAATTGCAAACTTTTTGATATTTTTTAAAATATAATTATTATTAGTAGTATGAACAAACAAACTAAAATATTTATATCGGCATGCCTGCTTCTTTTAACAGCTATTCCTGTCTGGGCGTCAAATGACTATGAACAGCTTTACAACGAAGCAGAAGTGCCTAAAATAAAATTGATGCATGATTTAGATCCTTATCAAAATGAGGACTATTTCAACTACGCTTGGTCACCATACCCGTTGTTTAGAACCGCATCTACGCTGTACTTCAAAGATATTACAATTCCGCCGGGATACTATCTTCTTGCCGCAAGAGAAATAAGGGGAAAGGATTACGTATTCTTTAAAGAATCAGGAAAAGTCAAGTACATAATCCCTGTAATCGATACCCAAACAGTTCTTGAAGACTTTTACAAACGCAGAATGCCCGAACCTCAACTTACTAAAACTCAAAAAGCAAAAAAGAAAATTGGGAATTTCTTCACAAACCTATTTTCAAATTCAAAAAAACAAACCCCACCCAGTTCTTTTATTGAGGCCAAAAAACTTGATGGTAATTTTTATGAAATAATATACTATTACGGAAACAAAAAGTACACTATGTATTTTAGGACCTCGAGCTTCTAAATTACTTCACATATTAAGAGAGTTTCAGCAACAATATTCCCTAGATTTGGATGATAAACTTTGAAAGAATAACCAAGGTTCCAGCTCTCTATCAACAATTTAAGATTTACATAGTCATCCAAACTATGATAAATACTCAATAATAATACAGGTTTTTGCTCACATATTGTTTTTTTAGCACCAATTAAAAAATCTTTTTCAGCACCTTCAATATCAACTTTTATCAATCCGACATCTATCCCGTATTCTTCTACAAATGAATCTAAAGTTATAACCTCTATTTCTTCAACACATTCATTAACCCGAGCATTAGCAACCATCGTTGAACCTGAATTGCAGACTGTTATATTTGCTCTATACGCGCTTTTTCCTAACGCTTTTTTCACCGGTACAATATTCGAAATGCCATTGAGCATTAATGTCTTTTCTAATAGAGCATAATTACCTGTTGTCGGTTCAAATGTGTATACTTTAGAATTCGTTATCTCACTCAATACAAGCGCAGATTCTCCCATATATCCGCCAACATCAATAACTGACTTATTTTTAAGAATTTCTTTATTGGATATTTCATCTAGACCATGTCTGTAATAGAAAACGTTCAACTCAAATTGATTTTTAGGCAAAAGATATTTTCCATATGCATAACAATCGTCATTCACTTTGAAAATTCTACTGGTAAATTTTTCGTAAATTGAATTATATTCTGCAAGCTCATCTTTTGTTAGCGGAATTTTTACCTTTGTTGCACGTAATTTTTCAAATGTCCTACTTATTATACAAGCACTATTTTCATCCAAATTTTTTATTAGTTTTTTATATTTATCAACAGTCAAAAATTCTTCTAACTCAATACCTGCTAAGAAGTTTTTTGCCTGCCAAACAAAAGAACGTTTTGCTGCATCACGTTTCCAAAAGTTCAAAGTAAATTTTATTCCACAAAAAAATACGGTTAATTTTCCATACTCAAAATAGGTCCCAAAAAGTTTTTTCTCTTGCATAAGAATCAAACCACCTTATTTATAATCTTAACTGTAAACGTTTAACATAAAAAGATAAACAACATTACAAAATAAAATTTTTATTTTAAAATTGAT
Organism: Candidatus Gastranaerophilales bacterium; assembly: GCA_944325625.1. Lineage (GTDB taxonomy): Bacteria > Cyanobacteriota > Vampirovibrionia > Gastranaerophilales > Gastranaerophilaceae > RGIG2134. The sequence continues at coordinate 16,643 of CALVAP010000013.1, read as the reverse complement.
ATGTAAGACACAAAATTGGAGAGAAATATGCTAATTGTAATGCGCCATGGCGCCACAGAAGAACAGATTAAAAATGTCGCTGAGTTTATTGAGAATAAAGGTTTTGCCGCCCATGTATCTAACGGTGAACTTCACACAGTAATAGGTGCGGTCGGAGGAAAAGTTATTGACCCCAGAGACATAGAGCTTCTTGACGGAGTAAAAGAAGTTATCAAAATTTCATCAAGCTACAAACTATGTAGCAGAATGTTTCAGCCAAATGATACCGTTTTGGAAGTTAATGGAATAAAGTTTGGAGGCGAACATGCAGGGGTAATTGCAGGACCTTGTACAATTGAATCGATGGAACAAATGGAAGCTGTTGCTTCAAAATTATCTTCATATGGGGTAAAAATTCTAAGAGGTGGTGCATTCAAACCAAGAACCTCACCTTATGCTTTTCAGGGGCTTGGTGAAGAAGGCTTAAAAATTATACGTAAAGTTGCAGACAAATATTCAATGGCTGTAACTTCTGAAGTTATGGAAATATCTCAAATTCCTCTATTTGAGAAATATGTTGATATATTCCAAGTTGGAGCAAGGAACATGCAGAACTTTAACCTGCTTAAAGAACTTGGGCATGTTCAAAAGCCTGTAATGATTAAACGGGGACTTTCCGCTACAATTGAAGAATGGCTTATGTCCGCAGAATATGTAATGTCCGGAGGAAATAGAGAAGTTATACTTTGTGAAAGAGGTATAAGAACATTTGAACGAGCCACAAGAAATACGCTTGATCTTTGCGCCATACCAGTTGTTAAAAAGTTGAGTCACTTGCCTATAATTATTGACCCGAGCCATGGAACAGGGTTAAGAGACAAAGTTGCCCCAATGTCTAAGGCTGCTGTTGCCGCAGGAACAGACGGACTTATGATTGAAGTTCACGATTGTCCTGAATGCGCGCTTTGTGATGGTGCTCAATCTCTTTATCCTGAACAGTTTAATGAACTTTACAAAACACTTAAACTTATTGCCCCAATCATAGGAAAAGAAATCCGATAATACTATTAACTCAGATATAAAAAAATGTTGGTGATAATGCCAACATTTTTTTTAACTGATTTTTTACCATAAAGCATCAGGCATCATTCGCTCATAAAACCATACATCAACCCCATCATATTTATCTTCAAACTGATTTTTCAAATTTTGGGCAACTCCTATTGCTCTTATTGGAATACCCAATTCTATAGAGGCCGATTTTATGATTTGATACCCTCTTATAATATCTTCTTTCGTTGTCTCATCGCCGAGATGAGTATTAGAAATTATACCGGAAAACTTTTTCCAAGGTCGTTTTTCCAATCCCTCTGCAAAAGAAACGTACTCTATGATATTTTCTTTTGAAAAAGTTTCGAATTTGGAAGTATTTATTACAATGAAAATATCCATATAATCTTCATTATCGATGTTGTTAATAATGTCCAAAATATCAAGTCCGCTTGCACCATAACCAACATCAATAATTACATCACCTGAAACACTAAGGCAATTAATTTGACGTGAATTAACATAATTTGCAGCCTCGCCAAGCCCCTCATACTCCGGTTGGGTAATAACGTTAATCCCTCTTTGAGTAAGTTTATCTTCAAGTGGTCTGAGCGTATATGCAGGCTCTACTGTATCTAAATCTACAAGCGTAATCTTCTCGCCTTTTTTTGCGAATTGTAAAGCTCTATTTAATGCTGTTTCTGACTTCCCGCTGGCATATGCACCAGCGAATACTTCTACTTTTCTCATATTTTACCCGTTTATTAGATATTATTCATACTAATAAGTATTTTATAACAAAATAATAATTTTTTTATTAAATAGTTGTAATCATTTCAGATAAATAGTATTATAGAGAATGCAAAATTATTATATGGTAGAGGAAAGATATGAAAATTGGGATGAAAATAGCGATAGCGCTGGGACTTGGAATTAAACGTAACGCACATATATTTGTGGGACTTGTTGCAGGTATGATTGTGGGTGCTGTATTGCATACAAATATCATTAATAATCACAACCCTCAAATAACGGGTGCTATCATGTCAATATTGGGCTTCATTGGTCAAGCTTTTATCAGACTTATTCAAATGGTAGTTATTCCGCTTGTAATATCTGCAATAGTAATTGGTATTGCAAGTGTCGGAGATAACAAACAACTCGGTAAGTTTGGCACAAAAATGGTTCTTTATTACGGTATTATAACCATATTAGCAGTAACCATAGGAGCTATTCTTGTTTGCGCATTTGTGCCGGGAATTGGTGTTCAATCCTTCATAAACAGTCAAACATCAGCTGACATTCAAGCTCAAGTTGCACAAGAATTGACTAATACAAAAGCAAACCTTTTAAATCAATTCTTAATGTTTATCCCCAAAAACCCTCTGGAAGCTATAGCTAAGGGAGATATGATTCCAATAATCTTGTTTACATTAATTTTCTCAATCGCTCTTGCAAAAGTCGGTGACATCAATCGTCCAGTTGTTTTGTTCTTTGAAACCGTTTTTGCAGCTACAATGAAAGTAACAGATTGGATTATGTTCTTTGCAGTTCCAGGTGTATTTGCGCTCAGTGCGACTGCAATTGCAGACTTTGGAATGTCTATTTTTGGACCTATTTCCAAACTATTAGGGATATTGATTGCGGGCTTCATTATACAATTGATTGTTATTTACCCGTTGATGATGAAGATATTTTCTAAAGTACCTATTTTAACCTTCTATTCTGCAGTTGCAGAAGCAATGATGGTTGCATTCGGGACCGCTAGTTCTTCCGCTACATTACCGTTAACAATGGCATGCTGTGAAAGAAGAGGAATTTCTCATAAAGTTTGCTCTTTCGTTCTTCCGCTGGGTGCAACATTGAATATGGACGCTACGGCTCTTTTCCAAACAGTTGCAGTTATTTTCCTAACCCAAGCGTATGGGGTAGATTTGGGATTATTCCAAATTGTTCAAATTGCTGTCTTAGCAATAATTGCCTCCAGTACATCAGCAGGTATTCCGGGCGCAGGTATAATCACTATTGCACTGGTTTTAAATGGTCTTGGCCTCACTCCGGAGCAACTTGTTATCGGTTTTGCTTTCTTAATGGCGTTTGAAAGAATTACAGATATGTTGCGTACAATGGTTAATGTTACATCAGACGCCGTTGTTGCTGCTATAATTGCCGATAACGAAAATGAGATTAACTATGATCTGCTAAACAACCCCGAATCTTATAAAGAAGTTATTTAAAATGCAAAGAGTTGTAGGTTTTTGGGGCTATCCTTCATTAGATTTAATTAACAAATATAAGAAAAAATATCCAAATCACGAGTGGGTTGATTTGGATATTGATTTCGGTTATCCAAAAAATTCAATCCTGCCTGATGCATATTGCAAAATAGTAAAAAATATGGTCTATAATGCGATTTATTTGAAAGACAGAATTGATGTCATTCTGGCACCAATTGGAAAAGAAAAATGTGATAGCGGTTGGTTTGCCGCAAAATTGCTTAAAGATATGGGATTTGTAGTAGAAGAATCGATTTATGAACAAACAACAATCAGAAACCCAATATCGATATCTACCTCAAATTTACCATTAAGAAAAAAGTTTGAACTTATAACAGCTGATATTATTGACCAAAAACATCCGTCGTATGAGCAAACAAAACCTCAATTTGGTTTTTGGGGAGTTCCACCTAATGACTTAAGCGTTTTGGAATTGTTTCCTGATAATACGCATGTATATGGCTGGACAAGGTGCGTAGAAGCAGGAGTTCCGGCAGATATAGAGCTTGAAATGTTTGTGGACGAAAATGTTCCAACTGTATTTTATGCACAAGCATTTTGCGCTAAAACTCAACTGGCAAAGTATCTTGCTGATAAATACAATGGACTTTACGTTGATATCGATGATTTTGCAACAAATTCCGTAAAATACAAAATAGAGGCATTTATAGAATTACGATGATATACGTTGATGCTGGTACAACTTGGTCAAAAGTTTATGAACTTTCTGATAACAAATCAGAAGATAGTAGTTTCTTTAACAAATATAAAAGTTTTATTGTTGAGGATGATAAACAAGCAAAAAAATATATCATTCCATCAAACCTTTTGAAATCGGGTAATACAGAATTTACAGCAGCAACAGGTCATATGTCAAAAACAAACCTAAAACACGATAAAAATTATCTTAACGAGGTAATTGCCTTATCGAAAGGTTTTTTGTCGAATATATCCCAAAACGGGTTGGTACTGGATTTGGGCTCAAGAGACGTTAAGTGGGTACAGTTTCGAAATGGTAAATTTAAAGATTTAGACTGGAATAGCTCTTGTGCGAGTGCAACAGGTGCTACAGTTGAAATGCTTTTAAAATTTTATGACGTTCAGCCGCAAGAACTGGAAGCTGTTGACGAGAGATATAATATAACTTGCGGTATTTTTGGTCTTGAGAAAATCATGGATGACATAGCCAATGGAGAAGAAGCGCGACTTTCCATCTCTAAATTTATTCACGGAATTGCTTATAATGCTTGGGCTTTTGCAAAAAAACCCGACGAAATTTATCTTTCCGGCGGTTTTTGCGATAATAAATGTTTTGTAGACTCTTTGTCAAAATATGTTAAGGTTAATAAATTAGGTCGATTTATTCTGGTTGAGGGCTTAATTAACCAATTTCCACCTATACAATTGCCATAAATATCACACAAGCTTATAATTAAGTTGTATGAAAGAATTATTTAACATGCCAAGAGTTTCTTTTATAGTTACGTCGTACAACTACGCGCAATATATAGAAGAGTGCGTTTACAGTATACTAGCACAAACCTACCAAAATATAGAGGTTATAATAGTTGATGACCACTCCAGAGACAGGTCTGTTGCCGTAATCAACAAAATAATTACAGAAAACAACTCAGATATAAAAATAAAACTTATTGAACATAAGAGAACAAAAGGACAGCTTGCATCTATAATTGACGGAATATGTGCTGCTAACGGAGAGTTTATTGCCTGTATAGATTCTGATGATAAGCTATGTCCGGAATATACCTTTAAACACATAGCAACTCATCTAATGCTGCCATGTGCGCTTAGCGTTTGCGAAATGATGGAAATTGATGAACACACAACATTACATGCTATATCATCACCAAACATACCCCCTAAAAATACAGAAGATATTATCAACGAAATTAAATTAAAGTTCAAAGGAATAGAAACAAAAGCCGCTGTAAAGGTTCTAGACAGGAAAACAAACTTTTTTGGTGGTTGGTGGTGGGCACCAACAAGCTGTGCCATGTTCCGAAAATCCGCAATAATTCCGTTTCTAAACTTTGATAGGCTCGAAAATTGGAGAAGCTCACCTGATAAACTTCTATTTAATTTTTTACATCTCACCGGCGGTAGTGTGAAGATATATGAGCCTCTTGTTATGTATCGCAGACATGGAAAAAATGCAGGAATCGGCTCATATATAACAGGGGATACCAGATATAATTCCGATAAAGTAAAAAAACAGTATTTAAAAAATCAGATTAATTTATATAGAGATACCCTTAATTTTTTCAAAAAAAATAAAAAAGAGCTAAAAAAAATATACTCATCAAAATACTACAGCAAGATGTTATGGGAAATATACAAATCTGTACCAAAGCTAATTTTTTATAAACTTAGACATTAATAAAGAAATATTAATAACTTGAGGTTCAAAAAATTAATTGTATAATCAGAATATATATAAAATAGAGGAAACAAAATGATAACACTTAACAAAAATGAAGGGCTAATTACACAGATCATAGGACCTGTAATAGACGTTGAATTTAGCAGCGGAAATCTTCCTGAAATATATGATGCACTTAAAATAACTTGTGAAGACGGTAAAGTTGTAACCGCAGAAGTTCAACAGCTGCTGGGAGAAAATCGAGTTCGTTCTGTAGCAATGTCATCAACAGACGGTCTAAAAAGAGGAATGAAGGTTTTAAACACAAACGAGCCTATAAAAATCCCTGTAGGCAATGCCATTTTGGGCAGAATTTTGAATGTATTGGGTGAACCTGTTGATAATGAGGGAGAAATCAATACCGATACTTACTTGCCCATACATAGGGAATCCCCTTCATTAACAGAACAAAATACAGAAGTAGAAATTCTTGAAACAGGTATAAAAGCAATAGACCTTTTACAACCATATCAAAAAGGCGGCAAAATCGGTCTTTTTGGGGGTGCGGGTGTCGGTAAAACCGTATTGATTATGGAATTAATCCACAATATTGCCGCGGAACACTCAGGCGTATCAGTATTTGGTGGTGTTGGTGAAAGAACAAGAGAAGGCAACGATTTATACAACGAAATGAAAGAATCCGGAGTTATAGATAAAGTAGCCCTTATATACGGACAAATGAATGAACCTCCAGGAGCAAGAATGCGCGTTGGATTATCCGCATTAACTGCCGCAGAATATTATAGAGATTATTCAAAACAAGATGTGTTGTTGTTCATTGATAACATATTTAGGTTTGTGCAAGCAGGTTCGGAAGTATCAGCGCTACTTGGACGTATGCCTTCTGCTGTTGGTTATCAACCGACACTGACAAATGAAATGGGAGCATTACAAGAACGGATTACATCAACAAAAGACGGATCAATCACGTCTGTACAAGCTATTTATGTACCGGCTGATGACCTTACTGACCCGGCTCCGGCTACAACATTCTCGCACTTGGACGCATCAACAGTTCTTTCACGTCAAATAGCTTCTTTAGGTATTTATCCTGCTGTTGACCCTCTTGCTTCCAGTAGTAGAGTTTTGGACCCAATCATTATCGGAGAAGAGCATTATAATGTTGCAAGAGCCGTTCTTGAAATTCTGCAAAGATATAAGGAATTGCAAGATATTATCGCAATTCTTGGTATGGATGAGCTCTCTGAAGAAGATAAGATTACTGTAAACCGGGCAAGAAAAATTCAAAAATTCCTATCTCAACCATTTTCGGTTGCAGAGCAGTTTACCGGCTTCAAAGGCAAATATGTTAAGCTTGAAGATAGTGTTAAGGGCTTTAAGGAAATTATTGAAGGCAAACACGATAACTTGCCTGAACAAGCTTTCTATATGGTTGGCACAATAGAAGAAGCTGTAGCTAAAGCTCAAGAAATGGCGGAATAACAAATGAATGAAAAAAACTTGCATTTAAAAGTTATTACTCACGAAAAGGTTATTTTTGACAGGGACGTAGATGCAATATATTCTACCGGAGAAAAGGGTGAATTTGGTATATTGCCTAATCATATACCATTTATGACCGCCCTTAAAATCGGCGTTACAAGAGCTGTAATAAAAGATGAAACTATTCATATTGCAATAATGGGTGGGGCTTTTCAAATTAAAGATAATGAGGCAATTATTCTATGCGATGTCGCCGAACTCGATAGTGACATTGATGTTGCCAGAGCAAAAGAGGCTAAAGAAAGAGCAGAAGCAAGATTGGGCTCTCAGGATACGGCCCTAGATAGAAGACGTGCCGAAATTGCACTTGCAAAAGCTATTGCCAGACTAAAAGCATCACAAAAACATTCATAAACTGGAGCTTTATGCTCCAACAGGCAGCTAAAAGAAATTGCCTCCTTTGGCTGCCTGTTCCTAATTACATTTATTTATCTTACTGCCCCGGAATTGGTGCACTCACAGCTGGTTTTTGCTGTGGAGGTATATATTGAGTTGCAGAAGGCTGCTCTTGCTTCACAGGCTTAGCGGTGGTTTGAGTTTTCTGTGCATTATTGAAAACCTCTGTAAAATTCTTTTGAGAATTCGTCGCTGTCGGGACTTTTACAGGTTGAATATTAGGGATAATATTCGGCGTGACAATTTCCGGATTTTCTTGATTTTCTGATTCTTGTTGTTCTTCATTTTCTTTTTTCTTTTCTTTTTCTTCTTGTTCCTTAACCTGCGAAAGGGTCATGCTAGCCGGTAATTTTACAAAGTCTATTTCCACTTGAGGATATTCAAAATCTGCAGAACCGTACTTTTGTGTTGCCACTTTCATAACATCACGCCATATTAATGCCGGAACTGTTCCTCCTGTCATACCCCTCATTACTGAGTTATCATCATTTCCAACCCAAACTCCGGTGACAATATTAGGCGTATAACCAACAAACCAAGCATCACGATAATCATCTGTTGTCCCTGTCTTAGCTGCGGAAGGCACACCAATATTCGCACTACGACCTGTTCCATTAGTAATGACTGTCTTCATCATAGCTGTCATCGTTGCTGCTGTTTCATAAGAAATTGCCTTAACAGCTCTTGGTTTTGGAGCTTGGTAGACAATCTTTCCTCTATTAGTTTCTACTCTCTTTATCGCATAAGGTGTAATCCTAAAACCACCGTTTGCAAATGCCCCGTAAGCTATAGTTAAGTCATAAAGTTTAACACCATTTGAGCCAAGTGCAATTGTAGAATCATATTCAATAGGTGTTGTTATTCCCAATGCTCTAGCTAATGTTATAACAGAACGAATTCCAACATCTTGGATAAGTCTAACGGCCATAACGTTTGAAGAAATCATAAGCCCTGCGTACAATGGAATTGGTCCTCTATACTTAGAACCATAGTTTCTCGGACTCCATTTACCTATAGTAATGGGTTTATCGTCCAGTATATCATTGGGTCCCCAGCCTTTTTCTACTGCAGCTGCGTATACAATCGGCTTAAATGATGAACCGGGCGGTCTTACGGAATGACTTATCCTATCATATTGACTTTCGGCATAATTTTTTCCTCCTGCATAAGCAATAATTTCACCTGTGGTTGGAGAAAAAGAAAAGACTGCCGCTTGATTTTTTACCCCACTCATACCCCAGGCTCTAAGATTTCTAATCATTGCCTCATTTGCTGCATTTTGAGCATTTGAATCAAGTGTCGTATATATTTTATAACCACCTTGGGTAATATCAGTTTCATCAAATCCCATGTTCTCCAGCTCTTGCATTACATAATCAACAAAATACGGAGCCTTGTTATAAACATAGATACTTGGGAGCGGATTTAAAACAACTTTTTCTTCTTTAGCATTTCTGTATTCTTCTTTTGTTATATAGCGCATTTTATACATACGATTTAAGACTTGGTTTCTACGCTTTATTGCCTTATCAACATTGTTAAAAGGAGAATATACCGATGGTGCCTGAGGCAAGCCCGCAATCAAGGCACATTCGGCTAAGGTTAAACTGCTTAACGGCTTATTAAAGTACACCTTCGATGCACCTGCCACCCCATAAGCACCTGAGCCCAAATATACATTATTTAGATACATTTCTAAAATTTTATCTTTGGGTATTGACTTTTCAATCCTTGCAGACAAAATAAATTCTTTTATCTTTCTATCATATGTTTTCTCATTGTTTAAGAACAATAACCTCGCAAGCTGCTGTGTTATTGTGCTTGCACCTTGTACAAATCTTCCGGATTGTATGTTTACAATGGTTGAGCGCACAAGACCGGTCAAATCATATCCGTCGTGATTATAAAAATTTTTATCTTCGGTTGCAATTACCGCTTTTTTAAGCATATCCGGAACTTTATCTATTGTTACTCTTTCCGACGTATAAGCTGTAAAGGTCTTTATTATTTCACCATCATCAGAATATATTTGTGTAACAACATTTGGTCGATAAGCATCAAGGTTCCTTATTGGAGGCAACATCATTGTATATAATTTTAACGCCGCGACCCCCGCTAAACACATTGCTATAAATATTACTATTGTATTTATTATTATCTTTCCTGTTTCATTTTTTTTTCTTTTTGGCACTTTATACTCTCTCATATCGTTACACTTTTTCTTATACTATAATATTACATATAATATAGAACAAAATACTCAATAATGCACTATGATTAACATTCTTAAAGCAATATATTACGAAATATGTTCATACTTTGTTCCTCAAAAGGTCTACTACGAGATAACAGGCGAATGTAAACAATGCGGTAAGTGCTGCAATTATATGTATAGCTATGATACTTATACGGAAAAAGAATTCAAGATTATGCAATTTCTTTATCCCGCTTACAAACGGTTTTATATAAAAGGCAGAGATGACGCAGGTAATTTGATTTTTGCCTGCAAGTTTGTTACTCCCGAAGGTAAATGTTCTGTTTATGAAAAAAGACTTCCTATGTGCAAAAGATATCCTCTTAGACGACTTAGACACAAAGCTATATTGCATGAAGGCTGTGGATATAAAGTTGAAGATATCAAGTTTAAAGATTTTTTGAAATAAGGTTCATAGTTTTTATTTTATTTTCTTTTTATTTCTTTACACAGCTAAAACCCCAGCCCTTTTTGCACTACATATGCTATATAATATTCTTTTTTTAAACTTTTATTATAATAATTTTCGTTTAGTGTAAAATAGTATTAATCACTTTTTCAAGGAGTTATAACTCATTCAAACTCAACATAATAAACAGAAATATTACCCGATTGGACTAAACTTGTGGGTAATAGCCAAATGACTAAAAATTCGTATTATGTTATATAGGAAAGAATGGTAAGATAAAATGAAAAAGATTATCCTATGTACCGGTAAAACTACCGAAGAAAATATTAGACCCAATATATATAGTACTAATTACGACATCAAAAACGTGATGCCTAACAGATTAGAAAAGGAAGCAAATAAAAACACTCATTTTGCAATAATTAATGCTGACATAAAAAATATTAACATTACCAAAATAATCAATAGCTTTAAAAAATTTGGAACAAAAATATGGGGTTATACTTCAAACACAAATCGTGAAAACATTTTAAAACTTTATACAGACGGATTTGACAACGTTGTGCCTGCACCAAGTTGTGTTGCATCGATAATAGATACCATGATAAACCCCGATAACACTGAGGTCAGCCTAATCGACAGTGAAAGTTATAAAAATTCTCAAAAAGCTCTTATTGTCTCAAATGACAAACTTAATACTGAGCTTTTGCTTCATACGTTCACTGACTTCGATTTTATATATACGATAAGAACAAATATAAATGATGCAATCAATGAAATATCTAAAGATAGATACGATTTAATCATTATTGACTGCGTAACACCTGACGAAAAGATATTCGAAGTTGCAGAACATATTAGTAAATCAAAACTTAATAATACAACACCATTTATTTTTATATCCACAACACCTGAAACACAAACGCTAATAAAAGGATACCAACTCGGAAGCTATCTTTACTTACAAAAACCTTACAACACAGATATCCTGCACGCTCAAATTTCAAACCTCTTAAAGATTAAAAATTTACAAGACAAACTATCCAGAGAAAATAATTTGATGGAAAATCTAATAAAAAACTCAATAAACCAACCAATAATAACAGATACAAATTTCGTCGTACTATCAGGTGGAACACAACATTTACCAATCCAAAAGAATGAATACTTTTTTAGTTTTCTAAACAGCTGTGCAATAGAATATCCTGAAAAAAGAATTCACGACTTTTCAAGAAATACAGATAAAAATCTAAAATTTTCCTTCTCTTACAAAGATAAATTCTTTGATACAAGTATCACTAAAGTATATTCAAATACCGGAATACTTGAATTATATATTATAGCAATTGAAGATGTTACTCAAAAACTGCTTATAGAAGAACAAAAAGAAACTTTTATTGCTACACTGACCCACGACCTAAAATCACCTATTCGTGCAGAACAAAATATTTTACAACAACTCCTGGGCGAAAAGTTTGGTCCATTGAATGAAAATCAAAAAATTATACTCAACGAACTTATAAACTCCCGAGAATATACTAAAAGAATGGTAGATAATATTCTGACGCGATACAAAGTTACCTCCGAAAAATTTGAAATTCTACCCGAGTTAAATTCATATAAACAAACTATTGAAAATGCAACTCAAGAAATTTCGCACCTAATTAACAATAAAAGCCAACAACTCGTAATCTCATACAATGCCAATACTGACTCATTTGTATTTGATCGCGTAGAAATCACAAGAACTCTCGTAAACTTATTATCCAACGCATCTGAATACACTCAAAACGCAGGAACAATACAAATAAATGTTACCGAAAATGAAAATAAAATAATCACGACCGTATCAGATAACGGGTATGGAATTGCTGAAAAAGACTTAGGACTCATCTTTGACAAAAATGTTACTCTGGCAAAGAAATACAGAAATGTCGGCTCGGGATTGGGCTTATATATCTCTAAATCGATAATCAACGCGCATGGAGGAGAAATATCAGTCGAAAGCAAACTTAACAAAGGCTCAACATTTACTTTTAGTCTGCCAAAAACACTTAAAGCATCAAAACTACTTGCATACACAGAAACTAAACAGTAGGAATATTATCAAAGTTGGGTCGTTTCATAACTTCCTCTTGGCTGTCCATATCTTCTGTTTTATCAAGTAACACGCCATTAACTCGTTTTTTTCTCAAAAGCATATCAATAAAAGCTTCTATACGAGTTACAAACCCGGCCTCTCCTGTGTGCTCATCTATAGTAAGCCCCAAAACAGGTTTTTCGAATTTTTTAGCATTCCTCATAATTCTATCAACCATAATAGAATCCGGTCCGCAACCAAACGCAGTAATTGTAATTAATCCATCCACTTTGGAGCAACGTAAATAATGCCCTGCCGCACCGGTCATCTCTGATTCATTTGCCCAATATGCACTATCCACACCCAACGTGGTTAATCCTTCTTCTAACTGTTCTTGCGTCAGTTGCTCATACGTATAAACCTTTACACCAAGTCTCTCCAACTTATCGAAGATTTTCATCGAAACTCGCTCGTCATAAATATTATACCCATGCGCTATTAACGCCACTGAAACCTCATACTCTTTTTCCTGTACAGGAATTATTATATTACCCTTTATCGCCGCTCTCAGTGCTTTTTCAAAATGTATTCCTGAACGAGTCATAGTCTGAAAATTATTAAGAACTTGCCACCCATATTCTTGTGCAGCCAAAATCTTCTTTTCATCCCTTATTCCCAAAGACTTTGCCGTATCAATCAAAAACTCAGGCAATCCCTGCTCTTTTTCCGACTTGTCTAATGTTGCTTCTATAATGTTAAATTTTTGTTTTACAACATTTCTTACCAAATCTGGTAGCGCACGTATTTTAGAACAATTATATATTTTGTGTGCTATTGATTGAATTGACGGGATAAATATAGTATCTATTCCCTTATCCAAAAGGTTTAACACATGCCCGACATAGACCTTTATAGGAAGGCAAGTCTCTGTCACAACAAGAGCCGAACCTTGCGACATAGTCTGTTTAGTCGTTTTGTCCGATAAAACAACCTCAACTCCCAATGCCTTGAAAAAGCCAAACCAAAAGGGATAATAGTTATAATAAATTAACGCTCTGGGGATTCCGACTTTTTTCATCTGTATTCTCTCTAAAATGGTTTTGTTTGTCCCAGTTTGTATCTTAACTCTCTAAATCTTGCAATATCTTCCTGAGCTTTTCCTGTTTCCTTAAAGACAGCCTGCGTAGTCGGATGTACAAGAAGTATGTAATCCATATGAATTTCTAAGAAATTATATCTTCTCGGCGGCATATTAGAGTTTTTGGCATAAATTTCAACATTTGTTACAGCCAAGAAACGTCTTTCTTTATCATTAAGGAGATCTGTCAAATCACGATTTGAATTTGTATATTTAGCAACGTGAACTGTACCCTTAATATCATGGTCAACCGTTAAGATATTAACTTCAACAGGTATTGTATCGATATGTTTTGCCATTTTTTAATCCTTTTATGTCCTTTTACTTGTAATTATATACCAGATTATTTATTTTGACTATATTGGGTTGTAAAAACAAAAACCGCAATATCAGAAGGTGCAAGTCTTACTGAAAACTTACCTTTTTCATATGTAATACTGCCGTTAGCAGATTTTATAGGAAGCAGCATACTAAAATCGCTTACTCCCTTATATTTTACCGTTCCGCTTATTTCATTTGACTGATTGTGGTTCAAAATAACAATAATCTTATTTTTATCATCATGATATTCATAAGCAAATATATCCTTGTTACTTGTTTTCAAAATTACCGGCTCAGTTTTATAAAGATGTCCTAAACGATATTTCAAGTTACTTGCAATAGTATATTCCTGTGCAAGCATCTGATTATTACTACCGGGTCGTCTTGAATAGTTAAATATATCCAACTTACCTTTATGCACATAATAATATCCGTCATCTGTGTAAGATATATCAGCTTTTTTATTTGCATAACTGTAAATATAAAAATCTCCTGTCATAAACCCGTTCACAAAATAAGTATTCCCAGGTAAAGTTGCAGCAAGCCACAAGAGCTGTGACGGATAATTAGAATTAACCAACATCGGACTAATATCGTCATGAGTAGCAAAGTTCAAAAGAATAGATTTTTTTGCACCGTATCTTTCAGAAAGTTTTTTAGCCTCATTATAAGAGTTAAAGAGCTCTTGTGCAGATGTAAATTTCGGATAGTTCATAAAATCACCCAAATAGCCGTCAAATCCTGCACTTACAAGCTTATCATATGACGTAAACTCAGCCTCTTTTGCAGCAGGTTCACCCCATGCCGGAGAAGCTTCTGCCAAGAACAGGAACTGCGGATCATTTCTGCGGGCATAATTTATTAGCATCTGCCAGAACTCATAAGGTTTAATTGTGGCTACATCGGCACGTATACCGTCAGCACCAAGTCTTTGAACTAAATCGACGAAAGACTTATGAGCTTCAAACAAATCTTCATTTATAGACCCATCCTTTTCTCTGGTTCTAAACAAGCGAACATCAGTCCAATCAGCAGGAGTGACATCCTTCCCGTCATTTCCCATAGAAAACAGCTCCGGTCTGCGCAAAAACATATCATAAGACCCACAACTCGGTAAATCAACAATTACCCTAATATTTCTTTTGTGGGCTTCTTCTACAAACATTTTTGCTTCTTCAAATACCGTATAAAAGTTGGTTTTATCATCAAGTTGAGGATTTAACGTAGAAAAATCATCCATCGCATACAAAGAACCTGCTGTTCCCAATGCTTTTAATTTACCAACCGGAGTAATAGGTAAAAGGTGTATCGTGTTGACACCATTCATTGCAAGGTTATCTAAACGCTTAATAGCACCTGTGAATGTTCCAGGGGTTTCTCCTTTTTCCAGTTCTATAATCTCATTATGATTATTATCGTTCGCAGAAAAAGTACGAATATTTATTGCATAAATATTTGCTTTTCCTTCTTGAAACAATGTACGTAAATCGTTCTTCCAAACAGCAGCACTAGCGCTAAGCGCATTAGCCATTATTAGTATTAAAACTATTAAAAATCTTCTCATAAATTATCCTTCTAAATCCTTCAATTATAATGATATTCCATATTAGCTAAGCAGGCAAAGATTTAAAACATTTTTACAAAATATTCCCTAAGACAGAAATAACTTTTTCTACTGAAATCTCTTGCATGCAAGCATAATTTTGCTTACATTTTTTGGGGCTTAAACAAGGGGAACAGCATTTTTGCACAGATATAACCGTAGAATTCACAGGTTTCCATTGACTTATAGACGTCGCACCAAAAAGAACTACAACCTTTTTGCCAAATGCAGAAGCCACATGACAAAAACCGCTATCAACTCCAAAAACCAAATCCATACTGGATATTAATGCAATTACTTCGTCAAAACTCAAGCTGCCACATAGATTTTTTGCATGTTTCGTTTTTGAACCCAATATGATTTCATCACAATAGGCTTTTTCTTTTTCTAGCCCTGCAAAATAGACTTCGTAATTATTTTCATTCATAAAATCAAGTACTTGAGCAAACTTCTTAATATTCCAATTTTTTACAGGAGTTGAAGAACATGGAACAAAAATAACCTTCTTTTTTTCTGACAAACAGTTCTTTATTCTCTCAAGTGCAGACTTTTGAGTATAATACTCCAACTTTGTGCTGTTTATTTCTATATAATCAGCCCTTAAAACATCCATAAAATGCTCAAGTTCGTGCTTTAATTCCGTCTTATCATATTTTACAACTTTTTTGATAAATATTTCTCTAAATTGGCCTCCAAAACCAATTGTATCTTTTATACCCAATCGCCATGCTAAAATCGCAGCAGATAGCGAACGTTTTAATATATATGCCTTTATATAAGCATTTTTTCTCATCAGCGAAATATTTAAAGAGTTAATATCATAAATATTAGAAATATAAGGACAGTTTTTGAACACTAAACATCCCGCATTTTTAGAAATAACATCAATTTCGATTCGACCAACATGCTTTTTTAACTCACGCAAAAAAGCAACCGCAAGAATACTATCTCCGACAAATTGAGGTGCTATCACTAAAATCCTACTCATAATACACAAATGATAAGATAAAAAAACAACATTGGTCAAGAAAGTAATTTTCTTTAAGTATTTAATGCTTAAAAGATGATATCAAAATAGAGCAATCGCCATATAATAAAAGGACTATTTAGGGTAGTATTTTCTTTAAATGGTGGGCGTTGAGAAGAGCTCTTGTTTAGAAGCTGACTAAATGTCAGGTTCTAAATGAGAAGAGA
>CALVAP010000012.1 GCA_944325625.1 Candidatus Gastranaerophilales bacterium | reverse complement strand
TGTGAGACACTTCATATCGAAATTCCAAATGAGTATAGATAACTGCAAATAACAGTTTGTAGGGGAGTTCTGATACTCCCCTATAAAAATGGCTATTTATCAACTGTTTGTTGTGACATAGCCTATGTTTTTATCATTTTCAAAATTTGTAATAACAAAGAGTTTTTTATTTTGTACAAAAGAATCTTCTTTGTATTTTTTAATGTGTCTTAAATCATGTTCCATTAAAATCATGTTTTGTTGTAGATTGAGTGGAATATTCAGGGCTTCTATGTTGGATTTGTCATAAAAATAATTGTGTGTACTGCACAAGAATATATGTGAATAGTCTTCAAGTTTTTTTAAATTAAATATGAATGGGAATTGCTGTGGAGAAAATTGAAATATTTTTTCAGGGAAATATTTTTTAGGTAATTCAAATAGCGGTTTTAGTTTCATTACACTGGGAGTTGTTATCAAATGAGTGTTAAATCCCAGATCTTTAAAATATTTTAAGTAAGAACACAAACATTCTCCATGACATTCGTTTGGTTCAATAACCATTATTGTATTTGGATTTATATTGATTCTTTGGAATGATAAAGCATTTTTTATATCAGAATATAGATGTAGTGCACCAATATAATGTCTTACTTTGGATTTTGCATTTTTATTTGGGACTAGTGCACAGATTGTTTCTCTTATTCTTTTTCGCATTTACCGTCCTCTTTGTTTTTATATTCCCAATATTTTACGTATGTAAAAAATTTGTAAACGCCGAACATATATGAACAGTAAAAACCTCTTAAGCCATCTTTGTAGCCTTTTTTCAGCAAAAACTTCTCTAATACCTGCCATAATGAGCGCCACATTGCATAGGCAAAGTTAATGTCTTTGTCTTCTTGAATAAGTTTTTCGCATTCAAGGTCGGTATACTTATTAATCTTGTTTATAATAGATGATATATTTTGGGTGTGTTGGTGAATTATTGCCAGTTTACGATTGTTTGTCGGCATATAAAACTCTTTGCCTTCATTTATTTGGGGTCTTCCGTGAACCTTGGGAGGAAAGTATGCTTTGCCTTTTTTAAATAATCTAAATATCATATCGGGGTACAAAAGCTCCATGGGTTTTCCCCAACAGTAATTTAATCTTGGAATCCAAAGAGCGGTATAATCTTTTGGGTCTTCTATAAATTTGTACAAATATTCTCTTAATTCAGGCGTTATTTGCTCATCTGAATCCACGACGAGCACCCAGTCATTTGAGGCTTGAGATATTGCAAAATTTCTTGCCGGATCAGCCCAACCTATATTCTCGTGCATTACTATCTTACATCCATATTCTTTTGCAATTTCAATGGTTTTGTCTGTTGAGTACATATCACAAATGACAATTTCATTAAAATCCTTGACAGAGTCAAGGCATTTACGGATAATCTTATCATTATTGTATGTATGAATAACAACTGAAATTTGTTTAGACATTTTTATATTTTACCCTCGTTTTTATTCCCCATAGACAAAGATGAACAAATTTTCTATCTTTATGGATTACAGGCAAAAACCTTCTTAAATGTTGTTCATAAAAATTATCCCAAGGCGTGCCTTTTAGAGCCTTAAAATATTCATTATTAAATGATTGTTTTGAGCCTGTTAGCCAAGGTTTATACGCAGTGATATAATGAATTAATTTTGGCGGTGTTTTTTCTTTGTAAGATTTTGCTTTACCCTGATAATTCCAAGTATTATCGACAAAAACAATGTTTCCTTTTAAGACTATATTTAAGATATCTTGATCATCCAGACCTTCTTTAATGGTTTCAAATAGTTTGTTTTGGATGTTTTGTTTACGAAATTCTTCAAGGTTTGCAAGAAGCACACCGGAATTGAAGTATATATCTTTTTGTTCGAACCCTAATCTTTTTTGGTTTGCTTCACAAGCGGTATCTTTTATAACCGCAGCCAGTTTACCTGTTATATCAGTATTGTATAATTCTTTTATTGATGTTGTAGCGATTACATCACAGTCTATGTATAAAATTTTATCTATATTGGTAAACAACGAAGGCATAACAAACCTGTAGTAAGCAGATATTGAAAGATATCCTTTCTTAGGAGGGAGATATAGATTTTCAAATTTTGAATTATCTACACAAACAAATTCGATATTAAAATTCTTAAATTTTTTTAAAGAGGTTATATTCTTCTTCTCTTTCTCAGATATATTGTTGTCCAAGATATAGAAATTAAAGTAATCATCAGGATTGGAGTTTTTTAATAGTGCTGAAATAGCTACACCTGCATATTTTGCGTAGGTGTTATCACACGCTAAACAAATATTCATCTCTGTCATTGGAAAATTATCTCCTCTGTTCTTAAGCACACTAATTTTAGATATGTTGCATACTATAATTCTATTTAATATTAAAATTAACAGACTGTTAAGTCAAATTGTGTTATTCATTGTAAATTAATGTTAAAGCCATAATGACAAGCTAGCAAAAAAAAATACATTTTAAGCATTAACTATAGAGAATTGACCAAGAGGTATAAATGCGAGTTGAACCGGTTGATATAAGTTTGCGCAATAATAGAAAGAAAACAGCAGTAGCGTTTGGTAGCGGTGCTGTTGATGTAGTGATTAGTCCGGAGTTATATTTTGGTCAGAGCTTGCTCGAAAATATAGAAAAAAGTGACCCTGATAAAGTAGTAGTTAGTGCGGTAAGAGTTAAGAGATTTATTCCTTTTAGGCGTATTTGTGAAATTTCATCAGGTTCTAAAGAC
The DNA here is from genome assembly GCA_944325625.1 of Candidatus Gastranaerophilales bacterium. Taxonomy (GTDB): domain Bacteria; phylum Cyanobacteriota; class Vampirovibrionia; order Gastranaerophilales; family Gastranaerophilaceae; genus RGIG2134. The sequence continues at coordinate 9,874 of CALVAP010000012.1, read as the reverse complement.
CCTTATATAAATAATTTTAGGGTGCATACATTTCTCCCGCAAGCAGTGCACAAAAATATTAACAAATTTTTTGATAAAAAGTATAAAGGTTTAAGAAGAACAATTTGGTTGCCCGATAGTTATGTCTTAGAACAGACGGGACAGGTATTTGAACTTGTGGATCGTGAATATTGCCCTAGTAAGAATTTGCCTATTGATATATCATCAAATACAGTAGAGCATAATTTTGTGCAAAGTATAAAAGACCGTATTGCAAGGACTAGGGAAAGTGATTTTATTATTGCAATAGGTAGTACAGAAGATGATTTGAAGTACCTTAATCCTTTTAGCTACTACGGGTTAGAACCAGCTTATGAAAATTTTTATGCAATCAAGGATATGCCATTACATAGTGCTTTTATAGTTGATAGCAATACACCAAAAGATTTGCTTAATAAAGTAGAGAAAATGGAAAAATTCTGTAATGCAGATGGAAATATTCGATTTATTAAGCTGAAAAAAGGCGCATTCAAAGAACAATCTGCAGTTGTTCAGGCTATTCTTTTATTACAAAAAGAGTATGCGAAAAGGTTTGAAAGTTTTAGAAGTTCTATCTCTGAAAAATTAAAAACGTTATTGGAAAATATAGATTTGAGCTACACTGTATCTCATGATTCATCCAGTCATGTAGATTATTCTCCGGCACCTTTTTGGGCAGATTTGGAAAGTAAAATTAAGCTTCCTTTTTATAAAAAGGCCTTAAATTATGCGAAAAATAATAAACTGGCTTGCTCAATTGTTGCTGCTTCTGTGGGTATACCTGTATATTTTAAACTGAACTACGGTTCCAAAGATAACGCGAAAACGGGGTAAACCATTATTTATTCAAATAATTTTCTTTAATCTTGCATTTTTTATAAAAATATTATAAAATTAACTGTTGTGAATATATATTGGAGGCTATGATGGATAATCAGGAATCACTAATACGAGAGTATGTAGCTTATTTGGAGTCTAAAGATAGATTTGTTGACAGGTCGTTTGCCGTTAACAGGTTCTACCTTGTTATAGTCTTGATTCTTATGGTTTCAATGTTTTACCTTATTGAAAATCAGACTGATACAGTTTCTATCGTTGTTATTATTATCGCTGCGGCGGGTATGGGTATAAGTATGTTATGGTGGTTAAACCAAGATTCTTATGCTTATCTGATTAAGGTTAAACTCTCTGCTGTTTTGGAAAAGTTTGAGGAGCAGTTACCTATTCAGTCACACAAACTTGAGTATGAAGAAATAAAAGAACATAATAAAAAGAAAAAAGTTATGTTTGTTGATTTGCAAAAAGGGGTTTCCTCTAGTGCGTTTTCAATATTTTTCGCAATGTTCCTTTATCATATTGGGGTAAAGCTTCTGCTTTTATTCCCATTCTTATTGCGTTAAATATGGATTAATTTAAAAAAGTCGAATGGTATTTTTATCATTCGACTTTTTTTTGTGGTTAAAAATCTTTAAAATAAAAGACCCACATAATACTGTGGGTCTTTTATGGAGCGGGAGACGAGGCTCGAACTCGCGACATCTTCCTTGGCAAGGAAGCATTCTACCACTGAATTACTCCCGCATTGAGCATACTATTATTATACATGGACAATTTTAAATAGCAAGAGATTTTTTATTTGCAAGAAAATTGGTTTATATTTGTGCTATATTAATATGCATATTATGGTTGAGGATTGAGTTGTGGAACAAACAATTAATATTGATAAGATTAGAAAAATAGTACAAGAAACCAATTTAAAGCATGTCTCAGCGATTATGGATGGGAATAGGCGTTGGGCAAAAGAGAGAATGCTGCCATCAGCTATTGGACATCAAAGAGGAGTTGACGCGCTTAAGCAGACTGTTCGCGCCTGTTCTGACTTTGGAATTAAATATTTAACTGTTTATGCCTTTTCCACAGAAAATTGGAACAGAAAACCAGAAGAAGTTAATTTTTTAATGGGGCTATTGGCTAAAACTCTTGGCAAAGAGCTTGAGGAAATGCATAAGGAAAACGTAAAGATAACTTTTATTGGGGATATAAAGGCATTAGGCATACAATTGAAAAAAATATTGGAGAATGCTCAAGAGGTTACTAAAAATAACACGGGGATTAATTTGATAATTGCTTTTAATTACGGTGCTAGAATGGAAATTACCAATGCAGTTAAGAATATCGTACAAAAAGTAAAAAATAATGAGTTAAATCCGGAGGATATTAATGAAAAGTTAATATCAGATAATCTTTATACTGCAAATGTACCGGATCCGGATTTGTTGATTAGAACAGGCGGTGAGGTTCGTGTAAGTAATTATCTTTTATGGCAGATAGCATATTCGGAAATCCTTATTAGAGATGAATATTGGCCTGATTTTGGGGCGACGTCTTTAGCTCAGGCTGTAATGGAGTTTGAAAAGCGTAATAGAAGGTATGGTAAATAATGATAGAGATAGTTTTGGCATCATCTAATTCTCATAAAGTTGAGGAAATAAATTCAATAGCCAACAAGCATGGTATTAATTTTATTAAGGTGCAGGAGGGATTTGACCCTGTCGAAAATGGCACCACCTTCTTCGAAAATTCTTTTGTTAAAGCTAGAACAGCTTCAAAGCTTATGGGTAGATATGCGCTTGCCGATGATGCTGGATTGTGCGTAGATGCGCTTGGCGGACGACCGGGAATATATTCTGCAAGATATGCTAACTCACAAAGTGAAAAAATTTCAAAGCTTTTGAATGAATTAAAAGATGTATCTGATGAAAATAGAGGTGCAATGTTTGTTTGTTCAATGGTTTTAACAGATCCTGCAGGAAACATATTACACCATACAATGGGGGTTTGTGATGGAAAAATCGCATTTGCGCCATATGGTGATGGAGGATTTGGTTATGACCCTATTTTTATGGTTGATGGATTAGGAATTACTATGGCACAGTTGAGTCTGGAAGAGAAAAACTCATTAAGCCATAGAGCAAAAGCGCTTTTGCCAATGTTGGAATGGATTAAAGATAATCTATAATTCTTTGAGCTTTTGATTTATTTTATTTAGTGTTGACCACTTATCGTTGAGCCATAGCGGGGCAATCATTGTTTTTGCGTATCCATTTGCACATAGTCTGTGGATTATTGTATCAGACGGCAAAATTTTTAAAAACTCGCAAATTATATCTACGTATTCATCTTCTTCGAGTAGTTTTATCTCATTGTTTTTATACATTTGTTCAAGTTTTGTGTTTGGCATTACACAAAGTGCATGAAATTTAACTCCATCAACTTTTAATTTTGCGAGTTTTTCTGCTGTTTGTAGCATGTCTTCTTTGTCTTCTGTAGGTAATCCCAAAATCACATGCGCGCAAACTTTTATTCCTCTTCTTTTAGTTTGAAGGTATGCCTTTTCAAAAGTAGCATAGTCATGCCCCCTATTCATCCATTTTAGGCTTTTATCATGGATTGTTTGTAGTCCGTATTCAATCCATGTTTCGTAGTTGGGGACAAAAGAACTGATTAAGTCCAGTTTTTTATCATCTACGCAATCTGGTCTTGTGCCTATTGAAATTCCTACTATTTGCGGGTTTTTAAGCGCTTCTTTATATATTTTTTCAAGTTCATTTACGGGTTTGTATGTATTGGTAAAAGCTTGAAAATATGCCATAAACTTATTTGCGCCAAACCGATCATGCTGAGCTTTTATTCCGGTTTCAATTTGTTGAGATATGCTCAAAAGACGGGAATGAGCGTTGGAAAAGCTCCCCCCGTCATCACAAAAAACACAACCTGACGTCGAAATACTCCCGTCTCTGTTTGGACAGGTGAAACCGGCATCAATTGTTATTTTATATACCTTCTCTTTGAACTTATCTTTTAAATAAGCACTTAGTGGATAATAGTCCATTACTCATTAGTTTCATCGTCATTGAGTGGCGGGTAAACGTAGTGTTCACCGCATTCAGGACAGATAACTTCTTGTTGTTTTCCTTCATCAAGCATAGCTACTTCAAAAAGTTTTCTGCAACCTGAGTTTACACATCTGATTGCCCAAGTCGGGCGGATAATTCTTGCCATATATTATTCTCCTTACCTATTTGCTATTTTATTTTAGCACATTCTATTGTAAAGAAGTGTTTCAATCTTACATTTTTTATTAAAGAAAGTAGAAAAGCTTACCGAGATTATTAATATGATAATGAGAGATAGCTCAAAGGAGATTTATGAAAAATTTGTTTTTAGTTTGTGGGTAAGTCGCAAAGGAGGTTATTAAACCCACGTTTGTGCGAGGTGGTATGCTCGTGCGTTGGTAATACGATTTAAGGACGCGCTGCTAGGCGCAGGAGGTAGTTGTCACTTTTAAAATCTTAATATTTTTTAAACCCTGTTTAGTCAGGTAGCATTAATAACAGACACCGCATTAAGGTTTTACATGAACGAAGCTCGCTTTTAAAGCGAGCTTCGTTAAATTTATACAAGTTCTTTTTCAGTGATTTCCTCAAGGATTTGTGCACATGAGCTAACAAGTTTTTTACAATTTTGTTTGCGTTCTGCCGAACCCATTTCAAGCCCTGCAGTAAGGGCTTTACAGCAAGTGAATTTATGTAATTCTTTGAATTTTTCAACAGCTAATTTTGCGCACGCCCTTGCTTCAATAGCTGATTGAGAGCTGTCTTGTCGGCCTTTAAGTGCTCCAATGACAAGCTGCATGCCTGCAATTGCTCCACATAGACATCCTATTCCCATGCCACCTGAAAAGGGGGTTGCGAGTTGTACAAGATTTTGGTTGACCAAACCTTTATCTGCTGCTGCCTTAACAACAGACTCAGAACAAGAATAGCCCTTTTGCATGAAATTTCCTACAGCTTTTTCTTTCATTTTTCACCTTAATAATTTATTTTCTTAAAATACTCAGCTCTGTTAATTGGCCAGAAGAGGAAAACAGCTCTCCCTATTATTCTTTCTCGAGGTAAAAAGCCCCAATATCTGGAATCTTGAGAGTTGCCTCTGTTATCACCCATCATAAAGTACGAATCTGCTGGAACTATCACTTCTTTACAGTATTCGGTTTCTTTACTGCATTGGTATCTTTCATCCGTAACATCTTTTACGTATGGTTCTTTTAATCTTTTTCCATTGATATAAACATAAGAGTTACCTGCTCTTGTTGTTTTTATGTTGATTTTATCGCCTGGAAGACCTATAACTCTTTTTATATAAGCAATATCTTTGCATCCAAAGCCAACAAGTCTTGTGAATACGGAGATAAAGTCATTTTTGATTTCTTCTTGCGGAGGATAAAAAACGAGAATATCACCTCTGGCAGGTGCTTTATAGAACCTTGAAAATCTTTCAACGAATAGACGGTCGCCTTCCATAAGAGTAGGCTGCATAGAGGCTGATGGAATCCACCTTATTTCACCTATAAAGAATCTTATTATTATTACCATAACAACTACAAATACGATTGTTTCGATTGTTTCTTTTAGGAAGGCTTTTAGATTTTCTTTATTTATATTCAAGGTATTATCTCCGCTTCTATCCTTATAAGTCCTAAAAAATTATAGCATAATCAAAAATTAATACTTAACTTTTACAATGACTTTTTTCACATTGTCGGGTTTGTCAAGTTGTAGCATTGGCTGGTGAGCATCTTGAGGTGTGAATATTACGAAATAGCCTTCAGGAACTGTAAAATAGGAACCTTTTGCACGACCAAAGGTTATATCTTTTTCTTCGCTATAGTTGGAGCTTGGCTGTAGTTCATCAAGATTTGCCCAACCCATAATCTCAGTGCCCTTTATTATATACTGGATGTCTGTATATATCTTGTGAGCTTCCCAGGGTGTAGTTTTGGGGTCTTTAGTTTTTCCGGATTGAACATTTGCAAATACTTCTTCGCCTTCTATTATATGTTTGCCGTCAGGCGTATTAAGTAAGTCGGTTGTTTCAAGATATTCAAGTCCCTTTTTTAAGTTAGGGTTTAAATAGTAATAAAGATGTGCATTTGTGAGTTTATCTATTATCATTATTTATCCTTTCATTTTTGCAACATTTGTTGCTATTTTCTTAATTTCTTCCATTTTTTGAATAGAGTTTGTTTCAATATAAATTCTTAACAGTGGTTCTGTTCCACTGGGACGAATGAGCAACCAACTTTTCTTGTCGTTAATATAGAGTTTTATTCCATCTTTACGACCGATTTTTTTTATTCCCAAAATTTCATGTAATGTCATATCTGAACTGAATTTGTCCAGAATATTCGCTATATCCTCTTTGTGCTCAAGTTTTATATCAAGTCTGTCGCTAATAAAGGTTTCACCAATAATTTGGTGGAGTTCTTCCTGTAGTTCGTATAAATCTTTTCCGGTCTTTGCTAGCATTTCAAGTACAAGGAAGTTTGCGAGAAGTCCGTCCTTTTCGGGAATATGACCTTTTATACTCAAGCCGCCTGATTCTTCCCCACCAATGATAACATCATTCTCCCGCATTGCTTGACCAACATGCTTAAATCCAACTGCGGTCTCGATTAAACCTATGCCAAGTTTCATTGCGAGTATATCATGGATTTGGCTTGCCCCAACTGTTTTTACGTACTTGCCGGACATTTTTTTGTATTTGACCAAATGCATAAGAAGGAGGCACATAATTTCGTTAGGTGAAACATATTCACCAAGTTCATTTATAATTCCGTATCTGTCGGCATCTCCGTCATTAGATAGCCCTATTGAGTTTGGTGTGGTTTTAACCTTTTCTATCAGGGCTTTAAGATATTTGGGTTTTGGTTCCGGTAGTCCGCCTCCGAAGTTTACATCCCTGTAATTGTGCAGTATTTCGTATTTAATATTTTCTACATCCATAATTCTGTCAAAATAGCCAATTGCTGAAGAATATAGGGCATCAAAAATTATATTTTTATCAATTGTTCGAATAATCTTAAAGTCAATTAATTCGTCTAAATGTTCGTAGTATTCTTGGAAAAATTTTCTTTTTTCAACAGACCCTTTCCTAACAGAACTAATATCTTTTCCTACATTCTTTACAATTTCTTCCGTAATATCACTTGTTGCCGGACCTGCATAATCAGGAATATATTTTATTCCAAGGTACTTAGGCGGGTTGTGTGAAGCTGTAAACATTATCGCAGAAGCATTAAGCTTTTTTGCGTAGTAGGCTAAAACCGGTGTAGGAAGAAATTTTTCGCTAATAAGAACATTAAATCCAATTTTGGCAAGTTCTTCTGCGCAAATTTGTGCATATTCTTCCGCCATGTTGCGGGGGTCATAGCCAATAATAATCTGTTTATCAATACTGAAGTTGTCGAGTACGTACTTACCTATAGCATTGGTCACTAATTTTACGTTCTTGTCGTTAAAATCCTTCCCGACAACGGCACGCCAGCCATCTGTTCCAAATTTTATATTTGCCATGACTTTCTCCTTTCTGTATAATCATATAAAATAAATGACTGAGTTACAAATGTTTGAAGAAAAATCAGGTAAAAAAATTCTTTTTTTAGGTCCCGAAGGGACATATACCAGTTTGGCAAAAGATAAATTTGTCGAAAAATATGCGTTTCAAAATGTTGAGGAAAAACCTAAAAACGCTATTATTGCAGCTATTAAGGAAATAGATGAGAGCAAAGATGAGAACTTACTTGCTGTAATACCGATTGAAAATTCTATTGAAGGAGTTGTTCGAGAAACATTGGACAACTTGACCAGAGTTTCTGATAAAACTCTGAAAATCTTGTCGGAAATTGCAATTCCAATATCCCACTGTCTTGTTACAAAGGCAAAAGATATCAGGTCTATAAAATCGGTTGCCTCATACCCGCAAGGTATTGCGCAGTGTAGAGAATTTATTAGAGAAAATCTTCGGGATGATATTATAATTAAATCTGCCCAATCTACAGCACAGGCAGTAAAAGAGCTTATTGATGCTGATGATACATGTTCGGCAATAGCAAGTGAGAATGCGGCAGAACTTTATAATATACCGATTTTGCTAAAACAAATTAATGACGAAAAAGATAACAAAACCAGATTTGTATTAATAGGAAGAGCAGATACCCCACGAACAGGAAATGATAAAACCAGTATAACTTTTTCCCTTGAAAATAAACCCGGTGCGTTGAATAAGGTATTAAATATTCTGGATAACTACAAGATTAATATGACATATATTGACTCGAGACCTTCTAAAAAGATTCTTGGAGAGTATACTTTTTACATAGATTTTGACGGGCATGTAAAAGATGAAAAAATAGCAAAAGCTTTGTTTCAAATTCTACAACATACAAAGTTTTTCAGGCATTTGGGCTCGTATGAAAAATATTGATAAAAAATCAGCTTGACAGAAAATCTTGAGCACGTAATATAATTAATATCAAAGAGCTTGAGGACGATAAGGGCGTTTAGCTCAGTTGGTAGAGCGCTTCCCTTACAAGGAAGATGTCGGGAGTTCGAGCCTCTCAACGCCCACCATTTAAAAAGAAGTCATTGAGACTTCTTTTTTTATTGTCAAAATAGGGCTTTTCGGCTCTACACTTGTTCAAACAAGGCTGACACCAAAAATAATCAATCGTCAAAACGCAATAATAATCTAAGTTTTAGAAGTTCGAGCATAATTTTATTGTTTTTTGTCGTCAAAATTATTTCTATATAAGGCTTTTGAGGCAAAATCAGAAAAATTTTGCTCGTAATCTTTTTGCTCTTTTTTAGTTTTAAACTTTTTAGCCTCTTGTTTTGCTGATAATTTCATTAAACATAAAATTAAATCACAAATAGCTTTTGCTCTTTCTTCCTCTGTTGGGTTTGAATTGTCAAATTTAACAATAAAATTCGGTTTCTTTGTTGTCATATTTACCCCTATATTATAAACTTTACAGACTATGAAATTTTATAAAATTATGTTAAAATAATAATATGAGTAACAATTACGAGATAGCATTTAATACAAATTTTGTCTCATCTTTAACAGGTGCAAGCGTTGCCCAACTAAATGCTTGGGATAAAAAAGATTTGGTTTCTCCTAGTATTTTGAAATCAAGCGGGAGAGGGTCTGTTCGTTTGTATTCATTTAAAGACATTATTGAAGTAAAAACTGTTTTATATTTAAGAACAAATAACATTAGTATTCCAAAAATAAAATTAGCAATAGATTATTTAAAAAACAATTTAGATTACAGGGCGCCTTTATCTGAATTAGTTTTATTATCGAATGGTAAAGATGTATTATGTGCTCCTCAATCTAAATATAATGATATCTCCGCAAAATGGCTTGCTGCCAATAAGCATGGACAGCTTGTTATGCCTTTTGTAGTTCCATTAGGAGCAATAACACAATCTATTGATGCAGCTATAAAAAAATACAATGAAAGAATTGAAGAGGCTGAATCAAACAAAAATGACAAGGATTTAGTATCTCTAAAAGATATTGAGGGGGAAATTTTTGGAATATCAAGTAATATTTATTCAAAGCGTGCTTAAGGACGATATACCGAAAATTAAAAAATCTGGAATTAACTTGGAGACACTATATCGTTCATTGAAAAAATTAGAAAGAAATCCTTATGGCTCATCAAGAGCTAAAAGTGGAGATTTGAGTAATATTAGGGGAATGGATTGGAATAAAGGATATAGAGTTCTTTTTATGGTTGATGATATAAATAAAATAGTCAAAATTGTTTCTATTGATTGTCATGATGAAGCATATAAAAAAGCAAAAAGAAGAAAACAAGATTAAGCAGCTTTTCTTAAATTTATACAATCAATCATTCTAGCAAGTTCAAACATTTCAAAAGTACGGACTTTTTCAACAAATTTATTGATTATAAGTTCTAACTTTGCAACCTCTGCACCACCATTTA
>CALVAP010000011.1 GCA_944325625.1 Candidatus Gastranaerophilales bacterium | reverse complement strand
AGGATTCACAAAACCAAAATGTAACAAAATATTAAAAAAAAGAAAAAAAAAAGCAATAAAAAACCTTTAGGAATATTTATAAAGTAGAATTATTATACTGTGTGATATACAAAATATACGATACATCTAGATAAGGGGAACAAAATGATTCAACCGATTCAACAGACAAACGCAACACTACCGCAAGCATACCAAATGGGCATGCCGTACGCAACGCAGACCCCGATATATCAAGCTGCACCCTATTACCAACAACAAACACCACAAAACAACGCAGTAAAAATTGATATAATCAATCCGCAAGCAGGTACACAAGCACCATATAATCCGTATGCAATGCCTACAGTTCCACAATACACAATGCCACAAGCCAGTGCATACGCACCGTATGTACCAAATGGACAATATCCGGAGCCTATAATGATGACACCGGCTCAACCGCCACTTCCTCCGGTACCTCCGGCACCTCAAGCACCAGTTGCAGCAGAAATTCCTGCACCGGTTGTAATTCCTCAACCCGTAGTTAATAATCAACCACAAATTATAAACGCTCCGCAAGCGCAAATGCCTGAACCACCTCAAGCTCAACCTGTAGCTGAAGCTGTATCAGCACCTGCAGCAGCTCCGGAAGCGCCAAAAGTTGAAACTCCTGCATCAACACCTATAAATGTAGATTTAAACCAAGTTGTATCAAAGTTGAACTCAACAAACCTTGATGAACAACTTTCAGCAATTGAAAATATCGCAGAAACAGCTCAAACAAACCCCAACGCAGCTACTCAATTGTTAGATACACAGATAATGGATGCACTTGGAAATATTATTAAAAAAGACACAACCCAAATGCAAGGTCCAACACCGGAACAGCTTGAGTTAAGACAAAAAATCCTTTCCGGAGAAAAATTGACGCCTGAACAAACAGAAAATGCAAACAAAATCTCTGAAATGGAAACAGCCGAAAGAAACAAACAATTCGCACTTTATACAGTTGCAATCCTTCAAAAACTCTTGAGCACCGAAGTAGAAAAGGCTCAAGGAACAAAGTTGGAAATGAAAGACCTACCAATGATTAACGATGTAGTTAAGATTGCAAAAGCAGATGCAAACCCAATGCTAAGAGCATCTGCACTCGCAGCCCTTTCTTACATTGCAACTCCGGAAAATAAAGCCCTGTTAACAACAATGTTCGAACAATCTAAAAAAGACGCAGACCCGAATGTTCAAGCCGTTGCTGCTGAAGCTTTATCAAAACTTTCTCAAGTCTAGATGTATTAAACAAGAGAAAAGAAAACCTCCACCAAACTATAGTGTAAGGTGGGGGTTTTTATATTGGGAACTTTTGTATGTTTACATAATTTTAAATATTGGACATGACCATTTTTGTCCAATATAATTGCGTTATGGGTGAAAATATTGACGATAAAGTAATAAGGCTCTTCAAAAAAATACAGAAGAATGAGAACACAGCAACAAATGAACCTCCTGTAAAATTTTTTGCCGGTGTTAATTATGTTAGACTGGACGAGGATTCCAACGGACGCCCTTTCAAAAAGGAAGCTATTTTGGAAAATGCCTCAAAATTTTACTATATAGTAAGAGTTTTGAAATTAAAAAACCGTAAATATTCACTATACAACTACAATGTTCCGCATGAAAAGATTGTTGAATTTATATCATTATTTGATAAGAATGAATTGAGCGGAACCATAATAGAAATAGACAAATACAAACCATATGAGCCCGCATAAAATGACGCCTAGCGAACAAAAAATTCAGCAACTGCTCTACAAAGTAAATAAACCATCGCACTATAGCGGTGGAGAAATAAAGAGTTACAACAAAGATTTTGATACAGCAAAAGTCAAAATTGCACTTGCTTTTCCTGATAAGTATGAAGTAGGCGTTTCTAATCTTGGTCACAGAGTTTTATATGAATGCGTCAATTCAGTAGAAAAGTTTTATGCAGACAGGGTTTATGCGCCAGATGTTGATTTAAAAAAACTTATTGAAGAAAAAAATCAATATCTATGGGCTTGTGAAAGTAAGCGAAGCTTAAAAGATTTTGACCTGATAGGATTTTCACTACAGTATGAACTTGCATATCCGACAGTACTAAAAATGCTTGATATGGCGGATATTGAAGTCTATAACGAAAAAAGGCAAGAAACAGACCCGATAATACTAGCAGGGGGACCATGTGCATATAATCCGCTACCTCTTTATGATTTCATAGACGGCTTTTTGCTGGGAGACGGCGAAGAAATAATAATCGAAGTACTGGAAGCATACGAGTTAGCCCGAAAAGAACAATTGTCCAGAAAAGAGATATTAAAAAAACTATCACAAATAAATGGGGTGTATATTCCCAACCTTTCAACTTCTGTGACAAAAAGAGTTTGTAATTTGGATAAAAAAACTGCGCCAATTAATTTTCCAATTCCATATTCCCAACCTATTCATGATAGAGTTGTCACAGAGATACGCAGGGGATGCGGTCGTATGTGTCGTTTTTGCCAACCCGGGCATGTCAATTTGCCTATTAGAGAACGCTGTGCAAAAGATGTTATAGACATTACTCTCGATGGGGTTCAAAATACAGGCTACGATGAATATTCACTACTATCGCTTTCTTCCAATGATTATTCGAATATTATTCCTGTCGTAAAGGAACTTAACTGCAAATTCAAAAGCTTTCATGCCTCAGTATCGTTACCCAGTCAAAGAATTGACAGCTTTAATATGGAATTAACCAATCTTGTTCAAAGCGTAAGAAAATCTACGATAACACTCGCTCCGGAAGCAGGAAGTCAAAGATTACGTGACCTTATTAACAAAAATATTTCTACAGAGCAAATTGAAAATGCAATTCTGGAACTTTACAAAAACGGCTTCACAAAAATTAAGCTTTATTTTATTCTTGGTCTGCCTACTGAAACCTATACCGATATAGACGAACTTATCACAATGCTTTCAAATATCATATCCAAGGCAAATTCTCTAAAACGAGAACTAAACTTAAATGCTTTTTTAACCATAACAGGTTCAATGTCTATATTTATCCCAAAACCTTTTACCCCGCTCCAGTGGTGTGGACAGAACGATTTTGAAACTATTACACAAAAAATTAGATACGTAAAAGAAGAATCGCAAAAAATTAAAGGGGTAAAAATCAACATTCATGATAAATTTATCTCCCAAATCGAAGCCGCAATAACTCGTGCAGACAAAAATACTTGCAAATATATATATGAGCTTTACAAAAACGGCTCATACCTTGATTCTTGGGATGAAAATTTTAGCTATGATTTATGGGCAAAAACGGCTGATAATTGCGGAATAAATCTCAGTGAATTAGCAACTAAGAACTTAGATATTAATTCGTCGCTTCCATGGGATTTTATAAATATTGGCGTAAAAAAAAGCTGGCTGATTGAACAGTACAAACTCGCAATGCAATCAAAAAACTGTCCTACCTGCGAAAATAAATGCGTAAACTGTGGTGTTTGTCCAACGCTGAAAGTAAAAAAAATAATCGATAAAAAATATGAACCGGATCTAAGTGAAAAAACATCACAACTACCGGTCCAAAACACAAAATACCGCATGATTGTTGATAAAACAGGGGATTTAAGATATATTTCACACTTAGATTTTCAATCCACTCTTATAAAAATTATAAAAAGAACCGGCTTAGAGGTAGCATACAGCGAAGGGTTCAACCCTTCCCCCAAAATATCTTTAGGGGTAGCTTTGCCATTATTTACGCAAAGTATCTCTGAGATTGTCGACTTTGAACTTGTCCATGATTATGATGTAGAGAAGGTAAAAGAACTTATTTTAAACAACTCAGAAAACAAAATTCAAATAAAATCCATAATAAAATCCGCACAAAAGTTTCCACCTGCAGATATACTATGTCAGTGGGCGCTTTACAAAATTGAACCTATTGAAAAACTTTCCAAAAAAGAAGATTTGTTGTATATTAAAGACAGGATAAATTCTTCGGATAATTTGTTTATCGAAAAGAAGAATAAAAAGGGTATTATAAAACAAATTGATATAAAATCTTCGATAAAAAAAGCAGAGTTTAAGGACAATGTACTTTATCTGATTTTAAAAAGCGGTCAAAGCAGCGACCTTCCGGCACTACGTGCAGATACAATGTTGGCGGAAATATGTCCGGAGAAGATTTTCGATATCACAAGAATAAAGTTTTATGATAAAGATTTTAAAGAAATATAGAAAGGTTTAACAATGACAAAAAGTATTGTAATTGCGGAACGCGATAACATCGCAGCGGTTATGGAAAATGAGCGTGTAATGGAGTTTTTTGTACATCGTGGAGATATATTGCTCGGTGATGTATATCTGGCAAAAGTAGATAACATCTTACCAAGTATAGATGCAGCATTTGTTGATGTAGGTTCAGACAAAATGGGATTTTTGCATGCTGAGGACATAATTGGAAAAGGTGCACTTAAAGACAAAGTGAAACCTCGTCAAAATCTTATTGTACAGGTTGTAAAAGAACCAACAGGACACAAAGGTCCTCGTGTAACCACAATGATAAGTATTCCGGGTCGTTTTCTTGTACTTATGCCACAAGAAACAGGGGTAAATGTTTCGAGAAAAATAACATCACAAAAAGAAAGAGCAAGATTAAAGTCAGTAGTTAATCTTATTAAACCCGTAGGAGTTGGTGTAATTGTTCGTACAGAAGCAGAAGGGCAAACGGAAGCAGAAATTCAAGACGATTTGGAAATGCTTCTTGAAAAATGGAATACCATTATAACTGCAGCAGAATCTCACAGCGCACCTTGCATTATTCATCGAGACCAAGACTTGTTATATAGAGTTATCAGAGAAGCTTGTACCGAAGATGTCACCAAAATAACTGTTGACACTGCATTTGCCCACCAAAGGGTTACACAACTTCTGCAAGCTTGGAATATGAATAAAAACATAACTGTTGAAACATACAAGGGTACACAACCTTTGCTTGTTGCTTCCGGTATTCACAAAGAAATAAAAGCAGCTCTTCAAGTCAAAGTAAACTTGCCTTCAGGCGGATATTTATTCATTCAACCAACAGAAGCATTGACTGTAATCGACGTAAATAGCGGAAAATTTATCAGTTCCGCAACGCAGGATGAAACAATTTTAAAAACCAATATTGAGGCTGTTCATGAAATTGCACGTCAGCTTAAGCTTCGAAATATCGGAGGTATGGTTATTATTGACTTTATAGATATGAATTCAAGAACAGATAAACTTGCAATTATGCAAGAACTTGAACTTGCGCTCGAAGACGATAAATCAAAACCACAAGTAGGACAGCTTTCTGACCTTGGGCTTGTTGAACTAACCCGTCACAGACAGGGGCAAAGCTTATCTGAAGTGTTCACAAAAAAATGTCCGCACTGCCAAGGAACAGGTTGCTTTATTGAGGAATTTTCTTTCTCCTCTTCGGTAGCTGAAGGCGAGTATCGCGCTAAAGCTGCAAAAGTTAAGCTTCCTTCAGGTCAAAAACAAAACAATAGTAATAACAAAAATAACAAAAACGATAAACGCAAGTTTGACAAAAACTTTAACAAGAAACCAAATGAACAACTTGAAACTAAAGAACAGGAAGAAAATAAAGATACACAACAACCAGAACAAAATCAGGCTGTAGAAATAACAGAAAATCTTGAACAATCAACACCTATTGAACCTGTAGAATCTACAGTAATTGAAATTGATTTAACAGAGAAAAAACAACAAAGAAAGCCCTCAAGAGGCAGGAAACAGCCACGCGGCAAAAAACAATCTAAAACTTCCCAAGATGAATCAACGCAGGAACAAAATGTGATTGTAGAAGAAAAACCTGCTACAATAGAAGAAAAGGCAGAAGAAAAACCGATTGAAGAGGCTAAAAAAGACTCTAAACCGACCAAGAAAACAGCAAAAAAACCTCGCAAAACTACTTCTAGCCGAACAAAGAAAGTAAAAAAGGAAGAAACTAATGCTCAAGAATAAGATATTCTTATCTGTGATAACTATAATAAGCGCAATGCAACCTTGCTTTGCGCTTACTATATCTAATGAAATGCTATTTGCTGCCAAAAAGTTTATTCTGGCAATGATTGGAGTACTAATATCATCAATCTTAATTTATATTGGGCTATCACTCTACAACAAATTCTTTCATAACCCAAAAACTAATGAAAAAACAACATATGATGAGAACACTTTAGAACCTGCAAAAACACTAGATAACGCTATTTCTAACTTTTTGAACAGAACAGATGTATAGAACAATAAACTAAGGAGCGCAACGAATGTATTCGTTGCGCTCCTTTTTGATTATTATGAATAGTTTATAAGCACTACATTCTATAAAACTCGGGCTTATGTATCAATATTTGTTGCGTATACAGCATTTTCCTCGATAAAGTCGCGTCTTGGCTCTACCTTGTCACCCATTAGAATATCAAACAATTGGTCACAAAGCATTGCATCTTCTATGTTAACTTTCTTAAGCGTTCTTGTTTGAGGATCCATGGTCGTTTCCCACAACTGCTGGGGCATCATCTCTCCAAGCCCTTTGAATCGCTGTAACGTAAGACCTTTTTGTCCTCTTTCTTCTATAATCTTCTGGATATCATGGAATGACTTAATTTCTACCACTTCTACTCCCGTATCCATAAACAAAACCTTTTCTTCTTCAATCAAATAATTTCTGATTAAAGGATAAGACTCTTTAATTCTTTGATATTCATGAGATTTTATAAGGTTCGAAGAAATTCTAATCGGATCTGTATGTTCCTCTCCTAAATCAATAATTATTGAGTATTTGTTGTTTTCTGTATTGAACTTAAGAGAAGTAACGTATTTATCAGCCCCCTCGATACCATAGTTTTGTCCGTGGTCAACAAGATAATGCTGCAAATATGCGTTTATTTCGTTCATTCTCTCTTGATTCATAAAATCATCTTCAACTATATTTGCACGAATTAAACCACGAATAATAACGCTTGGTATAGGGTTAATAAGCGGGTTATTAAATGAGTGGTAATAAGCCGACATATTAGCAAGTAATACACCAAGTTCTTCACCAGTCAAAGATTTTTCTTTCTTTTTGTCATATAATGTTAACCCCTTAACACCTCGTTCTCTAAGCATTTTATCCAAAGCTCTTTCATCATAGAGATACTCGGAGTTTTTACCTATAGTAATCTTAAACAACGGTGGCTGTGCTATGTAAACGTATCCGTTCTCAATAAGAGGTTTTGCATAACGGAAAAAGAAAGTCAAAAGCAAAGTTCTGATATGGGCACCGTCAACATCAGCATCTGTCATAATTATAATTTTATGATAACGAAGTTTTTCCAATTCGACTTCTTCATCATTTTTACTGATATTAATTCCAAATGCCTGAACCATTGCTTGAATTTCATTATTAGCATAAATTTTATCAAGCCTTGCTCTTTCAACGTTAAGGATTTTACCTCTCAACGGCAAGATAGCTTGAAACATTCTGTTTCTACCCTGTTTTGCTGAACCGCCTGCTGAGTCACCCTCAACAATAAAGATTTCACACTTATCAGCTTCTCGACTGGAACAATCCGCCAACTTACCCGGCAGGGTAGAAGTTTCCAGTGCTGTTTTTCTTCTAGTAAGCTCTCTGGCTCTTCTTGCAGCTTCTCTTGCTCTTTGTGCTTGCAGCGTCTTTTCAAGAACGGTCCTTGCAACCTTGGGATTAAATTCCAACCACTCTTGAAACTTATCTCTTACAGCATCTTGCACTGCGGTAAGCGCCTCGGCATTACCTAGTTTTTCTTTTGTTTGTCCTTCAAATTCCGGATTTCCTATTTTTACAGAAACTATCGCAGTCAAACCTTCCCTAACATCGTCACCAGAAAGGTTTTGCTCATTATCCTTGAGTATATTATTTTTTCTCGCATAATCATTCAATACACGAGTAATTGCATTTCTAAAACCTGTCAAGTGCGTTCCGCCGTGGTGTGTATTGATATTATTTGCAAAAGAAAGAATACTTTCTGTATAAGCATCTGTATATTGCATTGCAATTTCAACCGTCATCCCGTCAACAACCTTTTCTATATAAACAGGCTGTTCGAAAAGAACTGTCTTATTTTTGTTTAAAAACTCTACATAACTTGCAATACCGCCTTCATAGTGGAAAGTATGCTCTTCATTTTTCTTAGCATCAAGGAATATAATTTTTAATCCTTTGTTAAGAAAAGCCATCTCTCTCAATCTGTTACAAATTACGTCTCTGTCAATTTCCGTAGTTTCCGTAAAAATAAGCGGATCAGGCCAAAATGTAGTTTTTGTCCCTGTTAATTCTGTTTCACGAATTTTTTCAACCTGAGTAACAGGCTCACCTCTAAGATATTCTTGCCTATGAACCCACCCTTGGCGAGAAACTTCAACAACCATTTTTTCAGAAAGAGCATTAACAACAGATGCTCCAACACCGTGCAATCCACCGGAAACCTTATATCCGCCATCACCAAATTTTCCACCCGCGTGAAGAACAGTATGAACAATTTCCAATGCAGATTTTCCGCTTTCCGGCTTTATATCTACCGGAATTCCTCTTCCGTTGTCTATTACGGTAACGCTCTCATCTTCGTTAATTATTACTCTTATCGTATCACAATAACCTGCTAACGATTCATCTATAGAGTTGTCAACAATTTCGTATATACAATGGTGCAATCCGCGTTGAGAAGTCGACCCTATGTACATCCCGGGACGCATTCTTACCGCTTCTAAACCTTCCAATACTCTAATATTACTTGCACTATAGCTTTGCTCTGTTTGTGTTGTCATGTTTACTCCCCAAAGAATTCTGCTTTGATAATATATTAGCATAAATAAGCTCAGAAGGCTAATTTTAAAGAGCAAATTCAAGCTTTTTCTTCACTATTTTGTAACAATTTTTAGTAAAATATCGGCGCTGAAAACCGCGCCGATATGCTACTTTTCTACCTTATAATTTAACTATTTTTGAATAAGTGAACATCCTGTCATTTCTGCAGGCTTATCTATTCCCATAATATCAAGAACAGTCGGAGCCACATCGCATAATGCTCCGCCATCTCGCAGTTTTTTAACCTTATCATCACCTATAACCAAAAATGGTACCGGGTTGGTTGTATGAGCTGTGTGAGGCGCATGTGTCTGGACATTTTCCATACATTCTGCATTACCATGGTCAGCGGTAAGAAGCATTACAACACCTTTACGTTTACAACGTTCTGCTATTTTACCCACACACTCGTCTACCTTTTCTACAGCTTTTACCGCTGCATCAAAAACTCCTGTATGTCCTACCATATCAGGATTTGCAAAGTTTACGAGAATAAATCCGTATTCTTTATCATTTATTGCATCAAGAACATTTTCACAAACTTCATCTGCACTCATTTCAGGCTGCAAATCATACGTTGCAACCTTAGGTGAAGCTACCAATACTCTCGTTTCAAGTCTGTTGGCTTCTTCTACGCCACCGTTAAAGAAAAACGTCACGTGAGCATATTTCTCGGTTTCTGCTGTTCTGAATTGCTTGATGTTATTAGCATCCAAAACATCGCCCAGAATATTTTTCAGTGTCTGTGGCTTGAACGCTACAGGCATGTTAAAGGTTTCATCATACTGGGTCATACAAACATAATAAAGATTTTCGAGTTTTTCTATTCTTTCAAACCCGTTAAAATCTTCAAATGTCATCGCTTTAGTTATTTCTCTTGCCCTATCGGGTCTGTAATTGAAGAATATGATTGCATCATTATCTTTTATACGCGAATTCATATCTCCTGTCATTGTTGGAGCTACAAATTCATCTGTTTTATCCACGGCATAAGAATTATCAACAGCTTCCATTGAATTTGATGCCTTCGCACTATAACCTTCCGTTAAACAGTTATAGGCTTTTTCAATTCTATCCCAACGATTGTCTCTATCCATTGCCCAATACCTGCCAATTACAGATGCAATCGGAGGAAGTCCGCATTCGCTCAGCTTATCTTCTACTACTTGAAGATATTTCTTAGCACTCTTTGGAGGGGTATCTCTACCGTCTAAAAATGCATGAACATAAACATTTTTAAGCCCCTCTTTTGCCGCCAATTGTATAAGAGCCAGCAAATGCTCCAACGAACTGTGAACACCGCCATCCGAAACTAATCCGTATAAATGTAGAGAAGAATTATTTTTCTTCACATGGTTAATTGCATTTAAGAATTCTTCATTAGTGAAGAAATCCCCATCCTTGATTGATTTATTTATTCTTGAAAGCTCTTGATAAACAATTCTTCCTGCTCCAAGATTAAGGTGCCCAACCTCAGAATTACCCATTTGACCTGCAGGTAATCCCACATGCTCACCTTCTGCATATATCAGTGTGTGAGGCTCTTCTGAAAGTAATTTATCAAAAGACGGTGTTCTGGCTGATGAAATAGCATCTTTCGGGCAGTCTTTATTTATACCCCAACCGTCCATTATGCATAATAAAACTCTTTGCGTCATAATTTTTCTCCCTGTCGTTACTTAAGTTGATTATAACAAAAATAAAAATATTTTATAAATATTTAGAGTTAATTTTTTCGTTTTAATTCTTCAAGAATACGACGATTAATCGCAAGCAAATCGGCTATAACTGCAAGTAATAAAGTCTGAAATCCAATAATAAGAAGGATAGAAGCCAAAATTAAAGACTGAACATGCCCGCCTCCATTCCCTAAAAAGTAATAAAGTAAAAATCTCAAACCTATAATAAACCCTAATATACCTAAAACACTTGCTATGACAGCAAAAAACCTAAACGGACGGTAAACAATAAACATCCGAATTATTGTAATCATTGAGCGAAAAGAATATTGAAAATAATTTTTAAAAAGCCTTGATGGGCGAAGTTCTTCATTAACTTCTACAGGCACTGATTTTAGCCTTAATCCTTTAACCTTAGATTGAATAATCATTTCCAACGTATAGGTAAAATTGTCATAAATATTTATTTCTTTTGCTGCCGACATACTCATCGCTCTAAACCCGCTGGGGGCATCTTCTACATCAGTTGATGAAAACAACCTTACTACTTTTGAACCCAATTTTTGGAGCAACTTCTTTGCAAATGAAAAATGTTTTATTTCACTAATCGGTCGAGCCCCAATTACAATATCCGCTTCATTCTCTTGTATGGGTTTAATCAAGTCCTTTATATTGTTTGCACTATACTGATTATCCGCATCAGTATTGACTATTATATCTGCTCCCAGTTCAACCGACTTTTTTATCCCTGCCATAAAAGCTTTTGCCAGCCCATAATTCCTGTCTAAATTCAGTATATGATTTGCACCGAATTCTTTTGCTATTTGCTCGGTTTTATCTTTACTCCCATCATTTATCACAAGAGTTTCAATTTCATCTATACCATCTATTTGCTTTGGCAGTGCACTTAGTGTTATACCCAGTGTCGCTTCTTCATTATATGCAGGTATTTGAATTATGAGTTTTGTCATATATTAGCCTTTTTTAGTATTCTTATTATATTATAGATTTAACCATTTTAACAAGGTGTACTTTTGAAACCACATTACAAAAACATATTAATATTGATAACAATAACCCTTGTGGGAATATTATTCCGACTTCAATCCTTGGATAAACCTATGGGGCTATGGAATGACGAATATATGGGATGGTGGATTTCATCTTTTGAGTTCGGGGCTCCGCTCATTAAGAAAATTCTTTCTAACTGCCACATGCCACTTTATTATTTCTACTTAAAATTATGGAGCAGTTGTTTTGGAAATGAAGATTATGTCCTACGCCTATCTAGCGTTGTAATAGGGGTTTTTAATATTTTATCAATGTATCAGTTGGGGAAAATGTACAAAGACCAAAAAACCGGTCTGTTTTGCGCACTATTTTCTGCTCTAAGCGGATTTTTAATCTATTTTTCTCAAGAATTAAGACTTTATGGGCTTATTTTTTTGATAAGCACTTGGCTTTTATACTTTTTTATAAAAACTGTTCGAAATCTGAACATCTATAACTTCTGGATGTTTCTTCTGTTCAATTTTTTGTTACTGATAACGCACACAATAGGTTTTGTTTTCGTATTTTTCAATCTGCTAATTTTTTCAATAATAATTCTTAAGCAAAAACCTGAAATAAAAAGACAAATTTTTGCGGCATACACAATTGTTACAGTATGCTTTCTGCCGCTAATTCCTTTTTTGGTCTCTGTCCTAACCCGAGAGTCTCTTTCACAAAATTGGGGAATTTTTAATATTTCAAAAATCCTGTTTGTTCTTATCGACTATCTAACACCGGTTCAAACTAACATTACAAATTCAGCTGTTAACCTGTTTTCATACTTTAAAGCAGTAGGAACCGCAGACAGTATTTTATTCATTATTATTCCGTTTTGTATAGCCATTTATTTTATACAAAGAACACTTAAACAAAAAGACCCATTATTAAAAACATTAACTGTTTGCTGCCTTATGTATTTCACCTCACTAATAATTGCAGCACTATTAGGAAAGCTGGTACTTTCAACAAAATACTCGGTCGAAATTTACCCGCTGCTAATTTTATTGATTGTCAACGGATTTACCCAAAAACCCACAAAGTTAACCCGCAATTTGGCTGTTATCTATTTTGTTATAGTTTTATCGTTTCTATTGTTTAACCCTAGAGCACCTCAAAGACTTCCAAGACTTGAAGGGCACAAAGCTCCCGCAATTTTACTCAAGCAAGCTAAAATTTCTTCTAATGATCACGTAATTTGTTTATATCACCAATTTTTCAGATATGAAAAATACACTAATCTTACTCCAAAAAAAGTTATAGAAATAGACAAAGCCTCTATTCCCAAATATCTTATCTGCCCTAATTGCAAACCCGAAGATTTAAAATTCAGAGGAAAAGAGAAATTAAAGTCCGCTTTTTTGTTTGAAAACGAAGAATATCAGAACCAGCAATTTGAAAATATATACAAAAAAATTCCAAGTGGGAAAAAAATTGCAATTGTAATTCCCACCCAAGTTGCATTTTTTTCATCAAACGACCTAAAACGAATCGCAAATAACCAAAAGGAATATAAAAACACAGAAATACTTTTTATGGCATTTTCTTATGCAAAAATAAAACTCATAAATAACGCATTTAAATACTGTTCCTTCGACTCTATGTATGACTATGGAAATTGGATTGTTATAACATTTAAAAAGAATTAGAACTAAGCACCGAATTAAAATAAAAGACACAAATGCTGCTCTGGAAAAAGATTAATTTTTGGTTTATAATGTAGTAATAGAACATTGAAACAATGAATAAGGGGACGTTTTGGATTTGACAGGGTGACTCGGTGAATGTCAATTGCATGTCGCAGAGCTGTTCTGCGTTATCAACGAGCAAACTAAAATAAACGCTAATAACGTTGTAAAAGCTGATTTTTCAAGAGCACAAGCGCTCGCTGCTTAATATAGCAGTTCAGCACTCTAAACCGACCAGCTTGCCGTTTGTTTAGGGTCAATTATGCAAGACGCAGTGCGGGGATGAGAATTAACCGTACCAAGACTTTTCTCAAAGCGCGTATCGCTTTAAACTGCTTAGATTTGGCGTAGGTTGGACTCTTTCCATACCAAATCAAAAATAAAAGCAGTCTAAACATGTAGATATTGTCGTTTGCCCATTCTGGACGTGAGTTCGAATCTCACCGTCTCCACCAAATTAATTAAAGAGCGCAATCGCGCTCTTTTTTATTGCTCAGTTTTATTATTAAAAAAAGCAGTAGAAGTGTAATTTAACGACCGGTTTGATTTGTACGGATACTTTGATTATTTTGGACAGCCCGCTTTGTGTGGGCTTTTTTAGGTCGGAATTTTAAGTATTCCAAAAAAATCAAACTGCCGAACTGGACTTTT
>CALVAP010000010.1 GCA_944325625.1 Candidatus Gastranaerophilales bacterium | reverse complement strand
TTCAAGATGCTCAAGATACTATCGATTCCGATAAAGTTAATATCGAAGCTAAATATGAAGAAGCCAACGATGTTCGCAACAGCGCTTCCGAAAATCGCGGTCAAGGCCTCGTTAAAGAAGAAGACGAAGACGAAGAAACCGCTACCAATACCAACGATAATACCGCTTCTTCCACTTCTTACAATAATGATGACGAGTATATCATTGAAGAATAAATCCTTAGATAAGTATAAAGAAAAAAAGCTCGCAGAATTTACATCTGCGAGCTTTTGCTTTGGATTATCAACTACTTATTAGCATCTAACATTTGTTTTATTCCATCTACAGATGAAAGTATTCCTGTTGCTTCATAGGGCATATATACCACTTTGTTATCTTTACCTTCTACCATTTTTTTCAATGTTTCAAGATAGCGAACAGCTATAAGATATTTATCCGGCTCTCCATGACCATCTATAGCGGAAATTGTTCTTCTAATCGCTTCAGCCTCTGCCTCTGCCTGCATTACTCTCGCTTCTGCTAAACCCTGTGCCCTTAGTACAGCCGCCTGTTTTTCACCTTCTGCATTTGCTATTTCTGATTCTCTTTGACCTTCTGCTCTGAGAATTGCAGAACGTTTTTGTCCCTCTGCTTCAAGTATTACAGCTCTTCTTTCTCTTTCTGCTTTCATTTGTTTTTCCATTGCAGCTTGTATATCTGACGGCGGAATAATATCTTGAAGTTCTACTCTATTGACTTTTACGCCCCACTTATGTGATGCTTCGTCTAAAATTGTCCTAAGCTTATTATTGATTGTATCTCTTGAAACAAAAGTTTCATCTAAATCCATTTCACCAATTATATTTCTTAAGGTTGTTTGGGTTAATTTTTCAATAGCTTCCGGTAAGTTCTGAATTTCATACACTGCACTTTTAGGGTCAACTATTTGGAAATAAATCAGTGCATTAATACCTATTGATACATTATCTTTGGTAATTACATTCTGACGGGGAAAATCATATACAGATTCCCTTAAATCTATCTTATGACGTTCTTGAATAGTTGAATACACCCTACCATCAAGGGTCTTTATCTGCGTTTTCCATTGAACTCCACGTGGGGTATCTATAATTGGAATAATTAAATTGGGACCCGAGGTTAAAATTTTATGGAACTTACCTAGGCGCTCAATTACCATAACCTCTGCCTGCTGAACAATTTTGAATCCCATTACAAAATAACAGACAACAAGAACTAAAATGACTGTTAACAATAACATTTTTTTCTCCTATATTTTCTCTACATACATTGTTAATCCATCACGCGAAACTATTCTTACAGCTTCATTTTCATCAATCGCATTATCATTCAAACTTCTGGCATCCCATGCTTCCCCAAAAAGAGCAATTCGTCCGGAATCTTTGGTTATTTTTTGTGTAACTTTAGCTTCTTGTCCTATATAAGTATCCATGCCTGTTTTATCGGGGGTATCTTTTATCTTCAAAAGTATTGGACGAAGAAAAGCTAACAAAACTATAGATGCCGCCGCAAAAACCAAAACCTGCCAAGTCCCGTTTAACGGTGTATAATAAGAAACAACCCCCGTAATAATAGCTGCAATTGCCAAATTAAGGAAAAACAGCACCGGTGTAAACATTTCCACAATTATCAGCAAAATGCCTATAACACCCCAAACTTGCCAAACTTCCATACTTTCCCCCTTTGCTTTAGAGAAGATTATAACAGTTTATATCTATATTGGCAATGACATTTTATTACAAGTTATAAAACGCCATTGCCAATTAACCTAAAGTTCATCATCATAACCAATTTTATTAATCGGAATGCTAAAAACAGACATAAGCAACGAGCCTAAAAGAGCACTCCAAAAACCGTTAACTGAAAAACCCGGTGCCACATATCCCGCAAACATAAAAAGTAAAGCGTTCAATACAAACGTAAATAGTCCCAATGTCAAGAAATTTATCGGAAATGTAATGAATGTCAAGATAGGACGAACAAATATATTAATCAACCCTATTACAATAACCACGAGTAAAGCCGCCCAAAAGCTTGAAACACTAATTCCCGGAATTATCCAAGCAATAAGCATAATTGCAAAAGAATAAGCAATCCACCTTAAAAACATAGTCATACCTTAAATCTCCTTTTGAAATATAAAACTATGATCCCCCTAAATTAGAGAATAAGCATTCTTCTTAATGCAAAATTCAAGTATTATTCTTAACTACATAACAATCTGACTATAAATCCAGAAGTAACACTGACAAGTAACAAAATCAATATAATATTCAACGTGTCTTTCTTATCCCTGTTGTTTTTCAGCAATACAAGCAAACCTAACCCCGCACTTGAACATAATCCTGAAATAACAGCACCAAAATCTATTACCCCCTTAACATACATCAAGGTTATTGCAATCGATACAGCACAATTTGGTATCAATCCCATAATTGCAGTTATAAAAGGTTGTATTAAATATGTCCCCATAAAATATCGTCCAAGATTTTCTTCTCCACCCGCAAGCATAACAAGGTAATTCAAAAACAACGTGACTAAAAATATGAAAACAAAAACATTTACTGTATGAATGATGGGATGAAAAAACAAAACTTCCTTAGATGGATTCGTAATATTATGACGACAACATCCGTCATAACCATTTTTATCTTCACTAACCTCTATTTTTTTATGATACTCAAAAGTTTTTGTTTTGTTTCTGAAAATAAAATCGGTCAAATAACCTGCAACAATCCCAATAAGAACTTTTATTCCTATTAAGGGCATAACAACTCCAACCATCTCAGGTGAAGCCATCAATACAGGAATTGCCTCGTCTGACGTAGCAAGATAAACTCCCAGTAAGGTGCCTTTTGTTATTAACCTTCTGGTATACAACGTACTTGCTATAACAGAAAATCCGCACTGCGGAACTGATGCAACTAAGCTTCCAAACAAAGGGCCCGCTTTTTCTGACTTTGACGCCAAAAGTTCTGTCTTATCAAAGTAAAAGTATTCCACCAAACCTATAATGAAAAAGATGAATAACAAAAATGGCAGCATATGTAAACTGTCTATTATTGCATCTTTTATCCATTCTGCCAAAAACAGTCTTTCAATCACCCCATCCAACGGTGCAAAAATCCATTCATTAAATAAATTAAATTTTTGAATCAGTTCAATAAACATCAAATTCTCCACCCCAAAAGATTATAACATATGATTAAAATATGTTAAAAATTTTTTATATCGTAGCAAAAAAAAATTTATAGAGTTTTTAGCCTTAAAAAAAATATAGGTGAAGTATGAAAATTTATAACATTTCAAGCAGCTCTATCCCCTTTAAGGCTCACTACACAAATGTTGATATTGGAGCAAGCTCGATTAACGGGTCATTAAAAATATGTGCAATCGATGAACAAAATAATGTGATAGCAAAAGAACGGACAACGGTCTTTTCTGATGATGAACAAAGAAGCGAAGAACTATTTGAAAAAAATCTGGCTAGTAAAATAGCTGATTTTGAAGAAAGATATAAAACAGAAATCCAAAAAAAAGACCCTGATAAAGAAACAAAACTAACAATCTGCTATCCTGGAGCAAAAGTTAAAAATCTATACTCAGGTTTTATGCTGACCAACTTTTACTACGACAACAACAGGAAAAACAGATTTAAACGACCTATAAACCCTCAATATATAGACGACCACCTTAAAAATATGGGTGTAAATGTAGTAAGAAGCCGCCACGCAAATGATATGGCAGGAGCTGGGGCTTGTCTTTTACATCAGGTTAAAAGTACCTGTCCGGAAATTCTAAATGAGGGAGAAGAAATTATCTATCTATACCCAGGCGGTGGACTGGGCTCGGGTATTATTATGGTTGACAAAGGGAACATAAAAATTAAACCCACAGAAATTCAGCATTCCGTCAAACACAATTCTAATGGAGAATCTCTCGAAAATGATGTACGTGCTTTTAGCCTAAGAAAAAACTTTGCCGATGCATTAAACCTCAATGACGAAGAGCGGGCTAAAATAGGTGAAAACACTTTGGTTGTTGATAATTACGATGAAGCTAGACGTATATTTCCCAATATGAGTAGAAAAGAACACAATAAGGCATCAAAAGCCGCTATTGATAAATATATGGATTCTTTTGCGCAACTTATCGCTGTAAGAATTTGTGAGTCAAAAATGCATACAGTTCTTATCACTGGGCCAATTGCAAACAGTTTACATAACTCAGTTAACAAAAATCCTGAATTTAAAAGTAAAAAAGAATATGGCGATGATGACAAGTTCAGTGCTATACTTCGTGAAAAAATCAAAACGCATATGACACCGGTTGGCAAATCCCTTCTGGGTAATCCTAAAGATTTAAAAATCATTTTCCTAAAAATAAAAGACAACACAGAAGGAGCTCAACTCCTGCAAAAGGGAACAGAAGTAGGTGACCCGACAGCTTGGTATAATATAGAAGACTAGACTTGTTTCCATATCTGCCAATTTGGCTTATTAGAATAATAAAACTTAAGCTTTAAGTAGGTTCCTTGTCTTACTATAAGCTCATCTCCCTCTTCTACATATACAAATGGCGAATTTTTATACATAGTATACACACCTGAAGAAAACCGTGTTTTTCCTCTAAGCGGGTTAGCTACGCCCTTTCCAAACCAATATGCTTGCGAAAACCCCGGCAAAACAAAACCTCCCGCACTCACTCCCGCTTTTTCTGCAGTTTTCTTCTTGTCCGCTTTCTTATAACCAACAAGTTTAGCCTCTATATTCATCCCGCTCATATTTTTTGTAACACCTCTGGATGGAACCGTATAAGTCAATGGTACAAATATAAAGTATGCATTTCTTTTACCTCTTTTGGGATTTTTAACTTCTATAACCCTTCCGCTTATTATTGAATTCTGTTCCAAGTTAATTCCATTTTTCAACTCAGCAGGTTCTACAACCTTCAAAGAAACGTATCTTCTCGGATATTTTGTCGAATAACGTTCACGACTTTGGACCAGCACTGATGTCGCATTTGCCGGATTAATCGACAACATCAAGGAAAATATAAAACTTATCAACAAAACCCTTTTCATCATCTCATAGCTCCATAATTTAATTAATTGCCACACCAAAATACATTATAATCCTCATTTTACTTTTCCACAATAATTATGTAAAATTAAGACATTATGAAAATCCTATTCTCGCACAGAAACTTTCCTGCACAATTCAGATATATTGTTCCGGAACTTGCAAAAGATAAAAACAACGAAGTTGTTTTCCTTACCAATGCTGAAAAGGGTTCTATTATAGGCGTAAAAAAAGTTCAATATAAGTTAAAACGAAAAGTTCCCGATAATTGTCACAGGTACTTAAGGATGTATGAAGAAGCAATAATCCACGCTCAAGCTGCCGCAGAAGCTGCTATTGCACTTAAAAATCAAGGTTTCGTACCTGATGTCATTTTTGCTCATGCCTGGGGAAATGCCATGTTTTTTAAGGATATTTTTCCTGACACTCCGCTTGTTCTTTTCTGGGAATGGTATTACAACTCAAAAGGCGCTTATATGAAATTTACAGACAATGATGTTTCATACGACAAGGCTGCTATGACTAGGTGCCTTAATGCTCATGTGCTTTTAGAGTTGGAAGCCTGTGACAAAGGAATTTGCCCGACAAATTGGCAAAAAAGCCAATTCCCAAAGTTTTTTCACAAAAAACTTGATGTCCTCTACGACGGAGTTGATGTAAATTATCTTAAAAGAGATGATAACGCCGTTTTAAAACTCCCAAACTCAAATATAACGCTCTGTAGAAATGATAAAATTGTTACATATGCTACAAGAGGAATGGAACCATGTCGTGGTTTCCCTGAATTTATGGAAATGGCTGAAAAATTACTCAAAAAACGTTCCGATGTACACATAGTAATTGCTGGTGAAAATCGGGTTTGTTATGGCAGCACCCCACCTGAGAGCAGTTATAAAGAAATAATGCTCAATAAACTTGACCTTGATATGTCAAGGGTTCATTTTACTGACAGGCTTCCCTTTCCGGAGTTTAGAAAGCTGCTTCAAATATCTTCAGCTCATGTATATTTAACTTACCCATTTATTCTTTCTTGGTCCGTGCTTGAAGCTATGTCCTGTGAGTGTTGCCTAATCGCATCTAAAACACCTCCCGTTGAAGAAGTCATAAAAAACAATAGAAACGGACTTCTTTTTGACTTTTACAATATAGATGAAATGCTCGCAAAAGTTGAGTATGCTATTGATAATCCGGATAAAATTGAATTTTTACGAAAAAATGCCAGAAAAACTATTCTAAAAGACCACAATATAGAAAAAACTTTGCCTAAACAGATTAAACTCATAAAATCTCTGATAAAAAAATAAATTAATTTGTTTACTAATCACAAAGTTTATCTTTTACGACTTTTCCGCACCAACTTGATATCGCAAGCCCGGCTCCTGCCAATACGTATGTTAATAACCCGTATTTATTACTCTTTACAACCCTTTTATACAACTCTGGATCTAAAAGTCTTTTTGCCCAACTATTTCCTCTTATAGTCGCCATTCCTTCTTCAGCGATAGCCGGCGTAAATGATAAAAATGCCAGCGCCGGAGCAGACTCACGTAAAGTATTATTTATCTTATCACCAAAACTAAGCTCCTGTCCATTCTTTGATTTTTTACTGCTTGTTAATGCCGGAACAAGAGAAAGTATAACACCTAATATCATTCCTGGCATTCTTAACTTCTGCATACCTCTCCAAAACTCTGATTTATTAAAATTATATGCGTGTCCTAATTCATGAAAAAGTGCAGCCGGTAATTTTTTCATATTAATCAGCACAGAATTACCTTTTAGCCCTCCCATTTTTTCTTTACTCATTACAAAAGCAGCATTCTTACCATCAATAATACTTTTTACAATTTTATTCGGGAAAAAAACAATCTTTTTACTCCAATCATCTATAGAAACACCACACTTTTTTAGACCTGTTGCGCGTAGAATCTTTTCCGCTGATTTCTCCACGCTAATGATGTCCTCTGGCAACACCCCGGATGAAGCTTCAGGTAATTTACCAGCAATTTTCTTAATCTCCTTATTTCCTGCCCAAGAAGGCACTGCAAATGCCCCAAGCGCCGCAGTACTTTCCCAAAACTTACAACCCGACTTTTCTTCATAATAACTGTTATAACCAGAACTACAAAAATTTACATTCATTTTCCTACTACCTTCATACTTAAAAAAAAATTTTTTCTTATCAATATTGCATTTCTAAAACATTAATTTTACAAAATTTAATCATTAATTCTTCGAAGTTAAACGGATTTTTCCAATCCTATAAGTTTACAAAATCAGCAAAAACATCTAGAATAAACACTATGTATTACAAAACTCAATACAACTCTCCAATAGGACAAATAACTCTGGCTAGCGATGGTGAAAATCTTGCCGGATTATGGTTCGATGCCCAAAAACACTTTGGCGGAAAAATCATTGATAAACTTATTGAAAATGATGATATTAAAATTTTTCATTATACAAAATTATGGCTAAACGACTATTTTAAGGGTGCAAAACCCCAAACATCAGCTATCCCTCTTGCACCCGCAGGAACATTATTTCAAAAAAAAATCTGGAGAATACTTTGCAAAATTCCATACGGAGAAGTACTTACTTACAAAGATATTGCTCAAGAATTTGCAAGCCAAAACAGGCTAAAAACAATGTCCTCACGAGCTATAGGCGCAGCAATAGGTCACAATCCGATTTCTATAATTATTCCATGTCATAGAGTAATAGCTTCCAATGGCAAACTAAAAGGCTACGCTGGCGGAATTGAAAGAAAACTTGCACTTCTAAAACTTGAAAACCCTAACATAACTTTCAATTAACTTAGTTGAATTCAATGATTTTTAAGATAAGCGCTTAAAGATAGTTTTTAGCCCGTATTTACTATACCTCAGAAATTCAATCGGTGTTTTTGCAGAAGCCAATACTCTGACATATTGCTCTATTTTCTCTTTATAGGCTTGAAAATTATAAAAAATTAAATCAAAATAAAAACCATTTCTCATAATCTCTGCAAAACTCTTATTTATTTTATATTGCCGCAAATTTTCATCTGATATGTTCAATTGACCGTATTTCTGCTTTAATTCATAAAAAATGGCTCTTGATATAAATATTTTATATGTTTGAATTTCTTTTAACCTCAAAAGAAGACCATTAATTTCATCTGAAACCTGACAAATATATGGTTTATCGATATTCTCTGCCGGGGCATACTTACTTTGAGTAAGAATCAATGCAAAATCAAAATTTTTTATTGATAAATTAGAAGGCTTATATTTGTGATAATCAAGGTAATATACAGGGCAATCCAATACCTCGGAAGCTAAAAATAACGAAGTTGAAAACGGTGAAACCAATGCTTTTGGCTTAAACTTCGACAAATATATCTCAATCGGTAAAGTATTTGGTGAAAATTTTTTGACTTTTTCAGTTTTATACATACCTCGTAATCTTGGAGAAAACGGACATTTGGTTCTGGGATGTTCTTTAATTAAAACGTTGTACCCCTGCTCTAAAGAAAAAGCCACACAATCAGAGTACATCCTCAACTCATCTTCATATGTCATAATGTCACTGGCAAAAAGATCTTGAGGACACAGAATCACCGTATTTTCATCATACACGGGTGCCAAATCTTTGTTATAAAAATTGTAAGCATTCCTTATTGCACTTTTGGGGATTTGAATATTTTTTAACCCATTATATCTACACTCATGTGGCAAAAAGTTACCCAGATAATTATAGGAATACAAAGCCTTTGGCGATTTATGGGTTAAAAAAAGAGAGGATTGTTTAAGATATGATTTTAAACCATCTTCTATAAGAAAAATATCTGCTCTTGGGTATTTTGAAGTAAACTCTCTGTAATCCGAGCCGTTAAATTGCAAATATATTTCATCAAAAGACTTTATATCTATAACACCTTCCAATCGCTCTTTTGTAATTTTAAACACAGCTTCGTTTGAGGATAAATTATATATGTTTTCAAAAGCAAACGAACTTTTTATAAATTCTTTGACTGTTTCAAAAAATCTGCCTTCACCCAAAAAAGCATAGAAGTTTTCATAACCATCTTTTGGCAATAATTCTAATACAGCAATGATATTTATAATATTAGCAGTACCAAATCCTGCAAAAAGTCGCCTCTTCAATCTGTAACTCCTCTTTTAAAAGACATTATACCACCAATTTCCCAACACATAACAAAAAACAGGGAATATAATACCCTGTTTTGCTAATAATTTAACTCCAAGAAAAACTATTACATATTATAAATAAACCCCATCAACTAATTTTTCAACATTTTTTTTCACGGACGTTATACCATTTTTATCATAACTTGTTTCTTTTACAATACGACTCGTACCATCTTTATTATAATCCATCTCCTTTAATAAAGAAATTTTGCCATTTTCACCATAGTGTGTTTCTTTTCTAATAAACCACAAATCATATTCGTACACGCACTCAGGTCCCCCGGATTCATAAAACATAGTTTCTACAGTTTTTTTCACACTAGGAGTATCTGTTATCCTGCAAGGTTTTCCGTTTGGATAAAAATCTGTAACTCTTACTATATCACCATCTTTGTATTCAGATTGGGAAACCAAATGCCCAAAGTTATCATATTTAGATGATTTTACAAGCGCTCCTCTGGAAAAATCCTCTACTGAGTCCACATGCTGTTCATCTCCTTTATAAATTATCCTCTTAGACAATCTGCCATTTTTAAATTCACTTTTCTCAACAAGCTGTCCTGTATCTGAATCAAATTTTAATTCACTTACCGGTTTTCCCTTAGAATAGACTCTTTGCACCAAAGGATCCCAAAAAGCACGATTAACCGGTAATTCTTCCGGTTTTCCCTTAACAAATTCAGGAAGAACTTCCTTATCCCCAATAATATAAGTCGTTTTTTTAGCTATTTCCCCATTTTCATAAACTGTCACATTTCGCCTCATACTGCTTTTGAAAACTATATGAGTAGATTTGACTTCTTCTCCATCTACGAATTCCCTGACTACATGTGAATATCTATCTGGAGAAGAAATAATTTCTTTTTCGGGTTTTCCATCTCTAAATGTAGTTACAGAGCGCCAATCCCCTTTGGGTGAAAAACTTTTCTTCTTAACAGGTTGTCCATCAACAAACTCTGTATCTGACTTTAGTTTGCCATTTTTCCAAAAAACACGTTCGCTGGCAATTTTGCCATTTTCATACTCTCTTAGCGGAATAAAAACCTTTGCCTCGCTAACCTCATGTAAATTCTTTTTAGCTCCGCTAGTATTGATATCTGTTTTTGGCAATGCATATGAAAATTTTCTTATGTTTTCTAATGATTCATCTGATTTTTTCACACCGCCTAACAATTTTTGAATTGGTTTACCCAAGTGTCCTTTTCTACCGACAATCCCTAATGCAACTACCGCTGCAACCGTTGTCGCTCCAACCATATATTTAAAAAGTTCGCTCTTTTCCTCTCCAATTGGCGTAGGACTATACTCATTTTGTCTTTCAAAACCACGTCCCATCTGCTTAAAATTAGAAGCTATCCCAATTTTTTCAACTGATATTACCATAACTTATACTCCTAAAACACAATACTTACCAAATTATAGAAAATTTATCTTGCTGTAAAAGAACACATGGTTTGATTATTATGTACGGTTGGTTTGATTATTTACAGACAGTTAATATATAAATTCTGTCACAAATATTTTAATTTTTTATACTTTTTTTGTCCTGTTTTTTCT
>CALVAP010000009.1 GCA_944325625.1 Candidatus Gastranaerophilales bacterium | reverse complement strand
CTTTAGAAAACAAATTAGGAATAACTGATTCAACAGAGCTTTTTAGAGTAGAAGAAAAAATAAGTAAGCTTAAAGCAATAGAGCTTTTTGAGAATAATGTTATTTACGATTTGAAAGTTGGAACATTTGAATCTCTCGCTTTTATTCACAAGTATTTGTTTGATGAAATCTATGATTTTGCAGGAGAAATAAGAACTGTAAATATTGCAAAAGGTAATTTTAGATTTGCACCTGTTATGTATCTAAAATCTGCGTTAGAGTACATTGACAATATGCCACAATCCAATTTTGATGAGATTGTTGAAAAATATGTAGAAATGAATGTTGCTCATCCTTTTAGAGAAGGTAATGGTAGAAGTGCAAGAATTTGGCTTGATTTGATTTTAAAAAAAGAGTTAGGGCAAGTTGTTGATTGGAGCAAAATAGACAAGGAAGATTATCTATTGGCAATGGAAAGAAGTCCAATTAAAAGTGTGGAAATAAAAGTTCTTTTAAAAGAAGCCCTAACCACCGAAATCAATAGCAGAGAAGTCTATATGAAAGGCATCGATGCAAGTTACCATTATGAAGGTTATGCTGCGTACAAAGCAGAAGAATTGAAGTAATTATTATTGTCTAGCGGAAGTTTATAGGATACGGCAAATCACAGATTTACCACATTCTACTTGCCTAATCAGCCCCAGAAACAAGTTCGGGATGACAAAATGGCTGGAGTAAAAAAAATTAGGGATGACAGCCGGCTAAAAATTTGTAAACTCTTTAGTGTACAAGCTTTTATACTAATTACAATGTTTGACCAACTGTTCTTTGGATTAAAAACAGACTTCAGCGAGTTCTCGCCACTTTATTCCACAACAAATAAACAAAAAAAGCACCCGAAGGTGCTAATTTTAAAAATGGCGGGACTGACGAGGCTCGAACTCGCGACCTCCTGCGTGACAGGCAGGCACTCTAACCAACTGAGCTACAATCCCATATGCAATTTTCAAGTTTTACCCGAGCCATTCCCTCGAGCGTCCACTGATACATTATAATCCGCTGATTTTTTTTTTGCAATATTTAATTTTTAATTTAAATGTAAACAAATATTAAACCCGAAAAAGCAATTATATTGAGATTTTCAAGATTAATATGCATTAAATATATACAAATGTGCAACTTTTTTAATACTCTATCGTTTATATAAACATAACCACCAGACTTTATTTTTATTAGAGGAGAAAAGCATGGCTCGCGTTTTAATTTCTATGCCTGAAGCATTTTTGAAAAATATTGACGAAGTAGCAGAAAACGAAAATCGTACAAGAAGTGAACTAATAAGAGAAGCGCTAAGAACATATATAAACAGAAATAAAATAAGAAACAATTCACTTGCAAAGCAAAATGCACAGTTACTTGACACTTTGTTAGACTAATTTTTAGTGACTCATTATTGCTTGAAACTTTTAACACTAAAATAAAACCTAAAAATACCACCACCTCAGCAAACATAAGTTTTTGTAAAATTTATTGCAATTTATACCATAATTTTGTAAAATCATATATGTTGAATATGTACATAATTATAGGAGGCAATATTTTATGAATTTTGGCAGTTATATTGTTAAAAATGTCGAAATAGCACAAACTGTGCCGCTAAGCTGCCCCCCCCCCCCCAGAAGTTAGCTTCTAATAAGGGTTTTAGGCTTTTTAGACGTCACACTAAGCGTGCTTTTACCTTGGCTGAAACTCTTATCACTTTAACCATTATAGGTGTCATAGCTGCTATGACAATACCTAACTTAATCTCTAAAATCCAAGACCAAGGATTTAAGAGCGCATTTCTTAAATCCTATAATGTTCTTAGAGAAGCTGCTAACCTGGCAGACCGTGACGGAGAACCATTTTGGATTAAAGGTGATATTTTTATGAATCCATATTATTGGCAAACTAACCCTGACGCTATGAAAAATTATTTCAAAATTGCACGTGGTCCATTTGTTAGAACCAATGGCGGCGGACAATTTGCTTTCAACCAAGTATATGGAAATAATTTTAACGTCTCTACTGATGTTAAACTTCTCACCGGAAGCCCTAATGGCACCTATTATTTAGTCAGTAACGGCTCTGCTTTTGCTTTTCAACTGGAAGATTCCTCTATAATCGTATTCTTTACTTCCTATGGATATGTGAAAGCAATATATGTTGATGTGAATGGTCCCAAAAAACCTAATCAATGGGGTAGAGACATATATTTTCTGCAAGGGGTTCGCAAAAATGACACCTTTAGAGTTCTACCTATTGGTGCGCAGGGAACAGGTGATGTCTGGGGAGGAAGCAGAAATACATGCACACAAGGTTCTAGTGGAATGTCCTGCGGTTACGAAATTCTCAAGGACAGAAGCTTTAATCCTCCTTATCAATAAGTCACAATAACTTTTTACAGAAAGTGAACTCTAATATTGCAATTTATTCCATAATTTTATAAAATCATACATGGCGAATATGTACATAATTATAGGAGGCAATATTTTATGAATTTTAACAGCTATATTGTTAAAAATGTCGAAATCGCACA
Organism: Candidatus Gastranaerophilales bacterium; assembly: GCA_944325625.1. Classification (GTDB taxonomy): domain Bacteria; phylum Cyanobacteriota; class Vampirovibrionia; order Gastranaerophilales; family Gastranaerophilaceae; genus RGIG2134. The sequence continues at coordinate 12,096 of CALVAP010000009.1, read as the reverse complement.
AACAGTGCCGCTAAGCTGCCCCCCCCCCCCAGAAGTTAGCTTCTAATAAGGGTTTTGGGCTTTTTAGTCGTCACGCTAAGCGTGCTTTTACCTTGGCTGAAACTCTTATCACTTTAACTATTATAGGAGTCATAGCTGCTATGACTATCCCTACTCTTGTTTCTAAGTATCAAAAACATTCTTATGTCACAGGACTAAAAAAAGCCTATTCTACTCTTTCTAATGCCATGGCTCTTGCTATGCACGATGATGAGGCGTTGGTAGATGATGGCAATGGAGGCATTGATTGGGAGCGAAGTAAAGAAAATATTATAAACAAATACATGAAAGTTGTTAAGACTTGTGATAGTGGCAACTACGAAGATTGCGTTGAAGTGAATGATGCCGGATACTCAATACAAGGTTACCTTGATACAATTTATGTAACTGCTGATGGCATGACTTGGTCATCCAGTGGAGTTGCAGTGGATATTAATGGTAAAAAAGGTCCTAATGAGTGGGGTAGAGATATATTTACGTTTGAGATAGCAGAATCTAACCGAAACGGTGTAGCTCAAGGCACTGTTATGCCATATGGCTCAAAATTACAAGCTAAATATACTGGCTATGATACTTCCTACTGGAACTATAACCCGAGTTCACCTCGCTGTACCACTGAGATTGTTAAACAATATGGCAGAACTCCTTGGGGCACTGCAGCATACTGCGCAGGTCGAGTGCTTGAAGAAGGGGCGATGAACTATTAGCGTTGAACAATAAACAATTAAAGTCGGGCGTAAAATAATACACGCCAAGACCTTTAGCCCAAAATTGTATCACTACACTATTTTTGTTGTTTGTTTTGTATTTTTTTCATTACATCACTAAAACTATCAATAGGGACAAAAGAATAGCCACAATCTTCCTTTAGCGTTCCTCCCAGCATAAAAATCTGCTCTTGGGGGTATCTTCTACATATTGCAGGACGTTTTTTGTGAATTGCGCATTTTTTTGTTTCTTTATCCAAATTTTTGCATTCGAAATACAATCCCGTTTCATCTTCACCCAACACAACAAGATAACTGTAGAAGGGGTGGAGAAGTTTTAATTTTTCAAATTCTGCTTGGGTCTTAACGACGCCGTTCATATGTTTTACGTATATATGGGTGCAACATGCGCCACATCCTCGACAGGTACCTGTTCTATAGTATTTTCTTCTTAGTATATATTTGTACCAGAACTTTTTAAGTTTATTCATGATTTCTTTTTATGGTCGTTTTCTTTAAAGATAGTATAGCGCAACTCTTGTCTTTTCTTACTTGCCCAATTAAACTCTTGAGAATTCAATCCCGAAAGGATAAGCACTCTATCACACAATGTGACCGCTTCTTGATAACGTCCGTTTGAACCAAATTCATCAATCTTTTCAATAAGTTTTTTTACCAAAACCCTCTCAGGATAAATCATAAGCTTAAGTTTTTTGATACTTTCCATTACTCTCTCACGATTATCAGATGAAAGCAATGCATAATTTTCATACTCATCAAGGGCTTCTCTATATTTTATATTATTTTCGTACTCAACCGCCATATTAAAATGTCTTATTGAATCATAATCTGAACTCATTTTACTTTTTGCATAACTCGCAATTCTTTCTACTTCTGCAAAGGTTCCGCTTTGCCTGCTGTAAGATTTTAAAAAACGTGTAAAATAGCAATAAGCCAGTTCGTACTTTCTTTGTGCCATATAGGCATTTGCAATATCCACCATGCAAATTTTCAATTTATCATCAATTCTGATTGCCATTTTATAGTATTCAATTGCCTTGTCAAAATTTCTGTCACAAGCAAAAACCTTGGCTATATTCTGTACAACTTTTGGTTGAACAGGATAATTTGTAACAGATTTTATATAATATTGAACTGCCTGATTTATTCTATCTTGTGAAATTGCGTTAGAAGCTTTTCTTAACAATTCTGCAGCCTTAGAGCGTAAGTTCAAGATTATGTTTGAAACATATTTAAAATCCCTACTGTCATAATCATGCGAATACTTCAAAAATTTTTCATAATAGTAAACAGCAAGAAACCTCTCATCTTTTCTTGAATATGCAGCTGCAATATTATAGTTTAAATGCGGGGATTCGGGACAAATACTCAACGCAATATGCCAATAAATTAGGGATTGTTTTATATTATTCTGAGAATAAGCAACATTCCCCAAACCCAAAAAAGCTTGGTAACAAGTAGGATTTTGCGAAATTGCTTTTTGCCAATAATGAGTAGCATCGTTAACAGAACCGAGCTTTTGATAACAATTACCGATAAAATTGGCGTAAGTCCCTGTTTTATCTCTTTCAAACTCCGGCAACAATAAATTCAATGCTTTACTATAACTTTTACTCTCGTATAGTTTTAAAGCTTCAAACAGACTGTCATCTTGTTTTTCTTCATTTTGCAAAACCGCTTCATTTAAATCAGGTTCTTGAATTGATTCAGTCATCTATTTAGCCATTTATATCATCCAAAAGCTTTTGGTTATCAAGCAAGCTCTCTAATAAATCGTCGGTAAAAGGTGACTTAACTCCTTGAGAAAAGACCTCTTCAATCAAAGTCATATGCGACGAATCTGACTCATCTGAAAGTGCCAATGAGGCAAACTTCTTAATATCCTGCTCTTTTTCATACTTGTTGATTGCTTCATCAGAAATCTGAGTTTCATCAACAAAATGAGAGCTTTTAAACGGTGAAGTTGCATACTTTCGTTGTGCATCGGAAATTTGGACAATATTACTCTCGCGACTAATATAGTTATTATTTATAGAATCGTTATAAATACCGTTTAGCACTATATCTTTTCCTCCTCTTATACTATTATCGCTTATTTTTTACAATAAGATACACCCATAAGGTTTATTTATGTAGACCATATGGTCTATATTTATACAATCTGGTAAAATAGAACTATGAAAATTGTACTACTCGGTTCATCAGACATGCTATATAACATGATAGAAGGCGTTTTGGGCACAAAAGCACAAATCGCCGGGGTCATGAACTGGAAAGATATAAGAAAAAAGACAATCAAAGACTATTTTCACACTGATTACACTGCTAAATTTATCAAAAAATTGAACTTGCCTGTTATAAAAGCTAAAAGCGCAAATTCGAAAGAATTTAGAGCCAAACTATTGGAAATTAGTCCGGATATTTTATTAGTGGGCACCTGGGGAGAAAAAATTAAAAAAGAGATATTTGACATTCCACAAATTGCTTCCATAAACATACACCCCTCTCTACTTCCAAAATACCGAGGAGCTAACCCATATTCGCGAGCAATAATGTTCGGAGAAACAAAAACAGGATTAACTTTTCATCTAATCAATGAAAAGTTTGATGCAGGCGCAATAATTTTACAAAAAGAACTGCCTATATACAAAACCGATAACGCACAAACATTAAAAACCAGATTATGCAAAGAAGTTGCCCCAATGTGCAAAGAACTTGTTAATAAGCTTGAAACAGAGATTCTTATGACAATTCCGCAAAATGAAGCTGATGCTTCATACTATCCGCACATAACACAAAATGAAATTGTTATAACTCCACAAAATATGTCCTTCGATGAAATTCATAACAGAATAAGAGGGCTTGCCCCTTGGCAAAGTTCTTACCTTCTTTATCGCGGAGAATATTTTAAAATATACGAATACAACGAAGTTCCAAACTACATTAAGAGAAAAAATTCTAATCTATGTCTAAAAACAAAAGACAATAAATTTATATACTTTAAAAATCTCAGAGCTCTTGGGCGAATAAAAAGATTTTTTACCTCAACAATTCTTAATTTATTGCACTAACAGTGATTTGCCGCTACAATTTTAAATATGAAAAAATTTAAAACATACTCACTGATAATATTGTTTTTCACAATTGTTGCGATTGGACTTTTTCTTGTTTTAGAGATATTCGTAGAACCCAAAGCTACAAATTTGTTGACAAAAATTTCACCACCAAAAGCTCAAGATAACGTAGTTTTAGTCATGATAGACCAAAAGTCAATCGATAAAATTCGTTTCCCTTGGAAAAGAAAATTATACGCAAATATCATTGAATACATAAACGATAACAGCAGTGCAAAAGTAATAGCGTTTGATTCTCTAATAAGTTCACCTGATCTTGACTTTCCTGAGTCTGATGAATACTTTTTCAAAACAATATCTAAATATGATAACTTTATCGGTGCGTTCAATACTGATCTGAATGTACCCGAGCAAAGCACATTAAATAAAGACTTATTTGACCTAATATCGAACAAGTCCGCAATAACGGTAAAATACTCCATAAACATGCCCGCATCGCCACTTCAAAATATTTTAAAAATGAGACCCAAATACATAGAAAGTGCAAAAAGCTTCGGATGCGTTGCCACCCCACATGATTATGACACCTACATTCGTTCCGCCATACCTATTATAAGGATTGCCGGAAACAATTACCCAATGCTCGCTTTTGCCGCATATATGAAAGCAAAAAATACTGATTCTTTTGTAGTAACCGACAAATACTTATGCTCAGATGATAACTGTAAAACCCTCAAAGTTAGGGTAAAAAATACAATTTTGGGTCCTCAAATGGACATAAAATGGTACAAACCAATTGATGAATTTACCACACACCAAACCTACTCAGCTATTGATATTTTAGAGTCTTATGAAGCATTAAAACAAGGAAAAACACCAATAATTGACCCCAAAGTCTTTGACGACAAAATAGTTATCGTTGGAGCTGCAGCAAAGGTTAAGAGTCTTGAGGACATAAAAAGCACCCCAATAATAAACAACACTCACGCTGGCGCTGATATCCAAGCAACTGTGATAAGTAATTTGTTAGAAAATAGTTCAAAATATACAATCACTTTACAAGAAAAAGCCATCATAGCTTGTTTGTTGGTACTAATAAGCACATGGATAATTGCAGTCTTTGGTTTAGAAGCTTCACTGATTACACTAACCATAATGATGATAACTTATCTCATCGTTGCCCTAAGCGCGTTTTTTAAAGGAACAACTATTCAAATAATAACACCACTTGTTTTGATTTTACTTACGATTTCTGCCGGATTCACTTTTAGATTTTTAATCGAAGGCAGAAAAAAAGAACAAATTCAAAATGCTATGGGATTGTATATTTCCAAAGATATAATGAAAAACGTAGTAAAAAATATAGATAATCTACAACGCGGTGGAAAACGGGCAAACATTTCTGTACTGTTTGCAGACATAAGAGGCTTCACTTCTATATCAGAAAGGCTTTCGGCAGAAGAAGTTACCGACATATTAAACGAATATTTTTCTGCAGTAGAACCAATTATTCGTAAGCATAAAGGTGTATTAAATAAGTTTATAGGAGATGCCATTTTAGCAATCTTTGGCGAACCTATCCAAGACAAACAACATGCAAAAAATGCTGTTCTTTGTGCAAACGAAATGCATAAAAAAATAGAACAATTACAACAAAAATGGGACTTAGAAGGCAAACCCCATATAGAAATAGGAATCGCAATAAACACAGGAGAAGCATTTGTTGGCAATATAGGCTCGCCCGAAAGAATTGAATATACGGTGATTGGTGATACAGTAAACACAGCAAGTCGCATCGAAGCCTATAACAAAGTTTATAAAACGAGATTTTTAATAAGTGAAAGCACCTACGAAAAAGTTAACAGGATTTGTGACGTAATAAAAATAAGAGAAGTTACTATTCGCGGAAAATCTCGTAAAATCAATATCTACGAAGTACTACGCGTTGCAGAAAACACCTATGAAAATCAATAAAGAAACCCTTAATTTAATCCAACAATCCATTGATATTGAATCACAACATAAATATATAAATGTTCGCGGGAAACATCATAATTTTGCTGATTTCATAAGAAAACAATTACTACAGCTATACAAAGAAAGCAAGAATAATCCAAAATGGCTAAAGCTTATAGATAACTTTGAAAAATATTCTATGGACAGCCTTCCGGGGAGAAAAAACAGCATAAAAATACTGATAAGCACACTTAAAACTGAAACCCAAACAACAGAATATCCACCCAAAAAAGGCACAAGCCCCCACCCGAGAACACTAAAAACAACAGATATTACTTACATAAAAGGGGTAGGTCCAGTTGTTGCTCAAAAATTCAACAAACTTGGAATTTATACGGCATATGATTTACTTACATATTATCCCAAAAATCATATTAACTACGCCTCAAGAACTCTAATTAAAAAACTTAAAGAGGGACAAAACGTAACTCTATTTGGGATAATTACAGGAATTAAATCTTTTACAACAAAAAGCAATCTGGGCGTTTTAAAGGTACTAATCAGCGACGAAAGTGGTTCTATATCCCTAAACTACTTCTACGCCAAGGCATCAAAATATTTGTTGGAAAGATATAAAAGCCAATTTCCAATCGGTGCAGGCATAATGGTTTCAGGAAAAACGAAATATGACAACTTTTCCGCCAGCATAACACTTGAAAGACCTGAGTATCAACTTATTTCAGGTGACTTTGAAGAAACAGACAACCTTAATTTGGGAAGAATCGTCCCGATCTACGGACTTACGGAAAACCTCAGTGTAAAAACACTTAGACGAGCAATTTTCAACACAATCAATGAATTTAAGCCCGAAATCGAAGAAATCTTACCTGAATACTTAACTAAAAAATATAACTTTATGTCCAAAGCCGATGCCATATCACAAATTCACTTTCCTGACACCGAAGATAACATCGAAAAAGCTCGGTACAGACTCGTATATGAAGAATTATTTTTGTTTCAACTTAAATTTGCTCTAATGAGAAAAAAAACAGAAGAAGGAACAAAATCAGTAAAAATAAAAGTTCATAAAAAAGGATTGGTAAATAAGTTCATTGAAAATTTGCCATTCGAACTAACCAATGCGCAAAAAAAAGCGACAAAAGAAATTCTATCAGACTTAAACTCCAAAAAACCTATGCAAAGACTACTACAAGGTGATGTCGGTAGCGGAAAAACGGTTGTGGCATGTATAATGCTTTTAGCTGCAATAGAAAACGGGTTTCAAGGTGCACTAATGGCACCAACCGAAATTCTTGCCAGACAACACTATGAAAATTTCGTAAAATGGCTTTCCCCATACAATATCAACGTTGGTCTTTTTATTGGTTCTAACAAAACAAAACTTCGAAAAAAAATAGAAACCGACCTCATAAACGGACAAATTCATATTGCAATAGGGACACATGCGTTGGTTCAGGAAGGAATAACATTCAATAACCTGGGAGCAATAGTAATTGACGAACAACATCGTTTTGGAGTTAAGCAACGCTCAATGCTGCAAGCAAAAGGAAATATGCCACAAGTGCTTACAATGAGTGCAACGCCAATCCCAAGAACCCTTTCATTAACAGTTCATGGCGATTTGGATTTGTCGATTATTGATGAAATGCCACTCGGACGCAAACCCGTAAAAACAGAACTACTTCAAGCCAACTCAAGAAAAAAAGCATATTCACTTATAAAGCACGAAATATCAGAAGGACACCAAGCATATATAGTTTTCCCACTAATTGAAGAGAGTGAAACATTAAGTGCAAAAGCCGCAACAATCGAAGCCCAAAAGCTTCAAAAAGATGTGTTTCCGGAATACAAAATAGGGCTTTTGCATGGAAAATTAAAAACAGATGAAAAAGAACAAGTAATGAATGACTTTAAAAACAGAGTATATGATATCCTGGTAAGCACAACCGTGGTAGAAGTCGGGGTAGACGTTAAAAATGCAACCGTTATGATGATTGAAAATGCAGAAAGATTTGGTCTTCCACAACTACATCAACTCAGGGGGCGAGTAGGTCGTTCGGAACTACAATCTTACTGCATCTTAATAAGTTCGAACAGAAACAAAGAAACCCTAAACCGCCTAAGTATTATGGAACAAACCAATAACGGCTTTGTAATTGCCGAAAAAGATTTGGAGTTAAGAGGTCCCGGAGAAGTTATGGGAATAAGACAAAGCGGGCTTCCGGATTTTTCCATAGCAGACATAGCAAAAGATACACAAATACTTGAACAAGCACGAAAAGACGCATTCGAACTAGTCAATTCAAACGAAATAAATAACTACACCAACCTAAAAAATACAATCGAAGAAAAACTTGTCCCCAATCCTTACTTGACAAGTTCTGTTTAAAAAACTAGTTCTTCTTACGTGACTTAGTAAACGTATCAGCATTAAGCATATTATCAATGGAGTATTGACTTTCCATAGACATCAGTCGCCTTTTAGAACGCGCAAAATCCGTCATTGAGCTAATCTTTAGCTGATGATTTTTTTGAGTTAACAAATGTGAAATATAACTGATGTTGTTGACGTACACTATTGTAAATCCTTACTCTTACATGGCGTGTAATTTATTTTACATAAAAAATAAGTAAATGCAAACAATTTTTTTAATTAACAAAAATAAACAAATTATTAAGAAAAATTTACAATACAATATACTAGTGTTAAAATGTAAAAAACAGGCTATGACGGAGTTTCAAATGGATAAGAAAATAATAGTTTTATCAGGCAAACAATTTTGTGGCAAAGATACAGTAGCAAAAATCCTGTTACAAAATTTTAAAAATTTTAAAAGAGTTGGTCTGGGTGATGCAATAAAAATAGAATTTGGAGAAAGTAAAGGACTAAGCTTTGAGGAAGTAGAGTCCAACAAATCAAAATACAGAGCAGAACTTCAATCTCTTGGAAACTCACGCCGAAATACAGACCCTAATTATTGGATTAAAAAAATCATAGACATGCCAGAGGATATCATTGTTCCTGATATCAGAGCACTATCAGAATATGAGTATTTCAACAAAGCCGGCGCGTTTAAAATACGTGTTAACGCAAGCAAAGAAAGCAGAGCCAAAAGAGGAACACTTAGTTCAGAAAATGATATCACCGAAACCGCATTGGACAATATCACCAATTGGGACTATGTAATAGCTAATGACGGTACTTACGAAGATTTATTAAAAAACACAGAAGAACTTGTTGAAAAACTAAAAGTATTCTTCAATCTTTAACTCAAAAAGTACTAAAACTGTTATTTATTAATTATATTCAAACCATTGAATATGGCGTGAACGTTTGCTTTCATAGTGCTTGTATCCTTTGCCCTTGCAATAACCGCCTCGCCATTAAGTCCTTCAAGATGAATAATACTCATAGCTATAGCTGCAGAACCTAAAACATCTTCATCAATTGCTTGTTGCTCGTAATGAAGAAGTTTTTGGGGAAATCCAACGTTTTCCAAAGCTTGTAAGCAAGCCGCCAACGGGCCATTTCCGTGACCTTGTGACTCATATACCTTATCATGGTAAGAAAAGCCCAGATTAAAGAGCTCATCTGTAACTTTTTCAAAATGAATTAGCTTAAACGGTCCATCAGGTTCGAATACTTCTTTGAGATATATCTCTATTAATTGAGAATCAGAAAGCTCTCCAATAGCTTCAGCTTTTTCTTTAATAATTGGAGTAATGCGAACAGCTTCCTGCATAGTAATCGGGTATCCTGCAGAAGATACAATTTCAAAAACAGCAGTTTTGCCGGATTGGGAAGTAAATCCGATTTTTTCATCATCCGAGCGACCAATGAGAGAAGGGTGAATTGCTCTATAAGCACCTTTTTCCATATTCTTGGTTTTTAATGCACCATCCTGATGAATACCACTTCTGTGAGCCAATGCTTCTGGTCCAATAAGCGGAGCCTTTTCATAAATCGGAACATTAGCCATTTCGGAAACAACAAGAGCCGTCTCATAAATTTTACCAAGGTCAAGTCCTGTCGTAACACCAGAATTGTGAAGTGCAATAGCGACCTCATACATATTAGTGTTACCAGCACGCTCTCCCAAACCATTCAAAGCGCATTCCAATTGAATTGCACCGGCAAAATAACTTTCAACGGTAGCAGCAGTAGCCATGCCTAAGTCGTTATGGCAGTGCACAGAAATTACGACCTCTTTTGGGAGTTCATTGTAAACTTTTTCTACCATATCAACAAAAGTTTTTACTCTATAGCGCTCAACGGTATTTGGCAAATTAATAACCGTTGCCCCCGCAGATACAACATCCTTGAGCGCAGAAATAACCCAATCCAAATTATCTAAACAATCTCCAAAATGCTCAACCGAGAACTCAATTTCACCTTTTTTACCAATTAAGTTCTTTGCAAAAGTAACAGCCTCAATAGCGAGCTTACGAACCTCTTGCGGTCTTTTATTCAAGACATATTCCATATTAAACGGACTCATTGTTATAAAAGTATGAATACGAGGTCTACTAGCCGATTCAATTGCTTGGGCAACTTTTACAATATCATGTTCAACTGCACGAGCCAACCCGGAGATAACCATTTGAGAAGGTGAAATTTCAGAAAGCCTTCGACAAGCATCAAAATCCATGTCTGAAGCAGCTGGAAACCCGACTTCAACACCATGCACCCCTAAATCACAAAGATGATTAAAAATAATCTCTTTCTCTTGTAAATCCCAAGGTTTTTTTAAAGACTGATTTGCGTCTCTAAGTGTAATATCATAAAAAAAAGGTTGTCGTTGCATATTTCACCCATAACTAAGCTTCTGTGCTCAATTATATACGCAACATCCGGTATTATCAAGATTTTTTAAATATCTTAGCAAACTTGCTTACCACTGTAGAACCTAAATTAAAAATAGCCTTCATTCCGTCAATAGGATTTTTCTTTCCTTTTGAACAAATAAAGCCAAGAAGGTACGTTACCAAAGCTGCCGCACCAATGTTTTTAATCGTAGAAATTGTACTTGAGCCATCAGACTTAGACTCAATTTGAGGATTTGCTAATTCTTCGTTATTCATCATTCTTTGCGGATTATAATAATCTACAAGCGGCTGCTGTTTTAATGGGGGAATAGAACTCAGCTCGGGATTGGGCGGAGTATAAATACCACACTGTTGAAGATACATTGAAGGCTCTCCTGTCAAATAAGCTTGCGCATCGAAAGGGATAATACCTTGCGTTGCCAATAAATCTAATGATGAAGGTCCAAATGCACTCATTATTTTCCACCTGCCCGCTATAATTATATAAAGTTTTTTTGTTTAAAAAAATTGCCTTTTACTACGAAATAAGATACAATCTGCAATATAATAAGGAATGAGAATGGCTTCGATAATAGATTCCGCAAAGCTAGTATTTACAGATGACAACGCAATAACTAAAATTGCGATTTTGAGCGTCATTCCATTTACAATATACAACTTGCTAAATGAGAATTTCAAACTCTCAAGTCTATATGACCTAAACACCCCACTAATAGCTATTCTTGGAATAACTTACTATGGTTATCTAACCCAAACTTTGAATAACTCCTTAAAAGAAAAAACTTATATACTTTCGAGCCTTAATCCCTTTATATCTTTTTGGTATGGATTAAAAGGAATAATATCAAGTTTTATATTTTTGTACCCAATTTATTTTGTATATGAACAAATAACGCCTTTGACTTCGGATTTTCCGCAAACGAGTGCAATTATTCTAATGGCAATTGCATACATAATAGCCACCTCATTCTTATTGATGAGTATTATTTTGTACGGGAAAGAGTTCAAAATCACAAGCGGACTAAACCTGATGAAAATAGCAAAAAATTTTCACGAAATAATTGTGTACATAGCATTATCGGTAGTATTACTGGCGTTATTTAATATAATAACAGCACTACCATTTGGAGGAATAATATATGGATTGTTCGGAGAAGGAAGAATTTTTGAATACACCGCAAGTATAATCTTAACAAATAACCTGCTATTGTTCTTTCAAAGCCTGTCTCATGCATACTTTCAACAAGTGAAAGAATAGAAAGAAGATAAAAAGGGGTTGATTTTTGATTTTTAGCGTTTAATAATGGGGTGTAAGAGAATTTAACGCGGGATGGAGCAGTCTGGTAGCTCGTCGGGCTCATAACCCGAAGGTCGTTGGTTCAAATCCAGCTCCCGCAACCATTTCACTGGAAGTTTCAAGCTTAGAAGCTTCCAGTTTTTTAGTCTTTTTA
>CALVAP010000008.1 GCA_944325625.1 Candidatus Gastranaerophilales bacterium | reverse complement strand
TAAATAGATTTATGGCGGGTGTCGCCAAGTGGTTAAGGCCTCGGATTGTGGTTCCGATATTCGTGGGTTCGAACCCCATCACCCGCCCCATAAAAAGACTCCTATCAAGGGGTCTTTTTTTCATGGGATTCGAAACTTTTGCGATACTGCATAGGCTCGTGAAACTTGTTCAGTCTCATCACTTGCTACATAAAGAGACTTCGAATAAAGGGGTTTTGGTATGTCTACAAATCTTATATAGAATTTTAAAGAGATAAAAAATGCTTCTGATTTGTCGTCTTAAAATAATATTGTTATTTTCCCAGGATATTTGCTATAGCTTCATCCGGTAGATACATAACTCCGCTGTTAAATTCTCCCAAGTCAATTACCCCTGTCGTTTTTGCGGCTTCAAGAGCTTGCTCAACTGCCATATTCGCAGTTTCGTTCTGAAATCTAAATCCTAACTTGTAATAAAATGGAACAGGCGAGGCGTCATTATAAAGTTTATTAACAAACCCTGTAGAGCCAGTTTTGCTTGCTGACAGGCATACGTGGCCATTGTATCCAAGTTGCTCACTTTGTTGCACTATGTCTTTGATTATTTTTGTTCCCGTGCCGCTATATTCTCCGGTTGTGCCTAATTTATCAATGTAAATACTATTTAGTGTATTTCTTACATCTCCATCAAGGCTACAACACTGTAGTTCGGCATATTCCCTACCATTGGTATAATAACTATCCGGAAGACTGTTTAACATGCCATTTGCATTTCCATTGTAATAAGTTGCTTTACCGATACGTACTCCATTTTTATCTGTGATTTCTGTTGTATATTTGTCTGACCCTATCTTACTTGTTTTTGTTGTTGTTTCAATATTGTTAATACTTTGTCTTGAGTTTGATATTTTGGACATATTGGTTTCGTTTTCGGTTGTTAAGGTTGGTGTTTTTTCTGGTGTTACACTTTTGTTTTTAACTTGTGTGGGTTTTGCCGTATCCACAGTTTCTGTTTGTGTTTTTACTATTGTTTCCGGTGTAGTTTTTGTTGTTATAGTTTTAATACTTTTTATTGAATTGTATAATCCCTTGGCGCTTTGGGCTCCTAAATATGTGCCTTCGGCTGTGCTTATTATGCTTTCTGTACCCTGTGTTATTGCTTGTTGAGTTATTTCATCGCTACTGGAATTTTTGATTGCTTCTATTGCTTCTTTTGTTTCTGTAACCCCTTTATATATCATATAGCCTGCCGTTGCGATTCCTGCTGTTGCTAATATCGGTGCGCCGATTGTAGCTATAGTTGTTGCAGCTGCTGTTCCAACTAATGTTGTTAAACCAGTCCCAATTGCTCCGGTTATTGCAGGTGCAAAATATGTTCCTGCTGCTACTAATCCAATACTCGGTAATTTTTTTAGTAAGCCCTTGCCAATTGAACTTGCTGTTTGGCTTATAGTTAATTTACCATCATTGTCTTTCGTATACTCTTCTCCGCGGGCTTGTTTATAAGCTATATCCAATTTAGTTATTACATCATCCTTGTCATTGTATAATAATTCGTTTTCAATATCTTTATAGATTTCTGACCCTGTAGCATCAGAATAATTATCCATAATGGAAGCTAATGTTTCATTATCTGCTGCTGATAGTACCTTATTTATATAGTCTTTATTTGTACCCAAATGACCGGCTGTGGCATTGAATATGCCTAAACATAGTTCATCTAATGCTGAATCATCGCCATTTTTTGCCTTTTGTATCAGGCTATAGGCTTGCTTTTGCACGGTGTTAAAATTAACTGCTTGTGTCATACTTTTTCCAATATTTCTCTTGTATATCCTTTGTATATGTTAGTAAAGTATTTTTCGGATAATAAATTGTCTGTGATATTAGTTAATGTTAAGAAATTGTTGCACATAGTTAGCTTGTGTTCCAATATTAAGGGGACTTTCATTTTTCCTTGAGCAAAACCCTCAACAATGTTAAAATTAAACCTGACAATATTTTTTGCAGGTGGTATGAAAAAGTTCTTCTCTCTTTTGATTATTTTTTCAATGCTCTTCTCCCCGTGCGCCTATGGGGCAAGTGTTTCATCGACTAAAAAAGCAAAAGTATCAAAAACCTACCCCGAAACTATGACAGGGCGCATTAACAAAATCGGCAAAAGGCTGCTTGAGAAGAATAAAATTGAGGCAAATGTTAGGTTTAAACTGAAAAAAACAAGCAAAGTAAACGCTTATGCCAATTTGTATAAAGACATTGTTGTCTATAGTGCCCTTGTAAGATTGTGTGACAACGACGAAGAGCTTGCGGGCATTATAGCTCATGAGCTTGGGCACATTGTAAATTCTCATGTTGTTAAAATAAATGTTGTAAATAACATTGCAAATATTTCATTAAATGTCGCTAGAGAAGTCCCCATTGTCGCTTTGCCTGCGGCACTTTTGTATAAACTTTCTTTTAGAAAGTGGTCAAGGTCAGAAGAATACGAGGCTGACGCCACGGCGGTAGATTTGCTTGTGGGGGCGGGTTATAACCCCCTTGCAATGGTATCTGTTTTAGAAAAAATTAACGATGAGGCCTATTTAGACTTCTTTTCTACCCACCCGTCGGGAGAAAAAAGAACTGTCTATGTTTATGACTACATAGCCCACACCTATCCTAAATATATTGAAGAGGGCTATGATACAGAGAGTTTTGCCATATTTATGAGCTATTATGAGGATATACTTGAAGAAAGAAAAGAAAACCCCGAAAAATTAATCTCTCATCAGAAGAAATTTTCTAAACTTGAAGAAAAAAGAAAAAAGAAATACGAAAAATATCAAAAGGCTTACTACAAAAAGCAGGAAAAACTAAAAGAAAAAGAGCTTAAACAAGAGCAAAAAGCCCT
>CALVAP010000007.1 GCA_944325625.1 Candidatus Gastranaerophilales bacterium | reverse complement strand
TGACTAAATGTCAGGTTTTAAATGGAGGGAAGAACCACAACGGTGGTGAGAAAGTCCTCTGACGAAAAAAGACCCCTTTCGGAGTCTTTTTAAAATGGTGGGCAGAGGTGGATTCGAACCACCGTACACTCACGTGAACAGATTTACAGTCTGTCGCCTTTAGCCACTCGGCCATCTACCCATATTAAGTTTTCAAACGATAAAAGCCTCTGACGGGATTTGAACCCGTGGCCTCTCCCTTACCAAGGGAGTGCGCTACCCCTGCGCCACAGAGGCGAGCTTTTAACGATATTTTACTTTCAAAAAGCCGGTGATAGGAATCGAACCTACAACCTACGGTTTACAAAACCGTTGCTCTACCGTTGAGCTACACCGGCATGGTTAACTTTGTTTCAAAAGTTACTACACAATGATATTAAGGACATAAAAAACTGTCAAGTATTACTTTTAATAATCTTTAACTTGCACTCTTTGTATATAAAAGTGTATAATTACAGAATAAAATGTTAATAAGGGATTTTTTATGAAACTAACGGTTTTAGGAGCAGGGTGTTGGGGCTTAACATTGGCTTGGCTCTTAACAGATAATTTTGAAGAAGTTTGTGTATGGGGCAGAGAACAAGACTTATCCGAAGAATTGAAATCTCAAAAAAGATGCTCTAAACCGCTTAGCGTCCAGCTAAAAGATAAAGTAGAGATTACGTCAAACTTACAGTCGGCAATAAAAGATGCAGATATAATTTTGCTTGTAGTAGCAACTTCCGGAATAAGAAGCGTCTGCAATCAGATTGCTCAAATCGGTCTAAAAAAAGAGCAAATTATTGTTAATCTTTCAAAAGGTTTGGAGCAAGATACCCTTTTAAGAATGTCGGAAGTAATGGAACAAGAGTTACCTGATGCAAACATAGCTGTCCTTTCCGGTCCAACTCTTGCCAAAGAAGTACTTATGGGAATGCCAACCCTTGCCAGTGTTGCGTCAAAAAACCTCGAAACAGCTAAAAAAGTACAACAAGCTTGTTCTGTACCAAACAGATTTAGACTTTACACAAACCCTGATATAGTGGGGGTAGAGTTGGGCGGTAGTTTAAAAAACGTAATAGCAATAGCCAGCGGATTTGCGGATGCAATGGGACTGGGAGATAATCTTAGAGGAGCCCTTTTAACCCGAGGAATGGCTGAAATGGTTCGAATAAGCCTTGCTCTTGGTGCCAACCCTTCCACTTTATACGGACTTTCAGGAATGGGAGATTTAATTGCAACTTGCTCAAGCCCAATGTCAAGGAACTTCACTGTCGGTTCAATGCTAGGTAAAGGTAAAAAAATTAACGATATTCTAAATGAACTTGGTTCGGTTGCAGAAGGAGTAAAAACCTCAAAAGCTCTTTGCGCTCTTGCGAAAAAATTAAATATCGAAGCACCTATGGCAAACGCTATATATGAAGCCGTTTATACAGATATTACACCAAATCAGATTGTTGAAAAGCTTATGACAAGAAAGCTTAAAGAAGAGGATACCTATAATTTTCAATAATTGTAAAACTTTGTTAAATTTACATAATAACCCTAACAAACAAAAAACTTGAGGAAGTTTAAATCATAAGGTTGATGTGTAAAAACGACATGCCGATTAAAATAAGAGAGTTGTTTCAATAGCAATATAAACACGTAAACAAACACGAACAAAGCAGAACTCACAAGAGTTTTGGCTACAAAATAAACAGGGAGACAAATGGTCGATAGTCATTCACTAAATTCCATAGCTGCACCGACATCTGCGTTTAATTTCAAAAGCGGAGATATATCCGGCACTGCAGCCAAAACATCTGATGACAAAATGGGACAAGGGAATGAGTACTACGCCCAATATCGTGAAGAAGAACAAATGATGCCTGATGAAAGGTACGTTGATCGTTCTGCACAACTGAAAGCAACCCTAAATTCTCTGGCTATGATGAATGTTGCAAATATTATAAAAAAATCTAAAGACTTGCAAAACTCGGAAAAAGATACCAAAAAAGAAAAAAACAAAAAGCAACATAAATTAGATGAAGATTACGAACAAAGTCCTGAGGACTAGTGTAAATAGTCAGTAATTGAATCTCTTGGGGGCGTCAAAGTTTTTACAAAATCAAATTCCTTTTGAATTTGTTGAACATTTTCTTCACTTAAAACCGGTTTTTTCATAGAAATTTTAGCTTTATTCAAAGCCTCCGCATCAACTACATCAACATCAACCAGCTTACGATTTCCATATGAGCCTTCAACTATTAAATCAATTCCTATTTCATTTCCCTGTTTGTTAAAAACACGACTATTAAAATTATAGAGTAATTTCCTAACAAATTCACGGTACGCACTGCGATTATTTAATGCTCCAATCAAATCACTACCACAATCACGTACAGCCATAGCATCAGATCCGGTTAACAAAAATCTTTTGTAAGAAGAGCGAACTCCTATCAATGTAGAGTGAATAATTGGTCTATTAATATTAAAATCCGGAATTGCATTTCTCAGTTTTTCAATTATGTCTTTTGACTTACCGTTTTTGACTTTTCTTGAAAGACTCTGGTATATACCTACAATACCTTTCTCACTATTTTTTAAAATCAAATATTGTGGCTCTCCGCTTTTATCAAAACTACGTAGAACAACTCTGGATAAGACTACAGACCCAAAAGATGGAACTAAAGAATTATGGCGCGTTTTGTTATAAAAATTGTTGTTTGCAGAAACTATCATATTAGCCTTATTAAAATATTTATAATCCTGATAAAAAACAAAAAATAAATTTTTTGCTACCTTAAAAATTATTACGAAAAAGTCATATATTAACTAAAATCTCTATATTTGTGATAAAATCTGATGATATACAAGTGTAATAAGGATTTTAATATGATTTCAGTAAACGATTTGAAAACCGGACTGACCCTCGAAATAGATAACGGACTATGGAGTGTAGTTGAATTCTTACACGTAAAACCCGGAAAAGGTGCAGCATTTGTAAGAACAAAACTCAAAAATGCAGAAACAGGACAAGTTGTAGAAAAAACATTCAGAGCCGGTGAAAAAGTTGCAAAAGCAACATTGGATAAACGTACTATGCAATATCTATACAAAGAAGGCAACGACTTTGTAATGATGGATATGGAATCATATGAACAATTAAATATTCCGGAAGTAGCTATTGGTGACGGAATTAAATATCTTAAAGAAAATATGGAAGTCAACGTACTACTCCATGATAGCAAAATTATTGGAGTTGATATTCCAAACCACGTTGAACTTGAAGTTGTAGATACACCTCCATCAGAAAAAGGAAATACTTCACAAGGAGGAACAAAACCGGCAACTCTTGAAACAGGTGCCGTTGTTAACGTTCCATTCTTTATCGCAAATGGAGATAAAATAAGAGTTGACACAAGAACAAATGAATATCTCGACAGAGTATAATACAATGTTTAATAAAAAAGGAAATAGTATGAAATTTGATTTAGATTACATAGAAAAGTTGGTTAACTTGGTTTCTGACTCACAATTGACAGAACTGGCATTGGAAGATGGTGACAAGACAATACTTCTGAAAAAAGAGAAAGAACTTGTAACTACACAGGCCGTATCATTGGCAACTCCGGCAGCGGCTGCACCCGCAGCAGCTCCTGTAGCAAAAGCACCTTCCGAAAATCCGACTGAAGAAACAAAGAAGGAAGAAACAGGTACGCCTATTCTATCTCCAATGGTTGGAACGTTTTACAGCGCACCATCGCCAGGAGCAAAGCCTTTTGCACAAGTTGGTGATGTCGTTTCAAAAGGACAAGTGGTTTGTATTATTGAAGCTATGAAACTTATGAATGAAATTGAATCCGAAGTTTCAGGTAAAATTACAAAAATTCTTGTTGAAGACGGTAAACCTGTTGAATACGGTCAAGTATTAATGTACGTTGAATAATTCATGTCATAATATAGTTGACACCTTCAAAAAATGGGGAAGAGAATAAATGATTAAAAAAGTATTGATAGCAAATAGAGGCGAAATTGCGTTAAGAATAATAAGAGCTTGCAAAGAGCTTGGGATTAAAACTGTAGCCGTATACTCACAAGCAGACGCAGACAGTTTACATGTGTCGTTTGCAGATGAAGCATACTGCATAGGACCTGCTCCTTCAGCACAAAGTTACCTCAATATTCCAGCAATCATCTCCGCTGCCTTGACAAGCGGAGCAGACGCAATCCACCCCGGATACGGATTTATGGCAGAAAGAGCTGACTTTGTTGATGTCTGTAAAGACCACGGAATAAAGTTTATTGGTCCTTCTGCTGAAGCAATGAGAGCTATGGGAGATAAAGCAACCGCAAGAAAAACAATGCAAGAACACAATGTCCCCGTAACTCCGGGTACAGACCTTGTAGAAAACGATGAAGATGCAATTAATTTTGCACAAAAAGCGGGTTATCCGGTAATTGTAAAAGCAACTGCAGGTGGTGGCGGTAAAGGAATGAGAATTGCCAACAATGACAAAGAACTAATAGAGGCAATTGCCCTTTGCAAAGCTGAGGCAGAAAAAGCATTCGGAAACGCTGGTGTTTACATAGAAAAATACATTATAAATCCACGCCACATAGAAGTTCAAATAATTGCTGACAGCTATGGTAATGTAGTACACCTTGGAGAACGTGACTGTTCTATTCAAAGACGTCATCAAAAATTGATTGAAGAGGCGCCGTCTCCGGCGATTGATGAAAAAACCAGAGCCGCAATGGGACAAGCAGCTGTAACCGCAGCTAAAGCTATCAATTATGAAGGTGCAGGAACAATTGAATTTTTACTTAACAATGACGGTAACTGGTATTTTATGGAAATGAATACCCGTATTCAGGTTGAGCATTGCGTTTCTGAAATGATTTCAAATCTTGATTTAGTTAAAGAACAACTCAGAGTAGCCAGCGGAGAGAAACTTTCTTGTACACAAGAAGAAGTACAGCTAAGAGGTCATGCTATTGAATGTCGTATAAACGCAGAGGATTCTGACAAAGACTTTATGCCTTGCCCTGGTAAAATAAACGGATACATTGCTCCGGGTGGATTTGGAGTGAGAGTTGAATCTCATGTATATACCGGATATTCGATTCCGCCTTATTATGACTCAATGATTGGTAAACTTATTTGTTGGGGAAGAAGTCGTGAATCTGCAAGGCTTAGGATGTTAAGGGCCCTTGACGAGTTCGTAATCACCGGTGTTAAGACTACTATTCCTTACCATAAGAAGGTCTTAACCAATGATGTATTCATCAGTGGCAATTTTAATACAGGTTTTATCGAAGAACATATGAAACCACAAGAAACTCAGGAAAAAGAAACAGCAAAAATATAATAAAAGGGCTCTTAGAGCCCTTTTTATTTATATAACATTTTGAGTGTATTCAAATCTCTTGTGGTTATAGACTTTTTACCCAGTGCATTTTTTGCAGACATCAAGTCATTATCATTGTTGCTATGACCTTGAATGCCAACAGCATGACCTATTTCATGCAAAGCCGTTGAATAAATTACTTCGGACAACAACTTTTGACCACTTTGGGGATTAACTTTCAAAAGCTCAATATTGGCTTTATAAATAACATTATTTTTTGCTTTCACCGCGGCATGACCTGCTTCAAACCCCTCTTGATAAGGAATAGAAAGCTTATCAACAAACTCCACAGAAATCTGCGAATTCACAACATTCCCTGTGAAAACAAATTGAACAAGGTTGTCTGAAGCCTTTTGCCATGTTGTAAAAGCACTCTTAACGAGGTTAGAATATTCACCGGGGGCAACATACACATTAATTGGGAACTTATTCCATTTTACATAATTTTCACCAAGCCTTATTAAGTCAAAATAATTGTCCTTGGTATTTGTGTTTTCGACATCTTCTTGAATTATTCGTTCATGGTTAAGATTGTACATAGATTGGACTGCAAGCTTTTGTAATGTTGGAACTGTCGCAAAAGTTATAATTCTATTATATTCCTCCTTTGCTTTATAAATATCTCCCGTATAAACATAAGTGTGAGCCAGAAAATATCTGCATGAATAGTTTTCCGAGTTATTTTGAAGTTCTTTTAAAAAAAGTTTCTGTGCAGTGTAATAATCAGATTTATAAAATGCTTTTTTACCCTGCTCAAAATAATCCACAGCACTAGCAGAAGAACAAAATATCAAAATTATCAAACATGTTAAAAAACATTTCATAATAAATATATAATATCATACATGTTTGTTATACTGTTAGTAGGGATTTTTGGAGCGAATGTATGAGAGTAATAGAATTTATTAAAAAACATCCTGATTTTTTTACAGTTTTGGGATTGTGTCTTATTTTTTATTTTATATTTTTCCATAATATAGGAACATATGCCCTTATGGATGTTGATGAAACAAGATATGTTGCAATGGCTCGAGATATGTTAAATTCAAGAGATTTCTTAACATTAAAACTTAATGGGGAATATTTTTTTGAAAAACCGCCATTATACTTTTGGGGGGAATGTTTATCTTTCCTTATATTCAAACAGGTAAGTGAATTTAGCGCAAGGTTTCCGGTTTGCTTATACGGAGCACTGAGTTCTTTTTTGCTATATTTTACAGGGAAAAGAGTAATCTCCCGAAGCTATGGTGTGATAAGCGCCTTAATTCTTGCAACAAGCGTAGAATTTATGATTCTTTCCAAATTTGCAATTTTAGATATACTTTTGAGTACTTGCGTAGGATTCTCTATCTATTGTGGATTTTTAACTTATTTTTGCAAAGAAGAAAATAAAAAACACTGGTGGTGGTTATTTTACATTTTTTCCGGTCTTGCTGTTCTGGCAAAAGGAATTCCCGGGTTTGTAATCCCTTTTGGGACAATGTTTTTTGCTTCCATAATATCAAAACGATTTAAAGAAGCTTGCAAGCCACAGCATTTGATTGTTGGTTTATTTGTTTTCTTTTCTGTCATAATCCCATGGCACTACGTTATGCTCCAGACTCACGACCCGCTGTTTTTTAATGAATACATTATGAAACATCATATTCTAAGATTTGTCGGTTCAGAAGTCCTTGGGCGTGTTCAACCATGGTACTTTTATTTGATAACCATTATTGTCGGGCTTTTGCCTTGGACCATATCAATTATTTGTGCGCTTTGCGCGAAAATAAAAGATTTAAAACTAAATCATATTAAGAACTTTGATTTCAATACTCTTTCTAAATCTAAACAATATCTCGTATTAAACTCAATAGGATTTCTGGTAACTCTTTTATTTTTTAGCATATCTAAGACAAAACTAATCACTTATATTCTACCGATATACTTTTTTACCTCTTGTCTAATCGGATGGATTTGGTATGAGTTTATAACCCTTAACAGTTATGAAAAACCTATTAAGTTTTCAATCTTCTTGCAAAATATTGTATTTATAATCTGCGGAACAACTATGTTGTTTTTAAACATTTTGCCACTTCCAAAAGAAATAATAACATTGTTGTTACCGATAAAATGGATATGCTCTTTGACATTGATTATCTTCTCCATCTTAGCAATAGCCTTTACTATAAAAAGCAAAAGAGCTTTGATTTTTGGTACTTACATAGGAATAATGCTTGTATTATCAGCTTGGGGTGTACCTTTATTTTTTAATCTTGATTATAGTTTCGGGCAAAATGATTTAATAGATTATGCTCAACTTGCAAGAGAAAAGCACTATAACATAGCCTCATTCGGATTTGGCAGAAGATATTCTATAATGTATTATTACGGCGGAGGAAGGGTTACTTTTCAAAATAATAAAAATTATGATTGGCTAAAAAATTTCCTCACCGCCTCAAATTCAGTAGTTATAGTCAAAAACGATGATTTGGCTGAAATCAGCAAAAAAATTAATTTTGTGACAATTAAAACAGGGAAAAAATATACACTTATCGAAGGTTTTTAACTATTTCAGAACTTTTTTTCTTGCACTTACAAGAGATTGGCTTTTGTCAATTTCTATAACATGTCGAATTACCGCATGTGCCATAAGAAGAATATAAGGATTCAAAACAGATGCTCCACTCATATGAACCTTCTGTGTCTTATCTAAATCTCCTTTTTGAACTGTTTCATTTTCATTTATGGACAAAGTAGTTTCGAGTTTAAACTCTTTGGAACTTTCCTTAAGTTTTGATTGTAAGAGCTCTTTTGGAAAAAGCTTTGCACAGTTTATAATCATGTTAATCTTATTGGCAGCCTCCAAAATTAACAAAACCTTAACGTTACCATAATTTTCTGTTTGTATAAGAATTGTAATAGTATCGTCCGAACCTTCTTCACCAGCTTTTTCATCACTTGATGAGAAATCAATATCAAAATTATTATTCTCACCAATCGGCAGCCAAGGAAGATAAAGCAGAATAAGGTTTTTCATAAACTGGGTATTGGAAACTGTTGAGTTGGGCATACAAGCATTAATAATAAACTGCAACTCCTGAAGCTGTTTGTTGTCAACATTTCCATATTTATTAAGCATAGCACCGAGCTGCATAAGTTTTGAAAGAGCCTCTTTGCCATTTGTTTGCATAAGCTGCATTAGTTGTTCAATATTAATATTTTCCATACTCTGAATTGTTACAGCTTGCGTATTTGTTTTTGTAGTCTGTAATGTAGCCAATAAATCCTTTAAATTACTTGGGAGGTTAAGCAATTCTTTTATCAAAACAGCTCTTTCAGTACTTTCCATCTGTGCAAGAGCATGTTGAGTATTAATTGTTGCCGCCTGCTGCAGTATTTGCTGTTGAAGCGAAGGCTTAGGCAGATTCTGTGACTGTGATAGTGCCGAAGCTGTATTATTCGCCCCCACAACAATATTCGACGCAGCACGACTTGCCTGGTGCTTTAAAAATGAATTTATAAGATTACCGAGTGGTGAAAAATCTTGCATAATTGCCTTTAATATCTTTTATACTGATATTATGACGTTTTTCAATCCATTTCGCAATATATCACATAAATTATTTTAGATTAGCAATAACTTCATCACGAAATTCCGTAGTAGAAGCATTGCCACCCAAATCTTGAGTAAGGAACTTACCCTCTTTAAGTGTTTTTCTTAAAGCTTTATCTATATTTTCTGCTGCAATATTTTCACCAATATATCTCAACATCTCAATTGCAGAGAGCAAAAGTGCCGTCGGATTAGCTTTATTTTGTCCCTTGATATCAGGAGCGGACCCATGCACCGGTTCAAATACTGCACAACCTTCCCCAATATTTGCACCTTGGGCTACTCCCAAGCCACCTATCAATCCTGCACCTAAGTCAGATACAATATCACCATACAAATTTGGCAAAACCAACACATCAAACTTTTGAGGATTTTGTACTAACTGCATACAAAGATTATCTACAAGAATTTCATTATATTCTATTTGAGGATATCTTGCGGCAACTTCTTTCGCACATCGTAAAAATAATCCGTCCGTAAGCTTGCAAATATTTGCTTTTGTCACCGCAGTAACAGTTTTTCTACCATATTTTAATGCATATTCAAAAGCATATTCGCAAATACGAATTGATGCTTTTTTTGTAATAATTTTTATAGATTCAGCCGTCTCATCATCAATCTGACGTTCAATTCCGGCATACAAATCTTCTGTATTTTCACGGAACATAACAATATCAACATTCTCAAACGGCGTTTTTATTCCTTCAATATTTTTACAAGGTCGAACATTTGCATATAAATCCAACTCTTTTCTAAGTTGAACGTTGACACTTCTAAATCCCTTACCAATAGGGGTCGTGACAGGAGCCTTCAGCGCAACCTTATTTTTTTTGATAGAGTCAATCACTCTCTGAGGTAAAGGAACTCCCTCAGTCTGAGCAACATCTGCGCCTGCGTTTTGTATATCCCAATTTATATCAACGCCTGCTTTAGAAATTATTTTCACAACCGCATCCGCAATCTCAGGCCCTATTCCATCACCAGGGATTAAAGTTATATTATGCATTCTCTCCTCCAGTTTCTATACCAAATCAAAATCACCATGTTTTTTAATATGTTCGATAAGCCCGCCTTCATTTAAAAGCTTAATCATAACATCGGGAAGCGGAGTAATTTTAATCTGTGTATTCTTAGTCAGGTTTTTAACAATGCCCTCTTTAATATCAAGCTCAAGTTCGTCCCCTGCATCAATTCCGTCCGTATCACATTCAATCAAAAGTAATCCAATATTTATTGCGTTACGATAAAAAATGCGTGCAAAACTTTTGGCTAATACAGCTCCAACCCCCGCAATTTTGATAATTTGCGGAGCATGTTCTCTTGAAGACCCCAACCCAAAATTGTTCCCCGCAACAACAAAGTCCCCTTCGCTCATTTTTGAAGCAAACTCCGGATCCGCATCCTCTAAAACATGTTTTGCAAATTCCGGTAAGTTAGAACGCAAGTGAAACAATCTTCCTGGCGCGATATGGTCTGTAGAAATATTATCACCAAACTTAAATGCTTTTCCTTTTTTCATTATAAAACCTCCCTAGGGTCTGCAATATATCCCTTCACTGCGCTGTATGCCGCAACTGCCGGTGATGAGAGATAAATAAAACCTTTTGTATTACCCATTCTGCCTTGGAAATTTCTATTTTGAGTAGCAAGACAAACTTCACCGTCACCCAAAATACCACCATGAACTCCAACACAAGGTCCGCATCCAGACGTCACAATTGCCGCTTTTGCATCCACAAATATTTTAATCAAACCTTCATCTAATGCCATTGAAAATACATCTCTCGATGCAGGTGAAATTAGTAATCTTGTATCCTTATTTACTTGGCGACCCTTAAGAATTTCTGCTGCAACTCTTAAATCTTCTATCCTTCCATTGGTGCAAGTTCCGATAAATACCTGATTAACTTTAACATCCTTAAGTTCATCTACCGTTTTTGTATTATCAACTGTATGAGGACATGAGACGGTCGGTTTCAGCTCTGAGGCATTAATTTTTATAACTCTTTCGTATTGAGCATCTTCATCGGGTTGAATTTTTACAAATTTATCTTCGCGACCTCTCTCTCTCAAATAAGCCTTAGTTTTATCATCTGTAACAAACAACCCTGCCTTTGCACCGGCTTCAACAGCCATATTTGCAATAGTAAATCTATCCGCCATAGACATTTTTTCAATTGTCGAACCCGAAAACTCAAGTGCACGATAAGTTGCACCATCCGCCCCAATAGTTCCTATAAGATGCAAAATCAAATCCTTGGCACATACACCTTTTTGGAATTCACCTTCAACTTCAACCTTGAAAGTAGAAGGGACCTTCAACCAAGTTTTGCCCAACGCCATTGCAACAGCTATATCAGTTGAGCCCATGCCTGTAGCAAACGCACCCAAAGCACCTGACGTACAGGTATGAGAATCTGCTCCGACAAGAATTTCTCCAGGATTTACATGAGTCTCTATCAACCTTTGATGACAAACTCCTTCACCTACGTCTGATAGAACCGCACCATAATCTTTTGAGAACTCTCTTAAAACCATATGCGAATTAGAAAGCTCTTTTCTCGGGCTTGGAGCCGCATGATCAATAAAAAGTATTGTCCTTTCGGGATTTGCCAGTTTATCCTTGCCAAGTTTTTTAAATTCCTGCACTGTTAAAGGTCCAGTACCATCTTGTACCGCTGCTACATCAACCTTAGCTATAACCAATTCTCCTGCCTTTACATCACGCCCTGCGTGTGCGGAGATTATTTTTTCTGCTATTGTTTGTCCCATATTCTCTCCTTAAACTATTACATGAGGCATTGTCGCTTCACTATTATCAACACGATGTTTTAATGCACCTGTCGGAATATAGTATGGCGTAACAGTCATTATCTTGGCTGCTATATCCGGATAATAATATATAAATTTTAACTCGCTTTGAGTAAGTGGTTTTTGAGTGTGAACGTTGGCATATCTTGCAAGTTCAAGAATGTTTCTTGCCTCATCTTCATCCTTAAATTCAAGTTCCATTTTCTCATAAACATCTCTAAACCCTTTAATACCACCGTATTCACCAGTAGTAATCATACGCCCTGTTTCAACAATTTCAGGCTCACCTCTACCAAGTTCCTCAAAATCATATAACTCATAATTTCTTCTGTCTTTTAAGGCACCATCAGCATGAATACCTGACTCATGTGCAAAAGCGTTACTTCCAACAGCCGGCTGATTAATCGGTATTGGTAAATTAAATGCATATGCGGTATATTTTGCAAGCTTCCATGACTTTGAAAGGTCAATTTGCGGATCTACTTGATACTTTCCACTAAACCCGCTTGACTTAAGAATCGCCAGCAAACAAGAAATCAAATCAGCATTTCCCGCACGTTCACCCATGCCATTTATTGCCGTGTTAATATATGCATTAACACCCGCATCAATAGCTGCTTTTGCACCCAATACAGAATTGCCTACCGCCATACCTAAATCATTGTGAAAATGAAGTTCAATATCCATCTTGGTTTCTTTAGCTATTCTCAAAATCCGCTGATACGCAGTCTGAGGATCATCATAACCCAAAGTATCACAGTATCTGAAACGTTTTGCTCCATGAGATTTTGCCTCATTAGCAAACTCTATCAAATAATCAAGATCCGTTCTGGAAGCATCTTCCGCATTTACACCAATAACCTGCGCACCGTAAGTAGAGGCTACTTCAACCGCATCGTTAGTAAGTTGTATAATATCTTTCTTTGTTTTCTTTCCTCCGTATTTACCCTGAATCATTTGATCAGAGGTAGAAACCGAAAGATTAACATACTGCAACCTCGGTACACTCTGGAAAGATGTAACAACATCGCCGGCTATCCCTCTCATCCAACCGGAAAGCTTTGTTCTGCTAATTACTCCCCTATCAACAAGCTCCAAATTCGCGTTAAGATAATTTATTTCGTGCTTCGTTGTCGGAAACCCAAACTCAGATTGCGTTACACCTAAATCATCCAACATAAGATTAATTATGGTCTTTTGCAGTTTTGCTAGACCCAACCTTGATGTCTGTACTCCATCTCTGTTTGTTACATCTACAAAATATATGCGATTTTCTGTCATAAATGTTCCCTTTTTTCAGTACAATTTCTATTGTACTATAAGATTAATTTATAATAAAGTTTTTTAAGCATAAAAATACCGTTCTTTATCCAAAGAACGGTATTTTATGTGATAGGATATAAGATACAACTAAGGACTAAAGTCAAATATTACGTCAGTTAATCCTCTTACTTCTTCGACATAGTAGCTTACGCTTCCATTTGGATTTATTACTTTTAGGAAGGCTTTTGCTCCATTTAGCTCTTTAGATGCGTCAGCCGCTTGACCTAAGTAGTACTTATCTGTCCAATTTAAATCATTCATATAGGTTACCACTGTAACTTCTTGACCAGTTTTAGTGTCAACGTATTTAACTTCGGGATTTAAACCAGATTGCTTTGGCACAATTTCCACCCTATAGTTGTTTTCATCTATACTACTTACTGGTACAAGTTTTTTAAATCGACCTTGGATAGCAATTACCGCCGTATCTGTTCTCATCGGAGAACCGGTTTCATCCACAGCTTTTGCTACATATTTTGTATGTATTGCGGATACACCTAAACCGCCAAGCTTAGTAAAGTAGAGCTCATCCTTCGTAACTTCTGGACTTACCATGTTACCATCTCCATCATATACTGCAGGCGAAACTACAACTTGTTTAGATGCCGCATATAACTTTAATAAGTCTTTTAGTTTTTCTGTTCCATTTACTTTGGCATCTGCATTCATATCTGCCCACAATTTTAGACCTGAAGTTCTAAAATCGTTGTATGAGATTACTGCATTGTTAGTAACAGAACCCTTAAATTCTCTTTCAAGTTGGTGCAGCCCTGTCACTTCACCACCTTGCTCACTATATAGTTCTGTAATATCATCTACTACTCCGTTTTTATTTCTGTCATTAACAAGGAAATAAAAAGCAGGTGTACTTTGTGGTGCAAGCCAAGCAGTAACTATCTCTTTGGCTACACCATTTTCGATTTGACCTTTGAATTTTGTAGCAATATCTGCGGTTGTCTTAGGTTCTTCTAAACCATTTGAAGATGAAACATTTAAAATAATTGGATCATACCAAGAACGAGTGCTTTCCTGTATAAGCGCATTTTTGACGTTTACCTTATTTCCAGATCCGTAATATGCACCAGGAATATTATTTACATCTTTTGTATCAAATGTAAATGCTATCGCCAATAAAAATGGATTACCATGGAAGTATATTGTCGGCTTGGTATTGCTAGGAAGTTGCCCGCCTGATGGTTTGCAATAGCAAGTATTGGCATTCGAATTTTGCCCTTTGACCCCCGTATCATTTGCAGTTGTTTTCAGAGTACCGTTTATTGCAAGTTTTTCGGGATGATCAACCGCATAGAAGCAACCATTGCAAGTTCTCCAACTTTTTCCTTTTTCATAGGCCGCACAGCTGTAGTGATATGTGCTGGAATTTGCGCCTTTACAAGTATTATCCTTCGGCTTTCCACCAATTTGTTGAGCATATGCAGCTTCAAATTTACCTGTGCAATACTCCTGTTTTAATACACATTTACAATAGAAACTATCATTCTCATTATTCGGATTATAATCCTGCCATACAAAGAATGTACCGTCATTCGGACAAGATGCAGGATCTATGTTGCTTTTCGGTGAACATATACCCTTATCTTTGTTATTTTCTATCGTAAATGCTGTTGAATCAGAAGATTCACATATATAACAGCCATTACTCAAGTCATTACTTGGTTTTGTATACTTTGTTGCCCCTGAAACATTTTTTCCGTTTATTGCAATCTGAGCGCTAATAGCACTTGTAGAATTACATTTGCACTTACAAAAATCTTTTTTGTCTGCAGATGCATATCCGTTGTATCTTACCGAACAAGAGCCTTCTGCACCTTCAGGAATACATTCACAAGTTCCTTTTTCTGCATTCCAAGTACCTCCATTTGCGGCACACTGAATCGGTATATTCAACGTTGTCTTACAAGTACAAGTATCCGGGTCAAACGTTGAATATGTAGAATCACAACTATTCGCATTCAACGTACATTCACATTTACATGTATCTTGATTTATTTTTTGACCTATTGGGCATTTGACATTACAAACACAAGCACCAAGCTTCTCATCCAATGTTCTGCCCATACTAGCACATTCACTCTTCGTCACCGGAGAGATACAATTACCTTCATCATCCGGAATAAAATTACCGGTACAATTTGGCGTATTTGCAGGATAAGGATTAATAAGTCCTGCATCATCACCTATTTTATTCGGACCCTTGTCTCCACCATTGATATCATACACCCCATCAACGCATTTTAGCGCAGAATTACGCATTGTTATATCATGCTCCGCTCTGTTTGCAGTAGAAGAATCTTTTGCAAACGGGGTAGATGCAGAACACGACGGATTATATGACAATCCAACAGTTGCTCCGCTTTTATCCTTGAACACATAATCATAAGAATCAGACGGATTAGAAATATCCTCACCATTTGGGTCCTTATATACGTCCGCAAGACAATTTGCGCCGCCGGAACATTCTGTTTCTACATCATAATACTTCTTAAATTCTTTTACAAACTCCTGAGTATTTGAATATCCAGCAAGCTTACCCTCCAATTGCATGTTTGCCAATGCAATCGAAAGGTCATTCATAAATTTTGCACGACCCACCTTGTTTTCCAGTGTTGAGGCGTTAATTCTTAAAACACCTATTGTTACTGCTGCAACTACACCAATAATCGCTACTGTAAGCAATACCTCTGATAAAGTTACCGCTTTTTTTGTAGCGTTAAAAAAACTAGGAGCCGCCGATTTCCAAGAACATAGTTTTTTCTTCATTTCATAGTTTCCTTATTAAATATTTACACCACTATAACACACTTATATATAATAGTATATCATACAATATATATTTTTAAAGCCGAGTTTGCTGTAATTGTTACCTTTTTTAAAAATTTTTTATTTTTTTGCAAAACTTACAAACTTTTGTGTAAGATCTCTTTCTGCTGTGGCAGTAAAAAGTTCACTATTATTAACTTGTTCTTTTGTTCCTGTCTTTGGATTAATCAAATATACCGTGGGAAAGCCTTGAATCTGGTATTCGCTGATAAGGTGTGCATTTTCAGGAGCTTCACAATTGATATATGCAACAGCTAAATTAGACTTAATATCACCATTTTTGGTAATCTTATCAAACGTTGGTGCAAATCTTTTACAATAACCGCACCAATCTGCATAGAAAAATGCTATGATTGGCTTTTCGGTTTTTTGAGCCTTCTCTAATGTTCTATTCTTTGCATACTTTTTGGTAATGGAATCGTTAGAATCCGTAGCAGGTGCTGCTTGTGCCGCTGAGGGCTGTATCCCTTTTATAATAGCATCCAGTGTTTTATTTACACTATAGCTATAATATGCCGATGTTATTGAACTCGCTAACACCGCTATTAGAACTACTCCATTAAACACTCTAATTTTAGAACATTTGCATTTGCCTTTTTTAGCGTCATCCTTTTTTTGTGACATACTACCCTCCATTATTAATTCACACTCATTTTACACTACTTTGTATTAAAAAGAAAACATGTTATAATAATTTAATACAAATAAAGTAGAAAGATTTTTATGAATCGAAATAAAATTAAAAAACACGGGTTTACTATTTTAGAAATGCTTATTGCGCTTGCAATTATTGGTGTAATTTCCACTCTTAGCATAAACGTTGTAAGAAAAGCTAACAATGACTATCAAAAAATGTATTATACCGCATATAACACTTTGCTTCAAGCTGTAGGAAATTCGTTTCTTAACTGGAAACCTAACTGTAGTTGCTCTACATCAACCATGCTCACAAATATCGATTCACAAAAACACGTTTGCTGGTCAAAATCCTGTTGGGAAGAATTTGAACCACAAGCGGAAGGTCATAATGGCGTATCAAGGAATTATCCGGGATTTTTAATGGGAAGTTATACCAATGGAGAATTCAACGGATACAGAACAGATGAACACTTTTGCAAAATGCTAACCGCTCAACTTAACACGATTAATCAAAATGTTGAGTGCCAGTCATTCATCAATACTTATGCTACAAAAAAAGATGGTAAAAATCTTGATTATACAAAAGGAATAAACTTTTTTGATGCATTCTGCAACACTTCGATGTTAAGTAAAAATGATTATGATAATCAAGTTGCAAGAATTATAAACTCCCAAAATGCAGATGGTTCTGCTAATAGCGTTACTAATGGTGAATGTGTAGAAGAACTTCAACCTTCTTTTGTAACTGCAAATGGACAAAAATTCTATATTTCAAGAATTCTAAGTACAAATGCTAATATTGCAGCTTTTGATTTACAAAAAGACCGTGAAATGTTCAGATTCATAGCAGTTGACCTAAATGGTGACAATAGCCCGAACACCCAGCTAAGACGCGGTGGAAACACAAAAAATATTAATACAGGGGTTCTGCCTGATATCGTTCTTTTTGCTATTAAATCTGACGGAACTGTTGTTCCACTCGGACGACCGGAATTTAGTAAAAATTATCTTAATGCAGTTGTTTACTACCCAGAATATCTCAATTCTACGGATATTAACGGTAGACTTCAAAAAAATGAAAAAACCAACTCAGAAGCTGAAACTCTCTTCCAAGCTAAAATGTATGCCTGGGGTCCAAGTGATTCAGAAGGTGCAGATATTTCAACCCTTGCCTATAACCAAGCTTTTAATGTTTCTGAGCCCTTCACTTATTCAACTCTTTTATATAACCGTGCTTGGGCTAATCCAAACGGAATATCAAGCGCAGGCGACTACACCGATTTATTCTTATCAAGACTTATAAAACAGTTTACCTTTGATTCTGAAGGCAGTAGCTCTTCTATCCTTCCTTTAACCTCATCAGGAATTGCAGACAAAGAGCACGGTTGCTCTTACAAGAACTCTCGTTGTCGAATAGAAGTACTTCCAAGATAAATGACCTATTTTGCAAATACGGCACTTGAAAGATAACCATTCGCCTTACACTGGTTATAATCTCTATCTCTTTGTCTTCCATCTTCAGATATTGTGCAGTCAAAGTAATTAGGAACATTCAAAGGCAAAAATATTTTACCATTCGCCTTAATTCCAACAAAAAAGGCTTGTTTTATATCATAACCGTCTTTATCATTAATATACAATCTTACAAATACAGCTCCATTACCGCTAGGATTGTTCGCATCCAAGGTGTCTACTTTTTGAGGCAAACAATAAATTATACCTGTATTTGCCTTTACACACTCGTTGTTTGTTGAGGATTTAACTTTATCTTCATCATCCATTCCGTATGGATATTGACCTGAACCTGCCGTTATACCTTCTTTTATAATGTTCAGATTCATCTTAAACGCTTCTGCAAATTTACTATCTCCGCCATGCAATACACCAAAATTATCCCTTATCACGGAAGTATCAGCAAAACCTCTTGCATCAGGATAAAAAACGCTATCGGAGAGCATGTTATCAACTACAGAAAGAGTTGCAAAATATGCCTGTTTAAATTTAGCGGCATCACTATCCGGCATAATTTTCTTTAAAACCGGCAACATCATTGCCGTTATTGTTATCAGAACAACCATACACAAGAATACTTCTGCCAATGTAAATCCTGATTTCTTATCTCGCATTTCAGATACCTCACTTAAATAGATGTTTCCGCTATATAATCTACGGCCTTACATTGAAGCTTCTTTTTGTTTCTCTCTGCTTCACAATCTACTTGAGTAATTACTCTTATATCACCGTCTTGTTTTACTGCAAAGAAAACAGCCTTGTCTTCAAAATAATTTTTATCCTCTTCCATCTTTTTCGAATCGAACACCGGATATACCGTTATGGGCACATATGCTACCTGATAGCCATTATTATCTATTTTTACGACATTATAATTCTTAAAATCTGTTGCGGGAACACCCCATACAATATCATCTTCAGTTCTATAACATCTACCATCCTTGGTACTCACACCGTCAGATAATAACATCTCACAAGGTTCATAATCTAGTCCCTGCGTATACTTACTACTATATTGTGCCAGTTTTAATTTACTAAAAAAGACTGAGGAAAATTTGTTTATTCCTTCAGCATTTATTGGATTGCCATTTCCATCATACCAAACGACCAATGATGTATCCGAAAAATCATTATCTGCAGAGTAAGCCTCCCCATCATTTAGCATATTTTGTACAGTTTCATGTAAAGTTTGGTTAGCTTTTTTTATACCAAGTTTTTCCCGATTAACCCCTATTGATTTAACAACAGGCGTTACTATTGTCGCTATAACAGCAAATACAACTATAGAAAGTAAAACCTCCTGCAGTGTAAATGCTTTGCTTTTTATTTGAAATTTTTTTCCCATTTTATCTGCCTTAATCACTATTTGCTTTTATGTCTTCAGATTCAAGATATTCTTCTGCTTTACACCTCAAGTCCTTAGGACTTGCACAATTCTCGTTATTCATTATTTTTATTTTGCCATCATAACGAACCCCAATCACAAATGCATCTTTTGAAATATCTTTTTGTTTTTGCCAACTTGTATAAACAGTTATTGGAGTATAAGCTTCTTTTATATTACTTTGCACAGGTAATGCCCCAGTTGATGCCCCGCTTACAGTTGATGAAGGAAGATTAAATTCAACCACCCCTATATTTTCAAAGTCAGTATCCGCAATACCATATACAACACCGTCATTCGTCATAAAACACTTGTTAGAGTGACCGTTTTGATAAATATCACACTCAAGATTATCTTTTACGATACTCAAATAATATTTGAAAGCCTCTCTAAATTTTGCATTTTCATCCTGTGTACCAAACTGATCACCTGCTGTTGTTATCACAGGCTCTGTATTTTTCAGTATTTTGTATCCCGGGTATAAAACATCGTTGTTAACAAGTTTTTGAACAGTTTGTTCCGTTACTGCGTAAGCTTTTTTAAACCTTGTTTTATCTATATCCGGTGTTTGTCTTAAAAGTCTTGAGGAAGTTAATGTAATTAGTGTTCCTAAAATTACAAGTGTAATCAAAATTTCCGCAAGTGTGAACGCATTTTTTTTAAATAGATGTTTTTGTTGCATAAAAAATCCTACCATGAAATTAATATCGCTCCTCTGGCGCCATTACCGCCTTTACCAGATTTTAACGTTGGACTGGCAGGAGCAGATACTCCCGAAGAAGAATTGTTTGCAGACGCAAGTACATAATTTGTTAAAGAGGTACCATAATTGAAAGTTATTCTTGGCGACGCACCGTTATTGTATCCGCTGTAGTACGCTCCTGCAGCACCACCGCCAGCTCCGGGGTATGTCGCTGCTGCCGTTACATCACAAGTTGTATTCTTACAATCTACAACGCCAAAACCTGTAGAAAGCATTGTTATCCTAAGTGGTTGAGGAATAATATCAGCCGTATATCCCCCGTCAGCACCGGAAATTGTACCTGCGGGAATAGAATCTATTGTAGTATCAGGATTAGCAAAGGTACCAACAGAAATATGTTGCGCGTCTTCCTGGCTTACACCACCTGCACCTCCTTCTGCCGTCAGAACCAACAAAGACTCATCCCCTGCCGTAGATAGTTCCATTTTTGTTACACCACCTGCCGTTCCCGAATAACTTGTATTACCTGTTTGTTTTCCTCCTATTCCACCCATACCAAGCCATCGGGCTGGAATATTAAATGTATCTGTGCCGCTATTTGGTGAGATAAATGAAACGGATCTTGTTTCTACTGCTCCAGATTCCCCTTTCCCTGCCGTATATTTAACTATTTCGCGTCGTTTCAAATACAACTTTACAGTCCCGCTAAGAGCTGTGGAATAGACTTTTGTCCCGTTTGCAAAATTTATGCTCTGCGTCCCTGACGTACAATATCCACCTTTTGTCACAGACAAATTTGAACCGGAATATTGACATTCACCAACACCCGTTGAATCATTGTTTATCTTATTGCACAATACATTAAACGCACTTGGACAACCTAATGCAGAGCCGACACAACAACTTGTAATATATTGTTCGGGTGAGGAATTTGTTCCATTTATTGCAACTGCATTTGCACCACCTCTTGCCATGGCTTTTGAGCCTTCATACAAAACATAATAACTGTTTGCGTATACAGTAGAATTGGTCGAGGCTTCTGTCCCAAATGTAAAACTGCTGTTTATTTTAGGCATTAAGTTAAACCTAACCATACAATTAGCGCCATTGGCACCATTTGCAGCTCCAAGATTGCTTCCTTTATTTCCTTTAATGCACAAATATGTATTTGAGGAATTAGTGTTGTTAGAAAAAAGCGCAGCTAAAGCTGAATTAATCCTCGATTCTGATATATAACTTGTCCAATCAGAAAATGAAGGAATGGAAAATTTTGTGCTTGAACCACCCAAACTAGCTGTAGCAAGTGTCTGATCCAAAGTCTTTATTTGAGACGCGGCACCTCCACCGCCACCACCAATTAATGTTATCTTAAAACTATCTGCTCTATTTGGAATTACAAACTTACACACACCAGACGGTGCAGCTTCTTTAACAAGTTTAATTTCACCGGTATGCGAAATATCTGCTCTAGCCTGTGTTAAAACTCCATTTGCTTCGTAGTAGCACATAAAATATCCGCTGGAAGTTGTAAGGTTAATTTTTCCCAGCCCACCTTTTCCAGTCGTTATCTGTATATAGCCTTTCGTAAGTACTGGAATAAACATCCCAACTATTATTGACAAAAGTGCCAAAGAAAATAATAAAGCAACTAATGACATTGCCTTTTTTTTATTTAGTTTTCCGATTTTATTTTTTACCATGATATTATAATCGCTCCACCACTACCATTTGCACCTCGCCCGGAAACAAATTCCGCATCATGCTCCGGCGTGTTGATACACTGACCTGTTGTCGAATTACAAAGTTTAAAACTCTTTATGTAATCATATCTGACAGCACTTTGCGCTGCACTTCCTCCAAGACCATAGCTCATTTCTTCAGATGTTTTTGCATCTTCACAAGTCAACTTATTTGCACTGAACGTACACTTACCTGCAACTCCATTATATTTCTTTTGCTGTTCTGCACTAATCATTAAAAAGAATACTTGTGTAAAATAATCTGATACAGACCCAACCAGTCCATCTTCATATGACTTGAAAACCCTATTTGGATGAGGACGTCCAGTTATATTGTTATTGGTAATTATATCCTTCGTTGGGAATACTGTCTGAACAGCCTTTTTTACCCCACCGGCACCACCATTTGCACAAAATTTTGTGCTTGAACTCAAAACAAAACAGGTATTCCCGCCATTGGCACCATTTGTTCCAACGTTACCAGCTATGCCCCCGCTTCCAACATCTTGAGCCTTTATTTTTAAATCATCTGTTATTTTTACCTTTTCTTTTCTAACGTAGCTTCCTGCACTTCCGGCACTTCCACTTGCAAGTTCCATACTATCTATTACCGTAGCATTATATGTATATGAGCCTGAAACTACTCCGGCATTCAAGCTATTTGACGCTTGTCCACCACTACAGGCCGGTGAAGATGAAAACATACTCGTATTTCCACACTCACTAAAGTTTCCCCCAGGGGCATTTACAAGAACTTCGCCATTTAGAATAACCCGCCCGGCTGTCGGAGAAATCCAAGTTTCATCATTGTTCCATCTGTAATTTTCAATCGCCGAATATCCGGAGTAACAAGAAACCGTATTTCCTACCTCAAAATCCTTAGTTATTTTGCACATCGCAGGCGTTTCACCGTCTTTACCTGCCCCACCTGCAACCGATACTGTTAAATTCTTTAATACATTAGCGTTATACGTTGTGTTGTCCATTATTGATGAAAATTGGTTAGAAATTGTTACTGTAGGATTTACAACATATGTAGGCACTCTCGAAGCATCGGTTTGCGCAAGCACAGGATTAAAATAAGGATACGAAGATAAAAGAGTTTTACAAGATGCTGCGCCTGCTGATGACTTTGTATAATAAGTAGGCATTGATGACGTAGCATTTGAAGTACAACTAAAAGGTTCGGAAATAGAACCATTAATTTCTTTATAATTTGCAACCGGTGCTACAGCTGCTCCTGAAGCTCCTCCGCCTGCACCTATTATATCAACCGTATAATATTGGATATTCTGCGGAAGTTCACATTCACAAACATCCAGATTTTCTTGCTTATCAACCTTTATGCTTTTGCCATAATCAAGTTCAACAACTTTATCTAACTTCCCAGAAGCATTTTTATAACAAATAACTCGACCTGAAGTTGCTTCTCCTGCTCTTTGTTGTGCTTTCTTTCCAACAGAAAAAATAAGCGCTATCATAAAAAAACTCATAACAGCTATCGAAAATATTAATTCCACCATTGTAAAAGCACTATATTTTTTCATCAAACCCTCTTAATTTCTACCATTTGATTATTATAGCTCCGCCGCCACCTATACCGCCATAACCTTGCATTGAATAGCCGTTGGAAAGATATGCCCCAGATCCTGCACCACCTCCGGCTCCCAAAACATTGGTTGATGACGCATTGCAATTAAATACCGAAGAACTTGCCGATTTATTGTATAAGCACGAATACAAATCTTTATTATTAGATGATAAACTACAAGAACACTTGTTATCCAAAGAATTTACATTACAAAAAGCGGTTGTATAAGTCACCATCGCTGAAGAACAATTTACTAAGGTATTGCCTGTTGCACCGTCGCCACCTTTTGCAAGACAATTTCCATTTATGCAGTCGATATCAGAATAATCTTTTAACACAAATCTTGAATATCCCCCTGCACCACCCTCACTATCCGTAGTTTTAAACGACCATGATTTTATAACCGTCAGCAGCTGGCCTGCCGCATTTCTTAAAGATTGTATATCTGTCGACCCTGATTTCAGGTAATTATTCAAATTGATATAAACAGAATGAGATTCACCTAATATGCGCCTTACTTTTGTTAAGTCATCATCCGAAGTAACTGTACCGTTACCTCTTCCTGCGTATTGA
The DNA here is from genome assembly GCA_944325625.1 of Candidatus Gastranaerophilales bacterium. Lineage (GTDB taxonomy): Bacteria > Cyanobacteriota > Vampirovibrionia > Gastranaerophilales > Gastranaerophilaceae > RGIG2134. Next base: position 297,445 of record CALVAP010000007.1, on the reverse strand, counting down.
ATAGAATTAACATTCGTTTTGGAATTGAAAAGAATATCATGGTAAACACCCAGAAGCGACCAATAATCCATTTCTTTGACACCACGACCGCCAACCTTACCTATACCGGAAACACTATTTTTCGCAAATCCGCCATCACCCACACAATACAAATATTCTTCCCTATACGGATCAGTTTGTGGAACATTCTCATCAGCATTTTGACATTTATAAATAGTCAAAACTCCATTTTCATCCCAAACTCCGCCTAGTGTTGTCTGTACTGAAATGCTTTTGCCATTTTGACCTTTTTGTGCTCTTTCTACAGAAACATTTGAATATGCACCTGTTCCACTAACTCTGGAACGGCTTCCACCGCCGCCACCACCTATAATTTGAAGATTATATGTATTAACATTTTTTTGTTTGAAAAATTTACATCCGGTATTCGTAACATCAACAGGCGCAGAAAACTCGCCCTCGCCTCTTTTCATTCGCTCAAAAAGACGAAATTCTGTTCCATTAAACGCTGTATAACACTGAAATTCACCTGATGAAGCATTGACTGTTGACGCTTTTCTCGTCAAAAAGGGTATTGCGGATATAAAGATAATACAAACAATCATCATCCCAAACAATAATTCTACATATGAAAATGCTCTAACTTTTGTTTTCACAAAACACCCTCAATATCCGAAAATCTTTATTTACAAACGTTTATGCCAAGTTAATGTTAACATTTATTCTAATTTGTGTCAACGAAACTTAATATTTTAATAAACCTTAAAACGATTTTTTAGCAAACCTACCAATAACCTTAACCACTTTATACCAACACTATTAAAATCTATGTTGGATTACCCCTCCCCGCCCCCCGAAAAAACATAGCTTCTATGGAATTTTATGAAGTTTTGCACCAAATTTAAAATTCCGCATTAAAAAACCTCCTGTTAAGGAGGTTTATTTGCCCTGGGCCGGACTTGAACCGGCACGAGAGGTTAGTCTCATTGGATTTTAAGTCCAACGTGTCTACCGATTCCACCACCAGGGCAGATAGAATCGCGTAAACGCGTATTAACTTTATAATATAAAAATTATCACTTGTCCAGTACTAAATTATACCTTGCGAGCGCATTGCCTTTGCAATCTTTCTAAACGCTGCAATATTTGCACCTGCAACATAATTTGTTCCAAGTCCGTATTCTTGAGCTGCTTTTTGGCATTGTTCAAAAATATTGGTCATAATTCTGTCTAATTTTTCATTTACTTCATCAAAAGTCCAGAAATATCTCATACTGTTTTGACTCATTTCTAATGCTGATGTTGCTACACCACCGGCATTTGCGGCTTTTGCTGGTGCCAAAAGAACATTATTAGACAAGAAATACTCTATAGCTTCCTTGTTTGTCGGCATATTTGCACCTTCTCCCACCGCCATTACTCCGTTTGCAACAAGTTTTTTGGCAGATTCCAAATCAATCTCGTTTTGAGTTGCACAAGGTAGCGCAATATCTACTTTAATTTCCCAAATTTTCGGTCTGTCTGTGGTTTCAAAGTATTGTGCAGAAGAATCATACTTGAGGTATTCTTTAATCCTTAATCTTTGTTCTTCTTTAATTTCTTTAACTACATCCAGCTTTATTCCATTTGGAGCATAGATGCAACCGTTTGAGTCACTCATTGCCACGACATTAGCACCATATTCTTGTGCCTTTTCGCAAGCATATATCGCTACATTACCCGAACCGGAAACACTTACGGTCTTTCCTTTTATTGTTCGCCCATTTGCTTTGAGCATTTCTCTCATAAAATAAATCAAACCATAACCTGTTGCTTCTTTACGGGCCAAAGAACCGCCGTAATCAAGCCCTTTACCTGTTAGAACTCCTGCTTCATATATGTTTTTTATTTTTCTATATTGACCAAACAGATAGCCAATTTCTCGCGCACCTACACCAATATCTCCTGCAGGAACATCCACATCAGCTCCGATATGGCGTTGCAACTCATTCATAAAACTTTGGCAAAAACGCATAATTTCATCATCAGATTTGCCTTTAGGGTCAAAGTCACTACCTCCTTTGCCTCCACCAATCGGCAAACAAGTCAGTGCATTTTTAAATATTTGCTCAAAAGCCAAAAATTTCATAATACTTTGGTTTACACTGGGGTGAAACCTTAATCCACCTTTATATGGTCCTAAAACCCCGTTAAACTGTACTCTGTAGCCTCTATTAACTTGTACTTGACCTTTATCATCCACCCAAGGTACTCTGAAAGAAACTAATCTTTCAGGCTCAACAACCCTTTCTAACATTGCTATTTTTTGATATTCGGGATGTTTATCAATTACTTTTTCAAGCGTTGAGAGCACTTCGTCCACAGCTTGAACAAATTCCGGCTCGTTGCTGTTCTTTTTACTTACATCGTTCAAAACCTTTTCTAAATAAGCATTTCCCATAAATTTTTCCTCATCTCATTTTTAGCGTCTTTAATAATACCACATTTTTTTTTATTAGACAAATTAATTGTAATATTTACAATTATTTACCGGTTTTAATTGTGATTTTTTTCACTGTTTGTAATATAATCACTTCAGAGGCATATTATGAACAAAAAAATTTCTGAAAAATCTCTTAACCGTTTAACTTTATATCATTGTATTCTAACAGAATATCTTTTGAAAGGAATTGAGACAATTTCAAGTCCTCAAATTGCTGCTTTGTTAGACATTGATGATTCACAAGTACGCAAAGACATAATATCCCTCAATAACTCCGGAAAATGTCGTGTTGGATACATTGTTAAAGACCTTCGCGCTTCTATTGAAAAAACTCTTGGATTTTCCAAACCCAAACATGCGGTTGTCATCGGCGCAGGAAACCTGGGTATGGCGCTTGCTAAATATGATAATTTTACAAACTACGGACTCAACGTCCTTGCTCTTTTTGATAATGATAAAAATAAAATAGGCACTACCGTTAACGGTAAAAGGATTGAAGATATTTCAAATCTAAAACAACTTGCTCAGAAAATTACCGTTGATATGGCGATATTAACGGTCCCAAGAGATGAAGCACAAAAAACTGCAGATATACTTGTTGGAGAAGGAATAAAGTATATTTGGAATTTTTCTCCTACTGTTTTAAAGGTTCCTGATGATGTTCTGGTTTGGAATGAAAACTTAATGGGTAATTTTTTACAATTTGCATACAAAATGCGTGACTAATCATCTGTTTTGTGTGAAACATTTAGTGTAAATTCATTTTCATTAACACGCACAATTGCCCAACGCAAAAAGTTTACACCAAGATTTCTTAGTAAGGCTTCTATATAATCACTACTAAGCTCGGCACTTTTGGGTAAAATTATTTCTGAGTTAACTATTCGCATTACTCTACCGTAACAGACTTTGCAAGATTACGAGGCTGATCAACATCTTTACCCAAAAATTCTGCTATGTAATAAGCCAAAAGCTGTAAAGGAACACTTGCAAGAACAGGAGACAAAAGCTCATTAACCTTTGGTACTCTCAGCACAACTTCAAATAAATCATCTATTGCCTTATCTTCTGAGGTAGTTAAAGCTATCAATCTGGCATTTCTTGCTTTTGCTTCTTCAGAATTAGAAAGTATCTTTTCATATACCTTTCCTTCCATCAGGATTGATAACACCGGCATACTTTCATCCAACATCGCAATCGGTCCGTGTTTCAGCTCACCTGCTGCATAACCTGTTGCATTGATATAGCTTATTTCCTTTAATTTTAACGCACCTTCAAAAGCCGTTGCCAGATTTATTCCTCTTGCGATATAAATAAAATCTTTTGTATTAGCAAACATTCTTGCACATTTTTGAATTGGTTCTTTATTCATCAAAACATTATCCACCAAAGTTGGAAGTTGAATAATATCATGTTTTAACTGACGCAAAATCTCTTTTGGAACAGAATCTTTGGTTTCTGCAAGGTACATTGCCAACATATAGAATGACATCAACTGTGCTGTAAAAGATTTTGTTGCGGCCACTGAAACCTCTATACCTGCATTAATAGGAATCAAACTATCTGCTTCCCTTGCCATCGCAGAGTCAGGTCTGTTTGTAATAATCAATACATGTGCGCCTTTTTTCTTGGCTTGCTTTATTGCAGTTATTGTATCAGCCGTTTCTCCTGACTGCGAAACACCTATTACCAGCGTTTTCTCATTTGTAACTGTTTTCCTGTAAATATATTCACTTGAGGGTTCAACATCCACAGCTATCGAACAAAAATCTTCTATAAGATATTTTCCGACCATTGCTGCATGCAACGATGTTCCGCAGGCTATAATCTCTATCCTTTGAAGATTTTTGAGCGTTTCTTTATCAATCTTAACTTCATTTAAAACAATTTTTTCATCTATGTCATAAAGTTTTCCGTTTAGTACATTTCGAATAACATCAGGCTGTTCGTGAATTTCTTTTAACATAAAATGTTTGTAGCCGCGTTTTGATAGCGCTACCGGTTCAAAAGGAAGGACTTCAACTTTTTTTATAATCTCATTTCCTTCTAAATCAACTATTTTGAGATTATTTTTTTGAACTACCCCAACTTCCATATCATCAAGATATATAACTTTGGACGTATATTCAATTACTGCAGGAATATCAGAGGCTATAAAATGCTCACCTTCTCCAATACCGATAAGAAGTGGGGCATTCTTTCTTGCTACAACTATTTTGTCGGGCTCATCTTTATACATTACACAAATTGCATAAGCACCATTAAGTTGTTTAATGGAATTGCTAACCGCCGTTTGCAAATCCTTCACCTTGTCATACTCTTGCGCAATTAAGTGCGCTATAGTTTCCGTATCCGTTTGAGATTTAAAAATACAACCTTTTTTTACAAGGTCTTCTCTTAATTCTTTGAAATTTTCTATAATTCCATTATGAACAAGAACAAGTTTTCCACAATTACAAGTATGCGGATGTGCGTTACTTTCTGTCGGAGAACCATGCGTTGCCCAACGAATATGACCTATTCCTGCTACCGGATCTATAATCTCTTTTTCTTGGTGTTTTAGTAGTTCCTTAAGATTTCCAAGCTTTCCCAAAGCTTTGAATATTTTAATATCTCCTTCGTCATTCAATGCAATTCCCGAAGAATCATATCCGCGATACTCAAGATTTGTAAGCCCTTTAACAAGAACCTCTACAACGTCCCTATTCCCTATATACCCGACTATTCCGCACATATTAACTTCCTCTTTATTTTTAGTCTATTAGTAAATTTTACACGATAATTGTCTTAAAGCAAATTAAATTTATATAAAGAACTTCAACCCAAAATGGACAACAAATCACTCCCAAAGTATAATTCTGTAATGAAAAAGTACTCATATGAAATTTTTACAGTTCTGTTAACTCTTTTGATACTGGTTATCTTTAACCTGTACAGGAACATGCCCAAGCCTTTATATAAAATCCTCAAAGTGCAAAACACAGACGAGTTTTATATAGACTTTAATAATAATGGCAAAATTGATAACAAGGAACTTGTAAAACTGTACGATGTCAGCGCTTTTCGTCCCAACAAGGATTACACAACAAAATACCAAATGATATCCACCGGTTTATCCATGCCAGAAACTCTTGCAATTGGTCTTCTTGCTGATGAATTTTCCCAAAAAACCTTCAGCGGCAAACTTGTTCAGGTAAAATTTATAGATACTCAATCAAATAAAATTCCTCTGGCAAAAATTTTTCTCAATGACAAAGAACTCTCGCAAATCCTTTTGAATGAGGGTTTTGCAATAAATGGAAGAAAAGAAAATGACTATAAAAAATATTTAAACTATATAAAAATTGATGAACATAAAAAGCAACTTAAAAATGAACACATTTTTATACTGAATACCTCAAGCAATACCGTACACCATTTAGATTGCGAACTCGCTCAAAAATTAAAAAAAGCAAAGGCTATTCGATTAACCGAAATTACACAATCCCAAAACCGTTGTAATTACTGTTTTTCACACAACAACGGAATAAAAAAACAAGCAGAAAAAAATTACAATTTTAAATCAGGAAACCTAAATTTCTATTTCACCGATTTTAATAAACGCCAAAAACCAGATAATAGTTGCCTCTCAGAGGCATGCCAAACCCTTTTGAGGGAAATCAACAACTCAAAAAATACCATTGATTTTGCAATATATGGGATTGCAAATCAACCCCATATAATCAATGCGCTTGTAGCAGCACAAAAAAGAGGAGTTAAAATTCGTTGGGTTACAGATTCAGACTCTAAGGGAAACAACATATATCCCGATGTTATATCTGCACAAAAACTTTTGCCAAACTATAAAACAGATAACCATATTGTTCCTCCAACAATGAAAAAAAACGCACAATATTCTAATTCTATTATGCACAACAAGTTTTTTATTTTTGACAACAAAAAGGTATGGCTTGGTTCAGCGAATATTTCTCACACAGATTTAGCTGATTTTAACGCAAATATCATCGTTCTTGCCAATTCTCCCACTATTGCAAATATATACTCTCAAGAATTCGAACAAATGTATAACGAAAAATTCCACTACCTTAAAAAACCTATATCAAACAAAGAAAATATAAAAATTGATAATGAAAACACTCTCAGCATATATTTTTCTCCGGTGGATAAAATCATAGAAACAAAAATTATTCCTGAAATTAACAGCGCCAAAAATTATATATACATTTCATCATTCATAATAACCCACTACGGAATTAAAGATGCCTTAATAAGCGCCAAAAAGCGAGGAGTTGAAATAAAAATCATTACCGATGCAACAAGTGCCAGCGGAAAATACTCTATTCACAACGAACTCAGAAACAATAATATTTCTGTAAAAGTAGAAAACAAAGCAGGTAAAATGCATGCAAAATCACTTGTTATCGACGATAGAATAATTTTCATCGGCTCTTTAAACCTCACCAAAAGTGCAGAGAACAAAAATGATGAGAATGTATTGTTAATAAAAAATACCAAAGCCGCAAAAATCTTTAAACAACACTTTTTATACTTATGGAATTCAATCCCCGAAAAATGGCTACACGCCAACCCGCATGCCGAAGGATTTGATTCTTACGGTTCTTGCTCGGATGGTATTGATAATGATTTTGACGGACTTATCGACAAAGATGATTCGGGTTGTAAATTTCTTAAAAAATAGTGTTTCAAATTGTCATATTCCGGTTACTTTGCTAAAATAAAATCATGAGCTACCTACAAGAAATTGAAAACCTTACAAACTTAATCAAAGAAGACCCTACCAATTTTCAAGCACGAAGAGAACTCACCGTCGCGCTTATGGATAAAGGTTTTAATGAAGAAGCTATAAAACAACTCACATACCTAATAAGCGTTTTTCCCGAAGATAGCCGATTACACTACAACTTGGGAATAGCTTGGGATAAACTTAAAAACTTTAAACAAGCAAAAAAAGCATACGAAACCGCACTCTCATACGAACCCGAAGAACCTGATTTTCTTTATAACATGGGGTATGTCTGTCTTGAAAATAATGAAACCAACATGGCAATACATTATTTCGAAAAGGTACTCGAACATGATAAAAATGATGCAAATACCTATTTTAATCTGGGCGTTTGCTATCGCAACATTGAAAATTCACAAAAAGCTATATCCTGTTTTGAAAAAGCTTTAGAACTGAATGAAAAAGATATTCTTGCAAACTTCTATCTTGCCTGTGAACTTCAAAAAACAGGCGAAGAAGAAAAAGCACAAGAACAATATAAACAAGTCATTCAAAATTGTCCGGATTACAGCTGGGCTTATTTTAATCTTGCCTCTATTGCCTTTAAAGAAAAGAATTATGACAAAGCAATTGACTACCTCAAAAAAACTCTTGAATTGAATCCGAAAGACATTGAAGCAAGCAAAATATACGCAAGAATTCTAAGCCTTATAAACAAAATTTCCGAAGCTGAAAGTGTTATAATGACCGCGCTTCAATACAACCCCTATTGCGGTGATTTGTATTATTATCTGGCAAAACTTTCACAGAAAAAAGGTGACAACCAAACCTATGTCATACAGCTGAAAGAAGCTATAAAAAATCACGAAACCCTAAGTATTCCAATGAAAATAATTCAAGCAGAACTCAAAAAAGCTCAAGGGCACGAAAAAAACTAACAATCACTCAACAAACCTTCTTGTCATAACAAGCTTACCCATATCATCATATCCATTTGCTCCAACCCAGTGCGCCATAAGTTTTCCGTTAGCATCGTAAATGTAAGTCTCCCCCTTGGAAATCCGTAATCCCATATTTACAAGATTACCACTCATATCATATTGATAAGATTTGTAAGGATAATTTCTCCCTGTTCGAACATCGACATATTTTAAAATCCCTTCACAGGAATAATAATAAGCATGTAAAGGATCATTTTTGTAAACTATTCCATATGTTCCAACCGAAAAAAAAGCAAGTGTCCTATCTTTTAAATCAACTTGCCCTTTAAGAAGCATGGACAAATTTTCATCTCGATTAATATCTACAAAATATGAAGCAAACTGCTTAGGATTAATTCGATATTGCACATTTTGTTTCACTTCTGATAGCGCACTTTGGACATTATATTCTGCACCACCCTGCAACAACATATCTGCTCTTGCACAAAGTATTGAACACATAAAAACTAAAATTATTAAAAATATTTTCATACTTCAATTTATAATGATAAATTGATTGTAGACAATCATCTGTAAGATTTTTAAAGTACAGTTTTAAAATTTAATGCAAATAATCCATGTTGCCTTCGTAGATTACATGTGCGGCACAACCGCATCCAGTTGAACTTAACTTACAAGTATCCGATGGGAACCAAGTATCACCCTCTAATCCAGCAGGAATAACACCTTTTAATGTTACATAAAACCAGAAAGCATTTTTGCCAAAAGTTATATCCTTGCTATTCCCATCCAAATAAACCCTAACCACTGCACATATATTCTTTGCACTCCCTTTGTTGATGTTACACGACTTATTTACGTCATGAATAACAATTATGGCACCTGTCTTTAGTAGAATTCTAGCTCTACTCTCGCCATAAACAAGAGAATCAGCATATTCTCCATTAAGATATTTTGTTCTCGCTTGACCATAGTGCCCATACATACATTTTCTAGAATTTCCATCATAACAATTTATTTCAACAGGTAAATTATTACCGTAAACATCAGCAAAATCATGAACTGCTTGGGAGTTAAAAGTTCCGTCAGATTGCCAACCCCTATCCGTAGAAATCCATTCATCCGGCTGACCATTTTTTGCAATGGTCCTTTTAAATGCGTCTTGTAAAAGACTATAGTGTTTTTTCAGATTCACTATATTTACATGTTCTGTATATCTTGTCAATAATATCGGAACTGTCAATGCAGCTATAACACCAATTATGGTCAATGTAATCAACGTTTCTGCCAAAGTAAAGCCAACTATTTTTCTCATATTCTCACCTCATTTTATTCTACTGTAATATATTACCATATTTCTGTAATAAAGTATATGATTATTTACCTATCTTGCGTTTAAAATTATTTTATGGAAATTAAAGAACTAAAAAGAATTCTTGCTAAAAATGTTAGGGTACTTAGAGCAGAAAATAAAATAACCCAACTTAAATTATCAATTCTCACAGGCGTCTCTGAAAAAACTATTGTTTCTATTGAAAAAGAAACAAGTAACCCAACTATAGAAACACTAAATGACATAGCAAACGCTTTTAATGTACCTTTAGAGAGATTATTTAAATAATTAACATTTGTTAAACAAAAAGCGGAGCCTTGGAAGGCTCCGCTTTCATATTCTCAACAAACTAAATTTTGCCGTTGTAAGCATCAATGTAGATTTGTTTAATATCGCTCATAAGCGGATATGCAGGGTTTGCACCTGTACATTGATCGTCGAATGCGAGTTCTACCATTTCATCAAGTTTTGCGTAGAATTCTTTTTCGTCAATGCCCCAAGCTTTCATTGATTTTGGCAACTCAATTTTGTCTTTCAAATCTTCTATTGCCTTAATCAACAACTCAACTTTTTCATCATCAGTTTTTCCGCCCAATCCCAATTCATCAGCAATTTGACCATATTTTGCTTTAGCATTCGGGAATTTATATTGCGGGAATATACATTGTTTTTTCGGACAATCAGTTGCGTTATATTTGATAACCTGACTGATTAACAATGCGTTAGCAACACCATGCGGAATGTGGAACATTGCACCAAGTTTGTGCGCCATTGAGTGACATAATCCGAGGAATGAGTTTGCAAATGCCATACCTGCTATTGTAGCTGCATAATGCATTTTTTCTCTTGCTATCGGGTCCTTTGCACCTTCTTTGTATGAACGTTCAAGATATCTGAAGATTAACTTCGTAGCTTCCAAAGCATTTGAATTGGTGAAGTTTGTAGCTAAAGCCGAAACATATGCTTCGATAGCGTGAACAAGAGCGTCTATACCTGATGCTGATGTCAGACCTTTTGGCATTCCATCTACAAAGTTCGGGTCAACAATTGCCATATTAGGTGTCAATGCATAATCTGCTATTGCATATTTTACACCTGATTCATCATCAGTAATGATTGCAAATGGAGTAACTTCAGAACCTGTACCTGATGTTGTTGGAATAGCAACCATTGTAGCTTTTTTACCAAGTTCCGGAATTCTACAGATACGTTTTCTTATATCCATAAATCTCATTGATATATCTTCAAAAACAGTATCCGGCTGTTCATACATTAACCACATAATTTTTGCAGCATCCATCGGAGAACCACCACCCAATGAGATTATTACATCAGGCTCAAATGGTCTTAACACTGCCATTGCTTGATTAATTGTTGATAATGTCGGATCCGGCTTAACATCAAAGAAGATTTGATATTCAATACCAATTTCATCCAAAACATTTATAATTTTGTTTACTGCACCAGAGTTAAACAAGAAACTGTCTGTTACGATGAAAGCACGTTTTTTGCCTTCAAGTTCTCTCAATGCTAAGTCAATAGCACCTCTTTTGAAGTAAACTTTTGATGGAACTTTGAACCAAAGCATGTTTTCTCTCCTTTCAGCTACGGTTTTGTAGTTTAACAAGTGCTCAACTCCAACGTTGCCGGAAACTGCGTTTTTACCCCAAGAACCGCAACCTAAAGTCAATGATGGTTCTAATTTAAAGTTGTATAAATCTCCGATACCGCCTTGTGAAGATGGTGAGTTGATTAATACTCTGCAAGTCGGCATTTTTTCTGCATAATGGTTAATTCTTTCTTGTGATCTTGCATCGGTATAAAGAACTGACGTGTGACCTGCTCCACCTCTTGAAACCAACTCATATGCCATTTCTGCAGCATCTTCGAAGTTTTTGGCTTTATACATTGTTAAAATCGGTGATAATTTTTCTCTGGAGAATGGGTCTTCCCAGTCTACATGGGGTCTTTCTGCCAAAAGAATTTTGGTATTTTCAGGAACTTCAAATCCGGAAAGTTCTGCAATTCTATGTGCACTTTGTCCAACTATATCAGGATGTGCTGTTCCTCTTTTCGGGTCTATAAACGGTAAATCTATCATTTTCTTTTCTTCAGCTTTATTTACCAGATATGCACCTCTGTATTGGAATTCTTTTTTAACTTCTTCATATACACTGTCTACCACGATTACAGCCTGCTCAGAAGCACAAATCATACCGTTATCAAACGTTTTTGACATCAATATTGAAGATACTGCCATTTTTATATCTGCTGTTTCATCGATAACTGCAGATGTGTTACCAGGTCCAACACCTAATGCAGGGTTTCCTGAAGAATAAGCTGCTTTTACCATTCCAGGACCACCTGTTGCCAATATACAATCAACTGATGCATGCGTCATTAATACGTTTGTCAATTCTATTGATGGTACATCTATCCATCCGATTATATCTTCGGGTGCTCCTGCTTCGATCGCTGCATTCAATACCAGTTTTGCAGCTTCTATTGTACATTTTTTTGCTCTCGGGTGCGGTGAGAAGATGATTCCGTTTCTAGTTTTCAACGCAATCAATGATTTAAAAATCGCAGTAGATGTCGGGTTTGTTGTCGGAATAACCCCGGCTATAACTCCCAAAGGTTCTGCTACTATTTTTATTCCGTTTTCTTTGTCTTCTCTTATCACTCCACAAGTTTTTGCATTCTTATGTTTGTTATAAATATATTCTGATGCAAAGTGGTTTTTGATAATTTTATCTTCTAAAACACCCATGCCTGTTTCTTCAACAGCCATTTTTGCAAGAGGAATACGAGCCTTATCTGCCGCTGTTGCCGCTGCTTTAAAGATTTTGTCCACTTTTTCTTGTGAAAATGTAGCATAAATTTTTTGTGCTTTTTTTACTCTGGAAATCAAACTTTCCAATTGTTCTACCGTAGAAACTTCGCAAGATTGCTTCAATGCTTTTTCCAAACTTTCCACATTCTTTTTGTTTTTTACCACCATTTTTTTCTCCTTTTGGTTGGCTAACATATCTCTGATTATATTTTTTTGCGGGTTTATTATTCGTGATTTATTTCACAATTATAGTATAAAACATAAATAATTTTTTGCAAGTGTAATAAGTACAATCTTTATTAATTCTTTATCTCACATTGGAAATCTTTAAATGTTTTATTTGAAGAATTAAAGGCACAGTTAAACTGGCTTTTCATTTTAAAATTTTTAGTTTCTTCGTTATGTCTATAACGCGTGAATAAATTTGAAATGCCAGCGACAAAAAAGCCCATTACACCAATACCAAAGATATAAGGTACACCTGATATAATTGCCTTTTGCAGCGAAAGCTTTTTGCATAATTGTTTTACCTTATCCTCATTCAAATCTTGCCCTGTTTTCTTGAGAAGATTTTTTGCATGTTGCTCAATTTCATCCACTCTTGGGGTGTGGAGTTTTTCATCAATCATTTCTTTACATTTTCCCATTTTCTTAAGAAGCTTTTTAAATCCGTTTTCAAACATCTCTCCTCCCGTAATAACATAAAAGCAAACAAGTGGAACTCTAAATAACACTTCAAGGAAATTCTGTTTCCCTCTATCTGCTGCCGCGCCAAAATATCCAAGCATTCCTATCATCGCACAGGAGGTAAGTTGTCCATGGCTTAGTGCAAGTTTTCCATTTTCTGACGCAAAATCAAGACTAAAATATTTGTTAAAAAAATCTTTTCTTTTTTCATTATTTTTAAAGAGTTTTGTGCCCGGAGCAAGAATAAGTTCACTAACATTATTTAATAACTTTGAACTGCTGCCTTTTTTGGCAATTAATAGAGAAGCCCCCAAACAACCCGCATATGCAAGACAGGAGGCGCCTATTCCTACATAAGCTCCTTTTCTTACCTTATCATGAATTTTTTTATCTTCTTTAACATTTTCAAGATTGGCAATATTATTAAAATCACCGGTTTTAAAGACATTTAAAGTAAAAAGATTTTTTATATAATTTAATGCGAAAGTTGCTATTGGGATTATCATTGCACAAAGAGCGACTGCTGCTTTTTGAGGAATAACTTTTGAGTTAAACTGATTTTTTTGTTCTAAAAGCTTTTGAGCAGACACACTGATTAGGTTTTTTGCTTCTTTTGAAAGATTTTTTGAGAATAATTTTTTTAAAAGTTTATCTCCTAATATTGCCGGTAGAAAATAAATAACAGCACCCTGTGTAAGCTCAAGAAACGCATTTTCTGCAAAATCAGCTTTACTTCTTGAAAATGTTGCTTTGGGGACAAGACATGTAGCTGTATCTTGTATAAACCGTGAAGTCGAAAGCCCTGTTGCTTTTTCCTGATGCGCTATAAATTGAATTGTTGATTTAAGTGGCTGAGAGAGTGTATTTATGAAATTTACTGACATTTTTTAAACCTTTATAACTAAAAACCTGTAACAACAATGTGTACAGGCGTTAATTATAAATTTTAAACCTCAAATCACCTGCACAATACTATAGGCGCCACCAAAAATTATTGAGATTTATATTCGTAGATTTCATCATAATTAGACTTTACCCCCAACATGAAAACCCGTCAATAGCAAAATTTGCTAGTATAATCGTTTATAAGAAAAAAACTATAAAAAAAAGCTATGAATTAGGGGTTCATAGCTGTTCAGATTAGGGATATGTGTATCGTTCTCTAAGGAGTATAGTGTTATTATATCCATTGTTAAGAAATATAAATCATTCAATGTTATGAATATAACTTTTTATACTCAGCCAAACGTATGATGTATTTATACAAAGACTTGAACAATTTTATCGATTTTGGAACAATCTTAGCCTAATCCCAGCCAAAATTGTTTCTAAACTGAAATTATAAAGATTCTTCATCTCAGACGCCATGCCAAGCCCGCAAACCGTACAGAGCCCATGCTCATTCCCCTGACATTTACTCAATCTCAATCCATCAGGCATAATAAAATTTGTAATCCAACAGTATTTGCCGTTTTGAGGACTTTTGAGTGCTTTTAACCCGCTTAATGTATTCATTATCGGATAGTTATTTTTTTTCATTTCAATAATTTTATCAATAATTTTTTCTCTATCTTTAACAAAAAGAGCTGCTGTTTTGTTATAAGGCATGTGAAAACTTAAAGAAATTGAATTTATATAAGGATTTTCGGCAACAAATTTAATCATATCCTCAACACAATTTTTGTTAATTTCATTTATTACCATATTTACAGACAAATTATTTTTACCTTTGAGTGCATATTTTTCAATGTTCTTAATAGCTTTGTCGAATGTTCCCGCGCCACGAATTGTATCATGGTATTGTTCTATCCCGTCTAGACTCACCCAAATTGAATCGGCCTCAACCCATTCAAAAGATTTTTGCGCATTAGTTGTAAGTGTTGTTGAGAAAAATCCGATTTTTTTGGCTAAAATGATTAAATCATTAAAATTCTTTTCTCCATCCATCCATAATGTCGGTTCTCCACCTTCAAAATCAACAAACCTTGAACCAAGACTATGGGAATAAATGAGCTCTTCTTTAATCTGTTCATAACTTTTCACTATTTTGACAGTATCTTTATCAATACAACAATGCTTACAGCGCAAATTACATTCATTATTGATAAACAGAACAGTCTGCAAAGGTTTCTGTCTGCGCAAAATCCTCACTTGAAAATACCACCAAAGCAGATAAACAAATTTTTTCATATTACATAACTACTTTTAAAATATAACCAACACAAACTAATGCACTAAAATGTATCATAATATTTCTTGACAAAAACCAGCGAATCATAAACCAATCTATTCCAATTGCCTTTATTTTTTCCCAATGCTCCATTTTTCCCATCCAAAATTTAGGTTGATAGTTTTTCTTTTCCTCATGCAAATACTCAATCATCAACTTAATCAAAAAAACAGATAGCGGAATAGTAACAAAGGTCAAAAACAAAAACTCTGGCATTTTATACCTGATTACTCCAACAGAAATTATCCAGTAAGGGTAAAAAGCGAAAAAAACAAGTGCAATTAATCGAAGAACATTATTTGGCAAAAGAATAGCGAGCGTTTTTTTATTACTTGCTATATCAGCTTTCATATCCAATAGAGAATGGACATATAATATATTTGTTACTAAAGACCCGATTGCAAGAGAAAGAAGCAACAACTGCAAGCTTAGCGTACCTGTAGCACAATAAAAAACTCCATTCATAAGCAAAGGTCCAAACATCGCTCCGACAACAAGTTCACCAAACCCTTTATAACTAAGATTTATTGGCGGTGCTGAGTAAAAAAAACCTAAAATTGCACCTAAGATAGCAAAGATTAAAATACCCTCACCCCGATAATAAAACAAATAAAATCCTAATAGACAGGCTAAAAGTCCAAAAATGACAGCAACAGCAAAAAGTTGCTTTAACGTAGATTTACCTTCTATTATATATTGGCATTTTCCGCTTCGAATTCCTTCATTAGCCTGATTTCTCTTTTCTACACTGCCGGATTTAAAATCGAAATAATCATCAAGCAGATTAACACTCAAATGAGCCATCAACACTCCAACAAGAGCAACAATCGCATATTTCAAGTTAAATTGCGGATAACCTATGCCCATAACTATAGCAACAAGCCCTGCCCACAAACTTTGACCCAAAGCATGGTATCTGGCATTTTCCAACCAAAATTTAATTTTTTTCAATAATCTCATTACTTTAAAGCTCCATGCTCATCGGTTCCGCCGGTTGCTATCAAATTATATTTTCTTGCAAGCCTTGCAACTTTTTTTGTCGAATGAAATTTTATTATACTTCTGTGCCTTCTGTATTGATAAAAAACCTCAAGCCCATCAAGACCAAAACTCATAAGTTTCTTAACAAGTTTATTCAGACTAAAAACCCAACAACACGCAGGATGAGCGAGTACCGCTATTCCACCTGCATTGTGAATTGCTTTTATCACACTTTCTGGATTTCTATATGAAAACAGACGCACAATATCAGCCTGTGTTCCTGCTTTTGTCTTTGCACATAATGATTGTAACTCGCGATTATTAATGTCTATTCCATATCCCAAAATATGAACTAAGCACCCCATAAGCCAACAATCAAACTCTATAGCCGGAATTACTAGCTCATTTTTTAACGTATCATTTACCAAATATGCTCTAAGCGTGTTATGATCGCTTATTGCTATTTTTTTCATTTTGAGCTTTTTCGCCTGACTTAAAATTTCCTCGGGGGTACATTTTCCATCTGAAAAAACAGTATGAATATGTAAATTTACATCTTTTTTAAAGTCTTTTTCTTTAAAACTTGATAAAACTTCTTTGATATTCTCCATAATTGTTTTTAAAAATCCCGATTTTATTATAATATAAGATTATAAATGGAGAAGAAAAAAATGGCAAAGAAAAAAGAACCCGCAATAATTAGTTCATTAAAAATATTCTTTGAAGGAATAAAACTATATTTCAAAAATATTGATAAGTTCATAGGTTATATGACCTTCCCCGTTTTGGGTCAAGTTTTGGGTGTTGTATTAATTTTTACAACAGTTCATTTATTCGGAAATAATGTTGAAAAAATAGTTTTGATAAATCCGGCATTAAACAATGTTTCGATTATGTTTACAATTTTGATACTTCTTAGTGTTCCTTCTTTTATGATATTTTTTGCCTCATTTTGGAAATATCTTGTAGCAATGGGGGCACTAAATTCTATGGCAAATAACCTTATATCAGGTGCCAAACTTGAAGATTTAAACATCCATAACGATATTATTACAAGAAGAATGTCAACTTACCTTTTTTTGATTTTGATTTTGTCGATTATTTCTTTAATAGGTCTAATTCCTATATTATGGGCGGTTTTACTTGTTGTTATGATTTATCTCAGTTTGGTTTTCCAAATTTTTGCCTTGGAAGAAAATCTTAATTCTTTAGATATTATCAAAAAAAGCGTTCAAATTATTAAAGGAAATTTTTTGAAAACAACAATAGTTTTATTTTTACTCTGGTTATTTACTTATAATCTTTTGCCTGAATTATTCAACTTTGCTTTTGAAAAATTGAATCTATATTCTTATCTTTGCATCCCTGTTGAAGCTTTTGCAAAAGATTTGCCGCTTGAGGATATTCAAAACTCCATGCAAACAATCATTTCGGCAATCAATAGCCAAATAACCTTTACTCTTGATGTAAAAGAGTTGTCAAAATCCATAGTAATGAATCTCCTTGCTATTGTGATAATAGGCTATACGCTACCGCTAAGAAGTATTTGCTGTACAATCCTTTATAAAAACTTGGAAACAAAAAAACTTAAAGAAAAGAAAATAAAAGAGTTGTAATATGTTCAGATGTAGAAGCTGTAAATCAGTAGATAAATATGAATTAATTTTCAACCCTGATTACGAAGGGAAAAGAGAATTTAGTCAAGAAGTGGATAAAAACGGAGACTTGATTTTTCACGTTGACGGATACACCTTCAAACCGGATTTAGCTTTTATGAACAGCCATGCCGTATGCAGATATTGCGGTAATATTTACGTTTGGGACTACGAATAAATAACTATTTAACCGAAAAAACTACATTTGCAACAGCAGTAACTTTTTTGTCAACCGTTGACGTGTCATTAATTCCCCAATCACTTACGTCATTCGAAGTAGGTGATGTTATCTGGAAAACACCCATTTTAACCGACTTAATTTTACCGGGACGATTATTTGTCGCTTTCAACATTTGAGTAGCTCTAACTTTGGCATCTTTTGTCGCTTCACCTAAGAGTTTTATCTTCAAATCAGCAAGCTTAGAATAGTTGTACTCCGGAGTATTAGTATTGATATTAATTCCTTTGTCAACAAGCGACTGCGCGTCAATAGAAAGATTTTTAATCTTTTGAATATCATCAGACTTTATCAAAATTGTTTGACTAAAATTGTAATATGCTATTTCATTGGTAATGTTTCCTGACGGAGTATATTTGTTGGTAGTATAATTTGTTGGAGCCTCAAGCGAAATTTCATTTTCACTTACTCCGTTTTCGAGTAAATATGCTTTAACCATCGGAATTTGATTTTTTAACAGCTGATAAGCACCTGCTTTTGTTGCTTCTCTGGTATTGATATTTAATCTCAAAGTCGCACTATCAGAGGTAACAATTTCATAGGCAGAACCTGTTACCGCAATTCCCGATTGAGCTATATTATTAGTTACAATCTTAGCAGATAGCAAAATACCAGCCATAACAACTATACCAACCAACAACAGCTGGAAATCTTTTAATTTTTGATACATAAAAATCCTCTACTTAACCTTTAAAATTAGGGTTCAAACCAAGCGCAAAAACATTACAAAGAACTTCGTATTTTCTACTCATATGTTCAAGCTGCGCGCGTGATTTTTCATATTCGCTTTTATAATCCACGGAATTGTTATTTTGATCTAAGTTTTTCTGCTGAAAGCTCGGTTTTTTGTCACAACATCCGCCAAAACGTAATGGTTGAGAATTATTTAGTGATGACAAGTTCAAGCTTACACGCATATAACTACCCTTTCCATAAATGTCCCGATGTGGTTTATAGTATCACATTGAGCAAATTATTTCAAGTATTTAACAAATTAGTTCATGCGGGTAATTTTTTATAGTAAACTCATGTCTATGGACATGCTTGAAATACAAAAAATATGGTCATCAACCATAGAAGAAATAAAATCAGAAATTCCTACCTCAAGCTATGAGCCTTGGGTTTTACCTCTATTGCCTCATTCTTACGAGAAGGGAAAATTCTCTGTATTAACAGGGCAATCTTTTGCTATACAAATCTTAAAAAAATATACTCCGCTTATAGAAAAAACTCTATCTCAAAAACTTAATGAGCCTGCGGAATTCAGTATAATTTATGATGAAAAACTTGCCCAAAAACATAATAAAAAACTTCAAAAACTTCTTGCCCGAGAAGAAAATATCGAAAAAAATACAAAAAATACTGAAGGGAAATATGATAACCTCAAAAAAATGCAATCCGCCCCAAAACTTAATCTTAAATATAAGTTTGAAAATTTTGTAGTCGGAGATAATAACAAATTTGCATACGCAGCAAGCCTCGCCGTGGCAAAAACTCCTGGGGAAAAATACAATCCGCTCTTTATATATGGCGGAGCAGGACTGGGAAAAACTCACCTGATGCAAGCCATAGGGCATTATGTTTTGTATAATCACCCCGAATTAAAAGTAAAATTTGTCAAAACCGAAGAATTTGTAAATGATTTAATTTCTTCAATCCACAAAGGCATGGACAAGTCTGCGAATATGTCTAATTTCCGCCAAAAATACCGCAATATTGATGTTCTTCTCATTGACGATATCCAGTTTATTGAAGGAAAAGAACGGACGGTAACAGAGATTTTTAACACATTTGAAGCTCTACATAATTCAGGAAAACAAATAGTTATAACTTCCGACAGAGAACCCAAATATATCCAAAACCTGCCTGACAGACTAAGAAGCCGATTTGAATGGGGACTAATGGCAGATGTTCAACCTCCTGATCTGGAAACAAGAATGGCAATACTATGTAATCTTGCTAAAAATGACGGAATTAGCCTTCCGCTTGAAGTTACCGAGTTTTTGGCAAAAATATATTCTAAAAATGTCAGAGAACTCGAAGGCGCATACAACCGTGTCACGGCATATGTCGGAGTTTGTAATATAGATTTAAACATCGAAAGTGTCAAACAAATATTAAATATTTCAGATACCGAAAAACAAATAACAATGGATGATATTTTAAATACCGTAGCAGACTACTATAAACTGAATGTAAAAGATATAAAAGGTCAAACACGTTCCCAAAAACTGGCAAATGCAAGACAGGTAGCGATTTATATTTGTCGTGAAATTACAGATTTTAGTTTAGGCGAAATTGGAAACTTTTTTGCCCGTAAACATCCGACAATAATATACTCCTGTGAAAAAATACAAGAAGATATGCAAACAAATTCTGCACTTAAAAATTGTGTTAATGAAATTATTGAAAAAATAAAAAATAATTAAATCTTGTAATAAATTAACAAATTTGATAAACTTTTCGATGTACAGGATAATGAGGAATAGTTGAGTATGATTTCTATTAAATTTTGCAAAAAAACAAACAAAAAGACTATTTCTTCCAAACAAGCTTGCCCCCCCCCCCCGAAAAAACAATAATAGCAAGGGTTTTGGAGGTTTAAACGGTTTTTTAGCTTTCACATTGGCAGAAACACTTATAACCTTGACGATTATAGGTATCATCGCCGCGTTAACAATTCCTACTTTGATTAGTAAATACAAAAAAGCCGAACTTCAGGCACGATTCAAACAAGCAAGCGCAATCATATACAAGTTTCAAGAAAATACCTTTAAAGATGGCGATAACCCTGCAAATGTTATTATGCAAGACAGAAGTAACGGATTACAAACAATACAAACATATTTTAATGTTAAAAATATTAACACTAGGGGCAACGCCGTTTCACAGCTAGGAAATATATACAAAACACTCACTAAGAGAAGTGCCAATATATATCAAATGGATGATGGGAACTTTGAACTGGATAACGGAATGACCGTATATAAAAATAATGCAGGTGGACCTGTTGGTCTAGCAATTGATACTAATGGATACAAAAATGGACCAAACCAATTTGGCTATGATTTATTCTTTTGGAGTACCGAAACTCTATATGGAGATAATCTTTATGGAACCTTTAAACCAGCGGGGGGTCCCGGTTTTTACTTAGAAGGAAAAAATACCTTCTGTAGTGACACTTCTACCAATTCTCAAAATGGTCTTGGCTGCACATATTGGGCAACGATTGACCCTGATTATTTTAACAATCTTAGGTTCTAACCCAATTTTGTTAAAACCTTGCAATAAGATAATAATTCTGCCAAAATAAAGCCATGAACTATATCTGGTTTTTACTTATCGTAGTATCAATAATCTTTGGTGCAATAAACTCTCAGCTCAATGCAGTTATAAATGCCGCGCTTGAGGGTGCTCAAAAAGCTGTTGAAATTTCATTATATCTTATAGGGATTATGGCTTTTTGGCTTGGATTTATGAAGATAGCAGAAAAATCAGGTTTAATTGATTTTATAGCAAAAATTATCACTCCACTAGCTGGGGGGCTGTTTCCCGAAATTAAAGAAGATAAAAAAGCAATAGGCAATATTGCTATGAATTTTGCAGCAAACGCTTTTGGGTTATCCAATGCGGCAACTCCTATGGGTATAAAAGCTATTGAAAAAATGCAAAACCACAACATAGATAAAAAAAGCGCATCAAATGCAATGTGCATGCTGCTTGCTATGAATACAGCAGGTTTTCAGCTTGTTCCGGCAACAATTATAGCAATTCTCGCCGCATGCGGAGATAAAAACCCGACTGTTATAGTACTTCCTACATTAGTAGTTACAACAATTGCCTTTACTTTCGCTATTTTAATCGCGAAAGTATTTGAGAAAATTTGGAAACCACAGGAGGTTAACACTAATGATTAAGAGTATCTTTGATACAATCTCTTTGTGGCTAATTCCTTGTATTATTTTAATAGTTCTTTTTTGCGGAATTATCAAAAAACTTCCCATATATGAATTGTTTATTGACGGGGCAAAAGACGGAGCAAAAGTAGGGATAAATATATTCCCGTATTTACTGGCGATAATTGTCGCCATATCGATGTTAAGAGCTTCGGGAACTATTGAATTTTTAGGCAGTGTTTTGGGAGACTTATTTAACAAAATTCACATTCCGATAGATGTTCTACCAATTATGGTTGTCCGCTCACTTTCAGGAAGTGCAATACTTGGTATAGTAGGCGACATAGCTTCAACACATGACGTAAATTCATACACGACAAGACTTGCTGCAATAATGGCAGGAAGCTCAGAAACAACTTTTTATGTCCTCGCTGTTTATTTTGGGGCCGTTGGCATAAAAAAATACAGATATGCCCTTCTTACAGGCATTTTAGCAGACTTTGCTGGAATTATCGCAGCCGTTTTGGTTACTTATTTATTTTTTGGATAATCAACCCGTTTTAAAAAATAAGCCGGTACTTATTGTATTCAAACAGTACCAACTTATTTCGTTAATTTAAGTTATCAACTTTGTATTACGCTCTTTCTGCGCGAATTTGATTCATCAAATCTTCAAATTCCTTCTCATCAAGAGTTTCACGCTCTAAGAGTTCGTGTGAAATACGTTCTAACATATCTCTATTCTCTTTCAAAAGATGTCTTGCAAGATTATATCTTTCATCAACGATACGTTTAACTTCCTTATCAATTTCTGCAGCAACTTCTTCAGAATAATCTCTCTGGTGTCCAAAATCACGTCCCATAAAGACATGCTCTTGAGATTTACCATAGGCAAGATTTCCCATTTTTTCGGACATACCCCAAGTTATAACCATTTTACGCGCAAGGTCAGAAACTTTTTCCAAATCATTTTGTGCTCCTGTCGTAATAAACTCAGGACCATAAATTATCTCTTCTGCAACTCTACCGCCTAAAATCATGGTAATTCTATCCAGAAGCTGTGTTTTGGTGTAAGTTAAGTGGTCTTTTTCCGGCAGCGTCATCGTGACACCCAACGCCATTCCGCGAGGAATAATAGAAACCTTATGGAGCGGGTCACAATATTTCAAAACTTTTGCTAGCAAAGCATGCCCGACCTCGTGATATGCTGTATTTTCCTTTTCCTCATCTGTAATAATTTTACTTTTCTTTTCTGGCCCGGCAATAACTTTATCGATTGCTTCTTCCATATCATTCATTTCAATAGTATCTTCATTATGTCGAGCAGCGAGCAAAGCGGCTTCGTTTAACAAGTTTTGCAAATCTGCCCCAGTAAAGCCAGGAGTACGTTTCGCAATAACTTTTAAATCTACCGTCTTTCCAAGCGGTTTATTTTTGGCATGTACGTTAAGAATTTGTTCACGTCCGAGAATATCAGGCTTATTGATAAAAATTTGTCTATCAAAACGTCCCGGACGAAGCAACGCATTATCCAATATATCAGGTCTGTTTGTTGCTGCAATAATTATAATGTTTGTATTTTCATCAAATCCATCCATTTCAACAAGCAACTGGTTAAGTGTTTGCTCACGTTCATCATGACCGCCGCCCCAGCCTGCGCCTCTTTGTCTTCCAACTGCGTCAATTTCGTCAATAAACATCATGCAAGGTTGATGTTTTTTTGCCTGCTCAAATAAATCCCTAACACGGCTCGCCCCAACACCTACAAACATTTCAACAAAATCAGAACCGGAAATTGAGAAAAAAGGCACCCCGGCTTCTCCCGCGACTGCTTTTGCCATTAGGGTTTTACCTGTTCCCGGAGGACCTACTAACAAAACTCCTTTGGGAATTTTAGCACCTAATTTCAAGTATTTTTCACCATTCTTTAAAAAGTCCACAATTTCAGAAAGTTCCTGTCTTTCTTCATCGATACCCGCAACATCTTTAAATGTAACTTTTACTTTGTTATCAAGCATAAGCTTTGCTTTGCTTTTTCCAAAAGACATAGCCTGAGAACCGCCGGCTTGGACTATTTTACTCATTACTGCTATGATAATAACAAAAATTATTATCGGGAAAAGTATATTAAAGAATAGTCCACTGTTTTCACTCGGTTTTTTGACCGTAACATCAACATTATTTGCCTCCAATATCGGATATAAAGAACTGTCATTCATAGGAACTTGAGTTTTTATAAGCCTTTTTGGCGGTGCTACTTGTGAATTTTTTTCATTAACCTCGGGTTGTTTTACAGGCAATGCAATAACTGTTTGACCTTCAATCTCAACCGATTTAATTTCTTTGTTTTTAACCTGCTCAACAAATTGAGTATATGAAACCTGTTCAGTACTCGTTGCCGGACCGGTATATAACATTGCGGCAAGCGCAAGAACCAACAAAACTACTACAATCCAAATTCCCGCGGTTTGACTTTTATTCATTAATTTTCCCTTTCAAGTTATCTTTGATTAGTCCATTTTACAACCCTCTTTTTTAAATGTCCATAGTTTAACAGTATTTGTGAGGTTAATATACAAATTACCGTTTTTGGTATATAATCTGTTCGTAAGGTAATGAGTTAGAGTTTTTCTTATGTTAAACATAGAAACAACGATAGAAAGAATTCGCGAAATTATTGAAGATGAAAACTATTCTCAACTCCAAGAAGAATTGAATAATTTTCACTCTGCAGATTTAGCGGAAATATTCCCCACTTTAAGTGCTGATGAAAGGCTTATAGCATTTGAAAATGTTGATGAGGATAAAGCTGCCGAGCTGCTTGAATATCTTAGCCCTCAATATCAGGTTGAACTTTTGGGAGAGATTGATGTTGAAAAAGCTTCTCGAATAATCACACTTATGCCCCATGACTCTGCTGCTGACATTCTCGGAGATATGGAAGAAGATGAGTCAGAAAGTTACCTCAATAAACTGCCGCATAAGTTCTCGGATGAAATTAGAGAACTTTTGACCTACAAAGAGGATACCGCAGGCGGTTTGATGAACTCTATTGTCCTTACGGTAAGAAAAGAAATGACGGTTGAAGAAGTTCTTACATATATTCGTAAAGAAGCTGAAGAAGATAATATGGAGCTTTATTATATTTATGTTGTAGACAAGCACAGCCACCTTTTAGGCGTTGTTTCTTTACGTGATTTGCTAACATCTCATGCCAAGGTCAAAATTGAAGAAATAATGATGAGTGATATCGTCAAATTGCATGTAGATGACAAACAAGACCATGTTGCTGATATTTTTATGAAATATCAGTATAATGCTTTGCCTGTTGTAGATTTATATAACCGTTTGAAGGGAATTATTACTTGGGACGATGTTTCTGACATTGTAGAAGAAGAAACAACAGAAGAAATCCTTCAATCTTCAGGTATTACAACAGCGGTTGTGGATGAAGATGAAATCCTCTCAGGAAACATCTTTAGGGCTATTCGCGCACGCGCTCCATGGCTTTTTATAACTTTAATAGGTGAATTTATTGCTGTTAATGTTGCTGATAGATTTGAATTTGCTATTCACGCATTGCCTGTTATAGCAATATTTATGCCATTACTCGCAGGTCTGGGCGGTAATATAGGTACGCAAAGTATTACTCTTATGGTCAGAGGGCTATCTACAGGTCAAGTAACAATGAATTCGGCTCTCCACCATATAGGACGAGAAATGCTTGTCGGACTTATGATTGGACTTGTCTTTGGTTTATTGGTAACTTTGTCTACCTGGGGCTGGCAACATCATATTGAACTCGGGGTTGTTGTAGGACTCGCGATGGTTGTCAATATGACCTTGGCAACAATCATAGGAACCGTGGCACCATTTATGCTTAAAGCTATAAAAATTGACCCTGCAGTAGCTTCCGGTCCTGTTATTGCCACTACTATTGATGTTGTAGGTCTTGCAATTTATTTTAGTATGGTTAGCATCTTCTTACTTGGAGTTTTAAAATAAATGCACTTTAAAGGATTAAATATAATACCCAAAATCAACATTAAGGACAAAGAAACTCTTTCTTTAATTTACACGCCGGGCGTTGGTTCCAGCTGCTTGGCTATCAAAAATAATCCCGAAGCATCTTTTGTATATACCAACAGATTAAATTCTGTTGCAGTTATATCCGAATTTTATTCTAAAGCATTAAACCGAGCCATTTTTTTAAAAAATTCTTTATCTATTGATGCATACCCCCTATGTATCAATCCAATGACAAAAGAAAATCTCAAATTTGTCGTTGATAATATAGAACCAAACTTTAAAGCAATTGATTTAAGTTGTGTTGAAATGGATACATCCGAGTTGATCTTTGACGTAAATATTCCGGTTTTAAATAAAACAACAGACGACTTAAAATCCTTTTTCGGTTGCATTTCAAGGACTGCTTTTTTACCGGACATAAAAAAATTTGAAGGAACAATACAAGAAAAATCACTTGCCCTGCGAGAATATTTCGGAGGAGTAATAGAAACCGAATTAAATGAACAAGAAACCAAAAAACCGGTTGCAATAATTTCAGACGGAAGCGCTGTATTGGGTTTCGGCAATATCGGGTCAGAAGCCGGACTTCCTGTTATGGAAGGAAAGGCTGTTTTATTTAAAACTCTTGGAGATGTCGATGCCATGCCTCTTTGTATTAGAACTCAAGACCCCAAAGAAATTATAAAACTTGTTCTTGTATTGGAGGATTCCTTTTCCGGAGTTAATTTGGAAGATATTTCGGCTCCAAGATGTTTTGAAATTGAAGAAACGTTAAAAGAAAAGTCTAAAATTGTTATTTTTCACGATGATCAGCACGGAACAGCAATAGTTGTTCTGTCTGCATTATTAAATGCGCTACATTTGGCTGAGAAAAAAATTGAAGAAGTTAAAGTTGTCTTTTCCGGAGCAGGAGCTGCGGCTCAAGCTGTATGCAAATTATTTTTGAAAGCTGGATTTAAAAATATTATTCTCAATGACATTAACGGTTCTGTTTATAAGGGTCGGGAATGCAATGATTCATCTCTTGAACAAATTTCACAATTCACAAATCAAGAGATGGTTAAAGGAACAATAAAAGACACCATTAAAAATGCAGACGTTTTCATAGGATTGTCTGCGCCTAATATTTTAACGGAAGAAATGATAAAAACAATGGCGTCAAAGCCTATTGTTTTCGCGCTTGCCAATCCTGTTCCTGAAATTGACCCAGAGATTGCTAAAAAAGCAGGGGTGTTTGTGCTTGCTACCGGTCGAAGTGATTTTGATAATCAGGTAAACAATTCTCTTGCCTTCCCCGGTCTTTTTAAGGGCGTTTTGAAAGGAAATTTGAACAAAATTACAGATGAGATGAAACTTGAGTGCGCTTTTTCTATTGCTTCTCTTGTAAGTGATGATGAATTAAGTACGTCCAATATTATTCCTGAGGCTTTGGATTATCGTGTACCAAATGTAATTGCTCAAAACATTAATTCATAAATTTTTGTAGTATCATAGACTAAGGATTTGAGGAATTTAGTATGTATGAAGTTAAAATAGAAACATTTTTTTCTGCCGCACATCACCTTTTACATTACAAGGGAAACTGCGAAAATCAGCACGGACACAACTGGAAAGTTGAAGTTTTTGTCAAAGGTTCATCTCTTGATAAATCTAATATTCTTGTAGATTTTAAGATTTTAAAAAAAGAAGTAAATTCGATAATTGATATGTTAGACCACAAGGATATTAATGAACTCGAACAATTTAAAAACATTAGTCCGAGCAGTGAAATGATTTCTAAATTTATTTTTGACGAAGTTAAAAAAGTTTTTCCAAATGTTTCTAAAGTAAGTGTTTGGGAAACTCCAAATTCTTGTGCGAGCTATTTTGAGGAGTAATTATGCCAATTCTACAAGCTGTTTTAATGGGATTTATACAAGGTCTTACAGAGTTTTTGCCGGTAAGTTCTTCTGGCCATTTGGTTTTAACATCCAGTTTGTACAAACTTTTTACCGGAGCAGAGTTAATTCATGAAGGACCGCAGGAAGCTTTTTTTGATATAATCTTACATCTTGGAACTCTTGCCGCTATTTTAATATATTTTAGAAAAGATATAATTGAGATACTTACAAAGTTTTTCCAAGCCTGCAAAGACAAGGATTTTTCATCTAACGAAGCAAAATTACCACTTTTTATTGTTCTAAGTACTATTTTTACTCTAATTGTCGTGTTTCCGCTTAAAGATATTGTAGAAAGACTTTTGGTTGCACCTGTTTTTACCGGTCTTTTTCTGCTTATTACTTCCATTGTTTTGTATACAAGCGAATTACTATCAAAAAGATTTCAACAAAAACAAGAAAACATAACCATAAAACGTTCAATTTTAATAGGTTTAGCACAGGGGTTTGCTATTTTCCCAGGATTATCCCGCTCAGGCATGACAATTGCTACCGGATTAGCAACCGGTTTAGACCGTGTAACTTGTGCTAAGTACTCGTTTTTGCTCAGCACACCTATTATTATTGCCGCTTCTTTGCTTTATCCTTTAATTGAAATAGATTATAAGGAGTTTATTAATTTTGATTGGTTATCAATCGCTATAGGGTTTGCGGTTTCTGCTATTGTAGGATATTTTTGTATAAAATATTTCTTAAAATTTTTATCAAAATTTTCAATGAACATCTTCGCCTATTACTGTTTTGTTGTAGGTTTAGCCATGATTGTGGGTTTTAAGTTCTTTGCTTAAACTATTTGACGTTATTAGACAGATAGTTGAAAATCCTCTCAACAATCACTGGTGAAAAGTTATAGCTGTTATCCGCAGGCGTTACTTTAATCATGGAGGTTTTGCTGTCTACTGCCGTTATTGATATGAGTAAAGGTTTGTTGCCTGCCAAAAATGAAATATATCCTGTTCTGGATTGCATTTCATCAATTTTATAATTATTTGCATTGATAGCTGCAAGCGCAAGAAAAAATAGATTATCCACGCTGGTTTTATAAGTCTTTACACAATTTTCAAAATTTGTTGAAACCGCTACTGGCTTAACCTCTGATGTAACTTTTGGCGCAGATTGTGCTGTTTGAATTTTTGGTATGGATGTATTGCTTTGTAAAACAGGACCATCTGCCATAACAGGCAGAATTGTCACACAAAAAGCGGTAATCAATAAAAAACTATTCTTCATTTCCCATCTCCATCCAGCTTGACCCAAACTCCATATCAATTTTGAGTGGAACAAGTAGTGGCTGACCTTGTTCCATTGCTGTTTTTACTATCTCTTTTACCTGCTCCAGCTCCGTTTTTGCAACTTCTAAAACAAGCTCGTCGTGAACTTGAATTATCATTTTTGATTTTAAATTTCTTGCTTTTAATTCTTTATGGACATCAATCATAGCAAGCTTAACCAAATCTGCCGCAGCACCTTGTAATGGTGCATTTATTGCAGCTCTTTCTCCAAATTCTTTAATTTGCTTATTGGATGAAGAAAGTTCGTCTTGTAAATATCTCTTACGACCATACATCGTTTCTACATAACCATGTTCATATGCAAAATGTATAGAATTATCCATAAATTGCTTAACTTTAGGATATGTGGCAAAATACTTATCTATAAACAGCTGAGCTGCTGTTGATGTAATATTTAAAGATTTTGCAAGCCCATATCTCGATTGACCGTATATTATACCAAAATTTACCGCTTTTGCCTTGTAGCGCATATCCTTTTCAACGCCTTCAATAGGAACTTCAAAAACTTTAGCTGCTGTCATTGTGTGAACATCTTCATCCGCACAAAATGCCTCAATTAATTCATCATCTCTTGAACAATGTGCCAAAAATCTCAGTTCTATTTGAGAATAATCCGCAGAAAGAATGACACTTTCCTTTTTATCTGCAGGAACAAAGGCTTTTCTTATCCTACTTCCAACCTCTGTTCTGATGGGAATATTTTGTAAATTAGGATTAGAGGAAGATAACCTGCCTGTTGTTGTTGCTGCCTGATTAAAACTTGTATGTACCCTGTTATCTACAGAACTTACTAAAAGTGGGAGTGTATCAATATAAGTTGATTTTAGCTTTTGATAATGACGATGCTCAAGTATATATCTCACTATCTCATAATTTTCTGCCAATTCTTCCAATACCTTCGCATTGGTTGAATATCCTGTTCTGGTTTTGTGTTTGGTTTTGGTTTTATATTGAAGTTTTTCAAACAAAATTTCACCCACCTGACGTGGAGAATTAATATTAAACCGAATACCCGCAAGTTCATAAACTTTTTCTTCTAATATTTTCATTTTGTTATCCAACTCAACGGATAACTCTTTCAGATATGCTTTATCTATAGATACACCAACCCGCTCCATATCTGCAAGCACATAAACTAGAGGCATTTCGATTTGATATAGAAGATCTTGTTCCTTTTCACTAAGATTTTCTGTCCAAAATCTTGTAAGTTCCAAAGTTGCAAAGGCATCATCACAGGCATAATCTGCTGCTTCTTCCATTAAAACCCGCTCCATAGTACAGGCGTCTTTGCCTCTTCCTATAAGAACCTCAATATCCTTCATAAGATAATTTAAATGTTCTCCGGCCTGATTTTTTAGCCCATGTTTTCTCGAAGAATCCTTTACGTAACTTGCAAGCATTGTATCAAAAATTACACCGTTTAAAAATACATTGTAATTTTGAAATACATTTATATCATATTTACCGTTTTGTGTGGTTTTGCAAATTTTTTCATCAGCAAGAATAGGCGCAAGATGCTCAAAAAGATAATCAAGCTCAAGCTGATCTCCTATCTGATGAAAAACAGGAATATAGTACGTTTTCGTTTTATTCTCAGCAGAACAATCAATTTTTACCCGACCATCTTCTGCTTTAATTTGAGAGTTAAAAGCTATCGATATTCCCACAAGTTCTGCTTCTATTGCATTTATACTGGTAGTTTCCGTATCTATTGCAAACAAAGTCTGTTCTTTAAGCTCTGCTATAAATCTTTCATAATCCTCTTTTTCTGTAAGTACCTTTTTTTCAAAATCAAAATTTGTATTACAGCTTGGCTTTTGCTGAGTTGTAAATAAACCCAGCTGCATTTGTCCTGATTGCAAATTTGTTAAATCTTCATCAGTAGGTAGAGTTAAAATCGTTTTATTATTTTCTTCAGAAGTAAAAGGCTTCAGAACATCTTTTATGTTTCTCAAAAAATTGAAAAATTGAACCTGTTGAAAATATGCGCCTACTTTTTCTATATCGGGCATTTCTAGCTTTGTTTTTTCAAAGTCAAAATTTATATCAACATCTGTTTTAATTCTTGCCAAAAATTGACTTAATCTTGCAATCTCTTCACCTTCTTGAATTTTAGTACGCACAGCATTTTCTTTAATTTCATCAGAATGTGCAAAAATCTGCTCAAGATTTTCAAAGCGTTCAAGAAGTTTCACTGCAGTTTTCTCGCCAATACCTCTGATACCCGGAATATTATCCGACGAATCACCCCTAAGAGCCTTATAATCAACAACCTGAAACGGATAAACTTTTAGTTTTTCATAGACCGCATTCCAATCATACTCTTTTAGTTCTCCCTTAGACGGAATCAATACTTTAACATATCCACCCCTATCAACTAATTGAAATGCGTCTTGATCACCTGTTAGAATGATTGTTTTATGCCCCAGCTCTTTTGCTTCTCTTGCTATTGTTCCTATTACATCATCCGCTTCAAATCCTTCTTTGGTATATATAGGAATACTAAATGCCTCTAACCCTTCAACAATAAGTTGTATTTGACTTCGTAGCGCATCGGGCATGCTTTCTCTATTTGCTTTATATTCCGAATATTCCTTCAATCTAAAGGTTTCTCTACCTACATCAAAAGCTACCGCTATTGCATCGGGTTTTATTTGCGGGTTTTTTAACAAATCAATCATCGCTTTAAAAAAACCATAAACTGCCCATGTCGGCTGGTTGTATGTAGTTTTCATTCCACTTCTTTCTAAAGCAAAATAACTTCTAAACGCCAGTGCATGACCATCTATCAAAATTAAAGTTTTTTGTGACATTTTGTTCTCCTAAACCCATTAACGAAATTTTAGCCCAAACTTCATTATATATCAAGATTTTAGCAACTTTTTTCCCTATTGTATATTTATCGCATCTCCACATACTGTTGTTGTAGTAAGACATGTGATTTTACTTATCCCGCTTTTTTGTAAGCTTGTTATTATTTCTCTCAGAGTGCTTCCGGTCGTTAAAATGTCATCAATTATTAATAAATTATCTAAATTATAGTTATCCGTATAAACTTTAAATGCATTTTTAAGATTTTCTTCTCTTTCCACTTTTTTTAACTTATATTGAGGTTTTGTATCTTTTATGCGCTCTATTAATAAAGTGTTAACTCTCCAGCCACTCAGTTTAGATAATTCTTGAGCTACAAGTTCCATGTGATTGTATTTTCTTTGTTTATATCTGGTTTTATGCAAAGGAACAGGAACTATTGTATATTTAGCGCTTTCACCTACAATCTTCATAAAATACTCATACATAAATTTAGCCTGATAAAAGGCCAATTCTTTTTGATTATGATATTTTATGCCTCTTATAAGCTTTTGCATTTCTTTTGCATAATAACAACAAGAATATATTTTTATTCCATTTATCGTCAAAACAGGATACAATGGCAATTCTTCAATTGCATCATAACATCGCTGACACATAATTGTGTTTTCATAACTTGAAGAACAAAAATAACACTTTTTCTTATAGACAAAATCCAATATTTTTATTAAATAATTTAACATAAGTTTATTATATGTTAAAATCTTTGTTAAACAAAGGAAGGGGAAAAATGAATATAATTTTAATGATTTTGTTGATAAGTATATTGATTTTAGTCCATGAATTGGGTCATTATGCAGCTGCAAGAATTTGTAGGATAAGAGTTTCAAAATTCGGTTTTGGCTTGCCTTTTGGACCAACCTTATATGAAAAACAGATTGGAGATACAACATTTTATATTCACGCTTTTCTTCTTGGGGGATATGTTTCCTTTCCTGATGACGAGA
Source organism: Candidatus Gastranaerophilales bacterium (assembly GCA_944325625.1). Classification (GTDB taxonomy): domain Bacteria; phylum Cyanobacteriota; class Vampirovibrionia; order Gastranaerophilales; family Gastranaerophilaceae; genus RGIG2134. Next base: position 264,349 of record CALVAP010000007.1, on the reverse strand, counting down.
AAGACTCCGGTCTTAGTGATGACTCTCCTGAGTTATTTAAAAACAAAACAGTAGGTCAAAGAGCCTTTGTAACCTCTGCCGGCGTTATTGCAAATGTTTTTTGCGCCATAGTCTTGGTATTGTTTACAGCCTTTGTTTGGGGAAAACTTCCTTCCAGTGAATATGATGTTTATGTAACAAAAATTGTTGCCGAAAAAGGTGCCTCTGTTTATAATTCCGGTCTTAAACCAGGAGATAAAATTGTTAAAGTCAATGGGGTAAAAATTACCAATCCTATACAAATAAATCTTTTTGCCCAAGCAAGCAAACCTTTTGACAATAAAATTACACAAGAAACATATAAACAAAAATTTAATGAGCTAAAAAAATTAAATCCTCAAGTCTCAATAGAAGACAAAATTCCTCCTGCAACAAAAATCAATCTTCCAGCATATAGCGATGAACCTAAAATTGTCTTATCCAAAATTGAACTTTTTGGCATTCCTGAAAAAGACTCATCCATAATAAATCTAACTCAAGAACAAAAGACCCTTAGGGACAATCTTTTGAACAAAAAAACATATATTGCTGATGGAAAAACAACATTAAAAGATGTTGCAATTGCAACAGCAGACACAAAGATTCCTCTAATTATAGAAATTGAACGTGAAGGTAAAATTATAACATTAAATAAAATTTATCCTAATAATGATGGAATTATAGGAATTGAAAGAACGTACAAAGAAATCTTCAACCAAACATCAAATATAAAGTCAGGCTTTGTAAATTCCTTCAATTATTTATATTCAAATACTGAAACAATGTTATGGAGCTTGGGTCAAATTTTTACCGGCAAAATTCCATTAAAAGATTTACACGGAATTGTGGCAATAACTAAAGTTGGAGGAGACGTTATCGAGCAACAGGGCTTGTTTAAAGGAATACTTCTTACTGCTATGATTAGCTTAAACCTTGCTATCGTAAACCTGCTGCCAATTCCTGCTCTTGATGGCGGACATTTGTTATTTCTTTTAATTGAAAAAATCCGCGGACGGGCAATTAACGAAGCTACTCTCGAAAAAATAGGCAACACAGGGTTCTATCTTCTAATTATATTGATGATTGTAATTGTTTTCAATGATATCATCGGGCTTATAACAAATAAGTTTTAGTAAAATATTACCTATTTTGAACACTTTCGCATATTTCAAGAATATTTTTTTGCCAATCATCTGCTTTTTCAATATAAAAATCTGCACCACGCTCTTTACAAAGCTGTTTATGTTCTCTTTTACTTGAAGCAGACATAATACCTACAAGTGCTTTTTCTTTTTTTTGTTCATTCAACTTCAAAATTTCTTCCAGAATAATAAATCCTTCTCTTTCTGTTGGAATGAATAAATCTAGTATAACGACATCAAATTTTTGTTTTTTATATTTTGCAATTGCATCATAAATTTCGTTGGAACAAACCGTATTAAATCCTTTTTTTGTTAGCATTGTACCTAGTTGATAAGTAATGGTTCCTAAATCATCAACAATAAGAACTTTTTTGGCACTTTCATCAATACCAAAAGTATCAAAAGGTTCTTCTTTAATGTGTGTTGTAGGGATCATGTCCCTTATCTTGTTCAGAACTCTTTTTAACTCATCTAAATCAACTTTATTATAATCTTTTTGCGGTTCTTTTGCCAAAGAATAAAGCTGTTCAATAAAATCTTTGTCTATTTCAATATTTGTTTTATTTTCCATATATATTCTTTCTTCTTTCCTTTATTATTATTGTTTATTTTTTTTATCTGTATTGGATTTTGAAGAAACTGTTTGAGGGGTTTCTTCTCTATAGTTTTTTACATTAAAAGCTCTTGCTGTTAATGCATCAACATATTTGTCTTCAAAATGAGCGTAATCGAATAAAATAAAACCGCTCATAGAAAGTTTTCTTGTTTCATGTACTTGTCTTAACAAATCATCCGTAGCGCCGCCCATAAATGTTACAAAAAGTCCGGGATACACATTGGTTAAATGTGATGAATTTTTTTTAATATCATTTATTAACAAAGATGCTGTTTGTTTATCACAGGTCAAAATCAATGGCGTCAATCCATCAACATACCCATATATTGACCAAGAGCGCCAGTCTTGCATTTTTGTTTCTAGACATCTTTGTCTGTCTGGAAAAATTACGGCTGTTAACATGATTTTATTAGCTTTAGTAAGATTTTTGGTTTCTCTGACAAACTTCGTAATTTTATCTTGACGATATTTTGACCACTGATACCATTGAGTTGTTTCCTTTTTTATGTCAATTGGGTCTATGTTATAAATTTTTTGAAAATCCGCACGAGCATATTCCGTATAACCCCAGTTTGTATTCTCATAGCCATTAAACTTTGACTGTATGCTTTGGGGATATCTTATATAATCAAGATTTATTCCATCCGGCTTATATTTATAAACTATTTCGTTTAATATTTCTGACAAATATTGTTGAACTTCCGGATTGGCCGGATCAATAAAGTATCCGTTGTGCTCTGAAACCGATGGAACAGGGTCTTTTGAATCATAATTTGCCAGTGTTTTATTTACCCAGTGAGGATATATGTTCATAATATTTTTCGTATCTTTGGGATTATATTTATTTCCTACATAAAATGATTCAAACCAAACATGAATTTTAATATTTCTTGCATGAGCTTCTTTTATCCAAATAGCCAGCGGATCAAAACCAACAAACTCTTCCTTTTGATTTGTAACCCCATATTTTTTTAATACCTCTGAAGGATAAATTGTTTTACCATGAAAATATGTTTCAAGAAAAACGTTATTTATTCCCGATTTTTGAAGTCGTTCCAGCGTAGCAATAATTTGTTCCTCATTCACTTCGGTTGGTCTAATCCAAACTCCTTTGAATTCATTCGGATAATACGGAAGCGCCGTTTCAATTGCCTTGTTTGCCATAGAACTTGCTATTGCTGCATATTTTTGAACGTCCTTATTATCTTTTTCAGCTTTTTTCAAGTTAGCTTTTGCCTTTTTGAGATAATTTTCCGCTTCTCTTCTGTCATAACAAGGATTATTTATCTCATAATAATGAATTATTGCTAAAACTTCTTTAATTTTTTCTTCTGCACCAAAAATAAAACTATCCGGAGTTATATAAGTTTTGAGCGTCATATTTTTTGTATCAACAAAAACTCTGGTTCCAATTGTTATATTCTCATTAATCCAATTTTTTGCAGCACCATGTCCGCTTATTACATAACCGTTTGGAGGAATAATTGAATCCGCACCATAAAGCTGGGTTACTATACCATTTACTACAATAGCTTCTGAACCAAATTCATTTGTTCCGGTTCTATCACCGTATTCTTTTGTATAAATAATAAGTTGGTTGGCTCCTCTTTGTCCGGGATAATATGCTCCTGACGCATTATTGGCGATTGTCGGATTAATTTTGTTTATTTTTCTTGTCGCTTCTTTATAAATAACCTCATGCGAATCGATTTTGGGCTGATTATCCAAAACCACAGCCTGAGCATATGCTGCTTTTGATAAAAATAACAGCATGAAAAAACATAAAAGGATTTTGGATAACAATTTTTCCATATTATTATTTTATACTCTATTTTAATTCTGTATATCCTTAGAATTGCTTAGATTTTTTATATTTTTTATTTTAAAAAAATTTACAGCATTCTATGAAATATGTTTTTAACAAATATTAGAAAATTGTTCAGAATTTTTTTGCCAATTAGCCATTTTTATTATAAATTAGATGTAAAGATATAAATAGAGAGAAATATTATGCAAATTACATCAATGAAAAGCCATAAATGCGGCGAATTAAGAGGAAAAAACGTTAATGAACATATTAAACTATCCGGTTGGGTTTCAACTATTAGAGATTTAGGCGGAATAATTTTTGTTGAACTTCGCGACCGTTCGGGATTTTTTCAAATAGTTGCAGACCCCAAAATTAATCCGGAAGTCCATAAAATTTTTGAAACTTTAAAAAATGAATATGTAATAACTGTTGAAGGTATTGTTTCAACTCGTCCGGAAGAAACTTTTAACCCAAAATATCCGACAGGTGAAGTTGAAATGTATCCTCAAAAAATTACAATCCTTTCCAAAGCCGAAACTCTTCCGTTTGTTTTGGATGATGAAAATGTTTCTGAAGATATAAGACTTAAGTATCGTTATTTAGACATAAGACGAGAATCAATGCTAAGTAAGTTGAAATTAAGACACAAAATAGTTTCAGCTATAAGAAATTATCTTAACAATCAAGATTTTATGGAAGTAGAAACTCCGATTTTAATAAATACAAGCCCTGAGGGCGCGCGTGATTATCTTGTTCCTTCAAGAGTACATGAAGGCAAATTTTATGCACTTCCGCAATCGCCTCAAATATTTAAACAACTTTTAATGGTAGGCGGAATTGAAAAATATTATCAAATTGCAAAGTGTTTTCGTGACGAAGACTTAAGAGCAGACAGACAACCTGAGTTTACTCAAATAGATTTAGAGATGTCCTTTGTTAATCAAGATGACATCATAAATATGGTTGAAGGTCTTATTGTAGAATCTTTTAAAGAAGCAGACGTCGATGTTAAGCCACCATTTAAAAGAATAACTTATAAAGAAGCAATGGAAAAGTATGGCTCAGACAAACCTGACACCCGGTTTGGAATGGAGCTTTTTGATATCAGTGATATCTTGATGAATTCAAGTTTTGATGCTATTAAAGAAGTACTTCAAAACGGCGGAACTGCAAGAGCGTTGAAAGTTGAAGGAATTGCAAATTATTCAAGAAAAGAGATGGATGACATAAGAAGTTTAGCAATTTCTTTCGGAGCAAAGGGTCTTGCTTGGGTAACCTTTATGGAAGACGGCACCGTAAAATCACCAATTTTAAAATTCCTTAGTGAAGAACAAATTGCTGAATTTAAAGCAAAGGCAAATGCCCAAAATGGTGATATAGTTTTCTTACTTGCAGATAAACCCAAACTCGTTTTTGATGTATTAGGAAGATTAAGACTTCATTTCGGAGAAAAACTCGGACTTATTGACAAAAATGCTCACGATTTACTTTGGGTTGTTGATTTTCCGATGTTTGAATATTCTGAAGAAGAACAAAGATACATGTCAGTTCACCACCCATTCACCTCACCAAATCTTGAAGATGTTGACAAGATGGAATCTGATCCGGCAAACTGTCGTTCAATTGCTTATGACATAATTTATAACGGAAACGAACTTGGTGGCGGAAGCGTCAGAATTCATGACAGCGAACTTCAACAGCGAGTGTTCAAAGCTCTTGGATTAAGTGAACAAGATGTCAAAGAAAAATTTGAATACCTTGTGAATGCGTTCAAATACGGAACACCTCCGCATGCCGGACTTGCAATAGGATTAGACCGATTAGTTGCTTTACTTGCAAGAACTGATAGTATACGTGATGTTATTGCATTTCCTAAAAATTCTAATGCTAAATGTCTAATGACAGACGCACCGGGACATGCCTCAGAAGAACAACTCCGAGAACTTCATCTTAAACTTAGAGAGCGACCAATGTCCAACAAGTAAATATAATTTTTAAAGCGGGAACTTTCCCGCTTTTTTATTTCTAATATTTTTATGTAACAAATTATTAACTGGTTATGGTTTTTTTATATAAAAAAAATCAATTTTTTATATATGCTGGTTTTTATATAGATGTAAGAGAAAACAGATACCACATAAAACAAGAGGAATTAGAGAACACAAATTTCACAAACTACATCACACACACTTCACACAAGACGAGGAATGTAAACAAGATTTCATTCCAAGGGGCCGAGAGAAATTGAGGTCCTTTTTTTTATTTTACCTCGTATGATTTATTTTTAATAATCTCATACGCACAAGTATAACCTGTTTTATCAAGATCACAAAGTGACTGATTTTCAAAAGGAGTTCCCATAGCACCCATTGGGAGAAGTTGATTTTTTTCAACATCCATATAAGCAAGGAAAATATCCCTACCCAACATATTTGGGTTTTTCACTCCATTTGCATCAATAAATACAACCGGGGCTATGTTTCCTTCTGCACCAAGATTTTGAATTTCTCCAAAAGCAATAACTGCCTGATTAGGTGTTACGTATGAAACAGCATTTTCGACATTTAAAGATATAAACTGTTTATTAAGCCCTCTAAATGTAGGCAGAGGAAAACATTGATTTTTGTCAAAGTAAAGACAATCTGTTCTTGGTCCATCAAAAATTTTTAAGTATTTTCTATAAAGGTCAAAATCGTCATTAACTTTTACTGACTCCCAAGCTTTTTTATTGGTATCGTAAAAAGTTTCACCATTTCCCCTAGCGTAAGAAATAGCTTCTTGAACAACTGTATATGATTTATAAAATATAGCCCAATATTGTCTATCTTTAACTTCATTTAAAAGTGCAGGAATTGTCATCACTGCAACAATACCCAAAACTAACATTGACAAAAGAACTTCTGCTAAAGTAAATGCTTGCCTTTTTTTCATATCCATCCAATTTCATATAATACGAAATACATTATATAAGATTTTATACAATATATCAAATGTTAAATAAATTTTTTATCTAATATTTTTGTTATATTATATTAATGTAACTCCAAGCCGAACAGGACTAAAAAATGAATAACGAAAAAATAAGAAATATAGCGATTATTGCACACGTAGATCACGGAAAAACAACAATGGTCGATTGCATGTTAAAGCAAAGTGGTGTTTTTCGCGAAAACCAAGTAGTTCAAGAGCGGGTTTTAGACAGTAACGACCTTGAAAAAGAACGCGGAATAACAATTTTGTCAAAAAATATTGCAATCAACTATAAAGGATATAAAATAAATGTTGTAGATACTCCCGGACACGCAGATTTTGGCGGCGAAGTAGAACGTGTTTTGGGAATGGTAGACGGAGCGCTTTTGATTGTTGATGCCGCAGAAGGTCCAATGCCACAAACTAGATTTGTTTTATCCAAAGCTTTAGAACTGGGAATTAGGGTTCTTGTTGTTGTAAACAAAATTGATAAACCTGCAGCAGAACCACATAAAGCATTGGATAAAGTTTTTGACCTGTTTACGGAACTTACAACTGATGAGTATCTTCTTGATTTTCCATATATCTTCGCAAGCAGCTTGCAAGGCTTTGCTAAAAAAGAATTGGAAGACGACTCAAAAGATATTACCCCTCTTTTAGATGCAATTATCAAGCATATTAAACCCCCTGTTGGTAATGAAAATGCAACATTACAATTTCAAGCAACAACCCTTGATTATAATGATTATGTAGGAAGGATTGTAACGGGAAGACTTGTTAACGGAAAAATTAAATCGCAAGAACAAGTCTCGCTCATCAAAGCAGATGGAACAATTGAACGCGGGAAAATTGCTAAATTATACGGATTTGAAGATTTAGGACGGGTTGAAATCCAAGAAGCTGCTGCCGGAGATATCGTTGCGATAGCCGGATTCCCAGATATTCAGATTGGAGAAACAATTTCCTCATTAAATGAACCTATTGCCCTTCCTTTGATAAAGGTTGATGAACCTACTCTTCAAATGAATTTTTCCGTAAACAACAGCCCATTCGCAGGAACAGAGGGAAAATTTGTTACCAGTCGTCAGATTAGAAAAAGACTTTATCATGAACTTGAAAAAAATGTCAGCTTGAGAGTTGAAGATACAGAAAGTACTGATGTCTTTAGGGTAAGCGGTCGCGGAGAACTTCATTTAAGTATTTTAATTGAAACAATGCGAAGAGAAGGTTTTGAGTTTCAAGTTTCTAAACCTCAAGTAATTTATAAAACAATAAATGATACCTGTTATGAACCGTTTGAAAATCTTATTGTTGATGTTCCCGAGGAATATGCTGGCGGATGTATAGAAAAACTTGCGGGACGAAAAGCCGAAATGCAATCAATGCAAGTAATTAAAAATCGCTCACACATGACTTTCATTATTCCGGCAAGGGGGTTAATCGGATTTAGAAGTGAATTTATAAGAATGACTCGTGGTGAAGGAATTATGTACCATACATATCATGATTATAAACCCTACGCCGGAGATATTCCAAGACAAAGAAACGGTTCTCTTGTTGCTTTTGAGGATGGTGAAGCAATTCCATATGCACTGGCTCAGTTTGAAGATAGAGGAGTATTTTTTATCACTCCGAAAACTAAGGTTTATCGGGGAATGATTGTTGGAGAATGTAATCGTTTACAAGACATTGCCATAAACGTCTGCAAGACAAAAAAACTCACCAATATGCGAAGCGCAACCGCAGATGTTATGGTTACACTTCAAGCTCCTCGCATTATGTCTTTGGAAGATTGCCTTGAATATATAGAAGACGATGAACTCGTTGAAATCACACCTCAAAACGTGCGAATAAGAAAGGCAAATCTGGTAAAAATCACATCAAAACTGAATTAATCCGAGTTAAATTCTGGCGTGATTGCACCTTGTCTTAATATCTTCCAGGAGTTATTAACATACATAAGCACAGTAGATTCTAATCCTTTAGCTCTGTCCGTTTCCTCAGGAACAACATAGTCTACAAATTTTCCTATAAAATTCAAAGCTTCACGATAGTTTTTTGCAGAGGGCAACCCCGAAAGATTAGCACTCGTTGTTGCAAGCACATGTCCTTCAATATTCTCACAAATTTTGGCAAAAACACTATTATTAGGAACTCTTATACCGACCGTTTTCATCCCTGAAGTAATAAAAAGCGGAGTTTTTTGAGATTTTCTAGTTACAAGAGTAATTGCTCCTGGAAAATATCTTTTAGCAAGATTTTTTTCTTGAACAGTTAACTCTTCTACGTAAGGCAGAAGATTATCCAAAGAATTTGACATAAGAATAAGAGGTTTAGATCTATCTCGTCCTTTTAGCTCGTATATTTTATCAACCGCATTTTTATTTTCAGGAAGACACCCAACTCCCCAAACCGTGTCTGTTACAAAAGATATAACTCCATCATTTTTTAATATTTCATTTATTTTTTCCATTTTGCAACAATCCTATTAACAAGTTCATAAGCATATTCGATTTTAAACAGCAAAACCAAAACCCCATAAACAAAACATATAATCAATAACATTACAATTAAATTAATCAATAAGGGAAGCCCAACAACAGAAAGGGCATTGTATAAACCAAAACAAATTATATAGCTTAAAACGGCAATCAAAAACATTTTTAGCAAATCAACAAAATATTTTTTGAGCCCAAGACTAATTTTTTTTCTAATAAAATAACCAAGTACGCAAGCATTCCACAAGGTTACAAGTGAAGTCGAAAGAGTTATCCCGCCAATACCCATACTTGGTACCATTAACCAGTTAAGTAAAAACTTCAAGACAATCGACCCAAAAGCGACATAAAAAGGCGTCTTTGAATCATTAAACGCATAATAAACTCTTGTAATAGAATCCCTAAACACATAAGGAAGAAGCGAAACCGAAAGAAAAATTAAAGCCTCAGAAACCATAAAGGTTGCATCCGCACCAAAAGCTCCTCTTTCAAAAACAAGTTTTACCCCGTCATAACCAAGGAGAATTATAGCAATTAAAATTGGAAAACTTGCAAAATTTAACAAACCGACGCCTTTGTTAAAATAATATTTTATCCCTTCATAATCTTTTTGAGCAACAAGACGGGAAAAAAGCGGAAATAACGGAACAAGAAAAGCCGTAACGAGTATTCCTACAGGGAACTGAAAAATCCTATTGGCATATCCAATAGCCGACCAGGCACCTTCTTTTAAAGAAGAGGCAAAAAACATATCAACATATATATGAATCTGCCCGACTGTAGAACTTAAAATTGCAGGAAAAAGCAACTCCAAAATATTTTTAAACTGTTGATTATTGAAAAAATCAAAATTGGGACGAAATTTAAAGCCAAGTTGTTTTATCTTTGGAAGTTGAAATAAAAACTGACAAACCGCACCAACCGTTGTTGCAAAAGCTAACATTATTCCATTTGTATCTTGTTTTACAAGAGAAATTATTATGATAATTGCCAAACTCATTAAAATAGGCGAAATATTGGGAATCATAAATTTTTTATATGAAACCAAAATTCCGTAATAAATCCCGACAACCCCGCCAATAACAAATACAGGTGACATTATTTTAAGATGCAAAGAAGCAAGGTTTACAAGTTCACTTGACCCGTTAGAAATAATAACCTGCATTATTACATCTGAAAACGCAAAAATTAAAATCCCAAGAATGGTAAAAACCATTAATGTTGAAGTTAAAAAAGTATTAAAAAGTTTATTTAATCTCTCATCAGCACGAAAAGACCCGTTAGGTATAAGTTTTGAAAAAACACTAACAACCGCGCTATGAAATGGCCCCCCAACGCCTCCAAGCAAAATAAGAGCCAAAGACGGAATTTGATACGCATAAAAATATGAATCTGAAACCAATCCTGCCCCATAAAAATTGGCTATAACAATATCTCTTAAAAATCCTACAAACTTGCTGACGACTATAACAACAGCAATCATCCAAGCTGATTTTAATATACTTTCTGTTTTTTCAACAGAATTATCTTTCATTCTCTCTTCCATACAATTCAATATAAACCTTTATCGGCTTGTTTCTATTATTATCTAAAGGATAGAAAAAATACACCTTATTGTCACCTAAATTAACATACTGCGAAATATCAACAGAATATTTTTTGTTTAAACTCGGTTGAGTTTTAAGGTTGAACTCCCTTCCATTAATCACAACTTTTAATTCAGAATAGGCTAAACGATTTTCTACAAAAATTTTGGCATTTTTTTCCGTAAGGTAAAAATCGAATAATGCGGAGTTTCTATCAACATCATTTGAAAGCTCAACAGGTAAAAGAACAAGAGAGGTATCCGGATAATAATGTTGGAAAATTTCACTAAAAATTTTTCCATCTTTAGCCATAGCTCCCGCACCAAATTGGCTCATTCCAACTCCATGCCCATATCCGCCACCATAAGCTGTTATTTTGGTCAACTCACCATTTTCAAACTCTTGTTCAAAAACTACATTCGCGCTAGGCATAGCCTTACCTTTTTCTTTAAAAAGCCTTCTTATTGTTAACTCTTTTTCGACAACATAAGTTGCTTTATCTGTAATAATTTCCATGGAAACTATTTTTCCTGACTCGCCTCTTTTGGTCACTTTAATCTCTTTTAAAGTTCCAAAATCCTCGGGTTTTTTTAATTCCAAAGAACAATATCCGCTCTTATAGGCTAAAGGCAGTCCCGCTTTAAGCACCGCTTCAAGTTCTTCCCTTGTCCAGTTTTTTTGCCATCTAAAATATGGAGAATCATTATCATAAGTTTTTGGTGTAGACTTATAAAACTTAGAAGCTTCACTTTCTTTTTCTAATGACGGAGTTTTTTTGTTATCAGGAACTGCTTTTAAGTAAGGGTATTTTTCTGTTTTTTTCGGAAGAAAAGCGTTGTCATAATTCTCTGTATATCCGCCTGCAGTGGAGCTATATAAAGCAAGAATTAACTCATCCTCATAAAATCCGACAACACCCCTTGTTTCTTTTACAGCCTGATTTGTAAGCTCTTTTTCCGTATTTGCTCCAAAATAAACCTGACAAGCCACACTATCACAAACGTCAAATTCATGATACCTTTGTTCTCGTGGTCTTAATGTGTAGTTACGAGCCGCAATTGCCTGAACTTTTAGAGCCTCTAAACCAAATCTTTCAGGCATTTCATTAGGCACAACTCCTAAAAGATACGTTTCCAGGTTAAGAACATTATTTGTTAGGAACATATTTTCTTTACATTTTGGCTTAACAAGTTCAATTTTTCCTCTATAGAGCGCGGGTTTTCCTGCTCTTTTAAGATTATAAACACCCAAAAGTCCGTCTTTTTCAGTACTTAAAACAATAGGGGGTAGAACTGATGCCTGAATGAGCGTTCCATTTTCATACACATCAAAAAGATTATTTTTCATAACAACTTTCACAGGTTTTTGTGCTTCAATTTCTTTAACGATTCGTCCTGTTTGTTTCTCTGTTATTGTTAGTTTTTTTGTAGCATAAAAAGAATTTTCGCTGTAATAATAACGCTGAAAACTATTATCACTTATACCAACACTAATTATAGGGTTTGTGGTAATAGGCGCGGCAAAAACCTGTAAAGCCCCCATAAAAAAAGATAACAAAAAAATTACAAATCTTTGTTTCATAACTTATACATATTAAAACAAACAAACAAAAAGTTATACTATTTTAAATCTTCTGTTTTTCAGTTCCGGTTTTTTTTCTATACTGCTTATTTCATCGGGATAAATATTAAAATATTTATCATAATTAAGCAAATTTATAACCGCAAAAATATCTGCATCAAGACTACATAAAGAAAGTTGATTTTGTTGGGAAACGGTTTTTAAAAGATTAAGGGTAGTTTTTTTTATTTTCGAAACTCCGGACAAATTAACTACCGCCGTTTTTTCAGGCATCTTCTCCATAAGCTCCAAAACCCCTTTGACATCATCGCTTTTGAGCTCCTCGCTTTTGCATTTAAAAACTATATTTTCATTATGTTCCCTAATGTGAAGCATTTCCTAATCCAATATATTTTCAGTTTACACATTAATTTTAACAATGTTTTGTATTTTTTGGAATTGACTTTTAGTTTAAACTTTTTAAAACTAAAGTTTAATTAAGGAACATACATCTCAATTTTTTTTACTCTATATCTGGGAATAACAACTTTAGCATCTTCACAAATAATTTTTACTGACGAATTATCAGCATAAATAATATTTCCCGTATATTTAATTATTTGTCTTGATATCAAATGTCTGCGTGCCTCAACAGAATCTTTATAAACTTTGCTTGGTTCCTTTCTTATTAATGTAACAAGATTGCCGTTATTTTTTATCTGAATAAGACCATCAGTAACTCCTTCAATCCGTCCACTAATCATTGACCCGCTTGAGTTATACAAGACATCTGCCAAACAAAAGGCTTGAGAAAAAATAAAAATTACGAGTATAAAAAAAATCTTTTTCATACAAAAAAGCATATCAAATTTTTTCAAATAAATCCAGAAGTTAATCTTCATAAATAATCAAAAGCATAATGATTTTTTCGATAATAAATGAAAAAGTTTAAAAAAGAAAAGGAGAAAACAATGAACAATTCAATACAAGGAAGTGAAACAGAAAAAAACCTAATGGCAGCTTTTGCAGGCGAATCTCAAGCAAGAAATCGTTACACATATTATTCCTCAATTGCAAAAAAAGAAGGTTTTGTTCAAATATCAAAGATTTTTATTGAAACCGCAGAAAACGAAAAAGAACACGCTAAAATTTTTCTTAAATATTTAGAGAATGAACCCGTTGTAATAACAGCAAAATTTATAACCGGAATGGGAAACACAAAAGAAAACTTAAAATACGCTATACAAGGTGAACAAGAAGAAAATTCTAATTTATATCCATATTTTGCAGAAGTAGCGGATAGTGAAGGATTTCCGGATATTGGAGAATCTTTCAGACAAATTGCTAAAGTAGAAAAACAGCATCAAATTAGATATGAAAACCTTTTGAAAAATCTTGAAGAAGATAAGGTATTTAAAAAAGATGACGAAATTGAATGGATTTGCTCAAATTGCGGATACCATTATAAAGGCAAAGAAGCCCCTTTAAAGTGTCCCGCTTGTAAACATCCCCAAGAATTTTTTGAAGTTTGGTGCAAAAATTATTAAATCCGGCAAAAAAGCCGGATTTTTAATAAAAGTTATGTTTATCTGGACATAAATTTATATTACCTGTAAAATACATAAGTAGACCACAAATGAGGAGTGAATATGTATAATGTTGCCATTATAGGTGCAGGCCCAGCAGGGATTTTCGCGGCTTTAGAAATAACAAAATTAAAACCAGAATGGAAAGTAATTTTAATAGAAAAAGGTCAAAAAATTGAAAAAAGAAAATGCCTATTAAGAGAGGGTTATGAAAAATGTCCAAATTGTAAAAAATGCGGTCTTTTATGCGGTTGGGGCGGAGCAGGCGCATTCTCCGACGGAAAACTTACTCTTACACCGGATGTTGGTGGTCACTTAATCGATTATATGTCAAGAGAAAATGTTGAAGATTTAATCGGATACTCAGACAGTCTTTATCTTAAATTTGGTGCGACTGATGAAGTTTTTGGAACAGATAAAAAAGTATTCAGAGAAATAGAAAGACAAGCTGCCTTAGCCGAACTTAAACTTATTCATTCTCCTGTGAGACATCTTGGGACTGAAAGAAGTCTTGATGTATTAAAAGGAATGCAAGATTATCTTAGTGAAAAAATAACAATTTTAAATAATGTATCTGCAAAAAATTTGATTGTTGAATGTGAACAGGTTAAAGGAATTGTACTCGATAATGGAGAAACTATTCACGCAGAATATACAATTATAGCACCCGGAAGAGAAGGTGCTGATTGGCTTACAAAAGAATTTGATAAAAACAAAATAGGCTTTGTAAATAATGCCGTTGATGTAGGGGTAAGAGTTGAGCTTCCTGCTCCTGTTTTTGAACCTCTAACCTCAAAACTTTATGAGTCCAAACTTGTTTACTATTCACCAACATTTGGAGATGAAGTAAGAACTTTCTGTATGAATCCAAATGGAGAAGTGGTTCAAGAAAATTATAACGGAATATCAACTGTAAACGGCCATAGTTATGCAGAAAAAACAACAAATAATACAAATTTTGCTCTACTTGTAAGCAAAAAATTCACAGAACCGTTTAAAGAACCAATAGCCTACGGTCAACACGTTGCAAGTCTTGCAAATATGCTTGCCGGCGGGGTTCTTGTTCAAAGATTTGGAGACTTACTAGACGGTAGACGCTCAACACCTGAAAGAATTAAATCAAGTATAATAACTCCAACTCTTTCTTGTGCTACTCCCGGAGATTTAAGTCTTGTTATACCCTACAGACAAATGCTTAGCATAATAGAAATGATTTATGCTCTCGATAAAATAGCACCCGGAACCGCATCAAGATATACGTTGCTTTACGGCATAGAAGTTAAATTCTACTCAGCAAGAGTTAAACTTACAAATGAACTTGAAACAGAGGGAGTTAAAAATCTTTTCGCAATCGGAGATGGTGCCGGAGTAACAAGAGGCCTTATTCAAGCATCAGCTTCAGGCGTTTATGCCGCAAGAACTATCTGTTCAAGATAATGTAAAGTTTTGTAAATATAGTTTTAACATTTGACAAATGTCTAATTTACATGTTTTAAAATAGAACACATAATAAATAAAAAGGGAGGAAAAACCATGCGTGTTGACCCTATTAATTCTGCAAATGTTTCTTTTGGTAAAAAAAATAAAGACAGAGACAAATCTTTTCTTTTACCCGGAGCCATTGTCGGTGCCGCCGGAGGCGCTGCTTATGCATCTTTTTCAAAACTAAAAATTAACAAAGAGAACATTGAAGAAAGTTTTCCTGTTATTCAAGAAAAACTTCCAATGTCAGAAACCGAAAAAGATATTTTTGATAACTTAAAATCAAGAATTAAAGAAAAAAGACAATACATCGACGAAAAATACGGTTTAATGAATATAACAAAAGAGACAAAGGAAGTTAGTGTCCAAGATGCACTTAAAGGTGTGGTTTTTGACCCGTCTAAATCATACAAAAAACTTGAAGATGAAATTAATTGGGACAGAGGGGTCCTTGAAGGAATGAAAAATCAACCCGAAAAAGCAGAACAAATAGCTAAAACTTCTCAATCTTTGAATGACAAAATTGCGATAAGAGAATTTATAAAAGACTCCAAAGAAAATAAAATAAATGCTTCAAAAATAAAGAATTATTTTGAATCCATGATAACAGACAATGCAAAAATAAAAGCAGGAAAAGAAGAAGTAATAAGCTTTGTAAATGCTTTCAATAAACGTAGAGTAGGATTATACTCTATAGTTGGTCTTGCTGCAGGAACCATAATAGGAAGTTTTATAAAAATTAATTCCAATAAAAAAGAAAATTAAATCTTTTAATAGAATAAAAACCCGGAAAATCTTCCGGGTTTTTATTTTGAAAGAATTATAAAATTCTAACCTTTAATTTGCCCCATAACTTCTTCTGCAAAGTTTTCTTGTCTTTTTTCAAGACCTTCACCAAGCATAAATCTTGTGAATTCTTTAATTTCCATTTTGCCTGAAATAAGTTGTTCAATAGTTTGGTCAGGATTTTTTACAAAAGGTTGCTCCAAAAGACATCTTTGTGCCATAAGTTTATTAACACGACCTTCAACTATTTTAGCTCTAATTTGCTCAGGCTTGCTTGCCAAGTCTTCTTTACCCATTTCAATTCTAGTTTCTTCTTCTATTACAGAAGCAGGAATTTGAGCTCTGGAAACAAATTCCGGAGCAGAAGAAGCAATATGAAGACATATATCCTTAATCATTGTTTCTTCATCAGCAGAAGCATTTAATAATACACCTATTTTTGAATTATGGATATATGTACCAATATTTCCTTCATATCTTACAAATCTTCTTAAAGTAATTTTTTCACCAATTGTAGCAATTTTTTCTTTAATAAGTTCTTCAACAGTTGAACCGCTTGAAGTTTTAGCCGCATTCAATTCTTCCAAACTTGAAGGATTAACATCTGCAGCAACTTTTGCAATTTCATTAGCAAGCGCTTTAAATTCTTCATTCTTAGCTACAAAGTCTGTTTCACAATTAATTTCAACCATTGCTCCTACACCGTTTGAAACATAAGAAGCAATAACTCCTTCTGCAGCAATTCTATTCATTTTTTTATCTGCAGAAGCAATACCCTTTTGTCTAAGGTATTCCATAGCTTTTTCCATATCACCATTGTGTTCAACCAATGCTTTTTTAGCGTCCATAATACCTGCACCGGTTTTTTCTCTAAGTTCTTTAACTTGAGCAGCACTAAATGTCATTTCTCTATCTCCTTATTATTTTAAATAACGAAAAGCCTTTTTAAAAAAGGCTTTTCTAATTATAAATTATTAAACTTCAGCTTTTTCTTCAACTACTGTTTCAACAGTTTCTTCAACTACTTCAACAACACCGGCATCTTCTGCTTTTATTGTTTCAATTTTTGAAGAAGACTTAACAGCTTTAGCTTCTCTTAACTGTTTTCCTTCCAAAGCTGCATCAGCAAGTTTTGAAGCTATCAATTTGATTGAACGAATTGCATCGTCATTTCCAGGTATTACATATTGAATTCCATCCGGATCAGCATTTGTATCTGCAAGACATATAACCGGAATATTCAATTTATTAGCTTCTTGTATAGCTATAAGTTCTTTTTGTTGGTCAACTACAAAAAGAAGATCAGGCAAACCTCTCATATCTTTAATACCACCAAGAGATTTGCTCAATTTGGATAATTGTCTGGTTATTTGAGCAACTTCTTTTTTAGGTAATTTTTCAATATGTCCAGATTCAACAAAATCTTCTAATTCTCTTAGCTTATTAACCCGAGAACGAATAGTTTCAAAGTTAGTAAGCATACCGCCAAGCCATCTTCTGTTTATATAATAAAGACCTGCTCTTTGAGCTTCTTCTTTAACAACATCAGTAGCTTGTTTTTTAGTACCTACAAAAAGTATATTTTTACCGCGAGCTGCTGCATCTCTAACAGCATCACATGCTTCGTCTAAAAGACCTACTGTTTTTCTTAAATCAATAACATAAATTCCGTTTTTTGATCCGAAAATATATTTTTTCATTTTCGGGTTCCAGCGTTGTGTTTGGTGTCCAAAGTGAACTCCGGCTTCTAAAAGTTCAATTAATGATGCCTGTGGCATGTTTTTCTCCTTGTTTTAACTAATACGCACAAGTTAAAAAGTACCATTCATACATTTTAGGGTTATATTTGTACAAACTAAGCAAATGCCTATCGTACATTTTCAACTCGTAGGGGTACTATAATATAAACATGAAGAAATTTAAAGATAATTTAATTTTTCTTAAATATTTTTTATATTTACAAATTGATTTTCTCTTGAAATAGCCACTTTTCCAGAACGAACAAGCTCTTTTATACCCATTGGTCTTAAAAGTTCTATAAGAGAATTAATTTGTCTGGAATCTCCAAAAGCCTGAATTGTATAAATTTTATTAGTAACATCAATAATTTTAGCGTCAAAAATTTCAGCTATTCTTAAAATTTCAGACCTTGCATCATCTTTAGCGGTAACTTTGCAAAGTATAAGTTCCCTTTCAATATAATCAAGAGAGTTTAAATCAACAACTTTCAAAGTAGGAATAAGTCTGTTTAGCTGTTTTGTAATTTGTTCTATAACAGCATCTTCTCCATGGGTAATGACTGTAAGTCTTGAATAATCACTATCTAATGTAGGAGCAACCGTAAGACTTTCAATATTATATCCGCGGCCTGAAAAAAGGTCCGAAACCCTCGACAATACACCAGCTTCATTTCTTACCAAAACAGATATAGTATGTTTCATTTTTATTCCTCTATTCTAATTTGTTAATTTATATTGTATCATAAAAAAGCATAAAAAATAAAGGTTTAAATAATGATTAAACTGGCTCTAACGGGAAATATAGCAGCAGGAAAATCGGAAGTCGAAAAAATATTCAAAAGTTTTAAAATACCGACTCTTTCTGCAGATGAAGTTGTTCATTCAATAATTTACAAAAACGAAAAAATAATAAATTCTATAAAAAAAGTATTTAAAACATACGATATAATTACAGAAAACAAAATAGATAGAATAAAACTTGGTAAAATTGTTTTTTCTAACAGTAAAAAAAAGAAAGAGTTGGAAAAAATTATACACCCGTTTGTTATAGAAGAAATAAAAAAATTCTTTGAAAAAGAAATACAAAGCAAAATTGTAGTCGTTGATTTTCCTCTTTTATTTGAATGTCATTTTGAATATTTGTTTGATAAAATATTAATAGTTTGCGCAGATGAAAAAACAAGATTTGAAAGAATAAAAAAAAGAAACAACTATGAAGATAATCACATCCATAGAATAATAAAATCTCAAATTAATCAGGAAGAAAAAAAAATAAAATCTGATTTTGTAGTAATAAATGAAAATAAAACATTGGAAGAACTTAAAAAAGATATCGAAAAAATAATAAAAGAACTAAAATGATATTAGAAAATTTTTCAAAAATATTAAAAAGAAGTAAAACAAAGAAGTATGTAAAACTTTTAACCTTATGGTTAAAAAAAAGGATATCAAAACCGGCAAAAACAAAAATTGACAAAATAATACAAAGTGAATGTTGGTTTGCAAAAAACCAATGCGGAGATTTTATAATAATACCAAAATCACAAACCGGTAGAAACCTTACACAATCATTATACAACTACATACAAAGTATAGAAAACGTTGATATATCAAGATTTCTACACAAAAATAAAAAAAGAAAAAATAATTAAAAAAACTCTTTAATATTAACTTTTAATGCCTTTGCAATGTCATAAAGAGTATCAATAGGAGTATTAACCTCAGCTCTTTCAATCATTCCCACATAATTTCTACTTTTTTTAATAATCTCTGCAACTCTTTCCTGAGAAAATCCCATAGACTTTCTTAAAAATTTTATATTCATTCCTAATTTTTTTAATTCTTTTTTATTCATTTAATTATTTTTAAGTTTTTATATATTAATTTCTACCAACTCTCATTTGTCAAAAAATCTAAAAATTATTGACAATAAAGAAAATAAGACTATAATAAAATTGACAAGTGAGATTTAGCAAAAATGATTAAAATTAAAAAATCAACATCAATATCAGAAGTTTTAATAACTCTTTCAATAATAGGTATTATTGCTTCTATAACTATTCCAAATTTAGTAAAAAACTATCAAAAAACCATATCAATTTCTGACTTAAAAAAGGGTTATTCAACCTTTTTAACTGCATTTAATAAAGCAGAAAATGAATATGGCAAAGCCTCTAGCTGGGACTATCTTCCAATTGATAAAAATGGTAAATGTGAATGTTATGGATACTCTGAAGAAGAATGTGTAAATTCATTTATGGAAAAATATTTTTTACCTTATCTAAAAATTGTAGAATATAAAAAAAGAGAAGAAAAAGCCACAAAAATTAAAGATTTATCAGGCAAAAATGCTCAACTATTTTTTTCAAAAGATAGAAAATATTATTACTTGGCAGATGGTAGTAATTTTTCTATATATTTAAATCAAGACAATTGTTATTTTTCTTATATTTTTTACGATATAAATGGGGATAAAAAACCAAATACTCTCGGTAAAGATATATTTCTATTTGATATAGGAAGATCGCATAATTATCATTTACAAATGGAAAAACGTTGGTATGGTAACACATATTTAAACTCTAACGAAATGAGAAATTACATAAAAAAAAATTGTAATGATATAACAAATACGAGCGGTTATTACAACTCATTTACGTGTGGAGCATTAATACAATATGATGGATGGAAAATATCAAAAGACTATCCATGGTAATATGTCAATAAGTTGTAGAAAAGTTTTATAAATTTATCTATTTTCATTTTAAAATTTTGTAGATAAAAATTTTTATACAGAAAATAAGACATAAATAACATTTTTTATAACATTTATTTACTATTTTTTTACAATACCAAAAGTCAATAATAACAGGTATTTTTAATATTTATTTACATAAAATTTAATCTATTATTACTATTATTATTTTTATATATTATTATTAATATAAGTAATCAATTAAAATAACATCGAAGGAGTTTAAAATGATTTTTACAATAGAGAAAGAATCTTTGTTGAACAATTTGAGAATTGTAGAAAAGGCAAGTTTATCAAAAGGAATACAACCGGTATTATCTAATATATTAATAGAGGCAAAAGATAATGAAGTTGTCTTTTCGGCAACAGACTTAGATTTATCTATTCTTGCTTCCACAACTGCTATAGTTGAAGTCGAAGGTTCAATAACTCTTCCCGCTAAAAAGTTAAGTGATATAGTTTCACGATTACCGGAAAAGCCTGTTGTTTTTAACATAGATTTAAACTCCAATATAGCCAGTATAAATTGCGGCAGTTCAAAATTTGAACTTGTTGGAATATCAGCAAATGAATTTCCAAATGTAATAGATAAAACAGCACTTTGCGACAAAGAATCTTTTGAAATAGAAGTAAAACCTTTTGTAAAAGGTATAAAGCATACTGTTTATGCAGCAGCAAATTATGAAAATAGGAACATAATAAGCGGCGTTTATTGCTCCATCGATGGTGAAAAACTAGAAATGGCAGCAACTGATGGAAACAGATTAACTCGTATAATAGAAATAATAAAGAATGATGAAAATAAAACTAAATCTTTTGTTATTCCATCAAGAACACTTCAAGAACTACTAAGAATAGTATCACTAATAAATGACACGGTACTTGAAATTTATGCTGATAATTCGAGAATAATAGTAAAAACAAATTCTGTAATACTTTCTTCAAGATTGCTTGAGGGTGAATATCCTCCGTATAAACAGCTTATTCCTACATCTTGTGCAAAAGAAGCAATAATAGATAGAGAAGAGCTTATAAATTCTCTTGAAAGAGTATCAGTAATGGTAAATGAAAGAACAAATATAATAAAGTTCACGTTTGATAAAAATAATTTAACACTAAAAGCGGATACCCCTGAAACAGGTGCATCAGAAGACGTTATAGCTATAGAATTTAGTGATAATGAAGAGCTTGTAATTGCTTTTAACTATAAATATGTGTTAGATTCGTTAAAAATAATGGAAAGTAATAAAGTAAAAATAGGACTTGGAGGCAGTTTATCTGCTACAATATTCAAACCTGATTCAGAAGAAGATTATTTGTGTTTGATAATGCCTATACAGATAAGATAAGAGGTAAAAATGAAAGTAACAGTAAGGGTTCCGGCAACTACAGCAAATTTAGGACCTGGATTTGATTGTTTTGGTATGGCACTGCCAATATATAACGAAGTAACGATAGAAGAAACAGTTATGCCAGGAACAGGCATAGAGATATCTATATTATCTGAGAATCAGGAAGAAATTGATATAATGTCAATTCCTACAGATAAAGAAAACATAGTTTATAAAGCAGTAGAACTTTTGTATAACTCTATAGGTCAAATACCAAGTGAGTTAAAAATAACCATAAAATCAGATATACCTATAGCAAAAGGTTTGGGCAGTTCTGCTTCAGTAATAGTAGGCGGATTGGTAGCAGCAAACGAGCTTTTGGGTAGACCTGCAGATGAAGCTGCTTTGTTGTCTATTGCTACTGAGGTTGAAGGTCATCCTGATAATGTTACGCCTGCAATTGTTGGAGGGGTTGTAATAGCTTCTCAAGAGGAAGATGGAAGTGTGGTCTACAGAAAATTAAACTGGCCTGATGAATGGAAAATAATGGTTTGTGTTCCTGATTATGAACTTCCGACAGATATAGCTCGTTCTGTTATACCTAAGGAAATACCATTTAAGGATGCTGCTTTTAATTTAAGACGAAGTGCAATGTTGGTTCATGCTATATCTACAAAAGATGAAGAACTAATGAGATTTTCACTGACGGATAAACTACATCAGCCATATAGAATGAAAATTGTACCCGGTTTAGGTGAAATAATAAACAATTTAAAACATGAAAATGATGTACTCGGATGTGTTTTAAGTGGAGCCGGCCCTGCTGTTATTGTAATAACAAAAGGAAATAATCAAGAAAGAATCAAAGATATTGTAAAAAATACCTGGTCTGATTTAAACGTAAAATCAGATATTCATATTCTTAAAGTTGAAGAACAGGGTGCTATTGTTTTAAAATAAATGGGCAAATTTTTTGATTATAAAACAAATTGTGGGTCATTTAATATGTCTTTTGATGAAAAAATATTAAAAGACAGTATAAATGAATTGTCAAATGAACCTGTTTTAAGATTTTACGGTTGGAGTCCTGCGTGTATTTCTTTAGGAAGAAATCAAAAGGATTCAATTGATTATGACTTTTGCAAAAAAAATAATATAGATGTAGTAAGAAGAGCTACAGGAGGTAGAGCTTTATTTCATGATAAAGAATTAACTTATTCTTTTGTATGTCCTGTAAGTTTTTTAGATTGTGGAGAAAGTGTTATATTATCATACAAAGAAATATCTCAGGCATTGATTATTGGGATGAGTGAGATTGGTATAAAAATTGATTTTCCCGAAGAAAAAAAAGTTAAAACTAATTTAAACTATTGTATGTCTTTATCAACAGGGGCTGATTTAAGTTATAAAGGAAAAAAAATTATAGGTTCTGCTCAAGTAAGGAAAAACGGGTATATATTACAACATGGTTCTGTTCTTATAGATTTGGATATGAATATTATAAAAAAATTATTTCACGAGCCTTTTAATGCAAGTGAAATAACTTTTATAAAAAATATTGATAATAGTATAAAATTAAAAGATTTGGTTTATTGTCTAAAAACAGGTTTTGAAAATAAATTTAATCAAAGATTTATTTAACAAAAACTAAAGAGGAGAAACCAAAAAATCTTTTTCAGAGAGAGAAGTAGTGCTTTCGAGAGCTTTTTCTAAAAAGGACTCAATAGCTTTTTTAACGGTTTGAACTTCCTTTTTAAGCATTTTGTAATCTTTTTCTTTTCTTTTTTCTAGAGCTTTTTCAAAATTTTCGTAATTGTTCATTTTACACACCCTTTTAATAACCCGTATTTTGGTATTCGGCTTTTTTTCAGTTAACTTTAGTAAATGTGAAAAAAAAGTTACAAAATGAATGTTTAAAAATAATGTTTAAAAAAAAAATATTTATAATAAAATTATATTAAAGGAGTGGAAGCGATGAAGGGTAAAAAAAGGCTCACAATATATATATTTATAGCTTTAGTACTCGGCGTTGCTGTAGGAGGTTTTTTCCCTGAAATAGGTGCAAAAACTCAATTTTTGGCTACGGTCTTTTTAAATATGATAAAGATGATTATAGCTCCTTTGCTTTTTGCAACACTTGTTATAGGAATAGCGGGTCATGGAGATGTAAAAAATATTGGTAAAATAGGTATAAAAACTATTTTTTACTTTGAAATAATTACAACAATAGCACTTTTTATAGGATTAGTTGCCGGACATATTTTTCAACCTGGAAAAGGATTTATTATAGATGTTAGTGATGTTCAGTTAAATATGGTAAAAGCAATGGCTGAATCACATCACCATGAAACTATATCAGAAATGCTTACCACTATGGTTCCTACCAGTATAATTGATGCGATGGCAACAGGAAATTTATTGCAAATAGTGGTATTTGCTTTATTTTTTGCAATAGCAATATGTGCAATAAAAGAAAAAGCAAAGCCATTTTTAGACATGTTGACATCTTTGTCGGATATAATGTTTAAATTTACAGAGCTTGTAATGTGGTTTGCGCCAGTAGGTATTTTTGGAGCAATAGCATCTACGGTTGCTCATAATGGTTTTCAAATTCTTGGAAATTATGCAAAAGTAATATTCGCTTTATATGCAGCATTAGCTATTTTTGTTTTTTGTGTTTTGATTATAGCATGTAAAATTTGTAAGGTTCCTTTTAAGGGCATAATTAGTGCAATATCGGGACCTGCTCTTTTAGCTTTTTCTACCGCAAGTTCAGAAGCAGCGTTGCCAAAAGCTATGGAGATAATGGAAAAATTTGGTGTTCCAAAAAATATAGTAGGTTTTGTTATGCCTACAGGTTATACTTTTAATTTGGATGGAAGTACTCTATATCTAGCTTTGGGTGTTTTGTTTTCTACTCAGATTGTAGGTATAGATTTGTCATTACAACAGCAAATTTTTATAATGATAGCTTTGATGTTAACATCAAAAGGTATTGCAGGTATTCCTAGAATTTCATTGGTTGTTATGGCAGGGACATTATCTTCTTTTGGTTATCCTATAATTGGGGTTGCTATTTTGTTGGGAATTGATCAAATTCTTGATATGGGAAGAACAACCGTTAATCTTATTGGAAATTGTGTTGCTACTGTTGTTATAGCCAAATGGGAAAATGATTTTGATTATAGTAAAATGCAAATTTTTATAAATACTGAAAGAAAGAAAAAAGCCCTTATAAAGAGATTTAAAGCTCGTAAAGAACAAAAATTAAATAAAATTTAGTTTAATAACCTTTTGTCTATGAAAAATTTTCTTCTCTTATGTAATAAATTTTAAAAAGGAGAAGAAATGAGTAAAATAGTATTTTTTAACGCTGAAGAAGAAGACATAATTTTTTTTGATAAAGAATTTAGAAAAAATTATGATTTAAAGTTTTATAAACGTCCGTTGTGTGAATTTTCTGCCATAACGGAAGAAATAAAAGATGCAAATATAATATCTTGTTTTACGACGTCTGAGCTTAATGAAAAAATATTAAGCAATTTTCAAAATTTAGAAGTTATAGCTCTTAGATGTGTGGGTTTCAACAATATTGATATTGATTATTGCAAAAAAAATAATATAAAAGTTTTAAACTCAAAAGGATATGGTAATAGAACTGTTGCTGAATTTACATTTGGTTTAATTTTTGATGTATCAAGATATATTTCAGATTCATATATTGATTTGGTAGACGAAAAAAATAAGAAAAAAAATTACACAGGAACAGAAATAATAGGAAAAACAATAGGAATAATAGGTCTTGGAGCTATAGGTTCAGAGGTAGCAAAAATTGCTCATAATTTAGGAATGAAAGTTCTGGGTTATGACATTATTGAAAATGATGAATTAAA
The DNA here is from genome assembly GCA_944325625.1 of Candidatus Gastranaerophilales bacterium. Taxonomy (GTDB): domain Bacteria; phylum Cyanobacteriota; class Vampirovibrionia; order Gastranaerophilales; family Gastranaerophilaceae; genus RGIG2134. The sequence continues at coordinate 238,577 of CALVAP010000007.1, read as the reverse complement.
AAAATTTTTTGAAGTTAAATATGTAGGTTTAGACAGACTTCTTTCTGAATCAGATTACATATCAATACATTCACCACTAACAAAGGAAAATTATCATCTTATAGATGAAAACAAATTTGCATTAATGAAAGAAAACGCAATAATAATAAATACAGCAAGAGGAGAAATTATAGACACAAAAGCAATGTATAAAGCATTATCTTTTGGAACTATTAAAGGGGCAGGTTTAGATGTTCTTGAATGTGAAGAGGTTACAAATGATGCAAATTTTAAGTTTGATATGGATTATCTTGACAAAGAGGAGATAAAACAAATATTATTAAACCACGAGATAACAAAGCTTGACAATGTTGTAGTAACACCTCACATAGCTTATGATACAAAAGAGGCAAAGGAAAGAATAAGAAAAATAACAGCAGATAATATAAAATCATATTTTGAAGGAAATATAAAAAATAACGTATATTAAATGAACTTACTTGAAATAAAAAATTTAAATTTAGGCTTTAACTTGTCAGACGGATATAAACAAGTTATTAATGATGTAAATATTTCATTAAAAAAAGGTGATATGCTTGCTGTAGTAGGAGAGTCAGGCTGTGGAAAAACGCTAACGGCAATGAGCATATTAAATCTTTTGCCCGAAAAATCAGAAATAAAATCAGGTCAAATTTTATTTAAAGATGAAGATTTGCTAAAAAAAACAGATATTCAGATGCAAAAAATAAGGGGAAAAAACATAGCACTAATACCTCAAGACCCCATGACTGCTCTAAATCCGCTTTATACTATAGAAAATCAACTTTTAGAAGTTATAAAATTACATCAGCCTGATGAAAAAAATCCAAAAGAGATAGCAATAAAAGCACTTGAATCTGTTAAAATTCCAAATGCAAAAGATAGGCTTAAATCTTATCCTCATGAACTTTCCGGAGGGATGAAACAACGAATTATAATAGCAATGGCACTTGCTTGTAATGCAGATTTAATAATAGCAGATGAACCGACAACGGCGTTGGATGTAACAGTTCAAGAGCAAATAATGAAACTGTTAAATCAAATAAAAAAAGAAAGAAAAACCTCAATTATTCTAATAACGCATGATTTAGGATTAGTGGCTGAGAATGCTGATTATGTCGCTGTCATGTATGCAGGGAATATTGTTGAATATTCTTCAAGAGATAGTCTTTTTAAAAATCCTCTACATCCATATACAAAAGCGCTGTTTAAATCACTACCGGATATGAATAGTGATAAATTAGTACCAATAAACGGTCAACCCCCGACGATAAATGAAAAAATTGAAGGTTGTCCTTTTCATCCAAGATGTAGCAAAGCTTTTGATAAGTGTATAAAGGATAAACCGAATTTAAAAAAAATTGAAGAAGAATTTTGTGCCTGTTGGCTTTATTAAGCTTTATTAATTTAAGTTTGGTATAATTTTTGTGTTATAATCTGTGTAGATAATAACTTTGGAGTTAAAAAATGAGCGAATTAAGAGATAAGTATGAAGTAGTTATAGGATTAGAGGTTCACGCACAGTTAAAGACTAAATCCAAAATATTTGCACCGGATGGAACAGAATTTGGAAAAGAACAGAATACACAAATAAGTCCTATTACACTGGGAATGCCGGGAGTTTTACCTGTTTTAAATAAAGAATGTGTAAATATGGGAATTCTTCTTGGATTGGCTCTTAATTGCGAAATTCCTTCAAGATGTAAATTTGATAGAAAACAATATTTTTACGCAGACCTGCCAAAAGGATATCAAATATCACAATATGATGAACCCATTTGTGTTAACGGTTATATAGACGTAAAAGGAAAAAGAATAGGAATAACAAGAGCACATTTGGAAGAAGATGCAGGAAAACTTGTTCACGCAGGAGCAGACGGACTTGCAGGGTCGAGTTATTCATTGGTAGATTTGAACAGAGCAGGAACTCCTCTTTTAGAAATCGTATCAGAACCGGATATGAGAAGTTCAGAAGAAGCAAAAGATTATATGGAAGAATTGAGAAATATAGTCAGATATCTCGGAGTTTGTGATGGAAACCTAGATGAAGGTTCTATGAGGTGTGACGCTAATATATCAATAATGCCAAAAGGTTCAAAAGAATTTGGAACAAGGGCAGAAATAAAGAACGTAAACTCTTTTAGAGCTTTACAAAGAGCAATAGAATATGAAATTGACAGACAAATAGAAATAGTTGAAGAAGGCGGAAAAGTTATTCAAGAAACACGTCTTTGGGATGATAATCAAGGCATAACAAAATCTATGAGAGGAAAAGAAGATGCTCATGATTACAGATATTTTCCTGAACCGGATTTGATGCCGCTTGAAATATCAAGAGAATGGGTAGAAGATATCAGAAAGTCTATGCCAGAGCTTCCGGCACAAAAAAGAATAAAATATCAAAATGCCGGTTTGAGTGCATATGATGCAAATGTTATTGTTGATCAAATGGAAACGGCGTTATTCTACGACAAAGTTCTTGAATTGGGTACGAATGCAAGAATAGCATCGAATTTCCTTATGGGCGAAATAACGGCATACTTGAAAGAAAATCATTTAACAATTGATAAGACTAATATTACACCCGAAAGTCTTTCAAAATTAATAGAATTGATTGAAAAAGGAACTATATCAAATAATATAGCTAAAACGCTTGTTATGACATTAGTTAAAGATGGTGGAGACCCTGTTGAAATTGTTGAAAAACAAGGATTGGGCGTAATTTCTGATGAAGGGGCAATCAAAGAAATTTGTAAAAAAGTTGTAGATTCAAATCCAAGTCAAGTAGCAGCATATAAAGGCGGAAAACAACAACTGTTTGGATTTTTTGTAGGACAAGTAATGAAAGAAACAAAAGGTAGAGCAAACCCCCAAACAGTTAATTCCATTTTAAAAGAATTGTTGGGTTAATGATTGAAAAAAATTAATCAAAAATCTTAAGCTTCTATTTGAGCGAGTTTTTCCAGTTTTAGTTTTTGGTCATGTTCAATTAAAAGCCCTATTAGTTCGTCCAATTCACCTTCAATAACTGTCCAAACATTCAAATTTTGACCGATACGGTGGTCAGTGAGTCGACCTTGTGGAAAGTTGTAAGTTCTAATTCTTTCAGAACGGTCGCCTGTACCAACTTGAGAACGTCTTAAATCGGTAATTTCTTGCATTTGTTTTTGAACTTCAAGATCATATAATTTGGCTTTAAGTATTTGAAGTGCTCTTTCTTTGTTTTGAAGCTGTGAACGTTCTTCGGTACAAAATACCATTAGACCTGTAGGTTTATGAACAACTCTGACAGCAGTTTCAACTTTATTAACATTTTGTCCCCCTGCACCACCGGAACGGCAAGTTGATATTTCTAAATCAACAGGATTTATATCAATTTCAACATCATCAACTTCGGGCATAACAGCAACAGTAGCTGTTGATGTATGAACTCGTCCTTGGCTTTCAGTTTCAGGAACTCTTTGAACTCTGTGGACGCCGGATTCATATTTAAGTTGAGAATAGATGCTATCTCCTTTCATGGAAATAACAACTTCTGAAACACCGCCTGCCTCGCATTCATTTATTGATAAAATTTGAGTAGACCAACCTTTTTTATCGGCATATCTCATATACATTCTCATCAAGTCGCCGGCAAAAATATTTGCCTCATCACCACCGGCTCCACCTCTAATTTCGAGCATAATATCTTTGTCATCCATTGGGTCGCGCGGAAGAAGAAGAACTTTCATTTTTTCAGAGTATTCTTCTATTTTTCTTTCATTTTCTTCAATTTCGGCTTTTAAAAAGCCTTTCATTTCCTCATCCTTCTCGGTCTTTAAAAGTTCTTGAGCATCTTTTAAAGCTTCATCAGCCCTTTTAAAAGCTTGATAAACTTCAACAGTTTCTTCCATTGCTTTTCTTTGTTTTGAAAGGTCACGAAACTTGTTATAATCCTGTGCTGTAGCCGGGTCAGAAAGAAGAAGACCAAGTTCATTATATTTTTGTTCTATTTGTAATATTTTGTCTAACATGTCTTTCATTGATTTTTTCCTTTAAACTGCTCTTGTAGCCATTCTACCACAAGATTTATCTTCATCACAGAAACCAAGTCTTTCACACTTTGGAACGAGGTAAGGTTTAAGCCAAGGTTCTTCATTTGTCAATTTATTACACATAAGACGGACTAAAAGTCTTATTTCATCTTGAGCGCGAGTACACAGCCTTATGTTTGCAAGGTGAATCATTTCTCTAAGATTTAAACTTGCAACCATTGATGAAGAAGTTGCATTTGGAAGGATAAATCTTGCATCTTCAGCCGGAATTCCCTGTTCAGTCATTTCTGTATAAAAATCAGCAACTTTTTTCATAAATTCATCATATTTTTCTTTCAGTTCTTTGTTTTTTTCAATAGTTGGTGGAGTGAGATAATCAAATTGACCTTTTTCTTTAACGTAGCGTTGGGATTTTTGGGAAAAAGACATATGTCTGTGTCTTACAAGCTGATGAGTACAGGCTCTTGATACGTTAGATATAGCAAAAGTAACTTGAATATGTTCTATTGTAGAATAATGACCAGAAGATATTACACGCGAGATGAGTTTTAACATTTTTTCTTCATCAGTATTTTTATCATAAATATTTATTGGTGAATCAGAGCTATAGCAAGTTCTACAAGCGGTATAAATTGTTCGAAGCATATTTTCGGGTTTAGAAATAAGCTTAACAACGGGTTTATTTTTAATATCAGTCATAAATCTTCCTCCACAATAAAATTATTGCCCAATTTGAATAAAAAGGGCAATAATTTATCAAAAAATTCACAAAACAGTTAAAACTATTTTTTTTCGTATCTTTTTTTGAATCTTTCAACACGACCTTCTGTATCCATAATTCTTTGGTTACCAGTATAGAAGGGGTGGCATTTGTTACAAATTTCAACGGTAATGTTATCAAGAACAGAACCTGTTTCAATTTCGTTACCACATACGCATTTAATCTTCATTTTTTTATAATCCGGATGAATTCCTTCTTTCATTATTATTTTCCTTTCTTAAAAATGCTTGTAAACCATTATAATCATGTAAATTTTTATTATCAAGTGTCTTGAAAATTTTTGTAAAAAACTATGAATTAATGTCAATATATTCAATAATATTCAAAACATTTTTGTTTATATTTGAGTGAATTAACCCCTTGGTTAAACCGACGAAACATCCTGGACAAGATGTAAGGACATAATCAGCTGTAGTTTTTTGAATATTTTTTGCTTTTTGTTGTGATATTTTTTCTGAGATTTTGGGAAATTTCAGTGAAAAATCACCGGCAAATCCGCAGCAAACGTCAAAATCGTCCATTTCTTCATAATTTATAAAATTATTTTTTATTAATCTTTTAATTTCTTTCTTTTTATCTCTTAAATGGCAAGGTAGGTGATAGGTAATTTTTTCGTTAAATTTTTTCTTTTCAAGAATTGAAATTAATTCAAAGATATCAATAAGCTTAGAGGAGAAATCTTTTTTGTATTCCTTCAGAGTACTAAGGCAACTTGCACAATCACAAACAATATAGTTGCAATCTTCGTTAAGCAATTCAGAATTTTTTTCTTTAAGTTTTTCAAATAACTCTTTTTTTCCACTATAAAGTGCAGAAATTCCACAACAATCAAATTTTTTTTGAATAATTTCTACGCCATGTTTTTCAAGTTGGTTTAGAAGTGCATTTTTTGTGGATGGATTGATATATTTTGTAAAACAACCTTCAAAATATATTACTTTTAATTTTTTGGTATCATTTTTGGTTTTTTTTCTTTTAACTTTAATTCTTGAAATATTATCAAAAAGCAACAATAATTCACCCAGAGAACCAAATTTTTTTATAAAAGAGTTCAACTTGTTGACCAAAAAAGAAAAGTTAAAAACCCTGTATAAGTTGAATAATAACCCTAAAAAAAACATTTTAAAGAAAAATAGAGAATCATATTTAAATGGAAAACAAAACTTACGATATTGATTTTTAAAAGCACAAAGAATTTCAGTTGTTTTAATGGAACTTGGACAAAAGTCGTCACAAGCTTTGCAATTCAAACACAAAGAAAGAGCATTATCCATATTTTTAGTAAATTTTAAATCCCCTTTAAGTAGTCCCAAAAGCAGGTTAAATTTTCCTCTGGAAATGATAGTTTCTTTGCCTGTTACTTTGTAAATCGGACATACAGATTGGCAAAGTCCGCATTTAGAACATGTTTTGAGTTGTTGTTCGTAATCTTTGAGTTGTTTCATATAAATATTTTATATCAAAAATTAATCAGTTATTTGTTGGGTTGCAATATATTTTAATGCAGATAAAATAATATTATCTGATTTTGAAATTACGGTAAAAAAAATATATGAAAAAATTGAAATTCTTGAATATTTTTGATGAAGGCATGTCCTCATCGAAATTGGTGAATGCAGCATTTTTTGTGTTGTTTTCTGTTGTTTTTACATTGGTGTTATCGTCAAAATATTTTTTGTTTGAAAACCTTATTACTTCTGATAATACAAGTAAGCACGATATAATAGCCAATAAAACAATAGAAGTAATAGATACATTTAAAACAGAGCAACAAAAAAAAGAAGTAGCACTAAGAATAGAACCTATTTTAACACCGGCAGAAGATAATTATATTAAAAATAATTTAACAAATCTGGTAGAATCAATTTCTCAAATCAGGAACAGTGACGCAACTCAGGCAGTAAAAAGAGAACAACTCAATATATTGTTTGATTTAAGTGATGATACGCAAAAAGCTTTTGTTGTTAATTATTTTCTAAGTGCACCTTCTCAAAGAGTTGAAGTAATTAACCTGAAAGCAAAACAAACGTTGAATGCCGTACTCAATGAAGGGGTTACGGAAAAAGACTTTGAAAAGCAAAATATAGCGAGGATAATTATTCGCAATATAGGTCATGACGTAACAAGAAACCAAGTTAGATTGATATCTGCTCTCTTAGAGCAAGTTATAATGCCAAATATGATAGTGGATGAACATGCAACTGAACTGGCAAGAAAAAATGCAATAAGTTCGGTTAAACCTTATAAAGTCGTATTCCACAAGGGAGATAAAATTGTATTTGCCGGAGAATTTATTACAAAACTCAAGCGGGATGCTCTTTCAAAAGCCGGATATCATGTATTGGAATTAAATTACCAAGGAGTAATTGGTATATTTTGTCTTGTGGTTGTAGGAATGCTTTCTTTGATGTATTACCTACAGTTTTTCGAGAAACCATTTCTAAATAGAAATTATATAATGCTAATGACATTAATGTCAGTTTTTGTTATAAGTTGTGCGGTTTTAATGCCGGATAATTCTTCGGTATACTTAATTCCTTTTCCTGCATTTGCTATAATTCTGGCAATATTTACCAACCCGAGAGTTTCTTTTTTAACTTCAATTTTGCTTATAACAATGACGGCATTAACTTTAAAACTGGATGCTGAAGCGATGGCAATTTTTATAATAGTGGCATTGATTTCTACCGTGTCAGTTGCAAAAGTTAAATATTCAAGACGTTTTGATTTAGTGAAAACAGGCTTTGAAATTTCTCTTGTAATGGTCTTGCTAATACTTAGTGTATATTTATTGGAAAAATGTCTTATAGATGTTGATGGAACAATTCTCATGCGAGATGCTCTTTCAGGACTGGCAAACGGAATATTAAGCGGAATAGTCGCGTTGGGAACATTACCGCTTTTAGAAAGTATGTTTAAGATAATAACGCCATATGGTCTTGTAGAGCTTGCAGACCCGAATCAACCGCTCTTAAAACGACTAAATTACGAAGCTCCGGGAACCTATGATCACAGTTTAAGACTTTCGCATTTATGTGAAGCAGCAGCAGAAGCTATAGGTGCAGACCCGATTTTGGCTCGGGTTGGTGCTTTTTATCATGATATAGGCAAATTAAAAAGACCTTTATTTTTTGTTGAGAACCAAACATATTTTGGTATAGAAAACCCGCATACAAAGCTTAATCCGAGATTAAGTAAAATGGTTATAACAGCCCATCCAAAAGACGGAATTGAGCTTGCTAAAGAATATGGTATTCCTCCGGTTGTACAAAATTTTATTATTCAACACCATGGAGATTCGCTTGCAAGCTATTTTTACAATCAAGCATTAAAAGAAGAAGGTGCTGAAAATGTTAATGAAGAACAATTTAGATACACAGGACCGAAACCTAATACTAAGGAAACAGCAATTTTAATGCTCGCAGATGCAGTTGAATCTGCTTCAAGAACGCTTTCTGATCACTCACAAGAATCTTTGGATGCATTAATTGATAAACTTTTTAGAGAAAGGCTTAGTGACGGACAGCTTAGTGATTCTCCTTTAACTTTGAAAGATTTGAAAATTATTGCAACAACCTTTTCAAGAGTTTTAAGAGCCGCACACCATCAGCGTATTAAATATCACCAAACAGCAATTCAAGAATTGGAAAATAAAATAAAAACAAAACAAAACCAATTTTTTATAGATTCAACACAAGATACTTCACAGAAAGATAAAGATAAGAATGACAATTAAAACAAATATTTTTATAGAAACACTTTATCCCCAGTTTGAGGTAGATGTAAAGCAAGTTCTTAGCGGAACTAAAAAGATTTTTAAATATTTTCTCGAAGAAAAAGAAATATTTAACAAAAGTTGTCTTAATAACAATGAGTTTAAAACAATATCTTTTGATATAGTCTTTTGTAATAATGAAAAAATTCACGAGATAAACAAAGAATACAGACAAAAAGATATGCCTACCGATGTTATAACTTTTGCGCTTTTTGCAGATAGCAACGAAGAAGATAGATTTATTTTTGATGGAGAAATAAATCTTGGAGAAATTATAATTTCACTTGACAAAGCTCTGGAACAATCAAAAGAGAAACAACATTCTTTTGGTGAAGAATTGTTTTTCTTAATTTCACATGGCATAATGCATTTGTTGGGATATGACCATCAAAGTGAGAAAGAATTGATGTTTATGTTGGAACAACAGGGTAAGTCAATGGAGAAGGTTAATGTCAAAATACACGCACAACAACTTTTTTAAATCTTTTGCAACAGCAAGAAAAGGGTTGGGAGTTGCATTTAAATCACAAAGAAATTTTCGAATTCATAATATAGTTGCGCTTATAGTAATAATTTTGGCAATATTATTGAAATTCAATTACATTGAGTTTTGTCTTTTATTTTTTGCAATAGGTTTTGTTATGTGTGCGGAACTTTTTAATTCGGTAATAGAATTTGCTTTGGATGCATTGTATCGAAATAAATATTCTACACTTGTAAAAATGGCTAAAGATATGGCGGCAGGCGGAGTTTTAATTGCAACACTTACAAGTATTATTATTGGTGTTATACTATTTTTTCATCATTTATTTTATTTTAATCCTTAAAAAAACATTAAGAAGATTTGTTAATGAATATAGTTGGGCTATAATAGATTATGAGGCTAAGTACCTGTTTTTATAATAAGAGGGATTCATCATGAAAAAAAATGAAAACGATGAAATAACATTAGATGAAACATCACAAAACAATCCGTTTGCGGAAAATATAGAAACCGAAGAGGAAAATACAAATGAACCAACTTCTGAAGAAGTGAAAGAAGAATCAGATAATGATGTTGAAAAAATAAAAAAAGATTTTGAAAATCTTAATAATCAATATCTTCGTTTAGCTGCGGATTTTGACAATTACAGAAAAAGACAAGCTCAAGAAAGAGAAAGCTTGATAAACTACGGAAAAACGGAAGTTCTTTCAAAACTTCTTGAAGTTTTAGATAATTTTGACAGAGCTCAAACCGCATTGAAAGAATCAGACGATGCAAATTGTGTAAAAGAAGCTTTTGACGTTTTATACAAACAAATTACTGATTCTCTGGAAAAATTGGGTCTTACCCTTATAGAAACTGTTGGAAAAGAATTTGATCCAAATATTCATGATGCAGTTATGCAAACACCAAGCACAGAATATCCTGATCAAACAATAATTGCAGAACTACAAAAAGGATACAAGTTAGGGGATAAAGTACTACGTCCTGCACTTGTTAACGTTGCTACTAATTAAGAATAATGGAAGAGAAAATGACAACCGATTATTATGAATTGCTTGGAGTAAGCAGGAACGCAAGCAAAGATGAGATAAAATCAGCATTTAGAAAAAAAGCCAGAAAATATCATCCTGACGTAAATAAAGAGCCGGATGCGGAAGAAAAGTTCAAAGCCCTGGGTAAAGCATACGAAACGCTAATGGATGATGATAAGCGCTCAGTTTACGACAGATGGGGAGAAGAAGGGTTATCTAACGCCGGATACAGTTCTCAAGGACCATTTGACGGTGGTTTTGGAAACCTCAATGATATTTTTGAAAGTTTTTTTGGTGGGTTTGGATTTTCTACAGGGTATGAGAGAAACCCAAATGCACCTCAAAGGGGCGGAGATATTAGAGTTGATATCGAGTTAGATTTTGAAGAAGCCGTTTTTGGAGTTGAAAAAGAAATAAAAATTGACCATCTTGAAGCCTGTGAGGAATGTAAAGGAACAGGAAATGCTCCGGGGTCTGAACCGCAAACATGCCCGACATGCGGAGGCACAGGACGTGTTCAGCAGGTTAAAAATACCATTATGGGACAATTTACCCAAATAAGTACTTGTCCTAACTGTGGAGGAAGCGGAAAGAAAATTACAACACCTTGTAAATCTTGTAACGGATCAGGTAGCGTAGAGAAAGAAAAAACAATAAATGTAAAAATTCCTAAAGGGGTTGACAATGGTGCAAAAATCCGTGTTGCGCAAGAAGGTGATGCGGGAAAAAATGGAGGTCCAAATGGGGACTTATACATTGTTTTGCATGTAAAAGAACATAGATTTTTCAAACGTGAAAACTTTGATATTTATTCCGAAATTCCTATAGAAATACCCCAAGCTGTTTTGGGCGATGAAATCAATATACAAACTTTGGATGGAGATAGAAAAATTACAGTGCCAGCAGGAACGGAAAGTGGTAAGATATTGGTATTAAAAGATGCAGGCGTTCCATATCTTAATAATCCGAATAGAAGAGGAAATCATTATGTAGTTTTAAAAATACGAACACCTCAAGCGCTTTCGGATGAAGAAAAGAAGCTTTATGCAAGATTATTTGAGCTTTCTACCGGAAAAGAAGCAAACGATGAAAGTCTTTTAAAACGATTTAAAAAAGCATTGCATAATTAAAAAATAAATTGAGGGAAGAATATGAAAAAAATTTGGTTTTTGTTAGTGATAGGTTTGACGCTTTTTATGGTTCAACCTGTTTTTGCAACTCAATTACCTCCGGAGATAAAAAATTATATTCTTCAAAATGTCCCTGATGCAACAATCCGTTTTGACGGACTGGTAACGTTGCCTGATGGTACGCTTTATCTTCCTCTTTTGCCGGCTTATACGGTTAAAGAAGGAGAATTTGGTATAAAGTATACCTATCCTTCAAATAAGTCGTTTGCTAAAAAGCCGGAGATTGTAATCTTTGAAAATAATTATTGTTTACTAAAAATTATCAAAGCTAAAAATAAAGGATTGACGGTTACTTCCTTAAAAGATTTACCTGTAGAAGTAAGAACAGGTATACTTCCACAGGATTTGCTTGTGCCAAAAGGGCTGGTTTTACCTGATGAATTGGTTGGTATTCTTGGAGATTTGAATATACCTTTAACGTCTAATTTGCAGATAACCTCCAAACAACAAATTCCTGCTAAAAAGACAGAAAAAGAAATTCAGCCTCCTCGTAAAACCGAAAAAATAAATGTTATTCCCCAATTAAGAGACAAGCAGTTTTTTATAACAAATTTTAATTCCAACTTTATTTATATTATGCCCTCAGATTTGAGAGATGTTCAATATACCTTAAAACTTGACAGTATCCCTAAAACAGTTAAAGAGGTTGAGGGAAGCTATTTGTTAGTATCAACAAGCGGAAAAACCTACATAGATGTTGTGGACATAAAAAATGAAGAAATAGCAAAACAAATAGATATTGGAGCAGAGCCCGATGAGATTGTTGTATCAAAAGACGATAAAACGGCATATGTTATTTCAAATAAAAGTCCGTATCTTTTCGTGATTGATATTCCTACAATGGCATTGACAAAGCAAATACAAATAAAAGGAATGCCGGAAAAACTTAGCTTTTCAGATGACGAAACAAAGCTTATATACCAGGATTCAACAACAAGCGATATATATAGCGTTGAGCTGAATAATAATTACGTTAACATTTATCAATGTAATGTTGCAAATGTTTCTAAAATGACTATATTTGACAACAAAGTTTATGTTTTAAGCAGAACCAAAAATGCTTTGAGAATTTTTCCGTATCAACAGTTCATAATAGAAAAAACGGCAGAAGATAAAGAAGTTCTCGGGTCGCAAAAGTCATATTACATAAAAAGTGCGTTTATTACCGCGGGTTCGTCGGTGAAGAACCTTTTAAAAAAAGAGCAAGAAGAATTTGAAAAATTAAATTATGTAGAAAGTGGCGAAACAGTTGAAACAACTAACAAGCCTGTTGACATGATTTTGTATGGTGGAAAAATATACATTTTAAGTGCTACAACAAATTCGGTAGATATTTTTAATCCACAAACAAATACTGTAGAGAAAAATGTATCACTAAACGTGTCAGGTTTTTCCAATAAAATAAATCCTATAAAAAATTCAAACCTTGTAATTATAACAAATGTTGCGGAGAAAAAATATGTTGTCTTTGATTTAGAAAGACAAATGGTTTTGCAAACAAATCCCATAGACTTACAGATGACAACGCTGACTGTTGTAAATAAAACCAATACCAAAACACAAGAAATTGAAAAAAAACAGCCAAAAGAAAAACAAATGCCTGTTGATAAACAAGAGGAGACAGTGGAGAAGTTGTAATGAATGCAATTTTTGAACAAACACTCTTAGAATTGGAAAAGACCCAGAATGAGTTTTGGAATATTTCAAGAGAGACGGGCAATTTTTTAAATATGCTTGTAAAAATCGGGAAATATAAAAGCGGTTTGGAAATTGGAACATCAAACGGATATTCGGGATTATGGCTAGGTGAAGCCTTTAAAGAAAATAAAGGAAAGCTTTGTACGATAGAATTCTGGGAAAAACGCCAGTGTATTGCAAGAGAAAACTTTAAAAAATGCGAAGTGGCTGAGGTAATTGAACCTGTAATAGGTTCAGGTGTGGATATTTTACAAAGATGGGAAAGACCGTTGGATTTTGTTTTTCTTGATGCTAACAAGGCTCAGTATATTGAATTTTTTAATCTTATTGATAAACACCTTATTAAAGGCGGCGTTATAACCGCAGATAATATAACTTCCCACCCGGAAAAAGTTAAACCATTTGTTGAGGCAATTCAGTCAGATGAAAAGTATCAAACCCAAATTTTAGATTTGCCAGCAGGGCTTTTGGTTGCATATAAAATTAGGGATTAAAAACTTTTTCTTTATTTTCTTTTGATTTTTCTGTAAAATAAAAGAAATATTGAAACAGGTGGAAAATGAGTAGATTTGTTGGACTTATCGGCATTGTTGTAATTTTTGCAATTTGTTTTCTTATGTCGAATAATAAAAAAGAAATAAGTTTAAAAACGGTATTTGCCGGGTTAGGGTTGCAAATATTTCTTGCAGTTTTTGTTTTAAAAACGGCAATAGGGAAACTAATTTTTTCCAAAGCAGGGCTTTTAGTGGAAAAAGTTCTTGATTTTGCAAATGAGGGTGGAAATTTTGTTTTTGGAGCGTTGACTGCGAAGCCTGAGAAGTTTGTAGAACTTTTTGGGACCGGTGCGGATTTTATTTTTGCACTTAAATTAATACCTACAATAATTTTTGTTTTAATTATTGTTAATATTTTGTACCATATTGGATTTATGCAGAAACTTGTATATATCTGCGCAAAAGTAATGTATAAGATAATGAACATATCCGGCGCAGAAGCTTTGTCAAATGCGGCAAGTGCATTTGTTGGGCAGGTAGAGGCACAGATTATGATTAAACCATATCTGGCAACAATGACCATGTCAGAGCTGCTGGCATCTATGACGGGTTCAATGGCATGTATTGCAGGCGGGGTTATGGCTATGTACATAGGAATGGGAATTCCTGCAGAATATCTTCTTTCTGCAAGTATTATGGCAGCTCCGGGTGCATTGGTTATTTCTAAAATAGTTTTTCCCGAGACAGAGCAATCGCAAACAAAAGATGATGTAAAAATTGAGATTAAACAAAATTACGTTAATATTATAGATGCTATTGCTCATGGAGCATCTGATGGGATGAGAGTTTCAATTAATGTTATTGCTATGCTTATTGCATTAATTGCACTAATTCATATGGTAGATTGGGTTTTGGGTTATATTGGTTTATTTTTAGTAAATATTTGTCATTTCCCTGCTCATATTTTAGGTATTGATTTTACCCAACTTTCTATGAAAGAAATTTTAGGTGCGATTTTTTCAGTTTTTGCTTTTGTAATGGGTGTCCCATTCAATGAGGCTTCTGCAGTTGGCTCTTTAATGGGGACAAAATTGGTTTTCAATGAATTTATAGCATATATGGACTTATCGCAAATTCAATCTACTTTGTCTGATAAAGCTATAATAATTGCAAGTTTTGCGCTTTGCGGGTTTGCAAATTTAGGTTCAATAGCGATACAGATTGGAGGAATTGGGGAACTGGCACCAACAAGAAGAAAAGATTTGGCAAAACTGGGGGTAAAAGCGTTAATTTGCGGTACACTTGCTTCATATGTATCAGCTTGTATTGCCGGAATTTTGTTGTAATTTGGTGGTGATAAAATTATTTTTTTGAACCGAAGAAAATTTTCATATGACAATTTTTACAATCAAACTCAAGTTGATATTTTTGTCCTTTGTCGTCAATTAAAAACAGTGGTTCATTTATTTTTATATTATTTTTTTGTTTTGGGCAAAGGTCGAGGGAGAATTTCAAACAGTGTTTTGTCTCCATTATTTGTTTTCCAATGAAATTTTTTTGTGTTTTGTGTTCAAGCCCATATTCTTCTATTTCGCAGCCGCAGGAGGAGAAAAACTCTTTCGCTTTTTCATTTGTAATGTTGTCTTTATAATTTAATATATTTTTATAATATTTTTGATGTATTATTGGTGTTTGTTTTTTTCTTGTATAGTTTCTTTTTCTTAAATTCTGAAATTCTCTTATTAGTTTGCGCCGGATTTCATTAATTTCATTGATTCTTATAAAAGGAGTGTTTTGTGTTTGCATTTTTATTTTTTCACAGACAAATTCTGAGTCCCCCATTTTTGAAAGTTGTTTTTCAATATTTTCTATTGCCTTTGTTTCGTTTTGCGCTTTTTCATAATTGTTTTTTATCTCAAGTTGATGAGAAAGTACATTGTCAGTAATTGTTATTATTATTACTTTAGAGTTTATTTTGACTGAAAGGATTACGGGTATTTTTCTTTCGATTTTGATGTTTTCTAATTTTTTTGTGTATTCATTGTCGAAATTTCTGTAAATTTTCATTCCTTTATTAATGTAATCCATTGAGTGGGGGAAAATTTCATTGTTTATTATTTTGTCAATTTTTGTTCCAAATAGTTCTTTTTGATTGTTGGTTTGAACGAAAAATGTTATTCCATCTCCTATATTTAGTACATTCTTATCAAGAGTAAAAGAGTTTTTGTTAATTTTGATAATTTTTCCAACATACTCTCCATAATTCTTAGGAGTATCAAAGGAAGTTATGTCTTTATTTCGTCCGTTCAAAAAATAAGCACAATAACCACGGTTGAAAGATTTATTTATATCAAAATTAAAATCGCTTAGTATCTTACCAGTGGAGGCTTTTTTCTTATTTTTTTTGATTAAAATTTCATCAAGTTTTTTTCTATAAAAACTTACAACATTTTTTACATAAAGCTCGTCTTTAAGTCTTCCTTCTATTTTAAAAGAGCTTACGCCGGCATCTATCATTTTTTCGAGATATTCAGAAGCATTAAAATCCTTTAGACATAATAGATGACTGTTTTCTTTAATTATGTTGTTATTTTTATCTATGAGTGTATATTTTTTTCTACAAGCCTGTGCGCATTCTCCTCTATTGGCCGAGCGTCCGCCAATAGCGTAACTCATATAACACTGACCGCTGTAGGAAACACAAAGGGCTCCATGGATAAAACATTCCAACTCAATTGATGTACTGTCGGCAATTTTTTTAATTTCATCTATAGAAAGTTCCCTCGCCAGAACGGCTCTTTCAAATCCTATTTTTTCCAGAAAAGAAATTTTTTCAATCGTTGAGTTATGGCACTGGGTGCTTGCGTGGAGCTCAATTGGTGGCAAATCCAAATTTAAAAGTCCAAAATCCTGAATAATCAGTGCATCTGTCCCAATTTCATAAAGTTTTTTTATTAACGTCGAAGCATTTTCAAGCTCATTGTCATAAAGGACTGTATTTAGAGTCACATAAACTTTGACGTTAAATTTATGAGCGTATTCAATTATTTCTTGTATGTCTTGTATTGAGTTTGAGGCATTTTTTCTTGCGCCAAAACTCTCTGCTCCTATATAAATTGCATCTGCTCCGCAATTTATGGCGCAAAGTGCACATTTTTTATCTTTTGCCGGTGCTAAAAGTTCTATGTCAAAATTCCGTTCCATAAGAAAAGTATATTGAAAAATTTTAGTTATGTAAAATATTTGCCCTTTTTAATAAATTATATAAACTGTTAATTGGGGTATCGTATGAAAAAATTATTGTTGATAATTACAATTTTTCTACTATCAATTAATGGTGCATATTCTCGCCAAATGAGCGGGAATGTTTCTCAGGATTACGATTTTGGTTTTGAGTCAACAATTAAAAAAAAGTTTGGTGAAATTATAGAGTTTTCAAAAATATTTGATAAAAACGATGATATTTTTTATCAAAAACGTTATAAACCTGTTTATATGCTTTCTATCCATGAGCTTTATAACATAATACCTACGGTAAAAAGCAATATTGAAAAACGAAGAATTCCAAATACTTATAATCTTTCTTTAAAAAACGCAGATAGTTTGAATGAAAATAATATATCTTTCTGTCAAGAAACCTTGGAAAAAGATATAAAAAATCTTGAGTCGTTAGAAAAAACTCAGAGTTTTGACATATTAAAAGCAAAATATGAGGCTCTTGTTTCGCAAAATCCTGATAGAATAGAACTTTTATATAAATATGCACAGTTTTTATATTCCAATGAAGACTACGAAACAGCGATTTCTGTCTTAAATGAAATAATTGAAAAAGATTCAAGTTTTATCCTTGCTTCGTACACTTTGGGTAATATTTATTTTGATATGGGCGATTATAAAAATTCAATAAGGGCAAATATAGCAGTAATAAGACATAACCCATATTGTGCGGATGCTTATTTTAATATTGCTTCTGCTTTGGAAAAAATGCATAAAATTAATCTTGCTATCGACTATTATCAAAAATGTTTGAGTATAAATGAATCTGATACACAAGCCCAAAATGCGCTAAAACGTTTGGAACAACTTTCATACAACGGATTATAATTTTTCTTAATGTTATGCTTTACAAAAATAATTAAGCATGTAGAATAATAATACTCACATCCTCTGAGTAGAAAGCTTTTTTGGGAGTCATTAACCCAAAATAGTTAAGTAAAAAAGGAAAAACAGATATGGCAAACATTAAATCAGCAAAAAAACGTGTATTAATTGCAGAAAGAAACAGACAAAGAAATGTTGCGGCAAAATCAGCAATAAAAACAGCGATTAAAAAAGCGCTTGTTTTGGCACAAGAAAAAGATACAGAAGGCGTGACATCAGCAGTTAGTGCAGTTTACAAATTGTGTGATAAAGCCGTAGGTAAAGGTATTTTGCACAAAAATACAGCAGCAAGAAAAAAATCAAGATTAACTGTTGCTGTAAATAAATTGCTTGCAAAATAGTTAAAGTTACCAGAGAAAAAGAGGGCGATAAGCCCTCTTTTTGTTGCGGAAAATTATAATTTCATATAAAACAAAAGCTCCATTTTTTGGAGCTTTTGTATAAGTACTTTTTAAATTAACCTATAACCGGAGCAACAAAAGTTCTTGCGCCCATATCTTTATCCAGCATAAATAAAGCGTTACCGTCTGAATCGATTAATTTTAGTTTGTTAATAATATCTTCAGCGGTAGATTCTTCTTCAACTTGTTCATTGATATACCATTGAAGAAAAGAAGCTGCAGCTCTGTCTTTAACTTCATCAGCAACATCAGCAAGTTCGTTCAAAGATTTTGTAACAAATTGTTCGTGCTCAAGAGTTGCTTCAAAAACATGAAGAATGTTATTCCAAGTTGTTTGTGGTTTAGCAACAGCTTCAAGTTCAACAGAACCGCCTCTTTCAATTAAATAGTCATAAAGCCCCATTGCATGAGCGGCTTCTTCTTGAACTTGTATACGCATCCAGTTAGCAAATCCGGACAGTCCCAAATCAGCTAAATAAGAAGCCATTGAAAGGTAAAGGTAAGAAGAAAAGATTTCCTTGTTAATTTGCTCGTTTATAGCTTTTTCAAGTTTTTCGTTAATCATAGTTTTTACTCCATAATCCATGTAAATTACACAATTCTCTGACAATCATTTTATCACCATCATCACCAAATTTCAAACTGGGTTCATCACCCGGTTTAAGATATTTTCTTTTCATCCAGACTTTGTCGTGAGAAATTGCCTCTATAAACATTACATAATGTTCAGGTTCCATAGGATGAGGCAAACTGCCGACACGTATAATTTTTTCATTATCGTTGATAGTTAAAATAGGGACATGTTTTTCTTGGGCAGCATCATCGTTAGTATGTTCATCCATTTTGACCATAGGCTGAGAACAGCAAACTAAAGTACCATATCCGGGATAAACAACTTCAACAATGTTTCCACAGATTTCGCATTTGTAAAGTTCCATTAAATTTGTCATAAAAAACTCCTTTTAACTAATTCAAAGGTATTATAAAAATAACTATGACAAAAAACATTATCCGACTTGTTAATGAAAAGCTTAAAATAAAAGGCAAAACATGCTTTTGGCAAGAAAAAACATTGACAAAAAAAAATGAGCAACTATGATATAATAAGACTTGTAACAGTCTGACCCTAATTAGTAGGAAAATCAAACACAAAAAGTAGTATATTAGAAAAGGAGATTACTCTAATGGCACGCGAAAAGTTTGAACGTAACAAACCGCACGTTAACATTGGTACCGTAGGACACGTAGACCACGGTAAAACAACATTAACTGCAGCAATCACATCAGTATTGGCAGCTGCTGGACAAGCACAAGCTAAAAAATTCGATGAAATCGATGCTGCTCCTGAAGAAAAAGCAAGAGGTATAACCATCTCTACTGCTCACGTAGAATACGAAACAGCAGACAGACACTATGCACACGTTGACTGTCCGGGTCACGCTGACTACGTTAAAAACATGATTACAGGTGCTGCTCAAATGGATGGTGGTATTCTTGTTATCGCTGCAACAGATGGTCCGATGCCTCAAACTCGTGAGCACATCTTGCTCGCAAGACAGGTTGGTGTACCTAAATTGGTTGTATTCTTGAACAAATGTGATATGGTTGATGATGAAGAACTTCTCGACTTGGTTGAAATGGAAACAAGAGAATTGTTGTCTTCATATGAATTCGATGGTGACAATATTCCTATCATCAGAGGTTCAGCTCTTAAAGCTCTTGAAGCAGTTCAAGCTAACGCTACAATCAAAAGAGGCGAAGATAAATGGGTTGACAAAATTTGGGAACTTATGGATGCGGTTGACACATATGTACCAACTCCGGAACGTGACCTTGATAAACCTTTCTTGATGCCTGTTGAAGACGTGTTCTCAATTACAGGTCGTGGTACTGTTGCTACAGGCCGTATTGAAAGAGGTAAAGTTAAAGTTGGTCAAGAAGTTGAACTTGTTGGTTTTGGTGAAACTAAGAAAACAACTGTTACCGGTGTTGAAATGTTCAGAAAATTGTTAGACGAAGGTCTTGCTGGTGACAACATTGGTGCTTTGCTTCGTGGTGTTGATAAAACAGAAATTCAACGTGGTCAAGTATTGGCTGCTCCTGGTTCAATCACACCTCACACTAAATTCACAGCTAACGTTTACGTTTTGACAAAAGAAGAAGGCGGACGTCACACTCCATTCTTCCCTGGATACAGACCTCAGTTCTATATCAGAACAACTGACGTAACCGGTTCTATCAAATTCGATGGCGAAATGGTTATGCCTGGTGACAACGTTGTTATGGACGTTGAATTGATTGCTCCTGTAGCTATCGAACAAGGTATGAGATTCGCTATCCGTGAAGGCGGACGTACTGTTGGTGCCGGTGTTGTTGACAAAATTATCGGTTAATGATATTTAGTCACGATTTTTACATCGGATAAGACTTAAAAACTGCTTCGTTTCTCGAGGCAGTTTTTTTATGCTATAATTGCGTTATGCTTAGTTATATTAAAATTGAGAATAATTCGGATATAGAAAAATTTGTAAAATTAGCGAGTTCTGTTTGGCATGAATACTTTCCGTTCTTGTTGTCTTCTGAACAGATTAATTATATGTTAGATAAATTTCAGTCCTTCGAGGTTGTTAAAAAGCAACAAGAGCAGGGGTATGAGTATTATTTTATTTTACGTGAAAAAGAAATAGTCGGATATTGTGTATATTGTGCTGAGGAAGATTATCTTTTCTTATCCAAATTATATTTTACAAAAGAAAATCGTTCCAAGGGTTATGGACGGCAAACATTAAATCATCTAAAGAACATAACAAGTGAAAAAGGGCTAAAAAAAATCCAATTGACTGTTAATAAATATAATGAAAATTCGATAAAAGCATATCAAAAATGGGGATTTAAAATTATTGAGGCAAAAGTTTTTGACATAGGTCAAGGATATGTTATGGATGATTATATAATGGAAATTTTAGTGTAGTTCTATATCTTTGACATATCTTGGGCGGGCTTTAACCTCCTGAAGAATTTGTCCGACGTATTCTCCGATAATACCAATACAAAGTATTTGTAATCCAGCAAAGAAAGATTCAAAAATTTCAAATAATTCCAGTCCGGGGACAAGGGGTCTTTTCAGGAATATAAGATGCAATATCCCTGCAATAACAATTAAAAAGCTAACAAAAGCAAAGGCAAATCCGACAAAAAATATAAACCTTAACGGTCTAAAACTAAAAGAAGTTATCCCTTTTGCGGCTAGTCTGGCTAAAGAAAGTGTATTGAATTTAGATTGACCGTATTGTCTTATTTTTTCATCATAATAAACATAATCTGTTTTTAGCCCGAGTTCAAAAAATAGTCCGCGAAGGAACATATTGGTTTCTTGATATTTAGAAAGAATATCGAGTGCTTTACGGCTTACTAGACGATATTCGGAATGATTTGCCGGAATTTTTGTGCCAAGAATGTTCATAAGTTTATAGAACATTAAAGAGGCAAATTTTTTAAACAAAGAGTCCGTTTTACGATTTTTACGAATTCCACAAACAATTTCTGCTCCTTGTTGAAATTTTTGCACGAATTCAATAATTTTTGTTTCATCTTGTTGCAAGTCAGCGTCAATTGTTATTGCGCAATCAGCGCCAAGGTCCTTGGCAGATTCCAAACCGGCAAGAATAGAGCTTTGATTTCCAAAATTGCTGGTAAATTTTAGACATTTTATTTTACCATTTGAATGTTTATTGGCTTCAGCAAGTATTTCCCAAGTTTTGTCTTTGCTACCGTCATCTACGAAGAACAGAAAGCTTTCTTTTGTTATTATTCCCTTTTGTACCAAATCATCTATAACAAAAGATAATTTCTCGATTGTATATGGAAGTACGTCTTGCTCGTTGTAGCATGGGATAACTATTGCTAATTTTATTTCACTCATTTTTTGCTCTTATGTTAAAATATTCTCGGTATAATGTAAATTTTAAATGAATGAGAGATAAAAGACAACTGGTTTTTAATTCTGATGATTTTGGTCTTTCAGAAGCCGTAAATAAAGCAATTTATGAGGGGTTTAGTGAAGGGCTACTTACGAGTACTTGTTTAATTGCTAATGGAAAGTTTTTTGAAGATGCAGTGAAAAATTTTTTGCCGAAAATGAAGTTATGTGGTCTGGGAGTTCATCTAAATATTATTGAAGGGCAAACGCATAATAAAATAAGAGATAACTCTTTATTATATGACAAAAACGGTTATTTTAATAATGGATTTTTATCTATTTTGATAAAATCATTTAACAAAAAATTTATGGAAGAGGTGGAATTTGAATTTAGAACACAGATAGAGAGAATCTTGGAGTATGGGAAACCGGATCATATCAATTCGCATGTTCATATCCATGCTATTCCTAAGATATTCGAGCTAACGTGTAAACTGGCAAAAGAATATGACATTCCCTACGTTAGAACACAATATGAAAAATTTTATGTGGTTTCAGATATAAAAAAATATTTGTCAGTACGATTTTATGTAAATATTATCAAACTTATTTTATTAAACTTTTTTACTGTGATTAACAGGCAGACATTAAAAAATTATCAATTAGACACAAATGAAAGTTTCAATGGCGTACTTTATACAGGCTTTATGGATAAAAAAACTATTCTAAAAGGACTTCAGCGCAGTTTAAAAACAAAAAGTAAGATTATGGAAATAATTGTTCATCCATCTGTGGATAAAAATTACAGCACCAATTACAAAGAATACACTTCGATTAGAGACAAAGAACTATCTGACCAAATTAGGGGATTAGATTGTGAGTTGGTAAGTTACAAGAAAATTAGAAAGGACGTAAATGTCTAAAAGACTTAAAATAAGATTAGTTTCTTGGATTATTTTTTTGAGTTTTTTAATAACAGTTTGTTGGTGTTTTTATTGTGGGTCTGTTTTACATTTGGGTTATCCTTATAACACGTTTTTAGCACCAACAAAATATATTTTTTCCGATTTTCTTGATATGATGCCACTTATAGAGAATTTAGAAATATATAACAGAGTTAATGAGTGGTTAAATTATTGCCCTTTTTCTTATTTAATATTGTATCCATTTTCCCTTATAAGACCGCATGAAATTGGTTATATTCTGTTTGTAGCACTTTTTTTACTTTTTTATTTAAGAATAAATATAAAATTTTTGGAGTGTCAGGAAAATACTAAGTTGGAAAATTTCTTTAATATTTTTTCAATATGTGTTTTGTCGTATCCATTTCTTTTTTTGTTGAATAGAGGAAATATGGATATGCTTGTTTTCCCTTTTTTTGCGGGTTTTATTATTTGTTTACGAAGAGCATATAACTTTAGTGGACGAGTTTCGAATAGATATTATTTTATAGGAAGTATTTTTTTGACGGTTTTATGTGCGATGAAGCCTTATTTTCTTTCCTTTTTGCTTTTGTATCTGAAAAATAAAAGGGTAAAAGAGCTTGTTATGTGTATTTTGGGTGTAATATTATTAAATCTTTTGGCTTTAATAATTTTTAGAGGTGGTATTCTTGAACAATTTTATGTGTTTTTACAAAATATGAGCGGTGTAAAGGCTCAATATTTGGAATTGGAAACTCATTATGGGCTTGGATTTTCAAGTTCTATTTTAGGGGCATTAAGAGGTTTTTTGTATTTTGTTTTTAGTATTGCTAATCTTAAAACGATTGCAAGTTTTTATAAGTTTTTTTCAGTAATATTGACACTTATTGTTATTTATGGAGTTTATAAGGAAAAAAGTTTTTGGAAACAGATAACATTGCTCTCGCTTTACAGTTATTGTGTTCCTTTTATGGTTTATGATTATAAACTGGTATTTTTATTATTTCCTTTTTGGTTTTTTGTAAATGAATCTCAAAAATCAAGGTTTGATATATTGTATTCGGTATTATTTGCTCTTTTATTTATTTCCAAGTCTTTTTATATTTTTGACTTGAGAGATGGCTTTAATTTCATAAGCTCTAACATGTTATTAAACCCGATAATTATGATTGTTTTTATAGGGTTGATTATTTGCGAGCAGCAAAATTATTTGTGGAGCAAAAAAACTAGTTAGTTTTTTCTTCAAGAATATATCGAGGTTTTTCTTTTACTTGATTAAAAATTTTACCAATATATTCTGCGACAATGCCTATAGCGGTAATTTGGAGCCCACCTAAGAGCCAAATAGAAAAAATTATAATAAAAGTTTTGTGAATCTTTTTATACAAAATAAAATCTAATAAAAAGCCTAAAAGCAAAAGCAGAGATAAAAGTGAAATTGTTGCGCCAAGAATAAAAACAAACCTTAAAGGTTTCTCTGAAAAAGAGGTAATACCATCCAGCGCAAGGTTGAGAAGTTTTCGGTAGGTGTATTTAGGAGTTCCCCCAATTCTGGCTTGTCTGGAGTAGTATAAAGTTGTTGATTTAAAACCTAGGGCGGGAATCATTCCTCGCAGGTAGAGGTTTGTTTCTTTTGACGTTTTTAATATGTCTGCAATTTTTTTTGATATTAGACGAAAATCTCCATGATTAGCTTGAGCGCATATCCCTAGACTTTTTGCAAAAGAATAATATCCCCAAGCTGTCAATCTTTTAAGAATATCATCGCTTTGGCGGTTATTTCTCACTCCATAAACGATATCAAATCCTTCGTGAAATTTTATAACCATATGTTCAATAAGAGAAATGTCATCTTGCAAATCTGCGTCAATGGAAATAAAAATATCAGCGTTAGTTTCGCAAAGTCCTGCAAAAATCGCTGCTTGATGCCCAAAGTTACGAGATAGTTTTAGTCCTTTTGTGTTTTTTGCCGGCTGCAATGACTGGATAATATCCCAAGTTTTATCAGTCGAACCATCATCAACGAAACAAAGGTAGCTTTTATCAGAAATTAATTTTTTACTGATTAAATTCGATAAAACAGCAAAAAGTTCTTGAAATGTGGAATTTAAAATACTTTCTTCATTATAACAAGGAATAATAATGGTAAGAATAGGTTGTTCCATAAATTGCTACCTCAAAAAGCATAATTTTTATTTTAATTTATAAAATAAAAATATACAAACAGAAATAAAATCAATCTGTACCAAATGTTTTTTATATAATGAAATTATGGAAGAATTTAAACATTACACAGTGATGCGAAATGAGGCAGTTGATGCCTTGAACTGCGAAAGCGGGAAGATATATGTAGACTGTACGCTTGGTAGTGGCGGGCATAGTGAGCTGATTTTGAGCAGAATTCAACCTGATGGGAAATTGATTTCCTTTGATGTTGATGAAGATGCAATCAAGGCAGCATCAAAAAGATTGGAACATTACGAAAATTTAATAATTGTTAAGGATTCTTATACAAATATTAAAAAAGTTTTACAAAGGTTGGGAATTGAAAAGATTTCAGGCGGAGTTTTGCTTGATTTAGGAGCTTCATATCATCAATTAACCAAACAAGAGCGCGGTTTTAGTTTTTCTAAAGATGCTAAATTGGATATGAGGTTTAATCAAGATGCCGGTTTTTCAGCTTATGATGTAGTGAATTCATATTCGGAAAAAGAGTTGGTGCGTATTTTTTCGGAGTATGGAGAAGAAAGATTTTCAAAACGAATAGCTAAGAAAATAGTAGAAAAACGTTCTGAAAAGCCAATAGAAACGACACTGGAGTTAGCAGAATTGGTGCTTGGAGCAGTACCAAAAATAAAGCATAAAATTCACCCTGCAACACGTGTATTTCAAGCTATTCGAATAGAAGTCAATCAAGAGTTAAATAATGTAAAAAAAGTGTTGGAGGATATTATCCCATTAATGTCCATTGGTGCTATAATTAGTGTAATAAGTTTTCATTCGTTGGAAGACAGACTGGTGAAAAACTTTTTTAAACAAAAGGCTGCGAGATGCAACTGCCCGCCGAATAAGGCAATATGTGATTGTCCGCCGTCGAGTTTGAAAATAGTTACTAAAAAGCCGGTTTGTGCAGATGAAAAAGAGATTAGGGAGAATCCACCTTCGCGCTCTGCAAAACTAAGAGTTGCACAAAGGATTTAAACCGTCCACATGACTAATTGTTTCACTTTTAATTGTGTGAGATTGAAAAGATAAATTATAATTTTAATTAATCTTGGATAAGAAATTGTAGCGTAAAGCAAAAATAAAAACAGGGAAAGCTTCGGGGGAAAAAAATTGAATAATTTGCCGATTTTAAATAAACCTGATAAACATAAAACAGAAAAAAATCATATAAATAGAGAATACTGGAAATTTAAAACCAGTCCTATAATAAAAGGGTACTTTCCACAATATAAGACATATGAGGAAATGGCCATTTCTAAAGTAAATAAAAGTTTATGTTCAATATTAGGATTTTTTGTACTATTCTCGTTGATTAGTTACTATTTTGTGACGGCAAATGAGATGACGCTTAATAAGCTCAGAAAAGAGACAATAGCGCTCAACGATGAAAATGCAGAACTTCAAAACAAACTTGATAATTTAAAATCATACTATAATGTTGATAAAACAATGAAAAGTAAAAACCTTCTGCATAAGGCAAAAGATGTTATTGAGGTTCAGGAATCTAATTCCCAGACGAGTAATTTGGCAGTTGATTTGGTGAATGAAAAACAATCTTTCAAGTGGTCATTAGGCTACTAGTCTTGACGGAAACAGGGATATGCAACAAAAAAATAAAGAATTGTTGGAGCGTTTTAAGCTTTTTGATGACAGGCTAAGAATATGGCAAATTTTTGCTATAGTATTTTTTATAGGACTTATAATCCATTTATTTATGGTGCAGATAGTTGATTTAAAGCACTATAGACAGAAAGCTAAAAGACAAAGAAGCGCAAGCGGTGCTGTAATGAGGGGGACAATAGTTGATGTAAACGGAATAAAGCTTGCCTCTGATAAAGTTGTATATGATGTTTGGGCCCATCCCAAGGACTATGACCATACACCTTCCGAATTGGCAGAAATTCTTTCTCCGATTTTAAATATTCCTTATGAAGAATTGAAAACTACTCTTTCAAAAAATTATACAATTATTGCATTAAAAAAAGATATAGATAGAAAAACAGCGGAAAAAATTAGAAAACAAGGTCTAAGAGAGATTAGTATTGATAGGAAAGCGGAGAGAATATATCCGCAAGGAACACTAGCTGCACATGTGTTAGGTTATTACAATATGGATGCGGATGTTGCGGGAGGAGTAGAATTTACCGCAAAAAAGGAGCTTGAAGATGTCGGAAAAGCGATAAACTTTGAGAAAACGCCTGATGGCGATATTATCTATAATCTTTCTACAAATCCAGAACTAACAACAACACCATTACATGGTAAGACTGTAAAATTAACTATAGATACTGCAATACAGCATGTCTGCGAAGAAGAATTGACCAAAATGGTACAAACAAAAAAAGCACCGAGAGGTGCTATAATTGTTATGAACCCTAAAACCGGTGAAATATTGGGATATTCTGTTTATCCGACATACAATCCGAATGAATATAAAAAGGCAACAGCACAACAGATAAAAAACTGGTCATTAACAGATGTTTATCCACCGGGTTCTACGTTTAAAGTATTAACGGTTGCATCTGCACTTGAACTTGGAAAAATAAATGAATATACAAAAATTAATGATACAGGAAAAGAAAGAATAGGCGGGCATGAAATAAAAAACTATGATTATAGTGTAAAACCTCATCCCGGATTGATTAATTTAGTATATTTATTTGAACATTCCAGTAACATAGGGTCTGTAAGAATAGCGCAAATGATGACGTCGCATGAATTTTATGGAATGTTGAAAAAATTCGGAATAGGTGTAAAAACTGGAATAGATTTACCTGGAGAGTCCAGAGGGCTACTGCCGACGCCAAAAAACTGGGGCGTGTCCGAACATGCCTCGATGGGTTTTGGATATGGAGCATCGGTGACGGCAATTCAAATGATATCTGCAGTTTCAGCTTTGGCGAATGGTGGGGTTAAGGTTACACCGCACGTCATAAAATATTCACCGGAAGAAGCAGAAAAGAAAATTAAAAAAGAACAAGTTGTGAGTTATCAAACGGCACAAAGAATGACTAGATTGTTATCCCAAGCAATAGAAAACGGCAAATCCCCAGCAAAACTGGATAATTATACTGTTGCAGCAAAAACAGGAACGTCTTTAAAACCCAAAGAAAATGGTAGCGGATATACCAACAAGATGTACACGTCAATTGTTGGTTATTTACCGGCAACAAATCCGCAGATTATAATATATGTTGTAGTTGATTCTCCGCAAGGGGAAGCGATTTGGGGTAGCACAGTTGCAGCTCCGATTTTTAGGGAAGTGGCTCTTCAGTCTGCAAGAATTTTAAATATTCCGCCGGATAAGGTCAACCCAAAAGATAATGTTATTAAAACGACTTACTCAGATTAGGAAAGTATGAAGGTAAATATGGAATTAGAAAAGATAATCAAAACTATAAATCCAAAAGAAGTAAAAAATTATGCCAAAAAAATAGATATTAAGGGTATTTCATATAATTCACAAAAAACAAAAGCCGGTGATATTTTTATATGTTTGAGAGGAGAATACTCAGATGGGCATAATTGGGCAAAAATGGCAAAAGAAAGAGGTGCGGTTGCTTTATTGTGTGAAAGAGAGTTGGATGTTGACATGCCACAGATTATAGTAGAGTCTACCAGGCAAAAGATTGCAGATTTATCTGCACTTTTTTATGATTATCCGACCAAAAAGATTAATCTTATAGGTGTTACAGGTACAAATGGGAAAACGACAGTCACTCATTTGTTACAAAAGATTTTTGAGGCGAATGAAGAAAAATGCGCGTTGATAGGTACTCTTGGTTACAAACTGTCTTGTAATGATACATATCATGATGCAAAACATACAACACCTCAAGCTCCGGAATTACAAGCAACTTTAAAAAAGATTGCTGATGCACAAATACCTAATACAGTAATGGAAGTGAGCTCGCATGCTTTAGAACAAAATCGTACTGGTAATTGTTTTTTCAATGGGGCTATTTTGACAAACCTTACTCAGGATCATTTAGATTATCATATTACAATGGATAACTATTTTGAAGCAAAGGCATTACTGTTTAAAAACCTTGTCCAAGGGTCTTTTGCTGTGATAAATGCAGATGATGAATATTCTTCTCGATTTGAAGCTGTAATTCCCTCAGGAGTGAGAGTTTTAAGTTATGGAATAAAAAACAAAGCAGATGTAATGGCTTCGAATATAGAATTTTCAACGTTGGGAGTAAGTTTTGATTTTGAATATATGGAAGAGAAAAGACATATAAAACTCAAAATGAATGGACTTTTTAGTGTTTATAATGCGCTGGCAGCGTTAAGCGCTTCAATATTATCAAATTTAGACTTAAACACATCAATAAAAGTTCTTGAACAAACGGCGGGTGTTGCAGGAAGATTTGAAATAGTTAATAATCATCCTATGGTTATAGTTGATTATGCTCATACTCCGGATGGATTGGAGAACGTTTTAAAAACAGCTAGAGAAATTACACCCCAAGATGGTAACCTTATCTGTATTTTTGGTTGTGGAGGGGATAGAGATGCAACAAAGCGACCGAAAATGGGGGCTATTGCAGATAAACTTTCCGATAAGATTATTGTAACTTCTGATAATCCACGTAGCGAAGATCCGCAACAAATTATATCTGATATATTAACAGGAATTCAATCAATAAATCCGCAAAGGATATTTGTTGAAGCGGATCGTGGTATTGCTATTTCAATGATTAAAAAAATTGCCAAAGAAAAAGATGTAGTTCTTGTTGCAGGCAAAGGACATGAAGATTACCAGATACTAAAAGACAGAACAATTCATTTTGATGATAGAGAAGAAGTTCGGAACTTGTTTCTATGATTTTTTAGTGGTTGTTTTAGCAACTTTGTCAGTAGATTTCAAAGTTGGCGCTCCGTTAACAAGAATATCTCCGTTACTAAATGCTCTTGAACCATTTGTCAAGACGGAAAGCCAATCACCAATTGAACCATCGCCTTCGATAATATTTACGGCACTATCTATAGTGGCGGCGCCAGAAGCGATTGCACCAACAGCATTACCGATTTGACCTGCAGTAGAAGCGGCAGCACTTGCCTCACCGGAGAAAGCAGCAACAAAATCACCTGCTTGACTCCAGAAACCGGATGTTGCACTGGCAGTATCCGCGGTTTTACTTATCCACCCCGCAGTTTGAGCAAGTTCGCTTGCTCCGCTAAATGCACCATATCCGCCGGCAATCAAGGAAACATAATCGCCAATAGAGCCTTCGCCAGTTGCAATATTAATGCCGGCATTAATTGCGGAGTATGCTTGTATAGCTGTTCCTATGGTAGATACAGTTGTGGCAGCTGCGCTTGCTGACATACCCAAGCTTGTAAGACCTGCGGTAGCAGCACTTGATATTGTTGAACCTATACCTGAAACGACTCCGGATACAGCACCATAGGCAGAACTTAATGCAGAGCCGATGCCGGATAAAAATCCTCCGGTAGTAGCGGCAGCTGTTCCTGTGGCCGCGGCGGCAGTAGTCGTTGCAGCGGCAGCAGCACTTGTAGCAGCAGCTGTAGTTGTTGTAGCAGCAGTAGCAGCACCAGTAGCAGCAGCTGTAGTGGTTGCTGCGGCAGTTCCTGTAGCAGCTCCTGTGGCAGCGGCTGTGCTTCCTGCAGCTGCTGCACCTGCCGTTCCTGTTGCGCCTGCTGTTCCCGCTGCGCTTGTTCCAGAAAGGGCTGCACCTATGCTTGGGGCAAATGCTGCACAAGCTGCCACTGCTGCAACAGCACCTGCTACTAAAGCTATGTTACCCCAACGTGTATTTTTCTTTACCTCATATCTCAATTTTGTTTCATCACGATGACCTAAAGACTCATCTAATTGCCACTTTTGATTCTTTGTTATTTCATTTGTTCCTGAGCCGCCTATCTTTGAGCTCGAATCCAGTGTAACATTAGCTTTGTTGTTTCCGTTGCCTAAATCTATATTGGTATTTTTTACACCATTAATATACCTTGAGAATATTGTTTCAACGTCATAATGTTCTTCATAAACCCATGTTTGTTTCTTTTTAAAGAAGGATTTATCGCATTTATAATCTATCAGGTTACTAGATACTTTTGTCCAGTTTTCCCAAGTTCCTGTTGGTAATTTGTCAATAAATACATCAGCGTATGAAGCGTATTTTCCTTGGGTGTATAATTGGTCAAATGTTGTTACATCATCATCACCCTCTCCTGTTTTAATATCACAGTTGTCACCCCAAAATACTACGCTATCATTGCCGGATCCCGTATCTAAATTGCAATTATCTCCAATAAAAACAACATCATCATCACCATTTCCGGTTGTTATTGTTTTATTATCACCTATAGATGTGATTGTTTGTTTTCCATCTCCTGTTGTTATTGTTGCATTACTTCCATAGTGAGTAATTATATTATTTCCGGTTCCGGTTTTGATGTTCGTATTTGAGCTATTTATTGTTATTTTATGATTCCCATCACCTAAATCATAGGTAGTATCGATGATTTGCTCACCCATACCGTAGTTTACGTTACCTTTGTTTATTGCGTCTACGAATATACCCATGATAATTCTCTTTAGCTCTCTACATGTATATAAAGAACTATGAGTATATAAAATTGATATATTATTTATATAATATTAAATATTTGTTACAAATATCTTAAAAATTCTTCTGTATTAATATCTAAACAACCAAGTTTTTCACAAGTGGACGTTCTTTTATCCCAAAGACACGGTCGACAAGTACAATTATTATTTGTGATAGCTATTATGTTTTCGTTTTCTGGAATAAGCTTATTTTCATCAGTTGGACCAAAAATAGCAAGCACTTTAGTATTTACGGCAATTCCGATATGCATGGGTGCAGAATCACAACAGATAAGAACCTCTTTTGATGCAATAAGTTGTGCCAAATCCATGATATTTTTTGTTTTACCGTAATAATTTATGAAGTTAGGTGTATTCTCTTTTATTTGAGAACAAATTGCTTCTATATAATCTTTATCATCAGGCCCGCCTGCAAGATATATTTTTTTCCCTTTTTCTAATAATTTTAAAATGAGTTCAACCCATTTTTGAGGTGAATATGTTTTTACCATATTTTTGGAAACGCTCATTTTGCTAACACCCGGGTGAATAACAATAGAATTATGTTCTTTTATACTTTCAGGTACCCTAATGGAAGGGTTTTGGGCTTCATCCAAGGTAATTGGTTTTACGAGCTCATGATACATTTTTGCTGCATAACGATTTTTTATTAGGGGGACAGCTTTTGTTAAAAGAACTTGGCTTAATCTTCCGGTATTAAAGCCATAGCGAAGATTTATACCTGTTAAAAATAATAAAATGGCAATGAATTTATTTCCACCGGAAGAAATTATAATATCAAACTTTCCTTTTCTTGCTTCAAAAATCAATTTCAAAAGCTGAAAGTACTTTTTTGAGCTTTTGATGTCTATAGCCAAAATTTCATCTATAATAGGACTTAGGTCTTTAATAGATTTACTTCTTGGTTCCAGCGCAAGGGTTATATGGCAGTTAGGAAATTTGTTTTTAAAACTTTCAAGTGTTGGTAAGAAAAGTATTTCATCACCAATTCCGCCGAAGTTTATAAACAATGCCTTTTTAATCTCTTTCATATAACAATTATAACAGAAAATTTTAAAAGAACGCACAAAAAGACCTCTCTTGACTAAGAGAGGCCTTAAAATCTTACTTGGACTAGCAAGAACAACAACAGTTCTCTGCTTGTTCTTTGAGGGTAGCAGCTTTATCTGTTTTTTCCCAGGGAACATCGATATCAAGTCTACCCATATGACCGTATGCAGCAAGTTTTTGGTAGAATTTGCCGCCATTTTTTGCCGGTAGTCCTCTTAAATCGAATTGGTTAATTATTGATGCCGGTCTTAGGTCAAAGTTTTTGCTAACAAGTTTTTCAATCAAGTCGTCAGAAAACTTACCTGTGCCAAAAGTGTCTACCATAATAGAGACAGGTTCTGCAACACCAATAGCATATGAAACTTCAATTTCACATTTTTCAGCCAAACCGGCTGCAACAATATTTTTAGCAACATATCTTGCGGCGTAAGCGGCAGAGCGGTCAACTTTTGTTGGGTCTTTGCCTGAAAAAGCGCCACCACCATGACGTGAGTATCCTCCATATGTATCGACGATGATTTTTCGTCCGGTTAATCCTGCATCACCTTGAGGTCCACCTATCACAAAGCGTCCTGACGGGTTAATTAAATATTTTGTACTTTCATCAGGTTTTATTATGTCATTTTCAAAAACAGGCTCTATTACATATTTTATTATATCTTTTTTAATTCTTTCTTGAATGTATTTATTATCTTGGTTTCCGTCAATTTCAGGGTCGTGCTGTGTTGAAATTAGAATTGTATCAATTCTTGAAGGTTTACCATCAACATATTCAACAGAAACTTGAGATTTTCCGTCAGGTCTTAGGTAGTTTAGAATATTATTTTTTCTTACTTGCGAAAGTTTTAAAGCCAAACGATGCGCAAGGCTTATTGGAAGTGGCATCATTTCGGGTGTTTCATTGCAAGCAAACCCAAACATTATTCCCTGATCCCCTGCTCCGATATTTTCTGTTTCCATAGTTGATGTATTTGCATTATTATCTCTTGTTTCGAATGCTTTATTTACGCCTCCTGCAATATCTGAAGATTGTTCGTCTATACTTGTTAAAACGGCACAAGTTTTATAGTCAAATCCGCCACCCTCACGACCGACGTATCCGATATTTTTGATAGTATTTCTCACAACTTGAGGTATATCAACGTAACAATCTGATGTTATTTCACCACAAACAAGTGCCATGCCCGTTGTTACTGTTGTTTCTGCAGCAACACGAGATTTAGGGTCTTTCGTTAGAAATTCATCAAGAATTGCATCGGAAATTTGGTCACAAACTTTGTCCGGATGTCCTTCTGTTACTGATTCAGATGTAAATAAAAATCTTTTTGAAGCCATATTGCCTCTCCCTTTATTTTGTTTTTAAACTCATTTTATTATTATTTTCTTATGGCATGGTACTTCAAAAAGGAGGGAGGGTCAATTTTTATCAGCTTTTGTTTCAAAAATTAAAGATTTTTTAATTTATTAATGATACAATTTAGTACAATATTCCGGTATCAAAAATTTTTTGAATTTTATCTCTCATTATTTGGTTTATTTCTTCAGGTGATTGAGTTCCATCTATTGTTATAAAACCGTATTCGTCTTTCATTTTGTTGTATTCTTCAAGACATTGACTTTGATAGAGTTTGAAAGATTTGTAAAAATCACGACTTAATCCTATATCTCTTCCGGATTCGTAGTAGTCAAGTCCGGTTGTACCGATAATTCTTTTTAAGAGAATTTCAACGGGCATGTCCAGATAAAATACTAAATCCGGTTCAGGAGCGTATTCATAAAGTTTTTTAACCCATTCCATATCATGATTTCTTACAACATCGCGTACAAAGGCGGTATATTTATATCTGTCCATAAGAACAACAAATCCTGCCTCTAAAGCGGGAATTATGGTATTAGTCAATCTATCAGCAAAATCAGCAGCATACAAAAGGCTGAATGTGGTTGGGTTTAACAGGTTACGTTCTTTGGCATCGTCTATAACCTGGCTTATAAGACGCGAAGTTTTCCATTCACTCACCATAGCCCCATAACTTTGGTCTTCAATCCAGCGTTTTAGCATGTTAATCTGAGTTGATTTGCCGGCTCCGTCAGTACCTTCAACTACAATCAACAAACCTTCATATCCGTGTTTTGTTTCATATTTTTTCATCTTTAGATTGAAATCCCCTTTTTCGCAAGTATTTTTTTGAATTCTGTTCTAAACTTCATTTGCTTTGTA
Organism: Candidatus Gastranaerophilales bacterium; assembly: GCA_944325625.1. Taxonomy (GTDB): domain Bacteria; phylum Cyanobacteriota; class Vampirovibrionia; order Gastranaerophilales; family Gastranaerophilaceae; genus RGIG2134. Next base: position 203,573 of record CALVAP010000007.1, on the reverse strand, counting down.
TGGATACTTTCTTCTGCGTCGATTTCAAACAGATTATATTCTGAAACCATTTTTTTGTATTCTTTATTTACTCGGTTTTGAAAAATTAAATAGCTTTCATAAGGGTCATTGGAGAGTTTTAGGTCCATACCTGCTTCATAAAATTTGGGTGCACGATTTGAGCAAATACGCTTGAGTGAAACTTCGGCAGGTACGCTAAAATATGCAGTTAAATCAGGTTGAATTGCAAACCCGTACATATTTCTCACCCATTGAGGATCAACACCCCTTGCTACATCTCTGGCGAATGCGGTATAAACGTATCTGTCGGCAAGAACAACAAACCCTGCTTTCATCGCCGGAATAATTATTTTTTCTAATCTGTCAGCAAAATCTACTGCGTGAAGGAGAGAAAATGTTCGTGGTGAAAGAAGATTTTTCTTTTTTGCAAGTTTTGTTGTCTGAGATATTAAATCAGAGGAGTTCCATTCAGTATAAATTACATCCAGACCTATTGATTGGACCCAATCTCGAAGAATTGCAAGCTGAGTGGATTTACCAGACCCGTCAATTCCTTCGACGCAAATTAATGTTCCTTTTAAATCATGCGGTTTTGAAAATCTTAACAATTTTTCCCCCTTCAGTCTTTTAAAATGATAACACAGATTTGTAAATTAATGAATGTCCTTTTTTCTCTTTGTAAATCTTATTTAAAAATTTATTTATTTGAGTATGTAAATATTTATAAATAGTTTATTATCTCCTATGGATTGAGTGTAAGCAATTTTGTATTATAGTTTTATGAGATATTTGAATTGGAAGGATGAATATTTGGATATAGAAGTTAAGCAAAAGGCGCTTTTGGAACTTAAAAAAGTAGTTTTCCAGTGCAAGGCGTGTGATTTGGCTGCAACATGTACCAATAAGGTTTTTTCTGACGGAAACCCCGGTGCTAAAATAATGTTAATAGGAGAAGCTCCCGGAGCTGAGGAGGATGCTTCAGGTATTCCTTTTGTTGGCAGAGCCGGTAAGCTTTTAACTCAGTTACTTACTGATGCTGGGATTGACAGACAAAATGATTTGTACATTGTTAATACTGTAAAATGTCGACCTCCGAATAATCGTGTACCAACAGACTTCGAAAAAAAATGTTGTAGTGATTATCTTTCTGCTCAAATTAATATTGTAAAGCCGAAGGTGATTGTTTTGTGTGGGGCTACGGCTTTAAAATCTTTCAGTAAAGGTGAATATACAATCTCGCAGATTAGGGGGCAGTGGATTGATTTGTTTGATGGTATAAAGGCTATGGCGATTTTTCATCCATCATTTTTACTTAGAAAACACTCACTAGATGAAGGTTCTCCTAGAGATTTGACGCATAAAGACCTTTTAAGAATTAAAAGGTTTATTGAAAAAGATTAATTATTCCCCGAATGCTTAAAGTATCGTAATAAAATACACATCAGAGTGTTATTTTGCTACAATATTACAATAGGACTATTGTAATTAGAGAGCAGATTATGAGTGAAAATCAATATTTGGAAATAATAGAAAATAAACTTGATGCAGTTTCAGAAATGGTTGCGCAACAATCAAAGTCAGGTGTGTTCTTTGATGGTTTTACAAAAGAGGTTCTTGAAAAAATTCACGACAAGCTAGATTATATTTCCAATTTTGAAACTCAAGAATTGGTATCGTATTTAACGAATGAATTGAAAAAAAACTTTGAAGATCGTAATAACATTGTTCAAAATCGCCTTGATGTTGTCCAAAACCAGCTTAATATAGTTCAAGCAAATTTGAGTGAATCACTTAAAAGTCCCGAAATTACCGAAATTTTTACAAAGCTTTCTGATAATATACTCAACTTTTCTCGTGATTTGAATGCTCAAACTCGATATTATAATTCTACTATAGAGAATATTAATTCTGAAATCGGCAAGATTAACGTAGAGGAAAAACTTCAAGAACAAACAGCCAGGATAAAAGAAGAAATTGCTAATTACGAGAATAATTTACAAAACCTTTCGGAAAATATCAGTTCAAGTTTCCGTTCTGTAAAAACGCTGATAGAGAATAATGCTCCATCAGAAGCAATTGTTGCACTTTCTGGCGATATTTCGGTTATTCAAAAAGGTTTAAATGATGTTATCAGTAGTGTTGTTATGATGAATAACAAACATAATGAACTTGTTCAATCTGTTGCCGGCATTGTTTCTAATATGGATATGCAAGATGTCAGACAAGAAGTTTCGGCACTTGTTGCAGATATTCAGGTGTTAAAAGAATCAATACGGGCATTGGTTAATAAATCTGATATTGATACGCTTAATCAAAAACTATCTTTGGCTATTAGTTCTGTTTCTGAACTTAAGGATTATGCCACTCAACAGGGTAATGATAATAAAAACATTCTTAAATCTTACTTTGATGATTTGAATAATATCATTTCTAACTTGGTTTCAAAATCAGAAAACGAAGTTATTCAGGACAAAATTGAAAGTATAAAGAATGATATTGAGAGCGGACAAAATAGCATACAAAGTATTATTTCTCAAGGCAATAACGATATAAAAAACATTATTCCGGTTATTTCTTCTCTGTCAACAAAAGAAAATATGGAAGAACTTGTACAATCATTTGCCAAAGACATTGACGCATTTACTGTGAAGTGGACTGAAAGTCTTGCACAAAACACGCACAAGGTCGATGTAAGGTTAGATGATTTTAGTACAATTCTTCAAAATATCAGCTCCATTGTTAATTCAATATCTCCAATCATTCAAGAACAGTCGACTCAAAGCGAATTAAGGTTGAAGGAAGAATTTACAAGTTTATCGGAATATGTTTCCAAGGTATTTGAAACTATTTCCTCAACTTCGGGGAGTTCTATATCAGATTTGTCTGAGAAGATGAATGAGGCATCCTTGAATATAGAAGAAAAAGTGAAGAAATTTGAAGAACTTTTAAACTCTTCACAAGAAAGTCTAAGAGAAAGCCTAAGGGAGGGACTTTCAGAAAAAATAGATCAGTTAAGAGAATTTTCTCAAAAATTAATTGATTCTATTTCTACAGTTGAGAACAAGATAGGGCTTCAAACTGATAGTATAAAACAAATTGTGAAAGAAAATTGTGAGCTTTTAGATGTCCAAATTAAAGACATAAAGGAGCTGTATGCAAAATCAAATGTTGAAAATAAAACAGAAATTTTAAACAGTATAAATGCACTTTCTACAAATGTAGAAGAAATAAAGTCTCTAGTAGCAAATAATGGGTCTTACGAGGCAATTATTCAAAAAATTTCAGAAGTAGAGGGACTCTTTGCAAACAGTAAAAGCGAAATGCTCTCATCAGGTTTACAGGTAGCAGGAGCCATAAGTAATCAAGCTGATATGCTTGATGCAATAAATAATAGTATTAAAGACTTATACATCAATATTGCTGATACCAAAGCAGCATCACTTAGTAATAAGGAAGCCATTATTCAGGAATTTTCTAAAATTCATCTTGTAGCAGAGAATGCAAAAACGGATATTGAAAATAGGTTAGTTGAGAATTTTGAAAATGTAAATAAAAAAATTGACAACTTATCAACAAATTTTGAAACAGAACGAACAAGTAGTGCTGAAATTTTGCAAGAAATTAATACTTTTGCGGGACTTGCTGAGAATTTGAATTCGCAACTAAAAGAAGCCCTAGAAAAGTCTTCATTAAGTAATAAACAAGAGATTCTTGAAAATATTGATAATAATTCACAAGTTTTTAAAACTCAAATAGAAAAAATTGAAAGCACTTTGGCTGCAACTACACAAATTTTGCAATCGGATTTAACGATAACAAAAGGAGAACTATCTGAGAACTTTGTAAAAAATATAGATACAGTTGTTCAAAAATTGGATTTTATATCAAGTAATTTTGAAGCAGGTAGCAACAATAACAGAGAGCAAATTCTAGAGGGTTTGAAAAATCTTCAGACGATTACGGATGATTTTAAAAATAATTTCAATAATATTGCAGAAACGTTGCCCAAGGAAAGTTTCATAGTGGAACAGACCGAAAGGGTTGTTGGATTAATAGTTGATTTTTCACATCATATTCAAAGTAAACTTCTTGAGCTTGGTAATGCAGATAAAGACTACATTTATCAAGCAGTGCAAGAGGCCTTCGTATCTTTTGCACAACAAATTTCTGATTCTTTGAATTATATAAAAGGCGTTAGTCTAAGTCTTGATAGAAACTTTACTGTAACTCGAACGGAACTTCTGGATGGACTTAGCGAACTTAAAGAGTCCTTTAATAAATTTAGAGGTGATTTTGATGAAAGTTTCACTAGCCAAAAAAACTTTTTGCAAGAGGAAGTAAGTAGTAATTTTGATAGTGTAATCTCAAGTAATAGAGCAGATTTGGGTACTGCCGTAGAAAGTATAAACAAACAACTACAGAATACAAAAGACGAGCTAACGAACACAATAAAAACTGATGCCCAAAACCTTGTAGAGCAGATAGATAATTTGTCTGAAAAGCTACAAACGAATAGTGCAGATAATAAAGAGCAAATTCTTAATACTATAAATGAACTTCAAAATCTTTCAGCGGGCATGGAAGAGTTGTTAAAAAACAATAAAGATGATCTTTTATCTAGCAATCGTACAGACTTAGCGGCTGCGATAGAGTTATTAAATACAAATTTAAAAGACTCAAAAGAAGGAATACTGGATGAGCTCAAGGGGTTATTGACGGATAATAACAATGCTAATTCAGAAAAAAGTCAGTTAGAATTAAATACTCTAACAGAAAAAATAAATCAGCAGCTACATTTAACAAAAGAAGAAATAATTAATAACCTGCAAACGGATGCTCAAAATTATGCGAACCAGATGGATAGTTTCTCTGAAAAGTTGAAAACAAATAGCGCAGATAATAAAGAGCAAATTCTTAATGCTATAAATGAACTCAAAAATCTTTCAGTAAGTTTGGAAGACTTGATAAAAATTAATACAGACGCGGTTATAGCAAATAATAACAAAGAACTAACATCTGTAGTAGAGGACCTTAATTCTCGGCTACAAAGTGCAAAAGAAGAAATAACAAATACTTTACAAAATGGTTCTCAAAATATTGTTGGACAAATAGAAACATTATCTGATAATCTTAAATCGTCATATTTCACTGATTTAAAAGACTTAGCCAAAGAAAATAGTCTGGACGCAATAAAAGCGATTGAAGATAATGCAAAAAATCTTGAAAATAAAATAACACAAATTATTACTCTTATTGAAGAAACAGACTTAGGAGAAATTTCTGTAAAAGATTTATTAGAGCAGTTAGAAGTCTTCAAAAGTAGTTCTAACGAATTAAAAGAAGATATCAAAAATGTTAATAATAAATTATTGAAAAGGGAAGATATATCTTCGGAAGTAGACAGAATAGAACAAAGCCTAAATACTCTGTCTTCAAACCTGTTAAACAGATTTAATGAAATGGGAGCCAAAGATGTAGATGCTGAATTAGGTGAGCTTCAAGCATATATATCATCGTTAAAAACAGACTTAGTATCGATATCTGCTACTCTAAATCAAGCGAAAGTAGAGATTATAGACGCTCTTGAAGGATTAAAAGTCTCAGATAATACAAATGAGTCAGATAATGAGGCTAAAATAAATGCGTTTGTTAATGAAGTTAGGACGCTTCTGGATACATCGTTCAATAATTTGTCAAATGTTCTTACTAAAGAAAAAATTGAAAATGGAGAATTTAAAGAAAGCCTAAGTATTGAATTAAAAAATGCAATAAATGAAATTAGTGAAAAACTCTTTAAAGCAGAAGAGAATAATAGCTCACTTCGCTCTGAATTGTTGTATGAACTTCAAAAATCATACAATATTTTAAATGAAAAAGTTGATAACCAGTCTGATAAAACTAATGAACTTAAAACCTTAATTGATGAAAGCTTGAAAACCAGTTTTAATGACATAGAAGAAATGATTGAACGGAAATATACAAAAATTCAATCCAATGTTATTAAAGATGTCGCAGAAATCAATTTGGAAGAAATAAAAGAAGAAATTTGCCAAGATGTTGCAGATAGTGCAATTGTCGTGAAAGAGAAGTTGGAAGAACTTATTAATAACATATCTCAAAATAAAGAACTATATGAACAACTTGCAAAAAATAATTGTAATGATATTTTATCTCAGCTTTATACAATAAAAGAAGAAATCTCAGTTATAAAAACGGAAGATACCACCTCCAAACTAATAATAGAAATACAAAAAATTGCGCAGCAGACAGAAGAAATTTCCAATAGACTTTTAGATGAACTAACAGATGATTTGGATGAGTCTTTTGCAAAGAACATTAGAATAATAACAGAAGCAGTTGAAGATAAAATCTCGTTTATAAAAGATGATATTCAAGAAGTCTTATATAAATTGTCACAGGTTGATGCAATTGTCGATAAGGTAAAAGAAATTGTAACAATGCAATTTGATGATTTCCTTGATACGTTCAACCTTAAAATGACAATGTTTGGTAATGATGTTAAAAACCTTGTTGATACCAAAACAGACAAGTTGACGGCATTAATAGAAGAATATCAAAAAGAATTAAAAGGTCTTAGCGATATTGACTTAAGGGAGTATAGCGAGGATACAAAACGTTTTGTAGAAGAGCAAATACAAAGTCTTAAGGATAAAATTGATGAATTAAAACTTCAAAATGAGGCCGGTTTAATATCAAATGATGTAAAAGAAACGATAACTTCCTCGGCGAACAATATAAATAAAAGGCTGGAATTACTAAGAGATATGATACTGGCAGAAATGCCAAATTCGGATGAAATATCGGAGAGTTTTGACGAAATCAAATCTGCGTTGAGTTCTGTTAGTATAAAAACGGAAGGCTTTGCAGAGATTGTAAGAAATGAAAATGCATCGCTGAGAGACATTATAAAGTCTTATCAAGCGCAGATTAATGCATTGTCTAATATTGAAGTAAATAATTCTGCTGATGATAATACTCGCGGATTTATTCGAGAAGAACTTAAACAATTGAAAGAACAGTTTGTAAGAAGTCTAACCGGTGTTTTTGAGAATATTTCTTTCATTGAAGAATCTGAAGAAATTCAAAATGTAATTTTTGATAATGTCAGCGAAATTAAAGATGAAATTGAAAAATTAAAGAGAGATTTAATAGCGAATTCAAATTCTAACAGTGATATAGATGAAAAATTTGCTAATTTAAAAAACATATTGGAAAGTATAACGACAGGTGCGTCATCGGGAGATTCTGGGAAATATATATATACCTTACCGGATGTCGAAACAGATATAGCCAAAATGAGAATGGCTATAAATGATGTCACTGAAATGATTAAGAAAAATAGAGAAGACGGCTATGATGTAGTTGAAAGACTTGACTCAATAGACGATATTCGTGAGGATATTTCCAGTATTTCAAAACGAACGAATAAACTTATTTTGACATCAGATGATGTTAATAAGCATTTGAGAGAAAATATAGCTGAATTCAAAAAAATTATAGATGAAGTAAGTGATAAGTGTAACAAAATTGATAGTACACAGCTTAATAGAAATATTATTGATGTAAAAGCACTAGTGATGTCAGGTTTGAAATCAGATCAGATTTTGAATGAAGCCTTTATGCATCTTGCCCAATGGATTGATGATTCTGCAAGAACGATGAATTCTATAGATTCTCAAATTCAAGATAACGCTAAGAATATAGATGAGTTAAAATCTAAGATAGATACAACCAAAGAAAAAGCGGATGAAATTGCAGACTTAAAAAATGCACTCAACGAATTATTTGTTAAGTTGGATAAAAAATCTGATGTAGATTATTCAAAGTCATTATATGAGATTGAATATGGACTCGATAAGCTTTCTGATAAACTTGATGTACAGGAATTAAAAATAAAATCTCTTGAGAAGAAAATCGAAAGTCTTTCTTCATCTCAAAATGGTAATGAAGAAATTACTTCCTTGTTAGAGTTCATAGCATCTCAGGTTTCTGCAGCTAATGAAAATTCTCGTGGAAATAAACTCTTGTTGCAAAAGATAGAAATGATGGAAAAACAAATGAATCAATTTGAAAATAGTATATCCAAAATTACAGCATTCGTGGATGGTGCAAATTAGTCTTTGCTTGTTTAAAGCATAAAAAGAAGGAGCTGATTTTAAGGCTCCTTCTTTTTTGAATAATATTCTAAATATCAATCTTATATTTTTTTATAAACTAAAGAAGCGTTATGACCGCCAAAACCAAAAGAATTCGTCAGAGCAACGTTGATTTCTTTATGCTTAGCTTTGTGAGGAGTATAATCCAAGTTAGCTACTTCTTCGTCTTGGTTATCAAGATTAATAGTTGGTGGAACAAGCCCATCTTGAATAGATTTAATACAGATAATTGATTCAACAGCTCCGGAAGCACCAAGCATATGACCAATCATAGATTTTGTAGAAGATACGGAAAGTTTAGAATTTTGAACTTTGTCACCAAAAACTCTTGCTACAGCATGTGATTCTGCTTTGTCACCAAGTCCGGTAGAAGTACCGTGAGTATTAACATAATCAACATCTTTAGGTTCTAAACCGGCGTCTTTGATAGCATTTTCCATAGAACGTTGAGCACCTTTTCCTTCAGGGCAAGGAGCAACAACATCATACGCATCGGCAGTTTGTCCGTATCCGACAAGCTCTGCATAGATTTTTGCTCCGCGTTTTTTAGCGTGTTCATATTCTTCAAGGATAAGAATGCCGGCGCCTTCAGCCATAACGAATCCGTCCCTGTCCTTATCATAAGGTCGAGACGCTTTTTGTGGTTCATCATTACGTTTAGAAAGGGTTCTTGCACTGGAGAAAGCACCTATTCCCAAATGGGTAATAACAGCTTCACAACCGCCTGCAATTACAATATCAGCATCATCCCATTGAATTGCCCTAAAAGCATCTCCTATTGAATGGGCAGATGTTGCACAGGCAGTTACAATAGCCTTATTAACACCCTTAGCCCCATATTTCATAGAAATTTTTCCTGCAGGAATATTTACTATAAGCATTGGAACTGTAAATGGGGAACATTTAGTAGGTCCTCTATCGATTATAGTTTTATGTTGTTTTTCAAAGGTATCAAACCCGCCTGCTGCCGCACCGACAATAACGCCTATTCTATATGGATCTAAGTCCCCATTTTCTATATCAAGTCCAGAATCTTTCACGGCTTCTTCTGCAGCAATTAGTGCAAATTGAGTAAATCTATCTGTTTTTTTAACCTCTTTTGGATCAAAAAACTCGAGTGGATCATAATTTTTAACCTCACCTGCAATATGAACGGAATGTTTTTCTAAATCTATTGCAGTAATAGTATCAATACCGCTATTTCCGGCAGATATATTTTTCCATAAGTTGTCAACTCCAACTCCAAACGGAGTAACGGCACCAAGACCGGTTACGACGACTCTTCTTTTTGACATGTTTAATACCCTTTTAATAATCTTGTTTTTTAAAATTACGAGGAGAATTTAACTTATTAAAAACTCCTCGCAAAAACTATTGGTCCATAATGACTATGAGTTAGCTTCGATGTAGTTAACAGCGTCTTGAACAGTAGCAATTTTTTCAGCTTCTTCATCAGGAATTTCGCATCCGAATTCTTCTTCAAAAGCCATAACCAATTCTACTGTGTCCAAAGAATCAGCGCCCAAATCAGCTGTGAAGCTTGCTTCAGGAGTAACCAAAGCTTCTTCAACGCTCAATTGGTCAACTACAACTTTTTTAACTCTTTCAAATGTACTCATTGTGTTTTCCTCATACTTAAATTAATAACTATTTCTAACAAATTTATTATACTATAAAAGAATATTTTTCCAAATAATATTACAAAATAATTTACACTACCAATCCACCGTCAACGCCAATAACTTGAGCGGTTATATATGTAGCATCTTCAACTAAGAATTTCACAGTTTTAGCGATATCTTCAGGATTACCAAGTCTTCTGAGCGGAATATGGTCGGTAATTCCGTCTAATTTTAGATCTTTAGTCATATCAGTTTGAATAAAACCAGGAGCAACAGCATTTACTCTAATACCGCGCGAACCCATTTCTTTTGCCAATGCTTTGGTGAATCCTATCAGACCGGCTTTTGCAGATGCGTAATTTGTTTGTCCTGCGTTACCATATACGCCGGCAATACTTGCCATATTAACTATTGCACCTTTGCGAGCTTTCATCATAATTTTTGCAACAGGGTTTGTTACAAAGTATGCAGAATTAAGATTTGTGTTAATAACAGCTTCCCAAGCTTCATCTGTCATTCTTACAAAAAGCCCGTCACGAGTAATACCTGCATTGTTTACCAGTGCATCGATTTGTCCAAAATCTTCAAGAATTTTTGCTACAGCTGTTTCGCATGCTTCTTTTGATGAGACATCAAACTGATATGCTTTTGCGTCAACACCTAATGCTTTGATTTCGTTTACAGTATTTTCTGCCGCTTCTTTATTTCCTGCGTAGTTTACTGCTATGCTATAGCCAGCTTTTGCCAGTTCAATTGCGCATGCTTTTCCGATTCCTCTTGATGCGCCTGTTACAAGTGCAACTTTTTTATCTGTCATATTTTTCTCCTTAGAACTAATCCACCTTATTACTAATAATAACATAGATATGAGAATTTGTACTTTTTTGACGTTTATTGGTATAATATATTTTGTTAAGTTATTAGGAGGCAAAAAAATGAAAAAATTTGCATTAACATTGTTAGCGTCTTCTGTTTTGATGTCAGCAGGTTTAGCTATGGCAGCCAGTTCTAATCCTTTTGCAGACAGTTGGAATGCTACAAAAAATAGTTACACAAATGCTATAAAATCTACGCACGAGCAAAATAAAGCTCAAATCAAAGCACAGCAAGAAGCTCGCCAAAAAGAAAGAGATGCAAAAAAAGCAGAAACTCAGAAGAAAATTGATGACCTAAAAAATGCTCCTGCAAAAAAACAAGCAGAAATACAGAAAAAACAAGAAGAAAAAAAAGCAGCTTATGAAAAACAAAAGAAACAAAGACAAGAAGCTCAAAAAAAGAAACAACAGCAAGCTTTAGATAACTTCCAAAAGAAACTTTACGGAAATTAATTTGATAAAAAGGCGGTTCTTTAGAACCGCCTTTTTATTAACCTATACATTTGCTGTAGTTAGTGCTTCTATTGTTATGTTTAGACTTTCTATATCGTAAATGTTAAAAGTTTTAATCTCGGGATTAATCTTTTTCACTAATCCACTAAGAACTTTTCCAGGACCTATTTCAACAATTGTATCTACTCCATTTTCATACATTTTATTAATAGTTTGTGTCCAATATACAGATGAATACATTTGTTCAGGCATTTTCTTTTTGAATTCTGATCCCAGTGTTGTTTCTTTAGCGTCGGCATTGGTAATTACTGTGCAGGTTGCATTATTAACTTCAAAAGAATCAACAAAAGATTGGAATTCTTGAGCTGCATCTTTCATTAATGCACTATGAAAAGCTCCAGAAACAGCAAGAGGAATGACTCTCTTTGCACCAGCATTTTTCAAGAGTTCGCATGCTTTTTCTATTGCTTGTGTTTCTCCCGTGATAACAATTTGAGAGGGAGAGTTATAATTTGCAATTGAAACTGTTCCTGCGGTTTGTGCTTGATTTACGCATTCTTCTACTTGTTCTTGAGCCATACCTATTACTGCTGCCATAGAACCTGTTGCTGCGCTATCCATTAGTTCTGCGCGTTTTTGAATTAATTTTAAAACATTTTCAAGATTTACAACCCCAGCGCAGTATAGTGCAACATATTCCCCGAGGCTGTGACCTGCAACATAGTCAGGTTCTAACTTGGTTTTTTCTCTTAATGTTTCCAGTGCTGCAATTGAGGTTGTTAGAATTGCTGGTTGTGTGTTTATTGTTCTTTTTAAGTCTTCTTCCGGACCTTCAAAACACATTTTTGTAATGCTTTTTCCAAGCACTACATCAGCTTTGTCGAATACCTCTTTTGCGCAAGCTGAGTTTTCATAAAAATCTTTTCCCATTCCCACAGATTGCGAACCTTGACCGGGGAATACAAATGCTATTTTACCCATAATGTTCTCCTTTTTGTTTTACATTTGATTATCTCAAAAAGTTAGATTTATGGCAAATTTTCTAATTATTGAAAAAATTTAAGTTTTGTAAAGACGGCTAAAACCTTTTTAGAGCTTGTATTTCTTTAATAAAAGCAAAATGTTAGTCAATATTTGTGAATTTTCTGTTTTTAAATACTTGTATTACAAATTTATAAAAGGAGGATTTTATGGGGTTACAAATTAATGCAGAGAACATTAGCAAGGCGTTAAATGCTTGTTGTAAAAATGGTGCTTTGGACAAGGCAAGTATTAACGAGGCGGCAGCTAAATATGGTTTTGATGCTAAAGTTTTAGAAAAATGCAATAGTATTTTTGATGCAGAGAACATTTTAAAAGGTTTAATTGAAAAATAAAAAAATTGCGCAGAATTCTGCGCAATTTTTTATTAGGATATGTTTTTATATACCTGTATGGATGTATATGGAGGTAGGAATGTCTTGGGGGTTAACTCAGTGGCAACCACAAAATTATTTTACTAGTTATGCACGAAACAAATTTTTTGTGGATGGTCACCTTGATTCAAAAAAAATCGAACAGTATGGGTCAATTTTTGGTATTAAAAAAGATGATTTTGATGGTGATGAAAATATTAGTCAAGTCGGAAAATACATTTATGACAAACAATTAGACGCATTTGGCGGTGTTGAGCCTGCAAAAAATGCGGAGGTTAAATCTCATAATAGTACTGAAGATGCAATGGAAACAGATAAAAACAATGAAATGACCAAAAATCCTTATGAAAAGCAAAATCAAAATAGCCCTAATTACGGTACAGATGCCCAGAAATATTTAAATCTTGTTATATAGTTTTGGTTTTATAAGTAAAAATAGGAAAATTTTTTATGAATTATTCGATTAATACAGCTGGTAAATCTCCACAGCAAGTTTTGAAGCATCCAATAGATAATTCTATGAGGGCAGAAGTAAAAGAGCTGGCTCAGATGTATGAAGATGCTATTAATCGTTCTGATGCAGAACAGCAGATGTGGAATGGCATTCAGCGAGAAAATGCTGAAGCAATATATGCTCAGTACAAAAGAGGTGAAATTTCCGAAAAAGTTTCATTGGTCCGTCAATTAATGAATGACGCAATGGCACATCGTGCATATGCACGTTGTGCGGAACAAGCTGATATTGCGGATTTTCGTTTAAAAAGTTTGAAACAACTTTATCCTCAATATTTCCCAAATAAAGCAGGTTAGCAAATACCTTCGCGTAGTCTAACAATTGCGGTGCCATAGGTCATCCCGGCGCCAAATCCTGTCAATATTGCTTTGCAGGGAAGTTTGACTTTGCCTTCTTGCACCGCTTCGCATAAAGCTATTGGAATACTTGCGGCAGACGTGTTTCCGTACTTGTCTATATTAACAATGACTTTATCACTGTTATAACCCAATCTTTCTGCCATAGCATCTATTATTCTCACATTTGCCTGGTGAGGAATCAGATAGTCTATTTCTTCAGGGGTATGTCCGGCGCGTTCTACACACTTTGCTATTGCGTCAGGCATGGTCGTTACAACAAACTTGTATACTTCTTTACCGTTCATATACACTTTCATTGGTTCTTCTTTATTGGGTTCAACAAGCGGACAGTTTTGACCGGAAATAGGCATGCTTATAAACATACCCTTTTCTCCATCAGAAACTGTTTCTATTTCAAGAATATCCTCAATGCCATCAACCGATTCTTTAAGCACCATAGCACCCGCTCCGTCACCGAAAAGAACACAGGTTGAACGATCTGTCCAATCCATAAATTTTGAGTTTGCATCAGTAGCCACAACCAGTACAGTTTTGCTCATACCAGAAGAAATAAAGGCTTTTGCTATTTTCATTCCGTATATTAAACCTGAACATGCCGCAGTTATGTCAAATGCTGTTGCGTTTTTTGCTCCAATAGCCGCTTGAATTACGCAACCGGCGGAAGGATAAGCATAGTGAGAAACAGAGGCGGCTGCAATTATTAAATCTATTTCTTCAGGATTAATCTTTGCATTTTCTATGGCTTTCTTTGCCGCTGCAATTCCCAAATCATTAGCGTTTTCTTCTCCGGAACAAAGATGTCTTTCTTTAATACCTGTTCTGGTTGTTATCCATTCATCAGAGGTATCAAGAATTTTAGTTAAATCTTCATTTGTTATGACCGTCTCAGGAACATGAAACGATACGCCTGCTATCATTGTTGGTATTGTCATCTTTTTTATCCTTCGTAAAATTCTGATATCTTTTTGTTAACGCCAGACTCTACAGCCTCTTTTGCAACTCTGACTGCATTTTTAATTGCATATGCGGTGCTTCTTCCATGTGAAATAACAGTTATTCCCTTAACACCCAAAAGTAATGCTCCGCCAAACTCTTCGTAATTGATTTTCTTATAAATCCTTTTCATAAAGGGTTTTGCAAGCAATCCAACCACCATTGAGAGAATATCTTGCCTGAACTCTTGCTGTATCATTTTGAATAACATTGAAGCTGAACCTTCAATGATTTTTAATGCCACGTTTCCTACAAATCCATCACAAACCACAACGTTACAGTCGCCTAAAAACAGCTCCTTGCCTTCAACGTTTCCTATAAAGTTGATGCGTTCACCCATTTCTTCGAGCATTTTATAGGTATTGAGCGCCAAGGTGTTTCCCTTGCTTGCTTCTTCTCCGATATTGAGAACTCCAATGCGAGGTTCTTCAACACCTAAAACGCTTTTTGAAAAAGTTGCCCCCATTATGGCAAACTGAGCAAGCATTTCGGGATTACATTCACTGTTAGCTCCAGCGTCTATTAAAACTACTGGTTTTTTCATTGTCGGTAAAGTAGCGGCAATAGCAGGTCTTGCTATTCCGGGTAATCTGCCAAGTCCAAATAAACTTGATGCCATAGCAGCTCCAGTTGAGCCTGCTGCTACAACAGCTTGCGAACTACCGGTCGCTACTGCATCAACGGCAAGTACAATTGATGATTTTTTCTTTTTCCTTATCGCCTGTCCGGGTGCTTCACCCATCTCAATTACTTCTGTCGCTTGCGTTATTTTTATGTCTAATTTTGAGAGGTCAACTTTAATCTTATGTTGAAAAAGACCGGCACGATTCTGCTTTATACCTTCTCTTGCAATTCTTTGCAGTTCTTCTTCAATGATATCTTCTTTTCCAACCAGCTCAATAGCTACACCATAATCCTGAGCTGCCCATACAGCCCCCTCGATTGTAGCTTTTGGTGCGTAATCCCCACCCATCGCATCAATTGCAATTCTTGTCATAAAAATATTCTACCCTCTTTTTATTAATTCGCATAAAGCAGATTTTTCTGCTTTATGCGTTGTCATTTTCTATTCTGCGTCTTTTTCTTGCGCTTCTGTGTCTGTTACAGCTTTAGCTTCTTCAGCTTCTACTTTAACTTCTTCTGCTTTTTCTTCAACTTTTTCGGCTACAACTTCTTGTTTTTTTGTTGCAGCTTTTTTAGTTGATTTTTTTGCAGGTTTTACTTCTGCTGCCTCTGCTTTATAGTCTTCATGCTTAATGCTTGCAGGTTTACCTTTGTAATATCCGCATTCAGTACATACTGTGTGTGCTAAAGCTATTGCTCCGCATTTTGGGCATGTCGTTGTTGCAGGTTTTGTTGCTTTCCAATTTGATCTTCTGTGTCCTTGAGCTGATGCGCCCGTTCTTTTCTTTGGTACTGCCATTTTAATTATCCTTTTCTAGTTTTATATTTTTAAATACTTCTAATCTTGGGTCTGAGATATCTTTCTTGACATATTTTTCTATTATTTTATCTCCTACACAATTTATATCACAAACAATCTGATTTGGGGAGTTTAATATTACAGATTGATAAATTAAATCTTCTATATCAATTTCTTTTTTGTCACCAAGCTCTTCAAGAAAGTTATTCTCCTTTAGCTCAATCTCTCCGTCCATACCGTCGAACAGGTTTCCTAGCATGTATTTTTCATCTAATTTTATATCTATTTTTCTGTTAAATTCTTTTAAGCATCTTTCACAGGTACTTTTTATGTCTCCTATGATTTTACCTTTTGCTGTTATTATGTTCCCTAATAATTTGAAAGTTATATCGGCTTGAATATGATTTTCCTCTTCAAGTTCTTTTATTGTGTCATCAAATTCAATTCTTAATGTTTGTTCCGGTGCTTTTCGTATTTCATCAATTTCGATATACATATTTTTCCCCTAACGCAGCATTCAAATGCCGATTAATACAATTGTAATAACGGCAAGCCCTTTTGTCAAACGCTCAAATAATTTTTAAGAGAAAAAGTGTCCGCGTTTTGAATTTATTGTAATTTTATTAAACTCATAAAGTCTGGCGGGTCTTTTTGAACCCGATTTTGTATATTCATCGAGTTCCTTAAGCATATCAGCAGAGAGAAATTTCTTTCGGAAATTTCTTTTATCAAGATTTTGCGCAAGTATAAGTTCATATGATTTTTGAAGCTCTGTTAGAGTAAACTTTTGAGGCAAAAGCTGATATGCGATAGGGCAAAACTCAAGTCGTTCTCTCATCCTTTTGACGGCATATTCAATAATCTCTTTGTGATCAAAAGCTAATGGAGGTAAGTTATACACACCATGCCATTCAACTTGAGTAACTTCTGAATTTTTGTCAAAAGATAAATTTATATCATCCGAGCGAATTAATGCAAAATACGCTACAGTAATAACCCTTGCACTGGGGTGACGAAGCGGGTTGCCAAATGTATAGAGCTGTTCTAAGTACAAATTTTGAATATTTGTTTTTTCTTTCAACACACGCAATGCCGCATCGTCTAGTGTTTCTGACAACTTGACATATCCTCCGGGTAACGTCCATTTCCCTTTGAATGGTTCATTTGCACGTTTTACCAATAATACTTTGAGCTTGTCTTTTTGTATTGTAAAAATTACTGTGTCGACTGTAATTTCGTGTGTTTTTGTTAAATTAAACATTTTACTATTCTACTTTGTACTTACGTTTTCCATACCTACGAACATTGACAATACATTATTTCCAACCGGTGCTTTCTTTTCCGTTGTTTTTTCTACTGCTTTTGGTGCAGCCGGGGTTGTTGTTTTCTTTTCGGTTGGTGATGTTGTTTTTTGTGCGGATTTATTTTTCACGCTGTATATAACCGGATCAGGGTTAGCTTTTTGTCTATTATATTCAGTCATAATATTTGCAACAAAGGATTTTGTCTCTTTAAAAGGAGGCATTCCGTTATATTTTGCAACGTTTCCCGGACCGGCATTATACGCCGCCAGAGCTAATTCTACCGAACCAAATTTTTGATACATCATCTTGTAATACATCAGTCCGCCTTTGATGTTGTCACTTACGTAATAAGGGTTGTAACCCAATTTCTTGGCTGTAGACGGCATCAATTGAAATACACCTACTGCTCCGTATGGACTTTTCTTTTCGTGACAGAAGCCGGATTCAAGTTTTGCTATACTCAACGCTAACGCCGGATCAACTCCCATTTCCATTGAATGTTTAACAATATATTCTTTTACAGTAACTTTGGGTACATTGTTAGAAGTGCTTGCATTAGCCTGGTTTGATAATAGACATATTGTCATTCCGAGAATTAATGTCATTAACTTTCTAATCATTAAATATCCTCATTTATGTCAAATCGTATTTGTTTAAAACTCTATCTTTGGATTAATGTACAAATTTAAACTTTCTTAATAATAATATAACAAAAAGATAAAAATTCAAGTTTTGGGGACTTAGCCCACCAAAACTATTTGTAGGCTAATGTTTTGAGCAGTCTGTATTTTGTTACATTTACTTGTTTTAGTCTTTGATTCTTAATGTAAACTGTTTGTCCGGGATAGAATCCAAAAGTTCTTGTACAGAGTCGGCAAGAATGTTTTTTGGAATTTGTGTCAGTGCCATGGCTCCACTTTTTAGTTTAATCAAGCATTCAACATCATCATTTTGGAGTAGTTTATATCCTACTTCTGCTAAATTTTGACGTGTTCCTTTGTATATTTTTCCAAGTTCTTCACACAAATCGTAAGATAATAATCCTTTGTCAAAAGTAGTGGAAAGATTTCTTTTATAATTAGCCAGTAATTCCGGTTTAATTATTGAATAACTCTTCTTTCCAGCTGGTGTTAAGATCTCTATTTCCGTTTTTCCTTCCATTGTTTTGTCAAAAATAATGGGGAATTGTCTTTTTAGCCAGACTAGGTTCTTGATATTCTGTCTGCTGATATCTTGTGCTATGGCATTAAAATATGGGTTTTCTCCTAATTCATATGCGGCTTGTTTGTTTTTTACATATATAGAAGGATCTTTTAAATATTCAATTAGAGCAGCGGGTGTAGGGAAAGGCTTTGTATTTGTATGTTTTGTTTTTTCGCTTTCAAGACTTTTTCTTTGTGTAGCGGTTGGTTTTTCAGTGATTTTATTAAGGTTGTTTTTAAAAATTACTGCATATTGGTATTTTGAACTCAATTTTTTTAATAACGTTTCTTGATCATAAGGAAGGTCCTGCTTGTTTAAAACCGCATCAAAAACTTCTGGTTCTTGAATTCTTGATAATAGTAAAATCGGATATTTATTTTGGCGTTTTTTGTAAAATGTAGCCGCCTTTAATGAATTGAGAAATACATCATTTTGAGATATTGAGTCTAAGAAAGCTATGCCTCTTTTAGGATTTAATCTGTTTCGTATGGCAATATCTTCAAGGTCTATTAGGGGTTTTTCTTTCTCGGTTTTTAAATCTCTTATAACTATATTACCTTCTAAAGCTTCCATAAAAAATGGTGTTTTTTGAATTACTGTGTTTGCAAATAAACATAGATCTTTTTGTGAAAAATCTTCTGTCAATGCATTGAAAAATGGTATCTCACTTAGTCTCCAAAGGATCTCTTTTGCCTCTGGATTTATTTTTTCAGACCTAAAAACTTCCATCATTGCTTCTGATACCGGTTTTTGCTTTAACTCTTGATATTCTTTTTTTGAAATAGTTTTAGATTGTCTAATGAAATTAGTTGGAGTTTTGGATTTCTGTTTGACAATGGAGCTTAAAATTATACCATCCTGTTCTTCTCTAATTTCTACTGGGTTTTCGAGGCTTCTTTTTTGTGTGCTTGTCATATAAGCTGTTATCTTCGCGGCAAGAGGATTATCCATTATTTCATCATATAGATCAATGGGCGTTTTAGGATGTTTTTTGTTATACTCTATGATGGACTTTAAATCGATTATTGGTTTTTCAATCGTGTTATTTTCATCAGTAAAGACGTAATCTCCGCTCAATAGATCTTCAACAACAGGAGATATTGTAGCTGTTAGAGCTAGCAGCATCATCATTGTTCTTTCATCCGTATGTGCTGCAGCTTCTTCAAAGTTTTCGATTTTTAGTAGTTGCTGCAATACTTTTTTAGGTATTTCGGGTCCGGTTGTATTATCTAAAATATCTTGTATGACTTTTGGGTGTTTCTTTTTTTCTCCTCCGAATGATATATAATAGTTTTTGGGATAACAATTCCTGTTTTGAGCTACAGATAATGAATTTGACTGAAGCTCTTTATTTTCCCGTTTTGTTTTAATTGGATTGTTGATTTTTATATTGAAATTTACACTGTCTATTTTCATTTTAAACCTCTTCGTAACATGTTTTTTAATGTCTTGAAAGAATATAATTTGTTACTGTTTTTTTATTCTCTTTACATATCTTAAGAATAAAGTTATAATCTGGATATTGAAGAGGGTTATTTTATCTTATGGTATCAAGCAGAATTGTAATTATTTGTGATGATGAAATTATTGCAAAAGTTTTAAGAATAAAGCTTTCAACGTTGCGAGAGGTTGATTCTATCAAGATAACTCAAACAAAGGATGCAATTTTTGAAATAGAGAGCAATACGCCTGATGTTGTTCTTGTATATTTTAAGTCAGAAGATAAAGAAGGTTTTAGTTTTATAAAGAATATTCAAGAAACTACAAGGCTTTATAAGGCTCCAATCCTTGTTGTTACAGATGTTCTTAGCGAAGATTTTGTTATTTCCGGTTTTGATGCAGGAGCTGATGATTTTATTTCGCTCAAAAATTCTGATGGGGAAATTTTGATGCGCACAATTTTATGTATGCAAAAAAACGAACTCTTGCGTGAAGTTGCATCAAAAAATAAAATTTTAACTGAGTTAAATGTTTTGCAAGAAGATTCCGGTTTTTACTTAAAAGATTACAGCAGGAAAGTTTTTGAATCTGAAATATCATACCTTCAAAAATATTCGCAACCGGCTGTGTTTATGATTGTTTCCGCTGATGTGAACTGCAAAAATCAACTTACTCCATCAACTTTGGGTGCTATTATAAAAAAATGTACAAGAACAAGAGATATTATAGGTTTTTGTGGTGATGACAAATTTTATGTTCTTTTGTCAAGAACCTCTGCAAAAGGCGCTATGCAGGTTTATGAGCGGATGAAAAAAGAATTAAATGAGGAGTACTCTATTAGTATTGGGGCATGTGAGATAGATAATTTGTCCTTTGAAGCTATAGAAAAAAATGTTGCAAAATCTATAACAGAAGCCTTGGAGATGGGTAATACAATTGTTATGTATGACCCCAAAGAGGACGTTGAGCCTATGAACTGGCTTGATAATGAAAAATATGGTCAGAAAAATTTTAAATTTTTCCAAGCGGCATTCTTGAAAAAACTTGAAAATGTTATTGCTCCAACTTTTTATCAAGTGCAGCAGGTTTGGGAAGAGCGTCTTTTTAACACGACAATAGAGCAGTCTTGTGATGAAAATCAGAGTTTGTTTGTTCTAAAAACACAAGGACATGAAAGTACTTTGAAAATTACGTATCCCGGTTTTGCGAAAATAAATATAGATGTATTTCATAACTTTGTCGGGCTTTTGCCTAAAGAGAGGATAAGTCTTGATTTAAATGAGCTGGACGAAACAAAATTAGGCGAAATCTTAGTAAATTTCATAAAGGAATATCAAAGCTATTGTAAAGGAGCGGGTTGCTAAAATCTTTTTAAGCTGTAACATGTTTCCAAGGATTTATTATAAATTATTGGAGGATTATTTATGCTTAATACTGAAAATTCCATTCTTTTGGTGATTGATATTCAAGAGCGTTTGGTTGGAATGCTTCAAAAAGATATTATTGTGGAAAAATCTTGCGCACTTGCTAATGCTGCAAGGGTTTTGGGTTTGGATATTATTGCAACGGAGCAGTATCCAAAAGGACTTGGCTCTACAATTCCTTTATTAAAAGATGCAATGGGTGAGCGTGCAAAATATATTGAAAAAACATCTTTTTCGGCACTTAATGAAATTGGATTCGAGGATATATTAAAGGCTACGGGTAAAAAGCATGTTATTATTTGCGGAATAGAGGCTCATATCTGTGTATATCAAACAGCTATGGATTTAATTTCTAAAGGATATGAGGTTTCACTTGTTGCAGACGCTTCTGCTTCGAGAAATAAATTTGAGTTTAAATCAGGTGTTGAGCTTATGCGCCAAAAAGGTGTAAATATTACATGTGTTGAGATTGTTCTTTTTGAACTTCTTAAATCTGCAAAAAATCCTAATTTTAAGGAAGTTCAAGCGTTGATAAAATAATAAGTTAAAGTGAGTTGAATTATGAAAAAGAATAAACAGCAGCTAATAGAAGAAGATTTGAAATATATCTGGCATCCATTTACCCAAATGAAAAGATATGAAGGGGACGAAAAACCAATTATAATTAAAAAAGGTAAAGGGATTTACATAGAAGATATCGATGGAAATAAATATATAGATGCTGTTTCTTCATGGTGGGTAAATACTCTCGGACATTCCAACAAGAGATTGAATAAAGCACTTTATAAACAAGCAAAGACAATAGAACATGTTATATTTGCAGGATTTACGCATGAGCCGGCAATTAAACTTGCAAAATCTTTGATAGAAATGTGTAATAATGACTTAAAACATGTTTTTTTCTCAGATAATGGCTCTACAGCTGTAGAGGTTGCACTTAAAATGGCATACCAATACTGGGCGCAGTCAGGCCACCCTGAAAAGAAAAAATTTGTGGCATTAAAGAATTCATATCACGGAGATACAATAGGTGCGGTGTCTGTAGGCGGTGTGGATTTGTATCATAAAGTATATAAGCCGCTATTGTTTGATATTATTCAGGCTCCCAGTCCATATTGCTATCGTTGTCCGTTTGGTTGTGAAAAAGAAACTTGTCAGTTGGCATGTTTGAAAGCTGTTGAAGATATTTTTGAAAAAGAGCATCAAAATATTGCAGGTATCATAATTGAGCCGTTAGTTCAGGCTGCAGGCGGAATGATTATGTATAAGAAGGAATACATGACCGAACTGAGGAAACTTTGTGATAAATATAATGTGCTTTTTATAGATGATGAAGTGGCAATGGGTTTTTATAGAACAGGAAAGTTGTTTGCTTATGAGCATGCCAATATTGTGCCGGATATAATTTGTGTAGCAAAGGGTATAACAGCAGGTTATATGCCACTTTCTGCAACATTGACGACAGATAAAATTTATAACGCATTTTATGATGTTGATGAAGACGGCTTAAAAACTTTTTACCACGGTCACAGTTATACAGGTAACCCGCTTGCGATAAGTATAGCCTGTGAAAACCTTAAAATACTTAAAGAGATGAATATTGAGGAATATTTAAAACCAAAAATTCAGAAATTCTCCAAAGAGTTGGAAAAATTTAAAAAACATAAGAATGTTGGTGATGTTCGCCAATGTGGTATGATTTGTGCAATCGAGCTGGTCAAAAATAAGGCTACAAAAGAGCCTTTCTCATATAGTGATGAAATAGGTAAAAAAATTTATAAAGAAGGGCTTAAACTGGGTGCAATACTTCGTCCAATGCATAATTGCATGTACTTTTTAACACCTTATATAATTACCGAAAAAGAAATAGAAAAATTGTTGAACATTGCCTGGAAAGCCTTAAATAAAGTTCTCCCTAATGAGTGAGTTTTGGGTAGAGTTCGTTAAAGATTTCCATAGCAAATTTTTTCCAAGTTATATTTTGTGCACACATAGCACCTTTTTCTGCTAATTTTTCTGCTTTTTCAGGATTTTCTATCAGATACTCAATTTTCTCTGCCAAATTTTTCCCTGATTTCTTATTGAGTTCAAAAATAAGACCGTTAATCTCGTCTTTTATTATATCTTTTGCTCCGGTGTTAGAGCTTATAATTACCGGCAGATTGAAGTTCATTGCTTCTGTTACTACTCTACCAAAAGCCTCAAAAAGACTTGGACAAACCAGACAGTCAATTGAACCGTAAAACGTAGTCATATCCTTTTGTATTCCTAAAAATTCTATGTATTTTTCTAGTTTATAAAGCTTAATTAAAAAATTTAGTAATAAGTTCTCCTGGTGTTTTGGATATATTATTCTAGCTTTAATATTTTTGTGCTTTTTTATCAAATATTTCAAAGCATCAATCATAATAAAGCCACCTTTTGTGCGGAAGCCGTTTGCATTTATTCCAATTACAAACTGTTCATTGTTTTTCGTATGGGGAATTTTCTTATTGTTTTGAAATTGGAACCCCGGATATACTATCTTTATTCTGTTTGGATTAATATTGTAGTTTTTCGCACAGTCTTCCTTTGTAAGGGTTGATACAGCAAAGAGTTTGGGACAATTCTTATAAAAAATTTTGTTAAAAATTATCCTGTGTATATGTGTTAAAAAATGGATAAATCTAATAATAGGATTATTTATAATTTGACATTTTTTGTTTATTGTTGCACTGTGAATTACACTTATGGTGTTTGACAATGCAAATGTATCACTAAATATATAGTCATAGTTCTTATTTTTAGCTATTTTTTGTATTTGTTTGTCAAAAAGAAGGACATTAAGAGGATTTTTAGTATTTATCTTTGTTTCGAGGTAAAAACTTTGATTAATTTTATGATTTATCTTTATGCGTGGGTCAAAAAATACGATGTCTGCAATAATTTGATGTTGTTCACAAAGTTCCAGAAAAAACTCCAAATAATCAGGCATAAATCCAGAGAAAATGATTAAAATTTTTTTATTTTTATAGTTAGTATATGACATTTTTGCCTCAATTTTTATAAAATTATGACATTCAACATCAGAATTATATGACATGCGTATTCATAAAGTCAAGATAACATGTATATTTATATGTATGGAATAGAGTTTTATTAGAAATTAAACTGTAAAAAAGAGTGCAACGTGAATAATTTAGATTTAATAGGAAGAAAAGTTAAAGAAATAAGGAAAAAAAGAAAGATTTCGCAAGAAAAACTTGCGGAAATGGTTTCTATGAACCATAGAAGTATAATTCGCATTGAAAATGCGCAAACAATTCCAACATTGGAAACATTAAATAAAATATCAGAAGTTTTAGGAGTGAAACTAATTGACTTGTTAGAAACGGAAGCTTTTGAGAGTAAGGAAAAAATCATAGAGAGCATAAATGAATATTTAAAAGGGGCATCTGAAAAAGATGTTAGAATGTTTTATAAAGCCGTTTGTCAGTTTTTTGTGTAGAATTTGAAATATTTTTCTTTTTAAAGTATAAAAAGAATATTAAAATAAGGTAAAAATATGAGAATTGTTATATTTGGTGCAAATGAAGTAGGATGTCTTCTTGCAACAGAACTTTTTGAAGACCATGACATAATAGTTATAGACAAAGAAGAAAATCGGACGGAAGATTTTAAGAATCTGGATATAGAGTTTATATTTGGAAATGCTTCCAACATAGATGTATTAGAAAGTATAAATATAAAAGATGCGGATGTATTTATAGCCTGTACAAATATGGATGAGGCAAATATAGTGGCATGCTTGACGGTAAAAAGAATGTCAATGGCAAAGACGGCATGTTTTGTGAGTAAGGAGGAGTATATTGAATCCTTAAGTCTTATAAAAGGTTCGGAATATCAAGCGGGATTGATGATAGATACTGTAATATGGCCGGAAGCCTTATTAACACAAGAAATTTTTAGGATAATAACTGTTCCCGCCGCCATAGATGTAGAGAATTTTGCCCAAGGTCGAGCAAGACTGCTTGAATATAGGATAAAAGAGGATTCTTTACTATTAGGTAAACAGATTAAAGATTGTGCCTTCCCTGAAGAAACTCTTGTTGTGGGTATAACAAGAGAAAATCAACTGTTTATTCCAACGGGAATGACTAAATTTGAGGAGGGAGATAAGGTTATATTTATGGGTTCGGCAACATCGCTGGATATTTTAGCAAGTAGAATGTTTAAAGAGTCAGAAAAGGTTCGTTCTGTCGGAATAATAGGCGGTGGTAATGTTGGCTTAATGCTGGCAAAAGATTTGGAACGGGCGAATATTCGCACAAAAATTATAGAGAAAGATTACAAAAGGTGTGAGTATTTGACAGAAAATCTTAAAAAAACTTTGGTATTAAATGGTGATGGAACTGATTTGGAATTATTGAGAGCGGAAGAGTTTAATGAATTTGATGTTCTGGTATCAGTTACAAATAATGATGAGAAAAATCTTCTTTGTTCTTTATTAGCGAAGCAACTTGGTGTAAAAAAAGTAATAACACGAGTGTCAAAATCAAGTAATATTGGACTGTTTGAAAAAGTTGGGATAGACGTAGCGATGTCGCCGAAAGAAGCAGCAATTGTAGAAATTAACAATGTGATGATAGAGACGGATATTGATATTTTGGCAACAGTAGAACAAGGACAAGGTGAAGTTATTGATATTTATATCCCCGACAAATTTACAGATACCAAAATTATGGATTTAGATATGCCTGCAAGAGCGATTATTGCGATAATACGCAGAGGCTCCAAGGTAATCATCCCCAAAGGGGATACGCTTGTTAGGGCAAAAGATAGTTTGATAGTATTCACCATGGCAGAAAATTCCACGGCAGTGAAAGATTATTTCCATAGAGGTTAAGATATGAGGATTAACTTTATCTTTAGTGCAATAGGGATAGTTCTGAGATATATTTCAATTATGATTCTTATACCTTGCATTGTTGCGTTGATATATAGAGATTATAATTCTCTAATTCCGTTTATAACAGCTTCAATGATATCTTTTGTGGTGGGTTTGGTTTTGCGACGAAATCAGGAGTCTATGGATTCTTTAAATAATATAAAAAAGTCTGAAGCGTTGTTTACGGTATCTTTAAGTTGGATAGCAATATCATTAATTTCGGCAATACCATATTTATTTTATGGGATATCGCCGTTAGATGCACTGTTTGAGGCTACATCGGGGATAACAACTACCGGAGCAACAATTTTAACTCATTATGATTACCCCAAGGCAATGTTTTTATGGCGAGCATTAAGTCAGTGGTTAGGCGGGATGGGAATAATTGTTTTGTTTGTTGCTATTTTACCGCAGTTTAGAGTAGCAGGAAGACAGATGTTTTATGCGGAAGCTCCAGGCCCTACTGAAGAGAAAGTTACTCCAAGAATTAGGCATACAGCAACCGCTTTGTGGGGTGTTTATATTTTTCTTACAGGGTTGCAAATAGTTTTATACAAGCTTGCAGGCATGGAGATTTTTGATGCTGTTTGTAATTCATTGTCAACGCTGGCTGCGGGTGGTTTTTCACCTAATGCAGAAGGGATTATCGGGTACCATTCTTCGTCTATAATCTGGATTACAATAATATTTATGTTTCTTGCGGGTGCAAACTTTGCACTTCAATATAAGGTGATTGTACAAAGAAAGTACTCTGCATTAATAAAAAGTGATGAGTTTAGATGGTATTTTGCAATAGCATTGGGGCTTTCTTTTATGATAGTATTGGCATTAGTATTAAATTCCGACTATCCGTATGCTAAGGCGATACAAGATGCATTATTTCAGACAGTATCATTTATGACAACAACAGGCTTTGCATCAGTAGATTATACAAAATGGGACTTACCTGCCAAGATAGTATTGCTTTTAGCTACATTTACCGGTGCTTGTGCCGGTTCTGCATCTGGGGGGTTAAAAATTGTTCGTGTAGTATATATATTTAAGTATTTGAAAACAGAAATAATAAAAATTCTTCATCCTAATGCGGTTTTACCGATAAAAATAGACAAAACAATAGTTTCTGAAGAAGTAGGAAAACAGATTATATCATTTGTTATCTTTTACTTTTTTATTTTTGCAATATCAGCATTTGCCGTGTCGATAATTGAGCAGAACATTATTGTAGGTTTTACCGGCAGCATTTCTGCATTAGGCAATATAGGTCCTGCATTTGGCTCTCTTGGACCTTATGATTCTTTAGCAATATTACATCCTATTACAAAAATCATATTTATTGTAATAATGCTTGTCGGTCGTTTAGAGCTTGTTCCATTTTTGGTAATGCTTCATTTTGATTTTTGGAAGGTAAAAAATTAGTCAATTATACGCATAACTTCTTGGAGAGATTTTTTCTGAGGGGATTGGTAATCGTCGCGATATGGAATTCCAAGCGGAAGAAGGGATATTACGTGAGAATTTTTTTCCAGTTGTAAAATGGAGCTAAAAGCTTCAGTGGCGATTAGTGGAGCAGCCATCCAACAGGTTCCGTAACCGAGAGCATGTGCTGCAAGGCTCATGTTTTCAATTGCTGCGCCCATACTCAGCAAGGACGAATCCGGACGCATGTATTTAAGCTTATCAGGTTCAAAGTTTAATTTTTTCATTATCTCGGTAATATTTGAAGTTCTTTCCGTTTCAACAATGGCAATCAAAATCGGCGCATTAACAAAGAAGGTAGAATAACTTTTATAATGATTTATTTGCTCACTAAAGCTTGGTTCATCATAGAGTTTTAAGAGGTTGTCATATGCGTCTATTACCGAATTTTTCATTTTTTCCATAATATTTTTATTTTTAATAACAATAAACTGCCAATTTTGTGAATTTGTTGCACTGGGTGCTAATCTGGCAGCATTAATAATTTTTTTTATATCCTCCATGTGAGGCATATCAGGTTTATATTTTCTTATAGTCTTTCTGGTATTGATTGTTTCAAAAAAGTCCATTATTTTCTCCTTATGAACAAAGTATTTTTTATAATATTTTTATTATTATTCATCATAACTTTAAAGCAGTCAATTGCCAGCGGGGAAAATTATCATGTTTATGATTCTCAAAGTTACTCGCAAGGGGAGTTCAATACTGACGAGAGGATACTTTTTATAGTAGATTTTTCAAATAGCATGGTAGAAAAGATTAATGGTGAAAAGAAAATAGATATAGCGATTTCAACATTGGAAAAAATATTGAGACAAATTCCGAAAGATGCATATGTGGGTTTTAGGGCATATGGCTATAGGGGCGGGTGGACATATATAGACAGTTGTAGAGCGTCCTCTTTGATTACACCTATATCTCAAAATAACGCAAATATAATACAAGGGGAGATGTATAAATTGAGTGCAAAAGGGGCAACGCCAATTACGTATTCACTTAAACAGGCGGTGAATAAGGATTTTAAAGATTTTTCCGGAAGAAAGAGAATAATATTGCTTTCAGATGGAGGTGAGAATTGTGATGAAAGTCCCTGTACATATGCTCTGGAGCTTATAAAGTCAAGAAGTGATTTTAGAATTGACGCGATAGCTTTAGATGTAAACGACACAGAGGCAGTAAATCAGTTAAAATGTGCGGCGTTGGCGACAGGTGGGAAGTTTTATTCTGCAAATACAGCAGCAGAATTGTTAGATAGTTTTCAAGATAGTCTAAATATAAAAAAAGATGTACAAGGCATGATTTTGCACTAAAAGCATGTAAGGATAAAGCTTTACATGGAATACTTATTTTATAAATTATTAAAATTTGTAAACATCTCTATATCCTTATTATAGTTAGGTCATGAATGTTTTAATCAAAAAAGATAATAGAATATGCTCAAGTTGGGGTTATATATTGCCGATAAAAGACAACATATATAATAGTAGCCTAACTAAGGAGAAACGGAAAATGACAAACATCAACGGAATCCAAAAGATGGTAGTTGGTAGCAAAGAGTATGAATTAATCCAGAAAATGATGGGGGATAGAAACGGGTCAAAGGTCGAGGATGAAACAACGCTCTTTAATACAATGCAATACTATGAAATGACCAATTGTAGTGATAATTGGTCTACAGACGCACAAGAGTTATCAATCGAAGAATTGATTGAGCTATGGAAAGATTTTGATAAGGAAGATACATCCTTTGCTCAAGATTTTGATACTTTTGATGCATATTTAGCTACATATAAGAAAGATGAGCCGGAACCGCCGGAAGAAGATGAAGATATAGTAAGACCGTATATACCAGATCCGGATTTGTCGGATGATGATAAAAATAGATTAAAAGATTTTGATTATATGCGTGCAAATGATATTCATGCCAAGCTCGATCAAGAAGGTGATTATGAGTTATTGCTTGAATATGTAAGACAAAGAGAAGGTACATCATTCTTGGTGCCTAGTGATTATAATGAAGACGGAACCGTAAATGATAAAGGTAAAGCCAAAGAAGAAGAAATGATAGCAAAATTGGCAGAGCTTGATACGGCAGATAATACGATAGGAACAGTGCTAAAAGACTTCTTGGAAGCATATGGTGTAGAAGAAGTTAAAGGTGAAGGCACAAATGGTGTGTTACCAGATGTAAGCGGAGTAGTAAAAGACTTGGCGACTGGTACCTCATCAGAGTTAGCTATTGGTGAAAATCTATATTTGGTAACGAATAATGGAGACGCGAATAACCAATTGGCATACGAAGTTAAAACAAATGAAAAAGGTGAAAAATACATCGAAATGAAGGGGGATAATTGGCGTATCCAAGATATATCTGGTGAGCTTCAAGATGATTTAATCCAGATTATAGGTAATAACAACGAGCTTGATTTAGGATTAGGCGATGACATTGCGCATTTGATTGGTGATGGAAACAGAGCCTTAATGGGTAATGGTGATGATAAAGTATACATCGAAGGTGATGAAAACTTCACAGATATGTGGAGGGGTGATGACCAGATGTTTAACATAAATAGTGATAAGACGACAGGTATAGGGTTCACCGGAGATGATAACTTCTATACAAAAGGTGATAATGTATTAGTAAACGGTGAAAGTAATACACCTGTGGGCGACGGTTTATACGAAGATGGTATAACAACTGATTATGACATTGAGAACTCATTGAATAAACCAGATTGGTTCCCTGATCCTGACTCAGGTGATGATGATCCTAGTCCAGGGGATGAAAAATTTGAAGAAGATGAAGATACTATCATTGAGTTCAATGGTGTAAGATATGAAGTTTACAAGAAATTTGGAGTTGACGCTTCAGATAAGATTGTATACTACAAAGCCGAGGACGGAAGAACTGTATTTGAAGCTAACGGATGGAATATTACCGTAATTGATTCAATGAATGATACTGGAGATAAGAACTATGCAAATGTGGTAATTGAAGGTAATCGTAACTCATATTTTGGCAGCAATAATGAAGATACAATTGAAATCAAAGGTGATAACAACTATATTCACGGTGATACAAGCGATACTATGGGAAGTAATGACAAAATTGTTATTACATCCGGTACAGGCAACTACGTATATGGTGAAGAAGGCGTAGATAGTATAAATACGTCAGTTGAAGGCAACTTCTTTAACCAAGCGATACTTGATATTGAAGAAGTAAATGGTGAAGACCAAGATTTGACACCTCCATCCAAACCGAGTGCTTGGGTAAGTGTTGATAATCCGGATGACAGCCAGATAGCGCAAATGGAACTCACAAAAGAAGCTTTTGGCTTGCCGCAAGATAGTACTGTTAAGGGTCTAAAACAAAATGGCGACCTACTTGGAATGACTATTGACGGTATGGCATACATCTCTGAAACCAATGATGATGGAACTGTCGCAAGTATTACTCAAAAATCGTCTACAGAAACTCTTGCAAAAGTAGAATATGAGTACAAAGACGGTGCAGTTTCCAAAACAACTATGACGGATTATGCTGAGAACAAGAAAATTGTAACAAATCCTGATGGTTCAAGGACAGAAACGACATATGATGATGTTACGGCAAAAATACCAAAAGTTCTTTCAACAGTTAGCTATGATGCCGAAGGAAATATAATTTCTCAGACTGATACAGACAAAGAAGCTAATACTGTAACAGAATCAACCGAAGATGGTGGAAAAATTGATACGGTATATGATGACGTAAACTCAACAAACAGAAAACCTGTGACGCAGACAAAAACAGATGCTGAAGGTAATGTAGTTTATACGAAAGAATTTGATTACGCCAATAATACGACAACGACAATTAATGCAGATGGAACAAAATTACTTTCGATATACTATAATTTAACTAACGGTGAGTCAACTATACAATCTACGGAACATTATGATGCTGAAGGTAATTTGACAGCAACAGATACATACAAATACGGTAAGCTTGATATGACCTTTAAAGAAGGTAATATAATGACTGTTGATGAGTTCTACGAAGCATTAGACTTGAATAAAAACTCAGAAATCACAGCGGATGAAGTGATTAAAGTATTTAATAAGACATCAAATCCGGTCTTAAAAGCAATATTGAGTAACTTTACTGATGGTGAAACAGTAACTTTGGCATTCCAAATTGCAGCTACAACGACAGGCAGACCTGATTACGAAAAAGGAAATAACGGAATTACAAAGGGCGGTGCTGACGTTAACCAAATTGCTGAAGATGGAAACATAACATCAGGTAAGCTTGCTGAACTTCAAAATAATGCGGCATATGCAACGCTTGTAGGCGGAGATGTTAACTATGTTTGGTCAGTAACTGGTAACCAAACGCACTTGGCATCAACAAACCCGGCTTATCCGGTAACAGACGAAGGAAGTCTTCACCAATATACAATGACGTTGTTAAATGAAAATGGTGGTACTAATGTCAATAGAGATGATCTTGCGGCTTATGGTATAACTACTACCGAAGATTTCGAAAATAGAGAACTCTTTGAAAAAATCCGAGAAGGTTCAGACCTTGTTGAAGAACTCGATAAGATGGATGGTGATGCAAATATTACCAAAACAGGAGTACCGGACACAGTATTTGGTAAGCCTCAAAGCGGAACCCCAGGCAGAACCGGTTCTATAAGTGCTCAAAACTTGCTAGATATGTATAACAGTTGTGTTTATGGTGAAAATAAAGATCAGGCATGGGCTGAAAACATGAAGACTCTCTGTGTAAATAGCGGATACATAGTAGTAGATGACGGTGTTGCAAAAATAGCCAATGGATTCACCAACTTGACTAAGATAAGTGCCGTTGAATTATTCAAAAAAGCTCTTGAAGCGGTAGGATATCCTAATCTTGATAAAATGAAAGGTGAAGAAGAAGAAGAATAACTAAGAAATTCGTTACTCTTATATCATAAACCTTAATCAAATGGGGCAGTCGAAAACTGCCCCTTATTTTATATCATTAGAAAAACTTATTTTAATGCGTTAACAGCACTGATAATTTTATCAATAGCATCCTGAGGTTTTATAGTCATAACTTCACCATTTGAGCGATTTTTAAACTCAACAAGCCCTTCAGCAAGTGTCTTTCCGGCAGTTATTCTATATGGGAACCCGATGAGATCGGCATCTTTGAATTTAACTCCTGGGCGCTCATCTCTTTCATCCAAGACAACCTCTACACCTGCGTTCAAAAGCTTGTTGTATATTTCTTCTGCGGTTTTCATCTGAAGTTCATCTTTGCAATTTACAGGAATAACAATTGCATGGTACGGAGCAATTGCAAGAGGAAGCTTTATTCCAAATTCATCATGATGTCGTTCTACGGCAGCTGCAGCTGTTCTCGATATGCCAATACCATAACAACCCATTATAAATGGTTTTTCTTGACCATCTTCTGCCATATAAACCGCATTCATTGCTTTTGAATATTTAGTGCCAAGCTTGAATATGTTTCCAACTTCTATACCTCTTGTTACTTTTAATGGAGAATGACATTGTGTACAAATTTCGCCCTCTTGAACGAGTCTAATATCTGTAATTTTTTCAGGCAAACTAATTTCATTGCCCCAGTTTGCTCCAATAAGATGTTTTTCGGTTTCGTTGCAACCGATAACAAAATTTTTGAGCTCACATACACTATTATCTGCAACAATTGTTATATCTTCTATTCCAATCGGACTTATGTAACCGGCTTCTGCTGTCTTGTTATTATTCAACATAATTTCCTTAATTTCAGCCGAAGAGGCGATACGGATTTCATTTGCACCAACAGCATTTTGCAATTTAATTTCCTCAACATTCTTATCCCCGCGAATAAGTGCCATAACATATTTCTTATCAGCGACGTAGACAAGGGTTTTGACAATAACACTTGGTTCAACTTTTAGAAATTCTGCCAATTCCTCAATACTTTTACAATTTGGAGTATCAACTACTTGGGCTTTTGTAAAACCACCATCAGTAGGTGCTTTGGGTAAAATAGATACTGCATGATTAGAGTTTGCACTGTAGTCACATTTTTCACAATAGAAAACGTCATTTTCTCCCGCATTGTTTTCATTATCGCAAACAACCATAAATTCATGCGAAACACTTCCACCAATTGCTCCAGAATCTGATTGTACCATTTTAGTTTCAAGTCCGCATCGTTCGAAAATTCGTGTATATGTTTTTGCCATATTTTCATATTCTTTATCTAATCCGGCTTCGTCGATATCAAAGCTGTATGCATCTTTCATAATAAATTCTCGACCACGTAAAAGTCCAAAGCGAGGTCTTACTTCATCTCTGAATTTTGATTGTATTTGATACAAGTTAACAGGTAATTGTTTGTATGATTTAATTCCTTCTCTTGCGATATATGTTATTACTTCTTCATGTGTTGGTCCAAGGCACATTCCTCGTCCCTGCCGGTCTTTTAGGCGCATAAGTTCCTTACCGTATACATCCCATCTGCCTGATTCTTGCCAAAGTTCTTCAGGTTGTACAAATGGCATTAAAAGCTCTTGTGCTCCTGCAGCATCCATTTCTTCTCTTGTGATATTTTCAATTTTTTTAAGAGTACGCCACATTAGCGGTAGATAATTGTATACCCCGCTTGCCAGTCTTCTTATATATCCAGCTCGAACCAATAATTTATGACTCATTACTTCAGCATCGGATGGAAACTCTCTTAATGTTTGAACAAATAGTTTTGACATTTTCATCAGCAAAAATCCTTATTTGAATATAATTTATCCTCAAATTTTAACACAAACTTGAAAACGAATATATCTTTTCAAAAAAAAACGTCCCCTGTATAAGGGACGATTTTTGTTGAATAAGCTAGAATTATTTTCCGCTGTACATAATTTCACGACCAACCCAGTTTGCAGGTCTTACACCATCCGGGTGAACGTCGAGTGGGAAACAATCTTTTGGTCTGAGTTTAGAGTTTGTATTGTAGTTTGTATCAGTAGCTACAGTACACTTACCTTTGTCACCGTTTACGTCAACAAGGATAGTGTACAAACATCCGTCAGGACGACCATCTTGATATTTGATGTCTGCGTTTTTACAACGAGATGAAGCACTTGAGTTATTGAAGTTTGCAGGGAATTCAATTACCATACCATCAGATAAATAGATAGCGGCATTTCCACCTGTTGCTGAATTGCCATAACCTTTTTCGCCTCTTGCTGTTGTTGTGTTAACAACTTGCATTCTTTCTTGGAACAATTCTTTAATAACCCCGTCTGTACCGAACATAGCTGTACCAGTCTTGCTTGTGTAATCAGACATGTCCGTACCTTCTAATGCATACTGCATAGTAATAGCTTGGTTAATAGTTGAAATTGCCTTTTTCAAACCTGTTTTGTACTCTTGGTCTGAAGTGTTGCTCAACAATGTCGGAATTGTCATAGCAGCAATTACACCTATAATTGTCAGGGTAATCAATACTTCTGCCAAAGTAAATCCAAATCTTCTTGCCATTTTTCCGCCTTTCGTATAAGTTCTTTCAAACTAACTTCTTTTTAAATACATTATATATAGTTTTTATTGAAATTTCAAGTCTTTATTGAAATCACTATCAACGATAATACTAATTTGTCTTTTTGTCAACTTTATTAACAATTGTATTTATTACACAAAAAGCCAGGTAAAAACCAGCTACAGCAGGTGTAAAGGGTGTTGATGACGGGGAATATTTTTTAATCAAAAATTCATCTGTTTGAATGGTATTAAATACTTTGGTCATGGGTTTTTTGGGCTTTTCTGAGCTAAAAACACAGGTTATTCCTGTTTCAATTCCAATTTTCTTAAGATTATGTATCAGATTCTTAACAAAACTGCAATTTGTTTTTTTATATTCAGAAATATCTGCAATAAAAAGTTTGGTGGGGTCAAGCCGATTACCTACGCCCATGGATGAAAATATCGGAATATTATTGTGATAACAATAGCTCAATAGCGATATTTTTGATTTTTGTGTATCGATAGCATCTATGACGTAGTTTGGTTTTTGTTTGAATATTAAATCATTTTTACTTTCATCGTAGAAATCATCAATTATAAATATCTTGGCATTGGGGTTTATGTCTAGCAGTCTTGTTTTAAGTACTTCAGTCTTCTTTTTGTTTACGGTAGTATTAAGCGCAATTATCTGACGGTTAATATTAGTTTCTGATACGGTGTCGAAATCTATAAGGGTTATTTTTCCTATCCCGGCGCGAACTAATGCTTCTGCGCTATATCCGCCTACTCCACCTACGCCGAATACAAATACGTGTTGATTTAGGAGTTTTTCTTGGTTTTGTTCACCCCAATACATTATATTTCTTGAAAATATCTCGTTCATAGCTTTGCATTTTATCATGCTTAATTTTAAGCGTAAAGATTTTGTACGTTTTGGAATTTCTTGGAGTGGTGTTTAATTTTAATTTCTTGTCAAAGTGTTAAATTAGTTATAAAATTGATATAGGGGGTCAAATGGCGGTTGTTTATTTATCATTAGGTTCGAATATTGGTGATAGGGTTGGATACATTCAACAGGCAGTTAAGCTTTTGCAGGTGGGAGGTAATGTTAATCCTGTAAGGTTTTCAACATTATATGAAACCGAGCCTTGGGGTAATAAACATCAAGAATGGTTTTTGAATGCTGTAGTTGAGGCAAAAACGATTTTATCTCCTGTTGAGTTGCTTCATCATTGTCAAGATATTGAACAGAAGCTTGGTCGTGTGCGAGAGGGGGTTCCGCATTGGGGACAACGGACTGTTGATATTGATATATTGCTTTATAACAATGATATTATTGATTTACCAGAACTTACCATACCTCATAAGCATATGCATAAACGTGCTTTTGTTTTGGTGCCGTTGTTAGAGCTTATTCCGCTGTTTAAGCACCCTGTAACAGGTAAAACTATGTCAGAATTACATGATGAGCTTGCTCAACCCGAAGATGTTTTTCTTTATGGGACAATTGGCGTATGAGGCTTGCGATAATTGGTGCAGGGCCTGCGGGGATTATGGCTGGAATTAATGCACTTGAAAATGTTGATGAACTTGTTTTCTTTGACAAGGATGTACCCTTAAAAACATTGTTACCTACAGGTGGGGGCAGGTGCAATCTTGCTTATGGTGAATTTGACAACAATGAACTTGTCAAATTTTATCCTAGGGGGAGTAAGTTCCTTTTATCTGTTTTTTCAAGGTTTTCAACTGCGGATACTTTAGAGTTTTTCGAAAAGATTGGGGTTAAGTCCTATATTCAAGACGATTTGAGAATTTTCCCTTGCTCAAATAGTTCCAAAGACGTTCGCAAAAAACTTCTCTCTTTGCTTAATGACACTAAGGTTAAATTTTATTGTGAGGAAGTTTTGTGCTTTAAAAAAGTTTCAGACAGGTTCCGGCTGAAAACTAATAAATCGGAGTACTTTTTTGATAAGGTAATTTTTGCTGGAGGAATTAGGGACAATTTTGATGTTTTGAAAGAGTCCGGAATCAATATTATTGCTCCTAAACCGGCTTTATGTGCACTTTGTATTGAGGATGTTTCTTTATATTCTTTATCAGGGGTGTCTTTTAAAGATGTTATGGCCTGTATAGACGGAAGTAAACAGGAATTTGTCGGAGATTTTATTATAACTCAAAATTCCATATCGGGGCCTTTAGTGTACAAAATTTCTTCTGCGAATGCTTTTTCACCGTTCCCTTATCAGGTAAGGTTTAATTTTGTCGGTTACGGATTTGATGAATTTGATATGCGATTGAGAGAGTTATTGGATAATAATTCCAAGAAACTTCTGATTAATATTATATCAGAGTTTATTCCTAAATCTTTTGCGCAGTTTTTGTTTAAAAAAAATGCTGTCTCTTTCGAGCTCAAGGCAAGTCAGGTCAACAGAGCAGTAAGAACTATGCTCGCAAAAGAAATGACTGAATATAAAATGAAGATCGTTGCCCAAAAACCCAATGGGGAAATAGTAAGTGCCGGAGGCGTTAATTTAGATTTGATTAATCCTAAAAGTATGGAGTATAAAGATATTTCGGGCTTGTATTTTTGTGGTGAAGTGTTGAACATAGACGGGTATACTGGAGGATTTAATCTGCAAAACTGCTGGTCGACAGGATATTTAGCCGGAACAGCTGTTGCAAAAGGTAAAAAAAATTAATATATTGAAAAATTATATTGATTGATAGATAATTATAAAAAAGTTAAATGGGGGTATTAATTATGCATGAATATGTGTTAAAACTCAAAAAGGGAGAAATCGAACTGGAAATTAAATCTGATGATTTAGAGTTTATCAGGGAGCAGCTCCAAAAGTGGCATAATGAGGTAGTTTCACAATAATTTGGGGTTTAAATGTCCAGATATAGTATTTCTGTAAAAAGAGGGAACTCGGAATATAGTATTTCCAGTGACAATAAAGATTTTATTACTTCTTATGTCTCTAAGGTTTTTAGTGATCTAAAAAGCAAATCGCATATTGCTCCAGAGGTGAGTTATGCGAAATTAAATGTTGAAAAAGCTCATGAGGCGGAAGAAAAATCCATTGCTCAAGACCAATTAGTTGATAATAATACTGTTGAGCTGCGTCCTTCTCAATGTGAAGAAAAGGCGCAAGATGATGATTCATATAATGACCGGACAGATTTAAAGTCTGAATCTTCGCAGGAAAGTTTTTGCGAAGTTGGTGAGACCGAATTAGAAAACGAGCCACTTTCCTCCGAGGATAATCAATCTCAGAGTGATATTTCATCTGTTGAGGCAGTTTCTGGTTTGGATCTTGAATTAACAAAAAAAGAGAATAATGAAGAGCACAAAGAAGAAAATAAAGAGCCGATAGTAACGGAAGGATTTAGTTTTGAGAATATTCTCGAGGACAAAATCCAAAACCCTGTATACGAAGAAAAGGTTTTGAGCGAATCATCTTTTGATTATGAAGCTATAATAAAAATGAAACAACCCGAAACCCTTATAGATTATCTGGTTATTACTGCGTATTATATGTTAGAGAACGAGGGTACAGAAGTTTTTCAGCTAAAGCAGTTAAATGCAAAACTTTTTAAATCAATGAAAATGGTTGTCGACAGAAAAACTATGCAAAAAGCAGTACAAGATGGTCTTTTTGACATTGTTTCTGCGGAGATTGGTGATGAGGGTATTTTGGAATACTCTATAACTTCAAAAGGTAAGGAGTTTTACCTTAATGGTTGCGCATAAAAAGGTTGCTGTTCTGCTTAGTGGTGGAGTGGACAGCAGTGTAGCAGTTTTTTTGTTAAAAAAACAAGGATATGATGTTGTTGCTGTTACAGGTAAGATGTTTTGCTCTGAGGCTTCAGAGCTTGTGGTTAGAAATGCAAAACATGTTGCACAGGCGCTTGGGGTTGAGCATTTTGTGTGTGATGTAAGCACTTCTTTTAAAGAGCATGTTATTGATTATTTTGAAAATTCTTATAGAGTTGGTCAAACGCCAAACCCTTGTATAGTTTGTAACAAAAAAATAAAATGGGGCGAAATTTATAATTTTGCGATAAATGCGTTGGGTGTGGACTATGTCGCAACGGGGCATTATGCTGATATTAGGTCTGAAAACGGTATTTATAAGCTATTTCCTGCAAAAGATAACCTAAAAGATCAGCTTTATTATCTTTTTGAATTAAATCAAGAGCAGCTTTCTAAGACACTTTTTCCACTCGCAGCATATGAAAAAAATCAAATTCGGCAGATAGCAATTGAAAATAATCTTCCGTCCAAATCATCAAAAGAAAGTCAGGATATCTGTTTTATTCCAAAGCCGATGAGTACGAAAAAATATCTTTTTGAAAAATTTAAAGAAAATAAAGGAGATTTTGTTTTAAAATCATCAGGAAAAAAACTTGGAAGTCATAATGGTGCCTGGCAATATACTGTTGGTCAGCGAAAAGGCATTGGGATTGCATACTCCGAACCTTTATACGTTTTAAATGTTGATGTTCTTAAAAATATTGTTTATGTTGGATTAAAAGATGAACTTTTTAGCAAATCACTTAGCGTAAAAGAGTTGTTTTTTCAGTCCCAAATGATAATGAAAAATTTTGAAGCTGATGTTAAAGTTCGCTATAACATGCCCAAAATGCGCGCTTATATAAGTCAAACAGAGTTAGGGTATAATATTGAATTTCAAGAACCGGTGTCTGCTGTTACCAAAGGGCAAGCACTGGTTATATATGATAAAGAAGATGGACATTTAATTGCAGGTGGCTGGATTTAATACTACGCACCCAAGGTGTTCATAAGTGTTAAGAACTCTGGGAAAGATATATCGACCCATTGAAAATCCTTTATCTCTATAGGAGATTGAGAAACAAGTCCTGCAACATATAAGCTCATAGCAAGTCTATGGTCATGGTAGCATTCAACCGTTTTTCCACCCGAGATTTCTGATTTTCCGTCTATAATAAACCCATCAGGAGTTTCTGTTATGCTGACTCCTA
The DNA here is from genome assembly GCA_944325625.1 of Candidatus Gastranaerophilales bacterium. GTDB lineage: Bacteria > Cyanobacteriota > Vampirovibrionia > Gastranaerophilales > Gastranaerophilaceae > RGIG2134. Next base: position 163,455 of record CALVAP010000007.1, on the reverse strand, counting down.
TTTTGGAAAGTTCTTTGACAAGACAGCTTATTCTGTCAGATTCTTTGTTTCGTAAGTCTTGTGCGTCTTTTACAATGGTTGTACCTGTTGCCTGAGAGGCTATAACTGCAATAATCGGCAGTTCATCTATCAATCTGGGTATTATTTCGCCGCTTATTTCAACACCTTTAAGTTCGCAATGTTTTATGCGAATATCGCCCACATCCTCTTTGCATACAACTCTTTTATCCAAAATATCGATATTAGCTCCCATTTTATTAAGAACTTCCAAAATTCCGATACGAGTGGGGTTTAATCCGATGTTTTTTATGATTATATCCGAGTTTGGAACAATGCACGCCGCGGCAATAAAAAATGCTGCGGAGGAAATATCGCCCGCAATGGTGATATCTTTTGGCAAAAGTTTGGAATTTCTTATTAAAACAGTGTTTTTATTCACCGAAATATCCGCACCGAGGTATTCCAACATAAGTTCACTGTGATTCCTTGATTTAAAAGGCTCTGTAAAAACAGTTTGTCCGTTAGCATTTAAACCGGCTAGTAAAATACAGGATTTTACCTGAGCAGATGAGAGTTTGCTATTGTAATTTATTGAAGATAAACTTGTTCCTTCAATTTTAAGCGGAGCTTTAAAATCGTTGTGGGTAATTTTAGCGCCCATAAGCTCAAGCGGTTCGATTACACGTTTCATTGGGCGTTTAGACAAGCTTTCGTCCCCAATTAATACGCTGTTAAAACGCTGAGCGGCAAGTATGCCCGAAATTAGTCTCATTGTAGTGCCGGAATTTCCGCAATTTAATGGTTGTTGAGGAGCTTTAAACGGGAAATGTGAATTTATGACAAGCGTTTTTTCATCAATAAATTCGGCTTCACAGCCTAATTGTTTTATAATATTTAAAGTAGAAAGGCAATCTGCCCCCTTGGAGAAGTTGGAAATTTTGCTCTTTCCGTTGGTAAGAGCAGAAAACATAACGGCTCTGTGGCTAATAGATTTGTCAGGCGGAATTTCAATAACTCCAGACAGTTTTTTGACTTGATTGCGAATAATATCCATACTTTTATTAGATTATAATATTGCGAAAAAAGCAACAGAAAAGGAAGAAAAAAAGTCCAAGTTTACAAAAGTTCACAAAAGGTGTTGACAATTTTTTATCATGTGCAATAATAAAAACTGTAAAAGATAAGTGTAATTTAAACACTAAATAGTGCAAACTAATTTATACTAACCCGAAACATAAAAACTCCTAAATAATAAACACAAAAGACCATTAGGATGCAGAAAACAATCCACCCGATCATAGGGTGGTTTTTTTTGCTTATACCCTCATCGCTGATAATTTTAATACAGAAAAACAACAATTTAGTGTATAAAAAACAATTATTTAATTTGGATAAATTAATATTTTTTCTTTACATTTTAGGTTGCATGGTTTTAAATTATCATGTTTTAATTATAATTATCTTATGATATCTCAAGAGGGAAAATTATGACTGAAAATAAATTGCCTGAAGGCGTTGGTAAAAAAATTGTAGAAGCATTGAAAAAACAATCAGAGATTGAAGTACAACCGATGCAAGAAAATATTTCGGAACCCGAAATAGAAAGTTTGATTTCAGATGAAGTTGATAGTATGTTTGCGCAAGAGGAAGAAGCATTAAATCAACAGTCTGTACAAGGCGACTTTGATTATCAAACACCGCCTGTTCAACCTACGCTTCAAGCAGCTCCACAAAGACCCTTACGACAAGAGCCGGTTTATAGAGAGCCAATTATGCAGCATTACGAACAAGAAAATACATATAATATGCAGCAACAGTATCGTGAACCTCAGCCTATGGCAAGTTATGATTATTCTGATAATTCATATACGGATTCTTCAACTTCTTATCAAAGAGCTAAAGAATTTACCATTCCTGCAAATGTTGCTGTTCTAAAGCGTTTGATTGCCCAATTACCGCAGGGGGTTTCGAAACAGACTGGAGCTCAAATTATTCGTCAAACAATGGAAGCTTTGGGAATTTCCATGTCAACGGTTTTGACTGAAGCTCAAAATTTTCAAGACGGATTGAATACATCTGTAAGAGATTGTGTGTCGACTATTCAAGAGTTTAAAAATAATATCAAAAATCTTGAAAAACAAGTTAGTGATTATCAAAAACAATCAGCGCAGGTTAATGACCTTATAAGTTTGTTTATAATGACAGATAAATAGGAATTTAATGATAAAATACGCAGTAAAAATGCTAAAAAACAAGTTTTATCCTTTAGTTTATCCTGAAGGAACAGAACTTGAGAATGGGCAATATATTCTTGTAAGAACGGAAAAAGGCGAAGAAGCTGTTAAGGTTTTTTTGGTTAATTCAGAGGTTGCAAAACACTGGGAAAAATACAAACCTGAGCCTTTAGAGCTTGTTAGAGTTATGAGCAAGGAGGATATTGCCGAGCTTGATAACATTAAGAAAGAGGAATACATAGCATTTAATAAGTGTAAAGAGCTCGTGAAGAAGCGTAATCTTTTGATGAATCTTGTTCAAGCTCGTTATACGTTTGATAGGCGCAAGATTACATTTTATTATACAGCGCAAGAGAGGGTTGATTTTAGGGAACTTCTAAAGGACTTAACACAGACGTTCAAGCGTGTACGTATTGATTTGAGGCATATTGGTGTACGTGATGAAACCTCGATTGTTGAGGGTAATGGATTGTGCGGGAATGCTTTTTGTTGTTGTTCCTGGCTTAGGAAGTTTGACAGTATTAATATTAAACTTGCAAAGGATCAGGGAATGCCCATTACTCCAGGTAAAATTTCGGGGACCTGCGGTAGGTTGCTTTGCTGTTTAAATTATGAATACAAGGACTATCTGGCTGCGGCAAGGGAGTTGCCTCCTGTTGGTAGCGGGGTTATGACTTCTGATGGTTTGGGCAGAATTTGTAGTATTAATTTCTTGAATGAAAAGATTTCCGTTAAATTTGAGGACGGAAAAATTAAAGAATATCATAAAGATGAAATTGAAATGGTTGACACCAAAGTTGATATCGATATTGACAACGTTTCAATTACATATCCGATAGATGAGAATGATGCAAAAATCGATATTCGCAAGCTTGAAGATGATAGAAACAGTACTACTGGTAATGTTTAATTAAATTAATCTTGTGAATAGTACTGTTGGAAAAAATTTGCAGCATTTTGTGGTACAATAAACTTGAAAGTATTATTTTAATAAGGAGTTTAAAATGGATTGCGTTTTAGAGGACAAAAAGCACTACAAAAAGCTTGTGCATGAAGCGTTAAAAACGTTAGGGAAAAAGAATTTTGCCCTTATTGTCCATGGCAGCAGTTTTCCTTCGGATGAAGGTAAAAATGTAGGTTTTGGTTCGCCGAATTCTGCAGCAGGGAAGAGAGTAATAGATTTTGCAGAAGGTATTTTTAATGCAATTCAGCTTGGACCGCAAGGGAAGACAAAAGGTATTGACTCATCACCATATACCGGTACGATTTTTTCTACCAACCCTTTGTTTATTGATCTTGAGCAATTAACAACAGAGGAGTGGGGCGGGATTTTAAGTGAAAATACATTTAAAGCTATTTGTAATAATAATCCCAATAATGATATAAACAAAACTGCTTATTCTTATATTTTTGTTGAGCATGAAAAAGCATTGAGAGAAGCATTTGAAAACTTTAATAATTCAAAAAAATTAAAAAAAGAATACGAGAAATTTAAAAAAGAAAATGCTTTTTGGTTGGAAAAAGATTCGCTATATGAAGCATTGATTGTTGAGCATCAAAATGATTATTATCCTATGTGGAAGTCAGATATGGATAAAAGGCTTTTCAATCCTAAAAATGAAGAGGAAGAAGAAGCTTTTGCAAACCGGATAGAAGAGCTTAAGGCAAAATATCAAGATGTTATTGAATTCTATTGTTTTTGTCAGTTTGTTGCGTTTGAGCAAAATGAGCAAACTCGCAAATATGCTAAGAAACATGATATTAAGATGATTGCCGATAGGCAAGTTGCATTTTCTGACAGAGATACTTGGGCATATCAAAGATATTTTCTTGATGGTTGGTGTCTGGGATGTCCTCCGGATTATTTTTCCGAGGACGGTCAAGCGTGGGGCTTTCCGGTTATGAATCCAGAGACTTTGTTTAATGAAGACGGGTCTTTGGGTAAAGGCGGGGAGTTAATGAAAAGACTCTACAAAAAAATGTTCACAGAAAACCCTGGCGGAGTTAGAATTGATCATATTGTTGGTTTAATCGACCCGTGGGTTTATGTTAAGGGACATAAACCTAAAATTGAAGAGGGAGCGGGTCGGCTTTACTCTTCTCCTGAACATCCGTTTTTATCCAGATTTGCTATTGCAACTATGGATGATCTAAATATGGAAGTTGAAGCAGATAAAGAAAAACGCGTAAAATCACTTACAAAAGAACAGGTTAAAAAATACGGTGCGCTGATAGAAAAAATAGTTATTGCTGCGGCAAAAGAATGCGGCTTGGATAAGGATGCAATAGTTTGTGAAGATTTAGGTACGTTGACTTACCCTGTTGAGCAGGTTATGAAAGAATATAAACTCAATGGAATGCGTTTAACTCAGTTTGTGGTAGCCGAGGAACCCGAACATCCATACAGGGGTTGCAATATTGAGGAGCATTGTTGGACAATGGTAGGAACTCATGACAATGAGCCTATTGCGATGTGGGCAAAAAATATTGTTAATACTCCTGAAAGTTATCCCCATGCCAAAAATTTGGTTGAGGATTTGTTCTTTGAGCTTGATGAAAAAGGACAGAATGATACTATTGTCCGTTTGACTACGGATTCTTCATTCCTAACGCAGACAAAGTTTGTTGAGCTTTTTGCTTCAAAGGCAGAAAATGTTCAAGTCTTCTTTACAGACTTATTGGGAATTATGGATGTTTACAACAGACCTGGAACTTCAGGGGATAAAAATTGGTCACTGAGAATGCCGAATAATTTCGAAGAATTTTACTGTGAACAGCTTAAAAAAGGTAAGGGTTTGAATCTGCCGTTGGTGCTAAAACTGGCTATTGAGGCGAGGGGTGCAAAATTTGCAGAAAAAAACCACAAACTTTTGGAAGAACTTCAAAGACTTATATAAAAAAGAATGGGGCGGAATTAACTTCCGCCCCATTTTATTTTTTAAATTATAGTTTTACGTATTCTTTTTGTTTTTCTTTTTTCAATTTTTTTGCTTGGCGTTCAGCCTCTTTTTTGCGTTTTTTCCTGCGCATAAGGTCAACAAAAGCCTCTAATCTTGTTAAATATCCTGCCTTACCCGTTTGTTCGTCCATAATCAATGTTAAAATAGGAATATCACAATCTTCGCGCATTGAAGGGAAGATGTTTTGTGAAATTATTTCCGGCATACAAGTAAAAGGACTTATGTGAATAATTCCGTCTTTTCCTTGTTTATTAGCAAACATAACGTCAGAGATACATTCCAAGGCATCTCCGCCGATGTCTCTCCTTAGATATGGTTTAGCCAAACGAAAAGCGCGTTCGAGGTGTGTTTCACCTTTTTTGAACCATTTCGGAATAATAGCATCCTTTAAAAAGCTCGAAATTGTAAGTGTACGACGTGTCTGTACTCCCATTTTTCCGAGTTCTCTTTCTATATTTTGATTGGCAAAATAATCCAAAACGAGAAATATTTCTCCGGTTAAATCTACGTATAAGATATCTTTGTTTTTTTCAATTTTGGTTTTGCGAATTTCCTCAATAGCTTTTTTTTGAGCTTTAGCAAGTTCTCTTGTTGTGTTTGCTTCATCAACAATTTTTAATGCACGATTAAAAGCTTTTTCGGCTGAACCGGTTACAACTTCTCTTGCGCGGTAGTAAGAAAAAGTTTTTTCTAATCTATCCAGCACAAAAACTTTTCTAACGGCGATATTAATTGCCTTGATTATGGGAATTGGATTTTTTACACCACTAAGTTCGGTCAGAAATCGATACATTCCCTTAAACCCGTCATAGAGTTGAAGTTCAATGTAATTAGCTTCGTAACCCATATCAGACAAGGCATGTTTTATACTGCTGCCGTATTCTCCCAGTCGACAAATTCCGGGTGAGCTAATCATTGCAACATAATCAGCACCGCCTTCTATAGCCTCAATAAAGTTTCCCAGAATTAACTTGTAAGGTAAGCAGATAGCCTCCGGACTGTTTTTTGTTCCGAGCGACAGTGTCTTTTTGCTTGTATAAGGAGGAATAAAAGGTTCCAAGCCCATTTTTCTTAAGGCAGCAGACCAAACAATAGAAATTGTTCCCATATGAGGGAATGCCACTTTTAATTTCTTTTTTTCCTGAGTTTCTGCCATGTGTTGACCTGACTAATTAAACTTTTAAAACATATCCGCCGTTGTTGGCATTTTGAAGCGTTTCTTCGCCGAGTTTGTTTCTAAGATTTTTAATATACTTGTAAACATAATCTCTCGGTAATTCCAAAAGCTCAGCAAGGTCTTTTGCATATACAATGGAATTTTTGTGTGAAAGAAAATGGTCAAATACCAGTTGCTCTCTTCCTGTTAATGGTTTTTTGAAAGTAACGTTGACATTAGTTCCCGAAATTGAAGGTTCAATTTTAACTTCAATTGGTTCTGCTTTTGGAGCTTTTTTAGGCTTTTCACTTTTTACTTTTTTGTTCACCGGTTTAGCTTCTTTTTTCTCAACAGGTTTAACTTTCTTTTCAACCTTAACCGGTTCAAGAGGAAGGTTGTGTTTTACTGTTGTGATTTCTCTTTCTTTCGAAAGGGCTCTTTGAGCTATAGTCGTAATTTTTTCGGTTTTTATTTTATAGTTATCGTGAACGAGAACCGGTTCTTTTTCGAGAACGATATCTACTATATCACGAGTTTCTTTTTCTTCATTAATAGTTTTACCAAGTCTGGCAGCGAACTCTTCCAAAGTTATCTTTTCCAATGAGCTTCTCCATTGTCTAATTTCTTCTTTGCTCAAGTATTCTGACATTCTTAAATCTCCTTGACTCTCATTTGGTTTAATATAAATGCGTTAAATAGTTTATTACATAACAAATTACGTAAAATCTATCAATTATTATTAGAATTTAGCACAAATCGCTGTTTAAATCTCAAAATATTTAGCAATTTAAACAAAATTTTATAAAGGTTTACAAAGAGCAAATAAGACTTGACTAAAAGACTTATTTGTAGCTGGGAAATTTATAGTCTGAATATTACAGATAAAATTATAAAAAGTCGAGATTGTTACAAAACTTAAAAAATACAAATTATCCCTAAAACCATGTTGCATGCATGTTTACATGTATTAGACTGATTAAAACCATGTATTTATGCATGATTACGTACTCTTAAAGTCCTGTATCTCAGTACAGGACTTTAATTAGCTGTTTGTAATATTTCTTCATGATTATCTTGTAAAAGAAGTGTTTATAGCTATAATTAAATTAAAGCCGTGTTGAGATTGAATTTTCGAGGCATGGCGAGGGGAAATAACTTATAAATAGGGGATTATAGACTATAGTCTATTAACTGAATTATTGGGAGGTTACTTAGAGTGTTAAGAAGCAGAGATATGGGCAGAGCAGTGGCTGTCAGAAGATGGACAAATACAGCTCTTGAGTGTTATAAAAGGGGTTGTGTTTGTGAGGGGTGCTTTTATACAGACTTTTTTAACGGAAGTTCTCAAAAATGCCAAATGAAAGCTTCAGTTTTAGAACTTGTCAGAGTTCTTGGAAAACCTGATGTTGAACTTCAACAGATGTTGTCGGAGTAACTATAAGGAATTAAATTTAGAGCTTTTGATGAGGGTTGCAGTGTTGTTGAGTGCAAGCTCGTTGATAGCAAATAAATCAGGTGGAGTTGAGGAGTCATTATTTATAATACGAATTTGTTGGGCGGCAGTGATGCCGCCATTGTATTTTTCTTTTACGCAAATCGCGTCGAAGTCAAAAAATTGTTCTTTTGCATTAATATCATTTGTGGAGCAGGTTATATCAACCCATTTTGTTTCATTAACTTTATCATTTAACCCAACATAAACCATGTATTCTGATGTATTATCCGAGCGGTTAATTTTAATCTCGGCTCCTTCTTTGGAGAATACGAGAACGGGTGAGGTGTATTGTATATGATTTTCAATGTTTAAATCCATATCGGGATTTAAGATAATTGGCGTAACTTCTGCGGCTGCTTTGGCTTGTATTTCGATAGTTCTTATTCCTAGTGCGCTTAAGAAATATGTTTGTGCTAATGCATTGGCTTCAATCAAGATGGCATTTGCCGGTTTTTTAATCTCTATATTTGTAATATTGGCATTTTTAATGAAATTTGTTTTGGTATATGAAAAAAGATTGTATGCGGTTTTTTCTGCGTTGTCTGATGATATATATGGGGCAGCACCAAGAACGGCTGTTTCAACGGCATTTTGTAATTGTGAGCGAGCAGTTATTACCATTGAAAAATCAATGGCAAATCCGCAGAATACAAAAAAGACTGTAAAAAATGCGATTACGGAAACAAGTGCGCTTGCCTTGTGTTTTTTTAAGCGGTTAACTTTATGGTTCAACAACAACATCACCACCTTCTTGAACGATTTGGGGTTGGATTGAGTTTAATTCTTCTGTGGAAATAGCATTTTCATATCCGGTAAAATCAATGGCCGTTATAGGAAAAAGAGTTATAGCTGACATATTTATGTTTTTTAATGCGGGAAGGAAGGCAAAAGTAAATCCCGGTTTGTAAGTGTAATTGCCTATTACGGCAGGATTATCACCAACATTTATTAGTGAAACATTAAGTGAAGAAAGGTTTGGTATTTTGTTTTTTTGCATATCAGATTTAACATAATCTTTGATTGCATTTTCCATTTCAGTCTTGTTGGTGTCTGATGATATTGTGCTTATGTAAGCAATTACACTAGATTTTATTGCGTTTGTAAAAACAAGGTTAGCGTTAAGTGCAAAGGCAAACTCTGTCAGGACTGCGAAGAAAATAATCAGAAGCGGAGCAGCTAACATAAACTCTGTTATTTGTTGTGATTTAAGTTTTTTCATTAATCTTTGTTTTTCTTACTTTTTTCCATTTGAGTTTTTTTAAAGAACTCTTGAGCGTCTTTAGGTATTTGAACATTTTGCAGGCTAAACATATATTTTTTTAAATCAGCAATATTTTGTTGTTCTTGAAGCAGGTCTTTTTTAGGAATGTTGATTGAATTTTTCACGTCTTCAAATTGTGAAGAAATCTGTTTTTTGGCAATTTTAAGAACAATTTCATCTAAATCCGCTTTTGCATAAGAGTATTTTGCAGCAATATCTTTTGGAGTTGCTCCATGAGGCAAGCGATATAGCCACAATAGAGTTGCTATATCATTTTCACCTATTTTGGTAACCCCGTATTTATGAGGAACATACATAATATCATTCTCGAATGGGCTGTGTCCAAGTCCCAGAGAATGACCTACCTCATGTACAATTGTATGGTAAACCTCATCTTCGTGCATGTATTTTTGACAGACATAACCGTCAGAAATTCCGATTTCTATTTCAGCAGAATAATATCTGAAAGAATCATCATGGTTCCAAGTACAATGACCTAAGGATTCTCGATTTACTCTTCTCCAGCTCAAGTTGATTTGAGAATCATAAAGAGTGTTCACAACGCTGAATTTTATTATTCCTCCGGAAACTCTTTCCCACTCTCTCAACGCCCGAAGAACCATTTCATGATATCTGTCTGCTTCATGCGCAACGGAATAAAATTTGCAAGGTGAAATGTAGAATTTAATTGGCATGCAATTTTGTGACCACCTTGCAATATGGCCTTTGTTTAAACTTTGTTGTAAATATGTAAACTTGCTCATAATTCCAATTAAAATTTAACATATAATTTGTTCTTGTTCAATTTGGCTTAAACAATCGCAATATTTCGGCTCAACCATGATTGACAATAGTCCATGTCCGAAGTAAATTGTTAATACTGTATTAGATAGGTTGATTGTCCCTAAATGCTTTTAAAAAGAGCTGCAATCCCTTAAAAATGAAAGGAAAATGAAAATGTACGCAATAGTAGAAACAGGCGGTAAGCAATACCCGATGACAGAAGGAAGATACGTTGATATCGAGCTTCTTGAAGATGAAAAAGAATCAAAAGTTGTTTTTGATAAAGTTGTTATGTTAGTAAACGGTAAAAAATCCAAAGTGGGTCAGCCCTATGTTGAAAAAGCAACAGTGGAAGGCACAGTAATGAACCACGATAAAGCAAAGAAAATCATCGTTTACAAACAAAGACCTAAAAAAGGATATAGAAAAAAACAAGGTCACAGACAAGGTTTTACAAGAGTGATGATTACAAAAATTAGAACAACAGCAGCAAAATCTGCTAAAACAGAAGAAGCAGCAACAACAGAAGAATAAAATTAAAATAATAAATAAGGAGATATAAAAATGGCTCATAAGAAGGGTGTAGGTTCATCCAAAAACGGAAGAGATTCGGAAAGTAAGCGATTAGGCGTGAAAAAATACGGCGGTGAAAGCGTTCTTGCAGGTAATATTCTTGTACGTCAACGCGGAACAAAAATTCACCCTGGTAACAACGTAGCAATGGGTTCAGATAATACATTATTTGCACTCATTGATGGGGTTGTAAAATTCGAACCTCACAGAAGAACAAGAAAACAAGTAAGCGTATACGCACAGTAGTTTTCGAATAGATTAAAGAGAAGCGGGAGCACTCTAAAGTGCTCCCGCTTTGTCTTTTTTATTTACCAGGGGTACTCTTTACTAATTTCCCAGCCATCAAGTAAAATAACTGCTGCTCTGGAACAATTAGAAATTATTGTCGCGTTTTAGTTTTGATATTTTGATATTAATGTTGAAATGGCTGGTGAGGATATCGTCTGTATAATTGTCAAATCGGAGGGTTTTGTGAATATTAAATATAGTCATTGAATGAGTGATTAATATAAGGTTCAATTATTTTATGAAAATGTTTAGAATGGAAACAGGATAAAATTTCAATAATATTACCAATTTTGTCACTTAGGTTTTTAGATAGAAACAACATTTTTCAAAACTTCTTGGAAATCACGGGCAAGAACTTTAGAAAAGACTTCGGGGTTAATTTGGGTTGTAACAACAGCTATTAATTCTTTTGGCAGGTTTTGAAGCATTTGTACCAACATTTTATCTTCGAGTTGGGTCATTCCTTTTATTATGTCCGGTTTTTCCAGATATTCAAGCGGACGAGTAAGTGTTTTTGCATCAAATTCCTCCCATAGGTCAGGTTTTTCTTGTGTCATATTCAGGATAATCTGACCTTTGTTTTTGGGTTTAAGAGCTTGAACACTTTCTAAAAATTCTCTTGGATTAAAATTTCCGATTGTAGAGATTAAATCGTCACGGTTGGTGTCTTCTTGGTTTTCACCTGTCACGGCCTCAACCATTTGAGCTAAAATCTCCTGGTTAAAACCTTTAACCTGTTCAAAAACTTTTTGTTTGTCAACTTTTTCAGACTCGAACCACTTGTTCATTTCAGTTTCCGGAACAAGTGCCATAAATTCTTCTTCGGAATAGCACTGGAAAAGGACTTTAGTAATTTCTTCCGGTGGCATTTCTTCTATCATTTTGATTAAAGCATCATGGGTAAAAAAGAATAAGCCCGAAATTAAATCTTTTGATTCCAGAAGCGGTAGCAAATCTTGCAAATCATCTTCGTTCATTTCTTTAAGAATCATCCAACGATTTTGGGCGTCAATCAAATTAAATATTTTAAGAAGCGAATTGGGGTCTCGCAGGGTTTTAGCAAGGTACTCTTGGGCAAGTATATTTCCCTGTTCGGCTTCGAGTTCAACAATTTCCTCAAGGCTTTTATGCCGATACGCTTGTATGCGCTCGGCACTGATATTTAAATACCTCGCGAGGTAGTTTAAATCCATTTGAATTGCTATCATAAATGCCCGATGATTTTGCTAATATCCTATATTATTAAACGGTTTTTCAGGCAGTCATGTTAAGTGAAAAGCTTAAAATGAAACAAAAATTTACAAAACATATTATGATATTCAATTGAATTATTAATTTTTTGTTTATTTTTTAAAGTTTTTTACAAAACGGTGTTATAAACAGATTATAAGAGATTGAAAAAATGTACTTATTTAAAGGAGATAAAAAATGGCAAAGACAATAGGTATTGACCTTGGTACTACCAACTCGGTAGTAGCGGTTATGGAAGGTGGTAAACCAACTGTTATAGCCAATGCAGAAGGTTCAAGAACGACCCCTTCAATAGTTGGTTTTTCTAAAACAGGTGAAAGACTTGTAGGACAGCTTGCAAAACGTCAAGCAATCTTAAATCCGGACAGAACGGTTATTTCTATCAAACGTCATATGGGCGATGATTACAAAATTGGTATTGACGGAAAAGATTATACTCCGCAAGAAATTTCAGCAATGATTTTGAGAAAACTTGCAGATGATGCCTCCGCATATTTGGGTGAAAAGGTTACTTCTGCAGTAATTACTGTTCCGGCATATTTTAATGATGCTCAAAGACAAGCAACGAAAGATGCAGGTAAAATTGCGGGATTGGATGTTTTACGTATTGTAAACGAACCTACTGCGGCAGCTTTGGCTTATGGTTTGGAAAAAGAAAAACCCGAAAAAGTTTTGGTATTTGACCTTGGTGGTGGTACTTTCGATGTTTCTGTTTTGGAAATAGGCGATGGTGTTCATGAAGTTCTTTCAACTTCAGGTGATACTCACCTCGGTGGTGATGACTTTGACCAAAAAATTATGGATTGGCTTGCTGATGAATTCAAAAAACAAGAAGGTATCGACTTAAGAAATGATAAACAAGCAATGCAACGTTTAAAAGAAGCTGCTGAAAAGGCAAAATGTGAACTTTCATCTGTAGTTGAAACAAACATTAACCTTCCTTTTATTACTGCTGATGCAAACGGTCCTAAACACTTAGATATTCAATTAACAAGAGCAAAATTTGAAGAATTATCACATGACTTGTTAGAAAGATGTAAAAAACCTGTAGCTGATGCATTAAAAGAAGCAGGACTTTCTAAGGGAGATGTTGATGAGGTTGTTCTTGTAGGTGGTTCAACTCGTATTCCTGCAGTTCAAGCATTGGTAAAAGAATACACAGGAAAAGATCCTAACCAATCGGTTAACCCTGATGAAGTAGTAGCAGTTGGTGCTGCTGTTCAGGCTGGTGTTTTGGCCGGTGAAGTAAAAGACGTTGTACTTCTTGATGTTACTCCGTTAACACTTGGTATTGAAACATTAGGGGGTGTTATGACACCGTTGGTTCCCAGAAATACGACAATCCCTGTTTCAAAATCACAAGTATTCTCAACGGCAGAAAATAACCAAACCGCAGTAGATATTCATGTACTTCAAGGCGAACGTCCTATGGCAAAAGATAACAAATCATTAGGTATGTTCAGACTTGATGGTCTGCCACCGGCAATGAGAGGTATGCCGCAAATTGAAGTTACTTTTGATATCGACGCCAACGGTATTGTTAACGTTTCTGCTAAGGATAAAGCTACAAATAAAGAACAAAAAATCACGATTACAAATTCTTCGAACTTGAACGAAGCCGACATTGAAAAAATGGTGAAAGAGGCTGAGGCTAACGCGGAAGAAGATAGAAAGAAAAAAGAAGAAGCAGAAATTAAAAATAACGCAAATTCTTTAATTTCTTCAGCAGAAAGAATTGTAAAAGACTTCGAAGGAAAGATTTCAGATGCGGATAAAACAAGCCTTGAAGAATTGAAAACAAATCTTCAAAAAGCTTTGGATGAAAATAAACCGGCAGAAGAAATTAAAAAGATTTCTGAAGACTTGCAACAAAAAATGTTCAGCATTTCACAACAAGCATATGAACAAGTTCAAAAAGAAGAAGCTCAAAGCGCAAGCTCTGAAGGTTCAGAAGCTCAGCAAAATGAATCCTCTTCAAATAATGATGATGATGTAATTGATGCTGAATATACTAAGGAATAAATCCATTCTTCCAATTAATACAAGAATCGCACCTGTTACAAGGTGCGATTCTTGTATCTATAATGTAACTTTATATTCTTGTAAGTTTTGTAACCGATATAAAATAATCCCAAAAATATGTTTGCCAGATAATATTTATAAATTTCATTTTTAAAGGCTGTTTTCTTTAGTATGTTCCAGTAATAGCTCCTGTAGTAAACTTTTATTTTGAATAAATTCCAAGGTTTATGAGCTGATATATAATGAATAATTGCGCATTTCGGAAAATCTTTTTTATAAAAATATTGTTGAAAATTCCATTTTTTGTCGATGAATAAGATGTCTTCGTCGTCAAATGAAAAATTCAAAATATCCTGGTCATGAAATTTTAAGGTGACATATGGTTTTTTTACAAAAGATATGATTTTGTTTATTGCATTTCCTTCTCTCCATTTTTTTAGGTTCATAAGCAGAACGCCGGAGTTAAAATAATGTTTTTTATGCGAAAGTTTATGTTTTTTTAATATACTTTCCGAACAATGATCTTCCACCGCAGCAAAATAGTAATTAGTTAAATCAGTTTGCCAAAGAGGTAGAAGGTTGTCTTTAACAATAACGTCACAATCCAGATAAAGTATTTTTTCAATATCTTTCAGTATATCTGCAATGAAGACTCTACAATATGTTAAATCCGGTAACGTACGTTTACGAGGTATGTCTATTTTTATAGAACTTACGTCAATAGTTGATATATCTATCAATTTGACTTTAAAATTTTCAGTATTTAAGTCTTGAAACAATTTTTGAGTTTTAGGTGATAGATTTTTTGACAGCACAAAAACATTTATTTTATCAAAATCTTTTTGAGTTTCTTTTACGGACACTATAGTGACTATGCAATATTTTGCATAGTTTTCGTCAGTAGAAATGGCAATATTTATTTCTTTCTCACCCATTATGATCATTGTTATTGTATATCATAATTTTATTATATTTTCAATTATGGATAAGAGCTTAAATTGAAAAATTTATATAAAATCTGTTAAAATTTATCATTTTGTCAAAAGAATAAAGATAGAAAATGAGTGCTTTGGAGCTAAAAGGAAATATCTTTACTTTTACAAATACAAAAGCACAAGCTATTTAACGATATGGTTTTTTGCTCCATTTATAATTCTCTTTATCTTCGTTGTTTATCATTATTACTTTATAGCATAGTCTTGTTGAGTTTACAGTTACATTGATGCAAGTCTTTTGTTAATGTTTATGTTATTAATTTCTTTTAGGATTAGTTTTGTTATTTATTTTTTGTATTTTACTTTCGTGATATACTCAAATTAGTAAATATTATCAATATTGGAGGAAATAAATGGAACTGTTGGCTAATAATATATTTTACTGTGGAGAAAAACACCCTCAAAGAGCAATTTTTGACCAGTTAATACCCTTGCCTCAGGGAACTACTTATAATTCTTTTTTTATAATCGGAAGTGAAAAAACAGCACTGATAGATACAATATATCCACCATTAATAGATGAATTATTGGAAACTCTTCAAAAAAATAATGTAAAAACAATAGATTATATAGTTGCCAATCATGGTGAACAAGACCATAGTGGAGCTTTACCCGTATTGGTTGAAAGATTTCCTGAAGCAAAGATTGTTACAAATCCTAAGTGTAAGGAACTTTTGATTGCTGAACATCATATTGATGAGAATAAATTTATTACAGTGGCAGACAAAGAAACGATATCGTTGGGTGACAAAACACTTGAGTTTCATCATGCGCCATGGGTTCACTGGCCTGATACGATGTTTACTTTTGTAAAAGAAGATAAGGTTTTGTTTACGTGTGATTTTCTTGGAGCACATCATACTCAAGGAGATATTTTTGCGGATAATTCAAAGGAATTGGAAATTTCTGCAAAGAGATATTATGCAGAAATTATGATGCCTTATAGGAACTTCTGTAAGAAATATGTTTGTTTAGTAGAAGAACTTAAGCCGAATATGGTTTGTCCGAGTCATGGACCGATATATAAGGATGTAAGTTTTATTCTTAATTTGTATAAATCTTGGACGTCTGATGATGTTGTTAAGAAGGTTGTTGTCCCTTATGTTTCGATGTATAACAGCAGCTATGAAATGGCAAAAAGGCTCTCGGAATGCATTAAAAAATCCGGAATAGAAGTTGTGATGGCAGATTTGGTTGAAACTGACGAAGGCGAGATTGCTATGGAGCTGGTAGATGCTGCGGCTGTAGTTTTGGCTTGTTCAATGGTTCTTGCGGGACCTCATCCGAAAGCTGTTTATGTGGCTTACCTTATGAACCTGATTAAGCCTAAGATGAAATATTTTGCGATACTAGGTTC
Organism: Candidatus Gastranaerophilales bacterium; assembly: GCA_944325625.1. Classification (GTDB taxonomy): domain Bacteria; phylum Cyanobacteriota; class Vampirovibrionia; order Gastranaerophilales; family Gastranaerophilaceae; genus RGIG2134. The sequence goes on along the minus strand of CALVAP010000007.1, from coordinate 147,080 downwards.
TTATGGTTGGGGCGGAAGATTGGTTGAAACGATTGAAGGTCTTATGCCAATGGTGAGAGCTGAAAAACTTGAAAATATTGTAGTTAAGGGTAAACCTACAGAAGAAGATTTGCAAAAAGTTGACAAGCTTGCAGATGAATTAATTGAAAAAATTCAAGCTTTGTAAGAATCGTCTCTTTGAGCCGATTTTGCTATGTCAATAATTATGTTATAATTTGGTAGTATTAAGTTTGCAGTGAGGATTATTGTAATGAAAAAAACAGCATTTTCTGTTGCAGAGGCAATGGTTGTATTAGTCTTGGTAAGTATATCCTTAGCGGCGATGGCACCGATGTTATCCAAAAAAATGGTAAATACAAGTCAAGTTGATAATTCTAAATGGTCTTACGCTGCTAATAAAGACAATATAACAAGACCTCAAGGCAATGTTGGAGTCGGAGTTGCTACGAATAAAAACCCGCAGGCGAAATTGCATGTTAGTGGAGGGGCCTTCTTGGCAGAAAATAATAATAAGAAGGTAACAATAGCCAATGGGACAAATAATGCTATAGTAAATTATGATGGGGAAAACGTAGCAAGCTATATTACAATAAATGGAGATTTATATAAAAGAGTTGGGGGGGATGATGTTATGCAGACTGTTCCGTCAGGAATGTTAGCCTTTTTTGACGGTGCATGTCCTAAAGGTTGGACAAATATGAGCACAAAAGGTTGGGGTGGAAGATTTTTGAGAGTAGCCGGGTACGATAATACAATGAGCGTGAATGTACCGCATGGTCAATGGCAAAATCAAGCTGTCGGTTATCACGAACATGACATGAATATAGATATAAGATCCGTAAATACATATTATGGAGGAGGAGGAGGACCATATAGTCCTATTTTATCTGGTGATAATCAATATTATGACTGGTGGAGTAAATCTTCACGAGTTGTCAAGGTAGCAGGAGGTGGAGGAGCAGAAACTCGTCCGAATAATATTGCTCTTAATTTGTGTAGAAAAAATTAGTCTTAGTTCGTGAATATGTTAAAAACTATTTGCAAAATACAGCAAGCATGGGTATAATAGCGATGTAGCTTATTAAAATGGAGTTAAACTAATGAACAGAATTGAAAGATTTAAAAGAGACGTTGAAGCAAAACGTGCTATTAAGGTTATTTCAGGTATCGATAACTTTGATATGGACAAAGTAAAAAAGGTAGTTTCAGCAGCAGAACAAGCTAAAGCAAGTGCTGTTGACGTAGCATGCAGTGAAGAAATTGTTAGAGTAGCAAAAGAACTCACATCATTACCGGTGTTTGTATCGTCGATTGACCCTCAAGAGCTTGCACAAGCAGTTGAATGGGGTGCAGATGCTATAGAAATCGGTAACTTTGATGCTCTTTATAAAAATGGAGTAAGAATGTCTGCTGAAGAAATTTATTCAATAGCAAAAAGAACTTTTGACCTGCTAAACGGAAGAGAAGTATATGTTTCAGCGACAGTTCCGGGACATATTGATGTGAGTGAGCAAATTTGGCTTGCAGGCGAACTTGAAAAAATGGGTGTAAATATCATCCAAACGGAAGGCGCTGCAATGATGACATCTTCCCAAATCCAAGGCGCAAAAGGTCTAATGGAACTTGCACAACAAAGTATTGCAAATACAATCGAAATTTCAAGAAACGTTTCAATTCCTGTAATGACGGCATCAGGACTTACCCCAACAACTGCACCTATGGCATTTGCAGCAGGCGCAAGTGCAATTGGAGTAGGCTCTTGTATCAACAAATTACACACAACAATCGAAATGGTTGCGCTAATAAGAACACTTGTTGAACAATGTGCACAAAAAGAACACCACAACGAAATGATTTTTGCTTAGTTGGTAATTTATAGAATAAATAGCAGGTACTGCTTTAGCAGTACCTGCTATTTTATAAGATTATCTGTAATTGATTTCCCAGTTGTCTTGTACCACTTGTAATGTGCAATACAGTCCACCTGCATGTTTTATTAAATAGCAAAGACTTGTATCGTTACCCATATTAGTGTTATATCCATATGGTAATATCGCGTTGTTGTTATCTAATATAAACCAAAAAAGGTCATAGCCTGTTTTATTGGGCTTTTTGTCATGTCCGTTTACATCTATTGCTATGGTAAAACCTAAATCAGAACGAGTCGGATTTTCCGCATTTATTCCAACGCAGCTGTTTTTTGGTAGTTTTATAGACGAAGTTCCATTTTCACCAGAACGATTAAACGGTGTCGAAATTCCGATACCAGTTATCCAAAGGTAGTTGCCGTTATCTTTTTCATAGCATAGATATTTTTTGTCTGTTGTAGCCGGTGGATATATTTTGACAATTTTTAAATATGGAACAAAATATTTCTTAAGCAGTTCCTCCGTGTTCATATCCCTTGGCCAGGTCCCTACGGGACCATTTTCGTTAATAGACATTTTTAGTGCTTGGTTTAAGATTGCGTATGTAGACTTTAGCTTAGTTACAGTAACTTTTTTTTCATATTTGGAAATCAGGTTTGGAATAGTCATTACTGCAATAATTCCGATTATCACAAGTGTAATGAGAGTTTCTGCGAGAGAAAATCCAAGCTTTATCGGATTTTTGTTGCTACACAAGGTTTTGCAGGGGGGGGGGGGGCAATAGATAAAAGGCAATTTGACTTTTTCATAAAAAATCTCCAACTAATCTATAATTTTCTTTCAAAAATTATAGAATACTTTTCATATTATGTAAAGTTTTGTCTTTCTTTATTTTAGAGCATTTTCATGTTAAATTGTTTTTGATACAGATGGAATGTGTAATAATGGCTCTTGAAATTAATACAATAAAACAAACACTCGAAGAAAAGGAAGTTCAAAACCTTAGCCCCTTTGCTGCAAAGAGCAAGTTTTCCAGAGGCAGAAAACGTGAAGAGAAACCATGCTCGATAAGAACAGAATTTCAAAGGGATAGAGATAGAATTCTTCATTGTAAGGCATTTAGGCGTTTAAAACACAAGACGCAAGTATTTTTTGCGCCCAATGATGATCACTATAGAACAAGAATGACGCATACTTTGGAGGTTTCTCAGGTAGCAAGGACGATTGCAAAGGCGTTAAATCTTAATGAGGACTTGGTTGAAGCAATAGCACTCGGGCATGATTTAGGTCACACGCCATTTGGTCATAGTGGGGAGAGTGTTCTTGATAATATTATGATTAACGGTTTTAGCCATAACGAAAATAGTGTTCGTGTGGTTGAAGTTATTGAGGATTTAAATCTGACAGAAGAAACGGTGAATGGTATTCTTTGTCATTCTTATGCATGGGAGCCGGCTTTTACTTTGGAAGGTCAAATTGTGCAGATAGCAGACAAAATAGCATATATAAACCATGATATTGATGATTCGTTGAGGGCTGGTATTATCAGAATTGAAGACATGCCAAAAGATTGTATGAAGTATTTTTCACCTATCAGACATGAACGTTTCTCCAAAATGGTCTATAATCTTGTTGAAAACAGCATGGATAAAGATAAGATAACAATGGGAGAAGAATGTTTGGGTTATATGAACAAACTTCGTACTTGGATGTTTGAAAATGTTTATTCAAATAGTGTAGCAAAAGCAGAAGAAGATAAGGCTCAAAGAATTATTAAGGAACTGTTTGAACATTACATGGAACTTTTGAAAATTTATTCATCCAATTATGATGAAATAAAGGCGCAGCAGACAGTGTGTGACTATATTTCGGGCATGACTGACAGATATATTGTAAATAAGTATAAACAAAATTTTATTCCTAAAGCGATGGCATCTGTAGATGATGATGATTTTTTATTCAGGTTTGCAAAATTAAACGGGTTAAACAGTGTAAATGATTGATAATTCAGATGTAGTTCAACAAATAAAAGACAGGTTGGATATTGTCGATGTTATATCAAAAACAGTAATTTTGAAAAAGAAGGGTCAAAATTACTGGGGGTTGTGTCCGTTCCATAAAGAGAAAACGCCTTCATTTAGTGTAAGTCGCTCGAAAGGGATTTATAAATGTTTTTCTTGCGGGGAAGGTGGAGATGTATTCAGTTTTTTGATGAAAACGCAGAACAAAACATTCCCTGAAGTTGTACGTGATGAGGCGCAGGCACTTGGAATAGAATTGCCGAAAACTTTTGGCGCTTCGCCGGAGAAAAAGGAATTTAAACAGCAAATACTTTCAGCACTTAAGGACGCAGCAGAGTTTTACTATCTGAATTTGACATCATCTTCTTCTGCACAAAAAGCATTAGAATACGTAAAAAGTAGGGGTTTGAGCGAAGCTGATATTGCAAAATTTAAACTCGGATATGCACCAAATAGCTTTGATGATTTGTATAAAAGATTTCAAGGTAAATATTCTAACGATGTTCTTGAACAGTCAGGTTTAGTTATAAAAAAGGAAAGAGAAGTCGGATATATTGACCGATTCAGACACAGGGTAATTATTCCTATTTTTGATGAGAATGGAAATGTAGTTGCGTTTGGGGCAAGAGCTTTGGAAAAGGAACAAACTCCCAAATATTTAAACTCTCCGGACAGTCCGGTTTATAACAAAAGTAAAATTTTATACGGGTTGTACCATGCAAAAAATGTGATAAAAGAAGAAGACGCCGTAATTATTATGGAAGGGTATTTTGATGTTATTTCAGCACAAGCAAATGGAATAGAAAACTGTGTAGCTGCTTGCGGAACTTCCTTAACTTCAGGACATATAGGGCTAATATCAAGATACAGTAAATCGAGAAAAATATATCTTGCATTTGATACTGATTCAGCCGGGGTAAAAGCGACAAAACGCGGTGCAGAAGTTATAAAGGAGGCATTTACCGGTTTGGGAGAAATTAAACAATTTGATGAAGTCCAGTCTTCGTTAAGTGATGAAAAATATGCCTGTGAAATCAGGGTGGTATCTCCGCCTCAGGGGAAAGACCCGGACGAATTTATAAGAGCAAATGGGGCAGAAGCGTATAAAAAATATCTTCAAAAAGCACAGCTTTTAATGGATTTTGAGATTGAATTGATGCTTAAGGAATATTCAAGGGATATGCCTATCGCTGAAAAATTAAAAATCGTCAAAAATATAATACCTCTTTTAAACAGTATACAAAATTCGATAGCCAAAAATGAATATGTAAAAATAGTGGCTGAACGAATAGATATACCGGAACAGGATTTGTTAAAAGAGTTAAGGGGTTCACAATTAACAGCGATTGCGCCATATGTAAGGCAAGAAACAATTGTTAAGAAACGTATCAGTTTAATAGAAAAAGCAGAAAGAAATTTGTTGTGCATGTATTTAATAAGCAGAAGTCAGCTTCTTCCCTCTCAAATATCAAGAATTTTAAAGGACGAAGAACTTGATGACGAAACGTTAAATTATATTAAAAATACGATTGACAAACTCTCGGGTGAGGTAAATAATGTAGAAGAATTAATCGGAACCCTTTATAATACATTTGCAGAAAATAATGATATTAAAAATATAATTACAGATTTAATAGAGTTGGCTAAGCCGTACGAAGGTCTTTCAGAGGCTGATTTGCGTACTTCTATTGATGAAAGTCTGCAAAACAAAAAAAAGTTTAAGCTTCGTCAGGAAAGGGAAAAATTCCGACAAGCGTACAAGCAAATAGATGATGACGATGTGCAAGCGGTGCAAATGCAAATCGAACTCAAGGAAAAGTTAAAAAGTAGGTTAAGGACTGGAGATAATTAATGAGAAGAAAAAGAATGTCAGAAGATTCAGTGGTTAGTGTAATAGATGAAGCGGAAGCACAAGATGATGATATGTTGGAAGTTGGTGCTTACGGGACAGAAGACCATGAAATCACAACTGATAATATAGATGCGATTATCAGTACTCGCAAGACGACCAATCCGATTATAGACGATATATATTCATCGGAAGCAGAAACGGAAGATGATGTACAAGCAGAGATGATTATGCCTAAAGGTTTAGCAATAGATGATCCGGTAAGAATGTATTTGAGGGAAATCGGACGAATCAAACTTTTGACAGCGGAAGAAGAAATAAGTTTAGCCAGAAAAATCATAGAAGGCGGAGCCGCCGGTGCAATAGCAAAGCGTAAACTTGTTCAAGCAAACCTTCGTCTTGTGGTTAGTATAGCCAAAAAATATGTAGGACGAGGAATGTTATTTCTTGACCTAATTCAAGAGGGTAATCTTGGCTTGATTCGAGCAGCGGAAAAATTTGATCATGAAAGAGGTTACAAATTTTCAACATATGCAACTTGGTGGATAAGACAAGCGATTACTCGTGCGATAGCTGATCAGGCAAGAACAATCAGAATTCCTGTACATATGGTGGAAACTATTAATAAGCTAAAAAAAGTTACAAGAAAATTGGCTCAAGAGCTTTCTCGTAAACCAACTGAAGATGAACTTGCAGCAGAAATGAATATATCAATCGGAAAACTTCGTGAGATAATTAAAGTTGCGCAAGAACCACTTTCATTAGAAACTCCTATCGGAAAAGAAGAAGATTCCAGATTGGGTGACTTTATTGAGGATAAAGATGCAGACGCTCCGGTTAAAACAGTTGCGCATGAATTATTAAGAGAAGATCTTGCAGAAGTTCTTTCAGGTCTTTCTCCCAGAGAAAGAGATGTTTTAAGACTTCGTTTTGGTATGGATGACGGGCGTCAAAGGACATTGGAAGAAGTTGGTCAGCTTTTTGGAGTTACGCGTGAGCGTATCAGACAAATTGAAGCAAAGGCGCTTAGAAAGCTTAGACATCCAAATAGAAGTAAACGACTTAAAGAATATATTGAACAGTAATTTAAAATCGGCTCGTAAGGGCCGATTTTTATTGCAAAATAATAATAATAGTGTTAGAATCTTTACATATATCTTTAAAAAGGAGGTTTAGATGAAAAAAAGAGGATTTTCTGTAGCAGAGGCAATGGTGGTTCTATTGATAACAAGTCTTGCGCTGGCAACGGCTAGTCCTTTGATTTCAAAAATGATGAAAAGCGACGGAGCTAGCAAGATTGGGTATAATAATTTAGAAGAAAAAATCGAAAATATGGAAAATAAATTAGAAATTTTGGAAGAACAATTAAAAGACTTGGAAACGATTCCATCAGGATCTGTAGTCTTTTTTAATTTGGCAAGTTGTCCTACGGGTTGGAAAAATGTGACAACTCTTGGTTGGGGTGGTAGATTTTTCAGAGTCGCAGACACAAATAATCCAAGAAATGTTTTGCAAGATGACATGATTAAGTCTCATTCTCATATTTATCAGAATTTTGGTATAACTTGGATTGGACAAGGCGGTGGGTGTCCTTCTGGTACATGTAATGCTTTAACACAAAGAACATCAGGGAGTGGTGGTTCAACCTCATTGTTTGGTGGAGGAGAAACACGCCCCAAAAATGTCCCGTTGACAGCTTGTGTAAAAAACTAATGCGGTATTTCTGTCTGATATGTTAATTTTGGAACTTCATTATAGGATTATAATGGAAATGTTTTTCCGTATAAAGAATTAGCTTTCTTTTATTACAAGAGCGTTTGAAACTGCTATTCCGCCTTTTATGCTTGGATTGTTGACGATATTATTGTTAACAAACATTACGCTGGAACCACCACCATCAAGGTTCATTGCCCAGATGCAACCAAAGTCTTTCATGGTGCGTGCTGTTTCTGTTAATGTCATTCCAACGGAACTTTGTTCGCGTCCGTCAATTGTCATCATTATGAATTCATCGTTTTCCGTGTATCCTATTGCTGTTCTGGGATTGCGTCCGGTTATGGAGAGTAGTTTTTGTTCCTTGGCGTCTACGTATATTTCTCCTTCTTTTATCAAGAACGGACCGCCACTTACTATATGTTTTACGTCTTGCCAGTCGTAATCCTGTTTGATTTCGAGTTCGATTTTTCTTCCTTTTGTAAGGTTTGCTAAGAAGATTTGTTTTTCGTCATTCATTTGAGCATTAAAAAACGGTTCTAACTTTGATTTGGGTCCGGATATAACAAATCCGTTATCTGGTATAGTTAAAGAACCGTTTGAAACTTTTATAATTTTCCCTTCATTTATGGCTATATTTACACCATATTTGGGAGCATTGGGGCTGTTTTGCCCCCAGTCTTTTGTATATACAAGTAAATGTGTTGAGAGCATTCGGGGTTGATTTATATTATCAATTTGAGCGGATAACTTTTTGTACTTAAGCGTTGCATTTAATTTATATTTATCCATTATGTATCCGTCATCTTTAATCCCCAGTGCAACACGGTTGTATATCGGACCGGTGTAAATTTTTTTGTCTATCATTAATGTGCCAAGCGGAACTCCTGTTTGTGGTTTAAAATAGGTTGCGTTGATGGCGGCAATTGCTTTGCTTTTAGTTGCGAGTGTTCTTATTGTCGCTTTTCTTGCTAATGTATCAGATGCCAAAACCGGCACAACTTCAAGTTTTGGGTTTAATTTTCTATTAATTTCTACCACATTAATTTTTACGTTTCCTGCGCTTGAACGTTTTGTTAATCTTATGTGTTTTACTCCCTCTTTAACAGTTAATATGGATCCATTCTTATATCTTAGTTTTATTGAGTCATCCCATCTCTTCTTTTCTTTGAGTAATAAATTTTGTTTATAGTTCTCCTCGCTTGCTTGTGTTTCAAATACATCTGTATATACATGTCCGTATTGCACGGGATTTGTTTTTGCCATAGCGAGGAGATTACTCTGATAGACTATATACCTCGGTGGAGCGATTAAAAAGGTTAAAAGCATTGTGTACGCTGAATAAAGTATCAGTTTGGTGTAATTCTTATTCCGCTGTAGTGCTAGTGTGTACATTGCTCGAACTCCTACTATTATTGTAGCATATCTGATATATTTTTTCAATATTTTAGCTATGAAAATGTTTTTATTATAACAAAATTGTTACAATCATAATCTTGTTTTAATTATTAAAGTAAATTAGAATATTGAATAGAAATAGTTGCAAATGCAACGGAGGAAATATGAAAAATATATCGCTTTTTGACAAGATTAAAGATGATGGAATTGAGAATATATTAGAAAACCTGCAAGGAGAACCAAAGGTATATCCCAAAGGGGATTTAATCTGGCAGCAGGGTGATAATATATCAAAGATTGGAATTGTGCTTGTCGGGCTGTTAAAAATTTATACCCAAAATCCTGATGGGAGCGAAACATTATTAGGACAAGTCAAAGATGGTGAGGTTTTTGGAGTAAATTATATTTGCTCGGGGCTTAGGATTTCACCGGTAATTATTCAGGCACAAAAGCAGACTGGGGTATTGTTCATATCTTATGAAAAAATGTTGAAGGAGTGCTCCGGTTATCAGGATTGGCAGATTAAGTTACTTCGCAATATGTTTATGTCTGTTAGTAAAGAGAATTTACTGCTTTCAGAACGATTAGAAATATTAGATAAAAAATCTATTAGGGAGAAAGTTATGACTTATTTGAATCAACGGGCATTAAAAGCTGGTTCAAGTAAGTTTGAGGTTGATTTAAACAGAGAAAAAATGGCGCAATATCTTTGCGTTGACAGAAGTGCCTTGAGCAGAGAGCTTTCTAATCTTCGTAATGCTGGTATAATTGAGTTCCAAAAAAATGAATTTACATTGTTATAGCGAAATTTTTATCATAGATACCAAAGCTAAGTAATTGGTTTATGTCATATCGGTTATTTGGGTAATATTAAATTTTTAAAATGTTTATGATTATATAATTTAGAAAAAAGGAGGTATATATGAAAAAATCTTTAATTATTTCTATGCTTTTTGCAGCGACATTGTTTTTAAATCAAAATGGAGCATTTGCAGCATGTCCTATTTCTGCTGCGGATTTTGATTGTCCGCCAAAAGCTAATGCGCAAGATGTTTGTAATGAAACATCTAAGGTAAAAGATGATTGCAATTCACCTTGTATGGAGCAGGATAAATGTAAAGAAAACTGTGAATGTAAAAAAGATTGTGATTGCAAAGACCCTTGTAACTGTAAGAAAGATAAAAAATGCAAAGACAAATGTGGTTGCGATAAGAAAACTAAAAAGAAAAAAGATAAATGTTGCGATCCCTGTTCTAAGTAGAAGGTCTGAAAACCGCAATTATGCGGTTTTCTTTTTTTAGAATTTTTCAATTTTATTATTTGATATGCAAAAACTGCCCAACTGGCTAATAGGAAATATTTGAGATATGAACTATTATTTTCATGTTTTCTATTACATAGAGAATTTAGATGAATGTAAATAACAGTGATACTGAATATTGTTGCGAATTTAGCAAGGATAAATTATTAATTATAAAAAATTTGTCTTACGATATAAAAAACGCAATTAACGGCTTATCAGGTTTTATAAATTTGCTTGATAAATACATCACTGACCCCGAGTATAAAGAGCTTTTAAATCAGGTAAGATATTCCGGAGCAATATTGAACTATCTTTCAGATGACCTTGTTAATATGACAAAAGAAGACAGTTCATCAATCTTGAACTCTGTTAAAATTAACCTGAGGGGACTTTTGACGAAGGCATTGGCTCTTATTAAATGTCAGGCTGATGATAAGAATATTAAATTGAACTTTGATTATGATTTGAATATTCCAACGGAAGTTTATGGTAATGGGGTTAAACTTTTAGAAATTATTAGTAATCTTCTGGAATACTCTTTATACTATGCGGATAACAGCCCTATTCATTTAGAGGTTTTGATGTTACGTAATGAGCATACTATGTTGGGTATTCAGTTTTCAATAACGAAGAAGTGCACTTCGCCTTTAGATTTTGACAAAGATTCAAGCTTCGAAAACTATATTTACAAAAAAGTTTCTGCCAAAAGAGATAAAGTATTCTTAGGTCTGGCAATAAGTAATGAATTAGTTAAACAAAGCGGTAGTCTTTTAAGTTATGAAAGATTAGACGGGCTCCAAGATAGAATATCTTTCATTATGAATTTTGAGCCTTGTCCTTGTTGGATACAGAATTATTAGTGCATAAACACGGCTGAAATGCTTTTATAAGCACGCATACAGGTATTCGCATGAACAGCAGTTTTGTTTTTGTGTTGTAAGTTCCCCAATTTCAAAGTGCTCTATCGCGGCTTCTAATAGTTCATTAAATTCTTTTTCAATTTTGTTTTCATCAGTTAATTCGATTGTAGATGGGTTGTTTTCATTTAAACTGATAATCATAGTGGACTTAATCTTCAAACCTTCTTTTTCCATTGCTTTTTTGTAGAGATACAGTTGATTGTAGTAGATTTTTTTGTCAGCTTCTTTTAGTTGAGAATTGGTTTTGAAATCAATAATTGAATATGTGTTGTCGGTGTTTTCTATCAGAAGGTCAATATCTCCTTTAAATTCAATGGTTCTGTCTTTTAGAGTGTATTCGAATTTGAATGGTTTTTCTGCAAAAAAGTTGGAGTTTTTTATTTTTGCCGGAGCAAAATCACATTGTAAAAAGCTTTTATAGCACATCAAGACTGCATTTTTAGTTTCCGAGTTTATTGAGTATTTTGAAAGTATGGCAGAAATATCGCTTTGCTCCATTTCCATTTTATTAGTCAGGCTATTATAAATCAGTTTATGTATAATTGTCCCTATTTCTGCTCCAATGTTGCGTGGTCTTAGGCTTGTAAAACCGTATTTATACTTTAATAGAAATTTATTTGGACAAGTGTGGAAGGTATTTAATTTGCTGAATGAAAATTTGTGGATTTTCAAATCTTGGATTTTTGTTGGAACAATTTCGGCTGTGAATTGTTCTTGGGGGATTGATGTTTGGTTAATAGGGGTTAAGGTTTTTTCAATAACAATTTCTGCAGGATTTATTTCTTCAGATGTGACAATTGAAGGAAAATCTTTTGTATATGGGGCTGGTTTGTTTTTTGATATATCTTCAAACGTTAGAATATTCAAATATTTTTCGGCTCTAGAGATGGCAACGTAAAAAAGTCTGATGTTTTCGCTTAAATCTCTGGGCTTTTTCCAAATGCTTTTGTAAAGAAAGCTTTTGGGAGATTCTTTTTCATTCAATTTTGTTACGAGCAGACCAAAGCCTTTTTTGTTTCCATACTGTAAGTCAAAAATTATGTTATTTTTATCCGGTTGTGTTTTGTTCGAAATATGACATACAAATGTATATGGGAATTCAAGTCCTTTAGATGCGTGAATTGTTAAAATTTGTACTGCATCAATTTCGCCTGATAATACACTCGGTAATTCGAAATTTCTGTCTGTTGATATTTTTTCGAGATAGTCTAAAAATCCAGAAATACTCGTATATGATTTTTTTTGTTCAAAATCTGATATAATTTTTTCCAGTATTCTCAGGTTAGTTTCATTTTGGATTTGTTCTATTTGGTTTTGTGGATTATGAAGGTTAATTTTATTTTCAAAGTCCAAGAATAATTGCAGAATAGAACTGTGGGTTTTCTCTTTTATAGCAAAAGATACAACGTCAAAAATTGATTTTAAATAGGTATCTATAAAAACTCCGTTTTCATAAAGAGTTATAATTTTGTCACACAAATTTGGGTAGGGGGTGCTTAGAGTCAACTTTTTTTCCGCAAGAGTTTTGTCTATTTTGTTCTTTATTTCAAGTAGTTTTTTGTCACTTAATTTTATTTTTAAAATTCTTGTCAGGGCTATTTCATCTCTTGGATTTTTAATTAGTCTTAGTGCACAGATAGCATTTTTTATTACGGGGGACTCAAAGAATGTTCTATTGGTCCTTTTTATGGAGGGAATTCCGTAGGATGTCAATATTTTTTCGATGAGTTCGGATTGGGAATGAGACTTTACAAGTATAGCAAAGTCGTTGTAGTTTGATTTTTCGGTTTGTTTTAACCTTTTTATTTCACTTGCTATGTATTTTGCTTCAGCAATATTAATTTCACTTGCGTTGGTTTGTCCTATAATTTTGGTATTTTTTACAAAGTTTTTTGATTCGCTATCTTGTGCTACTTGTGGTGGATATAAAGCTTCATCAAGTTTCATATTCTCTTTTGTAACATAGTTTATTGTTTGTAGAATTTGGTTTGATGACCGGTAGTTTGTTAGTAATTTTATTTGGGGATATTTTTGCGCATATTTGTTTTCTATATATTTGTGCAAAACTTCTATATTTTCCATTTGGGCATATCGAAAGCCGTATATTGATTGTTTTCTGTCACCTACAAAGGTTATGTTTGGTTGTTCTTCGTTCAATAGAAGCTTGATCAATTCCAGTTGTGCACCGTTTGTATCTTGAAATTCATCGATAATAAGATGTTTGAAGAACTTTTGATAATATGTGCGAATTAAAACATTATTTTTAAGAATATAAACAGTCTTGTTGATAAGGTCATCGAAGTCTACAATATTTTTATTTTCAAGTGCCTTCTGGTATAGAGCATAAATTAGCGCAATAACTTTTGTGAGATAAGTTTCTATGTCAAAAAAATTATTAAGGTTTTCGTAGAATTCTTCAGCAGGAGTCCATTTTTCGGCTTTAGAGCTTCTGTTTTTACATATCAAAATGGGTTTTTTACAGAGCTTATCAAATGTATTTTCTTTTTCAAAAATACAAAAATCATCTATGTAGGGCTTAAGGTGATTTTGCCAATTTATTACATATTCATCTGATGTTTTTCCGGAAAACGGTAAGCTTGCTACAGTTTCATTGTAGTTTTTAGAGGCAGTTAGTGTTTGTTGTAAGAATTCTTTTGGAGTTAAGCCTAACGACTTTATTTTTTTTATAGTTTTTAATATATCTTCAAAAATGATATCAAGACTGGCAATTTGGCTTAATCTGTTTAAATTTTTTATGTTTAATACTTCACTATTAAGTGAAAGTTCGGTGCAAATTTCATCTATATTATTCAAAGATTGAAATTCGTTATACTTTATTGTTCTAACCAAATCCTGATATATTTCGGATAGGGTGTTTTCTTCGGCTAGTTCAAAGTCAGGGGATAAGTTTACTTCAATGGCATGTTTTCTAAGTATCTTGTTACAAAAGCCATGGAATGTAGATACCCATAAATCATTTTCAAAAGAATTTAGATTATTAACATTTAATTCTTTTATTATTCTTTCTTTCATTTCATTGGCAGCTTTATCTGTGAAAGTTATTACAAGAATTTTTGATGTTGGGGTGTCTATATTCTCTGAAATTAAATCCAAAGTAAGCTTTGTAAACCTTTTTGATATAATTTTGGTTTTGCCCGTTCCGGCTCCTGCAACAATTTTTGTACAAGAAAGAAGAGGATTTTTTACCGCTTGTTTTTGTTCATCATTAAGACCGTCAAGTAATATATCAAGCGTTTTAATCATTTTCTTCCTCCCCATTATCTTCAATGTCACAAAGGTATTTAAAAGAACAGTTTGTGCATATCATTTCATTATATTTAGGTTGAAAATAATTTTGCTGTTTAATCTTTTTTATAACTGTATTATCCAAGTTTTCAATAATTTTATCTAAATATTCTTCCAATTTCTCTTTTTCTATTGTGTCTTTTTTGTATCCCTTCTCTTTGTTCTCGGGTCGGATGTATAGAAGTCCGAGTGTGGATATTTTGTTTTTGAACTCAGATAACTCTTGAGCATTTTGGCAAGCTAAATAATATATTGGAATTTGATATTCATATTCATTCTGTTTTTTCTCCTCATTTGTTGAGGCGCCTTTTGGGGTTTTGAAGGTTACGCCATTTTCGCTTATTAGGTAGTCGAGTAGTGGTTTATTTTTACCTGTTTTAAAATCTACTATTTCATATTGGTCTTTAAATCTGTATATTGCGTCTATTCGTCCGCTGAAAATAATGTTTGGAAGTTTATCGATTGTGAAGCTGAAACTTTTTTCACTTATGATTTCATCAGGAATATTTTTGAAAAAGTCTTGTTTTTCAAGTGATTTAATAGCGCTTTCGAACTGCGTTTTCATCTCTTCAAGGCTCAGTAGGTCGGTTGCATTTATACGCTCAATATCTTTTTTGTCGAAGCCGGCGGAAATGGCTGCTTGAGGATTATAATTTGAGTTAAACAATATATTAGAGAGTTCTAAAAGAGTTTCTTTTGAGTAAGAGGTAAGGTATTTACGGTTAAAAATTTCCATTATTGTATGGACGATTGTCCCGTAATTTGCTGCATAACTGGTTGTTTCCTTTAGTCCTAAAAGATTATTAAAGTAATATTTTCTTGGGCAGGATTGAAAGTTTGATATTGAGGAGGAACTTAGTTTTATTATTTCACTGTCTGAAATAACAAGTTCATTTGTATCAGATGGAAAATTCGCGTTTTGTAGTTCTTGTTTTGAATTGTTTTCTTTGTTTTTTTGAGGTTCTACAACATATTGCGGAAATTGAGATTCAAGGTATTGGAAAAAGATCGAAGGTGCAATTTGCTTTTTATCTTCATATCTGTGCGTGCTTAAAGTTACATGGTGTTGTGCGGAAAAAATTGCAGATACAAGATTTTGTGCGGATTGTTCAATGAGTTCTTTCTCATTTTGAATTAGAGGTTTTGAATAGTTAAATTTATTTTTAAAAGCCAGAGATATTTTATTGATTGCTTCTTGTGATAAAAACTGTGTTGAGGTGGTTTTATTCGGAATTGTTTTTTCTGTTAAATCCGGAATATAAATTTCTTTGCAGTCGATATTTTCTGAGGTAAAAAAGCTTACTATATTGACCCCGATTGAATCTTTTGATAGCTTAGATGTTTTTAAGTTTATTATATTTAGGATTTCGTTTATTTCTAGAGGTTTGCCTTTCAATTTCACTGATAATTTTTCAGTGGTGTTAATTTGATTTAAAAATGTTGCAAGATTTTTTTGAAATTCTGTTGATTTGTTTTTATATGTTTGTGCGACAAAGGCAGCAAATTCGGTAATTTTCCCTTCTTGGTATAGTTGTTTAAGTTGGTTAATATTATTCAGTTCTGCAGTTATTTTTTTTGCATCATTTATGTTCAAGATGTTCAAATTATCTTCAGTGCATTTTAGGAGGGATTTTTCTTTGGAATTTAGTTGAATTGAAAGAAATTTATCTTTTATGAATTGATTTTCTAATGTTTCTGAGATGATATTTTCAAAGTTCATGTTTATCTCATCCCAAATGCGATCGCAATCAGCTTTTAAGTGGTGCTTTTCGGATATTTCTTTTTGGGCGTTACAAATGTTCAGGTATTGTGTTAATTTAATTAGAAATCTTTGATAGTCCTTGTTCAGGGTAGAGATATTTGTGGGAATATTTGCATTTAAAAATATATCACTGAAGATTTTTATCGTATTTGAATTAGACAATACAATCGTAAAGTCTTCATATTTAAGGTTATTACTTTTTGTTTTTTCAATTATTTCTTTGGCTATGTAGAGTGCTTCGTCACGAATATCAATAAATTTTAATAAACGACAAGTTGAAGAGGTGTCTTCAATTTTTTTCGGAGTTTTTTGCAGATATTTTTGAGCAAGTTTTGTAGCAAAAAGATTTGATATTTCATTTTGTGTTTGGAGGTCAAGTCTTTTTGTATTGATAGTTTTAAATAGAAGTTTTTGAGTGGGGGGCTCTTCTTGCGAGATATCTACAATAATATTTGGAAAATCATTCTGAACTTTTGTGAGATAACTTGGATTTTCTTGTAAGACCTTTTTGGTATATCTGCAAAGATTTCGTTTATCTATGTAGTCTAATTTTTCTAATTCAATTAAATAATTTTTATAAACATCAATAATGAGTTTAAATCTTATATTGTCTTCATCTTTTAGTTCTATTTCTTGAATGAGGTTAAAAAGCTCATTGGGCAGTATTTCTGCTTCTAAAAGTTCACCAAAAACACGATATAATTCTTTTGCAAAAAAGGTTGATTTTGTGAGGCTATAAAGAGCGGAATTTCTTTTAAAAAGCTCACTAATCAATGTATTTATGATAAAAATACCTAAAGAGTCGGACAAAGTTTGGGGATAAAACAGTAATGGTGATTTGCGAAGTATAAATTCACAAAATTCTTGTATCGAAAAAATTTCAAAATCTTTCAATCTTTTTTTAAGAGATAGGTGGTTTGATATGATAATAGAATTTTGTGGCAAAAAATCTTTTAGATTACTTTTTTTATTGGAATTTTTTGGACTTGATGTATTCAAATTTTTTCCCCGTACACAATAATTATATAAGATTGAGTTATAAATTTCAAATTACTTTATAGAGGTAGTGTCAAAGTTTACAAAAGAGTTTTTGAATGCTATGCTGTTTTTGTTAAGAAAAAGATAAAGTTGGAGATCGAATAATGAAAAAATTATTGTCTGTTTTGTTTGCAACCCTAGTAATGGCAGGCAACGCTATAGCAGCAGAAATTACAGACATACCTGAAAACTACTGGGCAGCTACAGAAATTTCATATTGTGTAAAAAATGGGATTATAAAACAATATGGTGATGGAAGTTTTAAACCTGAAGTAGAGGTTAAACGTGCAGAGTTCAACTCGATGTTATTAAGAACATTGGGGTATTTGCCAACAGAGGTTCCCGACAAAAATATATTCAAGGATTTAAATAATAATCATTGGTCATATAGTGACATCCTTAAATCAGAACAAATGGGGCTTTTGTATGGATATCCCGACAAGACTTTTAAACCAGAGGTTAAGATTACCAAAACAGAAACAGCATCAATTATTAGTCACATAACAAAACAAGTTGCAGAAAATGTCGGAATACTTTCTCAATTCGCAGACGGCAAGGATGTTCCGGCATGGGGCAAAAATCAATATGCAAAATCGATTGAGCTTGGCATATATGTAAATTATCCTGATGCCGCGTATTTGCTTCCAAACAAAACGTTAAACAGAGCTGAAGCTGCCGTATTATTGTACAGATTGCGTAAGGCAATGGGCGAGATACAAGAAAAATATGTAGCTAAAGAAGTTACTGTTGGAACAGAGCATCTCGATAATGGCGATTATTCTGATGGTGATGCGAGTGGTGATTTTGCAAATAATAAAGTTATGGTTACAAATTTTAGAAGAATTGTTCTCGCAGGAAACGTTATAAGAGCAAGTTTTGTTGGTAATTTTGATGCAAATTCCATAGATTTTGAATCACCGTTGAATTTTACTTTTGTAAATGATGTTTATACAGAAGAGGGTTCTTTAATTATTCCACGTGGATCAATGTTAAAAGCTATAGTAAGCGCTATGGAGCCTCAAAAAGTTATAAGTCCTGATACTAAAATTTCGGTAGTATTTAGTGAAATTACTTTCCCTTCTGGCAAAAAAGCAGCGTTGCATGGTAAAATATTGGACAAAAAGGGAGATTTAACGATAGCTCGTTTGGCAACGTTTGGTAATATAGCGGGGTATACACTTGGTGGTGCAGCGATAGGTGCCGGTTCCGGTGTTGGTATTGCGGCGGCTCCCGATATGGCTAAAAGAAAAAAAGCTGCACTTGCTGGATTGAAATCTGCTTCTGGAGCTGGTCGTCTTACAGGTCTTGTTACTCCCGGATTGCCAATTAAAGCGGATGTTGATGATTCTTTGTTTATTGAATTGACCAGAGATTTCAGTTTTTATGAAGCTGAGAGCTTATAAAGGTATTTCATAATTTAATTTCAAAAGTCGTATGAACTCAAATCATACGGCTTTTATTTATCGAATTTTGATAAATATTCATTTTCACATTGACAATCTATTACAGCGAAGCTTGCACAAAATATTGCACATATTCCTGTAAAAATATATATGCTCTTGCACAAAAAGCTTTCTGCCCCGAAAAAAAATCTTATTATTTCAAAATTAAATAAACCTACAATACCCCAGTTTAGGGCCCCAATCATAGAAACTGCGAATGCAATGTATTTTGAAAATATAAGTAGCTTTTTTTTCATAGATACAGCATGTGTTTAAAATAAGATTATTTCATTCGTACGTTGATTAATTATTCGATAGTATAAGCTTTTTTGTAATACATAATGGCACCCCAGATTGTGATTACTATATTTGGAGCCCAGGCTGCCAAAAATGCAGGTATTGTTTGTGATTCTCCAAATGATATAGAAAGAGCCCTAATCAGATAATATACAAAAATAATTAAAATACAGAACAGAAAACCTCTGTTATATCTTACTCTTGGTGGGGTAATTGCAAGCGGTACACCGATTAAAACAAATACAAAGGTAGTAACAGGTAATGCAAGTTTGTCATGAAGTTGAATTTTTGCTTGAGCATATTCTTTTGGGTCTTCGTATTTTTTTTTGCTTAAATATTTCATAAGAGCAATAAAGTTATATTGTTGCGCTTCGTCTTTAGATACTTCGTCTTTCAGGTTTAATCCAAAATCAACGACCGTATCACCAAACCAAGTGGTATTTAAAACTTTACCTTCATTAGAAAGCGTATAAACAGCACCTTTACTAAACTCCCATCCTGCGGGCGAAGCTCCTCCGGTTTTGGATTGAATAATTTGTATCAAATCTTTGTTGGACATATCAAGAACTGTAACATTGTACAACATGTTATCTTTACAATGTTGAACATAAAAAAGTCTTTTAATTCCTTCACCGTTTTGGAGTTCCTTAAAAGTAAAGTTTGTTTTATCCTCAGGAATATTTTTTTGACCTAATGACCATAATGCCAAGGTTTTTGATTGTTGTGTAGTAACAGGTACTATTGTTTCATTGATAATAAAGCTAACCAATGCCATCACTACACCAAAAATGAATATTGGTTTTGCAATCCGATTAATTGAAACTCCGCAAGCTCTCATAACGGTGAGTTCTGAAGCAAGGCTTAGTCTGTTCAAAGTCATTACTGTTGCAAACAAAGTTCCCATAGGAATTGTCATAACAATTACTGCTGGCAAATTTAACACTATAATCATTAATGCTATATGGAAAGGAATACCATACATTGATATCTGCTTAATCAGTGTAATGAAAGTATCTGAAGCAAATACTATCGAGGTAAATATCACTATACCCATTACAAATATTTCTATGACCTGTTTGATTATATAACGGTCTAAGGCTGTGAGTTTTGAGTATAACTTCTTAATTCTTTCCATAAACATAATTTTAAAACAAAAATATAAGTTTTTGTACGATTATTCTTTAATTTTTCTTAAGACGCCATTGTTATCTTTAAGCAATTTTTCTGCTATTTCTAAGTTGGTATTAAACCAGAGCATAACAACTGCTTTTTTGACTTCAAAATTGGTTAAGGTAAGTGTTTCTGTGGCTTGTTCTTTTGTTACGTTAGCAAGTTCACAGACAATGTTTATTGCTCTGTTTTTGAGTTTTTCATTCGTTGCTTTTACGTCTATCATGTAATTTTGGTAGGTTTTTCCAATTTTTATCATAGCACCGGTTGTGAGCAGGTTGAGAACCATTTTTTGGGCTGTTCCGCATTTCATTCTGGTAGAACCGGATATAACTTCTTCCTTGACAAGTGGACAAATGAAAATATCTGCATATTCTTTCATTTTAGCTCTTTTATTGCAACATATTGCAATAGTTTTGATGTTTTTTGCTTTGGCGTTTTTAAGCACGGTTATAACATAATTTGCGTTTCCACTTGCTGAGATAGCAGTTACAACATCATTTTGAGTTGCATTTGCTTCAAGTAAGTCCTTTGCTCCCAGTTCAAAGCTGTCTTCTGCGCCTTCAATTGCGTTACGAAGTGCGTAATCTCCCCCTGCTATAAAACCTTGAACCATGCTTTTATCAACACCAAATGTAGGCGGACATTCCGATGCATCCAAGACTCCTAATCGACCCGAAGTTCCCGCACCGAAGTATAGCAATCTGCCTCCTTTTTGAAATTTTTCTGCTATCAAATCTATTGCGGCAGCTATTTTCTTCTTTTCCCTTCCGACGGCTTTTGCTACATATTTATCTTCATTATTAATCATTTCAACTAGTTTTAGTGTTGAAACGATGTCAATATTTTTGGTTTTTTTATTTGTTCCTTCCGTAATGATTTTTTTCATGTTTATCCTCATTCTATGAACAACCGCTATATCCGCAGTTTTGGCAAATATAACAACCCTCGCCATATCCCAATACAGCTCCGCATTCAGGGCATTTCTTTTCTGTTTTTTCCGGTTCTTTTTTGCTCAAATTCATCGGCTGAAGTGAGCGGGAATTGTTCCTGTAAACGGTTATTCCCTTAAGGTTGTTTTGGTAAGCTAAAATATATGCATCTAATACGTCTTTTTGCGTGGCGTTTTCTTCAAAATTTATTGTTTTTGAAACGGCATTATCGGTATGGGCTTGAAAAGCAGCTTGCATTTTTACATGCCAATAGGGTGAAATATCATGTGCACAGACAAATATTTTTTTGGCTTTTTCAGGTACATTATCACAATGTGCCAGTGTTCCATCTTGAGATATTTTTTTCATTAGTTCTTCGGAATAAAAGCCATGTTTTTTTGCGTAGGACTCAAAAATCGGGTTCACCTCCATAAGAATGGTGTTATCCATAATATTTCTTATAAAAACAAGTCCGAATAACGGTTCTATTCCGCCTGAGGCGCCTGCTATGATTGATATTGTTCCCGTAGGGGCGATACAAGTTGTTGTGGCGTTTCTAATGCCGTTTATTTTAATTTCTTTGTCCAATTCCTTGTACATATCATCTGTAACAATTCCCGCAGATTTACCGGTGTGTTTTTTTGTAAGCCAGTCCCCAATGCTATAAACACTGTTTTCAAAGTTCTTAAATTTACCACGCTTTTTTGCAAGCTCTACTGATTTAACTTTTGAATGATAATCTATAAACTCCATAACCTGTGATGCAAGGGTTATTGCTTCTTTGGAATTGTATGGAATTTCTAATTTCATTAGCAAATCAGCCCACCCCATCACGCCTAAACCGATTTTGCGATTGTTTTGTACCATCTCTTTGATTTCAGGTAGAGGGTAGTTATTAATCGTAATTACATTATCTAAAAAATGAATTGCAGTTTTTGTAGTTTTTTCCAATAAATTCCAATCAATTTGAAGTTTGTTTTCCCTCTCTTCCAACATTAAACCAAGATTTATTGACCCTAAATTGCATGCTTCATAGGGTAAAAGAGGAACTTCGCCGCAGGGGTTTGTAGATTCTATTTCTCCTATTTGGGGAGTCGGATTGTATTTATTGATTGTATCAATAAAGATAACTCCGGGTTCTCCATTTTTCCAAGCCCCTTCAACTATTAAGTTAAAAACTTTTCTGGCATCTATTTTTCTCACAGCTTTTTTTGTATTTGGATGGATAAGTTCATAATCTCTGCCTTCTTTAACAGCGCGCATAAATTCATCGGTTATTGCAACAGAAATGTTAAAATTGTTGAGCTTTGAGCTGTCAGATTTGCAATTAATAAAATCTAAAATATCAGGATGATCAACACGCAGTATTCCCATATTTGCGCCACGTCTTGTTCCACCTTGTTTTACCGCTTCAGTTGCTGCATTAAAGACTTCCATAAAACTAATTGGACCTGACGAAACTCCCATTGTGCTTCTTACAACATCATTTTTTGGTCTTAGTCTTGAGAAAGAAAATCCTGTGCCTCCGCCGGATTTATGGATTAGTGCAGTGTTCTTTATGGTTTCGAATATTCCTTCGAGGCTGTCTTCTATCGGTAAGACAAAACATGCTGCAAGTTGGCCCAGCTCTCTTCCTGCGTTCATCAGTGTTGGAGAGTTTGGTATAAAATATAGGTTTGTTATTGCTTCATAAAATTCATTTGTTATCTGTTTAATATCATCGCAAGAGGCGCCATACTCCTTGTCAGCTTGTGCAAGGTATGAGGCTACACGGTAGAACATGTCTTCGGGTGTTTCTATCGGAATTGCATTGTTGTCACGTTTTAAATAGCGTTTTTGCAGGACTTTAACGGCGTTTTGAGTTAATTTTACTTTTTGCGGCAATATTTTTCTCCAAGCTTATGTTCTTCTCTTTAATTTTATTACGAAAAGTAATTTTTGCCCTGTTGTTAAAAATTTTATACATTTTGTTCTGTTGAAATTTCAGATTATAGTAAATTTTTGACTTCTTTTTGTTTTATGTATAATAAGAAGTGTGGAAGGAGTTTACCATGGATTTACTTGCAAAACAAGGAATAGCAGAAGACAAAGAGTCTAAACAACCAAAAAAGCACTATGTTTCAAAGCCGAAGTTAAAGGATGAAAAATCTCCGGATAAATTTTCTGAAAAATTTTCCGGCTGTGAGAGTGAAATGAAGGCAAATTGGTTGGATGAGCAGGCAGTAAGCGATTTTCGTTGGTAGTATGTTTGTTTGTCTTTCTATTATTTAGTTGTGGATTTTTTAAGAAATATGTTATTATGCTGTGCCGGCAAAAGGTGCTGCAAATTACATGAGAAATATTAATTTTCATTAAGGGACTAGAACGCATGTCAGGCATGCCTTTTGGTGCAATTGCTGAATTATATTAAAAATTGTAAAATCAACACTTATCGGGCTAAAATACATGCTGAGCATGGTTTTTGCCCATTTTTGTTTTTTATGGCTGAAATTCTATCTGGACGTATGCATGAGCAAAAGTTTATCATAGTAAATGTAAGTATTTGTTATTTACAGATGTTGAAAATGAATTGGGAAGGAAATAGATGTTTGTAGCTGATGTGCGCTCAGAAAGATTGTTTCGAGAAGCAGAGGATGATTTTTTCTACTTTAAGAATACGGAAAGTGCGGTCAATAAAATTAAACAGGCACTTACCTATGCACCTTGTATGTTAAAAGCTATTTTGATGCTGGCGAATATTTTTGTTCTGGAAGGAAATTTAACTCAGGCATTAGAGCTTTATAAGAAAGCTGAGACGCTATCTATGGATAATACTAAGGTTCTTGCGGGCTTAGCAAATATTTATGAAATGCTTAATGAAAATGATAAGGCTTGTGAATATTGTGTTAGGGCTTTAAACTCAATTAAAGATATTTCTTCCCCATTAAAAATGGCGCTGATAGAACTTGAGTCGATTGTTCTTATGAAAATGAACAAATACGATGACGCTAAACGCCTTATTGACGATTCGGGTTATCTGTTATCTTCAAATGAATTGGTAAGACTTCAAGCGGGTACTGTTCAATTTATGAAGTATAAACAAGAGCTTGATGAGAGGATGAAAAAACATAATATAAAGGTAGTTAAGTAAGTGCGGAATTTGAAATTATAAATCTCGCACGACGCCTAAAAACCTGATAAAGATATGGCACTAAACGTCATAAATGCTTAATGCCGTAACAAAATAGATGTTTTGAGGCCTTATATGCTTAATGTTAGTGTATTAAGCTAAAAATGGAGCAATAATATGACAAATTTAAAAGAAGCTTTTGGAGCAAGAGTAAAAGAAATTCGAAAAATGCGAGGTATGACCCAAGAGGAATTATCAGAACTTTTGGGGGTTAATCCGCGCCAGTTAACAAGGTTGGAATGTGGTGAAAATTTTGCTTCCGCTGAAACGATAGCAAGGCTTTCTAAGGCATTGAATGTTGAGTTGGCTGTGCTTTTTGACTTTGAATGGAGTGAGAATGTTACTCTTCTTGCAACAGGCACTGATGGCGCCCCACTTTTGAGACTTGTTCAAAAAGATGAAAAAGTTAAGGTTATGGCGTCTAAAAATGCTATAAAAGAAATGAATATGCCTAAGCAGATTGATGTTGCAGTAACGGAATCTGTTATGCTTAATATGGCAAAGAAAACAAATAAACCTCTTACCGTTGAGTATTTTAAAGATAGAACAAGAAAATTTGTAAAAACATATTATCCTGATGGGCGTATTGAGGTTAATCTTTCTGAGAATGGCATAAAATCTGAAGATTTGCAGATTTATATTAAAGAAAAAATGAAAAAATTTGCTTCTGAAACTGAAAAGCTTGAATTTATCAAACTGGCGGTGGATGCTATTTCGGATGCTTCTGCACTGAAAGAGCTAAAGATGTGTATAAAAGGGATTGAACTTGCTCAAGGGATGAACCGTCAATAATCATTTTATGGCAGATTACTTGATTTTTATGAGCTGAAACTATTTGTTACCGTGTACATATATTCAAGGAATTGTTTATAATATTCAAGGTGTGATTCACCATTAATTACTACGTCACATTCGGTTTTTTGAGGTTGAACGTATTTTTTCGAAGCAATTTGTACATATTCCCAATGTTTGAGTGCGTTTTCTGGACTTTGGTTGCGTTCTGATGCTCGTTCCAAGAACCATCGTTTTTGTGTTGTTTTGTCAATATCAACGTAAATCTTTATGTCAAAAACATCTTTTATGTCTTTGTAAACGGAAGCCATTCCTTCTACTACTATTATTTTTTTTGATTTTTTGGATATAGCCTTAGGAACACTTATTCCTGTACCGTTTACAAGATATTGTGGAATTTTGACGTCTTCTCCGTTTTTGAGTTTTAGCAGGTCTTCTTTTAGTAAAGCTAACTGAAAACTTTCGGGGGAATCAACATCATAACCGTTATCCCGCAGCTCATCAAAACCTCCGTATTTTTTTATCAATTCAGAAATGTCATTGAAATAATTATCGGAACTTATTATTTCAATCGGCATATCGAACTGTTTTATGGCTTCTTGAACTGTTTTACAGATTGTTGTCTTTCCGCTGGCACTTTCGCCGGTAATGGCTATCATTATGCGTTGGTTGGGATAATCAATCAACCTTCTTGAAAAACTGGATATAAAATCAGGCTGAACCTCCTTAAAAATCGGAACTTCATTTTTTCTGTCATGGGCAATTATTTTTTTAAGTTTTGATTGAAGGTAAAATGCCAAAAATTCACGTCCTGTTTTTGTTGAAAAATCAGGTTTTGAAAGCTTAAAATTTTCTGTCTGTTTCTCTTTTTCAATCAAACTTAGCATACTTTACTAATAATAGTCCTAAATTTTTTTATTTGCTATTTATTTTTATAAACTTTTACAAATATTTTTTAAAAGCTTTAAGATTAATCTTTATAAAACAACTTGTAGAATGAATTATTCTTTATTTTTCCAAAGAATATCTAAAAAGGAGCAAGTTATGTGTAAAATTTTTGAAATTGAAAATACTGTTGATTATGTAAACGGAGAGTTAAGTGTAAATATTCTTGTTGAAAATGAGCAAAGTTCACTTAGAGTTTTTGCGTTGGACAAAGATGTCAAAATCTCTAAGCATGTGGTTTCGACATATGCTTGTGTTTATGTTATTGAGGGAGTAATCGAGTTTAGTATCGATAACAATAAATATTTACTTTCCAAAGGAGAAATGCTTATTATCCCACCGAACATAGAGCATGCCGTTTGTGCGCAGGAACGCTCAAAAATGATGCTCATTCGGATTTAATAGTGTCATAGACTCTTTTAATTTCTTGGATATCTTGCCACATAAGCCATTTTGGACTGCCTTTTTCTCGGGAATCATTTCGTAAAAGATAGGATGGGTGAAAAATTGGCATCATTTTGCAACCGTTAGGACCGTCAAACCATTTGCCCCTAATCTTTGTTATACCCAAGTTTGTATCTAACATGGATTGTACCGCAACTCGTCCGCATAGCAGGATTATCTGAGGTTTTATAATATTAAGTTGGGCATCAAGATGTTCTCGACAAGCTTCTTTTTCTTCGGGTAATGGGTCACGATTGTCAGGTGGTCTGCATTTTAGTGTATTACAAATGTAAACGTCATTTTCTCTTGATAGCCCGACAGAAGCAAATATTTTATCCAAAAGCTGACCTGCTTTTCCGACAAAAGGTTCTCCTTTAACATCTTCCCAGTATCCAGGAGCTTCACCTATAAGCATCATTTTGCTGTTAGGGTTTCCCGAAGAAAAAACGAGTTTTGTTCTTGTTTTGCCAAGCGGACATTTTTGGCAAGACAAGCATTTCTTTTTTATTTTATCCAATTCTACTTTTTTATCGTTGTTGCTCGTTTTGTTGTATGTAATTTCCATAGGTTTAATTATAGCAAAATATTTTCTTACAAAAACTTTTACATTACCTCAGGACTTCTTTTTGATAAGCCCAGGCAGAGTGATTATGGATGCTTTCAAATGCTTCACACTCTACTTCGAATCTGTTTATAACCTTATTTGCTTTAAGTTCAAGTATTACGTCCCTAATAACATCTTCAACAAATTTGGGATTATCATATGCTTTTTCTGTTACAAACTTTTCATCTTCACGTTTTAAAATTGGATAAAGCTCGCAAGAGCCACAGCTTTCTGCCAGACTAATCAAGTCCTCTAGCCAGATATGTTCTTTTTCATCATAACTGACTACAATCTTAATTATTGCTCTTTGATTGTGTGCACTGTAGTTTGAAATTTCTTTTGAACAGGGGCAAAGGGTTGTCACGGGAACTTTTACACCGAGCAAAAATTCATAGTTCTCCCTATTTATGTTGCCTTCAAAAGAACACTCATAGCCCATCACAGATTGAGATTTGCTTATTGGTGCTTCTTTTTTGACAAAATATTTGAATGTAAAGCGTACATGTGCACTTTGGGCATTTAGTTTTTGTTGGAAATCTTTTAAAATTCCTTTGATATCAATACCAAGAAGGTTTTTTGAACGCCATTCCTCAATGACTTCCATAAAACGTGACATGTGTGTACCTTTGAATGTTTGCGGTAAAGATACACTCATTCTTGCTTTGGCATAGACAGTTTGATTGGAATCATTTTTGCGTTGTATAGTCAAAGGGATTTCTACATCTTTAATCCCTACTTTTTGAATAGCTATGCCTCTTTTGTCTTGTTGATTTTGAATATCTTTTAAAAATTTACTCATTTTCTTCCGATTCTTCTGCTATAGTTTCAAGATTTTGCAAAAGTTTTTTTGCGGCTAATCGCTGTGTTTCGGGAGGCGCTACCCGTAGTGTTTCCATAGCCTTTAAAAGCACGGGGTCGTGGTCATACCAGCGATTACCTGTATTTTGGTATTTGCTAATCATTTCATATACACGCTCTATAACATCTTTAGCTATTTCTTCTTGTAATTTTATTATGAAATCTGTTGCTCCTGCCTGTTTGTCTGCGGGTTGAAGTTTCAACAGCTCAAGTGCTTCTTTTAAAATTGGATCTTTGTCATACCAGCGTTGATTTGCCATAGTATTTTCCTTATATTTTTTCATTGATAATCTTTTTAACTTGTTCAAAAACGTCTTCGATAGGTAGGTTTGCGTCGATAACTCTTACACGTTGAGGTTCCTGTTTTGCTATTTCAAGATAACCTTCACGAACTCTTTTGTGAAAGTTTCTCCCAGCTGATTCCATTCGGTCTTTTTCCTTTCCTAGACGTTTTTGTGCTATATCCTCGGAAACATCAAAAACAAGTGTAAGGTCTGGGATAAGTCCTTGGGTGGCAATATTGTTGAAGTTTTTTATTTGTTCGATATTCTCGCCTCGCCCGTAGCCCTGATATGCAACAGAAGAGTCCGTGTGTCTGTCACAAAGAACGACTTTCCCTTGCTCAATTGCAGGCTTTATAAGTTTGCAAACATGCTGGGCTCTGTCGGCAAGAAAAAGAAAAGCTTCTGCCGTTGGGGCAATATCTTCATCGTAATGCAAGATGAGTTCGCGAAGTTTTTGTCCTAATCCTATAGAACCAGGTTCTCTTGTAACAAGTACTACCTTGCCTTTTTCTCTAAAATATTTCGCAACAAGATTTAGCTGAGTTGTTTTTCCGCAGCCATCTCCACCTTCAAATGTTATGAATAAACCCTTCTTTTCGGTCATTATATTTTATCAACTCCCATATAAGGTCTTAAGACTTTAGGAATTAATATTGAACTGTCTTTTTGTTGGAAGTTTTCAAGTATAGCTGCAAATGTTCTTCCGACTGCAAGTCCTGAGCCGTTTAAGGTATGGACAAATTCGGTTTTTCCTGTTTCTTTATTACGGTATCTTATATTTGCCCTTCTTGCCTGATAGTCTCCAAAATTTGAACAACTTGAAATTTCTTTATATGCGTTATAAGAAGGCATCCAGACTTCTAGATCATAACATTTCTTCGCAGAAAAACCTATGTCACCGCAACAAAGGGCAACTCTTCTATAAGGCAGACCTAAAAGCTCCAGCACTCTTTCTGCATTTTGTGTCAATTTTTCGTGTTCGTCAGCAGAAGTTTGAGGTGTACAGAGTTTTACCAGTTCTACTTTGTTGAACTGGTGTTGTCTGATTAGTCCTCTTGTGTCTTTCCCTGCGGAACCTGCTTCTCTTCTAAAGCAGGGGGTATATGCTGTCATATATTTAGGAAGGTCATCTTCTGCAAGAATTTCACCTGCATAAATATTTGTAACAGGAACTTCAGCTGTTGGAATAAGAAACAAGTCCTCGTTTTCGCACTTGTACATATCTTCTCTAAACTTGGGCAGCTGACCTGTACCTTTCATTGCATCTGAATTCACCAAAACAGGCGGAAGAATTTCTTCATAGCCGTGTTCTTCGGTATGAGTGTTTAGGAAAAAGTTTATTATTGCGCGTTCAAGTTTTGCGCCAAGTCCTCTATAAAGTGAAAATCTTGATTGAGCAAGTTTAACCCCGCGTTCGAAATCTACATAGCCTTTTTCTGTGCATATATCCCAGTGTGCTTTAAGCTCAAAATCTGCTTTTGTCGGTTCACCAAAATATTTTATTGCTATGTTATTATCTTCGCTAAGCCCTATGGGGGTCGTTTCATCGGGAGTATTTGGAATATGAAGAAGAAGATTTGTTTGTGTTTCGTTAAGTTCTGCTTCTTTTTCTTCAAGTAATTTTATTTCTTCTCCGAGTTTACGAACTTCTTCTTGAATTGCGTCGGTATTTTCACCATTTTTTTTCATCATTCCGATTTTTTGCGAATCGTTTTTTCTTTTTGCTCGAAGTTCATCCGCTTCAAATTGAATTTTTCTTCTTTCAGTATCTATTTCCAAAACTCCGTCTATAGAAAGCTCGGGGTTGCGTCTTTTCAATAGTTCATTAATTTTTTCGGGGTTTTCTCTGATTAATTTTATATCAAGCATATTTCGCCTCTTTTCTCTTTCATAAACAAATAATACAACAAAACAACCGATAAATCGAGTTTAAAAGAAATTATTTTGAAATTTTTCTAATTTTTCTTTTTAAATATTTTTTTGCTGTTTCTATTGCGTCCACTTCGTTAAAAAATATATGATGTAAGCCTATTTGTTCTGCTATACCGTGATTTTCAAGCTGTGTTTTTATTTCTTCATTTTTTATTACAATAAACAGTTTGATATGTTGGGATTTGAGCCTAACAACGATATCTTCCAGTGCAAATATAGCTGAAATATCAAGCTTTGCGCTTGATTCGTAGTTTAAAATTAAATACTTTGTCCCCAAAAGTTCTTCAAATTTGGAAACGATTTGTGTAGCGGAGCCGAAGAAAAACTGACCGTCAATGTGGACAACACGAATTTTATACTTAAAATCTTTTATAAGCTTCGTTTCAAGGCTCATTATTTCTTTGCCATAGACTTCTTTTACTTCCACATTAGTTTGGTCGGCTATGCGTTTTGCATAAAGTAATGCAGCAAGAACTATGCCTACTCCGATTGCAAAAATAAGGTCGTGAAAAACAGTCAAAAGAAAAACGCTCAACGCAACTATTAAATCATCTTTTGGAGCATATTTTATAACTTTTATAAATTTTGTGTCAATAATGTCGTAACCTATTTTAATAAGAATACCTGCTAAAACTGCAAGCGGAATTTCTTGGGCATAAGGAGCAAAATAAAAAATAACAGCAAGAAGAACTATAGCATGAATTAATGAGGCAAATCTTGTTGTTGCTCCGTTGTTTATTGCCGCAGCACTTCGCATAGTTGCACCTGCTCCGGTTAAAAGCCCAAAAAAGCCACAAACCATATTACCAATTCCATGTGCCATAAGCACCTTTTTGGTATTGTGTTTTTCTTTCAAAAGTGAGTCTAAAACAAGTGTTGTCAAAAGTGTTTCAACGGAACAGATTATAGCTATTACAAGAGCAGTAGGTGAAATTTTTATGAATTCTGTAAAGGTAATGGCAGGAATTGTTATTTTAGGCAGGTGAATACTTATTTCGCCAATTCTCTCTGTCGGAATTTGAAGAACAGTAGAAATCCAAGTTACAGCAACAAGGGCAAGCAGTTGAACAGGGATAATTCTGTTAAGCCATTTTGGAGAGTAGAATATTATAGCAAGTGTAAGAAGCCCCAGTGCGATTGGTTCTGCGGAAACGTTTGAAAACATTCCAAGCAGATTTTGAATAGTTTCTGTTGGAGAAGAATACATTTTATGCCCTAAAATGGGAGCAATTTGAAGTATTATAAGGATTGTACCGACTCCGTTCATAAACCCTGAAATTACTGGATAGGGAACAAATTTGACTAATTCGGAGCTTTTTGTAAATGATAAAACCAGCTGAAAAATTCCAACAAGAATAAGGATTGAAATTATCAATGACGGATTACCGGAATATAGAGCAACAGCAGAAGCCAGAACAATAGCGGTAGGCCCAGTAGGACCAGAGATTAATGGGAATTTGCACCCCAAAAGGCAAACTATCAGAGATAAAATAATTGCGCTCCATATTCCTGCGCTTGCTCCAAGACCTGTTGCAACTCCAAATGCGAGAGCTTGCGGAAGTGCTATTATCGCCGCAATAATCCCCCCAAGGGTATCGCCTTTGGCTGTATTTAAAAAGTTTTTTATTTGTGATTTACTTAATATGTTAGTCATATTTATAATGGTACCACAGACAATGAATATTTTTATATCGGGAACGGATACAGATATAGGTAAAACATTTATAACAGCGGGACTTGCGGCTTTGATGCAGTCTTTGGGATATAAAACAGGTGTGTTTAAGCCGTTTCAAAGCGGTGCCGAAGAAAAAAACGGGTTTCTAATTGCTCCGGATTTAGCTTATGTAAAAAAGATTGATGCATTTGTTGAAACATCTTGTACATATCTTATGAAACCTCCTACTGCCCCCTCTTTAGCGGCAGAAATAGATGGGATTCATATTGATATGAATAGAGTTGTTCGTGATTACAAACAACTTGATGAAAAGTGTGACCTTGTAATTACGGAAGGAGCAGGTGGTTTGTGTGTTCCTGTTGCACCTTCTATGCTAACCAGTGATGTTGTGAAATTGTTGAATTTGCCTCTGGTTATTGTAGCGCGTCCGGATTTGGGTACAATTAATCATGTACTTTTGACGGTTAATTTTGCAAAGCAACAGGGAATAGATGTGCGCGGGGTTATAATTAATCGTTATCCAAAGGGTACAGATGATATTGCAATAAGAACTGCCCCGAGATTGATAGAAGAATATTCAGATACAAAGGTTTTGGGTATTGTCAGAGATGTCGAGTATGCAAATACGCTTACTCCCGGAGGCATGATTGATACTATTTTAAATAGTGTTGATGTGGAAAAGATTTTCAACATTAAAATTCCTAAACTGGATGCGGGAATTTAAATTAAAAATTTTTGTTATAATGATTTAGTAGTTTATTGGAGATTGTTATGCAGGGTTTTAAAGAAATTTCACCAAAAGAATTGCAAGAAAATACTTTTAAATTGATAGGCAAAGATTGGATGTTGGTGAGTGCGGAATCTAACGGTTTGGTTAATACAATGACAGCCTCATGGGGCGCAATGGGTGTCATGTGGGCAAAAAATGTTGTCTTTGTCGTTCTTCGTCCACAAAGATATACAAAAGAACTGGTGGACGAGTCAGGAAGATTTTCTCTTACTTTTTATAATGATGAGTTCAAAA
Organism: Candidatus Gastranaerophilales bacterium; assembly: GCA_944325625.1. Taxonomy (GTDB): domain Bacteria; phylum Cyanobacteriota; class Vampirovibrionia; order Gastranaerophilales; family Gastranaerophilaceae; genus RGIG2134. The sequence continues at coordinate 114,334 of CALVAP010000007.1, read as the reverse complement.
GTAAACTCAACTACCTTGGAACGGTATCCGGTCGGGATGAGGATAAAATTCAAAACTCGGGTTTGAGTCTTGAGTTTTATGATGGAATTCCATATTTTAATGAAGCAAGGCTTGCGGTTTTCTGTAAAAATCTTTATAAGCAAAAATATGCGCCCGAAAACTTTGTTGATGAAAAATTGATTGATTTGTGGTATCAGAAATCCGATTTCCACACGTTATATATTGCAGAAATAGAGAAAGTTCTTGTAAAAGAATAAGTCCAAATGACGTAAAATGTCATTAAAATAAAATGAGCAGTGAGTTTGAATGTATGCAACAGTGAATGGTATTGCGCAAGATATAGGTGCCCGCCCTTTACCCAGATGCTCTCACTGCTCAATCTTGCGCCTTTGCGGGCTTATATTAGACAGTTATACATTTACATTTTAAGACTTCCCTAATTAAAATTATAAGACTTTTGACGTCTTGTGTCAAGGTTTGTTGTTTTAAAATTGATGTTTTGTGTCAAATATTGGGTCAAGAGGGGGCATTTTTCGACTGTTGTTTTATTCAAAATAGTGCTTATTTTTATATGTTGCCTCCGGGTGATTGGAGTTGGAGAGGATTATTTCCATATATTCATTTTTGTCAATATCCAGCCCCATATTTTTTATACTTTTTTTAGGCTTTGTTTTGGTTTTTTGTGCTTTTTTATTATTTTTATCGTTCATATTTGATTTCCTGCGAATATGTGGTAGGGATATTAATTTAAGTATTTTAGTATTTCATCAACGTGTCCTTTGACTTTTACCTTTTGCCAGGACTTTTCTATTTCTCCATTTTCATTGATTATAAAGGTAGAACGAATTATTCCCATATATTTCTTGCCATACATAGATTTTTCACCCCAGGCATTAAACATTTTGCTGAGGATATTTTCGGGGTCACTTAGAAGTGGAAAATTTAGTGATTGTTTTTCTTGAAACTTTATATGACTTTTTATGCTGTCGGGGCTCACTCCTATTACTTGGGCTTTTGTGTTTATTCGGTTCATGTTATCTCTAAAATCGCATGCTTCTTGAGTGCAGCCTGAGGTATTATCTTTGGGATAAAAATATAGTACTATTTTTTGTCCATGAAAATCTTTAAGTGCAAAGTTTTGTTCTTTTCCGTCTTTGTTTATTCCTTTTAATTCGATATTTAAGTATTCTTTCATGATTGTTTTCTCCTTTGCTTCATTTTATGTTATCATGAAATAAATATCTGTTTTGATTTCGGAGGTAAGAATGAAAAAATTTATAGTTGGATTTTTAGCTTGTGTATTGGCACTAAATATTTATAATTCAGCGTTTGCTATTGATAGGATTGAGGTTGTTAAAACTTTTTCCGAAAAAAATGTTGCCCCAAATAGAGTATGGGTTGGCACCTTCCAACTTGTTTGGAATGATTTTATGGATGAGATTTTAAAGGGACCTGTAAAGTTTATTTCTGGAGAACAGAAAGTTGCAAAAGCTTTGAATAAACAGGAGTTTAAGGTTAGTATGCTTTCGCCCGATTCTTATTACAAAACATACGGCAAACCGACCTTAGAACTTAAAGGTCAAATAGAAACTGCTATTATGGAAAAATTTGGCGAAAAAAGTGAGATTTTAGAACAAATCAACTGGTCTGATCCAGATAATGCTGTATTCTTATATACAATGTTGAAAAAAGAGTTTAAATTTGTCAACAGGTTTACACAATTGCCTTCAGGTGATTTTGGGCCGTATCACACTGATTATTTTGGAATTAATGAGAGCGGACGCGAGATTTTATATAGTAATGTTAGAGTTTTATTTTATGATTCTCCTTCTGAATTTGCTGTTGCTCTCAATACTCGAACAAATGACGAGGTTTATATTTACAGAACGGAGGAAAACAAGCCTTTTAATTCTATTTACAAAGATATGAATAAAAAAACCGCAAAGTATAAAGGTAGTCATGAGTTTATGAAGGGCGATAAAATAAAAGTTCCTTATGTGGCATTCAAAAAAGATGTGAATTTTGATGAATTGTGTAACAGGATTATAAAGAATACAGATGAAATGTATTTTGAAAAAGCCCTCCAGACAGTTGACTTTGATCTTAATGAGTCGGGGGTAAAGCTTAAGAGCGAAGCTGCTTTGGATGTTAATTTTGTATCTTTTCTACCACAATCACCAAAAGAGGGCAGAAATCTTGAAGTAACAAATACATTCTATATTTTTATGAAAGAAAAAGATAAAGGAATGCCTTATTTTGCAGCAAGAGTTAAGGATTTAATTTTATTCAATCCTCAAAAACAGAGTAAAAAAAGCTCCTAATGGAGCTTTTTTATTAAGCTTTACTTTTCAAATTTAAAGCGTTATGATTGTTTTGGAGGGGCAAAATTAATGTATAATCCTAAATCTCATAAGGCAGAGGAGTTTATAGCGCACGAAGAGGTTCTTGCCTCGTTGGAATACGCTGAGAAAAACAAAAATAACCTAAAACTGATTGATGAAATACTTTCTAAAGCAAAAAAGGGTAAAGGTCTTTCGCATAGGGAAGCAGCGGTTCTATTGGATTGTGAAATAGAAGAAAAAAATAATGAAATTTTTGCGTTGGCAGAAAAAATAAAAAAGGATTATTACGGCAACAGAATTGTACTTTTTGCGCCTTTATATTTGTCAAATTACTGCGTAAATGGTTGTGTTTACTGTCCGTATCATTCTCAAAATAAAACAATTCCCAGACGAAAACTTTCGCAAGAAGAAATAAAAAACGAAGTTATTGCCTTGCAGGATATGGGCCATAAAAGGCTTGCAATAGAAGCAGGAGAGGACCCCGAAAATAATCCGATTGAGTATATTTTAGACTCTATTAAGACAATATACGGAGTAAAACACAAAAACGGTGCAATAAGAAGAGTAAATGTTAATATAGCAGCAACTACGGTGGAAAATTATAAAAAACTTCACGAAGTTGGTATAGGAACATATGTGCTTTTTCAAGAAACATACAACAAAGAAACTTATGAGAGATTACATCCGACAGGTCCAAAGCATGATTATGCATATCATACGGAAGCGATGGACAGAGCCATGCAAGCAGGGATTGATGATGTAAGTCTTGGAGTTTTATTTGGGTTAGAACTTTACAGATACGAGTTTTCGGCATTGTTAATGCACGCCGAACATTTAGAAGCTGCTTTTAAAGTCGGACCTCATGCGATAAGTGTTCCCAGACTTCGCAAAGCCGATGATGTTAATCCCGATGAGTTTGATAATGGTATTGATGATGATACGTTTGCAAAAATTGTTGCGTGTATAAGAATAGCAGTACCTTATACCGGCATGATAATTTCAACGCGAGAAAGTGAGGAGTGTCGCAAACGTCTTTTGCATCTTGGGATATCACAGATGAGCGGAGGTTCAAAGACCAGTGTGGGTGGGTATTTTAATCCAATGCCGGAAGACGAAAATTCTGCTCAATTTGATATAAGTGATAGAAGACCACTGGATGAAGTTATTAGATGGCTTATGGAGCTAGGATATTTACCGAGTTTTTGTACTGCTTGCTATGGAAGTGGGAGAACAGGCGAAAGGTTTATGGAGATTTGTAAAGAACAGCAAATTCACAATTTTTGCCAGCCTAACGCTATTTTGACCCTCAAAGAGTATTTGGACGATTATGCCTCTGAGCAGACTAGGGCTATTGGTTATAAGCTTATTCATGGTGAGTTTGATAAAATAAAAGATGAAAAAATCAAAGAAGCGACAAAAACTTATCTTGAAAGAATAGAAGCAGGAGAGAGAAACTTTCGTTTTTAGTAAAAAGCGGTTTAAATAGAAGGAGAAAAGAATGTATAAACTATCTATCAGAAAACCAAAAGGATATTCTTATGATGAAATTGGAGATTTTTCTGAACTTGAGGACGCTCAAGAACGAGCAAAAAAAGAAAAGGAAAAAAATCCTGAAATAAGTTATAAGATAGAGGAGTCCAACGGCTCATTTAACAGTTATGGAGAGTTGTTGCTGGATTTGGTAGAGAAAGGTTAAAAAGTACATAAGCAGACAAAAACGATAGTTGGACTAATGTCCAACTATTTGTTTATAAGTAGAAAATTTTTGCCAAAGTAAACAATAAAAAATGCCGAAGGCCGGACTCGAACCGGCACGTGGTCGCCCACACAAGATTTTGAGTCTAGCACGTCTACCAATTTCATCACTTCGGCATTTATATTCGATTTTCAATATCTTATTGGATTTTAACAAGAACAAAGTTTTAAATCAATACCAAAAATAAAAACCCCACAAAAGTGAGGTTTAGGAGTTCAAATGTTAAGGAGTTTGAGATATAAGACGAAGCAGATAAGAAAAAGTTTCAAAATTGCGAGAGTATAATTTTGGGTTATAATTTAAGTATGTTTAATTATGATGTAATAGTAGTTGGAGCAGGGCATGCAGGCTGTGAGGCTGCTGTATCGGCAGCGAGGTTGGGTCAGAAGGTTTTGCTAACAACACTCAATATAGAGAATATCGCCCTGATGCCATGTAATCCTGCCATAGGCGGACCTGCTAAATCTTGTCTGGTGAGGGAAGTAGATGCTTTAGGCGGAGTTATGGGCGTTGTAACTGATGCGACTTATATCCAGATGAAAATGCTTAATCGTTCAAAAGGACCTGCTGTAAGAGCTTTACGTGCTCAGTCCGATAAAAAAGAATATATGCGATTTATGCGTCATCTGATAGAATCGGAGCCAAATATAAGTCTAAAACAATGTATGATAACTGAGTTGCTTGTTCAAGACGAAAAGGCAGTTGGAGTAGTTGATGAGCTTGGGCTTGAATATAGAGCAAATGCGGTTATACTTACGACGGGAACTTCTTTGAACGGGAGAATTTGGATAGGTCTTCAATCAATAGAAGCAGGAAGGCTTGGTGAAGCCCCGGCGGTAGGGCTTTCTGAAAGTTTAAGTAAGCATGGTTTGACAGTAAAAAAATTAAAAACAGGAACCCCCGCAAGAGTTGATAGCAGGACAATTGATTATTCAAAAATGCTTATTCAGCCCGGAGATAAAGAGTTGAACTTTTTCTCATTTTTGCCCAATCGACCGATTAGAGAACAAGTACCTTGTTATTTGACAAGGACAAATGAAAAAACGCACGAAGTAATTCGTAAAAATCTTGATAAATCACCGATGTATACAGGACTTATTCATGGTAAAGGTCCGAGGTATTGTCCATCAATAGAGGATAAAATTGTGCGATTTGCTCAAAATCCTTCTCATCACATCTTTATAGAACCGGAAGGTAAGGATACTTATGAAGTTTATGTTCAAGGTTTTTCAACAAGTTTGCCTGCTATGGCACAGATTGAGATGTTGCATACTCTTGAGGGGCTTGAAAATGTTCATGTAATAAAACCCGCATATGCAGTAGAGTATGATTATGTTCCAGCTTTACAGCTTTCTCATACACTAATGACAAAGAAAATAAAAGGACTTTTCTGTGCCGGGCAGATTAACGGAACAAGCGGATATGAAGAAGCAGCAGCGCAAGGTCTGATTGCCGGGATAAACGCTTCTTTATATAACGATAAAAAAGAAATGATAACACTATCTCGCAAGTCATCTTATATTGGAACTTTAATAGATGATTTAGTAACTAAAGATATTGATGAGCCGTATAGAATGCTGACATCTCGCTCTGAATATCGTCTGATATTAAGACAAGATAATGCGGATATGCGACTTAGTGATATAGGACATAAAGTCGGTTTGATAAGCGACTTAAGGTACCAAATGTTTAAGACCAAAAAAGCAGCAATAGAAAAAGAAATTGAACGATTGAGGAATACAAAAGTTTCGCCGAATGAAGAAGTTTTGAAAGTTTTATCCAAGTACAATGAGGGCTTAGATGCAGGAAAAAAACTTGCAGAATTGATTAAAAGACCGGCCTTAAACTATGAAATATTGAAAGAGTTGGATAAGGAAACAAAAGAGCTAGATTTATCAAGAGAGATATATGAGCAGGTAGAAATAGAGCTGAAGTATGATGGTTACTTAAGACGTCAGCAAGAGCAGATAGACATAGCGGATAAGCTTGAAAAAATAAAAATACCCGAAGATATAGATTATAGGGCAATAGCACAGATATCAACAGAAACCAAAGATAAACTTGAAAAGGTTCGTCCGCAAACGCTTGCGCAAGCTGCTCGAATTGGTGGGGTGAAACCCGCTGATATTTCCGTTTTAATGGTTATATTGGAAACCAGAAGAGTGCCAAGGAGTAAAAGCGTTATATAAATTTATAAAATCCTCTATTTGAAGTGCAATATTTTAACGGAATTAAGTTATAATTTTTATAAAGCAGGAGTAATAATGCAGCTAATCACAGTTGAAGAGTTAATTAATTATAAAATATTACCTTTTAATATTTATACAAAAGGTGATAAGTTGCTTTTCCCCGCGGGTGAAGTGCTTACTCCCGGAAAGTTTCTGCAATTAAGGCATATAGATGTAATATACAGGAATCTCCAAGAAGAAAAAGTCGGTCAAGTTTCTTCCCAACCTGTAGAGGAGCCTGCTATTCAAAAGCCTGCTGCACAAAAGGTGAGCGTTAGCCAAGATGTTGCGCCTGTTATTACTTCCGAAAAAGAATCAGCATTTGATGCAACAGATATTAAAAATACAGTAGCTATAATAAACAAGGAGTCAAAAATTCCTGCTGATGAGCAAATAAGGCTAAAAGTCTTCTATGAAAATACGGTCGGAGATATTACAAAAATAGACCCGGATAAAATTCTTAGTAGAATGAAAGAGTTGCGGGATAAAATCCAAAATGACTACACGTCTGTTTTAGATAAGGCGATATATTCTTCACAATTTCGATTGTTGGGAGATTATGACAGATGTCATGCTATTAACGTGGCAATGTTGACTGCTGCACTATCGCGAAAACTTGGTAAGCCTGAGGATTTTATACGTGAAATAACTCTTGCAGCTTTGTTGCATGATATAGGGAAAATTTGTTTACCTAAAAATCTTGTTTTTAAACAAGGGATGACAATTCAGGAACAGAAACTCTATCAGGCCCATACAAAAATTGGGTATAATTTGATTAAGAATAAGATGAACTTAGGAGAGAGAATTGCCAAAGTGGCTCTGGAGCACCATGAACGAAATGATGGAACCGGATATCCTCATGGTAAGTCAGGCGATTTAATATCTTTGGAAAGTAAGATTATATCGGTCTGTAATTTTTTTGACAACCTTACTTTCAATAGGACACAGCATAAGATAAATAATACAAAAGAAGCCTTAAAATACATGTTAGAGATAGGATCAAAAGGCTTTGCCATTGATATTTTATACACATTTGTATATATGTATAATTATGATGATACAAAAGCATTTGAAGATATGGTAATGTAATGGAAGTTACGATAGTAGGCGGAGGTTTAGCGGGGACTGAAGCGGCGTTGCAGCTGGCAAAAAACGGTGTGGATGTTAATCTCTATGAAATGCGGCCTAAGGTTTCTACGCAAGCACACAGAACAGAAAAACTTGCTGAATTTGTATGTTCTAATTCGCTTGGTTCATCTGATGTAACAAATGCAAGCGGTCTTCTAAAAAGAGAAATGCAAGAGTTAGGTTCTTTTTTGATAGACATAGCTTTTAGGAATTCTGTTCCTGCGGGTAATGCGTTAGCTATTGATAGGGAAGGGTTTTCTCAGGAGGTTACGGAGGTAGTAGAAGCAAATGATAAAATAAAACTCATTCGAGAGGAAGTCGATGAAATTCCGCAAGGACCGCTAATAATCGCATCAGGGCCATTAACATCACAAAAACTAGCGGAAGATATAAAGAAATTTACCGGCGAGGAGCACCTGCATTTTTTTGATGCAATTGCACCGATAGTAGAGAAAGATAGTATTAATTTTGAAAAAGCATTTTATGGGTCAAGATATGACAAAGGAGAGGCCTCGTATATAAATTGTCCTATGGATAAGCCGGAATATGAGATGTTCTACAATATATTGATGAATTCACCAAGGATAGAGTGCAAGGATTTTGAGAGTGATGCAAAATTTTTTGAGAGTTGTTTGCCCATTGAAGTTCTCGCTTCTCGAGGGTTTGATACGCTCAGGTTTGGACCGATGAAACCTGTTGGACTTGTTGATAAACGAACGGAAGAAAAAAATTATGCCGTTGTACAGTTAAGGCAAGATGATGCAAAGGCCAATTTATATAATCTGGTTGGGTTTCAAACAAATTTAAAATGGGGAGCTCAAAAAGAGCTGTTGCAATCTATTCCGGGATTAGAAAATGTTAATATAGTTCGATATGGAGTAATGCACCAAAATACGTTTATAAATAGTCCCAAAGTTCTTAATGCAGGATTACAGACATATAAACGTCCGGATATGTTTTTTGCAGGTCAAATTACCGGAACTGAGGGATATAGCGAATCTATTGCAGGTGGATTGCTTGCCGGAATAAATATGGTTAGGTATTTGCAGAATAAGTCATTGTTAATTTTGCCTCAAACAACTATGCTTGGAGCATTGATGGCATATATTTCTTGTCCGGAGCATAAGTCTTTTCAACCTATAAATTCGAATTGGGGTATAGTTGCTCCAATGGAAATGGATAAGAAAACTCGTAAAGATAAAAAATTAAAAAATAAATTACTGGCTGATAGAGCTTTGTTGGAGTTGAAAAAGCTTATATAGCAAATATATTTTGCTTTTGAATATGCATGGTGTCATTGAATATAAATATTTGTAAAAAATTTTTCGCATAAAGGTTATAATCTCCAAAAAGTGGGTACTATACACTTATAAGGAGTTAATTATGAATATAAATATTGATTCAATTTCAGCAGTAAATATAGCGCAAATAGCATTATCAAATACTCAAGCAGATTTTATGAAATTTGTAGAGAGTATAGCGAGCGGAAGTTTTTCGCAAATAAGTCCTTCAGATTTGTACGTTTCCAATAATTTGAACACGAATGTCATGTCCGGATATGCGGCAATCGAGAATGCACAACAGGGTGTTAATCTTACATCTGTAGCAGATTCTGCTTTGGCAAATGTCGGTGATTCAATATCGCGTATCAAGGAGTTGGCAACGCAAGCCGCCAACGATACCTATTCAGATGCACAAAGACAAGCAATACAAGCTGAGATAGATGAGCTTAGTGCCGGTATAGAAAAAACGCTTGCCAGTGTTAACTATAATGGCAAAGAGGTTTTAAATGTGGTAAGTGATGATACCTCGACAAAGGCTGAAAATATTAACTTTCAAGTTGGAACAGGTTCTACTCAAGAGTCCGTAATCTCTTATGACCCGAATATTCAGATGCCAGAGGAAATGAAATTTGATGTAACTTCATCACAGAGTGCCAGAGAGGCTATGGAACTTGCGGATGATATGTTAAGTACCATAACAACGAAAAGAACAGAGATTGCAGCAGTACAAACAGGTTTGATTGATTCTATAGGCACAAATATGACTTCCGTAGTCAACAATCAGGCTTCATATTCTCAAATTGCGGATACGGATTATGCATCGGCAATGATTGGCATGATGCAAAACCAATTTACTCAGGAGACACTAATAGCAGTGCTTAAATCGGGATTTGAAACCCAAAGTAATGTGTTAGACTTGATATCCGGAGTATCCTAATTTGGGGAATAAAAAAAACGCCATTTATTGGCGTTTTTTTTTTTATTAAATGGTACTCCCAAGGGGATTTGAACCCCTGTCGCATCCGTGAAAGGGATGTGTCCTAGGCCTCTAGACGATGGGAGCTCGGACTGTGTAAATAATATACCTAAAGCATAATTTATTGTCAACTTAAATTGTAAAAATTTTTAGATGAAATAAAATTTTACTATTTAGTGTATTCCGAGTATTCTTCTGATTCTTTTTCCCAAGCTTCACGTTCGATTTTAAGCGCGTGGTTCCAGAATTTTTCCAGAGCATATGTTTCACGTTCATCTCGGTGAAGAACATGGACTATTACATCGCCATAGTCAAGAAGGTTCCATCGATTTTTGTTGTCGTTTTCATCTCGAAGCGGTATACGTTCAAAGAGTTGTTTAATTTTGTCGCGAACAGCGTAACTCAATGCCTTAACTTGCGGGGTACTGTCACCTGTTACTATTACAAAATAGTCGGCTAAAACAGAAACATTACTAATATTAAGTATTGTTATGTCTTTTCCAAGTTTGTCATCTAAAATTCTTGCGATAACACTGGCTAATTTATTTGATGTTAGTTCAATCATGTTTTCCTCTTTTTCAACTGTTTTAGTATTATATCAAAAAATTATTGATTTATTGCAAAATAAATTTCCTTAAGTCGTTTCTTGCTAACATGCGTATAAAGTTGAGTTGTAGAAACGTCGCTGTGCCCGAGAAGCTCCTGAACTACCCTCAAATCTGCTCCATTTTCCAGCAAATGGGTTGCAAAACTATGTCTTAGTATATGCGGAGTTATTTCTTTGTTGATGAGTTTTCCCAAATTCTTTACAATGAGATAAACGTCGCTTCTTGTAATTTGCTTTCCATTTTCTCTAAGGAAAATAAACGGAGTTTGTATTTGATTCTTTTTAAGTATATAATCTCTCTCTTTTAAATAAGACTTCACCGCCTTTACTGCCATGTTTCCTATTGGTATAATTCTTTCTTTTGAACCTTTTCCTACGCATCTTACAAATCTTGAATTTAAGTCAATATTAGTCATTTTTAGCCCGCAAAGTTCAGAGACTCTTAGTCCCGCAGCATAAATAACTTCTATAATCGCTTTATCTCTCTTAGAGAGCTTACTTTTAAGAATAGTTGAAACTTCTTCACTTGATAAAACTTTAGGGAGTTTTTGAGAGAGTTTTGGTTGTTCTATACTGAGTGTAGGGTTGTAGTTTAGTTTTTGCATTGAATTTAGCCAAGAGAAAAATCCTTTAAGCGAAGCAATTTTTCTCGACAGACTGGTGGGGGCGAGATTATTTTCTTTCAAGAATTTCAGATAGAGATTTATGTGAATTCTTTTTATTTGGTTTATGTCTGAGACGTTTTGGGCTTCAATAAAGTCAAAAAACTGTATCATATCACGGTTGTATGCTTCGAGTGTGTTTTGAGCTAAGCCCCGTTCTACTTCTAAAAATTCTAAATATTCCATAATCAATTGCGAGTTCATTCTGTTATTTTATCACGCTTAATGTTTCTTTACAAAGAACTTAATAAAAGGCAATTTCTTGGAAAAAAAAATCTTTTATATAAGTAAGGGAAAACCAAGGGAATAATTTTATATAGGGAGAATAGGGAATGGCTATAGGGGCTAGGGATACGATTGACCAGTTGTTGGTGCAAAAATATGCAGAAGAAAAAGTTGATAATCATGAAAATATGATATCAATGGTAGATCCTGAAAAGATGATGAGTGCGATGAGGGACTATGCAGCAATGCAGGCTAATATGTTTGCACTGAGTCAAAGATTGAAAAAAGCTTGTTATTCAATTAATGCAAGAACAGCTAAATATAAAGATCCGACAATTGCATCCGCACTTCAGTAGATAAATTGAGAGAAAAGGTTTTTTGCCATATAATGGATGTATGAAAAGAATTATATTGGCATCAAAATCACCGCGTCGTCAGGAGTTGATGAGGACTCTCGGGCTTAGTTATGAAATTATTCCATCACAATATGATGAGAACTTAGAGGGGAAAAGTTTTTCATATGAGTTAATCAAGGAAGTATCGAGGAATAAAGCGTTGGATGTTGCAAATCGTCTTAATGATGATGCAATAGTTATAGGTGCAGATACGGTTGTTGTTTTAGGCAACGAGATACTTCTAAAGCCAAAGGATGAAAAAGATGCAATAAATGAACTAAAAAAACTGAGTGGAAAATCTCATATTGTAGTGACCGCAATAACAGTAGTAGATGTAAAAACAAAGGAGTATTATTCTGAAGCGACGACAAGTGTTGTAACATTGCAAGACCTGACAGAGGCACAAATAAAAGAATATGTTGAAACAAAAAAACCTCTGGATAAAGCAGGGGCATATGGGATACAGGAGCTTGATAAAAGTTTTGTAAAATCTCTTGAAGGTTCCAAAAACAATGTAATTGGGCTTAGTACGTCATCTCTTAAAAATTCTCTCTTAAAAATAGACAAATCTCTCTCTCTCTATTAAACTGATGTTATGAAGAAATTTATAACATCATTTTTATTACTGACAATAATTTCGAGTGGGGTACAAGCGCAGACAATCTGGGCAGATGACAGCATAAACGATGTTATAATAAAACAATACGATGCAAATGCTCTAAGAGATGAGTATCTGCCGGAATTGCCCGATAGTCTGAAAAATGAAGGCAAACCTTCTTCGGTTCCTACGGTAGAACCTCAAAAACAGGGATCTTTACAATCCAAGCCGATTGAGAAGAAACAATATCAGCCAGGAACGCAAAGTGTGGTAAAACCTATAAATACGGGTGATTATGTACTTGTTAAGAAGGGTACAAAATTCAAACTGAGGATAGAGCAAGCGGTTGATGATTCGGCAAATATAGGTTCTAAAATTTATTTTACAAGTCTTTTCCCGGAGGTAAATAAATACATAACGATACCTGCGGGTACGAAATTTATAGGTACGGTTCAAGATTCGCATTTGCCTCAGATTTCAGCGAATGGAGGATTACTTGTTATTTCTGTGGACGAGTTTATCTACAAGGGAAGAAGTTATCCAATAGAAGCTCAGATTATTATGGTAGGCAATAAGAGGATTTTTCAAAATAATATAAAAGGTAAACATACCTACTGGAAAAGTGTAGCTAAAGCGATTAAGCCTGGTCAGAAATTTTATTCAAAGTCATGGCAGCTGACGAAAAAGTTTGCAGGTGACGGGTTGGAGGTAATCCTTACACCAATCACCTTTGTCGGAGGTGTGACTGTTTTGGCTGCCAATGTAGCGGTTTCGCCGGCCATTGCTCTTTTCTCCAAAGGCGGTAGGCTTTTTATTAATAAGGGAACAAAATTCCAGATTAAACTAATCGAAGATACTGCTGTTTATCTTTAGATATAAAATATTTATTAAGAAATTGATTGTAGTATGTACAATTAATAGTTAAATTGGTATAATATTTTTGTGGAAAGCATGTTCTGTGAGGAGGAAATTATGCAAGTAAGTTTCATCACAAGCACAATGGCAGCAACGCCAATAAGACCATTGTTCAAGGGAAATTCGGAAGATGTAAAAGCTACTCAGTGTTGTAATTGCCCGTGTTGTAAAGAAAACGATACTGAAATAAAACCGGAAGTTAAGTCGGTTGATAACAAAGGGCTTTCAACAGATAAATTTGAAAAAGTTAATAGTAAATAAATAGTAAAAAGCGGCAGTAGTCGCTTTTAATTTTATACTGGTAGTTTTTTTGAGCGTTGAGCTTTGACAAATTCTATTGCCTCGATGCGATTGGTTACAGTTCCGTCTTCTTGCGCATTATGAAGCAAGGAGAGGATTTTACCGAGTGTCGGAGAGGGGGGAATATTCAAAAGCTCCATAACCTCGTTTCCGTCCAGTAGTTTGGGTAGAGGTTTTATTTGTTCAAGATTTTCGAAGTATTTTTGTAATAGTATATTAAGGTTGTTTAGGTTCTGAGAAACTATTTCTTCTGTGATTGCTTCTCCTCGAGCAGAGAGTCTGTCTGCCATGGCTAAAATTATTACATCAATGGTATCATCACCCATTTTTCTTAGAAATTTCATTATAGACTTGTCGTTATTAATATTAACGTTTGATGGGTAGATATGGTTGCGTATTAGTTTTTGAATATAAGATATTTGTTTTTTTGAGAACTTGAGTTGTTTTAGGTAAGTCGGGGCTAACTCTGCACCTTTGGAGTCGTGATATATAAATCTATGTCGCAAGGAGTTAGGGTCGATTGTCCAGGTGGAGGGCTTGCCTATGTCATGCATAAACGCTGCTAGTTTTAAAAAGGCTGTTTTTTTAACTGTTCCATATGGTGTTTGATTTAAAATCTCCAAGACGTTGGCTGGCATGGTTGGGAGAAGTTTTTCTATCTGGTGAACAGTTTCAATGGAATGGTTTATTAAATCCAAGTGGTGATGTGAGTTAGGGGGTATTTTTCTAAGTTCTTTTACGAATGGGAAAATAAGTTCCAGCATGCCGTTTTTGTTCATGCAATTAATAGCAGAAGTTGAATTTTCACCTTCAAAAAGTTTTATTAGTTCGGCGTTAATACGTTCTTTTGCGGGGTTTTCAAGCAGATTTGTATGCTTGCTGATTATATTATAAGTTTCCTCAGATATATCAAAACCGAGTGTGCTTTGAAATCTAAAAACGCGAAGTAGTCTGAGGGGATCTTCTATAAAATTTTTTTCGCAGATTCCATTTATTATTTTATTTTTAATATCGGCAATTCCATTATTTGGATCCAAAAAAGTGTTTGTGTTTAGGTTAAATGCGATTGAATTTATTGTTATATCGCGTCTTTTGAGGTCTTTTTCGATACTGTTGTCAACTGCCTTAGCAAAATCAATATAATTTTTCTTATCATTTAGTACAATCCGATAAATTCCCCAATCCTTATCAAGTTCAATAAAAGTGGCGTTTAGCTTTTCAGCAATATTTTTCGCAATAGTTTCAATATTTGTATTGATAAGTACGATATCCCTATCGTAGCTTGATTTTTCAAGCATAATATCACGCAAATATCCGCCAACAAGATACGCCTCGGTTTCGCTAAGGAAGGGTTTTATTTGTTTTATTACAACATCATCGTTGATATTTTTAATTATATTATTCATTATCAAGTCCGTAAATTATGTTAGAAACGGCCGTAACAACCGCAGTATCAGCCCTTAAGATTAGATTACCTAATGAAACCATAGGTACTTTATAAGTTTTAAACAGTTCGAATTCCCTTTCGGAAAAACCACCTTCAGGCCCTATTATTACAAGAATTTTGGCATCTTTTTCATAATTAAGTTGATTTAAAAAAGTTTTTAATGAAGAATTAGCATATTTTTCAACGCATGCGATTTTTATTTCGAAGTCATTGTTGCCAAGAATATCCTCTAGTTCACAAACGTCATAAACGGGAGCTATGTCCGGTCTTTCACACTGTTTTGAAGCTTCTGTCGAGAGTTTGTTATATTTATCAATTTTTTCTTTGATGTAACTCTTTTTAATAACACAATTATCAGAAACAAGTGGGAAAATTCCTTTGATACCGAGTTCGCAGGCTTTTTGGATGGCGCTTATTTGAGCTTCTTTTTTAAGGACTACCTGCGCGAGGTATAAGTTTATGGGCAGTATGCGATGTGATTTATATGATTTTGTTATTTTGGTAATGATAGAACTTGATGTGATTTTCTCAACAACAGTTTCATACTGAGTTTGTTCACTATCAATTAACAAGAGTTTTTCGCCGATTTTTATATGCAAGGATTTTGCTATATGATTGTAATTTTCCTTGTCCGAAATGGTTATGATGCTTTTGTTTACTGCGTTTTGTTCGATAAAAAAATGTGGCATATGCTAGGCTTTCTACATCATATGTATGAAATATTATACTTTAGTATAATACAGCTAAAGTTCAAATATATCAAGAATTTTGGGGAAATTGTTTATAGAAAATACACGAAAGTTAAACTAAAGTATTAGAAGTGATAGTCGATAATTGTGGTGTAAGTAAAAACTATTATTTATAGGAGAGAGAAAAAATGTCAGTAGTAGTAAACACAAACGTTCAGTCGTTGATTGGACAGAACAGTTTAAACAAGAACACAAGTGCGTTAAGCAACACTTTGCAACAATTATCAACAGGTTTGAGAATTAACAGTGCAAAAGATGACGCAGCAGGTTTGGGTGTAGCAGAATTGATGACTGCACAAATCAGAGGTAACTCACAGGCAATGAGTAATATCCAAGACGGATTGAACCTCATACAAACAGCAGAAGGCGGTTTGACGGTTATAACCGAAGATATTCAGAGAATTCGTGAGTTATGTATTCAAGCGGCAAACGAAATTTATGACGAAAACTCAAAACAATCAATTTTGAACGAAATTAAGCAAAGGCTTGAAACAATTAATACAACTGCGTTAACAACAAACTTTAACGGAAAAAGTCTTATAGACGGAAGTGTAACAACATTATTTATTCAAATGGGACCCAACGGGGACGCGGTAGATGCCGATCCAATGCTGAATGCTATAGACATAGCTCCATCGTTGACGGACTGTCAGACAGATGCTCTTGGAATAAGTCTTGATATTACTGCATTGGGAAGCGGTGCTGCAGGCGGTGCAATTGATGGTTCAACTTGGGAAACTCAAGACATAAGGGATTATATAGGTTTACTTGATGAAGCTTTGACAAAGATTACAAACGATAAATCCGTTATGGGTGCATACATGAATGCTATGGAGTCTAACTCTGCAAACCTGACAACAATGAATCTTAGCTTGGAATCTGCAAAATCAAAAATCCTCGATGTAGATGTCGCAGAGGCAAGTTCGGAAATGATTAGATATCAAATTCTGCAACAAACATCAACGAGTGTACTTGCTCAAGCAAACCAAATGCCAGCAATAGCTTTAAGTTTGCTAGGCGGCTAAGAAAATTAACTCAACTGATAATCTCTCTCAAGTCGGCATTGGGCAACCTTTGCCGATTTTTTTAAATCATTTATCTGAATAATTACAAAAATTTATTTTGGGCGATAAAATATTATTATGAAACGGATTTTATTGATAGCAATTTCATTTTTTTTATTTGCAACTTCTGTCTTAGCAGAAGAAATTGACTTAGAAGTAATCGAGTTTCACAGAGATGATGAGGGCGAATCTTTGATAAAACCCGATTCTGATATATTCCAAATTCGTGTAGAAAAAAACGTACCGGCTGTTAGTAAAGAGATGATAAGGGGTATAGATGAACTTGGAAGAATAAATATCTATGATCAAAAAACTTATCGAAAATATGATAGGGGAGTAACGGATAAGACAATTGCCCTAGACGATAATACAGAAGTAATAATAGGAAGCCATAATTTATATTCTGCAATCGGTCCCAGTGTTAATTTTATAAAAAGGGAGGCTTCATATGGGGATTACGGTGCAACATTTATATCAAAAAGCAAATACATAAACGTTTCTGCTGCGGCATATAACTCCTCAACAGCAGTAGGCGGTTCCGGAGGAGTTGTTGTTTCGAGTGCGCCGGTAAAACTTCCGGTTGGTGAACTTATTGTCGGGAGTGCAGTTTATTCTACTAACCTTGGTATCAAAGAAGCAACACATTATGGACTTTTTAATCAGTACAGATATAAAAAGTTCAAATTTAATACTCAACTTTCGCGCTATAAACCTAACAGTTCTTTAGATTTGGAAGCAAATACTTTGTTTTTACAACCGGAAATAGACTTGACCGATAGTTTGTCAATTTCAACAGGCTTGCAAAATGATGTAACCAATAATAATTCCAGAAGTGATTTGACTCTAAAGTATCACCCTACAAAATCGGACAGAAATTTGGAACTTGAAGTTACGTTAACAAATTTTGCCCAACCCAGTAATGCAACTATTCAGCAAAGAATGTATCTTGGTACTAAGTTTAAAATTTAGCACTTATAAAAATTAAATGATTAATGATTTTTTTTTATAATCAATGTAAAATTACTTTGTAACTATAAGGAAAAAATCGAGGGATTTTAGAGTGAAAAAACGTTCAATCGCAATATTCTTAATGTCGGTATTATCGTTGGTACTGGCTTTTTTGACGGTTGAGGCGGTTATTCATCCTTCTTATAATATTTTTCTGGCGAATGAAAATCTTAAGAACAATTCACAAGTAGCACCGAAGAAGTTGTTTGTTAACTCCTGGAAAATTATAAAGAAAAGATACTATGATGCAACGTTAAATCATCAGGACTGGGACAGATGGAAAGACAGATATGTTGATATGATTGAAACAGAAGAAGATGCGTACTTGGCAATAAATACTATGTTGGCAAGCTTGGATGACCCATATTCAAGATTCTTGGATGCAGCGGAGTATTCTGAGCAGATAACAAACATAGATTCAAAAATTGTTGGTATTGGGGTAAATATTACTTCTTTATCAGGGAAAATAGTTGTAGTAAGCACTGTTGAGGGAACACCTGCGCAAAAGAGCGGAATACAGTCCGGTGATATACTTCATAAGATTGACGGAAAAGATGTCCATGGTAAAAGTATATCGGAGATTGCACAGTTAATCCGTGGTGAGGCAGGAACATCCGTAACTTTACAGTTTTTGCGTGATGGGAATAAATTGACAAAGACGCTTCTTAGAGAAGAAATAACTATCAAAAGCGTAAATCACAAGGTTCTACCCGATAATGTAGGGTATATACAGATAACAAGTTTTCTTGGGTCAAATGTGCCGGATGATTTTTTAGCATCGATGAAGGCCTTAAAATATACAAAAGGGATAATCCTAGATCTTCGAGGTAATACGGGCGGGCTTTTGCCTAATGCGGTTTTTGTCGTGGATATGTTTTTGAATGGGGGCAATATTGTTTCTATAGTGGATAGAAACGGTATAAAAAATAATATTAATGCGCAAGGAAAAACTGTAGCAGTAGAAAAACCGCTTGTAATACTGGTAGATGGCGGAACAGCAAGCGCATCGGAAATTGTAAGCGGTGCACTCAAAGATTATCATAAGGCAGTGCTTGTTGGTGAGAGGACATATGGAAAAGGAATGGTTCAAAAAATTTATCCGATGCCAAACCAAACAGGCATGAATTTGACTATTGCAAAATATCTTACACCAAACGGCTCTGATATTAACAAAAAAGGAATTAATCCTGATTACAAGGTGGAATATTCACCAAAATACTACTACACAGACAAAGATCCTCAACTGGACGAAGCACGAAAAATTATGAACAAAATGTGCTCACTTTAATAAGCTTAGCTATTCTTTAGTTTGTTTAGTCTTTCTAGTACCTGTTTTGGATTTGACCTCAGATTTAGTTGATTGGGTTTCTTCCGGTCTTAAGAGAATAATGGAATTGAGGTTAAGTTGTATAAAACTTAGGTGTTCTGCTTTACGAGCAGGATTGTTACGATGGATAACCTCACAATCTTTTATTGCAACAAAACGTTTAGTTCCGTTTAGAATATCAGATAGTAAACGATTCTTTTTGCCGGTTTTGGGCATAAAAACATATCCGCGAATTTCATAATCCTGTGTAACAACGAGTATTTTTTCAGACCAGACTCCTGATATAAATTTGTCATTATCTTGCAACTTGTTTTCCATTTTTAACTCCTTAAGCGGGTGTAATCATGCTGAACAACGGTAAGTATAATGCCAGAGCGAAGAATAAAACTATCCCTCCCAACACAACAAGCATGATAGGTTCAATTGCTTTTGTCATTTTTTCAACAAATTTATCAAGTTCTTTGTCGACAAACTTAACAGCTTGTTCAAGCATAGCGCCTAGTTTACCGGATTGTTCACCTGTTTGAATCATAAATAAAATCATTTTAGGCATAACACCTGTGCTTTTTAGTGCTGCAGAAAGGTGAAGCCCCTGTTGTACTTTAGATTTTGCAGACGTCATAGCTGCTCTCACCAAAACATTTTCCACCGTCAATATTGCCAAAGACAAGCAATTAACAATAGGAACGCCAGCCTCATAAGAAACTTGAAGTACTGCAAGGAAGTTAGAAAAAGCTCCATATTTAAGTAACTCCCCAATTAGCGGTATTTGAAGCGATACTTTATCTATAAAGTTTCTTGTTGGCGGGTATTTGAACATATAATATATTCCAAAGCCTGACGCGATAAACATCAATATTACTGCGTACCAGTATTCTGTTATGAAGTGACCTGAGTCAATACATAATTGCGTGATAAAAGGCATTTCCTTGCCTTGTTGCTCAAAAACTTCTGCAAATTTCGGGAATACAAAAGTAAGCATAATAATGATAACAACGATAGCTAGAATGATAACGAATGCAGGATACATCAAAGCACCCGTAACTTTAGACCGAATAGACTCTTGTTTTCTCAAAAGGTCGATAATACGTGCCATGGTACTTTCCATTTCACCGGAATCTTCTCCGGCTTTTGCCAACCCGACAAAAATCTGACCAAAAATCTCACTGTATCTTTTGACTGTATCTGCAAAAGTTGCCCCCGCAAGGATGTGTCTGCGAAGTTCCTTAGATAGGTTTCTGATACGGGCCGAACTTGCTTCTTGTTCCATAAAAAGCAAGCTTTCAACTACCGGAACGCCCGCACCTGCTAATGTTTGATATGTTGATGAAAAATCTATTTTCTCTTTCAAGGTTAGAGGTCTTAATTTTATTGTAGGTAAAAGGTTTTGCTTTTCATCACTATTTGTTGTATCTTCATAAACTTTTATTGGTAATAGGTTAAGACTTTTTATTTGTGACCTTGCGCTTCTTAAATCATCAGCCTCAACTTTTCCTCTAACGGTTTCTTTATTATCTTTTAATGCTATGTATGTGTATATCGCCATTAGAAACCCCGTTATTCGTTAGCCATACCAAGAACCCTGACAAATTCACTGATAGTAGTCTCACCTCTTAAGATGTGTTCCATACAACTTTGTTGCAGTGTTCTCATTCCTGCACCAATTGCGACTTCTTCAATTTCAATATCATGGGCGCCTTGAGCTATTAGTCTTCGAATTTCTTTTGTTATTGGCAGAATTTCATATACCCCCATACGACCTTTATATCCTTCAAAGTTGCATTCAGTACATCCTTTGGGACGATATATTTCTCTTTTCATAAAGGCTTCATAATCATCAGGATTTAAAATGACTTTTTCTGTTTCCTCTTTTGAAGGATGATAAGCTTCTTTACAATGAGGGCATAATCTTCTTACAAGCCTTTGGGCAATAATGCCCGTTAAAGTAGAAGATACAAGGTAATCTTTTGCTCCCATTTCAATTAATCGAGTGACTGTGGTAGCTGCAGAGTTTGTGTGAATTGTGCTTAGAACGAGGTGACCTGTCAATGCAGCTGATATAGCAACTTCAAGGGTTTCTAAGTCACGTATTTCACCAACAAGTATAATGTCGGGGTCTTGACGTAATATTGCACGCATGCAGCTTGCAAATGTTATTCCTGCTTTTGGATTTACTTGGGATTGATTTATCCCGTCAATTTTTATTTCTACCGGGTCTTCAATTGTTGTAATGTTAACGCTCGGGTCATTTACGCTTTTTAGTACAGAGTATAGAGTGGTTGTTTTACCTGAACCCGTTGGACCAGAAGCGAGGATTATTCCGTTTGGAGACGAAGTCATTTTCTTTATAATTTCATGTTCGGTTTCGGTTGCACCTTGAAGTTTTATTTCTCTATCGCTTGCGCTTAGAGTTTGTGCAGGGGCTAGAACACGGATTACCATTTTCTCGCGGGTACCTACGGGGAGTGTATTGATACGAAAGTCATAGGATATATTGTTATACTTGATAAAGAATGTACCGTCTTGTGGGCGTCTGTATTCTGCTATGTCCATTTTGGATAGCACTTTAAACCTTGTTATAACTGCTGATTCTACCTTTGCAGGCAGGCTAAGAACTTGTCTTAATATCCCGTCTATTCTGTAGCGAACTATATATCCGTCTAAACGTGGTTCTATGTGAATATCGCTAGCTTTTTTATCAATTGCATTTGTAATAATTTTGTTTACGAATTTTGCTACGTTTCCGGTCTTATCTTGAAGTTCTCTCTCTACTTGTGAGGAAAGATCTTCTTCCAAGTCATATTCAAGAACTTCTTGTTCGATATTTTTTATAATCTCTGATGTTTCTTTGTAACTTTCACCATAGTGCTGATCTATGAATGTTTTAAATTCATAGTGGGTTAATAGTTTTGCTTGCGGTTTAAGTCCACCTGTTATGTACACAATTTCATTTAAAACTTTCTTGTCATTTGGATTTACCATACCAATTATGATATTTTTTCCGTCCGAAGATAGTGGAATGACCTTATTTGTTTTAATAAAATCTACAGGTAGGAGCTTTAAGATATTGGGTTGAATATGAAGTTCATTTGAATCGACTGTTTCTGTATCTTGTTGCTCGTGAAGAAATTCTTTAAGGATATCTACTGTAATATAACCCTTTTCAACCAATGCTGAGCCTATAGGAACACTGTTTGAGCGACTGTAAACGAGAGCCTCAACGAGTTGTTGATCATTAATCAATCCGGCATCTTTCAACAAGTCCCCTAATCTTTTTCTGGGTTTTGTTCCGGTTTGGGTTTGGGGTGTAGTAGGATTACTGATTGTTTGTGTCGGTTTTTCTGCAATTTCTTTTAAGTAAAAATCATGCAGTTCTTTATATTCATCACTTTTTAACATCACAAATTTTGCTTTAAGATTAGTTGCAGTTGAAATTCTAGATTCTATTTCACTTCTAGCAGATTTCTCGTTTATCGCCGCATAAAAAACACCTTTTTGTTCGTCAATTGGTATAAACATAAGTTGATTAACAACATCTACGCTGAACTTTGCAGCGTAGACTTTGTTTATCATATTCTCAATTTTATTGACGATGCTTTGTGCCATTAAATTTAACCTTTTAACCCTTTATAAGGCTTCAACTTCGTTCGTTTCAACTAGGTCTTCCGAATCCTTTATTATGTGTGGTGTAATCATTATAATTAACTCGGATTTTTCTTTGTTGTTACCTGTGCTTCTAAAGAACCAGCCAAGACCTGGGATATCTCCAAGAACGGGCGGTTTATCAACACGTTTTGTTTCGGATTCTTGAATAAGTCCTCCAATTACCAGTGTTTCGCCGTCTTTTATTCTAATGTTCTTAAGGTCAAGGTTTCTTCTTTGTAAAAGTGTTGCCGCAATATCTTCTCCACTTCCAACAGTTTCTTTGATTGTTGCATATTCAGGTTTAATGTTCATTGACACATAACCATCAGGACTTATAAACGGAGTAAGAGTAATTTTCATACCGTTATCATTTGATATGTTATATGTTCTTTGAACTTGTCCCGCACTTACTGTACCTGTATCGAGATATTGTGTTGTTACTGATGATACGTAATCTGATGTAAGGTTTATCTCTGATTCTTGTCCGCTTGTAATCATTACTTTTGGAGTTGAAAGAACCCTACCGTTTCTATTTGAAATTAACCAATTAATTTGTGATGAAATAAGAGGAGTTCCTCTCCATTTTTGGAATACTGCAACAGGTGTTGTGCTACCTGGTTGAAGCGGGTCATAGAAATATACTTTGTCAGATGGGGCGCGCCATACAAGTGGATATGAGGTGTCGGTTGTGTTTATACCTGCTGCACCACCAATTGTTCCTGAGAAAAATCTTGAATAGATTGTCCAAGTGTTATTAAAGGTTTTTGAACCTGTTTCATTGAGTTCGACAATTGACATTTCCAATAGTGCCTGCGGTTGTTTTTTGTCTGCATCGGCAACGAATTTTTTCATATCTTCTGCTTGTTGTGCTGTTCCACCGTATAGTTTTACTACGCCCTGTGTTGGGAAGTAAGCAATTTTCAGACCTTGAGTTTCAAGTGATTTCATCTCGCCTTGGTCTTCATCTTCACTATCTACGGTACAGGCAATTACTCCACCACCAACTACTATATCGGTATCACTGTTTTCATCCAGTTCATCACCTTCTGTTCCTTTGTCTTTTAACCAGGCATCACACATCAGTGTTGCCATTTCTTTTGGGGTTGTATGATTAACTTTATAAGTAGTTATTCTAAGTGGTTTGTCTAATTCTTCAACAACTCTTTTTGCTACCTGATAGTCGCTTTTTGACCCGAAAATAAGAACTTCATTTTCTCTGGGGTTTGCTACTGCAATTTCTGTATTTGATAATCCGGGACGACTTTTTGTGAATATATTTTTATTTAGGAATTCTGCAACTTTTCCCGCATCAAGGTACTTAACAGTAACGGGTGACATTACCTCTTTTGTGAAGTTTAATTTTTTTGCTTCTTCTGATGATGCAACCATTAGTGTATCATTTTCAATTGAATATGTTAATTCCGCCATTTGCATAATCATGTTGAAAGCATCATTAAGTGTTACGTTGACAAGGTCTAATGTAATTTTGCCTTCTACGGACTTGTGGAATACTACGTTTAATCCTGCTTTATCAGCAAACATTCTTAGTACTTGTTTGACATCGGAGTCTCGCAAACTTACAGCAACCTTTTGATTTCCCCTTGCAAGAGAAACCTCACCTTTTAGGACTACATTTCTGTTATGTTCTTGGGTTTCTGTCTGAGTCGCGGATTGGGCATTTGCCTCAATTCCACTGTAGTAGGATTGAGTATTTGCAAGCGAAATTAGGCTGCTTGAGACAAATGCAACTACGCATGTCCCCATTAAAACCTTTTTTCCTATACATTTTTTTTGTAAGTTTGTCATTTTTATAACTCCAGAATTTATTTTCTTGTTTTAATTTATTTGTATCATTTTTGTGCCCTTGGGCGCTGTTGAACCTCCAAATTTTTGTTGAAGATTATATACATTATTTACATTTATACCGCTAGCTTCTGTTGTCAGTGTTTCTCCGACGGTTGCCCTATAAACGTTTGTTCCATTTTGAACTATAACTCTATCTTTTGTTATGTTGACTATTTTATATCCGTTTATTCTATCCCCCTTGCGTACCAGATGATCTTGACCTTCTACGCTAATAATAGCCGAAGGTGAAAGCGCATCGTACATAATACCTGAGATTGTCGTTGACATAAGTTTGATTGCAGAATCATCTGGAATAATTTGAGTAGGCGGCGCAGGATACGAAACTACTGGTGTTTTGGGCATTTTGCTATATGCACTCATTGTGACTGCAGGTACAAAAGGATGAGCCCGACCTACGTTTGCCGATAGGTTCACTGTTACAAGTTCATCTTTCGGCTGTTTATCCTTATTATCTTTATTTTGTGCAGGTTTTGTGGCTGTTTTGGTTTGTGGGCTTGGATTTGCTGTTGCCGCTTGTGCTTGCTGTCCTGAATTTGCAGGAAGCGCTGCACCCTCTGAGGCGGCTTTGTAAAAATTATCTCCCATCTGTTGTGTTGATGTAACCTTGTTACTATCAGAATTAATATTTTGAGGTATTATGAATGAGTTTTCTGTTTCAAGGTTCTTTTGCGTCATAAAGTTTATTGCCTGAAGTGCGCCAAACAGCAACAAAGCTATACCTAACATTGCGGGTAAAAACTTTTTGCCACTCCGAGTTTTTTTTATCCTGTGCGGAGTTTGGTCAATCCCTATATTCATTTCTTCTTCACTCATTACTTCGTATTCTGATTCTAACGGTTTCATTCTACCCTGAATTCCATTATTGATTATCATATATTAAGATGATTTTCTTTAAATATTACTATTTTTAGAAATATTTTGCAAATATATTAAGCGCGGATACCACTTTTTCAAAAAAAAACCTTGCTTTTTGCAAGGTTGCTAATTTATCGTATCTGGGTAAGTCTATTTTGAGTAGTTGAATAGAATTAGTTTATTTGTTTGACTAAACCTGTTATACTACATATTCCATTTAAAAAATATTAGCCAATCGGCTAATATTTTTACATTTTAATTGAGTAGGTTTATAATACTTTTTTCTTCAAAAAATTTTTTAAGTAGAACTTTTTTTTCTTTACTTTTAGCACCTTTAGCTAATTCAATTGTACTTTTAGGTGTTTTTAGTTCTTTAGAAAGAAATTTTACAAGTTCTTCATTTGCTTTGTTTTCATTGGGTGGGGATGCGATTTTTATTTTTAGAAACGTTTCACCTGATAATGCAGAGGTTTCAATTCCCATAATCATTGTTTTTGATGAGTTTGGTACTACTTTTATGTTAAGTAAAATTCCATTATCTGTATGTTTATAAAATGTTTCCATAGCAATATTATAAAATAAGTTGTAAAATAAATATACTCTTAAGGGAAAATATGGCTTATACGGATTTATATGAAAACTTAAGAAATATTCTTATGGAGCAGGGGCGCCCTGAGGCTGACATTGCTGAGATTGATAGGGCATATGAGTTTGCCAGAAAGCTGCATGAAGGACAATATCGTGTTAGTGAGGAGCCATATATTATTCATCCTATCCAAGTTGCAACTATTCTTGCGGACTTGCGTGTTGATAAAAATACTATTATTGCGGCACTTTTGCATGATATTTTGGAGGATACTGAAACCCAGCCGGAAGAAATCAGTGAAAAATTTGGTGATGATGTTTTAAGTATTGTGCAAGGGGTTACCAAACTCGGCAAATATCAATTCAAGTCAAAAGAAGAACGTCAGGCGGAGAATTTCCGCAGGATGTTTATTGCTATGGCTGATGATATTAGAATAATTTTTCTGAAACTTGCTGATAGATTGCACAACATGCGTACATTGAATTATATGGCGCAGAATAAGCAACAAAAAATAGCGCAAGAAACCTTAGATATTTTTGCACCGCTGGCAAATCGGCTTGGTATTGGTAAAATTAAAGCAGAACTTGAGGATTTGTCTTTAAGGTATTTGTATCCGGAGAAGTACTTTGAAATTGCTCAGCTTGTTGCTCAAAAGAAAACAGAACGCCAAGAAACTGTTCAATTATTGATGAAAAAGATTGGTGCAGCACTCAAGGCAAATGGTATTGAGGCTGATATTCAAGGGAGATTTAAGCATTATTACAGTATTTATGCAAAGATGAAGCGCCTGAATATAAGCTTTCATGATCTTTATGATATTACTGCGGTTCGGGTAATAACCAAAGATATTCGTTCTTGTTATGAAGTGCTTGGAATTATTCATGCACAGTTTAAACCTATTCCGGGTAGGTTTAAAGACTACATTGCAATGCCTAAGGGGAACGGATATCGTTCGCTCCATACTTCGGTTATTGGTCCGAAGGCAAAACCGCTTGAAGTTCAAATTAGAACACATGAAATGCATGAGGTTGCAGAATATGGGATTGCTGCTCATTGGCGTTATAAAGAATCGGGTTCACAAAAGGCGGAAAATCCAGCGGACATCAAATTCTCTTGGATGCGAAAAGTTGCAGAAATGGGCAAAGATGTTACCAATGCGCAGGAGTTTGTTGAGAGTGTAAAGCTTGATATATTCTCTGATCAAGTTTTTGCTTTTACCCCGATGGGGGATGTTTTTGACCTTCCAAAAGGTGCTACGCCGGTTGATTTTGCATTTAGAATACATACCGATGTTGGATTTAAAACGGTTGGCGCATTGATTAACGGGCGAATTGTTCCTCTTGATACGAAGCTTACAAATGGCGATATTGTCGAGATAATGACCTCCAAAAATGCTGCGCCTCGTTTGGACTGGCTTAATTTTGTTGTTACAAAGCAGGCTCAATCCAAAATTAAACAATGGATTAAGAAAAATCAAAAAGAAACTCATATTCAAATAGGTCGAGCCAATCTTGAAACAGAGCTTACAAAAGCAGTTTTTGATTCATATGTAAAATCGGGAGAGCTGGCTCAAGTTGCTAAAGAAATGAATTATGTTTCTTTAGAAGATTTATATTCAGCAGTCGGATATGGCGAAACGACCGCACAAAAAGTTATAAATAAATTGAACAAACCACAGGAAGAAGAGCTTCAAATCCATACAACAAAAGAAAGAAAACGCTCTCAAAATGATATTATAGGTTTGGAAGGAATGCTCTATAGCTTTGCAAAATGCTGTATGCCTGTTCCACCGGAACCGATTGTAGGAGTTATTACACGAAGTAAAGGTGTATCTGTGCATAGAATTGATTGTCCTTCTTTAGACAATACTCCCGCTGAGCGCCTGATGGAAATTAAATGGGCAGATAATCATCTTAATAAAACTTATATTACGTCAATAAGAATTGATACCCCTGATAAAATGGGAATGTTGAAAGAACTCTTGATTGCGCTTTCAGACTGTAATACCAATATTGTGTATGCAAATGTAAAAGCACATCCGACAAAAAATCTTGGTATTGTTGAGCTTGGTATTGAAGTTGACAATATTACACGACTTCAAAAAGTAATGGCTGCACTTCAAGCTTTACCCGATGTTTATTCGGTAAAACGTATTCAAGGTTCCAGCCAAAGTAAACATAGCTACAATATGCCTCCTCAGAATAAACCCAAAAATCTTCAAAAAACTACGGTTAAACACGACAAGAAGCAGAGTGGAAACAAAAAAAATAAAAAATCTTAGATAAAAGATTTTTGGCATGCTCTATTTTCTCTTATAAAAGTTTTCAGTTCGCAATACTCTTTTTGATTAAATTTTTTTTAAAAAATAATAGTCTGATTGATTGATGTCATTTTTGGTGAAAATCGTTAAAGTAGTCTTGTTAAGAGAAGAAGGTTAGATTATGGCAGATAACAATATAGCATTAGTTGAGAGGACAACATCGAGCATAAGTGAAATATGGACATCTCAGCATCCGTTAATGCACTCTTGGCTTTTGATTAGTTTTGTGGGACTTGTTTTATTGTATTTTGCAATGAGTTTTTCTGTGGTTTAATTTTAGCGAATTGTGCATTTTTATGCTAAATTAAACCTATGAATTATGAATTTGACACAATTGCAGCAATAGCAACTCCTCTTGGCACAGGTGGAGTAGGGATTATAAGGATTTCCGGCGGTTCTGCTCTTAGGGTTGTTGGCGGGATTTTTTCGGCTAAGGAAATAAAGCCCAACGCAATAACATACGGGTGGATAAAGGATAATCAAAAGTTAGTTGATGAGGTTGTTGTTCTTTATTTTAAAGCCCCTCACAGCTTTACAGGTGAGGATGTAATAGAAATTCAGGCACACGGCGGGGTTAATGTGCTTAGGGCTATACTTAACCTTGTTTTGAGAAACGGTGCAAGAATGGCAGAGCGTGGAGAATTCTCCAAACGAGCATTTTTAAACGGTAAAATAGATCTATCCAAAGCAGAAGCAATATTGGATTTAATCCATGCTAAAACATCAAAATTTGCTTCTGCTTCGGCAAAAAACCTCTCTGGCTCTCTTGCTCAAGAAATAAACAGGATTAAAAAAGACTTATTTAAAACTTTATCGTCGATAATTGCAGGAATTGATTTTCCCGAGGATATGCCGGAGCCGGATTATAAAGATTTGAAAAATGAGCTTGAAAGTGTCAAGCAAAGTATCGAAAAGGTTCTGCTGTCGGCACAGAAATCTAATATTATGCGACAAGGGATAAAAGTTGCAATAGCAGGGCGTCCTAATGTGGGTAAATCCTCACTTTTTAACAACCTTCTCACCATGGAAAGGGCTATTGTAACAGATATTGCAGGAACTACGCGTGATACAATCCAAGAAACCATTGATGTAGAGGGAATTCCTGTCACACTTATTGATACAGCAGGGATTCGCGAAGGTAATATTGACAAAGTTGAAAAGATTGGTATTGATTTTTCGCGTCAAGCTGTCCAAGATGCTGATTTGGTCTTGTTCTTATACGATTCCTCAGTGGGATTAAATGATGAAGATGCACAAATTTTTGAACTTGTAAAAAACTGTAATTATATAAAAGTTGCAACGAAATCAGACCTTTCTCAAAACAGAACCGATAAAGATGCAATTTATCTGTCTAATAAAACCGAAGAAAATATTGAAACTTTGCGCAGAAAAATTGCAGATGTTGTTTTGAATAATGATTTAACAGAAACAGAGTTTACAACAAATTCAAGACAACAAAATTGTTTGCAAAAGGCGCTTGATTCTGTAAATATTGCGCTGGAGGCTGTGGAGCGTGAAGAAATTCAAGATTTGATATCAATCGACGTAAAATCAGCACTTTTAGCCTTAGATGAAATTACAGGCGAAGTGATTACAGATGACATTCTGAATAATATTTTTGATAATTTCTGCATAGGAAAATAATTACGAGTAATTATCCCTTTACTTCTAATATGTTCTGTAAATTTGTGTTCAGCACACGGGCGATATCAACCAATTTTCCGATAGAAATGTTTAAAATTCCCGCCTCAATTTTCGAAACATAACTCCAAGAAACATTCATTTGTTCTGCAAATTTTTCTTGGCTCCAATTGTTTTGTTTTCGTGCTTTTTGAATATTTTTCCCGATAATCTTGAAAATACGTTTTTTTTCTTCATCTGTTGCCATGGAAATATTATGTCAACTATTGACAAACATGTGTATTCAATTATAATTGAATAATATGGGTAATATTAAAAAGTCCTTTACTTTAGCAGAAACGCTTATAACTTTGGCGATAATCGGTGTTATAGCAGCGTTGACAATTCCTACTTTGGCAAAAAAATATCAAGCAGCGCAATTACGCTCAGCGTTTTTTGTGGCAAATTCAATTGTGATGAATACTTCAGGATTGATAGTTAAAGATGGTGTGGACATATCGGACTTGACCCCAGAAGAGATATCTAAATACTTTAAGTCTGATAATTTTCAGACAAAAACACGTTTTGACAATAAATATAAGAGTTTTGGTGATGTTTATAATGCCAGCGGAGCATTAGCTACTCAATTGCGAGGAGAATTTGATTTACCGAATGGAATGATTGGTTTAATTATTTTTAACGGTTATGATGCAAATAGTCGTTTAATAGGGATTGATGTCAACGGCAAGAATAAAAAGCCAAACAGGTACGGACATGATGTGTTTTTTTGGTACCAAAATCCAATAACAAGACAGTTCGAGATTACTGGAAGTATGAATACAGCAAAATATACATCTACTTGGTATACTAAATGTTTTGCGGATGATATTGCAAGCGGAGCGAATGAAAACGGAATAGGTTGTGGTGCTAAGGCGCTTAGTGATCCGGATTGGTTTAATAAGCTGCCAAAATAATTCGTTTACATTCTTTACACAAAAAATTAAATCATGCTTGATTTTACTTTATGTTTAATATAATTTAGAGTAACGAACCAGGGAAAACTGGGGGGTTGGGCACAAGCCCGGCGGAAGATTTGACAATATCAATCATTATGATTATGTTGAGTTGGTCTTCACAAAACAAACCCTTAAAACTCCACCCATTTCAGGTTTGAAGATAACTAAACAGGATTATTAATACAAGCAGGCTTGCCTGTGAGTTTTAACAATATTTTTAGGTCGATACAAAACAAAAAGGAGCAAAATATGGCAACAAGAGCCTTCAAAGAAAATAAAATTGAAATGCTTAAAGAAAAAGCATCAAAAGCTAAAGTTGCTGTTGTTACCGAATACAGAGGATACTCTGTTGAAGAAATCACTAAGTTGAGAAGAGCACTTCAAAAAGAACATGGTGATTATACGGTTACTAAAAACACTTTGGCAAAAATTGCTTTTAAAGATACAGACTTTGCAGTGTTGGAAAGCGTTCTTACAGGTCCTACAGCGGTAGCTTTCGGATATGAAGACGAAGTTTCTCCGGCAAAAGTTCTGTCAAAATTTATCAAAGAAACTAAAAAAGGTGAAATTATCGCCGCTGCATTAGACGGTAAACTGCTCAGTGCGGATGAAGCTAAGAAACTTGCAGAACTTCCTTCAAGAGAAGAACTTTATGCAAAAATGCTTGGCTGCATCAACTCGCCTGCATCAGGTATCGTTGGCGGTATCAACGGTGTTATGTCTGCGCTTGTCAGAGCTATTGACGCTGTTGCAAAACAAAAACAAGCTTAGTTGTTGAAAGCACAACATTTGTATTAGTGAAGAATAACTCAATTTATAAGGAGAATTAAAATGAGCGTAGAATCAATCTTAGAATCAATCGAAAAATTAACGTTAATCGAAGCAGCTGAATTAGTAAAAGCTATGGAAGAAAAATTCGGCGTATCTGCTGCAGCTCCTGTTGCAGTTGCTGCTGTTGCAGCTCCTGCTGCTGGTGATGCTCCTGCTGCTGAAGCAAGCGAAGTTTCTGTTATCTTGGCTTCTGCAGGTGCTAACAAAATCGCTGTTCTTAAAGAAGTTAGAGCTATCACAGGTCTTGGCTTGAAAGAAGCTAAAGATTTGGTTGATGCTGCTCCGAAACCAATCAAAGAAAACATTAAGAAGGAAGAAGCAGAAGCTCTTAAAGCTCAATTGGAAGCTGCTGGCGCTACTGTTGAAATCAAGTAGTTTTTTGATAAAACACTTTAGGGCGGACGAATTTTCGTCCGCCTTTTTTATTCCTTTTTTTGGGAAAAAATATTGTTAAGCAAATTATTTTTTAATATTTAGTTTTTTTATATTGTTGAAGTTGTTAATATATATTCTTGAAATAATCTGTTAAGTATTGCAAATATTTGTATCAACTCAACATTTTTATGAAATTTTGGTTCAAAAAAATCGTTTATATACATGTAAGGGATATAAAGATTTTACGGAAGTTCGAACGAATTTTTCGAAGGTTTGAACGGAAAAAAGGCTTAATTTATACTCTCTCTCTTAATATCCTCGTGTTTATTTAATGTTTGCAGCAAGTCTTGCAAACATTTTTTTTATTTTTGTATTTTTATTGCGAGGGAGGTGAAAAAACTTTGTAGGTATAAAGTACATGGAGTTTAGATTAGCGTAAATGTTAAATTATGTGTAGTTTTAATATAAGCTTTATCTTTAGTTAGAAATTTTGTCAGTACTGGTTTTAGCCCATACGGTTATTGATATAAATGTTTAAGCATGATTGTTTGTAAAATTTGTTGATGTTATACTAGCAAATGTAAAAATGTTCGGTTTTTACATAAGTAACACAGAAATGAAAGTTACAAATGAGCGTCCAGTTAGAATTAAATTCTAATAACTTGCCAAAAAACCGCTTAAAGCGATACATGGGAGCCATGTCTTGTGAGAGGTTGAAAGTTAACCAAAGTGCGGCTGTTTTCAAGGGACAATATGAGAGTAATAAAGATGATATAATAAACACGACTACAGGATATAAAAATAGTAGTCGTGTTTCTTTTTCCGGTGATATAAAAGCGCAAGTTGGTGGTTTTGCAGAGAAGTTGGTTAAGCAAAAATGGTTTGAGCGTTTTTGTGATATGGCTCAGAAAAATTCAGCAGTAGCAGAGGCTGTTGGCGCCTTGTTTATTACCTGTGGAATGAGACCATTGGCTATTATGGCAATGCCGCAAAAGGATGAAGATAAAAACAGGAAGGCAGCTTCGCATTCTATTGCTTCGGGTGTAACCGGTTTAGTTTTTGCTAAGATTGCGTATGAACCGTTTTCTCTTGCTATGAAAAAAATTAAATCGGCTCTTGATGAAGGCAATGGAAGAAAATATTTGGGAGATGCGGTTGATTTTCTTAAAGAGCAGGCTTCGTCCGAAAATGTTCAGGGGGCTGTTAAGTCAGCTAAGAAAAAAGCTACTAATTGGGATTGTTTTAATCAACTTGTTACTTACGGACCAAAGGTTTTGACTTCTTCAATATTAGCTGCCTTTACTATTGGAACCATGCCTTATATTGATAAGTATATTATTGACAAATACATACTTAAGAAGAAACCAAGCAAGGATGATAAACCGGTATTTACAACTTATGATCACTTTAAGTATATAACATTCAAGAGCACACCCTCAGGAGAAGAAGTCTTCCAGAACTTTAAAGGAGCGTTGAAATAATATGGCAATACAACCTTTAATTAACCATAGCATTTCTCGGCAAATACCTCGCGTAATGACCGCAAGAGTCGCACGTGAAAGTTCTGCTATTTCCCAAGTATCAGGAATGGCGGCTCCTTCTTTGATACCGAATTTTGTAAAAAAAGGTTTTGATAATTCTATTGATTTTCTGGCTAAAGGTATTGGTAAGGTTGCAGGAAACAAGCATGTTCAAAAGTTAACAAAATGGTGTGTTGAAAACAACGTTGATTATACTCAGCACCTTTCTGCTATGTGTGCTAACGTTCTTAACGGATTTTATATGTATAACGTTATGCGTTCCAAGAAAATTGAGGAAGAGCAAAAGAAACCATTGATGCTTAATATGTTTATTGGTACGGTCCTTTCTACTATTGGTGGTTATGCTTTGAATGGTGCTATAGACAAAAAACTTGCACCGTTTGAAGTCGCAATTAAAAATCACTATGGTGACAGGGCTTCCGATATAATGAAAGGGTTCAAGATAGCTAAGAGTTTGATGGTATTCCAGTTACTCTACAGGTTTATGTGCCCTGTAGTTGCTACTCCGATAGCAAACCATATTTCAAACAAAATAAGAGATAAAAAAGAAGGCGAAAAGGGTAGCTTAACTGTTTAAAAGCTCGGTTATTTTTAGCTCGTAAGCAAGGATACTATGTATAATCGATGATTTTGGCAGGTATTCTGCTTGAAGTTTTTCGGAGATGAATTTTATGTTGAATGCCGCAGATACAAGAATTTTGGGTGTAGTTTTGTATTGAGGCAGGGAATTAATATTTCTGATGAGCCATTCGCCTGCAAGTTCAGGTTCGTAATCTGTTTCCATTTGCAAATCACTTATTATTAAATCAAAAGGAGTTTCAAGATTTTTTTGAATACATTCAAAAGCTTCTGTAGCAGAATTTTTGAGTGTAAGCTCAAAAGGTATCCCGTGCAGAACTTCATTTAAGGCATTTTTGTGAAAATTTCGCCATTGAGGCATGTCATCTACTGCAAGTATTCTAATCATTCCATAATTATAGCTAAAATGAATGTTTTTGGCTAATCTCGTTCGAACACCATTTGTTGAAGTTCTATTCCTTCTATGGAGCAGAGTTCTTTTTGTAGCTTGGGAAGAAGTTCATCGTTTATAACCTCGAGTAGGATGATGCCATTTGTTGAGCATTTTCCGCAGTCTACGTCGTGTAAGCCGATTCGTGTTCGGATTATACATCCGTATTCGCTTAGAATGTCTTGCATTTGTTTAGAGGTTGCAGCTCTGTTGTTTAGTTTTATTCCTATAATAGTTTTCATTATCTATCCCCCGCGGGCGCGAATATATTCGCGCCCGCTTTTCTTCTTGGTCTTATTTTACTTCAAGTTTTTTGCTTTTTTCTTTCTCTTGCTTCATTTTAGGTGCTTCAATATGTAAAACTCCGTTGTTGAGTTTTGCTTCTGTCTTTTCTACGTCTATTTCTTGCGGGAAATATATTACTCTTGAAAAGTCACCATATTTAAATTCAGACTTGCGACATGATTTGGTATCTTCCACGTGCTCTTCAACTTTTTTTGCAAGAATTGAAAGATGATTTTTGTCGATATCTATTTCTAAGTCCTCTTTTTTTACACCAGGAAGTTCTGCTTTGATTTTATATTCATTATCCTTTTCATGTATTTCTACCGGCATTGCATATTTGTCCATTTCTCCAGTGAAAATAAATTCGGGGAATAGGCTGTCAAAGTTGCGATTTAATATCGAGTTTATCTCATCATTAATTGTTTTTATAAACCCATCCGGGGTTTTTTTAATTAGATATTTCATTTTGGCTCCTCCATATTGATACATAATTATGTTAAAGTAAGAAAACAGCACTTTCATTACCGAAAAGTGCTGTTTTTGTAGTTAATTTAAACTTAATTTAAAAGATATTTTGTCAGGTTAGATATTGCTTTTATGGTTAGTTTTATGGGGGTCTCTAACTACTCATCAAGAGCTTCAAGTTGTTTTTTCTTCAAGTTGTGAAGTACTGCATCCACCAATAACTCATATGAGGCAGAGTTTTGAATTGATGGGCTAAATTCTTTTATTAATGTTTCTCGAACCATTGCTTCAAGTGTTTCACTATCTGCATTTTGTGGTTTTTCTTTGTCATTACAAATCATGTCAATATAGTTTGAATTGATTTTGTAATCTTGCATTTGTGAAAACATCAGCCATTTAAGACGAGGTTTTACGTTCTTGAGGGATTTGACAATTTTTAAATCTTTTAAATTAAACATGCTTCTTCCTTTTAATTTGAATAACACTTATTAACTTTTCATTTTTTTTAATGAGCGTAAATATTAAAAGTTTCTTGTTTTTATCTTACTTGTTTACAAATATTTACTTTCACATAATAACATATTTTTTGCCAAAGATATATAGCTCATCCAAAGGAGTTTTAATTGTTGGTATTTTTTTTACGCAAAATGTCTTTGGCAAGTAGTATTTCATCATTCATTGAAGATATTTTCCCGTTAATTTTTTGTTCTAATATTATATTAAGAGCTTCTCCAATTATGGTGCCTTGAGTAAAACCGAGTTTTTTGAGGTCATTACCATTTAATAGTGGCTTGGTGTCTTTGAGTTTCTCAAGATACTTTTCAGCGGACGCATCTTTTGTATTTCCTAAGTATGCGACAATTGTTTCGTATGGGATTGGTTTAAAAAATTTGTATATCTCAAAGTTATTTTTTAAGTATGGCAAATTGGCTAAAAGCTCATCTAAGTAAGATATTATTTCAGTTTCTTTTGAACTTAGGTTGAGTTTTTCTGCATCTGTGCTCGTAATTAAATTTGCCAGATAAATAAGCCATATATTCTCTTTAGAAACGAGATTTGAATATTTTTGAATAGCTGTATGTATTGCTTTTCCGTCGGTTTGACGCGGGGTTGTTGTCAAAAGTTTGTATATTTTTTCTCTTATAAAATCGTCATACAATTCGCTTGAATTAAGAGAAAAAGCCAGGTTGGTGACTTGTTTTATTCTTTCATAGCAAATATCTTGATTATTAAAGTCGTTTAAATATTTTTGTTGAAGTAGTTTAGTTTTTGGCTCAAGTTCAAATCCTAACTTGTGTATAAACCTAAGCCCCCTTATAATTCTTGTGGGGTCGTCAATAAAACTTTTTTCATGAAGAACTCTCAGCTTTTTGTTTTCTATATCCTCAAGTCCGTTTGTATAATCAATAAGTTCACCGAAGTTGTTTGGTGATAACGACATCGCAAGTGAATTAACGCTGAAATCACGCCTTAGAATATCTTCTTTTAAGCTACAACCAATTTTTTTTACAACAGGCAAGTGGGCAGGTTTGGGGTATTCTTCGGTGCGTGTTGAGGCAAGATCTATTCGTAATTTGATGTTATTGAATTCAATTTTTGCTGTTCCAAAATCTTCAGTTGTTTGTACTATTTTGGCAATACCCCTTGCTTCTAATAGGTGACAAAATTCTATAGCATTTCCTTCTACAACAAAATCTATATCATAAATTGGTTTTTCAAGCAGTAAATCACGGATTGCTCCGCCTATTATGTATACTTTAGCCCCAAACTCTTTTGAGTAGCTTGATATTATATCAACAATATTTGCATAATTTTCACTAAGAGAAGAGGTTAGTTTTTTAGAGAGATTTATATTTATATCTTTTGTCATATTACAAAGTTATTTGCTCTTTACATAGATGTTGCCAAAGACAGGATGAAATTTGTGGATTTCATATTCAAGCTGACGAAGTTTTTCTATCAGTTTTTTATTATCATTGATTGTTTCTTGAAGTTTTTTGGATAATATTTCATTATCTCGCTTGAAAATACCCGCTTTAAAAGCTTCTTCCGTTGAAAGATTCTTTTTTATATAATCGGTTAAATCTTCAGTAATTTTTTGTGCTATGGTTTTGGCAATTACTTCAACACTTTTACCCGTATTATCAACGCTCAGTGCTGTTTGGGAATTTTCAGTTTGTGGTGTTGTTTCTTCCTCGTCAACAATTTCTGCTTCTTTTGTTTCAAATTGCGAGTGTTTTACTTCCAGGGTCTTTTTGATTGTTTCGTATGATTCCTCATCGTAGTATAATTGTCCGTCTTCGTCTTCAAAAATTGGTTCTAATCGAAGTTCTTTAATTAGATTTGAAACTTGTTCTATATCGCAGTTTATGTCAAAAAAATTCAATTTTTCTACTATATTTGTTTCTGTAAACATGAAAGGCCCCTAATCTATAGATTTATTCTTGATAATTATAATATCATAATTCATTTTAGTTTGCTATTTTATTACAAAGAAAAAGGCTGAAAAAACAGCCTTTAGTAATTTGTTGAGTATCGTTTTTATGTGTTAAATATTGACTTTATTTATATTATTTTTGAGTCCCATTGCGAGGTCGGCTCTGCCGTTTTTTTCATATATCTTTGTCATGGATTCCAAAAATTTCATACTATCAACGTTTATTGATTTATTTTGTCTCAATGGAGTCGAATAAGTGTTGCGTTTTGGTATTGATGTTGTTATCGTTTGACTTTTGGGTTGTGTCTTTAATCCCGACATTTTTATGTTTGCTTGTTCATCAAGTGTTCTTTTTATCGGTCGAATTGTTGCTGGTGCATCCGCATAGGGATTTTTTTGTGAATTTTGATACGAACGAAGTCCATAGTTAATCGATGGCGCTGATGCATTTTGTGCAATTTTGTTTCTTAGTGATAAAGTTTCTCTTACGTTCGAATTAAGTTTTTGTGCAAGAGCTTTTTCTCTCTCTTTTAGGCTTTGCGTTAAACCGATTGTGGTTTCTTTTGCCGGTTTGAATATATTTTTGCCAGCACTAATCATTATTATTAGTAGTCCAATGTATGTTAACCATTTGAAATTATTACTGTTTTGGTCGTTTTCACTTTCTTCGCCATTTGTCAAGCTTTGTGCTACTGTGATTGGATTTAATTTTGACAAAGTCGATTGCAAGTTGGAATTCGATTCTTCTTCTTCAATAGTTTGTTCATCGTAGATTGGTTTATAATTCTCCATTGGCAGACTCAGGTTTATTTCACTTTCGTCAAAATTTTGTGATTTTACCGCAACAGGTGTATTTTTGTAGTCAATACTTATGTTGCTTTTGCTTACGTCTGAACCTTGAATTTGTATTTTCAAATCATCTTTTCCGCTTGGTGTTACGGTTATGTTGTTTATACTCGAAACGTCATTGTATACAGTTGAAAAATCTTCCGTGGTGGCAGTGTTTTTCAGCTCGATTAATATCTTTTCGTCACTTTGTATTGTCTTTTTAAAAGTAGTTTTTTTATCGGTTTTTAAAACAATGTTATAGTCATTTCCTGAGGGTGTAAATTCTATTTCAGAAAGACTGATGTCCGCAGCATAACAGCTTGTTCCAATCATTGCTATTGCTGCTGCTAAAATTGCGGATTGTTTTTTAATTTCTCCTAAAACTCTACTCATTTCCCTTTTTTACTCCCCTGTGAAAATGATTTCACTCAACATTGTGATTTAATCATATGTTTTTGGAGCAGTTTTAACATCAACCAAAGGGTCAAAATTCTTTCTAAACCTTTTGGTCTATTATTGTGGGTGAATACTTGGTTTGAAATAATTTCTATAGTTCAAATGTCATTGACTTGTTGAGAATTCTATCTAATCTGAAATAACTTTGATAAACTCTTGCTTTTGACATTCTCTCTATCCAGTCTTGTTTTACGGCGTTGTAGTTTTGAGGATTTTTATTAATGTAGTGCATCGAAAGAGCACCTTCAAATGATTGTGTTGTTCGAAGCAATTCACATTGGGCAGGAGCTGTTTTTGTCGCAGAAGTACACCAGCTTGTTAGTGTCTCTTCCGGATCAAGTCTTAGATATGTAGTTTTCATTGTCGGATTTTTTTTGCCTACATCCCTAAGTAAGTAATACATTAGGCTTTGTGCACTCATATTTCTGTTCTTACTCCACTTGTAGGTGTGAAATACCACACTCTCTTGCCAGGTCTCTTCGTTATAGCCTCGTCTTACAAATTGAACAATTGCATCATTTTCATTATTGACATATCTTATCTTATACCAGTTTCCGGGGAAATCCATTGCTACTGTTTGATATGCCATTGCAGGCAGTGTCCAAAAAATTGATGTTATTATAAGAAACTTTTTAAATAACTTCAAAAACAGGCTCCTCTTCGTTTATTATTACATTGATATCGTCTGTTTCTATAACTTTTTTTATCGATTTTAACGATATTATTTCACTCTCATAATGTCCGATATCAATTACCATTATTTCACTATCCAATGCCTGGTGATATTTGATATCAGAACTTATAAAACATTGTATACCATATTTTTTTAGTTCCGGCAAAAATTCAGCCCCTGCTCCGGCACAAAAAGCTATTGAGCTTATTTCTTCTACAGGTTTTGATATTTTTAATGTTTTTAAGTTTAATAAATTTTTTACTTTGCTTGTCAATTCATTTATGCTCATGGCCTTTTTGAGCTTTGCGGTTTTTACATAATCATTGATATTTTTGATACTATATAATTCCAGCCCTTTTTCAAGTTCCTGAACAAGAGTTGATGTTGTTCCATTTTTTGACTTATCAAAGTTTGTGTGAGCACTGTATACTTGTAAATTATTTTTTATCGCTGTTATGATTGCTTTATTTTTAATATTTTTCAGTGGTGAAAATATCATCGGGTGATGACTGATAAGAAGCTCACACCCTGCTTTTATTGCAGCATTAATCGTGTTTTCCGTTGCATTCAATGCTATCATAACATTTTTTACATCTTTTATCCCAAGATTAATCTGCCAACCTGAATTGTCCCACTCTTCTTGTGTTTCCAGCGGGGCTATTTTCTCTATTTTTTCTATAATATCTTTAATCTGCGCCATAAATTACTCCAAAAATCTTTTCGGCAACGATAGATTTAGGTGCTTTTTCTATTTTTGTTATATTTTGGGTTTTGTCTATAATATAAACTTCGTTTTCATCACTAGAAAACCCTATGTCTTTTCTGGATATGTCGTTGGCTACTATGTAGTCACATTGTTTTTTTATTATTTTATTTCTCGCATTTTCTATGAGATTTTCGCTTTCAGCGCAAAAGCCAACAATTATTTGATTTTGGGTTTTTGATTGACATATTTCACTTAGTATGTCAGGATTTTTAACTAATTCGAGAGTAATTTCTTCATTTGTAGTATCCTTTTTTATTTTATTTTCAAATTGATTTTTTACTCTAAAATCAGCTACTGCTGCAGCCATAATTATACAATCGGCATTTTTTTGTTCATTTTTGACTGCGTCTTTCATCTCAAGTGCACTATTTACATTAATAGTTTTGTAGTTGGATTTGTGATTAAAAGTGTTTATTAGAACAACATTTGCGCCTAGGGCATAGGCTTTATCAGCCAGCGCTACTCCCATTTTTCCGGAAGAGTGATTGCCTAGAAATCTTACCGGGTCAATGTTTTCTCTTGTGCCACCTGCGGTTATAACTATTTTTTTTCCAATTAGTTTTTCATTTTTATATTTTAATTGTTCATATGTTGCGTTACATATCTTTTCGATTGCACAAAGTCTGCCAATGCCGGATGTACCACATGCCAAAAAACCTGCTTCGGGTGGCAGTATTTGGTAATTGTTATCTTTGAGTTTTTTTATGTTCTCTTGAACAAAAACGTTATTCCACATTTCACAATTCATAGCGGGGGCTATAATTATCGGTTTGGAAAATGCACAGGCAATTGAGGTCAGTAAATTGTCACATATCCCGTTTGCTATTTTTCCTATTGTATTTGCACTGGCAGGGGCAATAACAAAAATATCAGCCCAAGTTCCAAGTGATATGTGTTCAGGAAAAAGATTGTCCACTTCGAATTGCTTTGTATATACAGGGTTGTTAGAAAGTGTTCTTACAGTCAACGGGGTAACAAAGTTGGTGGCATTTTCTGTCATTATTACTTTGACGTTTGCATTATTTTTTTTAAAAAGCCTTATGAGTTCAAGAATTTTATATGCAGCTATCCCGCCTGTAATTCCAATTAATATATTCTTATTTCTAAACATCTTTATTTCCGTCAAATATTTTTTGTAATTCTTCTAACGCCTTATCAATATTATCATTTACCACTTGGTATGTGAATAATTTAGATATTTCATATTCTTTTTTTGCTGCGCTTAGCCTTTTTTGGATTGCCTCTTCGGTTTCAGTTCCTCTTGAGCGAAGTCTCTGTTCCAGTTCTTGAGCCGATGGTGGGTGAATGAAAATATATTTTGCATTTGGAAATTTGTCCATAATTTGTAGTGCGCCTTGGGTTTCAATTTCCAATATTAAGTTTGTACCGTTTTTAAGCGCTTTTTCAACGGTTGAGATTTTTGTACCGTAATAATTATCAGAAAATTTTGCCCATTCTATAAATTCGTTGTTTTTTATGGCGCTTTCAAATTCTTTTCTCGTGACAAAAAAATAATTTATACCGTTAATCTCATCGGGGCGGGGCAAACGGGTTGTATATGAAACGGAGTATTCTATCTGTGGATTCTTTTCAAGAAATTTTTTTATAAGTGTGCCTTTTCCCACACCTGAAGAACCAGTTATTACGAATAATTGACCGTTGTTTGTCATATATTTCCCTGTTAATTACAGATAGGTAGTCTTATGTATTCTGAACCCTTTTGGATTGCAAGTTCATTAATCTCTAGAAGTTTTGCTTTGGAAGCAGTTATTACGTTTCTTATAACTTTTTTCAGACTTTCAATTTTTACAATTTTTGTCTTTTCAATAAAAGCGCTCAGCATAACTACGTTTGCGCACTTAATCTCTCCGATTTTTGCTGCAATTTCATTTGCAGGAATGTAAACATAGTTTATATCCGTTCTTTTTTCATGTCCCTTATACAAAGATGAGTTAACAATAAGAGTTCCGCCGGATTTAATTTTCATCTCAAATTTTTCAACGGATTGCGCATTCAAAGCAATGACATAATCAGGATTAGTTTGGTATGGAGATGCAACTTCATCATTTGCTATCACAACTGTACAATTTGCTGTTCCGCCTCTCATTTCTGCGCCATATGATGGCATCCAAGTTACGTATTTGTTTTCGTCCATTGCGCAGTTAGAAATTGCCATTCCTATAAAAAGTACGCCTTGACCACCATATCCTGAAATTATAATACTCGCTTCTTTGACTGTCATAATTATACCTGCTTACTTGTCTTTTCTTTGTATATACCCAGAGGAAATACCGGGTAGAGTTCTTTTCTTATTCTTTCATGTGACTCTTGCGGTGAAAGCTTCCAGTTTGTCGGGCATGTTGACAAAATTTCAATTACAGAAGCTCCCTGTCCTGCAAGTTGGGACTCGAATGCTTTTCTTATCATTCTTTTTGTATTTTCAATCTCTTTTGAGCTGTCAAGTGAGCATCTTGCAACAAATGCTGCTCCCTCGCATGTAGATGCCATTTCGCATATTTTTATAGGGTAACCTTGTACTTCAGCATCTCTTCCATTTACAGTTGTTGTGGTTTTTTGTCCTAATATTGTTGTCGGAGCCATTTGACCGCCTGTCATTCCGTAATTGGTGTTGTTAATACATATTGCAGTAACTTTTTCCCCTCTGGAAATTGCATGCATGCTCTCCCCAAGTCCGATTGAAGCAAAATCTCCGTCACCTTGATATGTAAAAACTAACTTATCAGGTTTTGCTCTTTTTACTCCGGTTGCAACTGCCATTGCCCTTCCATGCGGTGCTTCTACTATATCTAAATTATAGTAATCATTTAAGAATACGGAACAACCAATGGAACTTACCACAATAGTTTTATCTGCAATATTCATTTCGTCCAAAACTTCAGCTATTATACGAATTGCAACCCCATGGTCGCATCCCGGACAAAATGTTACTTTGCAATCCTTGTGTATGCTCTTGGGTTTTTGAAATACCAGTGTTTCCATAAATCTATTTTAACCCTTCCATTACTTTTTTAATTTCTTCAAATATTTCATCAGGAGTAAAGTAGAAACCTGCCGGACGTCCGAAAAATTCGACCTTTGCTTCCCCATTAACAGCAATTTTCACATCTTCAACCATTTGTCCCATGTTCATCTCTATATCAAGGACAATCTTCTTGCCCCTTGCCATTTTGTTGAGTTCTTCGGTTGGAAATGGCCAAAGACTTATCGGACGGAATAATCCTGCTTTTATTCCTGCTTCGCGTGCTTTTTTAATCGCCGCTTTTGCTATTCTTGCGACACTGCCAAAAGCAGTAATAAGTATCTCAGCATCGTCTGTAAGCATTGTTTCATACTCAACTTCATTTTGTTTTATGACATCATACTTTGCAAACAATTCCAGTACCTTGCGCTCTAAGACTTCTTCTGAGCGGTGAATAGAACCTATCCAACGACCAGGTCTGTCCTTTGCACCGTCAAGCGCCCAACTCGAATTATCTATATCTTCATACGGATAGT
Organism: Candidatus Gastranaerophilales bacterium; assembly: GCA_944325625.1. Taxonomy (GTDB): domain Bacteria; phylum Cyanobacteriota; class Vampirovibrionia; order Gastranaerophilales; family Gastranaerophilaceae; genus RGIG2134. Next base: position 70,234 of record CALVAP010000007.1, on the reverse strand, counting down.
CATAAAGTACGGCAGGTTCCATCATCTGACCCAAAAGCCCGTCTGCAAGAAGAAAAACTATAGTCCTGTATTTGTGCGCCAAATGAAAAGCTTTATACGTATAATCTATCATCTCCTGCACGTTTGAAGGCGCCAATGTTAGGACTTTGTAGTCGCCATTTCCACCGCCCTTAACGGTTTGAAAATAATCTCCCTGTGATGGGAAAATATATCCCAATGCCGGACCTGCTCTCATTACCGATACAACGACTGCCGGAATATTATCTGCTGCTATATATGAAATGCCTTCTTGCATAAGTGCAATTGCCAAAGAGGATGAAGATGTCATTGCTCTTGTTCCTGTCGCTGCGGCTCCAAGCAACATGTTTATTGCCGCAATTTCACTTTCTGCTTGTAAAAATACTCTCCCTCTATTTGGCATTTCTACACTTAGATATTCGCCTATTTCATTTTGTGGAGTTATGGGATAGCCAAAATAACATTGACAGCCGGCATTTATTGCGGCTTTTGCTATTGCGTGGTTTCCTTTTAATAAAACTTTTTCTGCTGTCTTTGTCATTATCTGTATACCTCGGTGATTGCAATATCAGGACATCTTTTTGCGCAAAGGGCACATCCTATACATTCATTGTTTTTATCGTCAGCGTAAACTGTATATATGCCTTTTGCGTTAAATGTTTCACTTTTTTTTAAAATTTTTTTTGGGCAAACATCCACACACAACAAACAGCCTTTGCATTTTTCTGAATCTATTACGACTCTTCCCATATCAATTCCCTTTTTAAGTAGCATTTCGCTTCTATTTTTAATTATACTACAAATACTAAAAACAGGCTCATTTAAGAACCTGTTTTTATTCAAATGTAATATAACTTATTAGTCAAAAACGTAACTAATCAAACCTGCTTCTCTAGATTTTTTTACTGCAGATGCAAGCATTCTTTGGTGCTTAGCACAAGTTCCCGTTATTCTTCTTGGAAGAATTTTGCCGGCTTCTGTTAAGTATCTTCTGATTTTTTGTGCATCCTTGTAATCTATAACTTCTACATGGTCAGCACAGAAGTTACAATTTTTACGTTTTTTTGCGTCTTTTGCTTCTCTTGACATTTCTTTATTTCCTTAAATTATGTGCTTTGTAAGTTTAGAACGGTATTTCATCTTCGCCTATGAGGCTTTCGGTGAATTCATCCGCTCCGAATTTGACTATTTGCTCTGTTTCTCCAAAATCCGCGGAGGTCGAGGATTTTGTTGTTGATGTTGAACTTCCTGATAATTTTTCAAACGAAGAAGCGTCAATTTCAACAATCCTTTTTTCGCTTCCATCTTCGGTTTTTACGGTATTGTTTTGTAACCTGCCCTCAACTACAATGTTATCACCTTTGTTGATAGTATTTACCATTGCATCGGCAAGATTCCCTTTAGCTATAACCCTTATTAAAGTTTCATCATCAGGGTTAATATTTATTGTAAATCCGGTTATAGGTACATTATTCGATGTGAACCTTTTTTCCGGTGCTCTGTATACCGTTCCTGAGATAGTTGCTCTGGCTAAAGTCATTTATTTTTTCCTTAATTAACTATGCGCTTACTTTAGAAGCTTCAACAAACATTGTTCTTATAATATTTTCGTTTAGTTTAAGCATTCTCTTAAAGTCTGCTACTTTGTCTGCAGGTAGTTGCATTTTTTGTGAAACAAAAAATCCGTCTCTGAAGCTTTCTACTTCAAACGCCAGTCTTTTTCTTCCCATTTTGTCTGTTGATTCAACAGATCCGTTGTAGCTTTTAACTGTTTCTTCGATTTTTTCAATAACCTTGTCTACTTCTTCTTGATCCATTGTAGGTTTGATTATTGCTAATAGTTCGTAAGTTTTCAATTTTTTATTTCCTTTCTAGCCTAGGATTTAATTAGTATTCTTATGTTAAGAATGTAACATAAACATATTATTTTTACAAAAGAAATTATTGAGTAATGTTAAATTTTTATAATAAATCCCTGTACCTTGTCAAAAGCTATGTAAAATGGTAATATATAAAAATAGAAAATGAGGATTAGAATGGAGGGTGAAAAGTGCGTTCATTATTGAGCTTTACAGGGGGGGGGGGCAAATACTAAAAGCCTAAAGTTTAAAAATTTATGTTTTGGCGAAAAATTAAGATTTAATCTTTTTCCTACAGGATTGTATGCGAATAAACGAGCGTTTTCGATAGCAGAAGCAATGATGACGCTTTTGATATTCAGTATAGCTTTAGCTGCGGCTGCTCCTTTGATATCAGGTCAGATGAAGCGTTCAATGATTCAAAATATACATGCAGAACAAGATGCTGTTCCCAAGGGCGCAATTATGTTTTTTGACGATAGAAAAACATGTCCTGATGGTTGGAAGGCTGTTGTGACTTCAAGCAGTGGCTTAAGCGGATATTACCCGCGACTTGCGCAAGAAGGCGATTCGGAGATAGGTCAAAAAAAAGAACAAATGGTACATAAACATAAACATGTTGTACCGGAGCTACAGGCAATAAATGCATTAGCGACTGTGAATTATTTTCGATATGGACCATTCAGAAACAAAAATTCTTATGCGAATTCTGTTCTGGGTGATAGAAATTACCCTGTGATTTCAACTGATTATAATGGTAAGTTAAACTATAGTTTGTCTGCTGATACGTCCCAGTTATTGAGAGGTGGGTCATATGTCGATGATGGAAACAACTGGTACGCTTATACAAGTGATGGTTTGAATAGATGGGAAAGTTTATCAGTGCTTGGGGGTGATACGGTTAGGGCATTAACCTGCCCGAATCGTGATGAAGCTGGAACCTGTAAGGAAAACAATACTGCATTCAGTTTTGTCAATGGTTATGGAAATACTGTAAAAATAAATAATCTACCTTTTCTCTCGGATATGCCTCTTGTGGGGGATGAAAACAGACCAAACTCTGTTGTTTGGCTTGCTTGCAGGAAAGAGTAAATTCGATTGATATTTATATAAAATAAAAAAGGCGGCTTTTTAAAACCGCCTTTTTGCTATTTCTTACGTTCTTGGAACTATAGCTTTTCTGCTACCATCAATGTAGTTTCAGCCAATCTTGTTGAATAACCCATTTCGTTATCGTACCAAGAAACAACCTTAACCATGTTGTCGCCCATTGTCATTGTCAATGCTGCATCAACTGTTGATGATTGTGATGAACCGATGAAGTCAGATGATACAAGCGGTTCTTCTGAGTAGCAAAGAACATGTCCGTCTGCTGCTTCTTTCAATGCTGCATTAACTGCTTCAACAGTTACAGGTTTTGATGTTTCTACTACTACGTCTACTACTGATACATCAGGAGTAGGAACACGCATAGCAAAACCGTTCAATTTGCCTTTCAATTGAGGAAGAACCAATGCAACAGCTTTAGCTGCACCTGTTGTTGTAGGAACAATGTTCAATGCACCTGCTCTTGCACGACGCGGATCTTTGTGTCCTGCGTCAAGAATTCTTTGGTCACCTGTATATGAGTGAACTGTTGTCATCAAACCTTTTACAATTCCGAATTTTTCATCCAAAACTTTAGCAACCGGTGCCAAGCAGTTTGTTGTACAAGATGCCATTGATATTACATTGTGTTTTGCAGGATCGTATTCTTTTTCGTTTACACCAAGTACAATTGTTTTGTCTTCATTTTTTGCCGGAGCAGAAATGATAACTTTCTTTGCACCTGCATCAATGTGAGCGTGTGCTTTTGTTGCATCTGTATAGAAACCTGTTGATTCTACTACAACGTCTATTCCCAATTCTTTCCAAGGAAGATTTGCAGGATCTTTTTCTGCGTAGAATTTAATTTTTTTACCGTTGATTACAAGACCGTCTTCTACAACTTCTACTGTTCCGTCAAATTTACCCATTACAGAGTCATATTTGAATACGTGTGCAGCGTTTGCAGGTGTTAAGCCAGGGTCGTTGATAGCAACGTAATCAACTTTGTCGAAGATTCCTTCTCTTATTGCTGCTCTCAATGTGTTACGGCCGATTCTTCCAAAACCGTTAATTGCAACTTTTTTAGCCATTTTTATAGCTCCTCTTTTTGTACTACATGTTTTTAACATCTCAAGTTATAGCCCAAACAAAAGTTTAAATCAAGATTTTATCTCACAGGATTAATACTTCTATCATAAATTTTTGTAAATGCGGGTTCTTGACATGATATAAATTAAATATGATAATTATCTCGTTTTAGGCTTGAGAGATTAGTAACAATGTATAAACGTATCAGTTCTTTATTATGTTTATCTGTGCTTTTAGCCAATTCTTTTTCTTTAGCGGGAGTGGCTCAGGTTAGTTCTTTGAATGCTTTTGTCAAACCAACGTTAAATAAAAATGTTACTTTTCAATCGGTTGTTCCTAAAAAACTTGAAAATGAAATGAAAGCTTCAATTTCTGCTATTTACGGTAAAGAGAAAACCGATGAAATTTATATGCAAATTGAGGCGCTTATAACAAAAATTCGTGCGCAAAGAAGTGCTTCGCTTAAGAAAGAGGATTTTTCACGTACCGGTGATTGGTATAAGGATGAAATTGTTTATATGTTTTATCCCGACCAGTTTGGGGTCGAAGAGTATGGAAAACCCGGCACTTTTAAAAATTTGATTTCAATGCTCGATTATCTTAAAGATTTGGGTATAACCACAATTTATGTTCTGCCGTTTGCGGAGTCACCTATGAATGATTCTGGGTTTGATGTTAAGAACCCGCGCAATGTTCGTCAGGATTTAGGCGGAATGCCTGAGTTTAAAGAGTTTGTTTCGGTTGCGCATTCCAAGGGTTTTAAGATTAAGGCGGATTTGGTTTTAAACCATTTTTCAGACCAGCATGAATGGTTCCGCCAAGCTCTTGCGGGAGATTTAGATAAGCTAAATTACTTTATTGTTCGAGAGGACATGCCCGAATATAGGAAATACAAAGATGAAAAATTAGGGTTTGTCGTTGAGTATAAAGAAAAAGACGGGACGATTACCACGCGTAGACTAATTTTCCCGGAGATTTGTGATAATCATTATCGAAAGGTAACAATTAATGATAAGGATTATTACCTTTATCATACCTTTTATCCGTTTCAACTTGATGTAAATTGGGAAAATCCAAAGGTACTTTATTATATGTTAGATACCATTGGTATGTGGGCAAATATTGGTATTGATATTTTTAGAATGGATGCTATTCCTTATTATATCAAGGAAGAGGGGACGAGTGCTGAAAATTTACCTAAGACACATCAGATAATAAAATTGATTAGTGCATTTTTGCAAGCTGTAGCCCCTCGTTCGGTCATTCAGGCGGAGGCTTGTCAATGGCCTAAAAAAATCTTGCCTTATTTTGGCACCGAAAGAAAGGTTAATATTAAGAATGGAAATGAGGAAAAAGAACTTCTAAGAACAGATGAAGTTCAAATTGCTTATCATTTTCCGTATATGCCTGCTATTTGGGCTTCTTTGATTACTGCTGACAATGCTTATTTCTGGAAGGCTTACCGTGAAACACCTAAAATTCCTGATTCTGCCACTTGGGCACTGTTTTTGCGTGTACATGACGAGTTAACTTTGGAAATGGTTAATGAAAAAACACGGGAATTAATTTATGAAGGTTTAGTGCCAAAGGGTGCTACATTCAGAAAAGGTTATGGAGTAAGCGGGCGTTTGGCAAGTTTTTTGGACAAAGATCCTTCTCGTATAGGTATGGCGTTTTCAATTTTGCTCTCCCTTCCGGGGCTGCCCATTGTTTATTATGGCGATGAAATAGGGGCTCCTAATAACTATGCTAATGCAAAAATTAGTGCTAAACAGCGAGAAGCTCAGCAAAAAGCTTCAAAAAGTTCCGAAAACAAGGTTGAAATGCTAAGCTATTTTGATAGTCGTGATATTAATCGAGGACCTATTTCTCAAAAAACTTTTTATGATGCTAAAAATATTGCAGGAACATATGGCAATACGGTTTATTCAAGAGTTAAAAAATTAATTTCTTTAAGGAAACAATATCCTATTTTAACTCGCGGAAGTTTTACGGAAATCAAGTCTGATTCACCGGAAGTTTTTTCATACGTTAGGGCTTTGAACGGCGAAAGAGTTGTTATTATAAACAACTTATCTGACAAGAAAATCAATGCAACTGTCAATTTTATTGATGATGATTTTGGTAAGAAGTCAAAAGATATTTATTTGAAAAATCTATTGACGGATAAAGGTATAAAAGCCAAAGTGCAGAATAAAAAACTTACTGTAAAGCTTGAACCATATGCTGCTATGTGGCTTAAGATGTAGTTTTTTGACTTGGGAACAGTTTTTGTTTTAATAATTTTAAGCCGACGCCTGTATATGTCGAAATAATCATTGTAAGTACAAAATAGAGGTAAGTCGTTTGCACGGGATTATAAATCCAATAGATATCGTGATTTGCGCGTTCACTTATCGGTATGCCGTTTATCCAAAGAAAAACAGCGGTGATAATATACATTATAAGTAAATGATTTGCCATGATATGATATGTATTTTCACCCATTTGTTGGACAAATTTTGCATCTTTAAAATAAGGGTAAACTATTTTTACTAAGAAGAGTGATGCCCAGATTCCTGTTAAAGCTGTGATTATTGGAACAATCATTTGTTCGTCAAATCTTGCCCATACAAGTACATAACTCAATCCAATGCCATGTTCAGGGTCGTAATCTCTATTAAACAACCATAATACCGATTGCAGGCAAACTATTGCCCAGAACCATTTGATTGTAAAAATATTTACTTTGTCTTCAATGAAATGTCTGTAATAGTATCCTAAATAAACAAAAAATAGTGAGAACATTGTTCTTATTACTAAAAGGGTTATTGAATTTATATCAATTATTTTCGAAAGCGGTATGGCAAAAATGCCCAATAGCATAAATATTGCGAGATGGAAAAGTTTATTATTTTTTATAGCTCTTAGCACTCTGAACAAAAATAAAAAGACAACCATAGTGATAAATAATTGTGTTACAAACCAAAGCGGACAAGCCAAATCAAATTGATGTCCGTTCAGAAAAGGGGTTATAAAAAAGTTTTTTAACGACAAAGGCATCCCCCAAAATTTACCGGTAAGTTTTGCAATTACAACCGTAACGAACAGATAAAATATATTGTACCAAAAATATGGTAAAAGCAGGCTTTTGACCCTTCTCGTCAAAAATGTTTGTACTTCATCAAGGTATTTTTCTTTAAACAAGTATCCTGAAATAAAGAAAAATAAAGCGAGTTGAAAAGAGTACGGCGTAAACATTCCCATAAGAGAGAATTCTAAATGACCTGATACAACCAAAAGTATTGCCAGGGCTTTGAGAATAGTAACCTTGTTAGAGAATTCTTTTTTTGCTTCATCTGACATAGTTTTTTTACCATCAAATTTGATTTAATGCGTAGTCAAGGTCCTCGATAATATCATCAACGTCCTCAAGTCCTACAGATAAACGCATAAAGTCGTTGTAAACGCCACAGGCTTTAAGTTGTTCGTCACTGAGTTGACGATGGGTTGTCAGTGCGCTATATGTGATGATTGAGCGTGAATCACCCAAGTTTGTTGCGTGTATAAGCATTTTAAGGTTTTCTATAAATTTTGTTCCACCTTCTCTGCCACCTTTGACTCTGAAGCCTATTAACGATGAACCTCCTTTAGGAAGATATTTTTTTCCGAGTTCATAGTATGCGGAACTTTCCAATTTTGGATAATTTACATAGGTTACGTTTTTGTGATTTTCTAAGAATTTTGCTACTTTTAAAGCAGTTTCAGACATTCTTTGCATTCTAAGGTGTAATGTTTCCATACCCAAAAGTGTCAAATATGAGTTCATCGGGCTGATGCAAGCACCAAGGTCACGAAGAAGCTGTACTCTAGCTTTAACAATGAATGCGGCTTTGCCAAAAGTTTTTGTATATGACGTTCCGTGATAACTCACATCCGGTTCGACAAGTTCCGGAAATTTTCCGCTTTTTTCCCAGTCAAAGGTTCCGCAATCCACGATGACACCACCCATTGAATTCCCATGACCGTTAATATACTTCGTAATGGAATGTACAATTATATCAGCACCAAAATCTATTGGAGTAAGCAAATACGGTGTTGGAATAGTATTATCAACAATTAGAGGTATGTTGTTTTCGTGTGCAATCTTAGCAATTGCTTCAATATCAGGAACATTGAGTTTCGGATTGCTAAGCGCTTCAATAAATATAGCCTTTGTCTTTGGGGTTATAGCTTTTGCATATGCTTCTGGGCTTTCATCTTCAAGCATGGTAACGTTTATACCAAATTTTTTGAGAGTATGTCCGAACAAGTTTACTGTTCCGCCATAAAGCTGTGCTGCGGCAATAATATCATCTCCGGCTCTTGCTATATTTGTTATTGCAATGGTTGAGGCGGCTTGGCCCGATGATACGGCTAATGCACCAACTCCTTTTTCTAAATTTGCCATTCTTTCTTCAAGAACTGCAGTTGTTGGGTTTGATATTCTTGTGTAAATATCTCCTGCTGTTTTGAGGTCAAATAAGTCTGCTGCATACTGTACGTCATTAAAATTGAACGCTGTTGTCATATAAATTGGTACAGGAATACAGTTTTTGCTATCAACGGGGCTGTGTCCGCCATGTAGTGTTTTGGTGTCAAATCTCATTTTAACCTCCTATATTGCAGTTAGTAGTTAATATTTGCTTTTATTATGTTCGAAACCCAAGGAATATAACTATATTTTCCAAGAGCTGATGTAACAACCAAATATCCCATAAATAGAATAAAAATTATATTTAATATTGAAAAAGTGCCAAAAAGTGGCGTCGCTATCAAGAATGTAACCGTAGAAATAATTCCATTAATAAACGGCACATAACTTAGCAGCCCCAATATCAGTGTTAAACCTGTTGACAGTATAAAAAATAAAAATGATAAAAAAATAGATTGGTAAATATGGTAGCGCAAGAAAGGTCTTAAACCCAATTTAAGTATCGCGCCTAAAATCAGCCAAACAAATCCCACTATTCCCATCGTGAAGTAAGATAATGCTGAGATAATTTTTTCCAAAGGCAAAGGTTCACTATATTTATGCTGCATTTAAGTTCTCTTTTCTGTTAATGTATTCGTCTACAATTTCATAATATATTAGTTTAAGCTCATCGCACTCTGTGTCAAGTTCGATTGCTTTTCTATAGTTGATTATTGCAAGGTCAAGGTTGTCCAAAATGGCGTGGGTATTACCAATAAGCTTGTAGGTATCCGCATCATCAGGCATTATTTTTGTAACTTGATTGTAATAATCTAGTGCTTCATCATATCTTGCATCAGCAACCAAAAGATTAGCCAAAAGGAGATATGCATTTGTAGTTTCAGGTTCTAAAGAAATTGCTTTTTTGTAAACATCAATCGCTTCTTGAATTTTTCCTTCATCAGAAAGCGAAATTGCAAGACAAACGTGTGCTTGGTAATAATTTGGAACCATTTCAAGCACTTTATCAAAATATTTTCTCGCCTTTAGAAAGTCAGCTTTTGCAGAGTAGGCATTTGCAAGACAAAGACAAGCTTTGTAGTTGTCCGGCTCCATTTCAAGTGCTTTTTGAAAATTAGCAATTGCTTCATCAAATCTGTAAAGCTTCATCATTATAGAAGCTTTATTCATATAGTTTTCTGCATCAAATTTATCGAGCATAATTGCTCGGTTGTAATATTTTTCCGCCTCGGTATAATCATTATTATCTTGATATAAAAGACCTATTGCCGAGTAAATCATTGCATTTTCAGGCTGCATATTCAAGGTTATATTGTAATATTTCAGTGCCTTGTTAAATTCTCCAAGCTCTGCATATGCGTTTGCAAGGTTAAAACAAATAGAGTAACTTTCGGGTTCAATTTCATAAGCTTTTTTGTAATTCTTTATAGCATGGTTGAAATCTTCAAAGAAAAAATATAAACTTCCTGTATTAACTAAGGCTTGAACATCATCAGGTTTTATCGAAAGAATTTCTTCATATGTTTTAAGAGCATTATTATATTCATTTTGAACAATATAAAGCTTACCTAACAGAAAGTAGTTTTCTAAATTCTGTGGTTCGTCTTTGATTTTTTTAATTGTATCTTCAATTAATCTTTGATTGTATGTAAAATCTTCCATAACTTATTCCCTCATCATGGATTATATTTTACAACAATAATAAAAAAAACGGTATTTTAAATACCGTTTTTAGTTGAATTTTGAAACAAATACAATAACTTCTGCAATAGAATCTTTTACAAAATCTATTGCCAATTTTTTCAAAGGTTGCCGATCAAGATACTCAAAGGCAATATATACAGGGTCTTTAGAGTTTCTGAATCGCATTCTTATATCTTTCTTGTCAAGTAAATCCATTTCCCCTTTAAGATTTTTTTTATCACTTTTTTTTCTTTTCAAAGGGGTATAGTTACCATTACCGGTTTTGTTGTTTTCTGTGCTTGATGCAGCTAAAATTGCCATAATATTTCTCTCTCTTTAAATTAACGAAATAGGTAAATAATATATCTCTTATATATAATAAAAGTTTCTCTTTAAATAAATTGCTTGTAGCGGTGTTAATTATTAAGAATTTGTAATATAATTTTAAAGGAGATAAAAATGAGATTGGCAATTTTAAGCGGTACTTTCAATCCTATTCATAAGGCACATATTGATGTTGCAAAATATGTCCAAAAAGAATTTGATTATGACGAACTTTTGCTAATACCGGCATATAATCCGCCGTTTAAGGAAAGTTGTGCACCTGCATTTGCACGTTTGGAGATGGTAAAACTTGCTGCTAAGAAAAGTAATCTGAAAGTTTGTGATATCGAATTTGAGAATGAAAAAAAATCATACTCTTATATCACAGTAAAAAAGTTGTATGAAAGGTTTCCCATATCTGGTAAGATAGGGTTTATTATGGGCACTGACGCTTATGTAAATTTGGATAAATGGTATGAAGCGCACAAGCTTAAAGAACTTGTAGAGTTCATAGTTTTTGAGCGAGAAATCCCCTTTTCTCATACAAGTGTAAAACTAATGAGAGATAAAGGTTTTAAACTAATAGAAGCAAAGATGCCGTTTGAGGATATATCATCATCATTAATCAGAAAGAAATTGGAGCATGGCGAACGAGTTAATCAGTTTATTGAAAAAGAAGTTGAGGAATATATAAATGAACATGGCTTATACAAATAAAACATTTGAAGATATCAAGGATTGGTTGAGATTAAACTTAAGTGAAGAAAGGTATATTCACAGCCTTGGTACGATGGAATGCGCTTATGAATTGGCAAAGATGTTTTGTTTAGATGAGGTAAAAGCAAAAACGGCAGGGCTATTACATGATTGTGCTAAATGTTATGGCAATGATATTCTTTTAGAAATTATTAACGAAAAGATTAAGGATGTTCATGAATCTGAGCTTTTAAATTATAAAACTTTGCACGCTCCTGTTAGTGCATATTTTGCCAAGGAGAAGTTTGGTGTTGAGGATGAAGAAATTCTTTCGGCAATCAGGTGGCATACATTGGGACATGTTGGAATGAGTAATTTTGAGAAGATGATTTTTATCGCTGATAAAATTGAACCCAATACCCGTCCACGTGATTATAGAGAGGAAATAATGGCAGTTTTAAAAGAGGAACATGGTTTAGACAAGGCGCTTTTGAGGTGTTATACAGAAACCATAAAAAGTTTGGTTAAGCGCAGGTTAGCAATTTGCCATATTACAATAGATGTTTACAATGAGTTATTAAATTGCTTAAAGTAGTGGTTTTGTAATAAAATAATAATTACTGAGTGGAAACGGAGAACAATTTTGGAAAAGGAAAGAGAATATATTCTTGGTTATGGAGTAGACCTTTTGACGAAGAATGAGGGGTTGGATTTTGTAAGCGAGAGAATAATCGAGAATGAAGGCGCACAGATTGCTACAATTAATCCTGAGATGATAGCAATGGGCGAGAAAGATGAAAAACTTGGAGAAATTCTTAGAAATGCAGATTTAATTATTCCGGATGGGTTTGGAATTAAGCTTGCATTAAGAATAAGAGGAATAAAACAAGAACAGGTGCCCGGTATAGAGTTTGCTCGCGAATTAATAAATATTTGTGCGGAGAACGGATATTCCGTGGGGTTTGTAGGTGCGCATGAGGAAGTTGTAAATAGAGCGGTTGAAAATATCAAAAAACAGACGCCAAACTTAAATGTTGTTTACAAACATAACGGATATTTTGATAATGAGGATGCTATTATAGAGGCTATTTTGGAGGCAAGTCCAAGGGTTCTTTTAGTGGCAATGGGTGTTCCAAGACAAGAATTTTTTATAGATAAGATAAAATCCAAAAAAGATGATATAATAGTGATTGGTGTAGGAGGAAGTTTTGATGTGTGGTCGGGCTTCACCAAGAGGGCACCTGTTATATGGCAAAAACTGGGTCTTGAGTGGCTTTACAGGACAATAAAACAGCCTGAAAGATTTAAGCGAATATTTCCTACTTTGCCATTGTTTCTGTTTAAGGTTATAATAGAAACAATCCAGCTTGAAAAGGACTACTAAATTAAAATGACAGAATTAAACGAAAAAGATATTAAAGAAATTAAGGAATTCTCAAAGAAGATAAGAAAAAATGTTCTTGAAATGATATTCAATGCAAAGTCGGGTCATCCTGGTGGAAACTTGTCTGCGGTTGAAATACTAAGCACTTTATATTTAAAATGTATGAAGCATTATCCTGAGTGTGAAAAAAATCCCGATTATAACAATCGTGATAGGTTGATATTATCCAAAGGTCATGCTTCTGCAGCTTTATATGCCGTTATGGCGAATTGCGGATATTTTCCGGTTGGGGAACTTATGACTTTTCGTAAACTTGGAACAAGGTTGCAAGGTCATCCTTCGGCAAAGCATCTTTGCGGCATAGAAGTTTCTACCGGGTCTTTGGGGCAGGGGCTTTCAATAGCTTGCGGTGTTGCTTTGGGATTGAAGCTGGATAAGATTAATTCTAAAGTTTTTGTTTATATGGGTGATGGTGAGCTTCAAGAAGGCAGCATTTGGGAAGGTATTATGAATGCTGCTCATCATAAGTTGGACAATTTGATTGCCATAGTAGATAAGAATAATTTGCAGATTGATGGCTGTGTGGATGACATAAAATGTCTTTCCCCTTTAGATGAAAAGTTTAAAGCTTTTGGCTGGGAGGCTTACACCATAGATGGACACAATCCTCAGGAGATATATTCTGCAATAGAAAAAGCAAAAAATAGCACAAAACCGGTTGTGGTTATTGCAAATACCGTAAAAGGTAAGGGTGTATCATTTATGGAGAATCAGGCAAGCTGGCATGGTAAAGCGCCAAATAAAGAAGAATTTGAAAAGGCAATAAAAGAATTGAGTTAATAAAAGGAACAATATGTTGACAGATAAGAGGGAAAGAAAGTCTATAAGAAGTGAATACGGGAAAACTCTCGTAGAGTTGGGTAGAAAAAATAAGAATATAGTAGTATTGGATGCGGATTTATCGTGCTCTACGCAGACGGCAATGTTTGCAAAAGAATTTCCCGAAAGATTTTTCAACATGGGGATTTCTGAACAGGACATGATGACAACGGCCGTTGGTTTATCTACTGTGGGTAAGATACCGTTTGTTTCGACTTTTTCGATGTTTGCAGCTGGAAGAGCCTGGGATCAGATAAGAAATTCAATTTGTTATCCGAAGTTTAATGTAAAAATTGTAGCTACGCATGGCGGAATAACAGTCGGCGAGGATGGAGCCAGTCATCAAGCTTTAGAAGATCTTGCAATTATGAGGGCTATCCCCAATATGATGGTGGTTGTCCCGGCTGATTGTGCTGAAACAGCTGAGGTTATAAAATTTGCAGAGCAATATAATGGCCCTATGTATATAAGAATAGCTCGTACAAATGTTCCTGATGTGTTTGATAGAGAAACATACAAATTTAATCCTAATAAAGCACTGATAGTAAATAATGGAAATGATGTAACGCTTGTAACAAATGGCGAAACATTAGCAGAAGCAATAGATTGTGTGGAACTGCTTAAGCAAAATGGAATAAGTGCTGAACTTATTCATATGCCTGTGGTAAAACCGATTGATTCAAAGACTATTTTGGACTCTGCGGCAAAAACGAAAAAGGTTGTTACTATAGAAAACCATTCAATTATAGGTGCTTTGGGCAGTGCAATTTGCGAAGTGCTTAGTGAAAATTGTCCTAATCCTGTTTTAAGAATAGGAACAAACGATGAATTTGGACAAAGCGGTGAACAAAGAGAACTTATGGACTTTTATGGTTTGACGGGAGAAAAGCTTGCCCAAAAAGTTATGAAATTTTTAGGAAAAAATTAAGATGATTCAACTTAGAGGTGTAACAAAAAAATATAAGAATAATGAGTATGCATTAAAAAATATCAATTTGGATATTTTATCCGGTGAGTTTGTCTTTTTAACAGGTTCCAGCGGAGCGGGAAAATCAACATTGATGAAGCTTCTTTATAGAGAGGAGATGCCAACGATTGGTACCGTTAAGATTGGGAATATTAATGTTGCAAATTTACCTGATGAGAGAGTACCGGATTTGAGAAGACATATGGGGATTGTTTTTCAGGATTATAAACTTCTGCAAAAACAGAGTGTATATGACAATGTTGCATATGTAATAAGGACGCTGGGAATAAGTACAAAAGAAATAAATGCCAGAGTGATGGGAGCATTGAAAGTAGTAGGATTGGCGGATAAAATAAAATCAAAACCATCTGAGCTTTCAGGTGGTGAACAGCAAAGAGTATCTATTGCAAGGGCAATAGTTAACGGACCTCCGTTGTTGATTGCGGACGAGCCTACAGGAAACTTGGACCCAAAGAATTCACTTGAGGTTATGCATATATTGGAACAAATTAATCAAAAGGGGATTACGGTACTTGTTTCAACGCATGATCATGCTATGGTAAACTATTTCCGAAAAAGGGTTATAACCCTCGAAGACGGACAAATAATAAGGGATATACAAGCAGGTACATATGAGTAACGAAGATGCAAAAACTATGATAAAGCGTAAAGTTAAGTCCCACTTGCCAAAAGATTGGTTAGTGGAGCTGAGGATAGTTTATCGTTTGGCAATGGAAACGATAAACGGTATAAAGCGCACAGGATTGATGAATATTGCTATCATTACAACAATGGCTGCAATATTGACAATTTTTGGAGCGCTATTCCGTTCAACTTTATCTGTTTCGGCGTTTGCTAAGGAGTTTGGAAATGTACTTGAGATTTCTGCATACTTAAAGCAAAATTCTAATAACAAGCAGGTTATATCCAGTGTTCAATCGATTGAGCATGTGCAAAGAGTTAGTTTTATACCTAAAGCAAAGTCTTGGGCAAAATTGAAGTCAGAGTTGGAATTGGCGGATTTAGAAAATCCGCTGCCGGACACTTTACATATCAAGGTTGATAAGCCTGAGAATATTCCTCAAGTATATGAGGCTGTTAAAAAGATTAATGGTGTTGAGGATTTAAACTACGCAAAAGATGTCGCTAAGAAAATGCAGGTTTTCAATAATGTGGTTAGTACCATGACTTTGTTGGTAATAGTTATAATTGGTTTTTTAACGATTGCTATTATTCATAATACTATCCAGTTTGTAATCCAATTAAGAAAAGATGAAATAGAAATTATGCGTTTAATGGGGGTAAGTAACTGGTATATTAAAACACCATTGATTGCGCAGGGAGCAATTTACGGGTTTATAGGTGCAGTGATATCATTAATGCCGTTAAATGCAGTTCAGAATGGATTGTTAAAGGTTCATGAATTTTTTATGATACCATCTCCGCTTTTAGCTACAAACATAGTTGTATTTGTCTTGTTTATAGTGGCTATAGGTTTTGGAGCATTAGGAAGCTACTTGTCAGTAAAGAAACATTTGCAGGTGTAATAGATGGACGTAACCAATAAATTAATATTAAATTATAACGATATACCGGCAATGCCGAATGTAATGGTGAAGGCACTCAATGTCATTAAAGATGAGGGTTCAGGATTGAATGACCTGGCGGACGTTATGTGCTACGACCAGGCACTGACAACACAAGTGTTGAAACTTGTAAATTCCGCATATTACGGTTTTGCCCAACAAATTACATCAATAAATAAAGCATTACCGTTAATTGGAATGGATCAGGCAAAAAATATTATAATTACTTTTGCGATGAAGCCGATGCTTACATCCAGAGGCGGAAAAATTCTTTGGGAACATTCAATCAGGGCGGCTGTAGGCTGCGAATATTTAGCCAAGGAATTCAGGCTTATGGACCCTTCTGAGGCTTTTGTTATCGGTTTTTTACATGATATTGGAAAAATTGTTTTAAATGTTAAAAATCCGGCTGTATACAAAAAGACCGTGGATTTGGTAGCAAAAGGTGCAAATATTATTGATGTTGAAAATATGTTTTTTGGTACAAATCACTGTGATGTAGGTTTTCTGTTGGCGAAGAAGTGGCAACTTCCAATAGTTGTAATAAACGGAATAAAATATCATCATAATCCGCAAAGCTCAAGTATGTCGAACTTTGCTTATATTGTATATATTGCAGATAAAATGGCGCAAGATATCAAACGAGAAGTTCAACTTGATGCAGGTATTATGAAAAATTCCAACATACAACTTGATGACTTCAATGTATATAGAGAAGCAATTCTTGCAAAATCCGAAATATTGCTGGCTAGTTTATCACGCTAGGTGTTCTTGTACATTAAGGCACGTTTTTTTGCATATTCCGGATTGGCAAGAAAATCGTCATACTTGTCATATGCGTTAATCCAACCGTTGGGAGAGATTTCAACAATTCTATCTGCTACGGTTTGGATGAATTCGTGGTCTTGAGAAGTAAAGAGAATAGAGCCGTTAAAATCAATCAATGAGTTATTGAGAGCGGTGATAGATTCTAAATCGAGGTGGTTTGTTGGTTCATCAAAAATTAAAACATTTGATTCCGCAACCATCATTTTAGCGAGCATACATCTTACTTTTTCGCCGCCGGAGAGGACATTTGCGCTTTTTTCGGATTCTTCACCGGTAAAAAGCATTCTGCCCAGAAAACCTCTTATGTAGCTAATATTTTGTTCAGTTGAATATTGACGCAGCCAGTCAATAAGATTAATTTTCGTATCGAAAAATTTCGTATTGTCTTTGGGAAAGTATGATACGGTAGAAGTAACCCCCCACTCAAATGTACCGCTGTCGGGTTCAATTTCGTTTGTAAGTATTTTAAACAACGTAGTTATAATTAGGGGGTCTTTGCTAATGAATGCTATTTTATCGCCTTTTTGGACTTCAAGTGAGAAGTTTTTAATAAGTTGTTGATTGTCTATAGATTTATTTAAACCCTTGATATGCAAAACATCTCTCCCCGGCATTTTTTGGTAGGTAAATCTTATGCGAGGGTACTGTCTTGAGGATGGTTTTATGTCCTCAAGTGTTAGTTTATCCAGCATGTTTTTTCGAGAAGTGGCTTGTTTTGCTTTAGAAGCGTTGGCGCTAAATCTAGCGATGAAAGCTTTAAGCTCTTCCATTTTTTCTTCTGTTTTTTTATTCATTTCTTCTTTTTGTTTTTGGATTAGTTGGCTTGCTTGTGACCAGAATGAATAGTTACCAGTATAGAGTTGGATATTGCAGTAGTCGATGTCTGCGATGTGTGTGCAGACCTTGTCTAAAAATCTCCTATCGTGTGAAACAACAATTACAGTATTTGGAAACTCGATTAAAAATTCTTCTAACCAAGCTATAGTGTTAATATCCAGATGGTTTGTCGGTTCATCCAAAAGCAAAATATCAGGATTGCCAAAAAGAGCTTGTGCAAGTAAAACTCGAACTTTTTCGCTACCGGAAAGTTCTTTCATAAGTAAATATTGTTTTTCGTTTTCAATTCCTAAATCATTCAAAAGAGAAGCTGCCATAGACTCTGCTTGCCATCCGTCAAGGTCGGCAAATTCTGTTTCCAGTTGGGCAACTCTCATTCCGTCTTTATCACTAAAATCAGGCTTCATATAGAGTGCGTCTTTTTCTTTCATTATGTCATAAAGCCGTTTATGACCCATAATTACCGTATCAATGACCGGAAATTCGTCAAACTCAAAATGGTTTTGCTTTAAAACTGCAATACGTTGATTTTTCCCAATATGGACTTCTCCTGAAGTCGGTTCAAGCTCACCAGAAAGCACTCTAAGCAGAGTACTTTTTCCTGCTCCGTTAGCACCTATAACCCCGTAACAGTTTCCTGGCGAAAATTTTACGCTTACGTTTTCAAACAATGTTTGGCTGCCAAATCTGACAGTTAATTTATCTGTAGTTATCATGTTTCTTAATTCCGCTAATATGAGTAATTATCTAAATTCTACAACAAAAATTTTTAAAAAAACACCGTAAAAAAAATGCCGCAAAGCGGCACAAGTCTGTCATGGAGAAAAGGAGTGGAGAAATATATTAAGAGAATCGGCTACATGTATATAATACCCATTTTTTAGTATATATAACAGTATATACTAATATTTTTACAAAAATTTACAAATTTTCTATTTTTCTGGGTGAAATCGTTTTAAGATAGGCTTTTACGCCTTCTGCTAAAATTAAATTTGACTGAGTTATGCAGAATTCATCCAGTTTAATAATTCCTGCGTTAGTGTCTCCTTTTGCGATATACAAAAGCCCAACCATAACGCTATCCAGAGGATTTTTGCTGCTTAAGTATTCTTTAAGTTTGTTGTTCAAAGCTGCATTCCCCATTCGCCTGTAGGTATCTGCAAGGTGTTGTCGATAGCTTAAATTCATTGGGTTTAGTCGAATAGCGTTAACAAAGCAATCCTCTGCCATTGTTGGGTAGCCTATGATTAGGTAAGTTCTTCCTAAATTATCATAATATCCGGCAGAAGCCTGAGAATTTGGGTTTAGTGAGATGGCTATTTTAAACTCTTGAATAGCTCCGTAATAGTATCCTTCATTAAAATGGTTCATCCCAATGTTATTATGCATGACAGAGTTTTTTACGGCGTCAATAACATAAATTTCGCCCAAGCCTTGTTGTGCAAACATAATTACGAAAATAAAAGTGCAAAGAATTTTAAATAATTTCAATTTCAAGCCCCTCTTTTGCTACAAAGCAATTAGGCTCTTTATTTTTAAGCTCGGATTCAATAGCTGCAATTTTTTCATCATTATAAGACGGTTCAAGGTGGAAGAAGGCAAGTTGTTTAGCGTGTGCTTGTTTTTGGGCATCAAGCGCCATTTCGAATGTTGAATGTCCAAAACCTTGTTTGGGCGATACGGTTGATTGATAATCTTCTTCGCTGTATTGTGCATCATGAATGAGTAAGTTACAGTTTCTTGCAAAGAGCGCAAGTTTTTTATCTCCACCTACGTATCCTTCGCGGTCTGTTGCATATACTATAGACTTATCTTTGTAAGATATTTTGTATGCCATAACTCCATTTTGCGGATGAGCGGAGGATTTATAACAGCTGATGATAATTTCTTCATTTTTTGGAACAAAGTCTTCTTTTGAAGAAATAGTTTTTAAAATTGGTTGCGAACAGTCGGGAGAAAGAATTATTATTTCGTTGTTACCTGATATATTTGTGATATTAAGACTGGCTGCAATGTCACCTAAATCGAGAGGGAAGGATTTACTAAAAAGTAAGTCGGATAGAATTTCCCCCAATCCTTCATCAAAATCGGAATAACCGAATATATAGAGATTTGTAGTTGGAATATGAGCCGGCTTGAAGAAGGTGAAGCCTTGAATATGGTCTTGGTGAATATGACTTAGCAGAATGGTAGCATTAATGGGTTTGCGTTCGAAGGGGTTACTGGACGAGGCTATATGGTCAAGTACTAAATCTTCACCGAGTCCGATTATACCGGTTCCTGCATCGAGAATTATGAGTTGGTTATTGATATTTATCTCCACACAAGCGGTATTTCCGCCATATTTTAGGGTGTCTTCTTTTGGTGTTGGAAAACTTCCTCGAATACCTCTAAATTTTACGTAAAATTTTCCTTCTGAATTTTTCATACTTCCTGACCTATTTATTTGTTTATAATATCGTACTTTATTTTTGGCTATTTGTCTATAACAATTGTGGTTGTTTGGTCTTCTTCGGTACCTGCGCATGTAGAGGACATAATAGATTTTATTCGGGCTTTGGTCTGTACTTCTTTTAAATTAGTGTTTTTAAAATAAAAGTCAAAAATTGTTTTATTTCTATAGTTTGTAACGTTGACTATACGAAAAGCGTTTGGATATGTAACAAGTGCAGGAGTAGCTACATGAACGATATTACGTTCTTTGGTTATTTTGGTTGCGTGATAGTGTCCGGTAAAAATTCCTATCGGATTTTTGTATTTGTCTATCACTGCATAAAATTCATCAGTATTTAGGATTTTGTGGTGGGAACTTGGAAAGGGTTCTATTATTGGGTGGTGTAAAAATATTAGTACAGTATCTTTTTTTGCAGATTTAAGTTCTTCATCGAGCCATTCAAGTTCGTCTTTTGGAAATATTCCGTTACCTGTAATCTTTGAATTGTCAACGGCATCTAAAACTATAACTTTATAACCTCTTTTTGGTTTGAAGGAATAGTATGATTTATCAAAGTTAAAGTTTTTGTTATGTGAGTTAAGAAGTTGTAAATATCTTTCTCTTGAAATATTTCCGCCAACTGATAGGTCGTGGTTGCCAAAGGCAATAAACCAAGGATATCTCAATTGGTTCATCATACTCATATACATCATAATGTCTGTTTCGTTTGGAAAATCGATGGTATCACCTGTTTGTAGGACAAAATCCAAACCCTTGGTCTGATTAATTTGGTCTATTGCATCAGCAAGTAGAGGTTTTGATTGGCTTAAAGCTTTAAAAGATGTATCCTGTCTGGTTGTTGTCAAGTGAGAGTCCGATATGTGGGCAAATTTTAGTGAATCATGTAGGCTTAAGGCCTCTAAGTTCACAGCCAGAACAGCTGCTGTTGCGAATAAAACTATATTGGTAAAAAATTTTTTCATAGTAAAACCCTTCTTAGTAATTTTGTTATTATTTTAATATGGAAATAATATTGTTGCCAGTATCTGGAGGAATGATTTTTGAGATAAAATCTTACAATTTGATACAAATTATCGGAAATTATTTGTAATTGTGAGCTCTTTAATATACGATTTAATTGTTGAGGGAATAAATGGGATGTGTTTAAAATGGAACAGATTTTTTCAGATGACGCTTATATAGTAGATTTGAGCTATGCTCTCAGTGCCAGTGATATTGTGTTTGAATTAAGTTCAATATTAGAAAATGATATGGCAAAAAACAAAAAAATTGCGCTTAAGCTTGGAGATGTGGATTTAAACCAGTCACAACTTTTAAGTATCAGGTCGCTAATTAGCAGTATAAATTCAACAGTGGCATTTTTAGAGACAAGTTCATCTCAAACGGAGAATGCAGCAATTAATCTTGGAATAGTGGTTTCAGCCGTTAAAAATCCAACTCAACCGGAAGAACAAAATGAGCTTCAAGAGTCATCTTATGTGCCTTCTTACGAGTATGTAAAACTTGAGGATCATATATTGAAAGAGGAAGATGATCCTTTGGACAATAAAGAAGAAGATTTACCCGAGCAGGTGAAACACGAACCCGCCGGTGCGGATAAGAATTCAGACATCAAACTTGAAGGATTTGCTTCAAAAGCCGGTGACAACAAAGACAGCAATTTGACTGAAAATATAGATGAAGAAGTTGATCAATCAGATACATTCAGTGAAGAGGAACAAGATAGTATTTTAAAAGAAGAAATTAATACAGATGTTGCAATCTCGGAAGAAATGGCAGATGAGATTATTGAGGCAAAAACCGAAGATATACAAGAAGCATTGGATGATATTTATGCGTCTGAAGTGAAATTGGAATCTATTCTTGAGAGTGAGCAGGAAGAGGGATCGATTTCACAAGAGAAAATCAGGCAAGCTGTATTAAGTGAGGAAAAATATACCGAAGCAGACTTTGAGATTGATCATTTTTCAACCACATATATCAAGCAGACATTGCGCTCAGGTCAGATAGTTAACTATGACGGTAACGTAGTGATAATAGGCGATTGTCATCCCGGAAGCGAGGTAATTGCCTCGGGAGATATTACTGTTTGGGGGATATTGAGCGGAATAGCTCACGCAGGAGCAAAAGGTAATTCAAGAGCAAGAGTGAGAGCTTTGAAAATGAATGCGATACAGCTTAGAATTGCGAATTGTTACGCACGTAAACCGGATGGTATGAATACGATTTTTCCGGAAAGAACGTCAACATTCACACCCGAGGAAGCTCGCATTATAAATGATGAAATTGTAATATTTAAAATAAATGACTAACATATAAGGAGATAATAATGTCAGGTCGAGTAATAGTAATCACATCAGGAAAAGGCGGAGTTGGAAAAACAACGACCAGTGCCAATATTGGTACCGCACTTGCCAAAAATGGTGCCAGTGTTGTACTTATAGATACAGATATAGGGCTAAGAAACTTAGATTTGTTGTTGGGATTAGAAAATAGAATTGTTTATACACTTGTAGATGTTGTGGAAGAGCGTTGCAAGTTAAAGCAGGCATTGGTAAAAGATAAGCGAAATCCTAATTTGTGCTTGCTAGCTGCGGCTCAAACACGTGATAAATCTGCTGTTACCCAAGAACAGTTGAAAGAAATTTGTGAAGAATTGAAAGAGGATTTTGATTTTGTACTTTTGGATTGTCCGGCAGGAATAGAACAAGGGTTCCAGAATGCAGTTGCAGGCGCATCTGAAGCAATTGTTGTTACGACTCCTGAGGTTTCGGCTATCAGAGATGCGGATAGAATAATCGGGCTCTTGCAAGCCAGAGAAGAAATTGAAGACTACAAGCTGGTAATAAACCGAGTTCGTCCCCAAATGGTTCAGTCTAATGACATGTTAAGCGTTGATGATGTTATTAATACTCTTCATTGTGAGTTGCTTGGGGTTGTGCCCGATGATACTTATATCATTACTTCAACAAACAAAGGTGTTCCCGCAGTGAATGAAGAAAAATCTCTTGCAGGGTTAGCATACTTGAATATTGCAAGAAGAATTCAAGGCGAAGAAGTTCCTTTTATTGACCTTGATGCTCCCAAAGGAATATTTGACAAGATTAAAAGATTTTTTAAATCTTTGGGGAAAGGAGAGTAGCCAATGAAAGACTTTTTGACAGATTTTTATAATAAGGTTATTAATTTTTTCCAATCAGAAAAATCAGAAGGAGAGAATACAAAGGAAACTGCAAAAAACAGGCTAAAACTTGTATTGATGCAAGATCGTTCTAATCTTGAGCCTGAAACAATGGCTCAACTTAGAGAAGAATTAATTGAAGTTATCTCAAAATACATAGTTATTGATAAAGAATCACTAGGCTTAAATCTTGACGGTGATGGTGAATCTATGGCACTTATGCTTAATATTCCCGTGATAAGAGCTAAAAAACCTGAAGAAATAAGAGAAGCATTAGAAGCTGCAAAAGCAAAAAGTTCAGAAATTACCGAAGAGAAGGACAATGTTAAAGCAGAAACTCAAAATGAAGTTGAAGAGTTACAAGACGAATCAGAAGAAACAGTTGTTGAGTTTTCGGAAGGTTCGATTGACGAGTTGGATTTGCCGCCTTGCAAAGAAAACGGAACTTGTCCTTGTCAAGACAAAGAAAATGCAGAGCAAGAAAATACTGAAGATGCAGCGCTAGTGGAAGAGTCTGAAACTGAGCATGATGCTGTGGATGCTGCAGATTCAGCTAAAGATGAAAAGGACGAGGTGAATTCTTCGGATTTATTGAACAAAGAAGAAAATAATTCTAAACCAAAGAAAAATAATTCAAAATAAGCTTAAAAAATGGAAGTTTTTTACGAACTAAATAAAAAAAATGACTTGTCCCTGTGCCTCGGGTTCTTCGATGGGGTTCATCAGGGACATCAAGTTGTTATCAAAAATGCGGTAAACTTTGCTAAGTCAAACAATACAAGCTCGGCATTGATTACATTTGTAGAACATCCTTTGTGTCTTTTGCATGGGTTTGATGTGAAGTATATTTCTACCATTGAAGAAAAACTTAAATTGATAGAAAGCTATGGTGTGGATTATGTGTATGTTTTAAATTTCGATAGAGAACTTGCTCAAAAATCCGCTTATGACTACCTTAAAGATGTTCTTATCGATAACTTTCATCCTTCAGCGATAACGACCGGGTTTAACCATTATTTTGGATTAAACAGGTTGGGAAATACAGAATTCCTTTACAATCACCAGAAGGAGTTTAACTATAAGTATTTTGAAATTCCTCCGATAACATACAATAATGTAGTGGTTAGTTCTTCAATTATTAAGGAATATCTTTCGAACGGAGATATTACGGGGGCAAATAATCTTTTAGGTCATAAATTTGCATTTAGGTCTGTTGTTCAAGAGGGTAAACAAATTGGAAGAACAATAGATTTTCCGACAATAAATTTGGAGTATCCTTTTAATATGGCAAAGATACCATATGGAGTTTATGCGACCGATGTTGAAGTCGGGGGTAAAAAATATAGCGCCGTTGCAAATTGGGGGTTAAAACCTACTGTTAACGACACATTAAATCCAACTTTTGAGGCACATTTGCTTGAATTTTCCAAAGATATATATGGCGAACCTGTTAGGGTCGAAATTAGAGATTTTATTCGTAATGAAATCAAATTTCTTTCGGTAAAAGAGTTAAAAAAACAAATAGCGAAAGATATTCAATCTTTAAGTACCCCCAAAAAAGTGGAAAAATCACCTAAAAGCCCATATTTGTGCTAATTTTTATAAGTGCCGGGTAAAGAATAATTAAAAATATGGCAGGCAGCATAAAAAGAACCATGGGAATAGTCATTTTGCTGGCAGCTTGTTGAGCGAGTTCTTCTATGCGTTGTCTTTTCCGAGTTCTTACAGAGTCACAATATGCATCAAGAGATTGTGTGATACTTGTTCCAAGTTTATCTGTCTGTATAAGTAGGGCAACAAAAGATTTTACTTCGGCATTTGGGTTACAGATAGCCATATTGCGGTATGCTTCTTGTTTTGTAAGTCCGGAAAGAACATCACGATTAAGTCTGTCAAATTCTTTTGCTACAACTTTCGATGTTAAAGAAAATTCACTGGCAACGCGATTTAGTGCAGAATCCAAGCCCAAACCGGCTTTTATACATATAGATAAAAGGTCGATTGCATCGGGTAAGTTCTTTATAAACTCTTTTTGTCGCATTGCAATTCTTTGTTTTAGCATTATATCAGGTAGCTTATATGCTACAAGCAGTGTTAGTATTCCTGCACAAATATTTATTGGAGTGTATCCGATTATTGAAAGAATTATTAATATTGCAACAAAAATTATTATCAACCCAAGCAATTTGCGACCTTCGTAGATGAGAACGGTGTCTTCATTTGAGTCTTCACCGGCTTGCATAAGCATTAGTTTATTTTTTGCTATTTGTTCTTTATTTTTTGGGTTATCTTTTCCATAGCTGCCAATGACTTCTGCAATATTTTTGGCAATACTTTTTGCGTAATGACGTTGTTTTTTTGCAATTTTTTTGATACGAGTTTCAAGCAAACTTTGTTTGTCTTTGACGCTGTAGAAAGTTATTAATGAAATTGATATTCCAAGTATTATTGATATTAAAATTTCCAAATAGTTTTCTCCTACATTTCAATGTTGGTAATTTTGTTTATGGAATAAAGCCCTAATAGAGTTAAGAATACAGCTCCAAGTAAAGCAAGATTACCCTGTTGCGTTTTTAAAAGGGGTTCCATATATTCAGGACTTAGCAAGAATATTCCGCCTCCGATTAGTGGAGGCATAACGCTTAATACAACTCCGGAAAATCTTGTTTGTGCTGTTTGGGCTTTTAGTTGTCCAAGTAGTTTAAATCTTTCTCTTATGGTTGTTGAGAGTCCGTCAAGCAGTTCTGCCAAATTACCGCCAACATCACGTTGAATTAATACAGCAGTCACAAAAAATTTCAAATCCAGACTGTTAGGAACTATTTTTATCATATTGTTTAGTGCATCTTTAACATCTATCCCAAGTGATATGTCATCAACAGATGTTTTGAAGACAGAACTAACAGGTTGAGGCATTTCTTGTACAACTGTTTCAAAGGAAGCCATAAGCGGGTGACCTGCTCTTAAGGAGCTGGAAATCATGTTTAAGGCATCAGGAAATTGTTGAGTAAACATTTGGAGTCGTTTATTTATATCTATACGTAAGGAGATTATTGGGATGAGGGCGGCCATAAGCCCAAGAGGGGCATAAATCATTGAGAATAAAGCAATTACTCCAAAACCTGTCAATCCCATAAAAATACATAAAAACAAAAATGTATCTACATGTAGTTTAGAATCTGCGATAAATAATGCATTCTTTATTTTTTCGCTTATCTTGAATCGGCGAAGAATTGAACCTAAAAATTTAATTCTATAAGTTGTATCAGTAACTACAAGAGATATTTTTTCATTGATTTCTTTATCTGTCTTGAAAGATTTATTTTTTATTTTTTCAAGTCGCTTTTGAGTGGCGTCTTTAGGTTTAACAGATGATGAAAAAAGAATCATACAAATGCAAAAGCTTGAAAATCCTATTAAAAAACTTAAAGCGACAGTGTTCATTATTTTCTCAACCTTTGTGCCAGTGAATTTGTTTGCATTAATCTTGTTTTGACGGGAGTATTTTTTTCCATTCTATTGGCCATTGCTGTTGCTTCGTGGTTAACGTAGGTATGTTTATGTTCTTTGTTAAATATTGACAAGTCAACATTGTATCCTTTCATTGAGCATTGTTCAATAAACTCCGGTCTTGTTCCGGTTGAAACATGAATACC
This sequence comes from Candidatus Gastranaerophilales bacterium, assembly GCA_944325625.1. Lineage (GTDB taxonomy): Bacteria > Cyanobacteriota > Vampirovibrionia > Gastranaerophilales > Gastranaerophilaceae > RGIG2134. The sequence continues at coordinate 43,253 of CALVAP010000007.1, read as the reverse complement.
TACTACTTTTCCATTTTCAACTCCGATTTGATCAAATCTAAATATTTCCTGCATGGAGATTATATTTTCTTCCATCCCTGTTATTTCGGATATAGAGGTAACTTTTCTTGTTCCGTCAGAAAGACGGCTTGTTTGGATTATAAAATCAATGGCAGAAGCAATCTGAGATTTAATATTTTTATCAGGTAGATTAATTCCCGCAAAAAGAACCATAGTTTCGAGTCTGGAAAGCGCATCTCGAGGCGAATTTGCGTGCAGAGTGGTAAGCGAACCGTCATGACCTGTGTTCATTGCCTGAAGCATATCCAAAGCCTCAGAACCGCGGCATTCTCCGATTACAATTCTGTCGGGACGCATTCTTAGTGCATTTATTACCAAATCTCTTGCCGAAACCTGCCCTGTACCTTCAATATTAGGCGGGCGAGTTTCCAGTCTTACTACGTGGTCTTGTTTCAATGATAATTCTGCGGAGTCTTCTATAGTTATAATTCTTTCATCATGCGGAATTTCTTCAGATAAACTGTTAAGCAGAGTTGTTTTACCTGAGCCGGTTCCACCGCTTATAACTATGTTTGCTCTTGATTTTACAATGGTTGCAAGAAATTCTGCCATTTCTACTGTTATAGAACCCCATTTTAAAAGACTGTTCAAAGTTCCGGCATCGCCTTTAAACTTTCTTATAGATAGAGAAGGACCATCTATTGCAAGTGGTGGAATAATTGCATTAACACGGCTTCCATCTGGTAATCTGGCGTCTACCATTGGCGATTTTTCATCAATTCGTCGTCCAACTTTTGATACAATTCTTTCAATTATATTTTTTAAATGGTTATTGTCTTTGAATGTGATTTGAGTTTTATGTAGTTTTCCGTTTTTTTCTACATAAATATTTTTTGCTCCATTAACAAGAATATCTGTTATATTAGGGTCTTCCAGCAGTGGATCCAATGGTCCGTAACCTTTTGTTTCCTGTACAATTTCTCGGATTAGACGTTCTTTTTCAACTCGATTAAGCGGAATTGATTTAAAACTTGTTTCTAACTGATTGTCAATGAATTGTCTTATAAGTTCTTTTTGTTCGTCATCCGAAAAATTTATCCAAGTGGGTGTCGCGTTAACTTTCTCAATCAATAGTGAATGAATACGTTCTTTGAGTTGTAAAAATTCAGCGCTGGCTTCGCCTGTTTGGAATATCAGGTCATAGGACGTTTCTGCATTATTTATTTTTTCGGGTGTTCGATTTAAGCGGTCTTTCAGTGACAATTGGTTTACCTCTTGCTTTTGAATAAGTTCAATATACTGAAGTTACTTGTTCGTTTTATTTTTTGTGTCGGTTTTGTTGAAATGATATTATCGGATAACATCGCCGCAAGGTCACGATAGTTGCGTGCAATATTAGAATCAGGATTTACCATTCCAACAGGTATTCCTTTGTTGATAGCGGACATTATTGTGAAGTAGTTGTTTGGTATTTTCCAATAAACTTTTCTGTCCAAAACGTCTTCTACATCTTCTGTTTTTATTTCTTCGTTTTCCATATATCTGTTAAGTACAATCTTTGCTTTCTCTTTTGAGTAACCAAGACGGTCAAATAATTCCAAACATCTTTGGCAATTCCTGATTGCCGGAAGATTGACCGTTGTAACAAGCAAAATCAAATCAGAATTATCAAGAACGGTTATTGTTTTGCCGTCAAAGTTTGAACCTGTATCAACTATTATGTAAGAGAATGTTTCTTTTAATACATCGAAAAGTTTTGAAATTTGGTCAGAGGTTATATCCTCAGCCTGTTCCAAATATGGTGGGTCTGCAAGGACGTATAGGCTTGTATCTTTATATTTTTCCAACGTTGAAAGTAAAAAGGTTTCATCTACCCTGTTTATGTTATTGACAACATAGGAGATATCAAAACTCGGATTTAAGTCCAAAAATGTTGTAACGTCTCCGAGTTGTAAGTTAAGATCTATGAGCGCTACTTTTTCCTTAGTAAGATTTGCAAGTTCCAAAGCAAGATTAACGGCTATTGCAGTTTTTCCTATACCACCTTTATTGGAGAATGTTGATATGATTTTACATTTATTGTTGTCAGAGAGGTTGCCTAGTGATAGGTCTCGCATTTTTATTATGGCATTTTGGAGCTCTTCTTCTTTTAGTGGTTTTGTCAAAAACTCCCTTGCTCCTGTTCGCATTGATTTTATTACCAAATCGGCATCAGTATTGTATGATGTTACTATTATTTTGGCTTGTTTATTTAAAGATGTAATTTTATAAATCAGTTCAAAAGTAACATCGGGGTCCTCGCTAATATCTACGATTACAATGTTTGTTCGAGTTTCTATTATATAATTGTATGCGTCAAAAGAATCACTGAACTCTCTGTCTACATAGATGTCAGGAATTTCAGAGATGTAATTTTTGATAATTTGTTTAGATGCTTCTTCTTTGTCTATAATGACGACGCTTGCCGAATTGTTCATTTTGTCCTCTTAAAGTGTTTCTGTTATTGAGTTTGAGTTGGCTTCTACAATTTTAGGTGTAATGAAAATAACGAGTTCCGTATCATCTTTTGTGTCTGCCATATTTGTAAACAATAAGCCTAAAACAGGAATGTTTGATATCCAAGGTACTTTCGTATTGTTTTTGCTGCTGGTTTGTTTTAAAAGCCCGGCTATTATAAGTGTTTCTCCATCACCAAGTTCTACTGTTGTATCGACTTTTCTTGTTTTAAATCCGGGAATTCTTCCACCTCCTTGTTGTTGTATGGCGAGCGAATCGTCCACTTCACTAACTTCCGGAGAGAGTTTTAGAATTACTCGGTTAGATTTTTCAAGTATTTGTGGTTTGAAGTTCAGAATTACACCTGTGTTCTTAAACTGATATGAAACCTGACCGTATTGTCCTATTCCCGAAGGGACGGGAACTTCGTTACCCACATTAAAGCTGGCATCAGCATTATCCAACGCCAAAAGTTTGGGTTCTGCAAGAATTTTTATTGCTCCTGTTTTTTCACCGGCTCTTATTGAGAATGCAAGTTTCGCAGAATTATTTGCGAAAATATATTGAAACCCGTTAAGTGTTCCATCAAATATTCCTTGACTTATATTCCCAACTCTTCCAAGCGTTCCGTTTGTGAAATTTTCAACACCTTTACCAAATGAAAACTGTGTTGCAAGCTCGTTTGTAAAGTTTCTTGAGGCTTCGGTTATTTTGACCTCTAAAAGCACCTGTTTGGTTGGGCTTTCTGACATATCAACAAGTTTGAAATTATATGCTTGTGCAAGATTTTTTATTTTATCCTTTGTTCCTGTAGATGAAATATGACCCGAAAGTATTACCCCATCATCAGTAAATATGAGGTTTGCGTTTTCGTTTGGTGCAATTTCTTCAACAGCTTGCAAAAAAGCATCTGCATCTTGTTGTACTATTAGGTTAAAAAATACAGGTTGATTGTTTTCACCCCAAAATATTAAGCTTGTTCTACCGGATTTTTTCCCGTTTAAAAGAAGTTCTTTTGGAGAAAGCAAAACTATATCTGCATATTGAGGTTCTGTTATCGAAACTCTGCTTACTTCTTCGTCAAATTTTAATAACTGTGATTTACCTACAATTGCGTATAGTTTTTCATTTTTGTCTTTAATTTCTGCGGAAAGATTTACTTGTTTTGATTGTAATTGAGCTGATTGTGGTGCATAGTCATTTTGAGATTCTACAATTACGGAATCGTAATCAATTCTTCTGTTGGCTATTGCCTCTTGCCCTATACATAGTAGGGTCAGTACAAATACTATTAAAATTTTTGTGTAAATCTTTTTCACAATTTCCTCATTTTTAATTTTAATCAAAGCTTATCTGTGTTTTGTTGCTTGCTTCAATTAGTTCTACTGTTTTGGATGATTTTGTTGGTCTTACAGGTGCGGGAAGTTCGTTGATTGTCGGGTCTTCATAAGTTTGAACTACAGGCAAAGCGGGAAGCGTTGATGCATTGTAATTGTAGTTCAAATTTTGGTATCCGTTATTATTTGTAGTGCTTGCGCTTTGTTTTTTGTGTCCGACAATAACGGTATCATCACCCATGGGACGCATTACAAGTAATATTTTCCCTGCTGCATACATCTCAACAAACTCTTGAATTTTGTTGACAGGAACTTCAAAAGTTACATTTTTGGCTTGCAGAATTGATATGTCTTTTTGTTCTGTTTCTGTTTCCTTTGCTTCCAGATTAAGAATTCTTACTTTTGAAAGAACTGTCGAATTCGATTTATTTTTGGAAAAAACATCGATTAAGGAACCTTTTTTCATGTCCGCAGACATACCTTCCATTGTTGAGGTGGAAAGAGTCAGCGCTCTGTAACCTTCTTTTAAGCCTTGATTATTTTTTGAAGGGTTTGAAACAATTCCTGTAAATACGTATCCTGTTAAGATTTGCCCCGATTTTATCGGTTCCAGAAGAACATTCCCGACAACCGTTTCTTTCGAGGTGAGTCCGTCACTTTCTTCCGTTGAAAATGTTGCAGTTGTTATGTCATCTTCAGTTACTGTTTCACCGGCTTCCATATCATGTGTTGCAGTTAGATAAGTATATTTGGTTTTTTCCAACTGTTTATCTCTAAGCTGCATAACTTCAATAAGTTGTTCTTTTTCTTTTATTTCTTTTTGCATTTCAGAGAATTTGTTCAATGAAACGCAAGCGGCAACAACACCTATTATTAAGGATATTAGAATTTTTCGTGTGTTCTTACTCGCCATCTATCAAAAAAACTCTCTTATTTGTCGCTATTTTCCACCAACATTATTATAACGTTTATACGAATATAGTACAACAATTGTTACACTTTGAAGTGAATATTAAGCGAAAAATTAATATTTTTATTAACTGGTTAATATGTGAAACCGTCTTTTTCCATGCGAACGATTACTTCGTGAAGTTGGTCTTTTGGCGCAACTATTGAAATACGCGCATAGCCTTCGCCGTACTTGCCAAATGCATCTCCCGGTACGGCAACTATTCCGGATTTTTCAAGCAGCTCAGATGTGAACTCTCTTGAGGTTTTATATTTTCTCGGAATAGGCAGCCATAGATAAAATGTTGCATCAGGCACCACAAAATCTTCATCTTTCCAGCCAAGTTTTTTAAATCCATCAACAAGTATCTTTTGTTTTTCTTTAAACCTATCATTTGCGTTTTTGATGTATTCTTCGCCTTCTTCTGAGTTTAATATAGCTGCAGCTGCATATTGAAGTGCTTTGAACAATCCTGTATCAATTGTGGATTTTTGTTTTGCAAACATTCCTAATGCTTCTTTGTTTCCGCAAACCCAGCCAAGACGCCAACCGGTCATTGCATATGGCTTTGAAAAACTGTGAAACTCGAGTGTTACATCTTTTGCCCCTTCTACTTCCAATGCAGAGCATGGCTTTTTGTTTTCATCAAAGTACATATCACAATATGCCGCATCAGAAATCAGCAGGTAATTATGTTTTTTACAAAAATCAACTACTTCTTTGTAGTATTCCTTTGTCGCAGTAGCACCAAGAGGATTGTTCGGATAGTTTATTATTACGGCTTTGACCTTTTTCTCGTCATATCCGTCTTTTTTCAACTCAGATAAAACTTCTTCCATATCCGGCATGTAATTGTTTTCTAAGGTTAGCGGAATAGGATATGCCAAACCTCCTGAAACAAGCAACATTTGACTATATGAAGCATACCCCGGATCGGGTACGAGGATAATTTCTTTGTCCTCATCTTTTTCTGCAGGATTAATAAGTTCTCTTACTATATTAGCCAAACCCTCTTTGGAACCGATTAGTGAACAAATCTCGGTTTTTGGATCAACATCAACACCAAATCGATTTTTCATTCTTTTGGCTACTGCATCAAGAAAAAATGCCTCACCCTTTGGGGTAGAATATCTGTGCATCCCTTCCATATCCAAAGCTTCTTTTAGCTTATCTATGACATATTTTGGCGGAGTATCGGTTGGGGCTCCTATATCCAAAGATATCGGGGCTCTGCCTTTGGCTTTTAATTCAGGCGTAAGTTCAAGTGTGCGTTGTTTTATTTGCACCATTATATAAGTTTCGATATCCTGAACATATCTGTTAAATAATTCTTTCATCTCAATACTCCACTCTTCTTTTATTGTAAATAATACACTCTTTTAAAAATTTCTGCAAGTATAAGCACAATTAGGGCTTAATATTTTAAACAGCAAATAATTTTTTATCTAGCCTTTTACAGCTCCTTCGTTTTCGCCGGATATGAAGTATTTTTGAAGCGCAAGAAAGAAAATTATAATAGGAATGATTGAAATCAACGACCCGGAAGCAATTATCCTCCAGTTTGCCGAGAACATGCCTTGCAAATCATTAACTCCGACAGGTAGGGTATACATTGCTTTATTTGTCAAAACAATACTTGGCCACAAAAATTCACCCCAAGAGCCTATAAAAGTGAATATTGCAAGAGTTGCCAGTGTAGGTTTTACCATTGGGAGAAGTATTTTATGCCATATTTGGAAAACATTACATCCGTCAACAAAGGCAGCTTCTTCCAGTTCTCTCGGTATTGACATAAATGCCTGTCGCATTAAAAATATTCCAAATGCATTAACGGCAAAAGGTAAAATCAGTCCCAGATAACCCATAAAATTGTTAACGGTATCCACCATGTTTAGTTTTAAAACTATAAGATAAACTGGCAGCATTATTGCTTGAAAAGGTATCATTATTGTTGCCAATATTGCAAAGAATGTTACTTTTTTACCCATAAACTCCATTCTTGCAAGAGGATATGCCGCAAGTGACGATAAAATAAGGTTTAGTACTACCGTAAAAAATGCTACGATAAAGCTGTTAAGATAATATATCAGAAAAGGAATTTGATTCCATGCTGACTTAAAGTTTTCTAATGTTGGTGATTGAGGGATAATTTGTGGCGGGTATTGAAAAATATTCTCACTGCTTCCTTTTAGAGCTGTAGATAGAAGCCACAAGAAAGGGAAAATACACAGTAGTGATACTAAAATCAAAGATATATGAACAAAAAATCCTTTTATCTGAAATTTTGGCATTAGAACTTTTTCCCCTCAAAAAATACGACATTAATTATTGAAAATACCATAACTATACAAAGTAAGATTACCGATGCGGCAGATGCCATGCCTAAATCAAGGTTTTCGAAAGCACGTTCATAGATATAGTAAACAATAGTTTTACTTGAATTTAGAGGTCCGCCTTTTGTCATAACGTAGATTTCGGCAAAAACTTTGAGTGCAGAAATTGAGCTGATTGTAGTCACCAATGCTAATGTTGGCATAAGGTGGGGTAGTGAAACAGTAAGATGTTTTTGTAAAAAATTTGCCCCGTCTACATCACATGCCTCATATAAGTCTTTGGGGGCAGACATTAAAGCTGCCAGATATATCATCATATAGTATCCTATTCCCTTCCAGACGGTCACGATTATTACAGAATATAATGAAAACCTTGGGTCGGTAAGCCAGCCTATTGGTGATAGTCCTGCTGTGCTTATTATATAATTGAGTATTCCGTTTTGGGCATATAACCATTTGAATGCAATTGCTGCTACTACTATTGATACTATTACCGGAAGATATATTAATAGTTTGTAGATGGTTATTCCTCTTATTTTTTGGTTTACCATTATTGCCAAAATTAATGGTATTATTGCCAGAAGCGGAACAGCACATATCAAAAATATCAGTGTGTTGAAAATTACTTTATAAAACTCAGGCGATTTCATCAAGTAAATATAATTTGAAATACCTGTCCAAGTAGGATTATATATGCTTGAAGAGTAGTCTTTGAAACTTAATATCACCGTATCAAAAAAAGGGATGAAGAAAAATATCCCCAGAACAATCGCTGCGGGTAATAAAAACAGATATGGTGCGTATTTTTTGTAATAACTAATCATAAATTAGCTTTCTGTTCCAATTTACATTATAACTTTAGCCCCGATAAAAAATACCACTAAATGGATTAAAAATACTCCTGAAGACGGCAAAAGATTTATTAAAAACTTTTTGAGCTTTACTTTTTTTCAAAAAAAAACGACCTTGAGGGGTCGTAATGATAATTTTGAGTGAGAGTGGAATATGCACAGTCTTATATTACAGTTCTATATTTTTTTAGTATATTAGCTGGTAGAGCAGTTATTTTTGTCATATATTATTAGGTAGATTGGATGATTTTTCTAGAGGTTAGTATTGTGATTACTTTTTTAATATCATTTCTAATGATTTTTATTTCTTCGTATTTCCTGGCTTCTGTTTTTGAGATAAAAAAATTTAAAACGGCACTTATATATTTGTACCTAATTGCTTTTGCTCAAATTGTTCTGAGCATTGAGCTTTTGTCGCTGTTTAATGCTATCTCTAAGGTCGGAATTTTGATTTTGAATGCTATTATTTTGGTTGGTTCATTCTTCTTCTGGAAAAAACATGGCAGACCTTTGTATAGACCTCAAGTTGTAAATTATGTGAGAAAAATATTGAATGCAATAAAAAAAGACAAGATGCTTGGGTTTATGGGGGTTGGTTTTTTGTTTTTTATTGCGGTTTCAGTAGTTCTGTGTGCTATATTCCCTGTTATAGAGTATGATTCACTATCATATCATTTTAATCGAGCACTTGAGTGGGTTTCACAGGGCAGTCTTGCTCATTTTGATATTGCTGATGATAGAAATATCAATATGGCTATAAATTCCGAAGTTTTATATACTTGGTTTTTAACATTTTTTCCTAAAAACATGTTTATAAGATTTTTTACGTTTGTTGATTATATTTTTGCATTAGTTGTATTGAGTTCTTTCTTGGAAGTAAACGGCTTTTCTATGCGAAAAAGACTGTGGTCTTTGTTTTTGTTTACTTCTATTGCCGGAGTAACGGTTGGTGCATCAGGAGTTGAAACTAATATTATGATTGGGGCGTTAGCTCTTGCGGGAGTTACTCTTTTTCAAGTTGGGGTAAAAAAATCCCTATTATCTCCGTTATATTTTTCATCTTTGGCATTTGCTCTTGGAGTTGGCGCTAAGACCTCAATATTCTTTATGCTTCCTGCTGTTGCTATTATTCTTTTGTACTTTATTTATCAGCATCAGCGAAAATCTTTTATGCGATATCTCTTTGTCTTTGTCGGGTTTTCAATTTTAAACTTTATTCTCTTTGCTTCTTATAACTATGTTTTGAATTTTATTGAATTTGGAAATATGATGGGTTCAGCTGGAACAATATTTCACCATAAAATGAGCGGTGGGGTTAAGGGATATATTTCCGGTTTGGTTAGACATTTGGTTTTGCTTTTGGATTTTACCGGATTTTCTTATGGATTTTATCTCGAAAAATTTGTTTTTGCACTTCAAAATAAACTTTTATCTATTTTACATATACCTCTGGATTTAAACGTTATTTCGGGTAATGAAAATCAGTTAAATGTTATTTTAAATGATTCTGTTGTCGGCGGAGGTGTTGTTGGTGTATTTGTTTTACTTCCTTGTGCTTTTGTTGCTATTGTTCGAGGTATTCTTTTTAATAAATCTTATAAGAATAGGCTTTTGGCACTGTTGGCTGTAAGTATTTTTGTTTCCATCGCGGTTATGTCCGCAAGTATTGGGTTTATGAAATACAGTGCAAGATTTATTCTTTCTTTCTTAATTTTTGCTTCGCCTCTGTTTGTTATTTCCTATATTAAAAGCAACAAAAACATATTTAAGTATATTATTTTATTTTATGTAATGTCATATTTTATGGTAATTTCTACTCACATAGGAGCAAGACACTTTTTTAAACTCATAAACAAATACAGACAAACACATAACATAACAGAGGTTCGTAATAGTTTTCTTTGTTCTACAAGAATGGACTTGAAAGGAAAGATGCCATTTTGTGTCCTTCGTTCAGAACTATACAAGCTTCCAAAAGGCTCAAAAATAGCTCTTTTCCCTTCGCATATTGATAATACTGCAATAATTAAACTTATGGATTTTGATGGATATGTAGTAGATTTTCTTTTGTTAAATAAACTTCATCTCTATAATCTGAGTGACTATGATTATATAGTATTTACAAGTGATAAGCCTATATCAACTTATATCCAAAATCCGGATGAAGTCATAAAAAATTATCGTGTAGAAAACGGAGTACTGGTATTTAATGATAAAACCAGAGGCGAGTGTGCAATCACTGAAGAGAGAAACAAACCACTACTTGTTACTCAAGATACATACAAAAGTAAGGTTCCAGGGTTGCTTGTTTGTACCATTCCATATGAAACTTTGGATAATAATGGGTTTTATAAAATTGGTCAAATAATTTATACGGAAGATGAAATAACAAAAGTGATGAGTATTTTTAAACGTTAGACTTCATTAAAAGTGCATTACAATAAACCGCTATAGCTTCGCCTTTTCCAATGCTGTCTTGTTTTTCATATGTTTTTGCTTTGACTGAAATTTGTTTTAGCCCTATAGACATGTTTTTTGAAAGATTTTCTCTTATTGCTATAATATGGGGCATTAACTTTGGCTCCTGAGCCTGAATAGTTGCATCTATATTAACTATTTTGTAACCTTCTTTTTCAACCAAAGCAAGAACAACTCTAAGAAGTTCAACACTGTTGGCATCTTTGTATCGAGCGTCAGTGTCAGGAAAGTGCTGTCCTATATCTCCCAGACATAAAGCACCAAGCAGGCTGTCTATAATCGCATGAATGAGAACATCAGCATCAGAATGACCAAGTAAACCTTTTGTATGATTAATTTTTACCCCGCCTAAAATCAAGGCTCTGCCTTCAACGAGTCTGTGTAAATCAAAACCCTGTCCTATTCTATACATTTTGTACCTCCATAAATTTCTCTATGGCATATACAACTCCGTCCTCTTCTACAGATTTTGTTATGAAATCCGCGTTTTCTTTAAGTTTTGGTGTGCCATTACCCATAGCAACGCCAATAGCTGCTGTTTTAATCATTTCAATATCATTATCCTGATCCCCAATTGCCATTGTTTCTGATATATCAATTCCCCAATAATCGCAGAGAAATCTTATTGCACTGCCTTTTGTTGCATCAATATGGGTTACTTCACAATAATGTCGCATCGATTTTACTATGTATAGTTCATTTTTAAACATCCTTGATAAATCATCAACAACTTTTTGCATTTTATTTTGGTCGTTTTCGATACATAGAAGCTTGTCAAGTTTAGATAAATCAAGTGATTTTAAGTCATCTAAAACATTATAGTTCACAAAACGGTGGTTTACGTATTCTTTTATATGTTCATCATCCTGCTCAACAAAAAGTTTATCTTCCGAATATGCATTAATATGAACCTTTTGTATTCTGAAATAGTCAATTACTTTTGAAGCTTGTTGAGCGCTCATTCTTTTTGTATAGAGTATTTTATCACTATTTTTCCACTCTCTAACCATGCTGCCCTGATAAGAAATTATTGGTGTGTTAAGCCCGAGCTCTTTTACAAGCGGGACAGCTCCATTATGCATTCTTCCGGTTGCGATAACGACTTTTATCCCATTATTTTGTAGTCTTAAAAGGGTATCACGAAGCTCTTTTGAATATGTAAAATCTTTTTTGATAATTGTGCCGTCAATATCAAGAACCAGCATTTTTATCATAATTTAAAAGCCCTCATTAGTGCACAAATTGTCTTGGCATCATTAATTTTGCCGTTTTTAATCATATCAAACACGTCGTTTTTGTCAAACTCCCAAAAGTCTATAATTTCATTTTCATCAGGCTGCTGGCCGACAAAATTTGATATGTCTGCTTTAAAAAGATATAATCGTTCATTACAAATTCCCGCGGTTGTGTATATGAAGCCGAGATTTTGCCAATTTGAAGCCTCATAACCTGTTTCTTCTTTTAGTTCGCGTTTTGCTGCTTCAAAAGGGTCTTCGCCAACTTCGAGCTTACCTGCGGGGAGTTCAAATATTGCCTCAGAGATTGCGTATCGGTATTGTTTTACAAGAAGAATTTTTTCTTCCTTCTGTGCCACAATAACCACACCTCCGGGGTGGAGGATAATATCTCTAAATGATTTTGCTCCGTTAGAAAGTTCAACTTCATCGTGTTTGATATCAAAAATTTTGCCTTCGTAAACAATTTCTGAATTAAGGGTCTTCTCATAAAATCTGTCCATATTAGCCTCAAGTTTAGCAGTAAATAAATTTTAAATAGAGAGAAGCAACCCGTAAGCCGAATTCTGTTTTAAACTGACATCTGTCTGGGACGCGCATTGCTGAGCGCCTCAAGCGATTTTTCGAAAGACGGCGGGTCACCTTAACCTTTCATTCAATCTTGCACCCAATCGGAGTTTACCTGGCAGGTGTCTTACGGCACCTCCGGTAGGCTCTTACCCTACCATTGCACCCTTGCCTGTACATTTCTGTCATTGGCGGTTTGTTTCTGTGGCACTTGTCCGGCGATTACTCGCGGCTGATGTTATCAGTCGATTTGCCCTGAGGTGTTCGGACTTTCCTCATCTTTTTCAAGACGCGTCAGTTCGGTTACTTCTCCCCTTCATTTTATCATAAATCCATTTGTTTCGCTTGCTTTAATTATTTTATACCTTGACTTTTTTTAAAAATTTATTTACCTTATATGAAGCGTTAAAACTTGTTTTCGGAGATGTTTTATGACTTACGAAATGGAAAAAGAAATCCTTCAGCAACCCCAAGTTCTTACTAATTTAATCAACAGATACATTACTAAAGAAAATAAAATTTCTTTTAATCTGCCCGAGGGTATAAAAAAACTAACATTTATTGCGAGTGGTTCTTCTTATCATTGTGCAGGCATGGTGGCAAAGATATTTCGTGAAGTAGCCAATATAAAAGCAAGTTGTGAATATGCCAGTGAATTTTACATCTCAAAGAATATTTTTATTGAACGTCAAACGCTATATATTTTTATCTCACAGTCAGGGGAAACACTTGATACAGTGGAATCTCTGAAAAAAGTTAAAGCTGATGGCGGTAAAACTCTTTGTATAACCAACTGTAAGAATTCTTCATTGTGGAAAATGTGTGATTACAAAATTTTATCCGAAGCCGGTGAGGAAAAAAGTATTGCCTCAACAAAAGCTCTGATAGCTCAGTTACTGTGTATGTACCTTGTTATGCTCGAATTTTTGGACTCAAAGGGACACAATATAAGTCAAGAGCTTAAAGATATAAAAAAACTTCCATTATTTGTTAAGGACTTTCTTGCTGATACTTCTCAGATACAAAATGCAGCACAAAAACTTGCTAAAACACCTAATGCTGTAATCTTGGGTGCAAAATACTACTATTCTGTAGCAAAAGAGGGAGCTTTAAAAATAAAAGAAACCTCATACATTGATGCAAACGCTTATCCTCAAGGGGAGTTTTTGCACGGGCATATGGCGGTTTTAAACAATAAGCCGTTGCTAATAGCGATTGCGGTTGAAGAGACAAAAGAAAGCATGGAAATAATTCTCAGTCGAATTTTTAAAGATTATACTCCACAGCTAATAACGATAAGCAATGAGGATAGTATTTTTCCAAACGGTTTGAATATAAAAATTAATACGAAAAACAATATATATAATTTGTTTGCGTCAGTAATAACATTCCAGTTATTAGCTTTTAAAACGGCAATAGCACTGGGGCGTAATGTAGATAAGCCGCTGGGGCTTAAAAAAGTTGTAAAATAATTATTTACCAAGGATAATCGTTCTTCATTTGTAAACCGTCAATTACTATTAACGCGCTACAGCACATTCCTGCTGTGCTTCTATCATTTAAACTGCAGGCATCATTGCCGGTGGAAACCATGCCATTTCTACTATAGTAGAAAAAATTATATGGAATAAATTCCCCATTTTTTCTGTAGTCTAATGCAAAAAGAAATATATCGTTTCCCAGTGTATTTGGTCCTTTTTTTGCTCCGTTTAAGTCTGCCATGATTGTCCAGTAATTAGAATTATCGCAAAAGGCAAGTGAGGTTCCATCATCCAGTACAACGTTATATTTGGCGCACATATCCATATAGGAGGTATCCTTTTTGTTTTTTGCATATATTTTACTAGCAAAGCATTCTCCTCGTGATGCTTCGCAGTTTTTTGCAATTTTTAAGTAAGGTAAAAAATAACTTGCCATAACTTTGCTTTCACTAGATTCTCCATTGGGCAAAGGATTTGTGTTAAAACCATACCATTCGGTAGGTGAGCCATTTTCTCTTACAGAAAGTTGATATGCGTTCATTAGCACAGAGTATATTTTTTTAAATTGCTGTAAAGTACTGTGTTTTTGATATTTTGTAATTAAATTTGGCATTGTTAAAGCTGCGATAATACCAATTATGGTTAACGTAATCAACGTTTCTGCAAGAGAGAATGCTTTATTAACCATTTACAAATACCTCATAATAATAAAACTATAAGTACAATAATATGATATTTATATTATACTATTGTAAGTCTACTTTATGGATAAAATATTGTCAAAATTTTAATATGCTCGTATTATGAAAGATTTTGATTTAAAAGAATTCGGGCTAAAAATAAAAATAGAAAGAATAAGGAATAGCTTATCTCAAGAAGAATTGGCTGAATTGGTGGGTGTCTCTACAAGGACAATAAGCTTGATTGAAAACGGGCTTCAGCATCCAAAGTTCTTTACGGTTGAAAAGTTATCAATGGTATTAAAGGTGGATATTAATCATTTTTGCAGTTCAAATTATAATCCACAGAAATAATCCAGTTAGGTTACAAAACTGATAAAGTTAGGCTATAATATGGGCATGGAAAAAATTTTCGAGATAAGCGATTTAAACGTTAAGTTCCCATTAGGAGAGGGGTTTTTCTCAAAAGAAAAAGGCTTTATCCATGCTGTAAATGGTGTAAGCTTAGATGTATATAAAAATGAGATTATTGCCATTGTTGGTGAATCAGGTTGTGGTAAATCAACTTTTGTCAAAACTATTATGGGGCTTGAAGCAAAAACTTCTGGTAGTGTAATTTTTAATGGAAAGAATTTGGATGATTTTAAAAAAGATGACATGAAAAATTTTCGAAAAAAATGTCAGATGGTGTTTCAAAATCCTTTTTCCAGCCTTAACCCGAGAATGAATGTTTTTGATATACTCAAAGAACCGCTTATTGTTTCAGGTGTAAAATCTAAAAAACAGATTAATGAAAAAATTTTTGAGGTTTTAGAGCTTGTTGGGTTAGACAAATCAGTTATAAAGAGGTTTCCCCATGAGTTTTCGGGCGGGCAAAGGCAAAGAATCGCAATAGCCAGAGCACTGATTTTAGAGCCTGAGGTAATTGTTGCTGATGAGCCGGTCAGTGCTTTGGACGTTAGTATTCAAGCTCAAATAATAAATTTGCTTTTGGTGCTTAAACAAAAACTTAGTTTGACAATAATTTTTATTTCACATGATTTAAGTGTAGTAAAGCATGTTTCTGATAGGGTTGCTGTTATGTATTTGGGTGAAATTATTGAGCTTGCGGACAAGAAATCCTTATTTGAAAATCCAATACACCCTTATACCCAAGCTCTTTTATCAGCTGTTCCCACGGTATCGGCTAAAAAATACAAGTCAAAGACATTGGATGGTGATTTACCTTCAGTAAAAAACCTGCCCGAAGGTTGTTTTTTCGCATCAAGATGTTCTCAAGCCAAGCCCATATGTGCTGTTAAACATCCCAAATGCATACAAATTTCTCCCACGCATAAGGTTGCTTGTTTGTATTTAAATGAATAAAAAGATATAAAAATGCGCCATGCGGTGAACTAACTCACTGCATGGCGCATATAAAGTATTAACATTATTGATATAGCGGCGCCAGTTTCGCTTCTTGTTGAGGAATAACTCCCTCTTCAATCGTAGAATAAACCCTATAATCAATAACAGGGAAGCAGTTATCAATTGCTTCTATTTGTTGTAGTTTAGCTTCATCAATATTGCCTGATTCAATCATATCGCATATTGTTTCAAATCTTTCAACATGTTCTCTAAATCTGTCAGCGGCATAATCTTTAGCCTGCCAAGTAGTAATGAGAAATGGCCAATCGGAGCTTTGTAAAAGCAGGTTTTCGCGGGCCATTTGATTTAAAGCACGGTGAAGCAGTTTATCTTGAGGAATTTCAGGATATCTGTCTGCAATAGCCATAATACGTTTTTCACAACCATGTATAATAGGCCACATCCATTCTGTAAGGTGGTTCATCCATACATAGAAATGTCCACCGGCACCCCAAGAGCTTTCAGGAATTTGAATAGCTTCAACGGGCGGGTGTTTTTCAAGATATTCGCCCGCAGTGAGTCTTTCAATTTCAGGAATGTAGTTGTTGAATTTTCTAACCACTTGTTTAATAAACTCAACACCTTCAAACCACCAGTGTCCGAAAAGCTCAGTATCGAATGATACCATAACAAGTCCTTCTTTACCGTTGTGAGAATTTTTGTAGTCATTCAACAGGTGATAAATGAGAGTTGTGTAGTGATCTGAGTTAGAGCCGACTTGATTTTGTGCCAACACAGGATCATAGAGCATTTTGTCACCCAAATCTGTTTTGTCACTGGTAATTCGCCAATAATGCATACCCGATTTATCATCTTTTTTGTGGAATTCACGATAAACGCCATCTCCCGGGTATCCGTCAGCAGCAGACCAAACCTGGAACCCAGCACGGTCATTTCTACCCATAACTGCAACCTGAGCATCCGGTAACCAATAGGCACTGTATGTGTCATATCCGGTCGGTTCGCGTTCAGGAAGCGGAATATATTCGATATTACCGTAAGGTCCGATTACACGTCTGTCACCAATAGAGTTACCTCCTTCAATAACATGCGATTCTGTAAAGAAATACTCTATACCATTGTTTTGAAGTGTAACTTCAATAGACGGACGCCAGTGTTTTTTGCCGTCTTTGCCAACATATTCATAACCTTGTCTGTATGCGCACTCAGGAAGCCAGCAGCCTTTAGCTTTTTTGCCGAACAATCTTTTTGTTGTATCAGAACCGACTTTAAACTGTGCATTGAGGTTGGAATCTGTTGCCAGAAGGGGAGAAAACCCGTGTGTTGCTCCGGATGTAGTTATTTCTATACATCCTAAATCTTGATATTTTTTAAACGCCTCAACAAGATTTTTATTATATTTGTTGACAAATGTATCTTTGATGTGGTTAAACCATTTGTAATAATACTCAGCGAGATATCTTTTGTGTTGAGAGTGTGCAACCTCAGGGTCGGGATATCTTTCTAAATCTTTGGAAACAGCTTCAATACGGCTGTCGAGGTATTTGACAAAACCGTTTTGCAAATGCTCGTCGTTTAACTGTTCTGCGAGAATTGGTGTAATTCCGACAGTTAATTTTGCTTTAATACCTTCTTCATAAAGTTCAGAAATTGCGTTAAGAAGGGGAACATAGGTTTCACCCATACATTCATACAAATTTTCTTCACCGAAAGGCCACATGCCGGCTTTTCTATAGTACGGAAGGTGTGAGTGTAACATAAATACAAATGAACCAATTGTCATAATTGTCTCTCCTTTTGCTTTTCAGCGAGATCTCGTGTAACAAATATATATAAAAATTCTTGATTAATTATAAATTATCATAAAAACAGAAATAATATAACCCATTTTGGCTAAATAATTCGTATAATTTAACAAATGGCAGGGAAAAGCAGGTTTGAGGCGGGTTTTAGTGTAAACAAATGTAAAGCATAAAGTGTAAATATTACACTATTTTAAGTTGTGGCAATTGATTTGTTAAAACTTTTGTCTGTCGGGGATTTTACGAAATTAATCGGTTGAAATTTTATTTTTGTATTTAGGAAAAGGCACAATCGAAAATTGTTTGTGATTGTACCTTCAAAAATTTTAATTTATAGATCTGTAATCTGCGCCGGAGGGGATGACCAAAGCAGGGCAAGCAGGGAGTTTTGGTTCCCAAGTGGCATAAGATGGGCGACAGCAGTCATAGCCGTTTAGGCGATATGGTTTACATTGCCAACGCAAAACGGGGTATTCAATGGGGGTAGTATTTGTTGCTGGTTTTTTCCATGCCCACATGATGAATGGTTTGTAATCTTCAACGCCGATAGGGTTAGTAGTGCCAAAATCAGGCATAAAAGCGTTCGGAGTGTTCAGAACGTCATAACAACCACCGTAGGGGGTCTTGTTGTTACGACAATCGCGGAAAATTTGAGGGGGCATAACAGCTGCTTTTAGAGTTGGGAAAAAGCCATCGATTATTGACCAATATTGAGCATTAGCACTGTCACTTGAAATGGCTGAATAGGTTGCAGCTTTTTTAATATCGGAGGCAAGAATCTCTGAACATCCTGTATAATCCCCCGCTGTAGTGCAACCTGTAACAGAACCGCTCAGGTAAAAGGTGCTAGCAAGAGTATTACCTAATAGTAGGCTTGTGTTAGCTAAATTATATGCATTTCCGGTTGTATCAAAAATACCTACTTCTTCAGTGTTTTCTGCGTGAAGTTGTCCGTAGTTGATAAGATTTTTTCCTGATAAGCCGATATAATATATATTTTTGGTAGTGGGAATAGTAATTATTCTAGAGAGTAGGTCAGCATTAAAGGGGTTTCCTTCTATGCCACCAATATTTATAGAATTTGTCCCAGTGGCTCCAAGTATATATTGGATGTGCTGCCTTGATGTAGAGCGAATTTCTCCTGTATTTATTGAATTGCTTACTGTTTCGTTGTCTTGCGCGTATGTTGTTACAATCCCACCGACTTGAGTTACTCCTCGTCCAGCAACTTCTTCTAAGTGATTAAAAAACACATCACCTGTGTTGATAACATTTTCAATGAGTAGAAGGCTTGCAGGTGTTATTCCGCTAATAAAAAACTGAAACATAGGTGTGTTTGGATCTTTATTCCTCCACTCTACATCTATTTTTCCAGAATTAATCGAATTTTTGAGTCTTTTATTTGATATCGTGCCTAAATTGCCACCAGAAGCAACAGCATATCCACTCGTGGTTAAGCAACTTATCTTGATTGTGGTTGAACCAAGGTTCACTAAATTTGTTATATTTGTATTGGAATAGCCAATATTTCCACCTAGCCAAATATTACCACTGCTATATTCCAGCGAATCATTGATAGTTATATCACCTAGATTTTTAATATTTGTAATATCATCATTATTACTTTCTCCTATAATCCCCCCAACGGTGTGACCATTATATGAAGATTTTTCTTCAGTAATATCAGCCGAATTCACAAGATTTTTTGCTTTGTTGTTAAGTTCTCCAATAAGACTACCTATGTATCCACCATTATCTATTTTGGCAAATATTTCACCGCTGTCAATTTCCATGTTTTCAAAAGAGTTTAAGCTGCCTCCAGAAACAACTCCGAACAATCCTATGTAATCAGTGTTAGAAGAAGTTTTATTGATGTAGAAGTTACTAATTTTATGTCCGTTACCATAGAAGCTTCCTTTGAAAGGAGCAGAACTATTGCCAATAGGAGTCCACCCTTCTGTAGAAGTTGAGCCAGCTCCATTTTTGTCGAAATTAATATCAGCCATAAGACAATAATTTCTGCTTAAAGAGTTTGAATCGGTGTTAATGGAGGCGAGTTCTGCTTGATTGGAAATTGGGACACAACAAGCTTTTTCTGACCATTTGTCAGGCAGGTCCCCCCCTTCAGATAGCCAAAGTCCGCCATAGCGTTTTTCATCAGAGGCAGAGCAAAGTTCCGGACATTTATTTTCGGAGTCTGGAGCGTCACCGGATTTACACTTGACCTCGTAACAATCTGAATGTTCTGCGCCATATGGATATTCTATTATCAAAAGGCTTTCAGAATTTTTATTTTGAAGTTCTTTCATATAATCCATATCCAAAGGACAGCTAAAAGCTCCTACACATTCTTTAGTGGTTGCATCATATGTTGTGCCGGAGGGACATCCTGCAATTTCATCCAAAAGGTTAGATTTAATAAGGCCGTTTGGAGTAATAGCCATTAAGAAACGGTCAATAATTTTATCATCACTGATTAAGAGATTATTAGGTTTAGAATTTCCGTTAACATCAGCGAGTAAGAAACCACAGCCTTTAACTTTTTCGTTAGAATTATCACGACCTCTGCCAATAGGGATTTCAAGTTCGCAGGTGCTATCGAGATAAGCCCCCAGGACTTGAACGCTTCCCGGAAGAATAAAGGCAACAGCATCGTTAGATTTAAAGGAAGGGAATATAGAGTGAAGTTGTTCAGTAAGTTTGTCGTAGTTTTTAAAGCATTTATCCGGCTCGCTGCAATCTTGAGGAATACTTGAAGCGGATAAAAGAGCTTTTTTTAAGCAAATTGATTTATTAGAGATGTTATTGCCGGAATCATCAGTACAAGACAAGTTAGCCAAAGAGTAAGCATCAGCTCGCCAATTAGGGTAGTTTCTAGATGCTTGAGCCGTAAGTCCGACAAGGTTATCGAGTTTTGCGAAGGTAATATGAAAACGACCGAGGAGTTCTCTTTGTCTAATTTTATCGGAATTAAGCATATACATCGTAAGGACTGTAATAATCCCGATTAACGCCAGAGTTATGAGTGTTTCAGCCAAAGTAAAGGCTTTTGATTTAGAATTTTTATTGTGCATAATTAAACCTGTCAAATACTAAAAACATTATTTTCTAATTTTATCATTTTTTATGATAAATTGAAAGATTTTGCGAGAAAAAATTGAAATATCTAAGCTAATTATACGATTTATTAAGAAAAAGCTTGTCAAATTTTTTTTTTAAATATAAAATACACATGAGGTTGATTGCCAGTTTTGATATTTTAAGTATTAGCAAGGACTTTAGTTAAGAGAAAGAGATTAGTTTATTTTGCATTAAGGCACAAAAATATTGACGATACCACCTTGCAAAGTTATGAGGGTCAAAAGATAAAATGTATATAAATAAATGTACCAAGTGTGGAGCTGAGTTTGAGACAAAGAACCCAAAGAGGATAATATGTCCAAATTGTCTGTATCCTGATAAAAAACCGCTGTTGGATTCTGCTGTTACAGGTTCTGAAACTAACCAAGAAGGCGGTGAAAGACCGCAAATGAGGTCTTCTTACAGTTATGAAGGAAATTCTGACGAGGCACAAAGACCTTACCCTCAACGCAGTAATTATAATAATCAACGCAGCTATAACCGTCCGCAGGGGGATTATCAGAATAACCGCTCGAATTATCAAAGGAATAGTTATAACCAAGGCGGATATAACAATAACCGACAAGGAGGTTATAATAGACCTTCTCGACCAAATGGTAATTACAATAGGACAAATAATAATCGCTCGCAGGGTGGTTATAATCGTACTCAACAGGGGAATTTTCGCAGACCTCAGCAAAACAGACGTCCTTCAGCTCCTAGAGCGCATAAGGAACTTCTTGTTACAAAAGAACAAGTTGCTCAGATTGAAGTTTTGTATAAGCGTATGCTTCCTTTGCCCAACCCTGATGCGCATGAAATTATTGGAAAAGAGATTGGGCTTGAACCAAAAAAGGTTTTCTTTGGTATAAATCTTGTCAGACAAAAGATGTTTTTACCCAAAATGCCTTATCCTAAGCGCAAATTGGCTGTTTCACAAGATCAATTGTTGGCAATAAAAAATCTTTATGAGCCGCTTTTGCCACTTCCTCCGATAGGATGTCACAAGATTATAGCGAGCCAGCTCAAAATGGATGAATGGCGTGTTCACGTTGGTATCGGTCTTGTCAGAAAACAGATGGGACTTGGCAGATGGAATGAAGATAGAGCAGATGCTCCTGCTCAGATTATTCGTCCGAGAAAAGGCTTAAGTGAGCATGATAAGGTTCTTGCCGATGATGCAAGACTTAGCGGATTGGAAGTTAAGTCAGAGCAGAAGGTTGAAGATGAGGCTTTGTCACAGGTGGAAGAAGCCCCTAAGAAAACCACCAGAAAGAAAAAAACGGTTGCTGTTGAAGATGCAGCTGCGGATGCTCAAGAGTAAGTGTAGCTAATGGCTAATTTGATTTCTGTTGCGAAAATATTGAACTTTCACGGGATAAAGGGTGAGGTCAAGCTGGGTTATACCAAGGGAAAAGAAGAACAGCTCAAACACCTTGCGGTTGTTTACGCTAAGAAAGCCAGTGACTGTGTTGAGCTTACTATTGAGAGCGTTAGATTTCATAAGGGTTATGCGATTGTCAAGTTTAAGGAAATTAATTCCATAAACGAGGTAATGGAGCTTAAGGGCGCTATTATATACGCAGGCAAAGATGTTGTGTCGGGTGAGTTAAAGGAAGATGAGTATTTGACATCGGACCTAAAAGGGCTCGAGGTATTTGATACTGAAGGATTAAGGTTGGGTGTTGTTACAGGGGTTTCTGAAAACGGTGCTACAGATTTGCTTTCAGTCAGAATTCGTGATGATTCAGTACATTTGGTTCCTTTTGTAAAGGAGCTTGTTCCTCTTGTAGATATAGAGAATAAGAAGATAGTTATTAATAATATAGACGGGTTAATACCCAAACTTGGGTAGGTGTATCGATGCGTTTTGATATATTGACTCTTTTTCCCGAAATGATTGAAAACGCTTGTCGGCATAGTATAATATCACGAGCGATTCAAAACGATTTAATATCTGTAAATGCAATTAATCCCAGAGATTATACGCATTCAAAACACAAAAAGGTTGATGACACGCCTTATGGCGGGGGAGCTGGTATGGTTTTGATGTGCCAGCCTTTTTTGGACGCGCTTAAAGGCGTTGAGCGAGAAGAAAATTCCGAGGTGATAATGCTTACTCCGCAAGGTGAGCGTTTTAATCAGAATTTAGCAAAAGAGTTTTCTAAGAAAGACCAACTTATTATGATTTGTGGACATTATGAGGGGTTCGACGAGAGAATAAGAGTTCTTAGTGGAGCCAGAGAAGTATCGATTGGGGATTTTGTTCTGACAGGGGGTGAGCTTCCTGCATTATGTGTTTTAGATAGTACTGTTCGTTTTGTGGAAGGAGTTTTGGGGAAAACCGAGTCGGCAGATTATGATAGTTTTGAAGACGGTTTGCTTGAGTATCCTCATTATACAAAACCTCGTTTGTATGACGGGCTTGCTGTTCCTGAGGTGCTTTTAAACGGTAACCATGCCCAAATAGCACAATGGCGAAAAGAACAACAAATTATAAAAACAAAAAAAATGCGTCCTGATTTGTGGCGAGATTATCTGCAAAATAATAATAAGTTATGATAATATATTTATTATGAATATTGAAAACATAGCAATAGGTGTTGATATAGAAGACGTTGAGCGGTTTGAAGATAAAGACGATAAGTTTTTAAGTCGCGTTTTTTCGATTGGTGAGATTGAGTATTGTAAATCAAAAAAGAACGCAGCTCAACATTTTGCTGCGCGTTATTGCGCTAAAGAGGCAGTTTTTAAAGCACTTAGTTCGTTTGGTTTGAGTGGAATTGAGTATAATAAAATTGAAGTATTCCACAAAGATAACGTGCCTTGCATTAGATTTTTGTCTGAATTTGAGAATAAGTTTAAAGCAAAATTAAGTTTATCACACGACAGAACAAAAGCAGTTGCTTATGTTATAATTGAAAAGTCCGAAGAAACAACGGATAATAAAAGTATTAACAAGAAGGGAGAAATCTTATGAAAGGAATAGTTCTTGCAGGCGGGGCAGGTACAAGGCTTTATCCTGCGTCTTTGCCCATTTCAAAGATTTTACTTCCAATTTATGATAAACCAATGATTTATTACCCGATTTCTATACTTATGCTTGCGGGTATTAAAGAGATTTTGATTATAACCAATCCGGATGATTACGATAATTTCGTTAAGCTTCTTGGTGATGGGTCTCAGTTCGGTGTTCGTTTTGAATATAAAGTTCAAGAGGTTCAAAGGGGGATTGCCGATGCTTTTATTCTTGGTGAGGATTTTATAAACAAAGAGCCTGTTGCATTGATTTTGGGTGATAATATTTTTCATGGACACAATTTTTGTTCTATGCTTCAGGAAGTTGCTAAAAGAAAAGATGGTGCAACGATTTTTGGTTACCACGTTAATGACCCTCAAAGATTTGGTGTTGTTGAGTTTGATGCAGATGGAAGGGCTATTTCTTTGGAGGAAAAACCGCTTCATCCTAAGTCTCATTATGCAGTTACCGGATTATATTTTTATGACAAAAATGTCAGTGATTATGCAAAATTACTAAAGCCTTCGGCTCGTGGTGAGTTGGAAATAACTGATTTGAATAAAATTTATCTGGAAACAGAAAAGTTGCATGTGGAAGTTTTAGGTAGAGGTTTTGCTTGGCTTGATACCGGAACTCATGATTCTTTGTTGCAAGCAAGCAATTTTGTTCAAACTATGCAAACAACTAAGGGAGAGAAGATTTCTTGTTTAGAGGAAATTGCTTTTGAACAAGGTTTTGTAAGTGCTGAGCAATTGAAAAAAAATCTTGAGCCTTATAGAGGTAAAAACGCCTATTATGACTATGTTTTAGAGGTTGCTTCTTCAAAAGAAGACGAAGTGGTTAGTATTTTTTAATTGATATTACAACGCTACTATGATTTATTATAAAAAAACTCCCATTCGGGAGCTTTTTTTACAACGTGAATGTGATTAAGCTTATTAAAGGTGCTTTTCAATATTGGAAACAAGTGCACTTTTCTGCATTAATCCGACCATTCTTTCAACGGCTTGTCCATTTTTAAATACCATAATAGTTGGTAAACCACTTATGGAGTATTCTTTAGCAGTTTTAAGATTATCATCAGTGTTGATTTTAACAACTTTAATTTTGCCTGCCATTTCGGAAGCTACTTCATCCAAGACAGGTCCCAATTTTCTGCAAGGTCCGCACCATGGTGCCCAAAAATCAACTACAGTTACATTATTCGAGTTTAGAACTTCTTGTTCGAATGAAGCATCATTTATTTCAATTGCGTTTGACATGTTGTCCTCCTTTTTTATTGATTATAACATATAATGAATAATTGCCATAGCTCTCAAAAGTAATCGATTGAGGTTATTTAATTAAATGTCGATATAAAAAAATTGTGTTATCATTATTTTTATGTGAGGCAATTATGAACGATAGCATAGTAATAAGAAAAGCAAATCAGCATAACCTTAAGAATATAGATTTAGAGTTACCAAAAAATGAGTTGATAGTTTTTACCGGAGTATCTGGCTCGGGGAAAAGCTCACTGGCTTTTGATACAATTTTCGCAGAAGGACAAAGAAGATATGTGGAAAGCCTTTCAACATATGCAAGACAGTTTTTAGGTCAGATGGATAAACCGGATGTTGAAAGTATTGAGGGGTTGTCTCCGGCTATATCCATTGATCAAAAATCGACTTCAAATAATCCACGTTCTACGGTTGGAACAGTCACCGAGATATATGATTATTTGAGACTTTTATATGCAAGAATAGGCACATCATATTGTCCGGAATGTGGTGAACCGATTAAGCCTCAGTCTTTAGATGAGATAGTTGATAAGGTTCTAAAGCTGGAAGAAGGAACTAAAATACAGATTATTGCGCCTGTTGTCCGCGGAAAAAAGGGGGAGTATTCTTCTTTAATTGAGGAATTAAAGAAGGAGGGCTTTATAAGGCTTAGGGTTGATAGCAAGATTTACAGTGTTGATGAAGATGAGATAGAGCTTGCTAAAACAAAAAAGCATGACATTGATATTGTTGTTGATAGGATTGTTGTCAAGGAACAAGCAAAATCAAGACTGGCAGATAGTGTGCAGATTGCTTTGGAAAAGGCAAATGGATTGGTTGTGGTTGATGTAATCGGGGATAGAGAAATTCTTTTTAGTGAGAAGCTTGCCTGTGCGAAGTGTAATTTAAGTTTTGAGGAGTTAGCGCCTAGGATATTTAGTTTTAACAGTCCTTACGGGGCTTGTGAGTGGTGTTCGGGATTGGGGGCGGATTTTAGAATTGACCCTGATTTAATTGTTCCTGATAGAAAAAAAACATTGAATGAGGGTGCAATTTACCCTTGGGCTAAGTCGGGAGCCGATTTTTATATTGACTTGATAAAATCTGTAGCTGATGCATATGAAATTGATATGGATATACCATTTGAAAATCTTTCAAAAGAACATCAGGATATAATTTTGTATGGTTCTAAGGAGGCGATAAAGCTTAGAGTAAAACAATTTGGAACGCATCAATATCACAACCGATTTGCAGCTTATCCCGGAGTTATTCCTTATATGGAAAAACGCTACAATGAAGCAGGTGGTGAGTATTGGAGAGAAGAAATTGAAAAATATATGATTACTACTCCTTGTCCTGCATGCAAAGGCGCAAGATTAAAACCCTTTGCGCTTAGTGTAAGGATTAGGGGACTTAATATTTATGAATTTTGTACACTTTCTATAGAAAAAGCTTTTGAATTTATTTCAAACTTGTTTTTAGAGCTTTCAGATTATGAGATGAAGATAGCAAAACAAGTTTTAGAAGAGATAAGAGAACGTTTGAAGTTTTTGATAGATGTTGGGTTAAATTATCTCAACCTCGCAAGAATGGCAGGAACCCTCTCCGGTGGTGAGGCCCAGCGGATTAGATTGGCAACGCAGATAGGTAGCGGACTTTCGGGGGTGTTGTATGTGTTAGATGAGCCTTCCATCGGACTTCATCAGTATAATAATGATATGTTAATTAAAACGCTGCTAAAGCTTCGTAATCTCGGTAATACGCTTATTGTAGTTGAACATGATGAGGATACCATTCGTAACGCTGATTATATTGTTGATATCGGTCCAAAAGCAGGACGATATGGTGGAAATGTAGTTGCAAAAGGGACTTTGGAAGATATAGAGAATGTAAAAGAGTCTATAACAGGGCAATATTTAAGTGGAAAGAAGAAAATAACCGTTCCCAAAGCTAGACGGGAGGGGAATGGAAAATTTTTGAAGGTTGTTAACGCGTACAAAAATAATCTTAAAAACATTAATTTGGATATCCCGTTGGGAAAAATAGTTACGCTTACGGGTGTTTCAGGTTCAGGAAAATCAACATTGATGCAAGATTTAATTTACGAGTTTGCATTACACAAGCTCAGAGGTAACAGACCCAAACCTCAGGGTGTTGAAGATATTCTTGGTTTTGAGAACATCGACAAAATTATTGATATAGATCAATCTCCGATAGGTAGAACACCTCGTTCAAACCCTGCTACATACACAGACGTTTTCACTCATATTAGAGATTTATTTGCAAAAACAAATGAAGCTAAGCTAAGGGGATATAAGCAAGGTCGTTTTAGTTTTAATGTAAAAGGCGGACGCTGCGAAGCCTGTAAGGGTGATGGTGTAATTAAAATTGAAATGAATTTTCTTTCGGATGTTTATGTAAAATGTGACGTATGTAAGGGAAAAAGGTACAACAGGGAAACTCTTGAGGTCAAGTATAAAGACAAAACAATATATGATGTTTTGGACATGACGGTGTCGGAGGCAATGGAGTTTTTCGAAAATATTCCCAAAATTCATAGCCGGTTAAAGACGTTGAATGATGTCGGTTTGGATTATATAAAACTTGGTCAAAGTGCAACAACACTATCAGGTGGAGAGGCGCAGAGAATAAAACTTGCTGCCGAACTCAATAAAAAAGCAACAGGCAAAACCTTATACTTGTTAGATGAGCCTTCTGTGGGCTTGCATTGGTATGATTTGGATAAACTTATCAAAATTCTTCAAAAGCTTGCAGATAGTGGCAATACGATTATGATTATCGAGCACAATCTTGATATAATAAAAACTTCAGATTATATAATTGATTTGGGCCCCGAAGGCGGTGATAACGGTGGGCAGGTTGTTGTGTGCGGTACTCCCGAAGAAGTTGCGCTTTGTGCAAATTCCAAGACAGGTCAATATCTTAAAAATATGCTTAAGTAATTTTTCGGTTACATAGTTTTATTTCTTTTTGTGGGTTTTACTTTGCTAAATTTTAAATCCGAATCAAACAGTGTTTTATTGTAATACATTATGTCATTAGTTGGTAATTCATAATTGTTTTTTCTAAGTTTTTTGTCTACAAATACTGAAAAATTTTCATCAGAAAAAGCTTTGATGTAACTCTTATCCTTGGCAAGATATTTTTCAGCTTCGAATTTTTTTGCAACAACAATAATATCAGGTCGAAACGTCTCAATAAGCATATTTGGATTTTCACCAACTTGCATAAAGAAATTGTTAAACAAAGGAAGCATATAATCGTAATAAACCTCCTCATATCGACCATCCATGGCAATAAGGTTTGAGGGATAAAGTTTATAAGCTGCGTAGCTTCCGTGTTGAAAATCAACCAATAGGTTACCATTAAGGTTATTTTTGCGGATAAATTCGATAGCTTTTATCGGGTAGCTTATATTGTTAATGACAATTTGGGGTTTATTTGTCGCAAAGAAGCCAATTGTTGCAAATGCAACAATTATGAAAATTAATATTTCCTTTATTACCGTTAGATTTTGTTGAAGTTTTAAAGACGGAATGATTTTTGAAGTAAGAATACCAAGCAGATTGTAAAAATCATCATATAAGAAAACTATTACGCTTAGAACAAAGAAGGGCTGGTGCCTTGTGTATTTGAGTGAAAGAAAAGTCATTGTTATAAGCACAATTGCTTTGGTAAAGTCGATATTTTTTATTGATTTTAGTTTCATAAAAAGCCTTATGAGCACTAGCAATAAAGTAATTATGAAAAATACTTTAAAGGCTAAAAAGGAATGGGTATTTACCGCAGCGAAGGTGGGTTGCCATTCTTGAATCAATATTCTCGGCATTGTAGTTGCCATAACAAGGAATTTAACATATCCAAATCCCCAAGGGTTAGCAAAAGTGACAAGTGCACATCCAAAGAGCGTAAATAGGTATTGTTTGAACGGTTTTTTGTTTAAGGCTTCTCCTAAGGAGTAAAGTACAAGTAAACCAAAACCGGCGGCACAACCTCCATGAATATTGGACCAGAACAACATCATCGGAATAAATGTTACCAACAGATAGTATTCTTGATTTTTTCTGATACGTTCCAATAAATAAAGCCAGACAGAAAAAAATAAATATGTAAAAAGTTGACAGCGAATTACATTTTCAAATCCTGACTGACTTGCCGCGTGATATGCGAAAAAGTAGAATAGAAAGTTATAAGGGGTTGAAAATTTTACCCCCCGAATTTTTAAAGCTTGAATTGTAAAGAAAAATATTCCAAAAACCATCAAGGCTTTAAGCCATAAAAGTCCGACCGGACCGAATAATTTAAAAATCTTATAAAAAACGACACTAGCTCCCCATTCATGGTCAAACCAGGTATGGGTAGGGGTGTAAGAAAATATATCGTGATGAAGAATGTTGCCTAAATCCCAGAATGCTTGACCTTGCAATAATCTTGCAAAGATGTCGTAATCAGCACAATTGGATTGAAAACAAGCAAGAACTATAAACGCGAATAATCCTATGTAAAACATTGTGGTTCTTAATTTTTTATTCATTTTAACTCCAATTTTATTGGTAAATTTTCAACCTCGAGTTTGAAAATTGCCTCGGCTCCTAAGTCTTCAAAACAAATAATTTTGGCATCCTTAACGCAATCTTGTAATAATGAAGCAACCCCTCCTTGGATTGAAAAATAAAGTGCGTTGTTTTTTGTAATGCTATCTTTGACCTCACAAGAGCGAGCTCCTTTCCCGATGGTGGCAAGAAGTCCGTTTTCGTATAATATGGGGGCAAATTTATCCATTCTTTTTGAGGTTGTTGGACCTACGGGACCTATTATTTCGTTTGTTTTTCGGGGACAGGGTCCGGCATAGAAGATTATCGAGTTTTTTAGTTCGAATGGTAAATTTTTCCCATTCTCAAGTAGTTCAACAAGTTTTTTGTGTGCCATATCTCTTGCTGTGTAAATTACCCCGCTTAAATATATTTCACTTCCGATTTGTAAGTTTTTTAACTTTTCTATTTCTGAAGTGTGAACTTTTTGTACATTTTGTAATGTTCGTTCTGTTCCTTGCGAGTTTGAGAATTTTGTAAGAATCTTATATCCGGTTTTATCAACCAAAACGCTTGCATGTCGGGTGCTATGGCAATTTATACTTACGCATACGGGTAAGCTTGCAATATGTGTTGAGGAACTCAAAATGCCAATATCTGCAACTTTTGTCGTGGAAGTTGAATTTATATGTTTTTTTAATTTATCACTAAACGTTTTATGTTGGTTCTCAAAAAAGGCTTTTTTGGATAATACACAAGCTTTGTCAATTGTGCCGCCTATGCCTATGCCCAAAAATAATGGCGGACAAGCGTTTTCGCCTGCGTTGGTAACGCAGTTTGTTACAAAATTGATAATATCATCTTCAGTAGCAGAGGGGTTAAGCATTTCGACTTTTGACATATTCTCTGCTCCCCCGCCTTTTATAAGTATATCGATTTTAATTTTATCTCCGTTGACAATATCTGTATATATTATTGCAGGAGTGTTGTTATTCGTATTCTTTCTGTTAAAAAAAGCATCTTTGACTATTGATTTTCTAAAAAAGTTTTCATTGTAACATTCGCTTATCGCACTATTTATAACATCAGACAAAAGTCCGTTGTCCAAAAATGTTTTAGCACCAACTTGGACAAAAACAATTATCTGACCTGTATCTTGACATAAGGGGCGTTGGTTTTTGTCAGCTATATATGTATTAGAGAAAATTTTGGACATTTTTTCCTGAGGTTCAAGCCCTTGAGCTCGGAGTTCTTGCAGAGAGTTGTACACTTGCTCAGGCAGTTGAATATTTGCCTTGCAGCAGGCTTCATATACGGCTTTGTACAAATTCCTTGCATTAATCTCAACAAATTCTCTCATAGCTAAATTTTACAATAAAATAGCTTTTTTACAAACTAATCACTTACAAAAATCTCTTTTTCGCCCTTGTAAGTAACATATCCCGCAGGGGTATTGGGGGGGCGTTTTAAGTATTTACGTTTTGTGTAAATTATTGGAGCTTTTTTGGCTGTGGATTGTTTTGAATATTTTTTTGCCAATTTCGCCGCTTGCAGTAATGTATCGTCGTCTATTTCCTTTTTTTCTCCCAGTTTAACTAAAATATGTGAGCCCGGAGAATTTTGAGCATGAAACCAGATGTCTTCGGGAGAAGATATTTTTGAGAAGATATAATCGTTTTGTTTATTATTTTTTCCGATAAAAACTTTGTATCCGTTTATTTCAATTTCTTCAACTTTTGTTTGCGCTGATTTTTTTGTTTTTATCGGTTTTGGCAGTATTTCTTCTTCAATTTCACAGAGTGTTTCAAAATTTGTGGCTGTTTGCGTTTGATAAATTACAGTTTCGAGGTATTCGATTTTTTCGTTTGTTTTTTTCATCATATCAGAAGCTATTTCATACGCTGTTTTTGATTTGTTATATAATTTGTAATATCTGTTAGCATTTTCTATAGGTGTGAGGGCTTCATCCAAATCAATTTCTATCGGGTCATTTGATTGAAAGTCTTTAAGTGTTACTTTTGCTATACCTTTTTTAAGCTGGTATAAGTTTGCCATAATGATATCCGCTTTTTTCCTTTGCAGGAGTGCTTTATCAATTCGGTGTGCTTGTGATTGTTGTTTTTCGAGAGTCGTTTTATTCTTTTTTAATTCTTTTTCCGCATAAGCAAGAAGTGATTGTTTTAGGCTCGTTAGAGCGGATTTTTCCATGTAAAAAGAGTAATATTGGTCTAGCATTTCATTTATTGATGTGAAGAAAATGCGGTTTTCTTTTATGAAGGAAAAAGCCGAAAAATCGCTATGGTCTTTTGCTATTGAGGGAAGGATGTTTTTATGATTTAGGGCAGAAAAGATATTTTTTTCAATTTCACCACTTGAGATTATTTCTTTCATTAGCGCTTTTGAAAGGTATTGAAAATATGATGAGAACGAGTCACAGAGGTTGTTTCTATCAATTTCCATTCTTGCTCGAATGACTTCAATTGGGGTTTTAAGAAAGTTCTCTTTTTTCGTTTTGGGTGGATAAATATATGGCAGACCGCCGGATAACTCACGCATACGGCTTTTTTCGGCGCCAATATTGTGCATACAGCCCAGAATTATATTAGTTTCATAGTTATACAGAATTACATTGCTATGTTTGCCCATAAGCTCGATAGCAAGGCACAAGGGAATAATCTCACCAATTTCGGAAAAAGTTTCAAAATATATTTCAAAAATTCTCTCATCTTCCGGTACATTAACCCTAACTATCCTTGAACCAACCATATATTTTCGCAAAAGCATGCAAAACATAGGCGGTTGTTGGGGAATTATAATATGTCTTTTGGGGAGATTTTCATTTGTTAAAAAACATATGTGATAGAGACCGGGATTAATATTTATGTATAATTTGCGGGTTTCCCCAGCTTTATGGAGCTGTATTATTAGGTCACGACGAGTTGGCTGCTGAATTTTTTGAATTCTTGCATCTTCAAAATAATCCGCATTTTCTAGCTCAAAGAGTTTTAATGTCAGGCTGTCTAAGTTTATCATTTTATTATTATAAACAAAATGACTAATTAAACAAAGCAGATTTTATCCTATCAACGCAAGCGTTTGGACTATAATGCCATTCTCTATACGTTACGCGTACTATTTTTAGTCCACAACGCTCAAGAATAGCGTGTTTTTTCATATTTGTATTGTATGTTTTAATATTATCTTCAACCCCGTCAATTTCGACAAGAACGCTATGTCCGTCATCATCTTCTACCGTTAAATCGGTTGAAAATCCTGCGACCTCAACTCCTGCAGTGACGTTTAGTCCTTCTGCCCTTAGTGTTTTTGCAACTTCTTTTTCAAAAGAGTTTTTGTAAACGTTTTCGTCAAACTTATTTGTCGAATTAGACTTGTTTATATAGTTTTGAATGTATTCGATATAATCACGTAACAAGCCTTCAGGCAGGGATTTTGGGTCTTTTGACAGGAAGCAGATAAGTTTTTTTCTTGCTCTGGTTATTGCTACGTTAAATAAATTCGGTTTTTGTAAGAAAGTAAGGCTCTGAGTAAAGCTGTTGTCTGCCACACACCATGAAAGTATCATTATATCTTTTTCATCACCTTGGAATGTATGGGCGGTACCAACTTCTATTTTATGCTTACGAATAATATTTTCGGAGAAAACTTGCATTATTGCTTTTTTAATTAAGTCTACCTGCCCGCGAAATGGTGATACTACGCCGATGGATACAGGCTCCCCTTCACTTTTTTCATCTTCAAGAATAATTTCATGCATTCGTTTAATTACTGCCTCTGTCTCAGGCATGTTTCGAGTTGTATCATAATCAACCTTTCCGTCAGGAACAAGACATAATTCTAAAACGTCATTTTTACCGGAATTTTTTTTCATTATACGAATACGTCCGCCATAGAACTCTTGATTGGAAAATTCAATGATAGGCGGTAAACTTCTAAAATGTTCATCAAGCATAATCGGACTTGTAGCATAATAGTTTGCCAAATCAAACATGGAATTTGTTCTAAATCTCCACATAAGCTGGTATTTATCCGGAATATTGTATTGAGAAAGGAAGGATTGTTCTTTTGTCTTTTCGAGGAAAGAAAGATGCGGTAATTGTTTGTCATCACCGACGATAACAGCTTTTTTAGCTCTGAAAAGGATTGGAAAACAACTTGCGATATCGCACTGAGAGGCTTCATCTATTATTGCAACATCGAATAGTCCTGGCTTCATCGGAAGTGAACCCGAAACAGCATATGTTGTTACACACCAGCATGGAAAAGCTTCAAGCAGTGGTTTGAAGTCTTCTGTTTCGAGCAATCTGGTTTGTTGCTGACGCTTTCTTGCAACAAGTGATTTTGAGTGTACAAAGAGTCTTTGCCGTTTTGTTTGATCACGCAATAGCCCTTTTAGTGCTTCTCTGCGCTTTCCTCTCAAAATTTCTACAGCCAACTTGGACTGTTTGCGCTTTAAGTTCCTGATGTTTTCCAGGAGTTGGTGTAAGTTACCTATTTTGTGAATTTTAGCTTCGACAAGTCTTGCTTTGCATAGAAGTTCTTCGTTTCCAAGTTCTCGTTTAAGTCTTTCCATATCTTCAAAACAAACATCAAAATCAGTTATTTTTAATATTTTCTTTAACTTTGCGGCTCTAAATTTATTGAAAAGATTTGCAAAGAAGCTTGATTTTTCCATATCCTTTTCTAGTTTCTTTATTAGTGCAAAAACACTATCTAATTCATCTTTTTTAAGTTTTTTGTTTATAAATTTAGCATTTCCGAGCTCTTTTTCATTTTGTTCTTCTTGTTCAATCAGCAATCGCCAATCATTTTCTAAGTCAATTATTTCTTCACATTTTTTCTCGTTTTCACGAATTGAAGAAACAAGGTCGTACATATCGTCAACGTCAACAAGAATGGCGTTGTCATAACCCTTGTCAAGCTCTACCTTGTTGTTTAGCAGATCTTGAAGTTGAAAGTTAAGCTGTTTTTGATAGTTTTGGCGCCCTGCTCTAAGTGCCAAAAACGGTGCACCAAGTGCATTGAGCCTTTCTGCTACAACGTCGGTCGCTTTATCCATGCGAGAGGCAACAAGTACTGTTTTCCCATTGGCTATCAAGTGGGCAACAAGATTGACTATTGTTTGAGACTTCCCTGTACCCGGCGGTCCGGCTACGGATACAATTGTATTTTCTTCAATGCTTTTAATAACATTCTCTTGACTATCACTCAAGGATAATGGAGTAGTTGCAACGAAGTCTTCGAGTGATTTTTTAGGCTTTGTCATTTTTTCATTGATTTTTCCGCTTGTGCGCATGTATTCTTCATTTATTGTGGCGAGTGATGTTTCTCTAAAAATTCCCGAGGGCTTCTCTGAGATTTGTGTCAGTTCATGAAGTACTCCTGCTGTTACTTGCGGACGCTTTGTAAGAATGATTGCGCTCTGGTTTGTAACACAAACTTTTTCTATTTTTACCTTTTTGGGCTTTGGATTTTCTTCTTCATCTATAACTTCGTGAAGATTTTCAAAATTTATTTCTTCAGTGTTTTCGGTTGTTTCATCTTTGGAAACGTTGTTTTCTAGAGCATCGTCTTCATGCGCCATTTTTAGCTCAATTTCAGGAACAATCGAACGTAGTGTGGTTAGAAATATTTCTAATTTATCCTCGCTAAGCGGTAAGTCAGGAACAACATCAAGTAAGCCGTCTAAAAGATGTTCCATTTCATCTTCATCATCACTTTTATTCATTAGAGCCGTTAGAGCCCCTGTGTTTAGCGATAGAACCTCATCTTGAACACTGCATTCAATATTTTTGCCGATTCTTTCAAGTTTTGCCGGCATGTATAATAGTGGGGTCAAAAATTCGTTAGAGCGCTTATTTCTTCCGCCTTTTCCAACTATAAAAAGATAACCGTATATTAAATACTTATCTTTTTGACTCATTTCAGATTGAATCATTAGCTCTGTTAATAGCGGGTCAGAACCGTCGAGCTTGAGAGCGGTTCCAAAATTTGTAAATAATTCTTCTTCTCCTTGGAGAAAAATCCATTTATTATCTTTGTCCTGTTTAAGGTTTCTGAAAGTAGAACTTTGAACTTCCTCACGAACACAATCGTGTAGATATAACGAAAGACGTTTTATAAAACTGTCATGAAATGCTGATGTTATTATTTTGGTGGCTTCTTGAAGCATAATATTCCTATTCTCCTATATACTTATTATACATCATTGTGTTTTATGGAAATAATCCATTTACTTGATATTCTGAAGAATATTAAGAAATTTAACATTTATATTTTAGAAAAAAGCAATTTTAAATGAAGTTTAGTTTTTCTAGATGTGTAAGGTTTGTGGTACGAATATGATTGATGAAATTAACAGGCTCGATAATTTATATCGTTCACTTGCTTTGTCAAGCAGTTTTCTTATGAATACGGAAATAGCCAGTATTGCGGAAAAAAACTTGTCTGACAATATAAACGTATTGAGAGCAAGAGATAAATTTTCATTGAATTTAAAGAATCTCAAAGCTTTTGTCAATGGTTAAGCTATGATTAAAATTGCTGTATTATTTTGCTTATAAAGAATATGTAAAGGCGAAAAAAATTAGTGCTACAATTAACTATATAAAAAATTACAAAGCGGGAGATTTATAAATGAGAGTACCAATTTTAGACACAAAGCGTCAATATGCAGCAATAGGCAAAGAAGTAGAAGAAAAAGTTGTAGAAGTAATGCGCTCGGGAGCATATATTCTTGGGCAAAATAACAAAGCATTGGAAGAAGATTTTGCAAAGTATTGTGATTGCAAGTACGGTGTAGCGTTAAACTCAGGAACAGATGCACTTCATCTTGCATTAAGAGCGCTCGATATAGGAAAAGGTGATGAAGTAATTACGGTTGCATTTACCTTTGTTGCTACAACAGAAGCTATTGGAATTGTTGGTGCAAAGCCGGTTTTTGTTGATATAGATGCAGATACATTTAATATCGATGCAAGTCAAATTGAAAAACTTATCACGCCTAAAACAAAAGCTATTATTCCTGTTCACCTTTATGGTCAGCCATGTGATATGGAAACGATTATGGATATTGCTAAACGTCATAATCTTTACGTAATAGAAGACTGTTGTCAGGCAGTAGGTTCTACATTTAAAGGTCAAAAAGTAGGCTCATTTGGCGATATTGGTTGTTACAGTTTTTATCCTACAAAAAACCTCGGTACAATGGGTGATGGCGGTATGGCTGTTACAAACAGTGAATACCTTAAAAATAGAATGGTAGCGCTGAGAAACCATGGTGGTGCGGTTCGTTACTATCATGATGAAATTGGCGTGAACTCAAGACTTGATGAAATACAGGCTGCTATTTTGAGGGTAAAACTTCCTTACATTGATAAGTGGAACAAGCAAAGACGTGAAAATGCTTACAGGTATAATGAGTTATTCGCAAAATATCCGGAAATTGAGACGCCGAAAGAACTTGAAAATACCTATTGTGTTTACCACCAATATACAATCAAGATTGAAAATCGTGATGAAGTTCACAAGCTTTTACAAGAAAATGGTGTTGGGGCAATGATTTATTACCCTGTGCCGTTACATTTGCAAAAGGTTCATGACTATCTCAACGTAAAAGAAGGTTCTTTGCCGGTTACGGAGAAGAATACAAAATTGGTATTGAGTTTACCGATGTTTCCAGAATTAACAAAAGAAGAACAAGAATACGTTGTTGAAACCGTTGTTAAATGTTTAAAACAAACTAAGGTAGCTGTTTAAATTATTTGATATTAGACCATGAATAAAAGGCTCCATTTTGGAGCCTTTTGTTTTGTGAGAATAATTATTTATAGTGGTTTAGGGATTAAAAATATATTTGTGAAATCAAGTTTATTTACAAACTTCTTGCATTTTGTATAAAAACATACGATAATCTTGTTATGAATGGGAGAATGAACAAAATAATAAACATATCTTTGTTGGCGTGCATACTTGCGTCAGGAATATCAGCACCGGTTAGTGCCAAGATGTCTTCAGCTGCGCATCAATATTATGAAGCGGCATGCAGGGCAGAAGCTGCACAAAATTATCTGCAAGCAATAGAGCAAATGAAGCAAGCCCTGATTGAGGCGCCGGATGATGCGCTTTTGTATACTAAACTTGCCGGGTTATATTCTGAGATTGGAGATTGGCAAAATTCGCTTTCGATGTTTAAAAAAGCAATTAAATTAAGACCGAACGATGCCTTTATTTATATAAGTGTTGGAAATATTTTACAGCAACAACACAATTATGACGATGCTTTTAGCGCGTACTATCAGGCTTTAACAATTTTCCCCGACTATACATATAACTACCTTAACATGGCAAATGTAAAATATCTGATGGGTGATAAACAAGAAGCTTTAGATTATTACAAAACTTTTTTGAACTATTATCCTGATAATGTAGATGCGAGGGAGAATTTGGCTTCAATATATTTGGAATTAAATCAGCCTCAAGATGCGGCAGATGAATATACAAAACTTTATGCCGCTAATCCTAAAACATTTAAGGAGTATTCGAACTACGGGCTGGCATTGTTAAAAACCGATAATTTTGAAAATGCGGCAAACATGCTCAAAGAGGCAATCAAAAGCAATCCCGAGGACTATGCGGCGCATGGTAATCTTGCGTTGACTTATGTTCGCTTAAATCAAGATGAATTAGCACTTAGTGAGTTTGAAAAAGCATTCGAGATTAATCCGAGTCTTGATGCGCTTAAGTTTGATTATGCAAATCTGCTGGCAGATGTCGGGCAGGTTGAAAAAGCGATTGAGCAGTATAATTCATATATTAAATTTAATCCCTCAAATCCTGATGTATATATAAATCTTGGGATTCTATGTTTAAAAAATAATAAATACGATGAGGCAATCTCTGCGTTTACAAAGTCTTTGGAGTTGAAGCCGGGGAACGTTGAAATACAAAAAGAATTGGCACGTGCATATCATCTCGATGGACAGTATGGTAAGGCTATTATTATTTATGATGAGTTGCTTAGTACCGATAAAGATAATTACGATTTACTTTTGGACAAAGCGCTTGCATTACATGGCAGCGGTGATGTAACGGCTGCGATTGAAATATATAAGAAGCTTTTAAATACAAAGCAAGACCCCAGAGTTGTTGAAAATCTTGCGAAAGCTTATGTATTCAAAGGAAATGAGCTTAAGAAGGCCGGAAACTACAGAAAAGCAATCGAAAACTATGATTTGGCAAAGTCTATTAATGAAAAAGAATTTGAGGCATATGAAGGTAGTGCAGATTCTTATGACAAGTTAGGCGAAAAAGATAAAGTAATTGAGAATTATTCAAAAGCGGTAGAAATAGAACCGGATAACGAATATGTTGTTTTCGAATATGCAGATGCTCTTTCAAAATATGATATGAATACCGAGGCAAAAGAGCTTTACCAAAAAATATTACAAAAAGATGCAAATAGTGTTGGAGCGCTCGTTTCTTTAGGCGATATATATTTGAAAGGTGAAGACTATGAATTGGCTTTGCCCGAGTATCAAAAAGCTGCGGGAATAGATCCGGATAATGAAGTTGTTTTGATTAAGCTTGGGAATGCATATAAACTCAGCGGCGATGATGCTAAAGCCTTGGAAGCTTATCATAGAGTTATAGAAATAAATTCAAAAAATACTGACGCACTATTTAATATAGGACTAATTAATGCGGAACAGAACAAAATTTCTGTAGCAAAAGATAATTTTAAAAAGGTTATACAAATAAATCCGAATTATGCCTATGCATACTATGCTTTGGCTATGGCATTTGAAACGGAAAATAAGTTGAAAGACGCTTTGATTAACTATGAAAAATTCCTTACATTATCAAAAGATGAAGCGGTAAATAAAGGAATTAAGGAAAAAGTTGACTATCTCAGACAAAAAGTTGAGCAATAATGAAATTAAAAAAATTTTTTATATTTATATTGTTAACTTTAGGTCTGTTCTTATGTGGCTGTGATAACGAAAAAGTTGTTCTTTTGTTCAATAATCAACCGATAAATGAAAAAACAGTTCAAGCACCGGTTAAATATTTTGAATTGGGGGAGACAACACATTTTGTTGTTTTTAATTCAAAGGGATTTGAATCACCATATTTGCGAATGCAGATTATAAAGAAAGAAACAAAAACTCAAAACTGGGGCTTTGAAGTTTATACAGCAAGAGATATTAAAATTGATGCGACAAAAAATTTTTTTATAGATAAAGTAAAAATGCATAAGTCAGGAACATACATAATGTCGATATATTATCTCAATGACTTAAACAGACCACTTGTAAGGGAAATATTTGTAGTGGAGTAATTTTCTGAGATAAAACAAATATGCTAGGTTGATAGAATTAATCCTATATTTGTTTGAACTTTTGTTTAGAATATTGCGTAAAATTTAAGTTTTTTTTATCATATTAAGGTGAAATTGGAGTTTATGTTATGAAAAAATTAGTTTTAATATTAACGGTTTTATTTGTGTCAGTTTTAACGACGGCCTGTATAAATAATCTTGCAATACAAGAGTTGAATAACAAGGCAAAAGTATATATGGAAGCGGGAGAAACGGAAAAGGCAATATGTCGTTACAAATCCAGTTTGGATTTGGATAATACAATCTTTGAAACCAATTACAATTTGGGTGTGGCGTATATATCGCAAAAAGATTATGAAGATGCAATAGAAGTGTTAAAAAATGCGCAGAAACTAAATTCAGAAGTAGCTGATGTGTATTATTCACTTGGTGTGGCACTGGAAGGACAGGCATATGATAAAATTAGCGGAATTGATAAACAAGATAAAACTCCGGATTGCCAAAGCATAGATGAACAGATTCTTGAGGAGCAGCCTGTTTCTGATAAAAAAAAGGAATTAAGTATAGAAGATAAACAAGAAATCTCTAAGCTTTTTATGGATGCAGTAGATAATTACAACAAGTATCTGACAATTAATCCGCAGGCAGAAGACAAGGACAACGTAAATAACAGAATTGAAGAAATAAATTCCGAGTTGGTAAAATATACAACTTCCGAGACAACAACTCCAGAGGACTAAAATGATATCGCCACAAAGCTCAATAATACTGAGTGTAGGCTCTTTTTCATTGAAATACTATAGCTTGACCATGCTTGGTGCTATACTTTGCGGATGTGGATTGAGTTGTTTTTTGGCGAGAAAGTTTTATCGGAACGTTAGTGTGGAGAGGATATTTGATATTCTTCCTATGATTGTGATTTGTGCGATTCTTGGTGCAAGATTATACTACGTTTTATTGGATTTTGAATATTATTCTAAGCATTTAATAGAAATTTTTATGATTTGGAATGGAGGACTATCAATACATGGAGCTTTGATAGGTGGTTTTTTGGGCGGATTGTATTGTGCAAGGAAGTATTCGCTACCTATATGGGATTATGCAGATGTATTTTCTTACGGATTACTGCTCGGGCAAGCTATTGGAAGAGTGGGGAATTTTTTCAATATTGAGGCGTTTGGAAAACCTTGTAGTTTTTCAGAATTAATATGTATGTATGTGCCACAATACAAGCGCCCTTTGGGCTATTGGGATATTGAATATTATCATCCGACTTTTTTGTACGAAGCAATATGGAATATTTTTGTGCTTGGAATTTTGTACTTTTTTATAAGAAGATGTTCCGATAAAGTTTCCGGAGTTGTGTTTTTTTCATATTTAGCGTTATATTCACTGGGACGACTTTTAATAGAGCACATAAGATTGGACAGTGTTTTAAATGTTGGTGGATGGCATGTTGCAGAGATTGTGAGTGTTTTTGTAATAGTTCTGTCAATTATCATGATTTTTGTCAGATTTTATCAGGTGGGCGTTCTGAAATTTCGATAATTCTTTTTTCAGAGATTATAAAATCAGATTTTTCATCAAAAAAATCAGGTTCAATATCATCTACGATAAATTCATCCCAAACAACAGTTATCAACTTTGTCCTTTTGCGGTCTAACTTTCTTATAAATCTATCATAATAGCCTTTGCCATAGCCTACACGGTATCCGTTCAAATCAGCGCAAAGTGCGGGAAGAAAAACTAAATCCAATTCTGAAATCTTTTGTTTTTGAGTGTTTATCGGTTCTTTGATGTTGTACTTAGCACAACAAAACTCATTTCCACAGAGATATGGAACAATTTCATTTTCTTTTATGCAAGGAAAAGAAATAGTTTTGTTTGTTTCGATAAGGGGAAGCAGATTTATTTCTTTCGGAAGCGGGTAAAATAACATTAAATTTTGTGAAGAATTGTACACAAAAGTTTTAGAAATATTTTTTATAAGCTCGGATATATGTGCGCCGAAATCCTTTGTATATCTACGATTTCGAGCCCAGGCCCTGAGTTTTTGTTTTTTTGTTGTGAAATTTTTCATGTGGATATTAATTTTTTTTTGTAATAATTTAAAAAAAGAGATATAATAAGTATTAGTCAGTTTATACATTAAGAAGGTTAAAGTCAATATGAATCGTGAAGTGTTATGTAAACGCCTAAGACAAGCAAGATTGGAAGCAGGCTTGAGGCAAGAAGATTTAGCAAAATGTTTGGGAGTACCTATTTCGGCAATTTCTATATTGGAAGCCGGTAACAGAAAGTTAGATGTTTTAGAATTGCTAAAAGTAGCGAAACTGTATTCGAAACCTGCAGAATGGTTTTATTATACGCATGATGCAAGTAAAAAGAGAAGATGGTATGATCAAAATGATGTAGTAGAAGAAGCGATTGATTTGATTCGCCAATCACCTACAGCATTACAAATCAGTGTAGCCCATGCCATAATAGGCTTTTTAAAGAAGGGCGGACTGATGAAGGGTGACAAATAAAACGGAAAAAGAGCAGTTAATAAACCCAATATTTGAGCAGCATGGCTATATCCAGGTTTATACCGGAGATGGCAAGGGTAAGACTACAGCATCTTTGGGGCTTGCAGTTAGAGCTTTAGGTCGCGGTTGGAAAGTTCTTATAGTAATGTTCACAAAGGGTGGAAATAACTACGGCGAGCTTAATACGTTCACAAACCTTAGCGA
Organism: Candidatus Gastranaerophilales bacterium; assembly: GCA_944325625.1. Taxonomy (GTDB): domain Bacteria; phylum Cyanobacteriota; class Vampirovibrionia; order Gastranaerophilales; family Gastranaerophilaceae; genus RGIG2134. The sequence goes on along the minus strand of CALVAP010000007.1, from coordinate 636 downwards.
AGAGTGGAAAAATCGGCTTGTGATTTATCAAGCAGGTTTGGACAGAATAGTATATAAGTCGAATATGACGAAAGGTGATGTAGAAGAAGCTCAAAAGGGTTGGTCTATAGCAAAGAAAGCAATATCAGAAGGTGAATATCAGCTTGTAATCATGGATGAAGCAAATATTGCAATAGATTTGGGAATGATAGAGCTGGATGATGTGTTGCAGACGCTTAGAAATAAACCTGATAGCGTGGAAGTAGTCTTGACAGGACGAAGAGCAAAAGACGAGATAATAGAAGTAGCACATCTTGTATCAGAGATAAAAGCGGTTAAGCATTATTGGGATAAAGGAATAAACGCCAGAAGCGGTATTGAATATTAGAAGAAACAGCGCTCATCAAAGATGAGCGCTGTTTCTTTATACTTATCGAAGAAATTATTCTTCAATGATATATTCATCATTGTTATCAGTAGAAGTAGAGGAAGCGGTATTATCGTTGGTATTGGTAGCGGTTTCTTCATCCTCGTCTTCTTCTTTAACGAGGCCTTGACCGCGATTTTCGGAAGCGCTGTTGCGAACATCGTTGGCTTCTTCATATTTAGCTTCGATATTAACTTTATCGGAATCGATAGTATCTTGAGCATCTTGAA
>CALVAP010000006.1 GCA_944325625.1 Candidatus Gastranaerophilales bacterium | reverse complement strand
GCCCATATTTATTTTTCAAGTCAAAGCTTTCAGCTTTGAGGCGCTACCAACCCTCTCGAAAACGATACTTAATCGTTTTCTCGGCAGAGTGCCATCCGCCCTTATTTACTTTTCAAGTCAAAGCTTTCAGCTTTGAGGCGCTACCAACCCTCTCGAAAACGATACTTAATCGTTTTCTCGGCAGAGTGCCATCCGCCCTTATTTACTTTTCAAGTCAAAGCCCTCTTGCCTCGAGGTAGGTCTTCTTTATTTCTTTTCCCACCTCGCCCCAACCTTAAAATAGCACTTGGCTTTTTCTTGGTGGGTGCTAAAAGCTCTTTATAACTTTTTTAGCAAAAAAGTTTCGTCTTAGCAATACTTTATGACAATATATTTTTTTGTAAATCTTTTCTAACGCTAAATTCACACCCACAGTAGTTTTGTCTGTAAAATCCATACCCATTGGCGATTTCACTTGTTTGTTTGAAACCGTTTTGTTTTTTAAAGTCAACTGCCAGATAATCTATGTTGTATTTCCTTGCCGCGGTTTGTGCAGCTAATTTGATTTGAGAAAAACTTTTATGCGGACTCACCGATAACGTTGTAGAAAAACAATCTGCCCCTATATTAGAAGCATACTGTGCCGTTTTTTCCATTCTCAGCTCAAAACATCTCTCACACCTTAAGCCTCTCTCTGGCTCTGATTCCAAACCTTCAACAAAATTATAATAAACAGCGGGTTCATCTTCTATGATTTTTAATTGCGTATTCGTCAGGCTACAAAATCTTTCAACTTCAGCTTTTCTTCGCTGATATTCTTCTATTGGAAAGATATTAGGATTGTAAAAAAGAACTTCTACCTCATAACCTAGCTCTCTCAAAAGCCTGTGAGGGTGTCCTAAACATACCGCACAACAGGCGTGCAAAACTACTTTTTTCTTATGCATTATCGTTTTTGCGCTCCTGATTCCAACAATATTTTTTCGAGTTCACTATATGGCGTAACACCGGGAATTATTTTCAATCCTATTTGCAATACAGGAGTAGCATTGAGCTTGTTCTTATTTGCCAACTCTAGTTCTGATTGAAGCTGTTGCGCTACTTGTTCTGTTTTTACATCTTCTTGCAGTTTTTCTATATCAAAACCGGCTTCTTTCGCATAATTAAGAAGCTCTATTTCATTTTTTGGTTTCTTTTCAAAAAGTAAATCATTCATATCCCAATATTTGTTTTGATATCCTGCTGCTATTGCATATTTTGCGAGCAAACATGACCCCGGATGCATTTGAAGTTTCATTTGTTTATTGCACTGGTTATCCAATGGAAAGTTCTTATGCACAATCCGAACGTCCTTAAAATCGTGAGCAACCCTGTGGATTATAATATTAAACATTGAACATGCGGGACATTGAAAATCCGAATATACGTAAACTAAAACCCTTCCGTTTGGGTCACCTAAAACATTTCCACTAACTTTATATGGATTTGATTTCATATGTCTGATTTTTTCAAATTCGCTAATTCGCTTCATATGTGGAGCAAGTACAAAACTTTTTGACAAATAGACTAAAGTACTAACACCTACAACGACTACAGCAAGAAACGCTATCAGATATTTTTTCACCTTTATAGCTGCGTAAAAATCTTTAAAACAATCAACAAATAAATCATCAAGCTTCTTTGTTTTGTAAGCTGCGATAATTGCGATTATAAGGTTTAAGAAGTAGGTAAAAAAGCATAAAATACAGATTTTTTTAATCTCGTAAATAGAGATGAAAGCAAGCGTCATTGAAATAAAAAACGCCAAAATACCTATTGCAAAAATGTAAGAGGGCGGATTTTTAAATACCTCTAAAAACTTTAAAAGTTTAAAATTTTTCAACTTATCAACATACGTCATGAATAATATGAATGTATATAAAACCAATCCCCAAATAGCAAGAGGCACACCAAAAAACACGGCATGGGGTGTTTTTGCTACTCCATCACAGTCTATCAGGCTATTTATTGTACAAAAACTGTTTAGGGCATAAGGATTATAATTTGATTCATAAAAAATTACAGTCAGTTTTATTGAAGTTATAAGCCCAATTAGTGCTACTATTGTAAGCCACAGCCTTTTTGCCTTACTCATAATCTCTCCGCTTTAAACTATTTCGACTTTTATTTTATAACATACTTGTTTTATAAGTTCAATTAAACCTTAAACTCCAAAAAGAGCAACAACTTACTTGTTATGTTTATGTTTTAAGTGTATAATCAACCTATGAATAAACTGGATTTAATAAAAAATAAAGTAATAGTTTCCTGTCAAGCAATGCCGAATGAACCTCTTTATCAGGAAGAATGTATGACTGCAATGATAAAATCCGTACTTAAAGGGAATCCGGCAGGCTTGAGAGTAGCTGGTATAAGAGACGTAAAAATAGCCAAAAGTCTTACTGATTTACCTGTAATAGGAATAACCAAGCCGCCTGTTATTCCCCCTAATTTCAAGGAAATAGTTTACATAACACCAACAGTTGCAGACGTTGCAGCACTGGTGCAAGCTAATGCTGACATTATTGCATTCGATGCAACTACTCGTGAAAGACCTGGCGGTGACACCTTGAAAAATATTATAAAATTTATAAAAATAAACAACAAACTTGCAATGGCAGATGTTTCAACTTTTGAAGAAGGACTAAACGCCAGAGCTCTTGGTGCTGATATGGTATCCACAACCCTTTCGGGCTATACGCTTCAATCCGAACCGGCTGGCAAAGAGCCCGATTTTGAATTGTTAAAAAAACTTGTAGGAACCGTTCATTGTCCGGTTATTTTGGAAGGACGTATCTGGAGCGTTGAGCATGTAAGAAAAGCATTTGATATTGGAGCCCATTCGGTTGTTATAGGCTCAGCTATCACCCGCCCTCAGCTAATTACAAAAATGTTTACAAGCTGGGACAAGCAATCAGACTAATTTTTTTTCGAACTATAACAGGAGCCATTATGGAAACAAAATCTCAAAAAGCACTTGGAATTGATATTGGCGGTACAAAAATATATGCCGCTGTAGTTGATAAAAACGGAAAAATATTATCCGACATCAAAAAATACGCAACACCAAAAACCCGAAATGAAATTGAAAATTGTTTAAAAAGTATTATAGCAGAGTTTGAAGCCGTAATAGATGTTGTTGGTATATCAACAGCAGGTTCTGTAAGTAATGATAACACCCGAATTCTTGGCTCAACCGGCAATCTTTGTAAGGATTATCCCAAAATTAATTTTATGAAATTAAGTGATAAAAAAGTTGTACTCGAAAATGATGCAAACTGTGCCGCCTGGGCGGAATATAAAATAGGTGCAGCAAAAGACAAAAAAAATATAGTCGTCTTAACACTGGGAACAGGCGTTGGCGGAGGAATAATTGTCAACGGACAACTACTGAAAGGCAAAAACGGAGCCGCAGGAGAAATGCATTTTAAAATGAGCCGCAACAAGCGCCGTCAATGCACTTGCGGGGCTTACGACTGTTTTGAGATTTACGCCTCCGGAACAGGAATGCGGCTAAGCGCTCAAGAACTTTCCGGCAATCCTGCTATGACAACGTATGATGTTATAGATGGCGTTAAGAAAAATGATGAACTTTGTCTTAAAATTTTCAACACTTGGCAAAACGATATCATAGACGGAATAATCGGACTGGCCAATATATTTGATCCCGATTGTGTTGTTCTTTCGGGATCAATGGCAGAGTTTGTAGATTACACTAAAGTTACTGAAGCTGTTAACAAAGAAATTGTAACAACTCCCACCAAAGTTGTTCCAGCCAAATATGCAAACAATTCCGGTTTAATTGGTGCTGCTCTCTTTGCACTGGACGCAAAATCTGATTAGTTATACATCTTCTATAACTTGAACAGCTGAGTCGCTTTTAGCTGCCAATTCATAAGCACGCAAGAACTTATTCATGGTGCAGTCAAAAAAGACAGTCTTATAGCAGTAATCTTGTTTTCCGCTACTATTACCGTAATAACCTTTATCTTTTTGCTTATTTACCTTTGCCAATATGTCCGTTCTAACACATACTCCGCAAACCTCTCCATAGCTATCCACTTCAGTATCAACACTGGTAATATTCTTCGTATTAAGTGCATAATCACCTGAAACAATTAATCCTCTAAAGCTCGGCGTAGCTGTTATTTTTGAAATATTCACTTTATTCTCCTCTCTACATAACACTCCAACTCTAAAATCTCTAAATAAAAATTTTTAATAAGAAAAAATATATTTAACAAATATTTACAAGCAAATTTTTTTGTAAATTTTTGCATATTTTTCTTTGTAGTAAAATAATCATAGAGAAGTTAATTAAAGTCGCGAATAAGTAATAAGAATAGATATTTAATTTGATAAGTAAGGATTTATAGTTATGCCTAAGTATTTAACAACTGATGAAATTAGAGAGAAATATATAAAGTTTTTTGAAAAAGAACATCAACATACCCACGTAAAAAGTTCATCACTGGTTCCGGATAATCCGACAGTGCTTTTGACAACTGCCGGTATGCTCCAGTTTTTGCCAATATTTTTAGGGTTGGAACCATCGCCATATAACCCAGCAAGAGCAACTTCTTGCCAAAAATGCGCAAGAGCCGGAGGAAAAGATTCTGATATTGAAAACGTTGGTCGCACCCCCAGACATCACACTTTTTTTGAAATGCTTGGAAATTTCTCTTTTGGCGATTACTACAAAAAAGAAGTTATTCCTTGGGCATGGGATTTTGTTACAAATCATCTCGGACTTGAAAAAGAGCGCTTGTGGGTAACCATTTTTGAAACAGATGATGAAGCTTATGAACTTTGGACAACCAAAACAGATATCAAACCGGAAAGAATACTTCGTAAAGGCAAAAAAGACAATTTCTGGGGTCCTCCCGGAGCAACAGGGTCTTGCGGTCCTTGCTCTGAAATACACTATGACCTCGGTGAAGATTTAAAATGCTCTGATAACTGTGGAATTGATACTTGCGAATGCGATAGATGGGTAGAGATTTGGAATTTGGTTTTCACAGAGCTTTTTCAGGATGAAGAAGGTAACCAATCCCCACTGGAAAAGAAAAACGTAGATACAGGCATGGGGCTTGAACGTATTGCTATGGTTGTTCAGAGCAAAACTTCAACTTTCGAAACCGATTTACTTCAAAAAATACTTAACAAAACATCTGAAATTACCAATGTAAAATACAAAGAAAGCGAAAAAACAGACATCTCTTTGCGAATAATCACTGACCATGCAAGATGTGTAAGCTTTTTGATTGCAGATGGCGTAACCCCCGGTAATGAAGGCAGAAGCTACGTACTTAGAATGATTTTAAGGCGAGCTCTTCGCCACGGAAAAATCCTTGGTGTTGATGTTGATTTTCTTCACAAAATTGTTCCAACGGTAGTTGAATGTTATGGCAAAACTTATCCGGAACTGGTTGAAAAACAATCAAAAATTATCGACGTCATAACAAAAGAAGAGAACAGATTTAAACAAACATTAGACAGAGGTCAAAAACTTCTCGATGACAGTATTCAAAAAGCTTTGAATTCCAATAAAACAATCAGTGGTGAGGACGCCTTCAAACTATACGATACGTTCGGTTTTCCACTTGAACTTACAGTAGAAATTGCACAAGAAGCAGACGTAAAAGTTAATATTGAAGCATTTAAAAAGGAAATGGAAATTCAACGAGAAAGAGCAAAAGCTTCCGTTCAAAAAATTGTACTTACTGATGAGCTTGTCTATGTAAATATAGAAAAAGCGAAAGGCTCAACAAACTTTATCGGTTATTGTGAAAACTCTTGTGAAGACGCAAAAGTTGTTGCTATGGTTAAAGATGGAGAAGTTATTGAAAATGCTGATTCCGGCGACGAAATAGTTGACATCATTCTTGACAAAACTCCGTTTTACGCAGAATCTGGCGGTCAGGTTGGTGATACGGGAAAACTTTTTGCAAAAGGGTTTGAATGCGAAGTTCTAAACACCTTCAAGGTCAATAAACTTTTTGTTCATCGTGTCAAAATCACAGACGGAGAAGTAAAATTAAGCGACGTAGTGTCTGCACAAATAGATGTTGCCAAAAGGCAAGAAACACGAGTACACCACTCTTTGGCACATTTATTGCAAGCTGCATTAATAAAAGTACTTGGCAATGAAGTTCATCAGGCAGGCTCTTGGGTTGACGAAAATCGTACCAGATTCGACTTTTCTTTCCCTCGCGCAATGACAAAAAATGAGATTAAAGAAGTTGAAGATATTATTAACAACTGGATATCGCAACAAATCGAACAAAAAACGGAAGTTATGGATATAAACGAGGCAAAAAACCAAGGAGCAACTGCGCTATTTGGTGAAAAATACGAAGACAAAGTTCGTGTTGTTTCTATTGGCAATGTTTCAAAAGAACTTTGCGGCGGTACACATATTGACAACACTTCCGAACTGAGATTAGCAAAAATTATTTCCGAAAGCGCGATCTCGGCAGGCTCCAGACGTATTGAAGCTGTTTGCTCAAACTCGGCGTTAAAAATGCTTAATGACAAAGCTAACGAAATTGATAATATTGCAGCAACCTTGAAAACACCTGTAATGGAGCTTTCATCTCGAGTTGAAAAAATAGTTTCAGAGAACAAGGAGCTTCAAAACGAAGTTGCAAACCTAAAAGCAGAAGTTGCAAAATATAAATTTGGTTCCTTTATATCCAAGGCTCAAGAAATAAAAGGCGGTAAACTTCTAATCACACAGGTGGAAGCATTTGAGCCTCAAGTTCTAAAAATTGCAACAGATGCACTATCAGACAAACTTGGAAACTCTATAATCGTTCTTGCTTCAAAAAAATCAGACAATACCGGAATGATTATTGTCAAAGTTTCTGACAATTTTGTCAAACTCGGTGTAAATGCTGGTAAAATCGTTGGTGAAATTGCAAAAAAATGCGGTGGTAACGGCGGAGGGAAACCAAACTTTGCTCAGGGCGGAGCCAAGGATATGTCTGATATAGATAAGATATTGAATGATCTAGAAATACAACTTTCTAATCTTTTAAACTAAGCTGTTTTCATAGTGTATATTCGGGAAGTCATAAATAATTAATTTGACTTTCCGAATTGTTTTGCAATGATTAAATCCAAATAACTTCTCAAGTATTTATAACCACCGAAATCAATTCTTCTCCCATTAATATAATTATTCTCATGATTATCACACATAATAATTCCAAGTGCACTATAATTTACTTTATCTGTTGGAGCAGGGGTCTTATCCGTTACAAAATCATACAGAGCAAATCTCTTTTTCTCATCATAAAAATAAGTATCAGCAACATCATAGCGTCCCAAATCATCTTGATATCTTTGTTTTAGAAGCATAGAAAGCCTCATCTCGGGAATAAATCCGTGATTATACTGATTAATATATTTTTGATCACTGCGTAGTTTTGACAGAAAGCTGAGAGCAGAAAAGGAGTTTAAACGCTTTTGCACAAGACCAATAAAATCTATTAACGAATCATTGTCTTGATTATTAGCTAATAAATCACTTATAAATTTATCTACTTGTTCCTTTTTATCAGTTAATATAGATTTTTTGGCTCTAAGAAAATTAAACACATTCATAACATACCGCCATCTGGAACGATATAATTTAAAAGCCATATCAGGCATAGTGTTATAGTTTTGCGAATTCAAAAATGATAGTCTGAAAACCTGCCCCAAACCACCTGCTCCTGCATAGTCGCATTTTACCTCAGTGCCTTGAGGTAACGCATCAATTTTTTTTAAGTTTTGCTCCAGTTTTTCAGATGCCCTACCAAAAATTTCTGATTGAACATCTTTTTCAGGTAAGAACTTCTTAAAAAAATTAAATTCTTCCTTACTAAACAACTCCCCCAAATTCTTCAATAAAGCATTACGAACATTTATAAATGAATGCGCTCTGGATTCTTCAATTTCAAATTTCCTCAATATACTCGCTAACGCCCTAAAACCATCAAAAGCCGTAACTTCATCCCTCCTACTTTTTACTGCTACCAGTATCCCCTCCGGCAAATTTCCCATAATTCCACGAACATCACTAAATAAAGCTTTTGTTGGTGCACCTTTAAAACTTATATTCCTATGTTTTATTTCTGCTTGGTTTATTGCCGCATTTATCATACTTGCGCAAAAAACCCAAAATTTTATTTTTTTGCTATTGTTACCAAGGTTTTATTTTCACATTAATTTACATTGGGGATATATTATGTTTATTACTTGCTTTTTAATACGTAAAAATGATAAAATGTTTTATCTGATAAAAAAGGTACGTATGGCAAAAATTCGGGACTTAGCATTATTTGATATATGGCAGATTAACAAATTATTGTCTTTTGTTGATAGGGAACCATATTCATTTTTTGACGGAATAATCCTGCCTGCACCGTTTGATATTTTTTATAAAATTCTGCCATTAAGATTTAAGTTTTTACCGGAATCTTATGTTCTAACAGACAAAAAAAAACTTCTGGCATGTATTTCCGTAAAAAGATGTAACGGAAATCACAGAAAATGGGAGATATCCAAACTATTGATGTCCGATAGCCCTCATGAAGCAGTAAGAGTTCTAATTCAATATGCAGTTACTAAGTTTGCTGCAAAAGGGGTTCATACATTTCTTGCCGCAATTGAAGAAAACCAGAATGAACTTATCCAACTACTTATTGATGGTGCAGGTTTTAGGCATTGTTCTCGCCACCAATTCTGGCGTTGCACAAATTATTCACCAAACCTGGAAGTCCTAAAAGAACTTTCTATTCGCCCTTTTAAAAATTCTGATGCCGGAGCTGTTTGTGAATTGTACAACGACACATTACAACCACATTTTCGTCCATCTTTGAACAAAAACAAAGCGGAATTCCATGAAAATATTTTTGCCGGACTGCTTCCAAATTCTCAGTTTCGCTACGTCATCGAACATAAAGAAAGAAAACAGTTGATTTGTTATCTTGTACTAAAAACGAATGATAATAAAAACTATATTTTAGACTGCTTACTTTCAAAAGGATATGAATACGCTTTTGAATCAATCCTTAACTATTCCCTTAAACTCGCACAAAAACGAACCCAAAATCTCAATTTTTATGTTACAAATAAATATTGTCTACAAACAGCAAACCACTTTGAAAATGTATTAAAAAACAATTCATACGAAGCGGCAAATAGTTTTGTAATTCTTGTAAAAGACCTGTTCAGAACAATTAAAGATGATTCTCAAGTTATAAGAAACGTGTTTTACACCGATATAAACTCAAATCCCGCATTTAAATCACAACTTTTTTAAAATACCCTGCATTTCAAGCAGCGCTGTATATGTAGGCAAGATATTGAGGGTTTGCGATTTTTTTACATTATTCAAAGCAGATTTAATAGCTAATTCGATATCATCAATTACCACTATTTTATTCTCCAAAACACCTGCATACTTTAGGCGCAAAGCCATGTCATAAGCTCGTTTTCCGGCTACAATAATATTGTTAGTTTGCTCTTGGAGCGCCTCAAAATCCGCATCCCAAAGCCATGAAACATCTCTACCGTCAGCGTATTCATCATTTATTATTATTAAAAACCAAGAATTTTTATCCGAGCTAATTGTTCTCAAAACTTCACTTGCTCCAACAGGGTTTTTAATCAGCTGGACAAAAATATCCTTTTCTCCCACTTTTAATCTCTCAGCTCGACCAAATACAGACTTATACGAGTCAAATGCACCTTGTATTATATCCTGCTTAACACCAAGAGTTAATCCCATTGTTATCGCAGCTAAAGCATTATATGCATTATATACCCCTGGGATATTAATACAAAACTCATATACTTCATTTTTATATCTTACACTTAGCAGTGATTTATCTTTATAAACTTTTGCATATGCACACACATCAGGTGTTGGTCTTTTATACCCGCAACTACAATAATAATGTCCAATATGCGCATAAAAATTCTTACCGTAGTTTAAAATTTTTGAACAATCACAATAGACATTCTCTTTAGGCGAATGGGATTCACAGGTTCCATCCGTCATCTCTATATTCTCAAAACCATAAGTAATAGTGTTTTGCGTATAAAGCGAATGCAACATCGGATCATCGGCATTTAAGACCACAACCAAGTCAGGATTTTTATCAATTGCTTCTTTTATCTTTCTGGCCGTTGTATCAAGTTCACCATACCTGTCTAACTGATCACGAAACAAATTTGTAACAATCAAATAGTCCGCTTTTATTTTGTCATAAATCTTGCTTAGATATGCCTCATCATTCTCCAAGACAAAGTAATCCGCTTTTTTAAAAGGATTAATCCCAAGAGCTAGCGCACTGGCAATGCCTTGAGGCATATTAGCACCTTTTTGATTATGGAGAATTAACTCTCCATTCTGTTTTAATATCGAAGCCAAAAGACCTGAAGTTGTAGTTTTTCCATTGGTTCCCGTTACTGTTATAATCTTTTTCTTGCAATAATTTACCGTTCCTGAAAGAAAATTATTATCTAGCCTCAATGCAGCCATTCCGGGAAAAGAGGTTCCTGCATCTTTAGAGCGCAATTTTAATAATCTTGATACTATCTTCGCCCCAAACAATGCGCTGTAAAATCTAAACTTATTAATCTTATCCATAAATAATGCTAATTATGTATTTATTATCCTAATAATTTACATTATAATCTAAAAAAAGGTTTAAGTATATTATGTGCGCAATCTTAATATTATTTATAATTTCCTTCCAGTTTGCCATTGCTTATTTTGGCGTAAAAGGCCTCACTGTGCTAAATAATAAAATAGTGGAACTGAATGTCAAAGTCGAAAAGCTAATTCCACAAATTAAACCCAAGTTCGAAAAGATAAGAACAACACTGCAAAATACAAATAAAGCAATTGAAGCATTTTTCAAACACCAAAATAAAATAAAAGTCTATAGAAACTTAGTACTTCTAAAATCAATTGCTGTGGCAATAATTCTTTATAAAAAGAGAAAAAGCCTTCTGAACTTTTTTTCGATGTATGATATTGTAAGTAAATTTGCAAAATCAATACTGGAGTTCTAAATGATAATAGATACGCATGCTCATATAGACTTTGATGAATATGCCAATAAATTTGATGAGATGCTCGAAGCTGCAAATAATAACCACGTGGAAAAAATTATAATTCCTGCAGTAGAACCATCAACTTTTGATAGAATTTTGAAACTAGCCGAGAAATATGAGAATATATACTGTGCAATGGGCATTCACCCCTCAGAAGCTAAAACATACAATGAAGAAGTTGAACAAATAATTATTCAAAACTGTAAAAATCCAAAAGTAATTGCAATAGGAGAATGCGGCTTAGATTACTATTGGGATAAGTCTTTCAATGATATACAAAAAGAAGTATTTAAAAAACAAATAAAACTGGCAAATGAGCTTAACAAAACACTCATAGTCCACGATAGAGAAGCTCATCTGGATACAATAACGCTTTTGAAAGAAAATATCCTACCCAAAACACCTGTTGTTATGCATTGTTTTTCAGGCAGCTATGAATTTGGAATGGAATGTATAAAGGAGGGTTATTTTTTGGCATTTGGCGGGGTTTCAACGTTTAAAAATGCAAAAAAAGTTCATGAAGTTATAGAAAAAATGCCGCTTGAATTTCTGCTTCTTGAAACCGACTCCCCGTACCTAACTCCAGAACCGTTTAGAGGCAAAGAAAATCAACCGGCTTATTTAAAATATGTAGTTGAAAAAATTGCACAAATTCGAGGACTATCTACAACAGAAATTGAAGAAATTACAACACGAAATGCAAAAAGGGCTTTTAAAATCTAATGGGAAACAAAAAAGAACGTCTGGATAAAATTTTGGTTGACCAAGGCTATTTCGAAACACGCCAAAAAGCTCAAGCTGCAATAATGGCACAAGATGTCAAAGTAAATGGGGAAACTATCACAAAATCAGGGTTTCAAATTGCTATTGATGAGAAAACCCAAATAGAAATTAAAACCATGCCTTTTGTTTCACGCGGCGGATTTAAGCTCGAAAAAGCGCTAAAGAGTTTTCAAATAGACCTCAAAGACAAGATTTGTCTTGATGCTGGTGCTTCTACAGGCGGGTTTTCAGACTGCATGCTCCAACATGGAGCCGGGTTTATTTATGCAGTTGACGTAGGATATGGTCAATTTGCCTGGAAATTGCGTCAATCAAACAAAATTAAAGTTATAGAACGCACAAACGTAAAAAACTGCTCTTTCGAAGATATTTACTCTGAAAACGAACCCATTGCCGAGTTTTGCGCTATGGATTTGTCCTTTATTTCTATTACTAAAGTTCTTCCAAACATTGTTAAACTTCTTGGAAAAGACAAAGAACTCGTTTTATTAATCAAACCGCAATTTGAAGCAGGAAAAGAACTTGTAGGCAAAAATGGAGTAGTAAGAGAAAAATCAACACACGCAGATGTTATTAACAATGTCATCAATTGTGCTAAAGACCTTTCGCTTTTCACACATAACCTGCAATTTTCACCAATCCGAGGTCCAAAAGGCAACATCGAATACTTAATCCACTTGAAAAATAATATTCCTCAAGAAAATGAAGTAAATATAAATGAAATAGTCAATGAAGCCTTCCAAACAGTATAGAACTATTCACCAACAAGCTCATGCCTGTTTTTTTCTGCCTCTTGTAGGATACGACTTATTTCCATTTTTATATCGTATTTACTCAGTGAATTAATATCTTTTGGGTTAAGAGAATACCTTCTACAAAGATTTTGGTAATAGGAAACCTGTTTTTTTGTAGCCGGCTCTTTCTTTTGCTTGGCTTCAACAATTTTTGATTTTATCTCTTTTTGAACTCTCTTTTGTTCCTCATACAATTTATGCTGTGATGCTTTGTATTCATAATATACTTTACAGGCATGTATGTATTTTTTTATATCCTCAAGGTGTTTTTCGCTATTAATGTCTATGTAATCAAAACGCCCTAGGTTCTGTTTATGGAAGTATTCAATTTCATCTATCAAATTGTAAAAAATACTCTGCTCATCACAAGTAAAATAATTTTTAGTATATATTTTGACAAAAGATAAAAAATCAGACTTCTGATTTTTGGTTAAATTTAAAAAAATACTGTTCTTAACTTGATACATTATCTTAGAATATCTTTCGGACTAAATTTCCCACCAAAAAATTTCCCGTATTTTATGAAATTTTTCACAATAGGATTAGTAACTTTTTTTAACTCGGGCATAATTTTGTCTTCTTGTAAATCCTTTTTCATAAAATCAGGATGTTGTGATATTTGAGCTATTTTTTCCTTTTCGTCCATATATATATTCTAACTCATTTCTTAAGTTAATACCATATATACAAAAAACTATTCTTAAAAAAAGTTGCCATCAAATTTGAGGCTCGCCAAGAGTTTTCAAAAGCATCTTAACAACCTTTGACATCTGGCAGACGAAAGAGTAGCGCCCTTTTGAAATAGAGCACCTCGAACAGTCACCGCAAAGACTGTAACATTCAATAGCCTGCTCCGTCCAATTTTGCATAATAGAATCCGAGAGCACACCATTGTTTTGTGGAACAAAATCATAATCAAAATAAGAATTTATCGCCATACTCCCTCCCCTTCATACCTAATATCAGCATGTAAGATTTTTAGGCAATTTTAATCCTTCATAAGGTTGATTTAAAAAAATTCCAATCTCAACAAAGATTTAAAACAATAATACAACTATGTGATACTATCTCCACGGCTTTCATTATAATTTAGAAGGTACTTTATAATATTTTCCCGATAATAGTTATCCTTTGCAGAAAATGGTAATACTTCGCAGTCCAATTCCACCTTAATCGAGTTAACAACATTAGCAATTTTGCTTTTTGCAAGACAATCCACCTTTGTCGCAATAGTGATAACAGGAAGGTTTTTTATAGCCAACCATTCTCTCATTTGATAATCATTTTTTTGAACAGGATGCCTGGCATCAATAAACTGAATACAAGCACAAAGAGAGTGTCTTTTTTCAAGATAATGACTTAAATTGCGCTCCCACTCATCTTTCATCTCTTTTTTGACATTTGCAAACCCATATCCAGGCATATCCGCAATAATAAACTGCCCGTTAAAATCAAAAAAGTTTATTAACCTTGTTTTGCCCGGTTTATTACTCGTTTTTGCCAACTTGTTGTTATTTGCCAACCTATTTATAAAAGAAGATTTCCCAACATTAGACCGACCCAAAAGTGCAAACTCTGGTACACTTCCAAAGTCCGGACACAAAGACAACTTCGGCGCACTAATTATAAATTTTGCCGGTGTTATTCTTTTCATACATTCTTTTTTTGTACATAACGCTTGTAAGCAAGCTGTACATCTTATAATTATTAACTACATTTATATTCGTCACGTTCTCATCAGCCGTAACATTTAATCCTTTTTCAACTTCTTTGTTATTAGTTTCAACATGCAATATTTGCACTATACCCCTGCGAATAAGGCTTATAGGCAACGACAAAAACATCTCAAAAGTTTTTAAAATATTATTCATACTGCCATATTACAAAATTTATGGCTAATATGCAATACTTCAAAAAGATAATTTACGACTTTTGGTAGAAATTTAAATTTTATTTTTACTCAAGATTACATACCAAGGTTGAGTTTGAAATCATTCTTTACGTTGTTCTCTACAAGTTTTTTAATAGACTCAAGGTCAGTAGAAGCAGCCTGTTGTTGAGTTTCAAGTGTCTTTTGTTCAGTTTCAAGAGCCTTGTCTTGGTATTGAATAGCAAGCATATACGGATCATTTTCCAAACTGCCTGTTCCGCCATTTTCAGCATATGCAGCAGCATATGCGGATGATTGCATTGCTAAAGCTTGTTTTTGGTTTGTAATACTCATTAATCTGTACTCTAAGTCGCTTTTGTACAGTGTCAAGGTAAGCATTCTCGCTTGTGCAGCAGCCATTGTCATAGTTAAATCTCCTCTAATAAACGGTTAATAAATAGGTAGGTAATAGGTTTGTGATAAATAATTTTTTAATTCATTTTTTATCTCTCTGTAATAATATAAAAACAACAACGGATAAATAATTGTTATTTATATAGTATATACCTTTACATTTTTTAACATTTCATTTGCAGTAAGATTTGACCCAAGTAAAAAATTCATTAAAACAAACATGCTACAGTATCATACGCATATATGATTTTTAGCAAAAAACCTTTATTTGAGCGGAAATTAAAGGTAAAATAGTAAGGGTATATCAGTTAGTGTCAGGTTATGTACAATTCACTTTATCCGGTTAATGTAAAACCGTACATGATAAATAGGGGGTTTGTAAAACGCAAGGAGGACGATGAAGGTTCCTCCGGTTCAAAGGCGCAAACACAAGAAGCACAAGAGCAAGCTCAACACGAACCGGCTAACAATCGTAGTGTAAATCGTTTTCCCCGTCAACAATATCCCAACGGTCAACCAACGGCAATAGACTACTCTCGTTCGACTGTTAATGTTGCTCAAATTATAACAGACTTCAAAAATACAACTGCTGCAATCGGCGCACCTGAAGACATCAAAACCGAAGTCGAAACCTACCTTGGGTTAATAGAGAATGAATCACTAAAAGAAAGTCCAAATGGTAAAATAATTCAAACAAACCTCAAAACAGCTTCGCAGGTTTTAGACAATTACATAGCTGCAACTCTCAAAAAACCCTCCGATGTCGTAGAAAAATGGATTGATGCATTATTTCTGCAAAAAATTGACTTTAAATCTGACCCAACAGCGATAAATCCAGATTTTCAAGTACAATTACCGCAAAAAACAGAACCTCAAACGGTAATAGAAGCAACTCCACAACCTGAAATTTACCCCATAGAACCTCAGCAAATTAAATATCCAACCACTCCCGAAAATAAAGAAGTAAAAAAAGCATACCTGCAAGGAAAAAAATATAAAGCTATAAATGACGCAGCAAGTGCCCTTTCGGCATTTGAAAATGCGCTAAAACTCGCTGAGGAAAACGAAGATACTACAGCCAAGCCCTTAATATTTCTTGAAGTAGCAAAAATATACGATGGTTATGACCTTCTTCCACAAGCCCTGACTCTGTACAATAAAGCTGCAACAACCACACAAGACCCAACAATAAAAACAAAAGCCTACTACGCAATGGCAAAAATTTATGATGATGCAGTACAATTTCACCCTGCAATGGAACACTACTACGCATCTATTGCATTTGCAGGAGAAAGCGAAAACCTAAAAACACAGACCTACTCGCTTATGGGTATAGCAAATATGTATGCCGATAAATACAACACAGCCGAAGCTAAAAACTACTATCAATCTGCTCAACAAATTGCAGAAGAAACATCAAGTGACACTCTTTCTGCAAAAGTTTACAAGTTATCTGCAAGTAAAATGAGCACACTAAATGAACCCAAAACTGCCCTGGATTACTACAAACAATCAAGCTACTTTTTCAATAAAAATCAAGATGTGTTGGCATTGGCAGACAACTACGAAAAGTCCTCAAACCTTATGCTAAAGCTTGGTAACAAAGGAAAAGCAAAATCACTGCTAAAAAAAGCACAGAATATTTATAAACAGAACAACAGACCTGACGCCGTGTTTAACATAGAAAGAGAACTTCAAAATATTTAAAAAATTATAGTTTGTGTCTTAACTGCTTGCTTTGTACTATTCTATGACCGTTAACGTACACCATATCAGGGTTATGCTTCTTTAAAACAGCCGAATAATCTTCTCCATCCTCAAGCTCAAAAACATTAAAATCTGCATGCTTTCCTTTCACAAGAGAACCGATTATCGAGTCTAACCTCAAAATTTTGGCCGGGTAAATAGTTAGATGCTTCAACAATTCTAATGTATCTAAAACTTCACTTTGATTAGCATAATTAGCCTCATTTATAAGACTATAATCTTCGCCGATATTAAAGTAACTTTCCGTTCCAAATCCAAAATCTTCACCAAATAAATCCACAACATCTTTAAAATCTTGTTTACGACCATGATTAATATCATCATATCTGGGCGAATAAACAAATTTAACAGAAGTATCTGCAAGCTCCTGAAATTCAGTTTTAGAAAGATAATTTGCGTTAGCAACGAGAACTTTTTTAGACAATACGTTTAAATCCGTAAGATATTCTACTGGGGAAATATTACGTTTGTATGGCGTAAGTTTTTTCATTCCCAAATACATATGAAGCATGTCAATATCAGAAAATCCATACTTAAGCCAATCCATTTCCTCTTGAGATTCTGCAATACGAATCAACATAAGAAGGTTATTTTTTCTTGCATATTTGGAAATAATTTTCCATAATCGCTTATGCACCATAGAAAGTGAAGACGGTGCAACACCTATAAACATATTATCAGACTTATTTTTTATAAAATACTCTATCTTACTGCTGATTTTTTTAAATTCACGTTTACCGGTATCACTTGAGTCAGCATATAGCTCGAAAAACAAATATGTTTTAATCGGAGTATTATTAAGTATTTGGAAATACTTATTTTCTTTTGAAACTTGAGCTATACAAGTAGTACCAGAAAGCATAGCTTTCTCAAGCCCATGTTTAAATGATTTAATTTTTTCAGAGCGTTCCCAACAAAAGTACTCTTTATACATTCTCGCAAGTCCCCGCACATAACTGTTTTGCGGAATACCTGCAAAAATATATTTTCTTATAATATTTTTGAACAATCTTTTTAATACGGATTTAAGCGTTTTAGAGCGATATTTATTTATATCGGTATATTGAAGCTGGGCAAAAAGGTTAATAAACCCCGGTGTAATAACAACATTACCAAAATCCTTAACCTTAACAAGCTCATCAAAATTTACCCTATCATGGGGCAAGACATCAACAACTTTACCCTCATCTACAATTAAATAGTGATTTTCAAGCGGTTCGCCCTCTGCCGTAATTATCCATTTTGCTTTATATGCTCGCATCATTTCTTAAACCTGATTAACTATACTAATGTTAAACACCTTTTGAATATTAAAACATCTTTTAAAAAGTTTTGCAAGAAGCGTAAGAATTATTTAAACGCTTTAAACGTCGGATTGTCATGTTTAAATGACATTCTCAAAAAAGGATTTTCTTCCATCTGAACTTTAGAATAATCAAGGAAAAGTTTTTTGTCATCAAGCTCTTTTTGAGCATTCATATAAGCAACTCTTGAAGCCTTCCTAACCTGAATAGTTGTATAAAGTTCAATTGCAATCGCAGGTACGAGCCCGACTGCGGTGCCTATAATAGAATATAAAGGCATGCGAGATTCCGGTGCTTTTTTAATGTGGTGCAATGCTGTTCCAAAAGCCGTTCCTAATGTTGCTGCAACCAATCCCATAGGCGTTGATAATAAGGTTACAAAAATTTCATATGTTTCTTCGAATTTCTTTTTATTATTATCTGCCACATTTATTGTTTTAAAGATATTTATTTGATTTAATCTGGCCTCTTTCATCTGCTCGGGGGATAATTTTATATCACGAACAGCATGCTTAAACTTTTTATCCTTAAGCATTTGGTTTTTTGTATAGTTTTCATATTCTTCTCTATCTCTAATAAATTGACTCAAAAAACTAAAAAGTCCTTGTTTTTTAGGAGGTTCAACCTTTATTCTTTTCAAATTACCATTGGAAGATTTATTCTCGGGTGTTTTTAAAAAATTAGTCGGATCTGAAAGTATCTCATTCATTTGCTTGTGTCTGGCAATTCTAATCGCATTGTTTCGATACTCTGCAATCTTACTATTCATCATAATTACGCCTAAAATAGACGCTGCAGCTGAAAAAAGACGTTTGTATTTGCCATTAGTAACTTTAAGCAGACTCATCGCTTTTTCCAGTGCCCAATACCCAACTACACCGAACCCAAACAGACACATTGATGTTACATCAAGAATTTTGAAAACTCTTTCAATATAATCTTGTGATTCTAAATCAATTTTGTTTACCAAACGCTGGGTAATTTCTCTTGTTTCATCCGCCTTAGCTAACTCTTCAGAGGTGAAATTCTCTTCTTTTGCAATTTCCATCTTTTTTGCCCAAGAAGAGTCAAAATTTTCCTTATCTTTATTATATATTGCACGTTTTGCCACAATATCCATATAAGACTGGATTTGTCCCCATATATTCAAACTCGAAAGCAAAGACCTTTGCTCATGCTTTTGTTTAGGGAGCTCTATTTTTTTTGAGTTTTTTTCAGCCTGCGCAATCTGCTCATCTGTCAAAATTGCAAAGTCATTTGTATTGGAAAGTTCACCTTTTAGGGTTTCAAACCTTGCGATTCTTGGGGTTTGAATTTCAATTGTAGTGAGCGAGAATAAAACCGGCAAACTGGACCCTATCGCAAATAAAAGCCCTGTAGTGGCAGGAATAACCTTTGGAGCAGCTGATTTTAATGACCCCATTTTAGACGCAATAAACTTTGTTAATCTTTCTCCGTGGTCAGTAGATTGGAAAATTTTTCCAATTCCAACCCCCATGGTCGTAAGCCCGCCTATAATATATCCCAAAACCGTCTGGGTTACAGATTCAACATCCTCTGTTTTGGTCTGAGAGTACTCATCAAGCGCATCTATTGTGCGCTTCAAAACTTCTCCCCTTTTTTTAGCAATACTTAGTTCTTCTGACGTCAAAACCTTATTTTCAAAGGCTTCTTTACGCACAGCCTCCTTCACGCGGTTAGCGTGCCTGAACTGTGGAACATCTTTAACATGTTCTTTATATGTCAAATATGTAGCTAAGTGCTGCAACTATCATAAACCTCCTTGATTTCTCATATTATTTTAAGCTCGTAAAAGTTTTTATATGATAGAATTAATATGAATTATTTACAAATATTAATGAAAGGGCATGCTCATGAATAAAAAAGTTCCTTTTGATCCGGGATTTGCACCTATGGTATATTCCTTTACAGATAATATTAAGGCTGTTGAAAATTTACTCTTCAGCACAAAAATTCCTAACCAGCGGAGATTTAATTTTCAAAAATTACAACCTCAAATAACCGGTCTTGTAAAAAATTCCATATCGTTCTATAAAGGCTGTCTTATGTGGGCTAAATACATCAAAGAAACTTTCCCGGAAGCAGAAATTGAAAATAACCCATTTTTTGGAGTTGACCTAAAGAGTAAAAATATAACAGAAGATGAACTCTATTCAGAGGTAAATCTTCTTATTGCTTATATGAACAAATACCCTGAAGATTGTAAATTCTACCTTGGAAAGACACTAAGTTTTCCCTCGGAATGGGTTGATATTGCAAAAACATACAAAGAATTTTTAAGTTTGAATCAATCCTTCATAAACACAAAATTTGCGCTTGATATAAAACTACCTCAAAACATATCTGAAATAATCATAAACACCAACGAAAAAAATAAAGAAACAATTGATAAAGTAATAAAAGAAAGAAAAATCGATATACTACTTGAAAATTAATAGTTAAATTTTTGCTCAATATTTTTTTGAAAAGTAGTAAATTTGTCAGAACTTAAAAAGCTACATCGAACACTGTGCTCAAATCCCAACCTCCTGTACCAAGCACAAGTTTTTGCACTCGATGGTATAAGGTAGATTGTACCCACCCCCATCTCTTGTGCCTGTTTACAAAGCCCATACATTATAGCAGTTCCGGCACCCAAAATTCTTTCCAATGGAATTTGTGATGACAGTGTTTGTAAAAAATCAACCGCCATAGATTTTCCATGTACATAAACACTAGCAAAGGCTTTTGCCCTCATTTTTACATCTGCAACATCAGGTTTCTCAACCACGTAGGTAAGTTTTTCACTTTTATCTAACTGAGAACCAAATTTTTGTGCCTTTAAAAAATCATCAAGTATAAATTCTCCAAAATCTGTTTTATTCCACAAGTTTTGAACTTTTCGAACAAATGGGATATCCTCTGTTGTTAATTTGGAAAAATACGCAGCCACTATTTCTTCTTGATTACATGCAGGAATATTTTTCAGTTTCACAGGATACAGTCTTAATGACGAAAAAGAAGGCGTGATTTAAAGTTTTGATTGAAATTAGAAGATATTATCATATTAGACTATTTTCCTTCAAATTCATACATCGTCTCTACAGACTTTTGAAGTTTAGCAAACTTTTTTTGAGGCAAATACATCTCGTATGTTTTTCCAAAAAGCTTAGAAGTAAATCCTAGTCGTTTGTACCAAACATCTGTTTCAAAATTAGCTGAGGTCAGTCTAATTTCTTTTAAGCCCATCTTTTGAGCAAGCTTAGTTAGTCCATATATCATAGCAACACCGCCCCCAGAAACCTTATCCTCAAGTTTTAAACTACTAGCCGACTGCAAAAAAGACAAATACAAACTTTCATCTTCTAGCAAAACCATGGCTAATGATTTTATTCTGTCATCAGGTTTCAATGAATTGGGATCTTCTACCATAAAAAATCTTTTATACTTATGCTCCCTGGGTAAAGGTTCCCTTAAGCACCTCAAAAAATCTGAAACAATTATTCGAGCATAAAACTTATTTTCCCATATAGATTTTATGCGATTTATCAAGCCTTCATCTTCTTTTGTTAATCTTGTAAAAAAAGCAGGGATGTATTTATCCCTCCCGTTTACCAATTTTCTTAACCCAACAGAACATATCCTTTCTCCGCGAAAAGAGGGTAATTTCTGAACACTTAATGACGAATTACTATTTATTTGCATATTCAAATTAAATCCAAACATAAAATATTTTGCGCTATTTTTAAATTAAAAAATATTTTGTGAATATAATGTTACTGTGAAAATTACTCACCTTTGAATTTATATTTATTCTCAACTATCTTCTGAAACCTATTAAAGTCTCGCGAAGACAAAATCATATCAAAAGAATTACCATATATGTCAGAGGAAAAGCCAAGTTTGTTATACCATTCATCCGTAGTATAATTTGCAGAAGTAAGCCTGATTTCATTCAAACCCATTTTGCGTGCAATTTTTGTCAAACCATATATTATAGCGGTACCTGCACCGGAAACTTTATCTTTGGGATTAATAGAAGTTGCAGACTGAAGAAAAGATAACACTAATGAATCTTCCTCAATTTGCGTTTCAGCCAATGCTTTTATTTTATCAACCGGATTCAAAAAATATGGTTCTTCAATCATAAAAAAACTTTTACATTTTTCTTTTGACGTTATTGGTTTACTTAGTATCCGCAAACAATCAGCTACAATTAGACTTGAATAATTCGCCACCCCCCAAGTACTTCGTGCACTATCAACCAAATCTATATCTTCTTTGGTTAAGCGAGTAAAATATGCAGACATATATTGATTTACACCATTTAAAACTCTTTTCAAGCCAACACTACATATCCTTTGCCCCGAAAAAGCCGGTCTGTATTGAGTATTAAAATTCTGATTATTACCAATTTTCATATACGAACTAAATACAAACATATTTTTTTTTGACATAATCTTTAAGTTTGTTTAAGAAGTGGAAACGATAGAAAAGAATGTATATTATGTTATTAGTTTGAGTATCTAAAATAATCGAAAGAAATTATAAATGAAACATAGAAACGTACTGTTGGGGACGATTTTGGCGGTGTTTTACACAATAATGCAAAGCATGCCTGCTTTTTGTGCAATAGCATTTCCAAACATAAACATAGGAATGCAAACAGCAAATACCCCGCAAGAATTTACACAAGGTGTACAAATTCTGGTGCTTTTGACAATACTAACTTTGGCACCGAGCATAATTATTATGACAACCGCCTTCATAAGGATAGTTATTGTATTGGCACTAACTCGTCAAGCAATCGGAACAACAACCCTTCCGCCAAATCAAGTCCTTGCAGGGTTGGCAATAATTTTAACATTTTTTGTAATGTCCCCGACAATAAATAAAATTAATGAAACAGCCATCCAACCCTATATGAAAAATCAAATCACTCAAGAAGTTGCACTTGAAAAGGCAATGCAGCCACTAAGAATGTTTATGCTTAAACAAACCGGTGAAAAAGAACTTGGACTCTTTATTAACATGGCAAAAATGGAAAAGCCCAAAAATGCAAGTGAGGTGGAAAATTATATTCTTATTCCTGCATTTGTTTTAAGTGAACTAAAAACATCTTTTAAAATCGGCTTTGTAATATTTTTACCGTTTTTGGTAATTGATATCGTAGTATCGAGTATACTTGTTTCGATGGGGATGCTGTTTTTGCCTCCTGCAACAATTGCAACTCCGTTCAAACTTATACTTTTTGTAATGATTGATGGTTGGTACTTAATTACTAAATCATTGATTGAAGGCTTTATAACCTGATAAAGGATAAAAATGGAACAAACAGTCATTCTATCACTAACTCAAACTACATTGATACTGATGCTTCAAATGATGTCACCGGTATTGTTGGTTGCAATAGTTGTGGGGCTTATAATAAGTATTTTTCAAACAGTAACACAAATACAAGAATCAACACTAACTTTTGTACCAAAGATTATTGCCTGCGTATTAACACTTATTATTCTTCTACCATGGATGGTAAATGTTTTTATTGAGCGAACAAACGAACTTTTCGCACAAATTCCGGCGTTAATACATTGACAGATTGAGGAGCAAAACGAATGGCGCAGGACTTATTATCACTTTTATCACCAAATAGTATAATAATTTTTATAATAGTTTTTACCAGATTATCAGGAATGATAGCATCAGCACCACTTTTTTCGACTTACCCAATTCCAACCCAGGCAAAAATCTGGCTGTGCGCGACTGTGGCCTTTATCATGTACCCTGTTGTTATCAAGACTTCGGCTTTATCAATACCAAACAACATGATTGAACTTACGTTGTTTCTCGTTAAAGAATTTTTCGTTGGATTTTTAATCGGATTTATAGCACGCTTCATCTTTTCTGCGGTCCAAATAGCCGGGCAAACCCTTGGAATACAAATGGGTATAACAATGGGACAAGTTCTAGACCCAACATCAAATGAACAAACACCTATAATAGGACAAGTTTATGTTTATGTTGCAACTATAGTCTTTTTAGCATTGAATGCGCACCATTGGCTATTCATATCGATTTACAAGAGTTTTGCTGCTATACCACCGGGATTGGAATTTATATTCACGCCAGCTCTTGTAAAACAGGTAATAATGCTTTTTTCACATATGTTTGTAATTTCATTTCAAATCATACTCCCTATTTTTTGTGTTTTATTTATAAGCGAAGTGCTTATGGGTTTTGTCGCAAAAATGATGCCGCAAATGAATATATTCATGGTTGCATTACCATTTAAGATAGGGCTGGGACTAATTTTGATAATAATGTTTATTGCACCGACAATCTCTTATTTGGCGTATGCAATAGAGAAATACATGGCAGGAATACTCAAACTGTTTATGGGCTAATAAGGAGGAGAAACGCCAATGGCGGCGGATAACAAAACAGAAGAAGCAACACCGCGACGGCGGGAAAAAGAACGAGAAAAAGGAAATATTTCCAAAAGTCAAGACTTAAACTCTGCAATAACAATAAGTGCAGGGTGTGCTTTGATGCTTTTTCTGGCATCCCAAATAATAACAAATACCAAAGAGCTTATGTACCAAACAGTAACCCACCTTACCCCAAAAGAAATTCCCACAGATGACATTATAGCAATATTGGTACCTTTTGCCAAAAGTGCAGGGGACATTCTGCTTCCATTTTTATTAGCACTTGCAGCAGTAACTGCAGTAGCATTAAGACTGCAAGTAGGCTCATTGTTTGCGATAAAAAAGCTAAAACCCTCACTGGACAAGCTCTCGCCGTCCCAAATCATAAATGGATTAAAAAAGACCCTAAACCCCTTCTCACCAAAAAACTTAATGGAACTGGCAAAATCTCTTGCCAAAATGGCGGTAGTAGCATATTGCGGATTTTCTGCAGTACTATCAAGAAAAGATGAACTCTACGGACTAATGGGTGCAGATATTAACACAGGTTTTGCCGTACTGGGGTCTGTTCTAACCCAAATGATAATAAATATTTGTATTGCTATGCTAATAATAGGTTTTATAGACAAGAAGTATCAAGATTACGAATACAACAAGTCAATAAAAATGACAAAACAAGAAGTCAAAGATGAATGGAAAAACGCAGAAGGGGATCCATTAATTAAGTCCAAAATAAAATCTGCACAAATGCAATTTGCACAGCAAAAAATGATGTCAGCTATTCCAAAATCAGACGTAGTTGTAGCAAACCCAACTCATTATGCCGTTGCAATCAAATATGATAAAACCGAAGCACCGGCACCAAAAGTTGTTGCAAAAGGTGTAGATTTTATGGCATTCAAAATAAGGGAAGTCGCAAGGCATAATAATGTACCTATAGTAGAAAACCCTCCATTGGCAAGGGCTTTATATAAATTAGTAAAACTTGATGCAATAATTCCGGCTGAATTGTATGTAGCAGTAGCCGAAATCCTTGCTTTCGTGTACAATAAAAATAAGAGTGGAGTATGAGGTAAAAATAGCGGTCAATGAATTTGTCTAATCTAGCAACACTATTTAAGAATAATGACGTAATTCTTGCCGTTGGTTTGGTAATTATCATATCAATGATGATTTTACCGCTTCCACCGCAGCTATTGGACGTCTTACTTACTCTGAATATTTCACTATCCGTAATAATTCTTTTAGTTTGCTTATTTACAAAAGAACCGCTGGAATATTCATCCTTTCCGATTATATTGCTAATATCAACAATATTTAGGCTTGGATTAAACGTAAGTTCGACAAGATTGATTCTGCTAAAAGCTGAAGCCGGACAGGTTATAAGCTCGTTTGGAGAATTTGTTGTAGGAGGAAACTACGTAGTCGGATTTATAATATTTGCGATACTGGTATTAATAAACTTTATGGTTATAACAGGCGGAGCTGGGAGAGTCGCAGAAGTATCGGCAAGATTTACATTAGACAGCATGCCTGGTAAACAATTATCGATAGACGCCGATCTAAACTCCGGATTGATAAACGAAGAGCAAGCAAAAGCAAGGCGACGCAAATTAGAAAGAGAAGCAGATTTTTACGGAACAATGGATGGTGCCTCAAAATTTGTAAAAGGGGATGCAACTGCGGGTATAGTAATAACCGTAATAAATATTTTTGGCGGATTAATCATAGGCGTATGGCAGCTAAAAATGGATATCCTCAATGCGCTGAGCACCTATACAATACTAACAGTCGGAGATGGGTTGGTATCACAAATTCCGGCACTGTTAATTTCCTTCGCAACAGGTTTGATAATAACCCGTGCAAGCGGTCAGGATTCATCTCTTTCAGATGACATCAAAATGGAAATGTTTTCAAACCCAATAGTCTTGGGAGTTGTTTCAGGGTTGCTCTTGTTACTGGGAATAATTCCCGGAATGCCAACACTGCCGTTTTTTCTGGTTGGAGCAGGCGTAGGCTGGTTTGCACTTAAAAAGAACAAGGAAAAGAAAGCAGAAGAAGAAGCTGCAAAAGTAGCTGAAGAACAAAAGGTCATTGCAGAAAAAACAGGAAAAAAACGCAAAAAAATAACCAAAGAAAGCGTAATGGAGCTTTTGAACGTAGAAACAATAGAAATAGAAATAGGCTATCGACTAGTACCACTAATAAATGTGGAACAAGGCGGGGATTTATTGGAAAGAATCGCACAAATTCGTCGTCAAACAGCACTGGAATTGGGTTTAGTTCTGCCCTCTATCAGAGTAAGGGATAACTTGCAACTACCGCCAAACCAATATCAAATAAACCTCAAAGGTGTCCCAATAGAACATGGTGAAGTTTATCCGGACAGGAGTCTTGCGATGAATGCACTCGGGGGAGCTGATGATCCGGAACTTAAAGGAATAAGTGCAATAGAACCTGCTTTTGGACTTCCCGCATTATGGATTGAAGAAAAAGATAAAGATTATGCGGAAATGAACAGCTATACAGTAGTAAGCCCCTCCGCAGTAATCTCAACACACCTGACAGAAGTTATCAAAAAAAATGCTGCGGAAATACTTTCACGTGCAGATATAACTCAACTTATAGATAATTTAAAAAAAGAATTTTCAGAAGATTATGTGAACGATCTGATGAAAGATATAACAACAGCAGAAGTCCAACAGGTAATTCAAAATCTGCTAAAAGAACGAGTTTCCATAAGGGACTTGAGAACTATTTTAGAAGTAATGAGTTTGCAGTCTAAAGTATCTAAAAATGCTGATTTTCTAACAGAACAAGTCAGACAGGCATTATCAAGAACAATCTGCAAACAAAACCTCTCAGACACAGGAGAGCTTCTGGCAATAACACTTGCACCGGATGTGGAAAATATTATAGCGCAAGGAATAAGTCCTGACGGTCAAAGTCTTACTTTAGACCCTGATTTTACAAGAAAACTTCTTGACGGGTTGAATTATGAACTTGAAAAGGCAATAAAAAACAGTGGAACACAACCGGTAATACTTTGCTCATCACCAATAAGACTACCTTTTAGACGGTTAATAGAAAGAACCTATCCACAAATTTTTGTTATGTCGTATAATGAGATAAGTAATAATACAAAAGCAAAATCGGTTGGAGTAGTAAAAACAGCTCCAACAAGAACAAACATATAAAAAGGAAAATTAAAAATGTTATCAACATTCAAAGAGAACCAAATAATAAAAATAGTACCAACAGACGTGGAAGCTGCCTGCAGTGTAAGAGTTAAAGATAGTTGCGGTGAGTTTTTGTGCATTACGCCCGAACAGCCAATATCAGACAAAGATATAACCGGCAAGGCAGAATGCTTTACTTTGGCTGAAGATGGGATAATCTACTTCAAGTCCAAAATAAGTAAAATTGAAGATAATCTCTATAAACTGACATTACCTATAACACAAAAAACACTCCAAAGAAGAGAATACACAAGAATAGAATTTAATGCGAATATACAGCTAAAAACATCAACCCAACAAATTGATGTCCTCATAACAGATTTATCAGCAGGAGGAATGAAAGTTGTTTCACAAAAAGAATTATCAATGAGTGAAGATTACAGCTTCAGTTTAACGATAGATAAAAAGCAAATAATAACCGGAATATTTGCACCGATAAGACAAGATAAAACAGAAACAAATACCTATGCAACTTCCGGAAAGTTCAAGATGATATCAAACAGGGATAGAATAACTCTAGCTCAATTCTGTTTCAGAAAATACATGGAGAACACAAACAAATAATGGCGGAATTAACTTATTCAAAGAAATTATCAGGAATATTAGCATCCTTTTCCATAATCGTATTATTGGGAATGAATCTAATACAAACAATGACTGTAGATGTAACTACTCTAAAATTTGTACTCATTCGGGTGTTACCAGCAGCCTTGATAATGGGATATCTGGGGCATCTTACAGGGGCAATACTGGATAACCCGAGAGGAAGGAAAAAGTAAAAAGTAAGGGAAAAAAATGAGCGAAAAACACACTTCCAAAATAAAGTTAAGCACTCATATGGCACTAATATCGTCCGTGCTAATAGGAATAATAACATTATGTATTGCAGCATATGTAATGCTTTTTTTGAAAGAAATAACCATAAAAGTGGATACCCAGTCCAGTTCTATAAATCGAGCGCTCTCCACCTCTCTTTTTCAAATTTTAGGAAATGCCGTAGATAAAAAAAACTATTCAAATATACAAAATGTAGTAAATAACGCCATAAACAGCGACCTGATAGCATACTTTGTAGTTAAAAATAATACCAATAACAAAATAGAATACTCATCGATACCAGCATTAAAGGGAAAGATTTTTTCAACACAAATACTAAACGGAATAAAAGCAAAAGACATAGACACCTACACTCCGCATGGAAACACAGGAACATACTACGTAACTGGGGCAAAAAAAGACACAACAATGTACGTCGGATTTTACTCTAAGGCTTTACTAAACCAAAACATCGAAAACTTTATTAATAACATGAGTTATATAGTCATATTTTCTATTATTTTAGGACTCTTTTTGTCGCACAGATTAACAAAGATAGTAATAAAACCCATAGAAAAACTTTCTGAAGGTTCAAAAAGATTTGCGGAAGGTGATTTTAACCACCGCATAGAATACTTCAACTATGAAGAAATAGACAAATTGGTAGACTCTTACAATACAATGGCGGAAAACTTAAGAGATATGTATACATCATTGGAAAATAAAGTAGCAGAAAGAACAAAACAATTAAACAAAGCATATAAAGAACTACAAAGCACACAGGCAATGATGGTTCATTCAGAAAAGATGAAATCATTAGGGGAATTGGTTGCGGGAATAACACACGAAATAAACAATCCCGTCAACTTTATATATGGAAACTTAATTCATCTTACCAATTATACTAATGATTTAATAATGCTGATAGATAAATATGGGGAATACGAAGGTGAGTTACTTGAAGAACATAAAAAGGAAATTGAACAGATAAAAAATGATATAGATTTAGCCTTTCTTAAAGAAGACTTAGGAGCCTTGATAAACAGCTGTAGAGAAGGGACAGAAAGAACAAAGAATATAATCATGGACCTAAAGAACTTTTCAAGAATGGAAGAAAGAGTTCTTAGCAGCATTAACATAGCCAAAGAAATTGATACAACATTAAATATTTTACATTCGAAATATAAAAATCGCATAGAAATTCATAAAGAATACGAAGAAAATTTACCCTTGGTTGAAAGTTACGGTGGACAACTTAATCAAGTCTTTATGAACATATTAGATAACGCATTTTATGCAATAGAAGACAAAGGTGACGTATACATAAGAACCAAACATGAAGGTGAAAATGTTATAATAGAATTTGAAGATAATGGAAAAGGCATGGATAGAGAAACGGCAGAACGCATATTTGATCCGTTTTTCACAACCAAACCGGTTGGTAAAGGAACAGGGCTTGGAATGTCTATCAGTTACAGAGTAATAAAAGACCACCACGGAGACATAAGGATAAAAACCGAACCGAATAAGGGAACAAAATTTATACTCACATTACCCATAAAATTTGAAAAAGATGCACAAGAAGAAAGAGCAGAAGATGAACGATAAGTATAAAATTTTACTCGTAGATGATGAAGAAAATAATTTAATGTTATTATATCGTACTCTAAGGGGGAAGTATGACATTGTAAAAACGACGTCTCCATTAGATGCGATAGAACTTATGAAAACACAACAGTTTCATTTGATTTTATCAGACCATAAAATGCCTGAAATGGACGGGGTCGAGTTACTTAAGCACGTATATGAGAACTATCCCGAAACCGTAAGAATTCTGGTTACAGCCTACTCCGACATAACAATACTAATAGGCTCAATAAACGAAGCAAAAATATATCGCTACATAAAAAAACCCTTTAACCCAGCAGAACTTGAGCTTGTGGTAGAAGCAGGTCTGGAATACTTCCAATTAAAAAAAGATAATGAAGTACTAATTAGCGACTTAAAAGAACTTTTTTCAGGGACAATTCGCGCAATTATAGAAGCTCTTGATGCCAAGGATTCTTATACATTAGGCAGAAGCAGAAGAGTTACATATTATTCATTAAAAATAGCGAAAAAGCTGAATTTGAGCGACGCAGATTACGGAAAGATAGAACTTGCAGGTCTGCTGCATGATATAGGAATGATTGGGGTTTCCGATGATGTACTGCTAAAAACAGAAAAACTTACAGATGAAGAATTTCAAGAAATTAAATCACACGTTGATCATGGTGTAAGAATTCTCGAAGATATAAAACAGCTTAAAGATGTAATAACAATAATAAAATATCACCACGAACACTTTGATGGAAACGGATATCCATACGGAATAAAAGGTGAAGAAATCCCAATCGGCTCGAGAATAATAGCGATAGCCGACGCATATGACGGTATGGTCTCAAATAGAGCCTATCGTGAAGCGATGAAACCGGAAGATGCAATGCAGGTACTCGAAAAACTTGCAGGAAAACAATTTGACCCTCAAATTGTACAAAGCTTTAGAGAAATATTACCTGAATTACTTAAAGAAATTGCAGAGTTTGAACAAACAACAAAAGCATAAATTTTTATAATTTTCTCTATTTGCAGTGATATGGAAAGAAAAATAGACTTTTCAATAATTTGTTTTTGTCCTATAATTTAGACAAATAAAGACGAGTATCACTTAAAAAAGAAAGAGAAAAAAGATGAACGAAGTAAAAAGATTCGAAATCGAAATCGGAGGAAAACCGGTTGTCATCGAAACAGGTAAGTATGCAAAATCAGCTACTTCATCAGTAACGGTGAGATGTGGAGACACAATGTTGTTCGTACACTGTACAGTAGCATCAGAACCAAGAGTAGGAATAGACTTTTTCCCACTTTTAATTGACTACGAAGAAAGAATGTCAGCAATCGGAAAAATTCCGGGAGGATATACAAAAACAGAAGGTAAACCATCTGAAAAAGCTGTACTAATATCAAGACTGATAGATAGACCCATTCGTCCGTTGTTTCCAAAAGGATACAGAAACGATATTCAAATAGTTTCACAGCTTTTCAGTTCTGACCAAGAAAACCAGCCCGATACATTGTCAATTTTGGCAGCATCAACTGCGTTAATGCTTTCAGGTGCTCCGTTTGAAGGACCTGTCGGTGCTGTTAGAGTAGGTAGAATAAATGGAGAATTTATAGCAAACCCGACATACAAACAAGCTGAAGAATCCGATATGGATATAGTTATTGCAGGAACACATGATTCTGTAATTATGGTTGAAGCAGGTTGTAAATTTGTTACAGAAGACGACATAATGGCTGCTGTTGAATTTGCTCAAGTTGAAATAAGAAAACAAGTAGAAGCCCAACTTGCTTTTGCAAAAGAATGTGGCGTAGAAAGGGTTGAATTTGTAAATCCATATGATACAACAGAACTTGACAACATAATCAAAGAAACAAGCTATGACGCCATATTCGATGCATACCATAACTTTGACAGAGATTACAGAAAAGCTAAACTAGATGAAACTAAACAAGCTGTTCGAGACAAAATCGAAGCACTTGATGATGAACATCCTATAAAAGTTATGATGGAAGAAACCGGAATTGACTTTGTAGCAGAACAGTTTAAAGCATTAGAAAAGAAAGTAATGCGTAAAATGATTACAGAAGAAGGCATAAGAGCTGATGGAAGAAAAATTGAAGATGTTCGCCCGATATGGTGCGAAGTTGGAGTTCTTCCAAGAGCGCATGGTTCAGCCGTATTCACAAGAGGGCAAACACAGGTTCTTTCTGTTGCAACACTTGCAGGTCCGGGAATGGCGCAAGAATTTGACGGTGTAGACCCCGTAAAAAGCAAAACATATATGCATAAATACATTTTCCCCGGATTTTCTGTTGGTGAAGTTAAACCGCTAAGAGGTCCGGGAAGAAGAGAAGTTGGTCACGGTAATCTCGCAGAACGTGCTAACGTACCAGCTTTGCCTTCTCAGGAAGAATTCGGCTATACAATTCGAGTAACTTCTGATGTATTAGAGTCAAACGGTTCAACATCAATGGCATCAACATGTGGAAGCTCAATGGCACTAATGAATGCAGGAGTTCCTGTAAAGTGTATGATTTCTGGTGTTGCAATGGGGTTAATCAAAGAAGGAGAAACAGATACAGTCTTAACAGATATTCAAGGAATTGAAGACTTCTTAGGTGATATGGACTTCAAAGTAACCGGTAATGATACAGGAATAACGGCTCTACAAATGGATATGAAAATCAAAGGGATTTCAAACCCGACATTGAGAAGGGCATTGGAACAAGCAAAACGCGGTAGATTGCACATTATGGAAGAAATGAAAAAAGCAATATCTGAACCAGCAAAAGAGCTTTCTCCATACGCTCCGCGTATATTCACAATGACAATCGACCAAAAAGATATTGGAACAGTAATCGGACCTGGTGGAAAGAATATTAGAAACATAATAGACTGCTCCGGTGCTGAAATTGATATTCAGGATTCCGGACTTGTAACCATCACATCAAATGATAAGGAAGGGCTTGAAATAGCAAGAAGAATGATAGATGATGCAACCTTCAAAGCTGAAGCAGGAATGGTTCGTCGCGGAAAGGTTGTAAGAATTATTCCAATTGGAGCTTTCGTTGAATTGGCCCCCGGTAAAGATGGAATGGTTCACATATCACAAGTTTGTAATGAAAGAATTGACACCGTTGAAAGCCGTCTGAGTGTTGGTGACGAAGTTATAGTAAAAGTTATCAAAATAGACGATAAGGGTAGAGTTAACCTCACAATCAAAGGTGTTAGTGAAGAAGAAAAAGCAAACGTATTATAAACTCATATGGGCTGCCGATTTTATCGGCAGCCCGTTATAAAACAAATACTAAATACTAAGTTTAAGAGGGTACAAAAATGAAAAAATCAATCAAAGATTTACAAGACATCAAGGGAAAAACAGCACTCGTGCGCGTTGATATAAACGTTCCTCTTGATGCTGACAAAAATGTTACTGATGATACAAGAATTAGAGCTATTCTACCAACATTAAACTACTTGAAAGACAAAGGAGCTAAAATTGTACTTATGGCACACCTTGGAAGACCAAAAGGTGAAAAAAATCCTGAATTCACACTTGCTCCTGTCGCAAAATATATGTCCAAAGTTCTTGGAGAAGAAGTTGTGTTTATACCGAGTGTGGAAGAAGCTGCTCCTTATGTAGAAAAGCTTCAAGACGGACAAGTTGCGTTATTGGAAAATATTCGCTTCTACAAAGCTGAAGAAGCAAAAGATGACGATATGACATTTGCAAATGAATTGGCAAAACTTGGCGATTTTTATGTTAACGATGCCTTTGGTGCAGCGCATAGAAACCACACATCTACAGCAAAACTTGCGAAAGTTTTAAAACCTGCAGTATCAGGCTTGTTAATGGAAAAAGAACTAAGATGTCTTTCACAAGCACTGGACAATCCGGTAAGACCATTTACCGCAGTTGTAGGCGGAGCTAAGGTTTCGTCTAAGATAGGCGTTTTAGAAAATCTTATTGACAAGGTTGATAACCTCATTATCGGTGGTGGCATGGCATATACCTTTGTAAAAGCTAACGGCGGAAAAATAGGGAACTCAATCTGTGAAGATGATCAACTTGAAGTTGCTAAATCCATCGAAAAGAAAGCTGCAGAAAAGGGCGTAAAACTTGTTATGGCTACGGATGTTCTTGTAACAGATGATTTTTCAGGCAATGGAACCAACAAATTCGTTAAAATTAATGAAATTCCTGACGGATTTGAAGGTGTAGACGCCGGTCCGGAATCAAGAAAAGCATTTGCAGAAGTTCTTAAAAATTCAAAAACAATACTTATGAACGGACCTGTCGGTGCATTTGAAAACCCCGCATTTGCAGAAGGTACAAAGGCAGTATTGGAAGCAATCGTTGACGCTACTAAAAATGGTGCGGTATCTGTCATTGGTGGTGGTGACTCCGTAAGTGCGGCAAAGAAATTCTGTAAAGCTGAAGATTTCACCCACGTTTCGACAGGTGGGGGCGCAAGCCTTGAATTTATTGAAGGCAAAATTCTTCCAGGCGTTGCAGCATTAGATGACTAGTTTCATATAAGCACAAAAAAAACTCCCGTATATCGGGAGTTTTTTTATTTTTTACTAAATAAGTGCCTAATAATTTCTTGAGAATTTTTGAAATATTTTAACTTATCAGTAATGATGGAGACACCGTCTTTCGAAACCTCATAAGAGACGTCTGGCCAATTTGACTTATTTGGAGCATAAAAAACCTTATAAAATTCTGTGTCACCTATCTTATGAAACCCTACTCTTCTACCGTCGGGAAGTGTTCCGCCTTGTTTAAGACCGGTCTTTACAAAGTTTTTTAGTATCTTGGCATGGCGATTAAAACCTTTTTCCAAAGCCGAACCTTTACCAACCTCAGCCATATCGACTACTAAACCCGGTATTCTTGTCCTCAGTGAACAGCCTACTTTTCCTAGCGGTTGTATCATAAAATCTCCTTCACAGACATTCACATCATCATAAAACAACTAAAACAAAAAAATTGCTTTAAATAAAGTTTTTCAAATACTATTGTAAAATATTCTTCACTTTTTCTAGTAAAACAAAAATTTTAACAGGTTTTGTCATATAATCTAAGCACCCTATATTTTTAGCCAACGCAATATCCTTCTCCATCGCGCATGCTGAAACTACAAGAACCTTGATATTTTTCTTAATCTCCTTTAAAACATCATATCCTGACTTTTTAGGCATTTGAATATCCAATATGAGCAAGTCATAATCATTTTTTGATAATTTTTCAAGAGCCTCAACTCCGTCAAAGGCTTTTTCGACCTCAAAACCACTGGCAACGAGCACGTCAAACATGAGTTTCATATTCGACTCGTTATCTTCAGCAATCAAAATCCTAGCCATTACTTTTCTCCAACGGCAAAGTAATAATAAACATTGCCCCTTTTCCCAAAGCACTTTCTAGCTTAATTGTGCCGTTCATAAGTTCAACAAATCTCTTAGTTATTGTGAGCCCCAGACCGGTAGAACTTCCTGTTTTTGTGTAGGCATTCTCGAGCTGCACAAACTTTTCGAATATCTTTTCTTGTGCTTTTTTATCAACACCAACACCACTATCTTTTACAGTTATTACTATATTATTCTCCGATTTCAGCAATTCTATGTCAACTTTTCCACCTTCCGGTGTGAATTTTATTGCATTACTTATAAGATTATATAAAATTTGCTGTAATTTTTGATAGTCCAAAACTGCCTTTTGGTCGTATAAACAATTAAACCCAACATTCAGTTTCTTTTTATTAGCTAATGGACGCATAACATTTATAACTTCTTCAATCGCAGCTTTTGGAATAAATTCTGTATAACTTACACTCATCGCATTAGATTCCAGCTTCGAAATATCAAGAATTTCATTAATCATTCCTAATAAATGGACACC
Organism: Candidatus Gastranaerophilales bacterium; assembly: GCA_944325625.1. Taxonomy (GTDB): domain Bacteria; phylum Cyanobacteriota; class Vampirovibrionia; order Gastranaerophilales; family Gastranaerophilaceae; genus RGIG2134. The sequence goes on along the minus strand of CALVAP010000006.1, from coordinate 30,028 downwards.
CGAAGTATAAATATCATTTATGTACTCGGATTGCTTCTCATTAAGTTCTCCAAATATTTTTGAACTTAATACTTCTGAAAAGCCTATTATTGCATTTAAGGGAGTTCTTAGCTCGTGAGATATGTTTGCAATAAACTCATTTTTCGCCTTATCCGCCTCCAAAATTTTTTCATTTTGCTCTTTTATTGTTTTAACGGCAAGAGTTTTTTCCTTAATGCCAGATTGCAGTGCCCTCAGCTGAATTTTAAAAACGTTAGAAAGCTCACTATCCTTAATAGAATATGCCGCTACAGAGGCAAGCATGCTCAATACATCCCTTTGTGTTTCATTAATAGAATTGTTCGGTACACAAATAAATCCAAATACCGTATCTCGTATCTTTAGCGGAAACAGTGTAAGGTTTTTATATTCCTCACAAAAACCAACATAAGATGGCACAACCTCGCAAACACCTACATTTTCGATTTTACCCAACAACTCACTATCTACAACAAAATCTTTAAACTCTTCAGCGTCTTGGGGAAATTTCAAATAAGCATTTTCTTCTGAAAGATAATATATGGCAGCACTTTCGAGCTCAAGATTTTCCTTAATTTCGGAAATAACGTTATCCATTGTCGCTTCAACATCATTGGATGAAGATAATAAAGCAGGAATGTCTTTTAAGATTTTTACTAAATTAATATTTTGCATACTAGAATTATAGTTTTATTTTAAATAAAGGGCAACTTTTTAAATAAAAAAAGCCCGCTTAATAAAAAGCAGGCTTTTTTGTAGAACAAAATAAAATAAATTACATAGCACCTTTAACAATTTTCGCAAAGCTGTCTGCCTTAAGACTAGCGCCACCAACGAGTGCACCATCAATATCAGACTGAGCCATTTGTTCTTCAATTGTTTCAGGCTTAACACTACCGCCGTAGAGAATTCTTATTGAATCTGCTGCTTCAACACCTGCTACAGATTTAACAACATTTCTAATCATCGCAATTACTCTGTTTGCTTCTTGAGAATCGCAAGTTTTGCCTGTTCCTATTGCCCATATCGGCTCATAAGCAATAACTGATTTAGATATATCTTCTGAAGAAATTCCATCCAAAGCAGCTCTGATTTGAGATTCTATGTGAGAATCTGTAACTCCTGCTTCCCTTTGTTCCAAAGTTTCACCACAGCAGATAATAGGTAAAAGTCCGTTAGCAAGGATTGCTTTTGCCTTTTTATTAATCATCTCATCTGTTTCTCCAAAATACTGTCTTCTTTCGGAGTGTCCGATAATAACATAGTCAACACCTGCATCTTTAACCATTTCTGTTGAAACTTCACCAGTAAAAGCACCTTGTGGTTCATAGTAACAATTTTGAGCTGCAAGTTTAACTTTTCCGCAACCACAATCATCCATAGCTTTTCTCACAACATGCAAAGATGTGAACACAGGAGCCACAATTACTTCCGGCAATTCTGACTTTTCTATCGGTCTTAATTCTGCCATTACATCATTAACAAGCGTAACTGCCTCTGCTTGCAGTTTGTGCATTTTCCAGTTACCCGCAATAATTGGTTTTCTTGACATAATCTTATCCTCTAATAATTCTCTTACTCCTTAATGTTATTGCAAACAGCGTTTGTTTTCAAGTTAATTCTCTTTATATACAAGAATATTAAAAAATGTTATAATATGTAAAAAGTTGGCTGGAATATTAAAGTTTTTAATTAGACTAGCCGTTAAGTACTAAAGCAGAGTTATGTCGGAGTTGGTATGGATTACCTTGCGGGTAAAGAAACAGAGTTTTTAAACGAGAGCATAGAAAAAGTTTTGTTGTCTGAAAATCCTGATGAGAAAAAAACAATACTTCTTGTGGATGATGAGGAGAATAACCTTCAACTTCTCAAACGTACGCTAAGAGGAAAATATGAAATTCTTACCGCTACAGACGGTAAAAAAGCGCTAGACGTAGTTTCTGAACATGGTGATGATATTTCCCTTATTGTAAGCGATCAGCGCATGCCCGAAATGAGCGGAACAGAATTTCTAAAACAAATCGCAAAACAACACCCGGATATAGTTAAAATTTTACTAACCGGCCAAGCTGATACAGATATAATGGTTGATTCAATTAATGAATGTCAAATATACCAGTATGTCCTTAAGCCTTTTGACCCAATTGAGCTCTTAGAAACAATTAAAAGCGGTATTGATAAGTTTGACCTTGCACATAATAAAACAGCAATGCTCAAAGATTTAAGAGAACTCTTTTACAAAACCATAAAATCCATTTCTTCAGCACTTGATGCAAAAGATCCATATACCCATGGACATTCGATGCGGGTTACACTTTATTCTTTGGTTTTGGCAAAAGAACTAGGCTTAGACGACAAAACTCTTGAAGAAATTGAAACCGCCGGACTGTTGCACGATATTGGAAAAGTAGGCATCCCCCAAAGCATTCTTTGTAAGCCAGGAAAACTTACAGATGAAGAATTTGAGGTGATGAAATCACACCCCGAACAGGGTGAAAAAATAGTCAAAAAAATCAAAAAGCTGGACATAATCTCTGACTGGCTTAAAACGCATCATGAGCGTTGGGACGGGAAAGGATATCCGAGCGGGCTAAAAGGTGAAGAAATCCCAATTTCAGCAAGAATTATAGCTCTTGCTGATACTTATGATGCTATGACTTCAACACGTTCATACCGTCAAGCACTTAGTCATGATGTTGCCATTGAAGAAATTAAACGCTGCGCTGGAACTCAATTTGACCCTCAATTGGCTGAACTCTTTATTAAAAATCAAGATAAAATCCTCGCTGCAAAAGAAAACCCTGAAGAATACTATGAAAAATACAGTTATCTAAAAAATTCTATGGGAATAAAATTTTAGTCCCTAATTTTTGTTAATTTTCTTTACACTAAAAGTGCTTTATTTACGGGTGCTTTATAACTTTTACTTCACATAATCAAAATTTTTTTAAAGTTTTTTTTGATTTTGCCGATTATATTATTAATATAGTAAGAAAAAGAAAGCGTAGGGATAACATGAGTATCAATGACTTACAAAATATCAACAATATTAGACAAACCCACCATTATATTCAGGTTAATACTCCAAACACAAGAAAAGAGTTAACCCCAGAACAAAATCTTTTTGACTCAAGTCCGCAGTACAACCAGTCATTCCTGCTGTTCCCAGGAGCAAATGAATATGACAATGAAGAAACTGCAAAACAAAAACAAAAAAACAACCTTTTCCTGTAAACGCAGGACCCAAGTCAAAAGGAGCGCAAACTTATGCGCTCCTTTTGGTTATTAACCCTTTATAGTTAAACCCTGCTTAACTTATGCCAGCTCATCTCTTTGTGTATTACCATCCTCGTCTGGATGAGAGAATACCTCATTAGCCATTTGATGTTCTTCTATTACCTCATCTCCTTGCATATTTATAATCTGAAATCCGAATTTTGCACGGAATAAATGTCTTACCGTTTCTGACTGTATTTCATACATCATTTTATTAAACAAGTCATATGCTTCTCTTTTATATTCTATAAGCGGGTCTTTTTGTCCATAAGCTCTTAGGCCTATACCTTCTCTAAGCATATCTATATTATGCAAGTGGTCAATCCATTTATTATCAACTACACGAAGCAAAATATCTCGCTCAAGCCCCCTCATTACATTATCTGCAGCATACGGTTCCTGTAGTTCAGGATTTTCTTCATACTTAGCAAGCACGTCATTATAAAAAGCTATCGTATTTTCTTCATGCTTTCTATAAGCCTCTAGTGCCAGATTTTTCAGTTTATCATACAACAAATCAAATTTTAACCCCTGTACATCTTTAACTTCAAAATTACTCAGCTGCGGCATCATAGAATGCACTTCTCTAATCAAACCTTGAATATCTTCATATATGTATTCATCCGGATTCATTTCCGGTGAAATATAACTGCTAATTATACGATTAGTTTCACGCTCAATCATATAATTAATATCTTCTCTTAAATCGGTTCCATTAAGTACCTTACGGCGCTGAGCATAGAACTTCTCACGTTGCATGTTCATTACATCATCATATTCAAGAACATTTTTACGAATATCAAAGTGATAAACTTCGACTTTCCTTTGAGCCGCCTCAATCTGTCTTGTAATTATAGAGTGTTCTATCGCCATATCATCTTCTACATTAAGCGCATTCATAATATTAATGACTTTTTCACCGCCAAAAATACGCATTAGATTATCTTGAAGCGAAAGGAAAAATCTTGTTGAACCCGGATCACCCTGCCTTGCTGCACGACCTCTCAATTGATTGTCTATACGTCTTGATTCATGTCGTTCTGTACCTATTACGTGAAGTCCCCCGGCTGCGACTACTTTTGCATGGTCCGCCTCACAAGCTTTTCTTGCCTGCTCTAATGTGTATTGTTTTATTGTTTCATAGTTTTCCGAATCCGGTGTAACTCCTTTTTTCTCCAGCTCTTCTTTTGCCAAATATTCGGGGTTTCCTCCCAGCAAAATATCCGTTCCCCGACCTGCCATGTTTGTTGCAATTGTCACCGCCCCATATCTTCCGGCTTGAGCTATTATATAGGCTTCTCTTTCGTGGTGCTTTGCATTTAAGACATTATGCTTAATACCTTGTTTTTTCAATAATGACGAAAGATATTCCGAGCGGTCAATACTTATAGTCCCAACCAAAACAGGTCTACCCTGCTTGTGCATCTCCAGTATTTCATCAACTACTGCCTTATACTTTTGCTCCTCTCCCTTATAAATAACATCAGGCATATCAACTCTGACATCCTTTTTATTAGTTGGAATTACAGTAACTTCAAGATTGTATATCTTACCAAATTCGGCTTCCTCTGTCATTGCAGTACCTGTCATACCTGCCAATTTGGGATATAAACGAAACAGATTTTGGAATGTTATACTTGCAAGAGTTTGAGTCTCATCTTGGATTTTTACACCTTCTTTTGCCTCAACCGCCTGATGAAGTCCATCTGACCAACGCCTACCTTCCATCAAGCGACCTGTAAACTCATCTACTATAACAACTTCACCATTTTTGATTACATAATCCGTATCCAGTTTAAAAAGCTCTTTTGCCTTCAGTGCCTGCAATAAATGGTGTGCGTACTGTGTTGATATATCAAAAAGGTCCTTTACCCCGATAAGCTCTTGAGCTCTATCTATACCATCCTCGGTTAAAATAACGTTTTTATTTTTCTCATCAACTTCATAATCTTTATCTTTCTCTAGCAAAGGAGCTATTTTAGCCATAAGCTTATACGTTTCGGCCGACTTATCCAATCTGCCTGAAATTATCAACGGAGTTCTTGCTTCATCTATCAAAATCGAGTCAACTTCGTCAATAATCGCATAATTTACGGGTCTTTGAACCAATTGTTCTACTGACCCTGCCATGTTATCTCTCAAATAATCAAATCCAAACTCATTATTTGTTCCATAAGTTATATCGCAAAGATAGGCTTGTCTTTTACTTTCAAAGTCATTATTTTCCCTATCCGCAAGAACCACACCTACACTTAGACCGAGGAATTTATAAATTTTCCCCATCCACTCGCTATCACGCTTTGCAAGATAATCATTAACAGTTATTACATGAACACCTTTTCCCGTAAGGGCGTTAAGATATGCAGGCAAAGTTGCCACCAAAGTTTTTCCCTCACCTGTTCGCATCTCTGCAATGTGTGCTTCGTGCAAAAATATACCACCTATAAGCTGCACGTCAAAATGGCGCATATTTAATACACGTTTTCCTGCTTCCCGTACCGTAGCAAAGGCTTCCGGTAATATCTTATCCAACGCTGCTTTTTCTAGTTTCCTATCTTCCAATATATTGTTTGATGTCGGACGTTTAGCCAAAATTGCCTTGAATTCATCCGTTTTTGCCCTCAATTCCTCATCTGAAAGCTTCTCAAACTCAGGTTCCAATGCATTTATATGTTCAACTATCGGCATTACCTTTTTTATTTTTCTTTCATTTGGGTCACCCAATAGTTTTAATAATAAACTTAACATTATAAAATCCTCGTCCCTAACATCTAATTCATATTAAATATATTATATTTTACCTAATTTTAGCATAAATAAAAAATAAAAAGCAGCCAAATGTATAATATTTTACGATGTATTTACAGAACAAATGGCGCAGTATTATTCATACTGCGCCATTTAAGATTTTTATCACGATTACAAAGATTCACGAACAATTATGTCCAAATCCTCTGTTAAAACAACGTTAATTTCCTTACCTGCTTTAACATGATAATTGATACCAGGAGTAACCGAACCCACAATCAATCCTACGCCTGCACCAATAGGCAGACCTATCGCCAAACAGCCTACACCTACTGCTCCAGAGCCTGCTGCTATTGCTGCTCCTGCTCCGGCTCCAACTCCCAACATTCCTACTGTCCATTCTGATATCTTTGCAAAGATATTCCAACCGGAACGTTTTAACATTCCATCTTTAGCATTAACTTGCGCTGAAATTGTTCCTGTTTGTCCGTTTGGAAGTAACAAATCTCCCATTGACAAAAGAACCTTTGCATTTCGATTAAATGATTTTGCCGGTTCCAGCTTCACTGCCGTTGCTATTATCTGTGTTCCCACAGGAAGTATCATTCTGCCTTGTTTTGTTTGAAGATTATCCTTCAATATAAAATTAACCTTATCACCTTCTTTTAAGTCCTTTGTCGTAAATTCTTGGGCAAATGCAATTTTTATTATATTGCCTTTCACAAGAACAACTTTATCCTCAAACACACGAACCGTATTTACTTCACCTTTGCCACCTTTAAGGGTTTCTATAATCGGCTGCGGTTGAGAACTATTTTGTTCTGTTGCAAGGGTTACATCCGCAAATGCTGCCGTATTAGCGCAAACAAAAGACGCTAATAATAATGTTGATAATAATCTTTTCATACTTTTCCACCTCAATATTTTTACTTGGTTTATTATATCATTCGATTTAGCTTTATGCAATAACGCCATACATATCATAATCGTCCGCACAGGTTACTTCGACATCTACTATATCGCCCGGTATAACATTTTGTTCATTATCATCTATAAATATAACCCCGTCAATTTCGGGCGCATCTCTATATGTTCTGCCAAGTACTTTGCCATCATCAGTTATTGCCTCAATTATACAAGGAACTTTTTTGCCCACAAATCCTTCATTTATTTCTGATGAAATTTTCTTTTGGAGCAGCATCAACTCTTTTTTCCTTGCCTTTTTCGTTTTAGCCGGAACCTGTTCATCTAAATCATACGAATATGTATTTTTCTCTCGCGAATATTCAAAAACTCCGAGTCTATCAAATCTCATTCTTGATATAAAGTCCTTAAGATGATTAAAGTGCTCTTCTTTTTCTCCGGGATATCCAACAATAAAAGTAGTTCTAAGAGCAACCCCTTCTATATTTTCCCTTAGTTTTTTTATTAAATCCTCATAACAAACCTCAGGTCTTTTCATTGCTCTTAAAATCTCAGGATGCGAATGTTGTAGCGGTATATCTACATATTTGACAATTTTTTTTGAATTTTTAAACACTTCAATAAGTTCATCATTAAACATCGATGGATATGCATACATAACTCTTATCCAGCTTATTTCTTCAACTTTTTCCAGTTCTTTAAGTAACCGCGCTAAAGACGGTTTTGAATAAATATCAATACCATAACTTGTCGTATCTTGCGCCACCAGTACAATCTCGCTTACTCCTTTTTGTGCCATTTTTCTGGCTTCTTCGACAATATTTCCTATCGGACGAGAGCGATACAACCCCCTTAGCTGCGGGATTATGCAATAACCACACTGGTAGTTACATCCGTCCGCTATTTTTATATACGAACTTGCACCAAGTGTAATTTGTTGACGCTCTATCATTTCGGGATATATGTATTCCGGTTTTTCGGTTATCTCATATACAAAGTCCCTTTTCCCTTCTGTTACTTCTTTTACGACTTCGACTATTTTACTTATATCCGAAGTTCCTACCATTGCTACAGCTTCGGGAATCGCCTCATGTATTTCCATTTTATGTCTTTGCGGTAAACAACCGGTTATCACAACTTTTTTTCCTTCATTTACCATTTGCAATATTGACTGAACACTTTCCGCTTCGGCATCATGTATAAAAGAACACGTGTTTACTATAACAACATCACAATCCTTTTCATCCAACGTTACTTCAAACCCTGCCTCGCTTAACATTCCCAACATTAGTTCACTGTCTACAAGGTTTTTTGCACATCCATGATTTATCAAAGCTACTTTTTTCATTTATTTTTCCTCAATATTGTATATTGCGGCTCTCCTACGATTTTAGCTACAACATAATAATTATTAAATATCCAATCGCACAAATTTTGCGCATAATCTTTGCAAATATACGTATACCCGTATTCTGTAGAATCTCTTGTCGATAAAATAAAGTAGTCGGGACTATTCTTTTTGTAATGATTTATTATGTTGTCCTCTCCAAAAGCTTCCACATACATTGGAATAAAATTACTATAAAAATCATCACTTTTAGTATTTGTTAAAAAATTTATAATATGTCCCTCCGGTAATATAACTACGCTATCACTTTCTTTCAACTTCTTTGTCATATATTCCAGTAACAACTTTACCGGTGAAAGCTCTTTGTGGGTACGAAGCGTACCATATTGTGTTTCTACTTTTACATCGTAGTTCTTAGAGTGTTCATATCTAAAAAATAATAATGGCAAAACCAAAAGTATCAAAAATATTACAATACTATGTTCAAAGGCCTTTTCATGTCTACATAAATAATCTTTCAACAAGACTACAACACATAATAAAAGAAATGGAAAACAATAAATTCCATATGTAAAAAGATTGGTCCATAAAAACATTTTCATAGACAACAACAGCGCAGATAAGATAAGAAGCCAATGTGTCTTATTAGTAATTTTTCTGTTTAAAATCAAAGCCAAGGCTAATATCAATACACTTAAAAATGAAAGTTTTTTCACAAAAATAAAGTCCAGCCCCTGAATAATAAAACAAACAAAACCGACCAGTAAATAAACCCAAATATTTTCTACTCGAGAAAATATTTTATAAATCAAGCCCAAAATACCGCTTATCAAAAAAAGATTTATAAGTGTTTTTATAAAAGTTTCTGCATTTGGCATTACCTCCATAAAACCATAGAAATATTTTAATGAAGGTGCAGATGAAACCTTTTTCATAAGCTCTACATTAAAAACAATATCACCATAATTTAATCCACCCCAAAATAACGGCAAAACTGAAATTAACGGCACAAGAAAAAAGCACGCAAACGCTTTGGGAAATACTTTATACTCTACTTTTTCCGTAATAAACACATAAGGATACAACAACAAAAATGGCAGATAATCATACTTAAAAACAAGTAACGAACCTGCAAATAACAAACTTAAGTAAAGATATTTATTGTTTTCCTTATTTTTAACATATTTTACAAGAAAGATTAAAGCCACAATAACAGCAAGCAAGCCATATATCATTGCATAACTGTAAGCAACCGTAAAACTAAAAATCCAATCATTATAAATACCGGCAAAAGTTATGAAAGCCGTTATTGCAAATGAAAACACAGGAGCCAGAAACTGTCTTGAAAGAGAATAAAAACTGCCAACAATAGCCAAACCACAAATGTTGCCTGCAATCACCAATACGTTTGTATGAAAACCAAAAAGCTTAAACAAACAGGCATTTATTTGGTATGATAGCGGTCCATAAATATTAAAAATATCTTTATAAAGTAACTTTCCAAGCGCAACTTCTTTCGAAAGATAAAATTCTCGTCCGACATCTACCATAAAATCGCCTTGCCTGTTGAAAAATAAAACTTCACCAACCAGAGCAATTAATATCAGGACTATAAGAAATATCCAATCTATTCGCTTAATATTTTGCATAGAATAAGTTTAGATTAGATAAAATCAATAATCAAGCAATCAAATCCAACAAAATAAAACTATATATCAACATTCTCCATCATAGTAATTAATGTTGATATAGTCGTTTCCATAGTAACACTGTCTTCAACACGTTGTTGCAAAAACGCATTAATTTGGGGCATCATCTCTATTGCAATATCTAATCTCGGGTTAGAACCCGCCTGATACATTCCGACATCTATAAGGTCTTTATTATCGCGATAAAGAGCCATAAGTTTTCGCATTTTTCCTGCCGCCTCTTTATGTTCCGGTGTCGCAATTGATGACATAAGCCTAGATATACTGCCCAAAACATCTATTGCCGGATAATGGTTCATTTCAGCCACTTTTCTTGATAAGAAAATATGTCCGTCTACAATACCTCTAACCGTATCAACTATGGGGTCATTTATATCATCCCCCTCCATTAATACCGTATATAGAGCAGTCACAGACCCACGCTCAGAATTCCCTGTACGTTCAAGAACTTTTTGCAACCATGAGAATATAGAGGGCGGATAACCCTTCATTGTCGGTGGTTCTCCAATCGACAAACCAACCTCACGACCTGCCATTGCACATCTTGTTACTGTGTCCGTCATCAGAAATACTTTCTTGCCTTGATCGCGAAAATATTCACATATAGCAGTTGCCGTCTGCAAACATTTCATACGAATTAACGGCGGCTGATCACCAGTTGAACAAACAAGAACCGATTTCGCCATACCTTTTTCACCCAGAGAATCCTCTACAAACTCCTTGACCTCCCTGCCACGTTCTCCAATTAGCGCAACTACATTGACATCAGCATCAGAGTTTCTTGCTATCATCCCAAGCATTGTACTTTTTCCGACTCCGGAGCCTGCAAACAACCCCATACGCTGCCCACCGCCTAATGTCATACATGCGTCAATAGCTCTTACTCCTGTTGAAAACATTTCTTTGATAATCGGGCGTTCAAATGCATCCGGTGGCGGTCCGTCTATGCATCTCCATTTTGCATCAGAAACGTCTAATGGTTTGCCGTCTATCGGCTCTCCAAGTGGGTTTATTAATCGTCCCAACAAAAAATCTCCAACCGGAACAGTAATTGGCTTTCCCGTAGTTGATACTAAGCTGCCCTGTCCTATTCCTGCTCCATCATATAATAAAAGAAGTTGAGCAGCTTCTCCCTTGAATGCTACTACTTCAGCGGCCTTCTTTTCTCCTTGATAATCCTCTATAAAACACAAATCTCCAACTTTTAATCCCGGTAACTTTACCTCTACCGTTAAGCCCAATAATTTTGATACACTCCCTTTATACTGGTACAAAGGCGTATTGTGCGTAATCTCATACGCTCTTCGCTTCATATACTCTATTGACTTTTCCGTTGACTGTTCAAGCATTTTTACAAAGCCCTTTTCCCTTAGCCAAAGTTATATTCCGACATATAAGACTCACCTATCGTATCCACCGCCTCAACTTTAATATCGGTTATCAATTCACTGTATGAAATGACTACTATAGTTGGAATATGCCGTTCTAAAAGTTGATACAACGGTAACCTTATACGTGGTGAACACAAAATTACCGGCGCACGACCAATATTTTGATGTGCCCGCATCAACGCCGTTGCTGACATCTCAATTAATTCTTGCACCTGCAAAGGATTTAAAAGAAACATTGTTCCCAGCTCCGTACGCTGACAACTGTCATCCAACGTTTTTTCCCATTCACTGGACAATGTAAGTGCATAAAGAACTTTATCTTGTGTTGCATGAGTCAAACATATCTGACGACCCAATGCCGCTCTTAACCTTTCTGAAAGTATATCAGGTTCCTTTGAAAATCTGGCGTAATCACATAACCGCTCAAAAATGAATATTATATCCTTAATCGATACTCTCTCACGAATTAAGTTTACAAATATCTTACGTAAATCACTCGTTGATATAATCGTCGGGACAAGGTCATTAACCAATGTCGGGTCTTGCGATTTCACCAATTCCATAAGCTTAAGCACATCAGTTTTTGTCATTACTTCATCAACATATTTTCTCACACTCTCTTGTAAGTGCGTTACAACAACATCTGTCGGCTCAGTTTGTGAAATCTTTTCATCAGGACTTATGCTATCTTTAGAAACCCAATAAGCCTGAGTTTGATAAGTCGGATCTAAACCAACTATAGCATCCTGCGGTACAGGCTTATTCAAGCTATCCCACTGATCTGCAAGCACCATAACTTTTCCCGGATAAACAAATCCGGTCGCCACCTTGTTATTACGAATCAATATAGCATATTCATTCGCGTCCAGTGCACTGGAATCCATAATTCTTATATTCGGGATAATAAAACCAAGTTCATCCGTAACACGTTGTCTAAGAGCTGCAATTTTAGCCAACAACTGCCCATCTTGTTCCGGATCCGCTATACTTAACAAACCTGTTCCAACTTGCAGAGCTAAAACATCTACTCCCAATCGCTCATACATCCTATTTGGATTAACCAAATCCTGCATATTTTGTTTAACGGCATCGAGTTGACCCAACTGCGCCGCTACATCCTGATTGACTTGCGCTGTAAACCAAGCAAGTCCTATAATTACTATAAACAAGGCAAATGGCCACCAAGGCAAACCCGTAAACGGACTGCTCAATATTATCAATACAAAAAACAAACAAGCCAACATTAAACTCTTGGGCTTACCCATTATTTGTCCGGCTAAATCAGTACCCAATGAACTGCCTTGTGCTGACGAACGAGTCATTACAATACCAGCTGATATTGCCATCAATAAAGACGGTAGCTGTGCCGACAAGCCATCACCTACAGTTAATGTTGTATACTTTGAAACCGCATCAGCCGCAGGCATGTTCTCCATTATCATACCAACTGCCAAACCGCCTACTATGTTTATAACCGTAATGATGATACCTGCTATAGTATCACCTTTTACAAACTTCATAGCACCGTCCATCGAACCGTATAAACTAGACTCTCTTTGCAAGTCTTCACGTTTTCTTACGGCTTCTTCAGGTGATATTAATCCGGCGTTAAAATCCGCATCAATTGTCATCTGCTTACCGGGCATCGCATCCAATGCAAACCTTGCCGCTACTTCGGCTATACGCTCTGCACCTTTCGTTATTACCATAAATTGTACAATCGTAATTATCGCAAATATTACAAATCCTACAATCAGATTCCCACCGGTTACAAACGTCCCAAACGCCTCAACTACCTCTCCTGCATCACCTTTTGCCAATATCAATCTGGTCGATGCTATAGACAATACCAGTCTAAACATTGTTCCTATCAAAATAATTGATGGAAACGCAGCCAACTCTAACGGCTTTTGAACATATAACGAAATCATTAACAGAGTTATTCCTATTGCTATATTCAAACTTATAGAAAAGTTTATTATCCAAGTCGGCATTTCGATTATCAAAATTAAAACAAGCGTCAAAACGAAAAGGGCTAACCCTAATTCACTTAATATATTTCCGTTTCCACCTTGTTGCGGCATTGCCATTTCTTAAATACCCTTAAACGCTTCCCTTAAAACATCCAGCTGCGTTTTAAAACTCGCATCTACTATTCCGCTTGATGTTTCTACAATTACCGACCCCTTATCAATATTCTCTTGAGCTACTACTGATATTTTAGCCTCTGTTTGAGAAATTGACAACATTTGAGGAATCGAGAGCTTTACAAATTCTGCGTCATCTGGCGAAACCTTCAATGTTATTCGCTCATCCGCTTTTGCATTGGACTTAAGAATATCTACTATTGTGTTAAGCAAAATTTCTTTGTCCTGCTCTACTTCCTTCTTAATGATTGTTTGCGCAACATCAAGTGCTATCTCTAAAACATCTCCGGATACAGCCTTCATCGCCTCTTCTTTATATGCAAAAAAGTCTTTTATGCTTTCTCGTAAAAAGTTTATGTCCTCCTGTGCCTTTGCCAAGCCCTGATTATATCCCTCTTTTACAGCATCTTCTTTAATAGATGCAGCTTCCAACTGTGCCCTTGACACAAGATTTCTGTCATCTATCCGTCTGTAACCTCTTCGCCTGTCTCCTCTTCTTCTTTCTTCGCGTTGTAAAAAGTCAAAATTATCTATGTCAAAAATCTGAGCTTCTTCTTCCTTTGCCGCTTGATTTTCAGACTCTTGAGGTTCAGGGAAAATCTCTTCTTTTTTCTCTATATTTTGCTCATCACCGTTTTGAGTTTTTCGCCTTCTTATTAGCATGATAATTTTTCTTCCAGATACCTACAAACCACATCTGCTATTCGCGGAGTTACTATCTCTTGCTCCCCGTCCTCCGGAAAAACAAATCTCTTAAGCGCATCTCGCTCACCTTCAAATAGCTTTGTTACAAATTTTTTGTTATTTGGCTTAATGAGTTTCTTCATTTTACCAATAACTTTTGGCATTGATACCTTATTTCTCGCAGGCATATTTGACTTTATTTCATCAAGATACTTTGAAATTACACCCTGATCAAGCTTATGCTCCAAATCATCCATCTTAAGATATTCCCTTAAAATATCTGCATCATCCTTTTCAAATTTGTTTATTATTGTTTGAACTTTATCTTGCGGCATACTTCTTAATACCATTGCAAAAGAAACAAGTTTTAACAGCTTTGTATCACTGGCGTTTGCACCGGCTTGCTGTTGAGACATATCATCCAGATTAGACATTTTAGCAGCATTGCTTGCTTGCTCTGCTGTTAACGCCCCTCGTTTTTGTAAATCCATTAACGCTTTTGTACAAGTTCTTTTTACCTGTGCCTCTACAACCCTTATTATTTCAGGCTGTGGCATGTTCCTTTTTATACACTGCTTCGATATTTCAAAAACAGTGAACGCTATCTGCTGAAGTATTTTATCCCTATGCTGTCTGGGAATTTTTCCATGTATCAGGTCTATTGCCTTGTGGAACGTCCACTCCCCTATTAACTGTGTTATTATATAGGCGTTATCAGCGGAATATTTGTATTCCGTATCATTATACAGCGCCTCACCTGACATATTACAAAAGTTCAAAACAAGGCTTACTATGTAATCCTTGTCGGGCTTCGAAATCTCCGGCGGAACAACTGCTGATGCCTGTTGTGCCAAATTTGTTGCAAACGCTTTGTAATCAAAATCAGGTATTGGCAACTTATCCCCCCTATTTTAGTTTATGCCTTTTCTATCCAACTTTTTAACTTATCCACCATTTCGTCATCATCAACCTCTTCAACTTCTGACGCTATCTCGCCAATTGCGTCAGTAATTGGTGCAGCTTGAGGAATCGGCTGAGGTTGCGGCTGCTGAACTTGGGCAATTTGCTGCGGCTGTTGTTGATGTTCCAACAGACCTTGCGCCAACTGTGATTGTTTCTCTATCAATTCTGCTGCCTTCAAATTTACATCTCTCAACTGACGCTCTTGATCCTGTGATTTTGTACGCAACTCCTCGAGTTCTTGTCTTTGTTTTTCTTGCGCCAATTTTACCTTTTTGGATATAAATGCAAGACCACCTACTAATCCAATTACTATAAGCGCGATTGCTATCCACCAAGGATTACCCGTCTCATCCGGTCTTGGTAACGTTACTGGTCTATCGCCTGCCAAAAGCGGATCTACAGAGTCTGCAAATGCTATTGAAACATTTTCCGGACTTACCTTTGGACTTGCTGCCTTTGACAACAACTCTTTTAACTCTTCTATTGTCACATTAGCCGGTATTGCAGCTTGTTCCAGCGTTACTGCTATTGATATCTCTTCTATTACACCTGCGCTCATATACTCATTTACTTGCGTTTTTGTAACACCATACTGAGTTTCTTTCGCTGTCCTTGAGTAACTCCTATCCTGCGCAGAGTCCGCATTCGCACCGGGCAAACCGTTTGGCAGATAAACACTTACTGCATTGATAGATTTATTAGTATCTCTTGTTTGATCTCCCAATCCCTCAGAAAAAGTTTGTTCACTAACTGAAGTCTTTAACTCAGGATCATAAATTATACTGGCTTTTTCAACCGGTGCTTGTCTTAAAAACGTACTTACCGTGGCTACATAATTCCCTTTTCCGACAAGCCTATCCAACTGAGCTCGAACTTTATTTTCCATATACCGGTCATTTTCTTCGAGTTTTGCAAGCATATCATCTGACGCATTTATTATACTCGAATAGACTGTTCCATTTGTATCGGAAATAGTTACATTTTTTGCTTCCAAGCCTGTAACCGACCCTAAGAGCAAATTGGTAATCGCTTTTACTTTTGTTTGATCAAGTTTATCTCCGCTTGGCATAGTGACTTGTACTGTTGCCGTCACAGGTTTTTGCTGCGATGTAAACATCGTTTGCTCCGGAATTGAAACAAATACAGATGCATTTTCAATCGGAGGTATTCTTCTAATTAATCTTGCGAGTTCACCATTTACAGCTCTTGCCAACCTTATGCGTTTATCTTCTTTTGTTGAGGTAAAATCTCCTTTGTCAAAGATTTCCAACCCCATGTTTTGGTCCATTAAACCGCTTTTAACTATGGCAAGAAGCGCTCTATCACGCTCGCCCATATTAGATTCGCCTTTTTTAAGAACTATTGCGGACTTCGAACCGTCTGTTTCTCTTGCTGCCGTTATTCCTTCTCTTGCCAATAGAGCCTGTATTTCTATTGCTTTACCTATATTATCCGTTGACAAGAGTTTTATATCTTCTTTTAGCGGTCTTTCTTGTTTTATCCGAGAGAGAGTCTTGGCGTCTTTTTTGTTTGACGCAACTACAACAACGCTTAGTAATATTAGTACCACCAACGCTGCTACTATCCCAATCTGAACTCTTCTGTCTTTTATTAACTGTTGGAAATTCATTAAATACAATCTCTCCCGAGAAAATTATACTACATTTTTAATGAAAAGTTAACATTATACTTGAATTTGTGTAATTTTATCATACGCTTGGATGATTTTTCCTGTTATTCCGGTTGCCACATTGACACCTAATTCCGCTTTTGCCATCGCTGTCATAACATCGTGAATATCTACATTTGAATTACCCATCGCGACATCTTTCATTAAATTATCCGGAGCATTCATTTCCGTATTCAGATTTTCCACCAATCCGGAAAATACCGCCTTAAAATCTTGCGTCTCAGGTTTTTCTATCCTTTGTAAACGCATTGTATCAATGCCGGAATTCATATCCAACTTTGTCGGTTGAATTCTTTCAAATAAATTGATATTTGGTACTAACTGATGCTTGAACATTTAAACCTTCCTTTAATTATGTTTACAAATAATTTGCCAAAATATTTTTTACGTAGTTTTGTGTCTCTTTATATGGAGGAACCCCATTATACTTATCAACCGCACCAGATCCTGCATTGTATGCTGCCAATGCAAGAACTGTGTTTCCATTATATTTTTTGAGCAAGTTGCTTAGATACTTAACTCCACCTTCAATATTTTGCAGCGGATTGTATGCGTCTTTCACTCCAAGCCCTTTTGCCGTTGCCGGCATTAACTGCATAAGACCCATTGCTCCGCAGTGCGACGTAGCTTTGGGATTAAATCCAGACTCTTGCTTTATTACTGCATTTATAAGCCTTTCATCCACCTCGTATTTTTTGGCTACTCTTGATACTATTCCTTGTATTTGCGCCTTTGTTATACTTCCGGAATTATATCCCATAGTAGAAGATGTGGCTTCCAGCTTTGAGGGCAACACCCTAAACCCTGTAGCCGCACTGTCTGAAGTCTTTAGGACATCTGCAAACGTTTCAAGCTTTGTTTCTTTTAAATCTTTCTCACCGTTTACCTTTTTATCAAAATTATCAACATAAGCCTGTATTTGCGCATACCTCTGCATCGCAATTTCTTTACCGCTTGAGTCTATATAACTTTGTATTTTGGGTGAAAATGTCATTTATTATCTACCTATTTCAATAGCTTTTTGTGCCATAGATTTTGATATAGTCAATACCGCAAGGTTAGCTTCATAGGCTCTTTGCGATGTTTGTGCGTCTGCCATTTCAACTAAAGGATTGACATTTGACGCTCTTATATATCCGTTTGCATCTGCATCTGGGTGCCCGGGTTTGTATATTTTTTCACCCAACGTCGGGTCTTCTACTACTCCGGACCATACGACACCGCCCTGGTAAAATGGTATTGTTCCTACCCCAAATACGTCTTCCTTCATCGCATTCATCAATCCATGAAACGATAAATCTTCTGTTGCGTTTAATACCGGTATTTTTCTCACGTAGTTCGGCGTATCAAGGTTTGCTATGTTTTTTGCATGCAAATCAATACGTTTTCCGTGCACAGCAAGGCTTTTTACACCGATATCCATTGATTCCATTATGCTCATTGGCTTTTACCTCACTATTTTTCACTATACACTTTTAACTACGGTTTATTTACTATTTTCCTTTTATACAAAGAAAAAAAAACCTGCATTTAGATGAGTTCTATCAACTTCATACCTTCATGCAGTGTTTAATGATTCTTTTATGGAAGTCAATTAATATTTTATCCCAAGCTCTTTAATAACTTTATACGCACATTGAACCCCTGAAGTACTCGACATGTCTTTGGGATTACACTTTTGTGCATTACTATCAGAACCCGCGGGTTTTAACCCTTTTTCTGTCATCACAAATGCAAAAACATCTCTTCCTACTACATTTGGTCCACTATTTCCGTTGACGTCTACCCAAATTGATGAAGCATAATTCAAATTTGTATTTACCCCAAAAATATTTCTAATATCACCTCCACCCCACATATCAATACATATATTTACCCCATCCGATAACTTTGCACATACAATGTTTAAACCTATACCTTCCAATCCTCCCAAAGTTACATTAACCTTCTTGTTCAATGCCTTAGTAATTGTTGGTGACCAACAACCTACATTATCAATACAGACCTTCTCAGCTTTTACGTTTTCGAGAATATAATTTGCTACAACTTTCGAACCATAAAGCCCATCAACTAATTTCCACGTATCAAAAGTATCTTCTTCCTTTATTATTAATGCGTAGGCATTAGCTAAAATTGACTGATACTTTTTTAGCATTACATAATTTTGATGAGCATGGTACTTAGAAATTAAATTTGGAATTGTCAAAACAGAAATAACACCAATAATTGTCAATGTTACCAGCACCTCTGCCAGCGAAAAAGCATATTTTCTCTTCATTTTTTCTCCTAAGTTTTAAAGAAATTATATCATATATACTTCATTTTTACGTACTGATAATACGTAACATTTAAAAAAATTTACGTATAAACTGTACGTATGCACGAAGATTTCTATAAAAACCTAGGTAAGCAGATAAAAAAACGCAGAGAGGAGCTAAAACTTACTCAAGAAGAGCTTGCTGAAAAAACAAATAAAAGTCTAAACTTTATAGGCAAAATTGAAGTTGCCTTCTCAAGACCGAGTTTGAATACATTAATAGAAATTGCCAACGCACTTAAAACATCTGTTAGTTCTTTATGTAACTTCAAAAAATAGCATTTTGGCAATTAAATTCTCTTTACTCCCCTGCTAAAACTCGCATAAAATTACTATTTTTTATTCACTTCATTTACTACCCAATTGACAATATCCTCTGACATCCCACTATTGAGCTTCAGCATTATCATGCCCGTACCTCCGTTAGGATAAATTTTCTTGAGATAAGAACCCTGAGCATATTTGCCCAGCTCGTCTACCTGCTTAACCGAATTGTAATCTTTCTGTGCTGCTATTGCCATTACAGCAGGTTTCCCTGCATTCGCAAGTCTTATTGGCGTATGCAGTCCCTTAAAATAAATATATGGAGAAATTAAAACCATACATACCGGTTTAGGATTATTCATTTGCGCCGCCCATATAGCTACATTCGCACCAAGGTCGGCCCCTACATAACTTACATAATTAGCTGAAATATTTTTATGCTGAGACAAGGTTTCTTTTAAAATACCTACAACATCCTGAGGAAATGTCTGAAAATCTTTATCGTCAAAATATATCCAAGAACGCCGCCTAAAATATGTATCAGTCGCACTCTTACCATGTCCCTTTAAGTCGACCTCCAAAGTTGCAAAACCTGCTTTGTTAAAATCCGACGCCAATGTTCCCCAATATGAACTTGCATAACCAAGAGAATGCAACATTACAACCAACGGATATACCGTTTTAGCCTCTGACGGATACGTCAACGTTGAGTGAATTATAAAACTATCACTTGTCTCATACTCCACGTCAAAAATCGTCTGCTTACTTGTCGCTGCATACCCTCCACCAGCCAAGCAAAAGAGCATAATAAGAACTAATAATGTTGAAAATATTGACTTTCTCATCTCTAACTTCCTGTGATTAAAATCCGATAAATCCTACGTCTTGATACGAACAAGCGCATCCACAACCACAGGATCCCACTTGATACCCGACTCTTCCTTGATGATATCAAGTGCTTTTCCAACATCCATTGCTTCACGGTACGACCTATCCGTAGTCATAGCCGTAAACGCGTCTGCCACTGCTATAATTCTCGAACCTAACGGAATACTATGTCCTTTCAATCCTTCCGGAACACCTTTTCCGTCCCAACGCTCTTTGTGGTAATGTATATAAGGAATTACTTCCGATAAAAAGTTTATACTCATCAAAAGATTGACACCTACATTCGGGTGATTTTGAAGTTTTTCCCAATCTTCCTTGGACAACTTGCCTTTCTTGTTAAAAAGCTCTTCTGGTAATGTTATTTTCCCTATATTCTGCAATAAACCTGCATAATATATTAAGTCTTTAGTCTTTTCATTCAATTCCAACACTTTACATAACTCTCTTGAGAGCTCTGCAGTTTTTTTAGAATGATTATTTTTATACTGACCTTTGGCATCCACTGCTACTGCAAGTTGTTCTACAAACGCCTGCTGTTCATCTCCTAAATCACCTATTACTGCCGTCAGTTCTGCTCGTAGATGTTGAAGGTGCGATACATTAGAAGAATCTTCTGCCTCTATGGCTTTTGTAGTTTGCTCCGTTAATTTTTGCAGATGCATCGACGTTGCAAACAGTCTTGCCGTATCCTCTATCAATGTCATGCATTCTGTTGAAAACTTTTTATCTGTATTATTTTCAACTATGATTACTCCAACCGACATCTCACTGTTATACATCGGAATTGCAGCATAAAGTCTGGTTTCATTTTCCTTCAATTTCTCTATAGGATGAAAATTTTCATCCAACGCCACACATTCTGGCATAATTGTCGTTTTAGATAAAAATGCTCTTACCGCTATATCTCTTTGTGTCAAGTTATATCCTATGTTAAAGGAATAAATATCCTCTTCCAGATCTAAAGAAGTACCAACCAACACAAGGTCATTATTCCCCCTGTCCAACCCTCTTGCATGCTCACGAGCCAAGAAAATATGGCAACGTTCTACATCTAGCATTTGGCTGATCGTCTTTGCTATCGAGTTATATATTATGTAATCATCTTTATTGTCAAAACCAAGAACACTTAGGGTATTGTTGATAGAATAAATTGAGTTAAGCTCTCTAAGTTGGTTTTTTAGAGCCAATGTTCTATCACATGCCTTATGTGAAATTCTTTCCACCAATTCTTCTGATATTAAGTGCTCGGTCATAAACTCACCAAGGTTAAGCGCAAATATTTCCTCCAATGGATCATTCTCCATTAAATGTGCGCTTCGCGAAAACATTGACGCGCTATTTTTGAGTGCCTTTTCCTTCATAATATTCCTATTTTACATGTCATCTTGTTTATTTCTTCGGCTTTTATTTTTTAAACTTTGATATTTGTTACAAATCTTATACTTTAGTTTAAGAGCTTTTTGTTAAGTTGTGTTAACTAAAATCTAACTAATAAGCAATTTTAACCTGTTAAAATACTTTCTATAATTGAGAGAGTATTTATGCAAGCATGAGGGTTTTTTAAAGTGACAGAAATATACAGCTCAAAACCTCCAATTTGTTTCAACAAGAACGAAAAAACCGTTTCTGTGATATCGACAGATAAAAGCGGAAGAAAAACAACTGTGACGATTTTCGCCGATTCGGGAGATCAGAAAAAACCGGAAAACAACTCAATCTTCGACTCTGGTGATAAGATTACTGTTACTGTCGTAGATGCACAAGGAAAGCCTGTAAGCATGACAACTCCACCTCAAGTTGATTCCATGGTAATCAGCAAACTACTAAGCAACATAGAAAATCAAACTATTGATCAAGCGAGCAAAATTATAGAAATACTACCGTCTGGAAACATGTTTGATCCAACAAACATTAATGGGGTAAGAAGACAAGATATAACCTTTGGCGCCCTTTTGGATTCAGCAAATAATGCTTCGCAAAGCGCCAAAACATCTTCTTCGGACAGTACAGATAGCAGCACCACACCAACAGCACCTAATGGCACTGAGCTTAGCAAACTCCGCGAACGGTACGGGGCGTTACAAAACAAAAAAATGATATTACAAAACCTTGCAAATTTGGTTGGACAATCACAAATGACAATGGATACACTCAATTCTCCATTTATTGGAATGGTTCCACAAATTTTTGCTAATAATGGATTCGACATTGCAGCACTCGTTGCAATGCAAAATCATCCGGCAGTAATTGCATTTCAAGAGTCTGCAGGTATCTCTATACAAGATGCAATAGATTACATAAATAACGAGGCGGCTGCAATAAAGTCTGAACTCCAAAGCCAAGGAAAAACGGAAGAAGATCTAACCAACATTGGTGTAGTAGGAACTCGAAAATCCGACACTACACATCCAACAACAACTGTACCAGTCATATCTGAGGATGAAACTCCTTCGGTTACGCCTAAAAGCGACGACAAAGCAGATTCGACTCAGGCAATAAAAACCAAACAAGATCTAAGCACTGCCCTTAGTACGCTTGGACTTAATGACACCGCTGAAAAATACATTTACGATGTGATTGAGAACGGTAGTCAGGAAGACAGAGAAGCTATTATGGAAATACTTGGAGAAGCATTGAAATATAGCGTCAGCGAAAATATGATTCCCAATTACGAAAAAATAAATGAACTTAAAGACAAGTTACTGAAACTTGTATACGAAAAATCTCCACTTATTTCCAAGGCGCGTGGACAAGAAACATTAAATATTCAAGCGATAGTAGATAAGTATGATAGCAACGACATTGAAGGCTTTTTCGGAAATATTAATGAAGATAACGTCTTAGAAGTAGTTAATGCTTTAAATGCATCAGCATCAAAAAATGGCGACAATATTTTTCAAGATACAAATGAAAAGGACATGCAAAGAATTGTATATCTACTAAGCCAAAGAGCCGTAGCGTTAGGTATGGATATTAATACTAATAAAGCATATAAGGATTTCATGGACCACATTAGTAAATATAAAAACCCAAAAACAGATATGACCGAGGAAGGCTATGCTGCGCTTTGTCAATCATTCACCACACTAATACAAGAAATGAATAAGCTCGATAAAGACTCAAAATATAAAACATTTTTTAACAACAACAAATAAAGATACAAACCGAAAAGGAAGAAAGCTAATTGCTTTAGACTTGTTAAACTCTTGTTTATCTTAACTAGCGAATACAACGTATTCATCACAGACCATATCATTATTTTTAAACACATTAATTACTCTTTCAATGTAATACAAACAAACCCCAAAATATTAAGATTTATTACAAAACAAAAATTCAAATAAAATTTTCCACTACAAGTATACTTTATATAATAAGATAGAATGTTTAATAGGGAGGAATGTACAACATGACAACAACAAATGCTATTGGGCATCAAGTTAGTTATAACCGTGACAACCAATCAGTTTCGATTAGTTATAATGATGCCAAAGGGAATAAGACTATTGTTACTATTTTCGCAGGCTCTGATGGCAACACAACATTTGACGTCGGGGATAAGATTGTAATCAAAGCAACTAATGCTAAAGGAGAATCGTGCACTCCCCAAATCGACGCCGGTTTAATCGACAACCTTCTTGGTTACATAAATGGTAAAACAATTGATGCAGTTACAGAACTTAAAAGCTTACAAACTTCCGGAAATATGATTGACCCATCTATAATCAATAACAATGGAGTAAGCAAAGAAGTTAAGACATTCGGAGATCTCTCAAAAGTAGCGGCACAAGATGTATCATATCCTCCATTTTCGGATATGTCATACTACTCACCTTCCGCTGGCGATGATTTATGCTCTTTAGTAATGGGGTCTATACCAAGATACTATCGCCCTGATTCAGATGTTATGCCCTATCAAAAGTCAAATGAGAGAAACAGTAATAACGGTACTTCCGTTGTTCCTGAGCAGCCTAATACAAGTTCCGCGGAATCTAAACAAACAGCTCAAGTCTCTACCGGCAGAACTGCAAGTCGTGGAAATACCACACCGGAAACAATTACCGTTGAAGACAGCCAATATGCCTACGATAAACTTGGGCTTAGCTCAAAAGAAAGAAAATATGTTGAAGAATTTCTTTCATCGACAAAGGTTAAAGATGAGCACAAAAGGTGGATGAAAGGTTTGATAAGTAACGCAGTTAACTTAGAAACTCTTGACCCAAATTCCACTCTCTCAGAAAAGACCAAATATGATACCCAAATAAAAAAAATTAGGGCCTCTATACAAAAACTTCTCTATTGGGGCTTACCATCAATAAAAGATGAACTCGACAAGAAAAAAGAAGATGGTGAAGATATTGCAGATAGGCTGCATGAAGAAATAGACGATTTTTACTTCGATAACGATCTTTTTGAAAATGCACTTGGCGAAATTGATGCAGATAATGTTTTAGAAGTCTTTAGGGCCTACGATAAAAAAACAGATGGGGAAGAAAATCTCTGGGAAGGCATTGAAAATGAATGGATGACAACCGCTACAAAGAAAAGCTATTATGATCCAATAGTAAAGGCACTAACTGAAAAAGCTAAAAAGCTCGGTATAGACGTTGATAAAGACGAAGATTACAGAGCATTCATTAGGGCATACGAAAGAGAATTTGCAAAAACATCAGTGACTGACGGTAATACCAATGAAGAAGATGTTCGAGACCTGTTTAATACGTTCTTAAAGAAAGTATACAAAGCGAGCTACGAGCGTCCAGAAACAGCCTTTTTCTCTGGTAATTAGTCTCGATATCACAGCAAGCCGTGGCATCTCGATACGCAAACAATTGTTGACTCATTAAATTTCACAAATGGTTTCTGTACTAAACAGAAGCCATTTGTAATTTAATCCATTGATATCTGTAGCTATTGTAATAATACAACTCATTCCTTAAATATTTTACAATTTTTGTAATTAATCTCATTTAAAAATGACTAAAGAAACGTTCCTTTGCCACATCATTAAAACATACTTATGTGCACCATCATTATTTTTGTTGTATCTTACAGAATAAATATTTCCAAGAATTTAATTTTATTGAGTTTTATCTAAAATCTCTTTTTGTAGATTTTTTCTCACAAGAATTTTGGTTTTACAATTATACCTTAATTTTCTAATTATTTTTATAAGCTATAAGTATTCTGTTCTTCCTCCATACCCCCATAATATGAACTCGCCCCAAAAGTATTAAGATTCATTACAGATAATTGGTATAAGTGAAATTCTTGATTTCCTATATACTTTTATATATTAGATGGAACGTTTTTTGTGGGAGGAATGTGGAGCATGTCAACAACAAATACTATTGGTCATCAAATTAGTTATAACCGAAATCAACAATCTGTTTCTATTACTTATAATGATGCAAAAGGAAATAAGACGGTTGTTACTATTTTCGCAAACTCTGACGGCAACAAGACATTTGACGTTGGAGATAAAATTGTAGTCAAAGCAACTGATGCTAAAGGAATGGCCTGCACTCCTCAAGTCGATGCCGGTTTAATCGACAACCTTCTTGGTTACATAAATGGTAAAACAATTGATGCGGTTACAGAACTCAAAGACTTACAAACTTCCGGAAATCTGTTTGACCCGTCTAGAATTGATAACAATGGAGTAATCGAAGAAATTACGACATTCGGAGCTCTCTCAAAAGCAGCAACACAGGATGTAGCATATCCTCCAAATTCGGATATGCCATACTACTCATATCCCAATAGCGATGATTTATGCTCTTTAGTAATGGGGTCTATACCAAAATACTATAGCTCTGATTCAGATGTTATGCCCTTTAACGCTCCAAATATAGATAGTCCTACTCTTAACCAGACTAGTTCAAGACCCGTAGCATATTATCAAGGACTTCAACCCTATAGCTATTCCCCAGACTACACTTATGGGACAAAGGATTTATACTACTTGGTATCAGATTATATGTCAAATGATTGGACTCAGGCAAATGCTGACTATGGACAAAATATAGATAATATTCTATCATTAGGCACAAACATTGAAACAGTTATTCCAACAGAGGACACGCCAAGTACAAATGATAAACAGTCAGCTTCAACTCAAAATGCAAATGGTACCCCATCATTCGGCACAAACACTGAGACAGTTATTCCAACAGAGGGCACGCCAGGTGCAAATAATGCCCAATCGACTTCAACTCAAAATGCAAATGGTACCCCATCATCAGGCACAAACATTGAAACAGTTATTCCAACAGAGGGCACGCCAGGTGCAAATAATGGCCAGTCAAAGAGCGCCTCAAGTCCTGAGAATACAGATAAAGCTACAGTTAATACAACTAAGACCCAAGATAATATTACAACTCAAGATTGTGAAGATGCCTATGAGAAACTTGGCCTTAGCGAAACCGGAAAAAAATATATTGATGAATTTCTTTCATCAGAAGATGTCCCTGACGAGAAAAAGAAATGGATTAGAGGTTCTATCTGTGAAGCAGTTAACCTGAAAACCCCAACCACTGTTAAGGAAAGAAATGAATATGAAGTTCAAATAAAGAGAATTAAGAGCGATATTCAAACTGTTCTTTACTGGCATTCACCTTCAATACAAAGGAGTTGCCGCAAAACAACCGAATCAGGTAAGAACATTGCATTAAAACTATATACAGCATTAATTGCCTCCGAAGTAGACACTAATGCGTTTGGGGTAGCTATAGATGGTATCAATGCAGATAATGTATTAGAGGTATTAACCGAATATACTAAACTCAGTTGTGCACCCGAAAAAGGAGAAGGAAGCCTATTGGCAGGAATGAAAAAACGCCAAATGCCAGCAGTATACTATGACCTAATCATAGGTGCGGTATTAGAAAAAGCTAAAAAACTCGGCATACACATAGATTCCGACGAAGCTTATGGATCATTCTCGCGAGTTTACAAGGAAGAATTGGCAAAAGATTCACCGGACCTCCAAAAAGCTATGAAGCTATTTGAGCCGTTTCTAAAAAAAGTATACCAAGCAAACTACGCTCATCCAGAAACAGCTTTTTTCTATAAAGACTAGTAAAATAGGGGGCAACTAATACACAGCTGTCCCCCTATTGTGACAATTTAGTTATTACTAACAACAGCAACAACATTTGTCAGCAGCTTTTTGTCCGTTAAAAGCCTTCAAACCAATGTATTTTGCTGCGTCGCCAAGTTCTTGTTCAATTCTAATTAATTGATTGTATTTAGCAATCCTGTCAGATCTTGAAGCTGAACCTGTTTTAATTTGTCCACAGTTAGTAGCAACAGCCAAGTCAGCAATGAATGTATCTTCTGTTTCACCTGAACGGTGTGAAGATATAGCAGTATATCCTGCTTCATGCGCCATATTGATTGCTGCCAATGTTTCTGTCAACGAACCAATTTGGTTAACCTTGATAAGAATTGAGTTAGCAACACCTTTTTCAATACCAGTTGCTAGTCTTGAAGTGTTAGTTACAAACAAATCATCACCAACTAACTGACATTTGTGACCGATTCTATCTGTAAGGATTTTCCAACCTTCCCAATCTTCTTCAGCCATACCGTCTTCAATTGATATGATAGGATATTTTTCAACCCAACCTTCTAAGAAGGTTGCCATTTCTTCACTTGTGAAAGATTTTCCGCCTTCACCAGCAAGAGTATATTTTCCGTTTTCATAGAATTCTGAAGAAGCAACGTCTAAACAGATTTTAACTTGTTCAGTTGTATAACCTGCTTTTTCAATAGCTTCGAGAATAACTTGTATACCTTCTTCGTTAGAACCGAGGTTAGGAGCAAACCCGCCTTCGTCACCAACAGAAGTTGCAAGCCCTTTGTCATGAAGAACCTTTTTCAAATTATGGAAAACTTCAGCACCCATTCTAATGGCTTCTTGGAAATTAGCAGCACCAACCGGCGCAATCATAAATTCTTGGAAATCGATGTTATTATCAGCATGAGCTCCACCGTTAATAATGTTCATCATAGGAACAGGCAGAGTTACTGCATTAATACCACCAAGATATCTGTACAGAGGCATTTCATATGCCAAAGATGCAGCTTTTGCTACTGCAAGGGAAACACCCAAAATTGCGTTTGCCCCTAATTTAGATTTATTTGGAGTTCCATCCAAAGCAAGCATAATTCTGTCAATTTCTTGTTGGTTAGAAGCATCTTCACCAATAAGCTCCGGTGCAATTATAGAATTAACGTTATCAACAGCTTGCAAAACACCTTTTCCAAGGTACATAGATTTGTCACCGTCTCTAAGCTCCAACGCTTCAAAAATACCCGTGGACGCACCAGATGGAACAGCTGCACGACCAACAACACCACAAGAAAGTGTTACATCAACTTCAACCGTCGGATTTCCTCTTGAATCTAGAATTTGTCTAGCTTTTACATCTTCAATAAATGTAGCCATATGTTTTATCTCCTTATATTTACGGCAGACATGCCGCCTATACATTAATTCCGATTACTCAAAATTATTATGTAACGCTCAAAAACATTTTTCAACTATATTTTTAATAGAAAATAGGCAATGAGAAGTTAAAAAAAGAGTAAAAGAAAAAGTATTTGACACAGAATTTTGTGCATGCTAATTTAGGGAAGCAAACTAAAGGGTGCAGGTACGGTGAGTACAAATGGCATTGTATTTTGCGAAATGACAAGAAAATATACGGGCTTACTAGCTCAGGTGGTCCGAGATGGCATAGTCATCCAAAGTTGGAATTTTGCACAAGGTGCACTCTAACAACCTGAGACTTGATAACAAAATAAAAACAATGCGGGCTGCTAGCTCAGGTGGTTAGAGCGCACCCCTGATAAGGGTGAGGTCGGTGGTTCGAGTCCACTGCGGCCCATTTTAAAATGGTTGACAATAAAATATTAGATGATAATATAAAGTCATCAACTCCGAACGGGGGTTTAGCTCAGCTGGTAGAGCATCTGCTTTGCACGCAGAGGGTCAGGAGTTCGAATCTCCTAACCTCCAATTTAAGAGACAATTAGCACCTTTGATGAATTCATCAAAGGGCTTTTTTATGTCATAGCTTAGGTTTCGACCATCGAGCCAAAAGTTCGGAAACACCAATTTTAAAATCTTACGTTTTCTGTCAATTTCCGAACTCGCATACAGTTCATATATCCTAGAAACTACTTCCAGTAAGTCAATTTCTTTATCTATTTCTGCTTTCTTGGTGTCGTATGTTTTTCTATCAATACCTTCTGCAAGATACAAATCGAGCAGTCTCTCAAGACGTTTTTTAGCGTTGTCAGAGTCTTGCTTTTTCAGCTTTTGTTTCAGAATTTCATTATGCTGCTGAGTTTCAAAGCGTTGTTTTAGCTTACCAAGATACATTTCTAACACATCTTCCGGAATAGTCATTGACTTTAAAGTATCCTCAACAAGCTTATTTGCAACAGTTTCGTTTATTTGCTTGCAGTTGCAGCCATTCTTTGGTTTCGGTCTTAGGTAGATATACTTACCTTTCTTCGGAGGTTCCGGGGTTACAGTACAACCACAATTCTTGCATTTAATCATGCCTTTAAATAAGTTGTAACTCATATCCTTGCTCTTGTTTGAATGGTTATGTCCTTTACCCTCTCTAACTTTACGACATTTTTCAAA
>CALVAP010000005.1 GCA_944325625.1 Candidatus Gastranaerophilales bacterium | reverse complement strand
AAGCACGGCATCGGCTAAATCATCACTATCTCCTGTTTTATCAGGCAAATAGACAAAATCAAGACCGTACACTTTATTATACGGACCAACTTTTCTGCTTAAGTAACTGTCTTCGTAAGTTGGACTTCTGAATTTTGAATAGTACTCGGTTAACATTAAAAAATCTTCTGCCATTTTTTTGTCTTTAGATATTACAGCACTGCAATTTGGCCCTCTAATGGTTCGCATATAGTCCAAATGTTCGTTATGCATATATTTACACAATAAATCATTTAGGATGGGAATACTACGAGCTTTACCCTCGGACTCAAGCATTTCGGGTATTCTATGAAGTGAATTCGAATAAGCAACAAAATCCCTGCTCTTGTACTGTGCATCATACGCTCTTTGACAAACATCAAACCACTGCTGTTTTTCTTGTTTTCTAAGTTCAGCTATTCTTGGCAAGTATTCTCTTTGAATTTCTTTTCTTCTTGTCCAATAGTCACTTGTGGGTTGAGATATAAATTCATCAGCAGCACAAAATGATACCATAGGGGTATTTTTTGCACCTTCTTGTTTTTTTATATTACATGCAGAATACAGGGTTGTTGGCGATATTCTCATGCTATTTTTCTTTTCCTATAAATCTTGCGTACTCATCTTGAAACATTTTGCTTACTTCTTTAGTTATTAACGGCTGCACATTGTTGTTTTTAATATATTCTATTATATCACTTTGTTCAACAACTTCACCATTAGCCAACGCGCATACATCTTCGCAAATATCGCCTATTTGTCCGTTAGAAAATTTTGCACCCATCTGTGTTTCAAGCTCTATAATTTCTTGTGCAAGTTTAGAGTAATCAATATTTTTTGCAGGGTATTTTTCAAACAAATACTCTAATATCTGCTCTAAATTTTCCTTGTCAGCAGGGTCAATAGACATTTTAATCGGGAATACGTCTTTATCTTTCATATTTAGCCCAAGAGAAGAAGGACTGTTTGTTGCGACAAAAACCGTGCAGTGGTATTTTTCAGAACAAGTTTTAATAAATTCTTCAAATTCGTCTTTTATCGGCGATTTTTCATTAACCATTTTATCTATTTCATCAATGAATATAATTGAGCGCATGCCCGTGTTTTCAAAATTTTCTTGCGCCTTTTGTGCATATAACTTTATTTTTTTCATTGCCTCAATAATGTTATCATTTGTAGCATTAGATAATCTTATAAAACTTATCGGGCAATCTGTTTCTTTTGCAACGGTTCTTGTAATGTAGGTTTTTCCGTTGCCGTAGGGACCAAAAAAGAGAATGCTGCCGACTATATCAGGAGTTTGTCCTTGTTGCTCCAATTTAATCTTGTCAATAAATTCTTCTTTTAATACGCTCATTTCAAATTGGTATCCGCCAACATTTTTTATGCCGGTAACAGCTTTTCTTTGTTGAGTATAAGCAGCAACGGTTGTATCGCTTTCAAGTAAATTATTTCTATCCAATTCATCAAGCCTTGCAATTTCTTCAAGACTTCTTGTAGCTAAATCATACTTTTTGTCAATATAACTTGCCTTTTTTTGCAAGTCATTGTAAATTTCGGTATATCCTTTTTGAATTTCCGCATAATATGTTCTTCCTGATTGAGAACTAATATCTGATGTAGCAAGTCTTTTTATGTGTTCAGGCAAATATTCGCCACGACCTGTTTTTTCCGGATCCTTTATTTCAACTGCATTCATTTGTGTCGTTAGCTCATCCAGTTCCCTTCCCCAATTTTGCATAACATAGTGTTGTGCCTGTCTTGCTTTTAGCATATTTTGATTTTGACTTACTTCATCTTTTTTCTTTTGTCTGCCATTTACACTAATACCGTTAAAGTTATAACCTATAATTGTATTAATTTTCATAATATTTCCTTAATCTTATTTTTATCTGTAACTTTTGCTTATTTTTCGGACATATCAATTTTAAGCCCTACTCTGTGTGGAGCAGTTGCGCCAATATCAAGATTTTGAGGCTGGTTTGCATAAAATATAATGGTTGAGTGGTAATCCTCATCTGCCGAACTCATTAAATCTTTTAAGCAAGATATATCTTCCCGCGAGTTTGCATTAGGTTTTAGAAGCCTTTCCATGCCATTTAGGAAAATAACAGAGCGTCTGCCCGTGGTTTGATAATTTTGCTCTGCTTTTTCAAGTTTTTCTAAGAGCTTGTCCTGCATTGCGCCACCGTCTGCCATACTTGGTATTTTTATATAGTCGGCACCGGAATTTTCACCTATCCAGTCAATTATTTCCATCATTAAATAAGGGTTTGCGCCTGTTAGCATAACACAGTTAGGAACATCGACTTGTTCACCCTTGGTGCTTGAAGATATACGACTAAACAATTTACTAAACACTATATCTTTAATTTTTTCAATTTTCTCTTGCCTATCTTTTATATATGTCGCTTGCAAGTCTTCATTTTTAAGCTCATCTTGAATTTGCCCTACATCTTTTGCAATTTCTGCTTGGCTATTGTTTCTGTTATATTGAACAGATTTTTTTGCGTGTTTTATGTAACTATGCCTATCTATTCCCCAGGTTGCAAGTTTGGTTATCTCAAATAGTCCCATGGTGGTAACATCCAAAAGAACTCGCCACCAGCCCATGTTATCTTTATAGTCATAAAATGCAGACACTTTAGCACTTTGTATTGCTTTATCTAATTCAGTAGAATCTTCCTGCGCTTTTGTGGAAAATTTATCATGTGCATTCTTCCTTTTTTTGTTGAATGCATCCTGTATGTTGGCTATATTAATTGAATCAGACTTATCCTGCGGATAATTTTTTGATCTTAGCCATGAAGCAGATGGATATCTTTCAAGACATTCATCATATCTACCTTCTCGAAGCAAAGCCGATATCAACTTGGAATCCGTATAGCTGTCACCACTTATTAATTTTGGATAATGCGACAAAACTTCATCCAGTTGTCCTTTTTGCACGGCAATATCTACCAATATACTTGCTTCGCGCATAGGAATACCCAAATTTGTCATATCAAACAACTCTTTTAACCTACCCTGTTTTTCCATCTCGGAAACAACGTAACTTGGTTCTAATAATCCAGATGTAACGGTTTTTAAAACATGTTCTTTTGACAACATCCCTTTTATGTAATTTTGGTCCAGATACTTTTTGTACTCGATTGAGCCATCTTTGCCTATGTAAATAAAACCGCTGTTCTTGTATGTTATCCCATGGCCATAATCGCATTCATGTGCCGTGGGAAATACAATTTCGTAAAATGGCAAATAAGTATCAAGATTTTCGGGGTTAGAAACATATTCTAGAAGCTGTCTATGTTCTTTTTCTCTAGTTTCATAATCCGGTTTTCCATAATAATCCATGTTTCCATCGTGATAATAAGTAGCCTGACGAGCACCGTTAATGCCTGAGTTGTTTTTAATACCAATCATATTTTTATTCCGGCCATCTATGTAAAGACCAAATTCCTCTGGTAACTCATCGGCGTTGTGAAAATAATAATGCTCGTAGTTAAATGGTTTGACAAATTTATTCTCATCGTA
>CALVAP010000004.1 GCA_944325625.1 Candidatus Gastranaerophilales bacterium | reverse complement strand
CCTTAGTTTAGTTCATAGTATCATAATTTATCAATACCTTTGAATTCCTTAATTATTTTTTAACTTTTCTATCAAATAATAATTTGGGGTTTATGCCACATTTTCTAATAACCAAGTTCTGAACTCGTAAATTCTGTGGTAAATAAAAAGAGGATAGAATTTATTTCTAATCCTCTTTTTATTTTGCTGTGATAGCAAAGAGAACGCTCTTGTTGCGTTCGGCGGATTTTTTGCAGAGAGCGGAGGTCTTTTGCCAAAAGAATATTTATTCTTGCAGGCAAAAACCGAAGTCTCGTTTAACGCAAAAAATCCAAGACAAATCGCATCCGGCGTAAATTTAAAGGGACTAGCATAAACTAGTTCCTTTTAATTTATAAAAGCTTTTATCTAAAAATATTAATATACTCTTCAAACACGTAAAAGCGATTTCTGTTAAACCCAGTTTTTTCATGTAATATTCCTGCTTCTACAAATGCTTTTAATATTCCATTTGCTGTTGCAGGAGTAATTTTAAGTCCTTCACTTACAAGTTTGGAATTAACTTTGGGTTTAGAATATAATAATTCTAGTAATCTTTGACCATTTGTTGCTTTTTTACCAATTTTAGTTAATTTATATTCAACATCTTTTTTTAGTTTAATAATTTCATCAAAAGTTTTGATACTATTTTTTGATGTTTCAATTACTCCTGTTAAAAAGAATTTGAGCCAATGTGTAATGTTATCATTCTGCTTAACCATTGAAAGCGAATCATAGTATGACATTCTGTTCTTTTCGAAAAAGTCAGAAATGTATAAAACCGGCTTATTTAATAATCCGGTACTAATTAAATAAAGAATTATCAAAAGTCGTCCTGTCCTGCCATTTCCATCTAAAAATGGATGAATTGTCTCAAATTGATAATGTGCTATACCCGCTCTAATAAGTTCCGGGACTTGTAGGTATTCATTATGTAAAAATTTTTCAATATCACTTAGTAAATCAGGTAAAAGATTAGGTTCGGGGGGAATAAAAAATGCATCCTGTAAAGATGAACCACCAATCCAATTCTGAGTTTTACGGATTTCTCCAGGAGTTTTATGTTCGTCCCTGACACCCTGCAATAATATTTTATGAGCTTCTTTTAAAAGCCTCATTGAAAGCGGTAACTCATTTAACATTTCTACTGAATAATTAATAGCTTGAATGTAATTTTGTACTTCTTGCCAATCATCTCTTAATTCGGGTTTAACTTGCTCAACAGGAGATATTGCATCTTCAAAAGTTGTTCTTGTTCCTTCAATTCGATTTGAATTTGTAGCTTCTTTTGTTGCATACATCTTAATAAAGAAATCAATATCAGGGATTAAATCAGCATAAGAATTTAGTTTGCCTAGCCACAGACTTGCATCTTGAAGTAAATTTGATAATTCTTCTAACTTCCAATCAATATCCTCGTTAATAAATGATGGTACAAAAGGCTTGTAGCCTTTATGCAAAATATATGTTCCTGCTTTATATTCTTTCATTATAATTCCACCATATTTTAGTTTAAGCAATTATTGTAAATTATAGCATATTTATAATTTAGTTTCAATGGATTAAGCAATATTTTCAATCAACCAAGTTCTGAACTCGACAACTCTATGGTAAATTTTAATAAAAAAGAGGGTTGATACAATTTAAACCCTCTTTTTATTATGTTTAGCGAGTTCAATACAAAGATAACTCTAAGCTTTTTAAAGTTTTATCATTTTTCTTTTATTGATTGTTTGCATTTTAGTAAAAATATTAATGGAATGGACAAAAAAGCAATAGTAGTTATCGCAAGAAAAAGGTCTGATATGGCATAAAGTGTTGATTGATCCAGGAGTTGATTATACAAGGTCAAGTTTGCTTTATGCGTAGCAGTAAAAGCTTCATTATATACAAGGAAAGAATTTTTTAAAGATATTAAGTGATTTTCAAATACAGAATTATAAATTGACATATTTTTAACGAGATATGTTTGATGGATTTGAGCAAGACCTATTGTAAAGCTTGCCGCTAAAGAAGTTGATACAGAACCCGCGACGCATTTTGTCAGACTATGGATCCCTGCTGCATTTGCAATTTTATTTTCGGGAAGCGTGCCTAGTGCTAACGCTGAAATTGGGACAAGGGCAAAAACTGACCCAATACCAAATAAGATATTTGATACTACAATAGAATTTGTGGCGGTCTCAAGATTTAAGTTAATACAAATTCCAACTGAAATCCCTGTTAAAATAAAACCTATGGCTATTAAAATTCTATTATCAATGAGTTCACATAATTTTCCGATAAATAAAAGCCCGACACAAGCAAATACTCTACTTGCCAGGACAAGTCCAGTTGCTGAAGCGGTATAGCCCATTAGTCCTTGAAAAAATTGAGGTAATAAAATTACTGTAGCACACACAAAAGAATTAATTACTGTTCCTAAAATTGTTCCGACAGTAAAATTCAAATCCTTAAAAACACTTAAATCTACAACAGGTTCTTTTACTTCGCATTCCCATACTATAAACGCAAACATATTTGCAAGAGAAAATAAGCTTAACCAACATATCCATCTGCAATCGAACCAACCGTATTGTTGACCCTTGTCTAATACAACCTGCATAGAAAATAGCCATAATATTAAAAATATGATACCTGCGATATCTACACTCTTTTTTTGGCTATCGATTAATGTATCTGAAATAAACATTGGAATTAATATCAGCGATAAAATACCCACTGGAATATTTATTATAAATATCCACTGCCAAGAAATGTTATCCACAAGAAGTCCGCCTACAGTAGGACCGATAATTGAAGAGACCATAATTGCAAAGACAAATATAGCCATAGCGTTACCTTTTTTATCGGGAGGAAATTCTTGAATTAAAATTGACTGCGATAACGGCATTAAAACTCCGCCTCCAACCCCTTGTATTACCCTGCCCAAAATTAAAATTGCCAGGCTTGGTGCAAAAGAACATATTACAGACCCAATGGTAAACAGTGTTATAAATATTTTTAAAAAACCAAGTCTACCGAGTCTTGCTTCAAACCATCCTGTTAAGGGTAAGAATATTCCGTTTGCAATCATGTAGCTTGTTACAACCCATTTTGCCTCGTCGTTTGTCGAACCAAATGCACCTGCTATATGGGATAAGGCAACATTTGTTGCACTCGTTGCCAGAAATGCAAAAAATGTCGGCAAGGTAACAACCAAAGAAATTAGCCACAAAGGAGTTTTTTTAGTACAGTTTGTTTCTTCTATCATCGTATTTGAACTCTTGGAACTACAGACATACCCGGAGCTATTTCATACTTTGAAATATCATCTGTAAATAATATTTTTACAGGAATTCTTTGTACTACTTTTATATAACTTCCTACTGCATTTTCCGGCGGAAAAAGGCTTGCTTTTGCCCCTGAAGCTTTTTGTATGCTGTCTACAATGCCGTAAAATCTTTTGTGTGGGTATGTATCAATTTTGATTTTAACCCTTTGTCCCTTTTTCATATGGGTAAGTTGTGTTTCTTTGAAATTAGCAACTACCCACACTTCAGGAGAAACTATTTCCAAAAGAGGTTGTCCGACATTTACATAATTTCCCTTCTCTACCTTTCTTGAAGAAACATGTCCGTCTTGCGGGGCATAAATTTTAGTATAAGAAAGGTTTAATTTTGCTTGTGCCAGTTTGGCATTTAGTTTTTCTATATTAGATTTTGCTGATTCATATTTTGCGGTAGCACCTTTTAAGTATGCATTCATTGCCTTTTGTTTTTCAAACGCTTCATTATATTCAGATAAAGCCCTGTCATATTCCTGTTTTGTACAAAGCCCGTCTTTTTTAAGCTTTGAGTATCTCTCATAATCTTTTTTTGCAAAATCAAAGTTCTCGTTTACTTGGGAAACATCAGCTTCTGCTTTTTGAGTTTCATTGAAAAAAGAATCTTTCAAGGCTATTGCCTCTTTTAAACTTGCTTCAAGTTCTTTGACCTTATTTATATAATCATTTGGATCAATTTCTAATATAAGTTGACCTTCTTTTACAAAATCGTTATCGTTTACATTTAATGAAATTACCTGTCCGGAAACTCTTGGTGCAATAGAAATTAAACGCCCTTCTACGA
This sequence comes from Candidatus Gastranaerophilales bacterium, assembly GCA_944325625.1. GTDB lineage: Bacteria > Cyanobacteriota > Vampirovibrionia > Gastranaerophilales > Gastranaerophilaceae > RGIG2134. Next base: position 332,860 of record CALVAP010000004.1, on the reverse strand, counting down.
AGGCATCATCTGTAATTTGATATTTCAGTGAATATATTGAAAATCCAACTAATATAACTAAGAATATTAATATTAGTGTGCTTGGTATTAATATCCTTTTTCGTAATAATTTTTGTTTTAAGAGATCTTTATTCATATTTTTCCCTATTTTTTGTTCATTAAGTTTTCTTGAATTGTTTGTAAAACTTTTATACACGTATACAAATCATCTTCACTTATAGATTTGAGGTATTTTTGACGTGATTTTATGACAACAGGTTTAATCTTAGACTTTAAAGAACGTCCCAGTTCTGTGATAGTAATTATATTTTCTTTTTTTCCATTTTCTATTTGTGGATTTTTTTCTACAAGTCCTTTTTCTTCCAATATTGAAAGTAATCTGTTAACATTTGACTTGTCCTTGAAAAGTCTTTCTCCAAGTTGGTTTTGATTTAATTCATCTTCATCATTAAGCATGCTTAAAACAACATATTGTTCCGGAGTTATTTCGAAATTATTATCAGAAAATAATTTAAGATTATGAATTTTTATTGCTCTTGCAGATGCAATTACCGCAGATAGAAGTTTAGGGGACATAAACAGAACGTATTTTGATAATATTAAAGTAAATATTACACCTCCAAAAGAAATTAATGTAAATTTACTCGAAAAACGACCTGATAGAGTAAAAGCAGAATTAGATTTGGAGCGAATAGGAATTGATGTAAGAATTGCTAAAAAAGATTTATTGCCAAGTTTTATTATTACAGGAAACATTGGATTTAACTTTTATAATATTTCCAGTCCGCATAATTTTCTGGCAGATATAGGACTTGTTCCGGTATGGGATCTTTTTACGGGTGGGTTAAAAATCCAAAGATTAAAATTACAAAAAGATAGATATGATATTGCAATACAGCATTATGAAAAGGTTATTTTAAAATCTATTCAGGAAACAAATGATACTCTCTATGAACTTAAAACAGCCGGGAATATAACCAATATAGCAGAGAAAAGAAACTCATATGACATCAAAGAGTTGCTTTTAACTGAATTAAAAGAGGATGCCGGAACGGCAGATTATCTTGATTATTTGATGGCAAAACAACAGGCTGTGCTATCAGAAAAACTAATTATTTCAAGCAAAATAAATGAAATTATTGCAATGATAAATCTCTATCAAGCTCTAGGCGGTTTAGATTTTACCAAGCCGGAAGTTTTATAATATTTAAATATTGATTATGGGGATGTTTTATTATGTTTTATCGATTATTTGATATGTTTTGTGATAATTTGTAACAAAATCATAACTTATGGTTTTGGTTACAACAAAAAAAAATTTTTATGATGTTTTCCATTTGAAGAATTCAGTTTTTAGGAAAATGTGATGATAACTGCTATAAATTTGTCTATTAATAGGAAGAACGATTATGTAAGATTAGCTGCAAATAGAAGATCGGTTTTACAGTATAATCCTGCTTACAGACTAAACCATGGCATAGTATCTTTTTCCGGTAAAGCTCAGGAAGAAAAAAGCTTATATGCTCAATTAATGGAGAGTTATTCAAAAACGCCAAATGGGGATGTGCCATTTGATGTTTTTTGCGAGAAAATTATATCCGATGACGGCAAGATTATCGGTATGGGGGAGCATAAGGTAGTTTATTCAATGCCATTTATGGATGATTATGTTCTTGCCAGAGAGAAAAGAATTCCCCATCGTATGGCACCATTCACTCCGACGGATGTTAAACTTACCAAATATAATTTTGGTCAGCCGTTTGCTACTAATAATGCAGATTTATTTGTTATGAAAAGGGTTAAAGTCAAATCATATTCAATCCCAAATTGGATTGAGCTTTTTAAGCAGTCATTGTTTGGGACAGGAAAAGTTAGTGAAGAACAAGCAAAAATATTTCTTGATAATATAACGAAACTGGCAGATTTTGATTTGAAAGAGTATGTAAAATTGGCTGATATGCTGAATTACTTATCTGAAAATGGTATTGTGGCTGATTTTATAAATCCCAATAATTTAATAATAGATTATAAAAACCAAGAAATAAATTTTATCGATTTACCGCTTCATTGGGAGAAACATCTCAAAAATGTTGAAGATGGACATAACGGTTCAGAAATTATGGTATTACTTTTGCTTGATTGGTTAATGCATGATGAATATTTGGAAGTATTGAAGGATGAAGACAGGCAAAAACTTGCTGAAGCTTCAAGAAAAGTTATCAAAAAATGTAATAAGGCTGCTGATATTGTAGGTCTTAGCACAAATTTGCCACTTATTACGTATATATCGGAAAGGATAAGGGTCAGTTATACACCTGCAATTCATAAAAATTCAAAATTAGAGGGGCTTTATGAAAAGTACCATGATTGTTTGAATTGGTTTTTATGAAGTTTTTTGCATTGATTTAGTCAAAGCCTTATTCATCTTTAATTTCAACCAGTATGTCGTGAATACTGCAATTGAAAAAGTCACAAATCTTTTCTAATGTACTCAATTTAACATCAACATGTTCCCCTTTTGTGAGTTTAGTTATAGTTGTTGGACTTATTTTTAAAGCTTCAGCTAATTCTTTTCTTGTTATTTTTCTTTGCCAACCAATTTTATACAAGTTTACTATTATCATACTAATATTGTAACTTTATATTCCTTAATTGTTTTAATAAGTCTTGACAATGTTTAAAAAAGACACTACAATGTCTTTATGTTAACAAATATTTATAAGCTGTTTGAAAGGATGACAAGACGTAAAAAAGCTTTTACTCTGGCAGAGGCTTTAATTACTATTAGTATTGTTGGATTTATAGCCGTATTAACTATCCCAACATTAATAAAAAAGTATAATGAAAAAGTTATAGTTACTAACTTGAAACAATCATATAGTATTTTAAATCAGGCTTATAAATTGGTTGTTGCAGAACATGGTGAAGACATTTCATCTTGGGAGTTTATTGACAGTTCCAGACCGGCATATTCAATTTTAAATGAGTTTTCCAAACACATAAAAATCAATAAGCTTTGTGATATTGGTGAAAATAATTGCTCCTTGCATTCTGATTACATTCTTAAGGGCAAAGACAGTGAAACACCTTCATCTTTTCAAAGCTCAGCAAAAGCACTTTTGCCTAATGGGTCTATTATTTATTTGGAATACAATTCGCATCCAAACAGTTGCACTACTAGCAAGACTTGGTTGGATAATAAAGATTTAAAAAATATTTGCGGAACCCTTTGTATAGACACTAATGGTAATGCTAAGCCTAATACTTTAGCCGTTGATATATTTAATTTTTATTTTACAAGATATAGTATATATCCTGCAGGGACTGATGATAACTTTGTAAGATTTAACACATACTGTACAAATGATATGTATGGGATAAATTGGGGTTGTACTTATTATGTTTTAAAGAATGGCAAGCTGGATTACTTAAAATAAATTGTTTTTAATATTCTACTCACCTTGTGTTTCTGCTATTTTTACGACAACTTTCGTTAGTGCAAAAAGAGCTATTGCGTTTGGTATTACCATTAAATTATTAAACATATCTGTTAATTCCCAAACAAAATCACTTGAAATTAGGCTCCCTGTCATTATGAAACAAAGAGAAATTATTATATATATCAGTTCAACAGTCCTATTATGAGCCTTTCCAAAAAGGTAATTTACATTTATTTTCCCGAACAAATTCCAACTTAAAATAGTTGAAAATGCAAAGAAAAATAAACAAATTGCAACAAAAATTGCACCGATTGAATTGCCAAAAATTGTTCCAAATGCGGTTTGAACAAGATTTGTTTTGTTTAAAATATTCATAACAGCTTCTGTATAACCGTTTGATAGTGCACCGTCTTGAGTATAAAGCGTAGAGATTACGATAAGAGCGTTTAGTGTTAAAATTACAAAGGTATCAACAAATACCCCAATCATAGCAACTGTTCCTTGAGTATGGGGATTTTTAACATTAGCAAGTGCATGCGCATGCGGGGTGGAACCCATTCCGGCTTCATTGGAAAACAGTCCTCTTTTGGCACCTTGGCTTATTGCTTGTTTGATTGCATAGCCAAAGCTTCCGCCTATTATGGCTTGTGGCATAAATGCATACTTAAATATCATATAAAATGTTTCCGGAATATACTGGATTCTTGCCCCGAGGATAACGAGTCCTCCAATTATGAAAAATAATGCCATAAACGGGACAACTTTTTCCACGACCAATGCAAGTCGTTTTATTCCTCCAATGAAGATTATTCCGCAGATTACAACGAGTAAAATTCCCATAATCCAAGGCTTAATATGAAACGCTGTTTCCATACAGCAAGCAATCGAGTTTGATTGAACCATACAGCCCATAAACCCGAGTGCCAGTATTATGGCAACTGAAAAGAAACATGCAAGAACCTTTCCAAAACGCCCGTTAAATGCTGTTGTTATGTAGTAAACCGGTCCGCCTTTGATTTTGCCATTGGGTTCTATAATTCTGGTTTTTATTGCCAGAGTTGCTTCTGCATATATTGTTGCCATTCCGAAAAAAGCAATAACCCACATCCAAAAAATTGCACCGGGACCGCCTACCAGTATTGCGCCTGATGCGCCTACAATATTTCCTGTTCCTACTTGTGCTGCAATTGCTGTCGATAAAGCCTGAAACGAACTCATACTGTGAGGGTGGCTTTTATCAAAAATGTTTATTTCTCCAAACATATTTTTGAGTCCGGATTTAAAACATCTCAGTTGTACAAATTTTGTTTTGATACTGTACCAGACACCGACGCCGACAAGTAAAAATACAAGAATATAGTTTGATAAATATTCGTTAAATTTTGCTACAAATGGAAACAAAAAATCTTCCATCTATTCTTATACCTTCCTTTTAAATCAGCAGAATTTATTATACTTGAAAAATGAAAAAAGTTTTAGACGTATTTTTAGTTTTAATTTAGTGGGACTGAGGATTTTAGAAGTCCCATGGGTAGTCGTCTTTTATTTCCCAGCCGTCACGCATGATTAAAGCGGTGCACCAACGACCAAATCTTGTCTTATTGCAAGCATATTCATAACTTGCACTCATTATTTTGTCTCTGTCATAATCAGTTCCAAATGAGCTTTGACCTTCATTGGTTTGCTGATTTCCGTATCCCCAAGGCTGTAAGCCGTACTTCGGTAGTATTGCAAAATGAAATAAATCTACGCCAACTCTGTTTGGTTTTTTGTGTCCGTTTATATCAACCATTATTGTGGTAGTAAGATTTGGACCGCTATGAAAATGGATTATACTACCATTAATCAATGTTGCGCTATAAGTTTGGCTAGAACTTTCTTTGTATGAACCTGAGATGTTATTCCCGTTGAGCCATTTGTATTGAATATCTTTGTAGCTATTATCATTGCGTAATTTTTTCTTTTCCATTTTTAAGTATTTTTCCAGATATTTTTCGAAAAAGGCTTTGCGTTCAAGAGTGTAATCCCAAGATGCAAGATTTCCGTTTTCAAGTTCGGATAATTTTATAGCCTGTTGTAGAAGGGAGTAGGAGGCTTTTAGTTGTGTTACGGTTTGCAATTTTGTATATTTGCGCATCAAATTGGGTATTGTCAACGCGGCAATAATCCCTATTATAGCCAGTGTAATTAGTACTTCAGCCAATGCGAATGCTTGTTTTTTTGTTGTATACATTATAAATCCAGAAAAAATATCTACTATTCTTTATCATTATATGGCATTTACAACAAATGTCAACACATAATATGGGGTATACACTATACAAATTGAGAATTAATGCGGTTATTCTAAAAAAGAGGAACAAAATGAATAATGATAAACCACTTATTGGGAAAAAAATAAAGGAAATCCGCAAAAAAAACAACTTAACGCAAGAAGGTTTTTGTGAAATGATAGGAATTGAGCCTTCATCATTGAGTAATGTAGAAAATGGCAAGAGTTTTCCCTCAATGCAGACAGTGCTTAAGATTATGGAAAAGTTTAAAGTGTCAGCGCAAGATTTTTTTGATTTTAAGTACTTAATGGATGAAAAAGAGTTGGATACTCAAATTTTTGAGCTTATAAAAAATATGACGAATGAAAAAAAACAAATAATATATAGAATAATAAAGCAGTTTGATTTATAAATGTTTTTGTTAATTTATTGACAACATGTACTTTATCGTATAAGCTCGTTAATACAAATTATAAAAATAGGGTGGTTTTGAATTTAGTATTCTAAAGAGTTAAATTGTTGTATAGGAGAGTTTTGAATGTATAAAAGATTAATAGTTACTTTAATTTGTATTATAGCTACGTCTTTTTATTGTACAGCCAGTGCGCATGGAACATTTACGTGGTTTGGGCTAAAAAAAGATAATACTGAAATATATGTAAATACAGGCTCACATCCGCATCACGATTGCCATGGTCCAAAATGTCATCCGAAGAAGCCAAAGCATAAACCAAAACCTAAACCGAAGCACGAACATCATAAAAAAGGTCTTGGACACTATAAATGTTTGTGGTGGTGTAAATAATTTATATGTTTTTTGTAAAAACTTCGGTTCAGTTATTTAGTGCTTGACTAAAAGTTGTTAGCAAGTATTTTATAACAAGCTGAGGTTTTTTATGATTAAAGATTTAACAAAGGGCGAACCATTAAAGCTGATATTATTGTTTTCTGTTCCATTATTGATAGGGAATATTTTTCAACAGCTGTATAATATTGCGGATCTGGTAATAGTAGGCAGATTACTGGGAGTGGAAGCATTTGCTTCAGTTGGTGCGGTTGCGCCTTTGTTTTTTCTTATTATGTTTATAATAGTTGGATTAACCAACGGTTTTGCTGTAATAACAGGACAGAGGTTTGGGGCTGGAAATTTTGCCGGAGTTAGGAACTCAGTTGTAATTTCTACGATACTAAGTATAGTAGCAACGATAATTTTTACGATAGTCTGTTCTTTGTTAATGCATTCGATGTTACATCTGTTGAATGTTCCGCCAAATATCTACAATAATGCATATTGGTATATAGAAATAGTCGTAATAGGTTTGATAGTGACTACATTCTATAATCTTTTTGCCAGCGTGATAAGAGCATTAGGGGATAGCAAAACTCCTTTATATTTTTTGATAGTAGCCTCTTTAATAAATATAATTTTGGCGTTGATTTTTATTGAAATTTTTAATATGGGAGTTGCAGGTTCTGCAGTTGCTGTGGTTGTATCACAGGGGCTTTCGGTGTTGTTGTGTCTGTTTTATGTGAAGAAAAAATTTCCGATACTCCACTTTAAGAAACAAGACTGGCTGATAAAACTTGATGAGGAATTCTACAGTTCTGCATGGGAACATTTGAGGGTAGGTGTTCCAATGGCTATTCAGTTTTCAATATTAGGTTTGGGGGTTATTATAATACAAAGTGTATGTAATACTTTCGGCTCGGATGTAATAGCTGCAGTAACGGCTGCGCTTAGAATAGAACAAATAGCAACGTTGCCGATGATATCATTTGGAGTTGCGCTTGCAACATTTGTTGCGCAGAATTTTGGGGCAAGGAAATTCAGAAGAATAAGAACAGGAGTTATTCATACTTCTTTATTGAATATATTTTTAAGTATATTAATGGCTGTTATTATGAGATATTGGGGAGCTGATATCATAAGGGAGTTTATAGGCAGTGCCACACTAAATATAATAGACATTGCACACCAATACCTTTTGATAAGTACGTTTTTCTACATTTTTTTATCGCAAATATTCATATACAGAAACGCATTGCAAGGAATGGGGGAAGTTGTTTTCCCTATTGTTGCAAGTATAGCAGAACTTTTAATGAGGGCTTTTGCTGCTGTATATTTAGCAATTAAGTTTGGATATATAGGAATGTTTTATTCCGGACCAATAGCATGGGTAAGCGCATGCTTGATTTTATCCATAGGCTATTTTAAGAGTATCAAGCCGATAGTCTATAAGGTGAAAGCCTGCGAGTAACGTCTATTATATATGAGTGGGAATAAAGATGAATACCATTTTTTGTAAAATAGATTATAAAATTGATATTTTAGGTTTATTCGCCACAAGATTGGCAATCTTGTTTTGGCAGGCATAAGTCATCACAAAGTATGATTTTAACATTTTCACCTTTTTTAGCGTGGTATTTAAGCCCTGGGGTAACGAGTCCGGTAATTAAACCGACGGTGCAACCCACAGGAATACCTATTGCAAGCCCGACCCCGATTTTTGCCGGATTAGGGATAAAAGAAAATCCAACACCGGTTCCAGCTCCAACTACGCCAAGCCCTAAGGTAGAAGCAGCAAGTTTGCCTGTAGTCATCCAGGGACCTTCTTTGAGTGCGCCGTCTTTTGTAAATGTTTTTGCATTCATTGGTACAGCTCTACCGTCAGGAAGAATTATGCATTCGTACTTAAGATAAACTCTTGCATTTTTGTTGAATATCTTTTGTTTTTCAATTTTGATAACGGTTGCTACGACCTTAGAGCAAGCTGGAATTAGCAAGGTTCCTTCTTTTGTATAGATTGCCTCCGGGACGAGAAAGTTAACCCTTTCTCCAGCCTTTGCTTTATCTGACCAAAATTTGCATATATATTCAATTTTAAAAACATTTCCGCTGCAAATGATATTCCTAAGATTGGTTATAATGACTTTGTCACAAGGTGCATTTTTTTCGCTGAACATATGTTCTTCACGAATGACTTGTTCTTGACAAGGCAAAGAGCCAGTCTGAGCAAATGCAGCATTCATAAATGAAGCGAGACAAATTAAACAAAATAAAGAAATAAATTTTTTCATAAGATAATTGTAAGAAAATTTTTGTAAATAGGAATTAGCCAACTGGGTAAAATTTGTAGTATAATAGAATAGAAATAAAAAAGATAGGAATGCCTCGGTAGCTCAGTTGGATAGAGCGCCTCCGTCCTAAGGAGGGCGTCGTTGGTTCGAGTCCAATCCGGGGTATTTTTAGTATTCTGATTTATCATGAAGTAGTAATAAAAGTTTTAAATAAGAACTATGTTAATTAATGTAAAGTAAATGAAGTATTTTCTAAAGAATATAAACATGGGTGTCGATATAAGTTCGTGGTTAGATGTAGTTTGAACAAAGAAAAAGAAAGGACTTTGTATCGAATCCCATTTACGGGTTTGCAATGACACGATGGATAGAATAAAAATTATTTGTGAATTTTACACTCTTTAATAAAGAGAGTAGAATGTAGCAAATTTATATATTTATGTGTTTTAAAATACGTATAGGATATTTTATTACATATTATTAAACTGTATGGGTTTATTTATGTTGAATAATTCTTTTTATCGTAGTATCATTGATAGGCAAAAATATTTGTAAATCGAAACCCGTATTAGATGTAAAAAAGTACAATAAGGAAAGAATGGAATAATAATGAAGAAGATATTTTTAATTTTCGGAATTGGTATAGCATTGACATTGAACAATGCTGCTTATGCTGTGTTTGAAGGTACAGGTCCGGCGATGACACCTGAAATGCAGAGGATACAACAAAGTTCGTTCGAAAGGTTTGCTCCCCAACAGATAGATGAGAGTTATGAACGTAAGGAGCTGCAGGATAATCAAGGTGGACAAGCTCAAAAGGAAATTGACAAAAAACTTGAGCAGATGGAGTCTTCAGACGTTTTGAGCGGACAGATAGAAGATGAAAAGCTCTATGTAACTATAGAAAAAGTTGAATTTCCGAAGTCAGAAGTATTCAGCGAAGATGAGCTTCAACAGTTCGCCGCGCCGATAATAGGCAGGACTGTATCAATAGAGGAAATAAACAAAGTAGTAGAAGCTATATCAAGAGCATATGTAGAAAATGATTATTTTACTTCAAGAGCATACTTACCTGAGCAAAATGTTGCAAATGGTGTGTTGACTATTTCGTTGTATGAAGGTCGTGTTGGAAAAATTAATGTAGAAAATAATAAATGGACGCGTTCCTCATATATAACAAATAGGATAGATACCAAAGAAGGTGATTTGTTTAAACTGAGAGCGTTAGAAAAGCAGGTGGTATCATTTAACAACTATAATGATGTCAAACTTAACGTAAAAATAAAACCCGGTGAAGAGGTGGGAACTACTGACGTTGATATAAAAACAGATGATAAATTCCCATTTCATATAACGGGTGTGTTTGACAACATGGGACGTGAAAATATCGGGGTCCTCAGAGGCGGTGCAATATTATCAGCAGACAGCTTGTTCGGATATCGAGATAAATTTGCAGCAGGCGGATATTTTGGAAAGAATTCTCAAGTTGTATTCTCAGACTACAATATCCCGGTTAACAAAAAGGGTACACGCGTAGGTGCGTCATTTGCCTATAACCATGTAGCAATAAAGAATGGACCATTTAAGGATTTTGGAATTACAGGTAAAACGTTTGCATATACAGGCTATGTAACGCATCCGATAATACAAAAACCTAATATGGCATTAAATTCATATACGGCAGGTAACATAAAATTGACTAATACTGATGCGTCAGATATTACTTTGTATAAGACGCATTCATACTCAGGAACACAAGGTTTCAATGCTCGTTGGGATACGCCAAGAGGTATATGGTTGACAGGGCATTACGGAACAGTAGGATATTTTGATTCACAGGGAATAAACAGAGTATTCTTTAAATACGAGGGTAACGGAGTAAGGTTGCATGACTTTGGACATGGAATAATTGGTGAATTCAGAGTTGCAGGTCAATGGTCACCGACAGATCAATTGCCTTGGATAGAACAATATCAAACAGGTGGTATGTCGAGTATAAGAGGATATTCTGAAGGTGTTTTGATAGGACGTTCAGGATATAATACGACGGCAGAAATTATAACACCGATTCCGTTTTTACCTAAAAAATTGGGAACAGAAAAGCTTGGATATATAAATCCCAGAGATATAGTAAAATTTGCGGTGTTTGTAGACCATGGTGCAATATTCTCAGATACGAGCGGATCATTACCTGATAATCAATTCTTGGTAAGTACAGGTGCCGGTTTAAGGATAAATATGACAAACGAAATTATGGCTCGTTTATATTGGGGCTTTGGGCTTGTTAATACTGCATATGAGTCAGATAGAAAGACCGGTAGATTCCACTTTGAGTTGACGACAAGACCGGATTTAACCAGACTTGTAAGAGATAAGAACAAAGAAGAATTGTAACTTTTTGTAAAGAATGAATATTGCAAAATGTAAAAATTTAATTAAAAAGGCTTTAGTTTAAGTTAATTAATGACGATTAAGATACTTATAGTAGTGTATTGAAAATAAGGGTGTAGACATGCAAAACATTAAATTAAAAAAGAGAATGCAAAGGGTGATTGCTTTAGGGGCGATTACGTCATTTTTGATGATGCCTGTGAATATGGCATGCGCAAACAACATAACGGCTGGAGATAGTACGTTGGGTGGAATGACCCACATTAACAATGGAACAGGTAATATTACGGATATTACCTCCGGTTTTGTTCAAAATGGAACGGGGATGAACCATTTCAACAATTTTGATATATCTTCCGGTGGTGTTGCCAATATGATAGGTGCTGACAGGTATATCAACATGGTTAACAAAGGAGTTAACATTAATGGTACTTTGAATGCTTTCACAAACGGTCAGTTACCGGCTAATGTTATGTTTATTTCACCCGAAGGCATGGCAGTAGGAGCTGGCGGAATATTAAATGTTGCAGGTCTACAGATGATAACACCGACGCAAGGTGATTATAATTCGTTAGTAAGTAAAGCAGGGTTAAGCGGAGCTGCTGTTTCATTGACTGAAGCAGATTTTGCTAACTTAAAAGCAGGCGGCGATGCTTTAATACAGATTGGCGGAAAGATATACTCAACCGCAGATGTAGTTTTAAGTGCGGGTAACGGTATATATTTCTTAGATGGCGGTATCATTGATACTACAGCTGCAGGAGAAGGGCTTGGTAATGTTTCTTTGTTTACAAATACAGGAGACATAGTAGGCAGTCTGGATAATGCAGTGAATATAGATGCTAACGGTAATATCGTTCTTTCTGCTAAAAATGGTGGTATTGGAACTTCAATAATAGCTGATCCATCAATATATGGGGAAGACAGAACGGTAACACCGTTGAATGTAAAAATAAAAGAAGGTAAAAAGCTTGATTTGGAAGTATCAGATGAGTTGGCTACTGATGGTTCCTTTAAGGGTTATGCTTCTGTTGCCAATAATACAACAAATTTAAAAGTTGGCAGTTTGAAAGGGGCAAATGTAAAAGTAACAAATAAAGGCTATGGCACATTGTCAACGACTGAAGATATTACAGATGTTGGCAAAATATATTTAAACGCTGAAAAGGGCGCTTTAAATGTAGATAATAATATAACAGCAAAAGAAATCGTAAGATTGAATGGTAATATGGGAATAGATGCTACAGGAAATCTTACAGTTACAGATAATGGATACATTTCTGTATATTCAGAAAATGGCGGAATAGATATGAATGACGCCACCCTAAAGATGGGTAACATAGACATCAAGGCAAAAGGTGGCGACGTGAGTCATGGTAATTTGACGATAGCAGAAAGAGGTCCTGCAGAAGGAACTTTAAGACTTGTGGATAACAAAGAGCTATCAACTGGTATAAAAGCACCTGATACATTTAGATTTGATGGTATTCACGTTACATCAGAGAATGGTAATGTTGCTCAAAAAGCAGGAACTAAGATATCATCAGCAGGAAGAGTTGATTTAACTGCAGGTGGAAATGTATCTAGTGAAGTAAGTGCATTTGACCTGATATCAGTGACCGCAGGCGGAGACGCAAAATTAGCAACGCACGAAACAGCAAGATTGGGTGATGTATCTGCGAAGAAGATAGAAGTTACAGGTGATGATATACTTGTAGACGGAAGAGTTAAAGGTAGCAGTGTTGATATAAATGCTACAGATAAGCTTACTATAAGACCTGATTATGCTTTGGATGCCGATCATAAGACCTATGGGGCAATTGAATCTGTTGGCGCAGTTAACATAACGACAGAAAATGGAATATTCTCTACAGCACCGCAAAGAGCAGGTGCAACAATATCCAGCAGCAATGGTGGTGTTAATCTTAATACAAAAGGGGATATTGCAGTAATATCGACAGACGGTTCAAGCGTTAGTGACCCTAGAATCACGGTAGATGCAGCTAATAACGTTAATGCTAATGGTAACAATGTAAATATTTTCTTAGCAAATAGCAACGGAAACGTTGGTTTAATAGAAGCTGTGGCGGATGCAAATATCGGTGCAGCAGGCAAGTTGGCAATAAATGAAAAAATCACTGCTGGTAACGATGTAGTTATAGATGCAGTAGGAAATATAATACAGAACGTAAGCGGAACAGCTATAGAATCGGGCAATGATATGTCATTGACATCTTCTGGGGCAAATGTAGGACTACCGGATGGTTATTTGACAGTAAAAGTAGGAGGATTGCTTGATGCAGCAGCGCCCAATGGCGGAGTATACATAAATGGTGTAGATGATTTAAATGTGAACAGCGCAACAGCTGGACAAGATATATCATTAAAAACTCCTGGTACCTTGACGGTATTGAGTGCAAATGCCGGAGGTAATCTCACAATGGCAGCGGATAAGGATGCTAATGTTTCTAAAGCGGAAGCAGGTAAAGATATAACAGTAAATGCAAAAGGAACAGCGACAATAGCTAATGCCAAAGCAGGAAATGATGCAACCGTAAACGCAAATGTTATTAAATCCGGAGCAGTAGGTGCTAATCCCGCAGTAAGTGCAGGAAACAATGTAAAATTGACAGCGAATGCAGGTGATATAGGAGCAATTGATAAGCACTTTACGGTAAAAGCCGGTGGTAAGATAGATGCAGCAGCGACAACAGAAGGTGCAAATGTATATCTAGGAACTATAGATACAGCGCATGTTGGTGTTGTGGAAGCGGCAAATGATGTATCAATTCAACAGTCTGGCGACGTGATAATTGATGAGATAGTAAAAGCAGGAAATAATGTAAAAATAGCTGGCGAAGGTGCTATATTGCAAGCAGATAATACGCAAGTAAGACCGGCGATAAAGGCAGGAAATGATATAAGTCTTTCTTCAATGAGTAAAGATGTCGGAGCTGCTGACAATTACCTGACTATATCTTTAGGTGGTGCATTAGATGCAGCAGCACCAAATGGCGGCGTGTACATTGAAGGGTTGGAAGACTTGAATGTAACGAGTGCAACAGCTGGAAAAGATATAGCACTAAAAACGCCGGGAATGTTGACGATAGCTAATGCAAATGCAGGTGAGAACCTGAAATTGGATGCAGCAAAAGACGCAAATATAGTAAAAGCGACAGCAGGCAAAGATGCAGATGTAAAAGCAGGCGGTAACGTACAAGTTGGCGACGTGATAGAAGCAGGAGGAAATCTGGCTATAGCAGCGGATGGATATATACACCAAACTACAGATGGTAAGGTATCATTCAAATCAGGTAATGATATGAGCTTGACATCTGCTAAGGATAATGTAGGTGATCCTAACAAATACTTACAAGTAAGCGTAGGCGGAGCATTAGATGCAGTAGCTGAAAATGGCGGTGTATATATAGGAACTCCTGACAATTTGACAATAGGAAAAGTTGTAGCAGGTCAAGATGCAATAATAATCGGTGACGGATATATTCATCAGACAGTATCAGGAACAAAACCTGCAATAACGACAGGAAAAGACCTTACATTGGTATCAAATGGCTCGGATGTAGGTGATCCTAACAACTATTTGAGCGTAAAAGTAGGTGGTGCCTTGGATGCAACGGCTCCGAAAGGCGGAGTATATATTGAAGGACTTGGAAACCTCAATGTAGACAAGGTTGAAGCAGGTACTAATGTAGGATTAAAGGCAGATGGATACATACATCAAACCTCAAAGGCTGATCCATCAAATCCGACGATAATAGCAGGAAAAGATATGAATTTGGAATCAGCTAAAAGTGATGTAGGCGATCCTGATAACTATCTGCAAGTTAAAGTAGGCGGAGTATTGGATGCTAATGCACCGCAAGGCGGAGTATACATAGGTTCAAAAGATAATATAACAGTAGGTAAAATCAACGCTGGAAAAGACGTTGGAATAGAAACCGACGGTTATATACACCAAACAGGAACTAGCAGACCGGCGATAACTGCAGGTGAAGATTTACACCTTGTATCAAATAATGACAACGTAGGTGATCCTGATCATTACTTAACAGTATCAGTAGGTGATAAACTGGATGCGCATGCACCTAATGGTGGTGTATACATTGAAGGCTACGGTGATTTAACAGTTGATAGAATCGAAGCCGGTGAAGATGTAGGCATCAGAGGTAATGAAGATATAATAATTCCTCACGATAAAGAAGATGGAAATATCATATCTGGTGGCGATGTTAAAATAGAAGCAGGTGACAGTGTACTTAACGGTGGTGGCGATAATGTAGGTATAGTATCAGACGGAGATATAGACATCACAGCCAACCTTAATGAAAAAGACCCTGCAGGTTCTATTGGTGAACTCCCATACAATGACTTAAATCACTCAATTAATGTAATAGTAAAAGGTGATGTTATTGCCGACGAAGTTGGAGTTCCAGAAGCAGATAAAATCCTGAATATTCATATAATGGGACAAGTTGATCCAAATACGCCGGATGGTGGTGATACTAACTATGAATGGGACGACAGAGACCAAAGAAATATGAAATTCTTGTCAGATGATGACAAAGGTAATGCATCAGTAAGAAACCACCGTCAAGATTTGAGATATAATGTAGCAGCAAGTGAATATGTATTGCTCAACTCAGATTCTGAATCAGGTGCAAAAGTTCAAGACGTATTGAATATTTCGAAACAAGGTATGTTGGTAAAAACTACAGAATTACCTAGCGTAGGTGAAAATATTCAGATCACAATGGACTACAAAGGCTTACCGTTTACAGTAGAAGGTCAAGTAGTCAGAACAGACGCAGCACACGGTACAGCAGGTGTTAAGTTCAACGCAATTGACCAGTTCACATCATCAATGATACTTTATCTAGGAATGATGAATGGTAGATAATTCTAGAAGAAATTTAAGAAGCGGGTAAGATTTATTCTTGCCCGCTTCTTTTTTTTGAATAATTTTTCCTCTATTTATCCGATTAATAAAAAAATATATAGTAGTATTATTATGTTCTAAAGGGAAGAGGAAGGGTTGTGATTTTTTCACAAAAAATAAAAAAAATTTTTTCTTTGGCATTATTATTATGGACATTGGCAATGCCTTGTTTTGCGATCGATGAAATAGCTGAGAATTCTACATTGGAGTTACAGGATTGTATAAATTTGGCGATAAAAAACAGTCCTAAGATAAATATGAGCAAGAATTATGCTTTAGCAGCTAAAAGCAGGATAGGTCAAGCAAAGTCTGATTATTTTCCGACATTGGGGGCGGGTACGGGATATTATGGACAGGCTGACAGTTCCAAAAATATGTCAGGTAACAGTAATTACTACTCGGCGAATGCATCTTTAAATCAGATGATATACAACTTTGGAAAGACGAATGCCAGAATAAATATGCAGAAGTTTTCAGAAATAGCAGCAAAGCACGATGTAGATGATGCAATAGTTCAGGCTGTATATGATGTAAAATCAGCATACTATGGAGTTCTTTCGGCACAGGCAAAGCGAGATATACAAATTGCGAATGTGCAGATAAATGAAAGACAATACTTGAGGACAAAAGCTTATTTTGAAGAAGGTACAAAGTCAAAAATTGATTTGGTAAACGCAGAAGTCTATTTGAGTGATGCAAAGATACAGCTTGTACAAGCAGAAAATGATTTAAAAACCGCAATGGTAAAACTGAACAATGCTATGTATGTTGCATACGCGCCGGATTATTCAATAAAGAATACCGAAACTTTTAATTTTACAACCGAGCAATTTACGCCCATAAGTTTGATATCGGATAATCCTGACGAAAAGTATGATACGGTTAAATATGATGGGGAAGGTACAATATTTACGACATCTGTGCAAAAGACAGATTTATTAAGTAATTATCAGTTTAAACCATACCCATACACACTGGAAGAAGCAATAAAACGTGCGAATGAGCAACGACCTGATTTGTTATCATTTGCAGCAACATATGCAGCAATGGAAGAATCTTTGAAGTACGTAAAGCGGGAATATTATCCCTCAATAAACGGGAAGGTCGGATATACTCATCGTAATACAAATTATTTTGTGAATAATGGGATGAGTTTTTCTGCGTCGTTAGATTTTCCAACGGTAAATATCATGAATACAGTTTCCAAAATAGAAGAAGCAAGGGCTCAACTTGATGCAGCGCTTGACAACGTAAATTTAAGCAAACAAAATATATATTTCGAAGTGCAAAATGCTTACATAAATATGCAGCAGATTGAAAAAAGGATTCCATTATTAGAAGTGAAGGTGAGACAGACCTTGGAAAACTTTGAACTTGCAGATGGAAGGTATGCTGTAGGCGTAGGTGATTTTATACAACTTCAAGATGCAAAGCAAAATTATAATAATGCCCAACAGTCATATGTACAAGCGGTATTTGATTATAATATGGCACGCGCATCACTTGAAAAAGCCATGGGGGAAAGATGAAGAAAAAATACCTGATACCAATAATAATATTAATAGTAATAGTTTTCTTGCTCATAATTGTAAAAAAGGGCAAAAGTTCTGTCAAATATGAAACAGCCCCAATTGGAAGGAATACGATTATACAGGTAGTAGAAGCGTCAGGTACAATTAATCCTGTTAAGACAGTAAACATAGGTTCTCAAGTATCCGGATTGATAAAGGAGATATATGTTGATTATAATTCGGAGGTAAAACAAGGACAATTGTTGGCACAAATAGACACCTCATTATTCGAAGCTCAGTTACAGCAATCCATAGCGAATATAGCAAATGCCAAGGCAAATTATAGGAAGATATTAGCCGTAACTGAGAATGACAAAAAAACATATAACAGATACAAAAATCTATATGCCAGAAATTTTATATCCAAGAGTGAGTTAGATTTGGCGGAATCTACATATTTTTCAGATGTAGCGCAGGTAGAAGCGGCAAAAGCGCAGATATCACAAGCGGAAGCAAGCTACAAAACGGCATCTGCAAATATGAGGTATACAAAAATAACATCACCTGTAGATGGAATAGTTGTTTCGAGGGATGTTGATGTTGGACAGACTGTAGCAGCTAGTTTCCAGACTCCGACATTATTTATGGTAGCCCAAGACTTAACTAAGATGCAGATAGAAACTAGTGTTTCAGAAGCAGATATAGGAAAAGTAAGAGTAGGACAGGATGTTAACTATACCCTTGATGGATATAAAGATAGGGTCTTTCATGGTAAAGTTACGCAGGTGAGAATTTCTGCAACAACGGTACAAAACGTAGTAACATACACTGTTATAGTAGATGTAGACAATGAAGAAGGTCTGATAATACCTGGGATGACGGCAAATGTTTCTATTATAACCAGTAAAAAAGAGAATATAATGACGGTACCCAATTCGGCATTAAAATTCACACCTAATATAGATGGAAGCGGACCAAAATACAAAGAACAAGGTATATGGATAATGGAAAATAAGCGTCCCAAGAGAGTTAATATTACAGCAGGTGTTAGCGATGATGTAAATACTGAAATATCATCGAAAGAGCTCAAGGGTAATGAAACGGTAATAATAGGGTTTGCAGAAGACAGGAAGTCAAAAAAAGGCGGTAAAAGACCCGGAATGAGGATGTTCTAGTGGCATTAATAGAGGTAAAAAACGCAATCAAGACATATTCAACAGGAGAAAGCTCTTTTAATGCACTGAATGATGTGTCATTATCAATTGAAGATGGCGAATTTGTGGCGATAATGGGTACATCCGGTTCAGGGAAATCCACGTTTATGAACATGTTAGGATGTTTGGATAAGCCTACATCAGGAAGTTATCATTTAGATGGCATAGATGTAATGAGTTTAAATGCTGATAGGTTATCTGAAATAAGAAACTTAAAGCTTGGATTTGTTTTTCAAGGGTTTAACCTTATATCCCGAACATCAGCGCTGGAGAATGTAGAGTTACCGATGATATATAAAGGAATTCCACCGGAAGAGAGGAAGAAAAGAGCAGAAAACGCACTAAAAATAGTTGGGTTAGAAAAGCGAGAGCATCATATGCCAAATCAAATGTCCGGAGGACAACAACAAAGGGTAGCAATCGCCAGAGCGATAGTAAACGATGCGCCAATAATACTTGCCGATGAGCCCACGGGAAATCTTGATACAAAGACGAGTTATGAGGTAATGGATTTTTTTGTTAAGTTGAACGAAGTTCACAAAAAGACGATAGTACTGGTAACTCACGAACCTGATATAGCGGATTATTGCAAAAGAGTGGTTAAATTTAAAGATGGAAATATTGTGTCTGATGAGGTGAAGGCATGATAGATTTTGGTTCTACATTCAAAATGGCAGTAGTATCGCTAAGGGTGAATAAAATGCGCTCAATGCTTACGAGTTTAGGTATAATAATAGGTGTAAGTGCTGTAATAGTAATGCTGGCGGTTGGTTCAGGAGCAAGCAAGAAAATAGCTGACGATATGGCATCAATGGGTAGTAACCAACTAATGGTTACATCGGCATCATCGACTTCAGGCGGAGTAAGAATGGGGTCCGGTACAAAACCGACTTTAACCCTAAAAGATGCATATGCTATAGAGGCAAATTGCAGTGCTGTATTGAGAGTTGCGCCATATATGAATGAAGCCAAACAAATAACTTACGGTAACCAAAACTGGTCAACAGCAGTTGGAGGAACGGGACCGTCTTATTTGAGGATTGCTAACTGGGAGTTGGAATCGGGAAGAAATATAATATCAGAAGATATTCAAAATGTTACAAAAGTTGCGTTGATTGGTAATACAGTTGCGATAAATTTGTTCGGAGATGTTGACCCGATTGATAAAACTATTAGAATTGGGAATGTACCGTTTAAAATTGTTGGTTTGTTAAAGACCAAAGGTGAAAACGGAATGGGAATGGATCAAGATGATATTATCTTAATTCCCATAACAACGGCGCAGAAAAAAGTATTTGGTACGGATTTTCCTGGAATGATAAAGCGAATAAATGTTCAAGCCAGAAGTTCAGAGAGTTTGTCATTGGCAGAGGAACAGATTATAGAACTTCTAAGGAGCAGGCACAATATAGGTAAAAATCAGGATGATGACTTTACAGTAAGAAACCTAACCCAAATGATGGAATCTGCAAAAGAGGCAACAAAAACCATGGGACTTTTGTTAGGAGCCATAGCATCAGTTTCATTGTTGGTAGGTGGTATAGGGATTATGAACATAATGCTGGTGTCAGTGACGGAACGGACAAAGGAAATAGGTATAAGAATGGCAATCGGGGCCAAGGCTAGTGATATTAGAGTACAATTTTTAATAGAGTCGTTATTGTTGTCTGTTATAGGTGGAATAATAGGTGTAATAATAGGTGTATCAGTAGCATATGGTATAAAATTCTTTTCAGAAATGACAATTGCAATTTCATCGTTTTCGATATTTCTGTCTATGGGCTTTTCATGCTTAATAGGGGTAGCCTTTGGATATTACCCCGCATATAAGGCTTCATTGTTAAATCCGATTGATGCATTACGTTACGAATAGCATAAGTTGTGCTATAATTGCAAAAAAGGAGAAACAATGGCATTTGAGTTCGAACGGTTGTCAATAAGGGATGTAATACTTGTAAAACCTAAAGTTTTTGCAGATGAACGCGGATTTTTTATGGAAACTTACAAAAAATCTGATTTTGTCAAAAACGGTATAGATGTAGAATTTTGTCAGGATAATCATTCAAAGTCTTCAAAGGGTGTACTTAGAGGGTTGCACTATCAAGCAGAACCATATGCGCAAGCAAAGTTGGTAAGATGTGTAAGAGGAAAGATTTTTGATGTTGCTGTTGATTTAAGGAAAAATTCTGAAACATTTTCAAAATGGGTTGGAGTTTATTTAAGCGAGGAAAACAAGAATATGCTTTATATTCCTAAGGGATTTGCACATGGTTTTGTTGTCTTATCGGAAGAGGCCGAGTTGATTTATAAGGCAAGCTCTGAATATTCCAAGGAATGTGACAGAGGAGTAAGGTGGAATGATTCTGATATAGAAGTAGATTGGGGTATCGATTTTGCTCCTATTCTCAGTGAAAAGGATAAAAATCAACCTTTTTTAAAAGATATAGATTATAAGGAGATTTTATGAATATATTGGTTACAGGTGGTGCGGGGTTCATTGGCAGCTGTTTTATCAGGCATATGCTAAACAAACATCCTCAATACAAAATTGTTAATTTAGACTGTCTTACTTATGCGGGGAATATTTCAAACTTAGATGATGTAAAGTCAAATCCTAACTATTCATTTGTACTTGGAAATATATGTGATAAAAATGTAGTAAGAGAGATATGTGAAGAGGTTGATGCAATAGTAAATTTTGCAGCGGAAAGCCATGTAGACAGGTCAATAATCGGGCCTGAGATATTTGTAGAAACGAATATACAAGGTACGCTGAATTTGTTACAGTCGGCGCGAGAACATAATATTCAGAGGTTTTTGCAAGTATCTACGGATGAAGTATATGGAACATTGGGTGCAGAAGGATATTTTACCGAAACGACACCGTTAGCACCAAATTCGCCGTATTCAGCCTCAAAAGCCGGAGCGGATTTGTTGGTACGTTCGTATTTTGAAACCTATAAAATGCCTGTTTTGAATACGAGATGTTCAAACAACTACGGACCATACCAATATCCCGAAAAGCTTATACCATATTTTATTTCAAGACTTCTAAAAGGGCAGAAAGTTCCGGTATATGGGGATGGAATGAATGTTCGTGATTGGTTATATGTTTATGATCATTGTCAGGCTATAGATGTGGTTCTCCATAAAGGCAAAGAAGGTGAGGTCTATAATATAGGCGGGCATAATGAAAAAACTAACATTGAGATTACAAAAATTATATTAGATACAATGGGGAAAGACGAAAGCTCTATTGAGTATGTTCAAGACAGGCTTGGACATGACAGAAGATATGCAATAGATAATACCAAAATACAAGAGCAGTTGGGCTGGGAACCGTCTTTAACTTTTGAAGAAGGTATAAAACTTACGATTGCTTGGTATTTGAATAATCAAGATTGGATTAAGTCGATAGAAGAGAAAAAGGAATTAGTTAAATGAAAGTTCTTGTGACAGGGGCAAATGGTATGTTAGGACAAGATTTATGTCCTATATTGGAAGATGTTGGTTGTTTTGTGTATGAAACAGATAAGGACACATTAGACATAACAGATGAAGAATCCGTGTCCGTTGCAATTGCAACAATAAAACCTGACGTTGTAATCCACGCTGCCGCATATACAAATGTTGATAAGGCAGAAGAAGAAAAAGAAGTAGCTGCCAAGATAAATGAACTCGGAACAGAAAATGTAGCGAAAGCATGTGCCAAGAACGACTGTTTGATGATATATATTTCAACGGATTATGTATTTGACGGAGAGAAAAAAGAACCGTATTTGCCGACAGATGAGGTTAATCCTATAAATCACTACGGTTATACGAAGTATAAAGGAGAAGAATTTGTAAAAAAATATTGTGAGAAGTATTACATAGCGAGAACCAGCTGGCTGTACGGGCATCATGGACATAATTTTGTAGAAACTATGATAAACAAGGCAAAAGAAGGTGTTGCATTAAAGGTTGTAGATGATCAGAAAGGTTGTCCAACTTGGACTGTAGAATTAGCAAATGGGCTATTGAAACTGATAAGCTTGCAGAAACCTTATGGAACATATCATATATGTGGAAGCGGAAGTGTTACTTGGTATGGATTTGCAAAGGAAATATTCAAGCAATCGGGAATAGATGCAAATATAACTGCCTGCAGGACGCAAGAATACCCGCGACCTGCGAAAAGACCTTTCTACAGTGTAATGGCGAATGAAGGTATTTGTCGTGATTGGAAGCTTGCCTTAAGTGATTATTTGGAGTTAAGGTGTGAATAGGAGAAAAATGATGAAAGGAATAATACTTGCAGGCGGCGCAGGGACCCGTCTTTATCCTTCGACAATGGTTGTGTCAAAGCAGCTTTTGCCTGTTTTTGATAAGCCGATGATATATCACCCTATTTCAGTTCTAATGCTTGCAGGGATAAGGGATATATTAATAATTTCAACACCGCAGGATTTGCCTAATTTTGAAAAATTGTTAGGTGATGGAAGCCAATTTGGGTTAAAGTTTAGCTACAAAGTTCAACCAAAGCCTCAAGGATTAGCACAGGCATTTATATTGGCTGAAGAATTCATAGGTAAAGACTCTGTGGCAATGGTATTGGGTGATAACATATTTTACGGTCGAGGTTTTTCTCATACATTATCAAATGTAGTAAAAAAAGTATCAAAGGAAGGTGGCGCAACTGTTTTTGGGTATCATGTCAAAGACCCTCACAGGTATGGCGTTGTAGAATTTGATAAGGAAGGAAAGGCTCTTTCAATAGAAGAAAAACCTCAAAACCCCAAATCAAATTATGCGGTAACTGGTCTATATTTTTATGATAATAACGTCATTGAAAAGGCAAAATCTTTGAAGCCATCGAAACGCGGTGAACTTGAGATAACGGATTTGAACAATATATACTTAAAAGAGGGGAATTTGAGTGTAGAGTTGTTAGGTAGGGGATTTGCATGGTTAGATACAGGAACGCATCAATCATTATTGCAGGCTTCTCAATATGTTCAAACAATAGAGGAGAACCAGGGGGTAAAAATAGCTTGTCTTGAAGAAATAGCTTATCGTCTTGGATTTTTAGGTGTACAAGAGATAAAAGAAAGAGCGATGCAATACAAGGCAAGTGAGTACTTCCAATATATAATGAACATAATCGAATAGAGTAAAACATTCGAGAGAAATAATATTCATGATAGAATAATTATTATGAATAGCCAGCGAGGAGTTTTTAATGAAGTTAAAAGATACACAAGCACAGAATGCGTTTAGATATTCTTGGTTAGTATCGAGAATATATAAGTATATAAAGCCATTTATGTTTAGAGCCATTCTAAGTGTTCTGGTGGCGATTCCTGTAGGAATGCTTGACGGTGTAGTTGCGTTGGCATTAAGACCATATATAGATAATGTTGTTAATAAAAATCCGCTTGTAATCCATGGTTGGGTTTGCCCATTTGATATAGCTCCTTTTATACCTTTTGGTATTGTTATGTTTGCAGGGCTTCAGGGCGTATTGAAATATGTAAATGCATATTTAACTGCTTGGGTAAGCCAAAAAATTACAATGGCGGTGAAGAAAGATTTATTTAAAAAACTTGTAGAGATGGATACAAGATTTTTTGATGACAACTCTTCGGGTATAACACTGACGAGGTTTGTCAGTGACCCTGATACGGCATCAAAGGGGATAGTGGAAAAGCTTAAAGACTTGTTTACAAACGGTTTTGGTGCACTTGCGCTTGTTTGTGTAATGTTGTACAGTTCTTGGCGTTTGGCAGTTGTTGGAGTTGTTGTCTTGTGTGTAGCAATATTGCCTGTCCTTTTAATAAGAAAAAAAATCAAAAGTGTTTCTAATGAAACAATGGTAGTGGGTGGTAATCTTACAACAAACTTTAATGAAACATATCAGGGAAATAAAGTTATGTGTGCATATGGTTTGCAACAAAGACAGATTTCCATTTTCAATGCGAGATTACAAGATTCGTTTGATTTAACTATGTCATTGACTAAAAGGGTTGGCTGGATGTCGCCTATAATGTATCTAATAGCATCATTTGGTATAGCTTTTGTTCTTTGGTATGGAACAAGTCTTATCTTGAACGGGACGATGACAATGGGAGCTTTGACTTCATTTGTTACTTCGTTGCTGCTTTTGTATAAGCCGATAAAAAGTTTTGGAAATACATTAACGGACCTGCAAACAGTGTTTGTGGCTATGGGTAGGGTATTTGAGTTGTTTGATTTGCAACCTGAAATCAAAGATGCTGATGATGCGATTGAGTTGGATGAAGTAAAAGATGGCGTATGTTTTAATGATGTAAGTTTTGAATATGTACAAGGACATAGTGTACTAAAACATATTAACCTGAATGTGAGAAAAAATGAAACAATAGCAATAGTTGGCAATTCCGGTGGAGGAAAGACAACTTTAGTTAATCTTATTCCGAGATTTTACGATGTAAACTCAGGCATGTTGATGATTGATGGGACAGACGTAAGAAAGATAAAACTGGAATCATTGCGTTCTCATATTGCAGTTGTATTTCAGGATAACTTTTTGTTTTCAGGGACTATAAGAGAAAACATTTTACTTGGAAACCCTAAAGCAACTGAAGAGGAATTGAAACAGGTAGTGGAACTTGCACATTTGGGAGAATTTTTAGACAGTTTACCTGATGGAATAGATACCCAAATAGGAGAAAGAGGGACAAGCCTATCAGGCGGACAACGTCAAAGGGTTGCAATTGCAAGAGCGATGATTAAAAATACTCCAATAGTAATTCTGGATGAAGCGACATCAGCCTTGGATAATCAATCGGAAGAGATTGTACAAAAGGCTTTGGATAATTTAATGCAGAATAAAACGGTTTTTGTAATAGCGCACAGATTGTCAACAATAAAAAATGCAAATAGAATTGCGCTTATAAATGATGGAGAGCTTGTTGAGTTGGGAACGCATGAGGAGTTAATGCAGATAGAAAACGGACAGTATAGGCATTTATACGAAATGCAATTTCGTAAGCAAGATGCAGTAGAGGCATAAATATGGATGAAGGAAAGTCGCTGGCCCAATTTGTAAGTGAAAGGCGGGAGAATATAGGGCTATCTCAGACGGGATTGTCTAAAAAAAGTAATATCTCACTTAAGATGATAGAAGATATAGAGAGTGGGAATGAGTTATTTTTGGCAACATCGATAAGACAGAAACTTGCTAAGGGATTGAAGTTGGAGTCTGCAGAAATAAAGAAGTATGAAAAAACGGTAGATGTATCTCTTGTTACAGACGCGAAATACATAGAAGATTTAAAAATAAAAATTTTGGCAGGAGAAGGTGCTGAATGCATTTGTCCTGTTTGTGGCTCAAAGCTTATAACAAGAATAGCTCAGATGTATGACTTGGAAGATAATTTGCAACTTCATCCCAAAGCGCATTGTACAAAATGTCCTTTTCAGATTAGGTGAAGTTATATGCATTGACGTTAAAATAAGGGTTTGGTATTATTGAGAGATAGTATAATGGAGAATAAGGGATGAAAAAAGCATTCTCGATAGCAGAGGCTATGGTGGTTCTCATGTTAGTTAGCATTGCTTTAGCTATGTCTGCTCCCCTAATATCACGCTCTACAAAAAATACAGCAACTAATAATCTTCAAATAGGTAATTTGATTAATAGAATAGAAGAACTGGAAAAACAAAAAGGTTTTGTCCCCGGAATGGTAATGTTCTTTGATGCGGATTATACTTCAACTTGTCCCGAAGGTTGGCGACAAGTTGATGAAAAGTATAATGGACGATATTTTAGAGTATCAGGTTCATATAACATATGTGACAAAAAAGGCGAAGATTCTAATGGAAATTGTATAAACCAGACGCAATCAGATAGCGTAAACGGACTATTCCGTCCCATTAGTGTGTCAACAGATAAAAATAAACCAGGAACATTGCTTTCAGACGCCTCAAGAAATATACGCGGTGGGTTTGGTGCATGGAATATAGTGGCTCAAGGAGTTTTTTATAGTGGAACTGGACTGAAAGAAAGTATTAAATCGGGTGGAAGTACAACAACGACGGTCTGGTTTGATTCCTCTCGAGTTGTACCGACGGCGGATGAAAATCGTCCTCGCTCTATTTCTATGCTTACCTGCGTTAAAGTTTCGGAATAAATTGATTAGGTCTAGTTTATTAACAAAAAAAAATTAAGATAATTAATTTTTCATTAATTTTCTGTAAAAAAGAGGTAATTCGTTGTATAAAAAGATAGTAACGAATTATGCAGATTTATAAGGAGATTAATCATGGCAATTAGACCACTTTCAGACAGATTAGTAATCAAAGTTATTGATGATACAGAGCAAACATCTGGCGGAATATTTATTCCCGATTCAGCAAAAGAGAAGCCTCAAAAGGGTGAAGTAGTTGCTGTAGGACCTGGCAAAACTCTTGAAGACGGAAAAAGAGAAGAAATGGAAGTTAAAGTTGGTGACATTGTTCTATTTGCTAAATATGCAGGAACAGATGTTAAGTTGAATGACGAAATGCTCAAAATTCTTTCTGTTAAAGATGTATTAGGTGTATTGGAAAATTAACAATCAAAAGGAGAAAATAAAATGGCTAAGAGAATTGTATTCAATGAAGAAGCTCGCAAAAGCCTTATGAAAGGTATAGATGCAGTAGCTGATGCAGTAAAAGTTACAATAGGACCCAAAGGGCGAAATGTAATATTGGAAAAGAAATTTGGTGCACCACAAATAGTAAATGATGGTGTAACAATAGCAAAAGAAATTGAACTGGAAAACGGACTTGAAAATGCCGGTGCACAGTTATTGAAAGAAGTTTCCTCAAAGACAAATGATGTAGCAGGGGACGGAACGACAACGGCGTCAGTACTAGCACAAGCTTTGGTAAAGGAAGGATTGAGAAACCTTACTGCTGGTGCTAATCCGATTGGTATTAAAAGAGGTATGGATAAAGCAGTAGCAGTTGCGGTAGACGAAATTAAAAAGATGTCAAAGCCTGTTAACTCAAAAGAGGCTCTTGCACAAGTAGCGGCAATTTCAGCTGGTAATGACAAGCAAATTGGTGAACTTATAGCTGATGCGATGGATAAAGTCGGTCATGATGGCGTAATAACTGTAGAGGAATCAAAATCTACCGGAACAACTTTGAAGGTTGTAGAAGGTATGCAGTTTGACAAGGGATATATTTCTCCATATTTTGTAACTGACCCCGAAAGAATGGAAGCAGTATTGGAAGACGCTTATGTACTTTGTGTAAACAAGAAAATAAACCTTATAGCAGATTTGGTACCGGTATTGGAACAAGTAGCGCGTGATGGACGTTCATTGTTGATTATAGCAGAAGATGTTGAAGGAGAAGCGCTTGCAACATTGGTAGTAAACACAATGAGAAAAGTCTTAAGAGCCGTAGCGGTTAAAGCTCCGGGATTTGGTGATAGAAGAAAAGCAATGTTGGAAGATATTGCAGTATTGACCGGTGGTCAAATGTTCACGGAAGAGCTTGGAATAAAACTTGAAAATGTAACTGTACAAATGATGGGTAAGGCAAAACGCGTAACTGTTACAAAAGAAGATACAACTATTGTTGTTGGAGATGAAAACAAGGCAGCAGTAGAAGACAGAGTAAAATTAATTAAAAAGCAGATAGAAATGTCTGACTCTGAGTATGATAAAGAAAAGCTACAAGAAAGATTAGCAAAACTTTCAGGCGGAGTAGCAGTGATAGAAGTAGGTGCAGCTTCAGAAGTAGAGTTAAAAGAAAGAAAACTGAGAATAGAAGATGCACTTAATGCAACAAGAGCTGCAAAAGAAGAAGGTATAGTACCCGGAGGTGGCGTTGCGCTTGTAAGAGTACTTCAATCAATGCAAGAAAAGCAAAAAACATGCACAGAATGCAAAGACATGTCAGATGATGAAAGAATTGGTGTAAAAATTCTTATGGAATCACTTCATATTCCTCTATACTTAATAGCTAATAACAGCGGAGTAAAAGGAGAAGTAGTGGTAGAAGAAGTTAAGAAATTACAAGGTTCAATGGGCTATGATGCGATGAATGACAAATACGTGGATATGCTAGATGCAGGAATTGTAGACCCTGCGAAAGTAACACGTTCAGCGTTGGAAAATGCAGTATCAGTAGCGTCAATGTTATTGACAACAGAAGCGGCAGTAGTAGAAGTGCCAGAACCAAAGACTTCGCCGGCAATGCCTGATATGGGCGCAATGGGCGGAATGGGCGGAATGATGTAAATTCAAAATTCTGCAAAGTGATTTATAATGCGCCGACCTTAACTAGGTCGGCGCATTATTTATAAGAATTGTAAATAAATATGGGAATAAATGCAAAAAATAATATTCATAGTAATTAATGAATTGGATGGTTGTGATGCAAATATTACCGTTAGAAAATTCTGGAAAAAATAAGGCAATCAACATTTCTCATCGTAAAAAAAGCCCAAGTTTTGGAAGTTTTTTGAGATATGACAGTGTTGCAAGATGCACGTTGGATAGCATGTTTTACAGGGAGAATGATGCACTTTTGTCGGTAATAAGAGCTGTTGAAAGAAATTTTCCTAAAGGCGCGGAGATATTAGATTTTGCTTGTTCTAACGGAGAGGAGGCAATTTCAATATTTTCACAGCTAAAAGATAGAGCAAAATATTTTATAAGAGCATTTGATATAAGTCCAGAAGCAATAGCACATGCAAGAGCAGGAATACACAGTGTATTTTCAGGATGTTTTGATTCATTTATATTAGACAATCATGCTGTGGCGAAAAAAGCCAAGTTGAGAGATTTATTCTTTTCTGTAATGGAGCCTGTAGAGTCGCCAAATATTGCGATAAACAAATCAACTGCATATTTTAATTTTAGAGATAGAAATCCAGAGTTCACAGAGAAGTATTTTCGAGTGAAAGATGAGCATGCTTCGGCAATAGAATATAGAAAAGGAGATATTCGTTCTCTAGATCATATAGAAACTCAACGGCCTGTTGGTGCGATACTTTTTAGGAATGCATTTTATCATTTATGTAATAATAAAATATTAGAAGCATTGCAATATAAGATTAATTTAGCAAGTTCTGTGGACAAAAGAGAAGCTGCACAGAGTTTAGTAAGAAAAATATATGATAAGTTGGACAAAAAAGGAGTATTTGCGATTGGGGAGCACTTTAAGGATAATATATTTGTTGCGGATTTGAATGCTCCTGTTGAGAAGACGGTAAGGTTTGCCCAGAGCAAATTTTTTCATGATAAATACATGGCGAGCGGTAATGTTATGTTTATGAAAAAATCCCCACTAGTTGAGGCATTAGAGGAAGGTGACAGATTTAGTCCAATACATTATTCGGCTGTTGAGTTTTTAGGAAGAAGATTTTTGTTTCCGACGGTATGGCAAAAAGTGAAATAGCATTTATAGTTTATTTTCTGTGAGCTTTTTGTAAATAGCATTTTTGTTCATGTTGAATAGAGTTGAGATTATAATAGAGATATCTTTAGCTGAAAACCCTTTTTGTGATAGAAGTTTTATTTTTTTATCAATATTTATATCTTCTTCGCTATTTGTTTCTGCTTTATAGAGAAGAATTACAAACTCGCCTTTAGGCGGACGTTCTGAAAAATGTTCTATAAGTCCGTTAACAGTAGAATATTTGATTTCTTCATAGATTTTGGTTAATTCGCGTCCCATAGTAATTTTAGCATTTGCCCCGCGGAAGTTTTTAATATTTTGAAGAGTTTTAAGAATTCTATTAGGTGACTCATAGAAAACCGTATCGATATTTGAGTATTTTTCGAATAACTCCTTTTGTTCATTAGAGTTCCTTGGGATAAACCCGACAAAAGCGAATTCTTCATTATTTTTAGGCGCAGCTGAAAGCAACGTTGAAATAGCGCAAGGTCCGCAAACAGGGACAACTTTGATGCTTTTATCGAATAGAGCATTAACAAGTACACGACCCGGATCAGAGATACAAGGAGTTCCTGCATCAGAGATTAAAGCGATATTTAGATTATTTTCAAGGTCATTAATTACATTGTGTAATAATTCTTTTTCATTGAACTTGTGATATGGGATAAGTTTGGATTTTATATCGAATTTGGAAAGCAGTTTTGAGCTAACGCGTGTGTCCTCGCAAAGAATGTAGTCGACGGAATTAAGTGTTTTCAATGCGCGCTGAGTAATATCATCGAGGTTTCCGATAGGCGTTGAAATTGCATATAAAATTCCGCTCATTATGAAAAACTAAGCCTCTTAGTAGCCAGAATAGGATTGGTGTTAAATCCGCTAAAGGTCTTATAAATTCCGGTTTCAAACAGAACCTTGTCGACGTTAGGAGTAGTATTTTTTATTTGAAGTTTAGTATTATTGAATAGGGCGAGTTTTTGCAAGTTTAAAAGCGCATAGAGGTCATTGAGGTTAAAATCGTTGATATGAGAAAAATCGAGAGTAATTTTTTCATTATCAGAGAAGTTTAAATTATTCAGAATATTTTCGTTACTAAACAAATCCTTAGCGTAGATGGTGTTCATATCCGATGTCCCCTTTGTTAATAAAGACTATACATTATGTGGAGAGGATAATTATCATCTTGGAGGATGATATTCTTTTAAGCAAGGGAGGATATTTTTTTCATACTAAGCTGAAAAGACTACTATGTATGGATTAGGGCTGTTGACAACCTGTAAATGCTACATAGATGTGTAATTGTAGGCTAAGTAGACCAAAGGGATTAGACCGTTAAATAAACCCTAAAACTGCATAAATTAGACCCAAGTATTGATGAGATACTCATACAAACGGAGGTAATATACATAGTGTGAAAACACGATTTTAGTTTCAAAGTAGTTAATAAATTTTAGGGGGAGTAAATGAGAAGAATCGGAGAATTTAAGAAAAAAGCGAGAATAATGCTTATAGATGATAATTTTGATCATCTGTCAGGAATTAAAGAGCTCATCAACATGGAGAGCAATTTTGATGTAATTGCAACGTCAACAAATGCTAATGTAGGAATATCTTTGGTAAAGAAGTATCGACCGGACATAGTTTTAATGGACATTAATATGCCGGAAAAAGATGGGTTATCGGCAATGCAAGAGATAGAAAAGTTAGAGCTTGGAGTAAAAGTTATTGCGTTAACAGGATATGATGATCCGGATTTGATTTTCCGAGCAATGAAAATAGGGGCAAAGGGATATATTCTAAAAACTATGGCATCAGCGCAATTGATTTATGCGATAGAAGAAGTAGCAAACGGAAAGATATATTTGCCTTCAGCTTTATCGTCAAGATTTTTCGATTATTTCCAAAAATCATTCAAAGAAGAAGCAAACGAAGTTTCAGACGAAGATAATCTTCTTACATATTTAACAGCGAGAGAAGAAGAAGTGTTGGAGCTTTTGACACAAGGTGTAACATACAAAGGTGTAGCAAGCCAATTATTTATATCTGAGACCACTGTAAAAACGCACGTAAACAATATTTTCCAAAAATTACAGGTTAATGATAGAACGCAAGCTGTATTGTACGCGTTGAACAATGGCTTTAGCAACAGAAGAAGAATGAAAGTTGCGATATAGGGGAATCGCAATAGCTGAAAGAAAAGGGATATGAAAAAGTTCAAACCGAGAAAGAACCTTCTAAGGGAGTTTATATTTAATAACGAAATGAAACAAGCGAGTGAGCAAACCGTAAAAAGTTTGCTCCGCTCGATAGTTGAGCCTGTAATAGAGAGTAATTCGGATGGAGTTGTACTTGTAAGATTATTTGATACAAAAGGGCTGGATGGATTACTAAAAAGACTGGATTATTCAAAAGCCGGCGTTTATTTTTATTCGGACATGGGAGCCGAAATAGTAAATGTAGCACAAGATGATATTTGGGAGAGTACAGAGTTTGCAATAGTTCTTGCACCAAGGTATTGTGCGGCATTGGTATGGGATTATGGCGCTTCTGAAGTGGAAGGGTATACTAACATCAATTTTTATTTGAATTCAAGAATAATCCAAGACATATTAAAATTGGTTATAGATAATTCTCGGATAGATTTTATGCCGGACGTTGAGCCGTATTCACTGGAAAGACGTCAAAATGAGTTGATGTGTGAAGCGTTGCATAAAGTTGTAGATTGCTTGAGTGAAGCTGATATGGAAACGCATATAACAGCCCAATCAATTTCTACAGAAATCGAAAAACCTGTACTCACAACAGAGGTAAGAAAGATTATTCATGAGATAAGGAATAATTTATCAGTTATAGATTTACATTCGAAGATTATAGAAAAGAGGCTGGACAAAGCACTCAAGACTGATATTGAATCTGCAGAGAAAATAATTAACGCAAAAGAAATAATAGAAAAATCGACAAGAACGATAAATTTATTGTTAGATGACCTAAAAGGTAGCACTGAACTGCAACAAGAAAAGCTGAGCACCAAAAATATGGTTGAAATGGCACTTGAGTTGTCGGAACCGGCATTAGCGAAGAAAAATATAAAAGTAGAAGCAGATTTGAAAGATTTGGTAGTTTTAGCTGATGAAGCAAAAGTGTTAGGGGTGTTATTAAATATAATAAATAATGCGATATATGCTCTTAAAGAAAATGGTAAGTTAAAGGTAAGTATTGAAAAAAATACGGACAAAACAGTAGGTGTATTTATAGAAAATAATGGAGAAGCCATTCCCTATACATTGCAAAAACAGATATTCGAAGAAGGGTTCACAACTAAACACAAAGATGGAGGTTCCGGTCTGGGGTTACAGATTTCAAGGACGTCAATGCAATTAATGGGAGGGGATTTAATTCTTGTAAAGTCGGATGATGATTCGACGGTGTTTGAGGTGATATTAAATCAGGCAGAAGAAGGAGAAGAGGTTTAAATGGATTTAACGACAAGAGCAATGGATGTAACAAAGCTTGCATTGGATGGTTTAATCCAAAGGCAACAAGCAATAGCATCAAATACTGCAAACGTGATGACGCCTGATTATCAACGAAGAGATGTAGTATTCGAAGACCAATTACAAGAGATGCTAAAGAAGGATGATATAAAAAAAGAAATAAAAGCGATAAATAGTGCATACTATGCGCACAACAGTTTGGATACGGTTATGCCTGTAAAAGACCTAAAGATACTAACACAAAACAGCTTTGAGGGGTACAAACCGGAAATAATAAGAGATTACTCGGCGCTAAATCCGGAAACGGGGAACAATGTGAATATAGAAGCCGAGATGATGGATATGGCAAAAGTCGGAATCCAGTACAATACATTGTCGACATTGGAAGGTAAAATGTTTGAAAATCTTACCAATGTTATAAAAAGTGGGGGGTAATAACAGATGAGTTTTAATGTATTTGATGTTTCATCATCAGGGATGTACGCCCAAAGATTGAAGATGGATACAATATCAAGTAACGTAGCAAATATAAATACGACAAGAAATCCGGATGGTTCACCCGGAGTTTATGTAAAAAAAGATGTAACATTTAAAGCAATATACAAGGATAAATTACTTTCAGAACCGGCATTTCCTAATGGGAAGCATGAAGCAAGGTTTTCCCAAAATCAAGGACAAATGATATTAAGCGGAGGAATATCTTTTGATGAAAAAAATCTCTCGCAAGGAGTAGCAGTAGCTGAGATAGCAGAGTCGAAAGACCCGTTTAAAGTGGTTTATGATCCCTCTCATCCAGATGCTGATGTAGACGGATATGTAACATTACCGAATGTAAATGTAGTTGAAGAAATGGTGGGGATGATTTCAGCCTCTAGGGCATACGAAGCAAACGCAGCTGCAGCAGAAACTACCAAGTCAATGTTTAATGCGGCGTTGAAAATATAGGAGCGAAGAATTAAATGGTTCAAGGTTTAGGGAATAATATTTTAGGACAAAATTCGATAACAGATTTTAATAAAGTATTTGCTCAACAGCTTCAGAACATAGATAAAGGCTTTGAGCAAGTTAGTGTGTCTGATTTTGAAAACATATTAAATCAAAAAAATCAAGAAATCCAAATGAATATGTCCCAACCACTAAGAGCCGGAATTGAAATAAATGCAGGGAATGTAAATATTCCAAATCTTGATATGTCGTTACAACAAAATGTAGTTGAACCGAAGAGTGAAGTCCAAAAAACTCTGAACCATTTTGGTGAAAGTTTTGCAGATGGAATAAAAAATATAAACCAAAAGCAAGTAGAAGCAGAAAGCGCTGTTGAAGCACTTGCAGCGGGAGAAGACATAAGTGTACACGAAGTAATGATAGCGGCAGAAAAGGCAAATCTGTCAATGCAAATGGGGTTACAACTAAGAAATAAAATCATTACAGCGTATAATGAATTGTATAATGTTAAAATTTAAAACTCAAATGAGTCAAGAGTTTAAGCAATCTTTACATAGTTGAACCCCAAAAAAAATGAGTTATATTATTAATAGAAAGAAATAAGGGATATAGTCTTGGGAAATAATTATTTCAAAATGATATTTGAGGATATAAAGCGCTTATGGAGCGGGCTTGATATAGGGCAAAAGTTCGGGATTAGTGCTTTAGTGGCTATTACCCTTGTTGCGGTAACATTTTTGTTAATAAAATCAACAGAACCCAATTGGGCTGTGTTGTATTCGGATTTAAGCGAGGGAGATGCGGTTTCAGTATCGGAAAGCTTAAAAAAGAGCGGATATCCCGTAAAAATAAGTAAAGATAAGAAAGCTGTGCTTGTTCCGTCAAATATGCAAGATGACTTAAGGCTATATGTTGCGGAGAATGATTTAATCCAAGACAGAGAGCACGGTTTTGAACTTTTAGACGACTTGCAGCTGGGTTCAACTGATTTCAAAAATCAACTAACAAAACAGAGAATATTCCAAGGCGAACTTACACGTTCAATAGAGAGAATTAATGGTATAGCAAAAGCAAGAGTGCAAATAGCAGAGCCCGAACGTTCGGTATTTACGGATAAAGATGAAGCGCCCAGTGCGTCGGTAATTTTGATATTGGAGCCGGGGTATAGGATAAAGACTGAGCAGGTAAAGGCGATAAAAAATCTTGTTGCATACGCAGTACCAAGATTAACGCCCGAGAGAGTTTTCTTGACAGATCAAAGCGGAAACAGCTTAACTGATGAGGTAGGAAGAAATTCCAGTGATATAGAATCTTATAAAGCAAACGTAGAAAACCAAACGGCAAAGAAAGTTCAAACCGTTTTGGAAAAAATTGTAGGTAAGGGTAATGTATCTGTTCAAGTTAGTGCGGATATAGACTTTAATACTGCAAAATCTACAATAGAAAGTTATATCCCGGTAGAAGGCAAGGCGGAGGGTGTATTAACCTCCCAACAGAGTGAAAATGAAATATATGACAATCCTAATGCTGCAACAAATACAGCATTAAGCGAAAATGCGCAAAGGAAAAATCTTAATTATACAAAGCAAAAAAATCTTGCAAATTACAGCGTATCAAAGGAGATAAAACAGGTAATTTATGCTCCCGGCTCGATAAAAAGGATGACAATCGCTGTAGCTGTTAATAAAATTCTTACAACTCAAGAAAAACAAGAACTCAATGACTTGGTGGTAACAGCAAGTGGTCTGGATATAAATAGAGGTGATGCGGTAACTGTTTCAAGCTTACAGTTCTCAGGTTTGGCAGAAGAAAAAGCAGAAAGAGAAGCAGCGGCAAAAGAAATAAAATCAGCATCGGCTTTAAAAATATGGCTTAATGAAATTGCACCAATGCTAGTAATATTAGTCTTGGGATTGGCAGCTATTTTTACGTTCAAGTCTTTATTCCGAGGAATTGCATCTTCTATTGGCGGTTATTCTTCAGCAGATGAAGGTGGCGCGGAATATGAACATTATCCAAGTATTAAGGATGAATTGGGTGATTTGGCGGACATAGAGTCTTTGCCGCAGTTAGAAGCAAAGCTTGACCCTGAGTTAGAACGTATTAAGAATGATTTAAACGAAACGATTTTAAACGATACAGCAGAAGCAACGAGATTATTGATTTCTTATATTAGGGATTAAAAATGACACAACCACAAACAGTAAATTTTGATTATATGACTCCGACTCAGAAGGTTGCGGCGCTTTTGATAGCTCTGGGCCCCAGCACTGCGTCTGAAATTATGAAAAATATTACAGATGAAGAACTTTTGGAACAAATAACATTTGATATTGCAAGTTTAAACAAAATACCAACGGATATATTAAATGGTATATTAGAGGAGTTTCACACAATTTTTTTGGCAAGTGATTACTTGCAATCGGGAGGGATGAATTATGCTCAAACCCTGTTGGAAAAAGCATACGGTCCTGATAAAGCAAGTAGTATTCTTGATAGACTTGTAACGTTGATGAACACCAATCCGTTTCAATTTTTTAATGATGCGGATCCTTCGCAGCTTGCAACATCTTTTCAGAATGAAAACCCGCAGCTTATAGCGTTGATATTAGCATATTTGAAGCCTGAGCATTCAGCAAAAGTACTTAACTATTTACCTCCGAATGTTCAGTCTGCAGTGGCGGTGAAAATAGCTGATATGAATACAACTAATCCAGAAATTCTTGCAGAAGTAGAAAAGATTGTTGAAAGTAAGTTTTCATCATTGGTGGTACAAGACTTTTCCAAGACCGGTGGTGTTTCTGCGTTGGCTAGTATTTTGAATAGAGCTGACCGTGCTACCGAGAGAAATGTTATCGAGCTTTTGGAAGTAGAAAATCCTGAGTTGGCAGAAGAAGTAAGAGAGTTGATGTTTGTATTTGAAGATATAATTAAAATTGAGGACAGAGATATACAACGCGTACTTCGAGAAGTTGATACAAAGGATCTTGCGATGTCGCTTAAGGGTGCTAAGGATGATATTAAAGACAAAATTATGCGGAATATGTCTGAGCGAGCACAAGCCATGTTGCAAGAAGATATGGAGTATATGGGACCTGTTAGAGCCAAGAGTGTTCAGGAGGTTCAATCTAAGATTGTCGGCATAATTAGAGCTCTTGAGGCTGCAGGTGAGATATTTATTGTCAGAGAATCTCAAGAGGACGAATTAATTGAGTAGAATAGATAGTGAAAAAGTTAATGTCGGGTCGTCCTATGTGCTGGGTGTAAGTGATGAGCAGATGAGAGCACAGGCGCTTGTTAATGCAAAAAATATTGCAAATGAGATTATTGATAAGGCAAGGCAGCAAGCTCAAGCAATTATTTCTGATGCTCAAAGTAAAGCAAAAAAACATTTTGATGATGCTGTTTCACAAGCTAATTCTCAAGTAGAGAAAATTACGCAGACAGCAAAACAGCAGGGTTACCAAAAAGGTTATGAAGAAGCTCAACAAGCAGTTCGTAATGATTTGGCACAGATTGTTTTAAATGTTGATAAGTTTGCGCATTCTGAGTTTGAAATAAAAAAACGAATTATAAAATCAGCCCATAATGATATAGTAGAGCTTGTGGTTGCGATATCAGGCAGTGTTTGCAAGAAGGCACTTAATGTTGACAAAGAGATTTTGTATAATATAACAAAAGCCGCTATTAATGAGCTAAAAGAAAAAGAAGAAGTAAGAATATTCGTAAATCCAAATATGGCACAAAAAATTTATGAGATTTCTGAACAACTAAAAACAGAAATCTTATCTTTAAAGTCAATAAAGATAGTTGAAGATGCCAGTGTATCAGAGGATGGTACGATAGTTGAGTCCGTTAATTCAAGGGTAGATAATCGAATTTCTTCTCAAATAGATGTGATAGCGCAAAAGCTTCTTGAAGAGTTGCAAACAGCAGATGAAAGTAAACTTGTTGCCGAAGTAGAGAATAGGCAGAATGATTAATCTAGGTCGATACAAAGAAATAGTTAATAAGACAAATACGATGCGCAAACTCGGTAAAGTTCTTCAGATAATAGGGCTTATAATAGAAGCGGATGGCCCTGAGGGAAGTATCGGTGATTTGTGCTATATCTCTCTAGCTAATACGGATGAGAGAGTTTCGGCAGAGATAGTCGGGTTCAAAGAGGGACGAATTTTGCTTATGCCGCTTGGAGCAATGGATGGATTAAGGCCAGGGGCAAGCGTTATTAATACAGGCTCGTCTATGAAGATACAAGTTGGTACACAACTTTTGGGCAGAGTGTTGGATGGGCTTGGCAGACCAATTGATAATCTCGGAGCTATAAATTCTCAGTCTTTATATTCAACACAGGCTGAGGCCATTAATCCATTGAAACGTTCATTGATTAGAGAACCGCTATCATTGGGAATAAGGTCGATAGATGGATTTAATACGATAGGAAAAGGTCAGCGTGTCGGGATTTTTGCCGGTTCAGGTGTAGGAAAGTCAACTACACTTGCGATGATGGCAAAAAACACAAGTGCTGATCTAAACGTAATTGCATTGATAGGCGAGCGTGGAAGAGAAGTTCGTGAGTTTATAGAAACAACTTTGGGTGCAGAAGGGATGAAGCGCTCTATAGTCATTGCGGCGACAAGCGAACAGCCTTCTTTGGTAAAAATAAAAGCAGCTTTTGTAGCTATGGCAATAGCTGAGTATTTTAGAGATCAAGGCAAAGATGTTTTATTTATGTTGGATAGTGTAACCCGAATAGCTATGGCACAAAGAGAAGTCGGCTTGGCAGTTGGTGAGCCGCCCGCTACAAGGGGATATACGCCTTCTGTCTTTGCGCTTATGCCCAAATTACTGGAGCGCGCAGGTAGTAATGACAAAGGGACTATTACGGGGCTTTATACGGTGCTTGTTGAAGGCGATGATTTTAACGAGCCTATTTCTGATACGGCAAGAAGTATTCTTGACGGGCACATAATGCTTTCAAGAGAGTTGGCGCATAAAAACCATTATCCTGCAGTAGATGTTTTACAAAGTGTTTCTCGGGTTATGAATGATGTTGTAACTCCTGAGCATAGAGCAGCTGCGGGTAAGATTCGTACTTTACTTGCTGCATATCGCAAGAATGAGGATTTAATTAATATTGGTGCTTATGTTAAAGGGTCTGATGCTGTTACGGATAGGGCTATAGCTCTTATGGACAGTATAAACTTCTTTTTGCGTCAGGCAGTTGATGAACCTATGAAGTATGAAGATACGGTATCAGCTTTGCTTAAACTTGCAGAGCATGCTTAATATGGAATATTAACGACAAATTCAGTACCTTCATTTTGTTTTGATGTAAAGGTTATAGTTCCATTGTGTTTGTTGATAATTTCTTTTGTTATAGCTAGTCCAAGCCCTGTGCCGACACCTACTCCTTTTGAGGTAAATCCCGCTTGGAAAATTTTGTCTTTATTTTCTTCTGGAATTCCGCATCCGTCGTCTTTTATTTTTATAATTAAGTCAACTCCGTTATCTATTGTTGAAATTGTTATTGTTCCTTTTGTTTCGATGCTGTGGCATGCGTTTATAAGCAGATTCATAAAAACTTGATTTAGCATATTGGGGTAACACTTTATGGGTCTTATTTTTGTATAATTTTTTACTATGTCAATTTTATTTTTTGTTTCGTGTCTGATTAAATCAAGTGTCAAATCCAATTCTTTATTTATTTCTGCTTCTTGAAGTTCAGCTTCAT
Source organism: Candidatus Gastranaerophilales bacterium (assembly GCA_944325625.1). GTDB lineage: Bacteria > Cyanobacteriota > Vampirovibrionia > Gastranaerophilales > Gastranaerophilaceae > RGIG2134. The sequence continues at coordinate 292,408 of CALVAP010000004.1, read as the reverse complement.
CAAGTCTGACAAATTGTTTTAGGGAAACAACAATTTTACTTATACGTTTGATAGCCTCTCTATCCAGATTATTTAATTCTTTAAAGGTATCAATTAGGGGTTGATTTTTATCATTCGTTTCTATTTTTTTGATTAATCGTTCAGCAATAGAGTTATTTGAGTTAATGGAGGCAAGTGGTGTATTTATTTCATGTGCAACGCCGGCGGTGAGTTGACCAAGTGATGCCATTTTTTCTGAGTTGATAAGCTGTATTTGAGTATCTTTGAGTTCTTTTAATGCTTTTTCGAGTTGGATATTTTGAGTGTTAATTTGCTCGAATAAAGAGGCCTGCACAAGTGCATTTGCAAGTTGAAGTGAGATGGCTTTTAGAACATCATCTTCGTGCGTTAGACTTATGTTTTGGTATGACAAAATTACTATAATACCGAGCAAATTCGATTGATGAAAAATGGGGATAATAATCCTATCTGTGGCTGTTTTAAATCGTTCTTTACTTTCGTTGTATTCTTTAAGGCAGCGTGCGGTGTGAGAACTCTTTGCGGTAATTGCTCTGTTTACAGAGTCATCAAAGCTTATATTTTTTCCGTTTTCTGAATTATATTTTGACGGGTATATTATTTTTATTTTATAATTTTTGTCGTGATTTTCAGCAAAATATGCTTTAAATCCGCCAGTTAAATTACACAGTTCACTAAGTGCAGAGTTTATTATTTTATTTATATCTACGGACTCTCTTATTATGTTTGCAAATCTGTTTAGAAGCGCCATTTTTATTGCTTGAGATTGTGCTTTTTGTTGTATTTCTGAGTATTTAGTATTTTCTTTAAGTATTTCTGTGTAGTCTTTTTTTAGTGATTCAAAATTTTTAAGCAGAGTTTCGTATCGGTTTTGAGCTGTAGTGTTGTTAAATGTTATTACGATTAGTTTGGAAGTTACGTATGAATGAATATCAAAGTTCAAATATTCATTTTTATTTGTTTGATAAACAGTCTGTGCAAAAAACGATTCTTTGGAATCAAGTGCGAACATAATTGGATTATGATTTTCAATATTCTCCGAATTTAATAGACACACTTCAAAGAAAAACCTTCTTGCAAATTTTTGTAGAGTTTTTATGTTGCCAAAAATCTTTTTGAAAGAGTTGTTTGTATAGACCACATCCTTGTTATAATCAAGAACTATGACGGGAGTTGTTTGATTGTCGAAAAATTTTATGTTCTGCATACTCTTCCTAAGCGGCTATCGGATTTGTTGTATTAAGATAATTAAACAAGAAAATAATAGTGATTTAAATAGGCAATAGCTGCCCCAAGTATAGCCCCGACGAAAACTTCAAATGGAGTATGACCGAGAAGTTCTTTAAGTTTGTCCCCGATAAGTTCAGGTTTATGGGCGTATATATCTTCTTTTATACGGTTGAGTACAGTTGCAATTTTGCCAGCCGCACGTCGAACACCTGCAGCGTCGTACATTACAACCAAAGAGTATCCCATAGCGATTGCAAATGTAACCGAAGTATAACCATCTATTAGACCTGCAGTAACTGCCATCCCTATAACGCCTGCAGAGTGTGAGCTTGGCATTCCCCCTGTTGTTGTGAGAATTTTGAAATTAAACTGGCGATATCTTATTAAATACCCTATTAACTTTAATACTTGAGCAATTATTGCTGCCAAAATACCGTTAAATAGTACTTCAAGACCGGTGTTGTAAATCATTTATCTTATCCTTGTTTCAATTAATTTAGTTATATAAATCAATAAGTCTGATTTATAGTTACTTTTCTCAATTATAGCACAGCTTTGCTCAATTAGCGAGTGTAAAGTCTTTTTGGCTTCATTAAATCCGTAAATAGTTGGATAGGTAGCTTTGCCTGCAATTTTGTCTTTTCCCGGAGTTTTTCCAAGTGTTTCAAGTGTAGACGTTTCATCCAAAATATCGTCAGCAATTTGAAATGCCAGACCGATTTTTTTGGCAAATATAGTTAGTTCTTCTATTTGTTCTTCGGTTGCCCCACCTAGTATTGCTCCTGCTCTTACGGGTAGTTTGAACATGTCTGCTGTTTTGTGTTTATGAATAAAATTTAGTGTTGCTTTATCTACTTCTTTACCTTCAGATTCAATATCAACTACTTGTCCGGCTATAATACCGTAAGCACCGGCAGTTTGTAGAAACTCATCGAGTATTCTTAATATTTTGTCTTTAGGGACGCTTGAGGGTGTTTTTTGTATAATGATTTGAGGCGCAAAGCTTAAGAGCGCATCTCCCGCCAAAGTTGCTATTGCTTCGCCAAAAATTTTATGGTTTGTCGGTTTTCCGCGTCTGAAATCATCATTATCCATGCAAGGTAAATCGTCGTGTATAAGACTTTGAGCATGTAGCATTTCTATTGCACAAGCCGTTGGTATTATTTCTTCTATATTTTCCGAAAAAAGCTTAAAAACTTCTATTGCCAAAATCGGGCGTATTCTTTTTCCGTCGGATAGAACAGAGTATCTCATGGATTCAAAAATTGATTTTGGATAACCTTTTGGAATATATTCATCAAGTTTTTTTGTTATAAGTTCTTTGTAGTTCTGCAATTTTTTATTCATTTTTATCTTCTTTCGTTTTTATTTCCTGTTTTTCTACATTACGGCTTTTTTCTCTGTGTTTTGTGTTTATTTTTGCAACTTTTTTATCATTAAGAATTTTAAAGTTTTGTTCCTGTTTATGACCTTGATATGTCAATTTTTCTTTGTATTCCTTTGCTTCTTCAACGAAGTTTAGATAACTTTCATATCTTGATTGAGCAATTTTATCCATGTTATTTAGGATGTTGCAGCCAACCTCTGTTATATGCAAACAATCATTGAACTTACATTTATTTTTAAGTTCTGTCATTTCGGGGAAAAGTTCATCAATATTTTGAGGAAGGATAAAATCGAACCGAAGATAGCTAAAGCCCGGAGTATCAATAATATTTGCGGTTTTTCCATTAGAAAGCTTAAGCGGTATTATTTCGCAATGCCTTGTTGTATGTGTACCACGATTTGTTTTTTCACTTATTTTTTTTGTTTTTAAGTGTAATTCCGGATTGATAACGTTAATGAGTGTTGATTTGCCGACTCCGGACAAACCACATAGTGCGGAAATTTTTCCTTCGAGTATTTTTTCAAATTCTTTTATTCCAAATTTATCTTTAGCTGAGGTTAGAATGATTTTGTAGCCTAATTTTTCATAAATGGAGAAAATATTTTCCAATTTATCGAGATTTTGGGATAAGTCACATTTGTTAAAACATAGAACCGGACTCAATTTGAGATGCTCACAAAGACACAAATATCTGTCAAGTTGGTTTAAGTCCAACTCAGGTTCTTTTATTGCGCTGACAATAATAACCTGTTCAATGTTAGCGACTTTAGGTCTTGGCATAAAGCTTTTTCTTTCTTGAATTTGAGAAATAAAAGCTTGTCTTGATGTCAGGTTAAGTTCTTCAAGACATACAAAATCACCCACGACGACGTCTTGTTTTTGTTTTTTCAAGGTATCTTTGAGTTTGCACTCAACAACTGTGCCTTCAAAGTTTACATAATAGAAGTCACTATGAATTTTAAATACTTGGGCAATCTTTTTCATAGATTTATAATATCACGTGTTTAGATATTTAGCCACTGTTAAAGCGGAAAGTGTCCGCAGTAGACAAGACTTGTCCAGCTGTCAAAATAACTCAGCTGAGATGCAGAACCGCAAGGAATGTATATTCTTCCCATATTCTCAATCGGGATATTGAGTGCTGAGCAAATTTCGGCTTGAATTACATCTCCGTTTGTTACGATAATTATTCTGTTTCCAATATTTTGAGCTATAAGCTCGGCTACGGAGTTTCTTACTCGCTGCTGCAGTTGAGTATTTGTTTCTCCATTTTCTGTCCAATAATTTGCACGGTTTTCGTGATATTGTTTGAGTTCTTCCGGATATTGCTTTTCAATTTGTTCGAAAGTCAATCCGTTCCATTTGCCCGTCCTTCTGGAGTAGAGATTGTCTACAATTTCAAAATCTTTTTTGTATTCTTGTGAGACGAGTTTGCACGTCTGAATTGATTGTATATCTGAACTTGTATAAATTTTGTCAACTTTAGGTGAACGTTTTTCAATCCATTTGGCAATTTTGTCTGCTTCTATTTTTCCAACTTCACTCAGGGGTGGGTAGTTAAGGTTATCGTTCAAACGATTTTCGTCAGAATAGATTGTTGAACCATGTCTTATGAATGTTATTTTGCATTTTCTTCTAAACATGTTTTAAGTATAGCACTATTTTTTCCAATTTGTGTAATCTATTTCTATGATTTTGTTATAATAATTTTATGGAAAAAGCGTATCAATTATTGGAATTTGATAAAGTCTTAGATTTTCTCAGTGACTTTGCAACGAGTGAACTTGGAAAAAATCGTTGTAAAACGGCTCAGGTATATTCTTCGGAAGATAAAATTGCTAATGAGCTGGCACTGACAACAGAGGCAAGATATCTTTTAAATCAATTTTTAGAGCCGCCGTTTGAGGATATCTTGGATATAAAAAATTCGGTTGTGGAAGCCAAAAAAGGCTTGACGGTTTCTGCTGACGAACTTTTTAATATTGCAAAAGTGCTTAGAACAACTCGTCTTGTGAATTCATATTTGACGAGAAATAATTCTTTGGGGGCTTCTCTTTCTAAATTTATTGATATTTTATTACCTCAAAAAGAGTTGGAAGATAAGATTTTTAATACTTTTGATGCGGAAATGAATGTAAGAGATGATGCTTCGGAAAAATTAAAGTCATTAAGAATGTCGTTGAGGGATTCTGAACAAAATCTGAAAATGGAAGTTTCAAAACTTTTGAGCAGTTCTGCTTTTACCAATAACTTACAGGATACTTTGTGGACAAAAAGAGAAGATAGAATTGTTTTTCAAGTGAAAGCAGAGTGCAAAAATAAAGTTGGTGGAATTGTTCATGATACATCCGCATCGGGTCAGACATTTTTTATTGAGCCTAAACAGATTGTACCGTTTAATAATAAAATCCGAGAGGTGAAAGTTGCTATTTTGGCAGAAATAGAGCGTATACTTTCTGAATTATCGGTGTTTGTCGCTTCATCTTCCGAGATAATTCTTGCTAATTTGGAAAATCTTGTAGAGTTAGATTTTATATTCGCCAAAGCACGTTATTCATTAAAAAACGATTTTGCTTGCCCCAAAATATTGAAGGATAAAATTATTAACCTTAAAGGTTTGAAAAATCCTGTTTTAATGAGTGTAACTCAAGAAGTGGTCGAAAATGATTTTTATTTGGATAAGGAAAAGAGTTGTCTTGTAATAACCGGTTCCAATACAGGTGGAAAGACTGTTCTTTTAAAAACAATAGGATTAATAATTTTAATGGCAAAAGCGGGAATGCATGTTCCCTGTTATGAGGCAGAAATCTTTCTGTTTGATAAGATTTTTGCAGATATAGGAGATGAACAAAGTATTGTGCAAAGTCTTTCAACATTTTCTTCTCATATGAAAAATATAATCAATATAGTTAACAATGCAGACGAAAAAAGCTTGATTTTGTTGGATGAAATATCTGCAGGTACGGATCCTCAGGAGGGAGCATCAATAGCGCAAGCAGTATTGGAATATTTATGCGATAGGGGTGCTTTTGTTATTTGTACAACCCATTATGGCGAATTAAAATCTCTTGCTATTATGAAAAATGGGTTCAAAAATGCATCTGTTGAATTTAATACGCAAACTCTTTCCCCTACATATAAACTCCTAATGGATATTCCAGGCGCAAGTAATGCTATTAATATTTCACAAAATTTAGGGTTGCCAACATCAATAGTTGAAAAAGCACGAAAAATACATTATACGCAAAAAGACATAACAGCAGAAGTGCTTCAAGAGTTACAGCAAACTCAACAAACGTTATCACACTCCGCTCAAGAGGCAAAAAAACTCGAAATATCTGCGGGAGAACTTAAACAAGAGTATAAAGAAAAAGTTGAAGAGATAAAAAAACAAAAGAAAAAAAATATTGATGTTTATAAGAAAAAATATGAGGCCAGAATTAATCACGCCAGAAAAGAAATCAAAGCAATTCTGGATGAGCTTAGACAAGAAAAGTCTGAAAAAGTTGCAAGACGTGCTTATGCTCGTTTGGCGGAGTTAGAACACCAAGCGCACCAAGAATTTGCAGACGATATGGATGATGTTTCACAAAAATATCAAAAACTAGATTTGGCTCAATTAAAAATAGGAGATAAAGTTATCGTAAGAGGGTTTGACCAAAAAGCAGAAATTCTTGCCCTTCCTGATAAAAATGGTAATATTCAAATCCAAATGGGGTTGATTAAAACAAAGGTTAAACCTGCCAAGTTAGCCCTATACGACGCGAATATAATAAAAAAAATTGTTAAACCTTCATCTTATGCTTCACCGACTAAAAAATTCAATTTTGACCGTTTGGAAATGTCACAAACATTGGATTTAAGAGGTTACAGAGTTGAAGAAGCACTCGATGAGTTGGAGGCGTATTTAGATAAGGCAAGTCTTGCTAATCTAACTCCAGTTTATATTATTCACGGGCATGGAACAGGTGCTTTGAAAACTGTTTTAAGAGATTATATCTCAAGTTCTCCATATGTTTGTAAATATCGTGTTGGAGAGCAAGCAGAAGGCGGAGATGGGGTAACTGTTATTGACATAAATTAATCTTGCAGAGCTTCCGCGATTTTGGTTTTGTAAAACTCTGTAATTTTAATCATAGCATGGAGTGTCAGTGCCAGAACATCAACTTCATCTTGCCATTTTCTATATCCGCAATCTTTTGGGAATATAACAAGAGGATTGCTGGGAAAATCTCTACATATGTCGGGTCGGTTTTCATAATCGGTGCAAAGATTATCTTTTGAAAGTTTTGGGCAGTAATAAAAGTATATTTTATCATTATTTTTATATTTACTTTCCAATAGGTCAAAAAATTCCGGATAGAATGGTCTTGCATCTTCTTTATTTTTATAGGGAATAAATATGGACGTAAACTGTTTTGCAAATATATCGCCTTTTTGTGCTTTTTGTTTAAGTTCTTCATAAGAAAATTCACTTGAGGCAAGTTTACAGCATGCCGCGCATCTGTTGCAATGATATTTGTTTTTTAAAGCATTAATTTCTTGAATTTTCTCGTAAATACTTTTTGAAATTTCTTTTTCCAGCTTGTTTAAACAATGTTCTTGCCAAAATCTATAAATGCAATCTTTATGGAGTTTCTCGGTTGGATTTTTAGGCGGAGTACAATTTTCACGACGACATTTGCTGCAAGAAAGAGGTCTTTTTGCTTCATTGAATTTTAATAAAAATGCCTCGTTAACATTCAAAAAGATGTTGCGGTATATACTCTTTTTTTCTTCCTCGTTTTGTATTAAATTTTGATATTGTTGCATTATAGCCCTTTTGTTTATGAAATTGTAAATATTTGTAAATAATACTTTATATACTTAATAAATATTGCAATATATATTCGATATTTGTGTTTATTTATATATAGAGAAGAATAATATACAGGATAACACAAAATATGGGCGGAATTAAAGAACAGATTATTCAAAAAATACAACAGATGAAGAAAACGGAGACGACTGATAATGTATCTTCGACAGGGTCTTCGTCTTCAAAAATATCAGGTAGTATTTGGGATAAAAATCCGCTAGAGCTTGAAAAAGCTCAAAAAATGAGCGTTCGTGCAGGCGAAATGTACCGTTCAGATGTGCAAAACGGTTATAATCGTCTTTCAATGAATAACAGTATTTTTGGAAAACGTTCTGTAGATAACAACAAGGATGTATTGGAAAATGTAAACAATGTATCTGAGTATGGTACGCAGGCATTTGCATCTAAAAATATAAGTGCTTCTTTAGCGAAAGCAGCTGCTGGAGCGAAAGAGGTTCGTAATAATGTTTCAGATGAGCAGATAAAGCAATTTAAAGCAGAAAGAGCTGTAGAAGTTGCAAAAGTAAGTGGTGTTAACGGTAGCAATTCCGGTGATGAAAAGGCAAGTGCTGAAGGAACAAAATCGAAAGCCGGAAAAAATGAAGATAAAGCAGAGACTGAGAACAAAAACTATGAATCGCAGGCAAATAACACTGAAAAGAAAGTATCCAAAGAACTAAAGACAACAGATAAAGAGATGACTACTGCAGATAATATTTTTGCACCGGCAGAAGAGTCTGATGAAGATGAAACTCTTTCAACGCAAATGGTTGATGAAGAAGCGGAGTCTATGCCAACACAGCCACAGTCAGCAAACGAGCCGGATACTCAATCTGTTGAGGGAGTAGTGGTGGAAGATATTGAATCTCAGCAAGCAGAGGCAATAGAAAAAGTACAAAAAGATGAAACAGATAAACAAGCAAATGAGCAAAAAAATAAAGATGAGCAAGTTGAAGCAGTATCACAAAAATTCGAAGCGATAAATGCAGAAAAAAATGATGCACAGCAACAAGTGGAAAAGAGCAACGCAGAGGCGGCATCTTTCTCGGCACAAGCAGAAAGTGCAAGTCAGTCAGTTTCAATGCTTGGTGAACAAGAAGGCGTTGTTGATTCTAATATGCAGTTAGCTCAAGCTAAAGCAGAAAGCGCAGAACAATTGGCGCAAGAAGCAGCATCAAAACAATCAACCTTTTTAGAATTATCTGATTCTGCAGCAAACGCAGCCTCAAAATATAAAGATACGGAAAAGAAAGCTAAGGGTTCATATAATAGAGCACAAGCACAAACAGTAGCGGGATATACAATGAACGTAGCCGGTCAAGTAACTCAATCTCTTGGGGTTACTACAGATACTACGGGTAAAGGATTGCAAACAGATGGTAAAACAAAGCAGGCAACCGGTAAAGCGATGATGACAAATCCTTTTACGAAGGCAGCTGGTGTGGCTTTAAATGCACTGGGAATTTCTATTGATATTTCAGGTCAATGTACGTCAGCTAGTGGTATTGCAATCAAAGCATCAGGTATTGCAACATCTGTTGCCGGTCAGGCAATGGCTCAGAAAGGTCAGGAGAATGCAGCATCGGCCAAAGAAAAAATGTCAACGGCATCGTCTCAAGCTGCTTCGGCAACTGCAAAATCAGGTGCTTTTCAAACTATGGCTCAGAATATGAGTTCTTCATCAGATAGCTATAAACAACAAGCTGCGCAAGCTCAGGCAGAAGTTTCATCTTTGCAAGCACAAAAATCAAACTTAACAACACAAAAATCAGCTCAAGCGCAAATAGCACAAGAAGCTTCGCAAAAAGCGCAAACAGCCCAATCAAATGCTTCATCAGGACAATCAAGACTTATAACTGCAGTAGATGCTGCTAACCAACTTGCGCAAACAGGAGATGCTTCTTCGGTAGATATTCAATCATATGGGGTGAACACAGCAGGCTCGCTCTCAAGCTCATCATCTTCCAATAATTCTGCAACAGGTGCGCCGGTTACAGGTTCGGCTGCGGTTAACGGTTTTGGCGGATTTTCAAGTTTTAGTGCGCTTCAAGCTTTTGCAAACAGCAGAGGTGAAGCAAAAGATGCGGCTAATGCTCAAAATGCTCAAGGCAATAACCAAAATGGTAATGTTCAACAAGGTAATGAGCAAAATGCACAAGGTGCTCAAGCATCACAAGAAAATGCAAACAAGAAAAAGGGTCTTTTACAATAAAACCAAAAATTAACGATATTCGGGGAGCTATTTCCCCGTTTTTTATGTGTAAAATTCACTTACAATATCTTCGCCAATTCTTTTAACAGAAATGAGTTTTAGTTTTTTTGTTTCATTTATTTCTTTTATATCAAATCCTTCAATGAATGACTTTGCGTTATTATCTCCAATAATTTTTGGGGCAGAAAAAAGAATCAACTTATCAACAAGATTTTCTTTGAAAAAAGCACCGTTTAGCTTTCCTCCGGCTTCAATAAGTATAGAGTTTATTCCAATTTGGTAGAGTGTTTCAACAAGTTTTGTTAAATTAACATGGTCATTACTTTTTTTAAATGTAATTATTTCAACGTTTGGAGGATATTTTTTGTTGTCTTTTATTGTTGTGGCTATAATAACTTTTGTTCCGTCATTATTGTATACTTTGCTTTTAGGGTTAGTTTTCAGTTTGCTGTCTATTACGATTCGAATTGGATTTTTTCCGTTTCTCATTCGACAATTTAAAGACGGATTATCCGCAATAATTGTTGAAGATGAGGTTAGAATTGCATCGTAATTATTGCGTAATTTTTGTACATATTGGCGGGATTTTTCACCGGTAATCCATTTTGAAGAACCTGTTTTTGTTGCTACTTTTCCGTCCAGTGTTGCTGCTGTTTTTATTGCAATAAACGGTAAGTTTTGGGTTTGGTTTTTGAAGAAAACTTCATTTAACTTTTTGCAGTCTTCTTCCATAATTCCAACGACGGTTTTTATTCCTGCTTCAGTGCACTTTTTTATTCCTTGACCTGATACTTTTTTGTTGGGGTCTAAGCATCCGGCAACAACAGTTTTTAGTCCGCTTTTTATAATTAAATCCGCGCAGGGCGGAGTTTTGCCAAAGTGAGAACAAGGTTCCAAACTTATTATAATAGTTCCGTCTTTTATGTCGGAATTTTTTGCTTTTGCGGCATTTATTGCGTTGACTTCGGCATGAGCTTCGCCGTATTTTTTGTGGTACCCTTCGCTTACAAATTTTAAGTTTTTATCTAAAATTACTGCCCCTACCATCGGATTAGGAGCGGTTTTGCCTGCGCCTTTTTTTGCCAACGAAAGACATTTTCTCATGTATTTTTTATAGAGTTTTAGTTCGTTATTTTGCATCTTTAAAGAATTCTTGAGTAATTATTTGAGAATATTTTTTGCTGTCGTTTATTGCCAAAATCATTTTATTTTTTCCGTTTTTATCAGTAGTAGCCCCTATTATGCCTTGTATTTCGGCGAATGGAAGATTCACTGTTTGGGCTTTGAATTTAACATAAGGAACTTGTTGTCCCAGCGCATTTATATTGCCTCTTTGTGTGATTTCAAGGTCTTCTATTCTTATGAATTGATATTGAATTTTTGAGGCTAAATCTTTGAGTTTTGTATCAACTTCTTTGGTTTGAAAATCTTCTTTTGTGAGTGGTGTTTTCTTACCAGAATCTATGATAATCATTTTTTGTCCGCTTCCGCTATGTTCTGCAATTACAGTTTTATAGCCCATGATATTGGCAGTTCGGTCAATTTGATATTCGTCATTTATGTTAGTTAAGTCAGCAATTTTAGAAGCTTTTTCTTGAAGTTTTTCTTGTGAAGGTTTTTCGAAGAATTTAAAATCAAATTTTCCTTGGAAAAACTCCATTCCTCCGATAGCTTTAAAGCCTATGATTGCAAGAGCAAGGATTATAATTTTTATAATATTTGTAATACAGCCCATCTTAAAAATCCTCAATAAAAATTGCTTATATCGTAATTTTATAATAAATTATTGTAAGGAGCAAATTTTATGGCAGAAATAAATTACATGAACAGTTATGAAGTCGATTTAGAAAAGGCATCACCGATGATGCGTCAGTATCTGGCGGTAAAACTTAAACAGCAGGATGCAATTTTATTGTATAGATTGGGTGATTTTTATGAGTGTTTTATGGAAGATGCCATAACTGTTTCAAAAGATTTGGAGTTAACCCTTACGGCTCGTGATGGCGGCGGATTGGGGAAAGTTCCTATGGCAGGGATTCCGGCTAAGGCTATTGAAAATTATTTGCCAAAACTTTTAGAGTCAGGTTATAAAATAGCTATATGTGAACAACTTGAAGACCCCTCATCAGCAAAAGGGATTGTAAGACGTGATGTTGTCAGGGTAATAACCGCGGGTACACTTATAGAGGATAATCTTTTAAAGTCTAATTCAAATAATTATCTCGCAGCTATATATGAGGATAAAAAATCAGATAAGTGGGGACTTGCATATGTAGATATATCTACAGGTGAGTTTAAGGTGACGCAAAGTGTGTATCCCCAAATTCTAGCTGAACTGGCAAGGATTAAACCTGCTGAAATTATTGCACCGGCAGTTCAACAGACCCTTTTGCCATTTCAAATTGTTCGTGAACAGAAGGTTGATTTGCCCGATGAAATTACTAACGTGTACAATTGTTCCTGTGTTGCCTCCAATTTCTTTGATGAAAATAGGGCAAAGATAAATATAACCGATATTTTACGAATTCACAGTATTGAAGCATTACCGTTCGAACAGTATAAGTCTGGATTTTGTGCGGTTGGTGCGATTATACAGTATTTGCTTAACACTCAAAGAGAAAACATGCCCAAAATTTCGAATATTGATGCATATGATATGTCGGAATTTGTGCTTATGGATGCAGGAACAAGGAGAAATCTGGAACTTTTAGAAACCGTTCGTGAGAAAAAGAAGTTTGGGTCTTTGTTATGGGCAATTGATAAAACTAAGACTAATATGGGCGCTCGTTTGCTTAAAAAATGGATTTCGCAACCATTGAAGAGTATTGATGAAATTCAAATGCGCCAAGAGGCAGTTGAAATTCTAATTCAAAGTCCTGATTTGCGATTGGAACTTTCGGGTTTGTTGGAAAGAGTTACGGATATTCAGCGACTCGCTACTCGTTCAGGTAATAATTCGATTAATCCCAGAGATTTTGTATCTCTAAAAAATACTTTGTTACTGCTGCCGGAATTTGAATCCGCCTTAAATAGTATTACGTCTAAGTATTTCAAAATATGTGATAATGTTGAAAAAATTGTTGATTTTGCTCAAATTATAGATAAAACTATTCTTGATGAAGCTCCGATTACGATTAAGGAAGGAAATTTAATTAAAGAGGGTGTCAACAGTGAGCTGGATTATTTAAGAGGACTTTTGAAAAACGGCAAAGAATGGTTGGCTGATTTTGAGGAAAAAGAAAAGGAAAGAACCGGCATAAAAAATCTTAAGGTTGGTTATAGCAGAATATTCGGATATTTTATAGAAGTTACAAATTCCAATCTTTCGCAGGTTCCTGCAAATTATATTAGAAAACAGACCCTTTCTTCCGGTGAGCGTTTTATTACCGATGAACTGAAAAAACATGAAGATGAAGTGCTTTCAGCACAAACAAAATCAGTAGATTTAGAATATAAAATATTCTGTGATTTAAGGGAGTATTCTAAAGAGTTTGTTGATGAAATTCGTGAAATTGCACAGCGTATAGCACGAGTTGATGTATTGCTCGCCTTTGCAATAAATGCGGTTGAAAGTAATTATGTTAAGCCGGAAATTACGGATGTAAATGAGTTATGCATAAAAAATGGCCGTCATCCGGTTGTTGAGAAAATTCTGCCATTGGGAGAATATGTACCAAATGATTTAAAACTTATAGGTGGCGACGAATACGGTGATACGGCAGAGTTTATGATTCTGACGGGACCTAATATGGCAGGTAAGTCAACTTATATGAGACAGCAGGCATTGATAGTTCTTTTAGCTCAAATAGGAAGTTATGTTCCCGCTCAATATGCCAGAGTTGGTTTGGTGGATAAGATATTTACACGTGTCGGGGCGGTTGATGACCTTTCTTTGGGGCAGTCTACATTTATGGTTGAGATGAATGAAACTGCTTATATCCTAAATTCGGCATCCGAAAGAAGTCTTATTCTTTTGGATGAAATAGGGCGGGGAACAAGTACGTATGATGGTGTTGCAATTGCCTGGAGTGTTGCGGAATATATAAGTCAAAAAATTAAGGCAAGAACTATTTTTGCAACGCACTATCATGAGCTTAATGTTATGCCCCAATCATATCCGTCTATAAAAAATTATCGAGTTACGATTTCGGAGAATGACGGTGAGATTGTGTTCTTGAGAAAAGTTGTTGAGGGTTCGGCTTCAAAAAGTTATGGTATTCAGGTGGCAAAAATGGCAGGATTACCTAAGAGTGTTGTTGACAATGCGGAAAAAATAATGCATAGAATGCAAAAAGATTTGTCCAAAGATTTATCAAAAGGAAAATCATCAAAACAATCTTCTCAAGGTGCCCCTCAGTTGAGCCTCGTTTTTAGCAGGGAAGAATAGTTCTAAGTAGAACTGTTTTTTATTGGAGAATAGACTATTACTCTGTTTCTTCCGCGTTCTTTTGCTTCATATAAGGCGGAATCTGCCATTTTAAATAATTCTTTTGGCTCTTTGATAGAGGGGATATATTCACTAACACCAAAAGATGCGGTTACCTTAATTTTTTTGATATTTGGTATTTTAGCTTCTGAGATATCCATTTCGGTTTCTTCTACGGTTTTTCTAAGACGCTGAGCTACTGCGAATGCTTCTTGAATACTTGTGTAAGGAAGCAATATGGAGAATTCCTCACCACCGTATCTTGCGGCGATATCGTATTCTCGAAGTTCTTGAGGAATGATTTTTCCAACTTGTTTTAAGACACAATCTCCTGCGATATGTCCGTATGTATCATTTACCTTTTTGAAGTAATCAACGTCTATCATAATACAGCATAGCGGGTGTTTTTTACGTTTAGCGGTTGAAATTTCTTGTCCTAAGCGAACGTCAAATTGACGACGATTATTTAATCCTGTGAGGGCATCTAAGGTTGCATGTTTGAGGGTTTCGCCATATATGTTTGCATGTTGGATAGTTATTGAGGATTGATTTGATAACTGTTGAAGATATTGAATATCGTTGTGTGATAGGACATCAATATTACTGTAAGCAACGATTGCGCCAAGTAGATTTTTCTCTTGAATTAGTGGAAAAATACCCGTTTTTTTGTCCTCGGTTACTAAGTAGTCGCTATTTTTATTTATATTTTTTAAAAGGTCAAATATGTGTTTTTCGTTGCAAGCATTTGGCCATAGTAGAGTAAAGCCTTCTTTTTCATTGTATAGAAATATATATATCAAGTGGCTTGCTACAAAACGATCAATCATTTCCCCTATCAGCGGAATAATGTATCTTAACTCGTATTGGCTTTCTATTATTTTGGCAATATTTTTCATGGCACTATGAAAATTTGCATTGACTTGCATTTTGTTATTCAAAATATTATTCAATATGCTTGAGGAAAGCTGATATACAAGAACACCAAAAGTTTTTAGTAAATCAGGTGAGATTTTTTCTTTTTCTTTGGTAACGTCCAGTTCTACAAAACCAAAAACTTCTTCTTTTCTTATCAGTGGAAGATATATTTTTATTGAGCTGTTATTCTTAATTTTTCTTATGGATAAGCTCGTTTTTTCGCCGGTTATGAGACTATAGACATTATCGTTGTATATAATGGCATTTTTTAGCAGCTCAAAGGTGTTGAGAATCTGTTGAATATAGTAGTCTTGTTTTTCAGAATTTATAGTTATCCAATTTTTCGAGAAATTTTTAACAGTGTTTGTATTTTTATCCCAGATTAAGACTTCAGCTTTTTCACAATTAATATATTTTTTCAGACAGGTCTGTATCGAGCAAACAATTTTTTCTGCATCATAGCTGTCTGATAGTGATTTTGATATATCCCATAAAAAATCAAGTTGGTTAGTCTTCATCAATTTCATAATCCTTAAATAATTGTTTCGAAGGGCAATCTTTCATATAGCGAAGAAGTTTGTGTTTATCGTGTCTGTCAACAACAACTTTTCCTTTATGCAAAACTACTTCTTTTGTTGGAAGATAGCTCTCGGTTCTGTCTTTTAAAAACTCATACTCACCGATATATACCAATTTTTGATTAACTTCGTTTAATACATCATAGACATGTCTTGTTTTTATAACATCACCCTTGGCATCTAACAGCATACCTGCTTTTTCAAATTCAATCAAGGATTCTTTATAGTGACCAAGTTGTTTTAAAAGTATTGCGAGATTATAGTGGGCTTCAAAATTCATAGGTTCAATATTAATTGCTTTACAATATTCTAATCCGGCTTCTCTGTAATCTCCGATAAGTTGATTTGTAAGCGCAAGGTTATAGTGAGTATCATAACTTTTCTTGAGTGTTTTAAGTGCAAATTTGTATGCAGCTTCGGCTTTTTCAAGATATTGCTTTGAGACAAAAGATTTTTCACCTACATAAAGCGATTTTCCACGATAGGCAAGACCTTTATTGTAACTGGCAATTGCACGATTTTGTTTTGTACTTTTCCAGTTGCTGTAAATAAAAGGAATTTGAATTATTCTTGGTCGTGACTTTATTATTGTGTCGTATTCTCTAATTGCCTTGTCATAATTAGCCAATTTTTCTGCTTCAACAATACCCAAATTCATTCTGCATACGATGAAGTTGGGTTTGTGCTTTAAAGCTTCACTGTAGGAGTCAGTTGCGGAATAAAAATCTTCAAACATAACATAGATATTGCCTAAATTACAACGTGCTTTTGCATGTTCGGGGTATAGTCTAAGACCTTTATTATAGTTGTTTATTGCTTTTTGAAGTTTATGTTTTTTGTATGCTTTGTCCCCTTTGTAAACATAATACATTCCTCTAACTTTGTTTATTTGTTTTTCATACCAACCCCAAAAAACAAAAATGCTGAGAATAAACAACACAACGAGCCCTAGTGCTGTTATTTTCGTGGCTGTTTTTTTAAACAAATTTTTTATGAAATTCATTTTGACTTATTCCGATTTCGATTCAACGCCGTCTGAAGTTGAGTTTTCTGGTGTTGTATCTGTTGTTTTTGATTGTTGAATATACCTTACGGTATTTATTCTCTTAGTTTCTGAGGAATAAATATCTTTTAATATTAAAACATTCTTAGCTGCTTCTTCATCATCCCCGGTAAGTTTTAACGCAGCGTCTGAAATGCCTTTAACCTTATTAAGTGCTTTTATGTGTTCGTTACGATATTTGGTTTGTTCTTCTTTATTCATTTTTAAAATTGTATTTTGAGCGCTTTCATTATTTTTGAATTTATTCCTTAATACAACTATTTCAACCCTTCGGTTTTGAGCTCTGCCTTTTGAGGTGTTGTTATCTGCTATTGGTCTTGTAGAGCTAAAGCCTACGGGAGTGAATAAATCCGGATGAAGTTTAAACCTGTCGATTAAATACCTGACTATAGAACATGCCCGAGCACTTGATAGTTCCCAGTTAGAAGGATAGACATTGTTTGAAAACGGTAAATTATCAGTATTTCCTTCAACACGAATAGAGTGCATAAGGAACTTTTGTGCAATTAAAAGTCCGACCTTATCAAGTTTTTCTTTAGCAGATGGTTCAAGTTTAGCTGATGCTGATTTGAATAGAATATTTGAGTCATCGAGTTTTATAACCAGTCCTCGTTCGTCAATTTTAGCACTTACCCCTTCAAGTTCTTTAGTTTTTGAAAGTTCTTCAATTTCTTTTTTTATATCTTCATATGCTTCTTCTTCATATTTGGGACTCAAATACTCCATCATTAAAGATGAAATTACGGAGTCAGCACTGGTTTTATCGAGCATATTATCACCCGAGTCACTCATAATACCTTGGCTGCCTTGCATAATACTTGGAGCTTCAAACGCCATTTTTAATGCTTCTTCCAACTTACTAAAAGCGCTTATGTCCACTTGTGAAAGTGCATACAAGACAACAAATGTTGCAAAAAGCAGTGTTATAAAGTCGGCATAAGAAACGAGCCAACGTTCAAGATTTTCATGTTCTTCAGGTTTTGGTTTTCTTCCCATAGAGATTAATCCGCAGTATTAATATGTTTGTCAAGTACGTATGCATTGAGTTTTCTTTCAATCAAAGCAGGACTTTCGCCGGCTTGAATGGATAGAATCCCCTCAATAATAATTTCTTTTTTTGTAAATACTTTAGCATATTTAGTTTTAATCTTAGTGCTAAACGGTATAAAAACAAGGTTAGCAGCAAACAGACCGTAAATAGTTGCAACAAAAGCAACTGCAATACCGGCACCAAGTTTTGTCGGGTCGGAAAGATTTTGCATAACTTGAATGAGTCCCATAACAGCACCTATGATACCGAATGTAGGTGAATAAGCACCGGCAGATTCCCATACTTTAGCGCCCCCTGCAACTCTTGCTTCAAGCTGAGCAAATTGTGTTTCTAGCATTTCTTTAACCAATGACGGGTCAACGCCATCTGCAACAGACTCTAATCCGAGTTGCAAAAGAGTGTCTGATGCGTCTTGAGCATCTTTTTCCAAGGCAATAATCCCTTCTCTTCGTGCTTTTGTAGCATATCTGATTATTTCAGCAATAATTTCATCGAAGTCTACTTTTAAAGACCCGTAAACATCCCTAAGATACATAAACGCATCACCAAGTTGTTTGGCAGGAAAACTTATGATTACGGCACCGCAAGTTCCTCCAAGAACAATCATTGCGGCAGTTATTTGCATTAACTGCCCGATATTTCCGCCCTCAAGTGCTTGTCCTCCAAGCAACATCGCTGTTCCTATTATAAATCCTAGTATTGAGGTTAAATCCATTTTTACTCCAGCTTATAAAATTAGTACTATACGTATAATATTAAATACCATTTACGTTGTTATAAAATCATTTAATTGGTTTATTTACGAGTTTTTTAGTTTTGGGGTCAATTATTATGATTAATTATTGTTAAAAACATGCAAAAAGTATATAGAAAACATATCTTTTTATGCTATAATGTTTGAGTTGAACAAGAAAGATGGAGAAATAAAAATGGCTCGTATTCTGATTTCAATGCCTGATGAATTTTTGAACAAAGTAGATTCGGTTGCGGACGGAGAACAACGCTCCAGAAGCGAACTCATAAGAGAAGCTTTGCGCTCATATATAAGACGCTCAAGAATTACAAATGTTGAAAAAGCAAAATCCAATGCTAAGATATTAGATCAAATTTTGGATTAACACTTAAATGGAAATTTTGGCGATAATTCCTGCGCGGGGTGGGTCAAAAGGTATCCCTAAGAAAAACATTAAGTTGCTTAAGGGAAAACCCTTGATATATTACACGATAAAAGCAGCTTTGGACTCGAAGTATGTTAATCGTGTAATTTTGTCAACAGAAGATGAAAAAATTGCAGCCGTAGCAAGAGAATATAATGCACAAGTTCTTAAAAGACCTTTGGAGCTTGCTCAAGATGAGACAAAAACTGCACCTGTTCTTCTTCATGTTGTTGAACAGCTTGAAAAACAAGGTTACAAACCCGATGTAGTTGTGCTTTTGCAGGCTACTTGTCCACTTAGGGATGCAAAAAAACTTGACGAGGCAATTGAACTTTTCCTTAATAATCCTCAATGTGATTCAGTTTTTTCGGCTAAAAAAATAGGACTAACACATGCTCTTTGGCGACAAAATCATGATGGTACAATTACCGGACTATATGATTATAGAAATCGCCCTCGCAGACAAGATTTGGACAAACATTTTGATCTTATGTGCGAAACCGGAGAAACTTACATAGTCAAAACAGATGTTTTAAAGCGTGTTAAGGATTTTATTGGTGAGTGTCCGATTTTGCATGTTGTTGACAGTTCGGTTGATATTGATACATTAGAAGATTTTGAAACAGCAGAGAGGTTGTTATGAAAAGAATATTAGGGATTAAATTTTATACATTGGAGCAAATACTTGATTTTTTACATGGATGTTTAATTAATTTGTTTGTGCTTTCTGTTTATATCCTAATTGCAATTGGGCTTATGAAGGTCGTTAACTCTCTTGTTGATAAGATGTTTGTGAGGCTGTTAAATGTAAGAAAAGACCATGAATATAAAAAACAGGTTGCTACAATCAAAAATCTTGTTAAATCTATTGCTAATGGTGTAGTTGTAGTAATTATAGTTTTAAATTTTCTGGCCAGATACAATATAGATATTCGTCCGCTTTTGACGGCGGCAGGGGTTGTGGGAGTAGCTGTCGGGTTTGCTTCCAGAAGATTTGTTGAAGATATCATTATGGGAATTTTTATTCTGCTTGAAGGGCAAGTACGTGTTGGTGATATTGTTACTATTGATAATTTCAACGGTACTGTTGAAAAAGTTACGCTTAAAATGGTTATAATTAGGAACATGAAAGGTCATGTTCATTATATTCGTAACGGTATGATTAATGTTATTACCAATAAGACAAGAGAGTTTGCTTGCCCGCTTTTTGATATAGGCGTTGCGTATAATTCAGATGTTGATAAAGTTATGCAGGTGATGAAGTCTGTTGCCGATGGTATGAGAAACGATGAAAAATACAAACATTATATACTGTCTGATATGGAAATATTAGGACTTGATAAGTTTGCTGACAGTGCGATAGTTATTCGTGCTACCATCAAAACCAACCCTATACACCAGTGGTTTATTGAGCGGGAGTACAATAAACTTTTAAAAACAGCATTTGACAAAGAAGGTATTGAAATTCCTTTCCCTCAAAGAGAATTGCATCTTGTAAAGGGCGAATAATTCACAATGCGCGAACTGAAAGTTGTTACTGTCGTAAATAATTTTGAACTTTTTGAGAGGTGTATTAAAAATAATGAGTTTTTAAGCGAAGCTGATGTTTGTGTTTTTAACAATTCTGTTAAAAATGCAGGAATAAGCGAGTGTTATAATTCTTTTATGGAAAGAATAAAACCTGAAGATGACTTTTGGGTTATATTTATGCATCAGGATTTTATTTTTAACGAGAATCCAATTGAAAAACTTCAAAAACTCGACAAAAACTGTATTTATGGTGTTATTGGTATTTTGTTTCCTGTATTTTTTCTGCAAATAAAACCGGAATTTATATTTAGGGTTTTAAGACGTTGTATGCTTGGACAAATATATGAGGGTGAGGGGAAAAGGCGAGTTGGTCACAAAGTTGCATCCCATCCAGAGGTTAATACGTTGGATTGTTGTTGCTGTATTATCCACTCTTCACTCATAAAAGCTGCTCGGTTGCGCTTTGATGAGAATTTGAAATTTCATATGTACGTTGAAGATTTGTGTATAACTGCCAAGAAAAACGGTATTTTGAGCAGAGTTATACAGTTTGATTGTCTGCATTTGAGCAGAGGTAGCTATGGAGAAGATTTTAAGGAAAGTGTTTTGTACATCAAGAAAAAGCACAAGATTAAACGTATAAATTCAACGTGTTTTAAATAAATCTTTAATAAATTGAGGTCTTTTTCGCATAATGTACTTATAAATATACCAAGGTACTGATATAGCAGGATATTGTTCCAAATCATAAAGTGGTGGAAAGTTTGGTTTCCGTTTAAATATTTTTGTAAGTTTTGGCAAAAACAGGCTTCTTTGGACGTGGTGTTTAAGTGTTTTTGCTTCTTTGCTAAGATAGCTTTTGGGGTGGAGTCTCCAGTGGGTTAATTTTTTATTAATAAAACAAAATTTGTTGTTTTCTGCGATTTGCCACCATAGCCAGTAGTCTATCACAGGAGCAGATGGAGTATTTGTGTTGCATTTTAAAAACTCACTTTTTTTGCACATTACGCAAGAAAAAGTAGGGACAATATTATCTGTTGCAAATTCATCAAATACGTCCATAAACTCATTACTTTGCCAAATTTTTTGGAGTTTTTCAAGATATGGTGCAAAAGCCTTTATTCGTTTTTCATCACCAAAACACTCGATATCGTTGTAAATAAAATTACATTGAGGATATTTTTTTACCATTTTGGCTTTTTCTTCGAGGTAATTTGCACTCCAATAATCATCACTCTCAAGAATAGCTATCCAATCATATTTAGCAGAATTAATTCCCAGAAGTAGTGATTTTTTTATACCGAGGTTAGAGTGGTTCGGGTGGGTTAGGAGTTTTATTCTTTCATCTTTTTGGCAATATTTTTTGATAATGTCTAAAGATTTGTCTGAAGAACCGTCATCAACTACAATAAGTTCCCAGTCGTTAAGGGTTTGATTTATTACACTTTCAATAGCTTGAGAGATGTAATCTTGATAATTGTAACTCGTCATAATGATTGATGTTTTCATACAAAAATTGTACTATAAAACTATAGGAACTTGAAAGGCTTAACAATGGTGCTGCCAAAAAGAAAGTTTTTAGGAATATTTTTTGAATGCTGTAATGTTTATGGCAGGGTTTACAAAAACAAAGAGGGCACAGCTTATGAAGGGTGTTGCCCAAAATGTTTGAGGAGAGTTCATGTGCCCGTTGGAGAGGGTGGAACTAATAGAAGATTTTTTAGAGCCAGGTAGTTTGGAAGGTAATATTATGGAAAGTTTAATTTGTTTGTTTTGTATGTTGGCAAAAATACCATCACCGTCATTGCAGGAGCATGCTGTGGCACAAAAAATTGTACAGACATTTCAAGAGTTGAATATAGAAACAAGACAAGATAGTTATGGTAATGTTTATGCAAGAATTCCGGCAACGGACAGTAAAAAGAAATCATTATTGCTTTCAGCACACATGGATGTTGTAGGTGATGCAAGCCCTGTTAATATAGTTTACAGCGAAGATGGGAAATATATTGAAACTGATAAAACAAGAACACTTGGAGCAGATGACAAAGCTGGAGTTTCACAAGCAATTTGGCTTGCCAAAACCGTGAAAGAAGATACAAACCTTGCTCACGGCGGTTTGGAAATTGTTTTCACAAAAGATGAAGAGCAGGGAATGTCGGGTATTAATAATGTGGAATTTGATACTTTAAATTCCCAATATGTACTTGTTTTGGATTCGGATAAGCTGGGAAAACTTGAGGTCTCCGGTGCAGGATATACAAAAATGCTCCTATCCGTAAAAACCTTGAAAGGCGGGCATTCGGGCATGGATATCCATGAAAAAGACAGAATTAATGCGGTTAACTTAATCTCAGAACTTATAACAAAACTTCCGCATGGCGTTTATAAAAAGGATAAAACGGGGACTATAACCTCCTTGAATGCTGGAGCTGTTGTTGCAGGCGGGGTTAAAAATATTAAGTCTGAAAATTCCGGTGCAAAATATTCTTTGGAGTTGGCACAAAACGCTATGGACAACATTATAAATACTGATGCTTATGCTGTTTATTCGATACGTAGTTCAGATGTCAAGGCTGAGCAAAAATTAAGACATGAAATTGAACAGGTTGTCAAAAAATATAATAAAAAATATAAAGATTTAGCACAAATTCAAGTTGAATTTAAAGAACATCTTAAACCGTTTGAAAGGGTTGATGATAATACAATGATAGAAGTTGCCCAAATTGCCGCTCAAAAAGCGGATATTAAACTGGAGGTGTCGTCTTTCCATGCCGGAGCTGAAACGCATGTTTATGCCAATAAGAAAAATTCTCTTGGTGAACAGTTCAAACCTTATCTTGTCGGTGCAGCTGATGTTTATAATATGCATTCTTCTGATGAAAAACTGGATGCCGCTTCTATGGAAAAAGGTGCTGAGTTTTTGAAAAATATATTCTATGTTTTAAACGGGAATAAGTAATTGTATATTTTCGAACTTATAAATAAACTCAAATCAAAACGCAAAACAAAAGATAAAACCTATGTAGAACCTGAGTTGACTGCAGAGGAAATTGAGGACGCATCAACCTGTCATCATGTCTTTATGCCGATTGATAGTACAAAGAGGGTTCTTGCTTGTTCAAAGTGTGGTTATGTCGTGAAAAACAGTAAGATGAAATTTGATGAAAGTGATAAAAACCCATTTAAAGATATTAAATTTTCTTAGTTGATTTTTCTTCCTGGTTATTTTTAATCAAATTTCTAACTGCATTTATTTGCGGATGCTTCTTGAAGTGTTTCAGGATATAATTAGCTTTTTGCATCAGATTCTCATGTTGCCCCAGTTTTTCGTATGTAAGAGCTATGTTATAGTGAGTATCAAAGTTTTTTATAGGGTTTAGGAATAGAGCTTTCTCATAATATTTAAGAGCTTCTTCGTAATTATGGCTGCAATACAACACAAGGGCCGTATGATTGTTAGTTTTGAATGATTTTGGATCTAACTCCAATGCTAATAAACTGTGTTTGAGCGCCATATCCCAGTTGCCTATTTTACCGTAGCAAATAGAAGTCTGAAGGTGTGCTGTACTATTTTGGTCATTGATTTTTAAATAACTGTTAAGAAGTTTTATGACTTTGCTTATAGTTTCATTGTCCTTTTCACCAAAGCTCATTTCTTCGATTTGTTTCGCAACAGTGAGGGTGTAATCGAGGTATGTTTTGTTAGATTTAACAACTTCTATTGTACATTCAATGGCATCATCAATTCTGCCGCATTCAATGAGAGCAAGAATATAGCTCATTTTTACCTCAGCATTAGTTTTGTCTTTATCTAATGCAATTTTAAGATATTTTTCAGCGGGTTCGCCTTGATGTTCATTCAAATAGCATAGTCCTAAGTTGTAAATGGTATCGTAATCATTTGACTTCTGCTTAAGTGCTTCCTGATAACAGTTAATAGCACTATTAAAGTTGCCATCTGCTTGATAAGAAAGAGCAAGGTTGTACAAACAATTAAAGTTATCCCGTTTTTCTTTGCTGGCTTTTTCAAAGTAGTATATTGCTCTTTTATATCGTTTTTTTAAATACGTTCTCATTCCTTCAGCAAAAAGGTTTTCGTATCCGCTTACAAACATGCTTTCACTCAAAATTTCCGCAAGGTCTTCTTTTTTTTGCAGAAATTTTTCCTTAAACTGAAGCCAAGCTTCTTCTATTGTTAATAAATATTCTTTTAATTTATATTCACTCATAAAACTTTTAAAAAAATCACTTTTGTTCTACAATTATTATATTATGGAAATAACAAAAAATAAACTATTGGAATTATACAACTCTGATTTAGAGTTATTACTGAAGGAAGCGTCGAAATATACTACAGAGAAGGTTGATTTTTGTTCTTTAATTAGTGCAAGGACAGGCAAGTGTTCGCAGAACTGCAAATATTGTGCTCAGAGTTCTCATTACAGAACAGATATAGAAACTCATCCGCTAGTATCGTTGGAGCAAGTTCGCAACGCAGCAATGCATGCAAAAGAAAATCAAGCAAGCCATTTTGCGATAGTAACATCGGGCAAAACCCCTGATGAAAGTGATTTTGATACAATGCTTGATATGATAAAAGTTATAAATGAAATCAGCGGACTTAAAAGTTGTGCAAGTATAGGAATCTTGAATGAAGAACAGGCAAAAAAGTTAAAAGAAGCAGGACTTAAAAGATTTCATCACAACATTAATACTTGTAAATCATATCATCCCGAAATTTGTACTACGCATACTTATGAGGATAGGATAAAAACGACAAAGTTGGTTAAGAAGTATGGAATGGAGCTTTGTTGCGGTGTTATTATAGGTATGGGAGAGACAATTGAACAGCGGGTTGAAATGGCTTTGGAGTTGGCAGAGATTAAACCGGATAGTATTCCTGTTAACTTTTTAACTCCGATTGAAGGAACACCGTTTGAAAATTATTGGGACAAAATTGACGAAGAAAATATACTCAGGACGCTTGCAATATTCAAAATAGCAAATCCAAAATCGATTATAAGATTTGCAGGTGGACGAAAAATAAGACTTAGTCCCCAAAATCGTGAGCTTGCGCTAAAGTATTGTGTAGAGGGGATTTTAATAGGCAATTATCTTACTACTATTGGAATAGAACCCAAAGAAGATATAAAGACAGTACAAAAGTTGGGAAAAACAATCACACATGTATGATTACATAAAAGGTACTCTTGTTCAGAAACATCAAAACACACCTAAGGGCAATTTTGTTACGTTGGAGTGCAATAGTATAGGATATCTTATAGAGGTGAATAAAAGAGCCTTAAGAGAATTAGGGGAGCTCAATGACGAATGTAAGATATATGTTTCTTTGACGCACAGAGAAGATTTTATGGGTTTGTGCGGTTTTGCGAGTAAGGAAGACAGGGATTTATTCAATATACTACAGAGTGTTTCAGGTGTAGGGGTTAAGGTTGCACTTGTTCTGTTGGATGAATTTTCGGGTTGTGAGCTTATTGCAACCGTTATAAAAGAAGATGCCAAAGCCCTTTCCAGAGCAAAAGGCGTGGGGCAAAAAATGGCACAAAAAATAATTCTTGAATTAAAAGATAAATTAATTAATTGGCAGGAAAAAATGCCGGTGGATATTTCAGATATCAATGCACAAGATATAAACAAGGAAGATGTATCCGACGCACAAGCTGTTCTTCTTTCTTTGGGATACACCATAGAAGAAATAAAACCGGCGATTAAATCGGCTGTAGCGAGGTCGAAAGATAAACTTAATTCTGAAGAAATTTTGAAACAAGCTTTGACATATTTAGCGCAATAGATTTAAAATTAGTTTAGGGATAATCTCATATAGGAGCAAGAAATGAAGATATTATTTGCATCAGCTGAAGTAGCACCATTTTCTAAAGTTGGAGGGTTGGCAGATGTAGTTGGCAGTTTACCAAAAGCATTGGAAAAAGATGCAGAGATTTGTATTTTTACTCCTTTGTATGGTTCCATTAATCAAGAAAAATATGGAATAAAAGAGTTAGAAAACTCGTCGCTCAAGATTTCTATGAGGAATACTGAACATATATTTAAGCTAAAAATGTGTAAACTGCCCGGAACGAAAATAAATGTATTTTTTGTAGATAATCCAAAATATTATTCCTGTTTTAACTGCGTATATCCTCAGTGGGTAGATACAATGTATGAACAACAACGTTATGTTGCATTTTCATTAGCAGTTCTTGAATATGCAAAGCTTTTGAATTTTAGGGCAGATGTCATACACGCAAATGACTGGCATACTGCTATGATTCCAGTTTATATAAAGAATAATTACAAGTATGATGATTTTTACAAAGATACAAAGACGGTATTTTCAATTCATAATCTTGCATATCAAGGTGCCTGTGATCCTAAAATAATAGATTTTGCGAATATGCGTTGGGACAATGTATACAATGACCATTGTGTAGAGCATTATGGAAAAGTTAACTGGGTCAAAGGGGCGATATATTGTTCGGATAAGATAATAGCAGTTTCAGAAAAGTATGCTCAAGAGATAATGGGTGAAGAATTTGGAGAGGGAATGGATTATACTCTGAGGGATAATGCTTGGAAGGTTATGGGGATAACAAACGGCATAGATTATACGGAGTTTAATCCCAAAACAGACAAGAATTTGGTGAAAAATTATGATTTATCTGATATGACAGGAAAAGAAGCCTGTAAAAAAGAAATAGTAGAAAAGTTTGGAATGCCATATTGCCCTAATACTCCTTTGATTGGTATGGTTTCGAGATTGGTATATCAAAAAGGTATTGACCTTATCAGAGATATGCAGTGGGAGCTTCAAAAAGTTAATGCTCAGTATATTATCCTTGGTACCGGTGAATACGGATATGAAAATTTAATGATATGGTTATCAAATAACTCTTGGAACATAAGAGCAATGGTAGATTACAAGCCGGATTGGGCAAATAAGATTTATGGCGGGTCTGATTTCTTCTTAATGCCATCTAAGTTTGAGCCTTGCGGATTATCACAACTAATAGCCATGAGATACGGTTGTTTACCGATAGCGAGAGCAACTGGCGGATTAGAAGACACAATTGTCGGATATCCGTTAAATGATTCTACAGGTTTTAAGTTCTATGGCTACAACGGATGGGATATGCTTGAGGCAATTAAGCGTGCACAGTGCGTTTTTCAGGATAAATATACATTTAATGCTATGCGCCAAAGCGCAATGAAGGCTGATTTTACTTGGGAAAAGAGCGCACAAAAATATATGAATGTTTATCGCGAAATTTGTTCAAAGTAACTGAATTTGGGATTATAGTTCAAAGTTTTTATCTTCTTGCAGCTGTTTTACGTTAAATTGTTTAACCAAACAATCCATAATAGATGGATTTAGGGTGTTTACGTTGCAGCATGTTATGTAGATATCTTCTATCCCCAGTTTTTTCAATATAAACAGGTTTGTCAAAGTTGCGTTTGTACATTGGGTTAGCACTATTTTTATTGTGTTTTTATCAGTGTTAATTTTATTTTTTATTTGTTCAAGGAGTTTGTAAACGAGTGAAAAATCAAAATATGATTTAATATGAAAAATATTGTCGGCTTTTTTATCGTATGCTAGAGATATAATATAATTTTCGGGTCCAATTTTTTCATAAAGAGTTTCAAAAAATTCACTCGAATTATTACCGTAATTCAACAGACCTACAATATATATGTCGTTATATTGATTTTCGTTGAATTTGTTTAGGATATTGTCCATTTTATTGTATATATCATCAAGATTATATCCGATTTTAATACTCAGTCTGTTTTCTGATTGAGAAAAGCCTTGCATGTTATTTGCTGACTTTATTAGCGGGGCAAAGTCATAATTTTTAATTTTTGTGATGCCGATTCCTGAAATAAAATCAGTAGAGAAAATATTACCTCTATAGATAGGATTAATTTTATTTGTATAATCTTTAGTTAATAGGATAGGTCCTGGAAATTCCGAAAAATCGAGTTGAAAATCCCGTTCTTTGTGTTGGTATTGAGCTATTAGGTGAGGAAATCTTCTGAAATAAGGATATTGGAATGCAAGAAGCATTAAGTCGTGGGTGTAAACATTTATACCGGTACCTTCGGTGGCCTTGAGAAGTAAGTCAAGGTCATTTAGATTGTCTCCGGATATGAGAACAGCTTTTCCCTTAACTCTATTAAAGGTTACTGAAGAAAGAGAAGGTGATGAATATTTTTCTTTGTATTTTTCATTTAACAAAAGATTAAGGTCATAGTTGGTTTGAGCAAATTTGATAATTTTTTTTGCAATTTTTTCTTCTCTAAAATTAAGGAAGTTTAAAGCATTGATAAATTCCAAAACCTGATATCTTTCATAAATGCATTCAACGTCGTAATCCGCCAGTTTCATAATATTGCTGGACGCAGATTTAGCCAGCATAATCATTATTTGATAGAGATTTTTTTTGCAGCTGGAAATTTGAGTATTTTTCTTTATGGATTGTTTCTCTCCTCTCATAATAGCTTTTATGAGAGAAATATCATCATTGCTCGGTTGGGCTGAGTGAAGAAGTTGGCAGTCAAGGTTTTTTTGACGACATAGTGCCTCATAAAAGTCAACGACTTCATTTCTTTTGGCATGGAGATCTGAAAGGAGATTTTCGATGTCCTTTTGTTGGTATTCGAACCCAAAATTGACCGAAGAAAGAGTGTCGATAACAGATTCAACCATAGAAAGGTTCTCATAACCTAATTCTTTTATTTTTAGTATATAATATGTAAGCTGGCGAGTTTCATAGATAAATGTTTCGCTTAAAGCAATATTACGGGGGTCAATGGAAAGTTTTCCCGAGTTTAGACATTCCATAGCTGTCGGGAACTCTAAGTTGAAAAAGTTATACATAATTAATCTTCCTTTTTTGCCATTTTAAATGCAGGGTAAAGATAATGTAAGAGAAAAAAGTCTAATAAAAAAGTATAATTTAACTAGCAAATTTAATTTTTACGGGTTTTATAATGTACGAAAAGGCAAAATAAATTAAAAAATAATAAAAAGGAGAAAACACAATGCAAGTGCAAAACAACGTATCATTTGGAAGTATACAAAGAGTAATGGTTCCGCCAAAAGCATTTTCAAAAGCAGGACAAGATGTAGTCAAAGATGTAATAGAGCCATACGCAAAGTCAATTTCATCAGATGTAGTGATGTTTGTAGGCTCACCAAAATTTCCTAAGATTATAAAAGAGATAGTGGAAAAAGGATATGGCGATACAAAAAGGTGTCTAGAGCGTTATAAAGGCAAGATGCCGAGATTTTTATCTGAAAACCAAGACCAGCCCTTATATATTGTAACAGGGAAAGAAGATATTGAGGCAGTTAAGATGTTTTCTGATTTAAGAGCGGGGTCAGAAGGCGAGACTCGTAAAGCATATGGAATATTAGGTGAGCTAATAGAGAACGTGGAAGGATTTACTCGAGAATTCGGGGCTAAGATTAAAAATGTTGATTTTGCAGAAATATCCAAGGGACAAAAAAATATATCAAAAAAATAGACATTAATAATAATTCGGATTGTTGACTTCTAAAAAACAGCTTATTAAATATTAAAATGAGCTGTTTTTTTATATGGAAGAAGGAAGTAAGACATAAGAAAATAAGTATAAAAAATATATCAAAAGGCTGAACATGTAACTCATTGAAGGGTTGTCAAGCTTTTTGAGCACAAATGTAAATTTTTGTGTAGGTAATTGACATAAAAAAATTCAATTCCCTTGACTGGCATGGTTTATGCGGTAGAATTTTATAACAGTGTAAAATGTAATAATTATGCACATAGTTAGAATTTAATAACGTTAAACCACAATATAAGAGGTGAATAATGTCGACAAAATACGCTAAAAGAGTTACGCCAATGGGTATTCCAAACACCAGATTGGCAGATTTACCTGATTTGATTGAAGTTCAAAAGAAATCTTTTGAATGGTTTCTTAAAGAAGGGTTGAAAGAGGAGTTTCTTTCATATTCTCCGATTAAGGACTATACAGGAAGATTGGAACTTCATTTCTTGCCGAACTACACGTTTGACAATCCGAAATACACAATAGAAGAAGCACGTATCCATGATGCAACTTACGCTAAGCAATTAAGAGTCATGGTTCGTTTGGTAAACCGTGATACGGGTGAAATAAAAGAACAGGAAGTCTACATTGGTGATATACCGACAATGACAGACAAAGGTACGTTTATAGTAAACGGAGCTGAACGTGTAATCGTATCTCAGATTGTCCGTTCTCCCGGTGTATATTTCAAGCGTGAAGTATCTCCGACAGGTAAGCGTTTGTACAATGCAACGTTGATACCGAACAGAGGTGCATGGTTAAAGATAGAAACAGATTCTAACGATTTAATATACGTAAAGATAGATAAAAACAGAAAAATACTTGCAACAACACTGTTAAAAGCATTGGGAATTACACCAATGGAAATGGAGACGGTGTTTACGCACTTTGATTTTCTTAAAAAGACATTAGAAAAAGATACAGCAGAAACGACGGATGATGCACTAATAGAAGTTTATAAGAAGCTTCGTCCTGGTGATCCTGCATCAGCTGCCGGCGGACGTTCTATCATCGAAGCAAGATTCTTTGATGAAAAGAAATACGATATCGGAAGAGTCGGACGTTACAAATTGAACAAAAAGTTAGGTTTGAATGTGCCGGAAACACAAAGAACGCTTTCAGTTCAAGATATTGTAGCATCGATAGAATATTTAATTAATTTAACATATGACGAAGGTTCTGTAGATGATATAGACCACTTAGGAAACAGAAGGATTCGTTCAGTAGGTGAATTGTTACAAAACCAATTCAGAGTCGGTCTTTCGAGAATTGAAAGAATAGTAAAAGAGAGAATGACGCTTCAAGACTCTGATACGTTGACGCCGTTAAATCTTTTGAATACAAAGCCTTTGGTGGCTTCATTGAAAGAGTTTTTCGGTTCATCACAATTATCACAGTTCATGGACCAAACAAACCCGCTTGCTGAGTTGACACACAAACGTCGTATTTCAGCATTGGGACCGGGAGGTTTGGTGAGAGAGCGTGCAGGTTTTGCTGTACGTGATATTCACCCATCGCATTATGGTAGAATTTGTCCGGTTGAAACTCCTGAAGGACCTAACGCCGGTTTGATAGGTTCATTGGCTACTCACGCAAGAGTGAATGATTACGGCTTCATCGAAACACCATACTTTGTGGTAAAAGATGGGGTTGTAACAGACGAAGTAGTATATTTGACAGCCGATGAAGAAGAAAACTATCGTGTAGCACCTTCTGATGTTGAGTTAGATAAAAACAGAAAAATCAAATCGGAGTATGTTCCGGTACGTTATCGTTCAGAATTTACCATGGGCGAATCAAAGAGGGTTGACTACGTTGGGGTTTCTCCGATACAGATTATCTCGGTTGCAACGTCTTTGATACCGTTTATAGAGCACGACGATGCTAACCGTGCGTTGATGGGTTCGAACATGCAACGTCAAGCAGTACCATTGTTGATAACTCAAAGACCGGTAGTTGGAACAGGTCTTGAAGCC
Organism: Candidatus Gastranaerophilales bacterium; assembly: GCA_944325625.1. Lineage (GTDB taxonomy): Bacteria > Cyanobacteriota > Vampirovibrionia > Gastranaerophilales > Gastranaerophilaceae > RGIG2134. The sequence continues at coordinate 260,389 of CALVAP010000004.1, read as the reverse complement.
AGAGCTGCAAAGGACTCAGGAATGGTTATGGTTTCAAAAGTAGACGGAACCGTAGTAAAAGTAGTCGGCGAAGAAATTTTCGTAGAAACTAAAGAAGGTAAAGTTGTAAAACATACCTTGATGAAATATGTAAGAAGTAACCAAGACACTTGTATTAACCAAAAACCGCTTGTAAGAGAAGGAGATAAGGTTAAAGCAGGTGATGTAATAGCAGATGGTGCATCTACAAACTGTGGAGAGCTTTCGTTGGGTAAAAACGTATTGGTAGCGTATATGCCTTGGGAAGGATATAACTTCGAGGATGCTATTCTTTTATCTGAAAGATGTGTTCATGATGATATATTCACATCAGTTCACATTGAGAAGTTGGAGATAGATGCACGTCAAACAAAACTCGGACCTGAAGAAATAACTCGAGAGGTTCCAAACGTATCAGAAGAAGCTTTGAGACATTTGGATGAAAGAGGAATTGTTCGAATTGGTGCCAGGGTTTATGCAGATGATATTCTTGTTGGAAAAATTACTCCAAAAGGTGAATCTGAGCATCCGCCGGAAGAAAAGCTATTGAGAGCAATATTTGCGGAAAAAGCGAGAGATGTAAAAGACAACTCATTGAGAGTACCGCATGGTGAAGGTGGAAGAGTTGTTGACGTAAAAGTATTTGACCGTGAAAAAGGTGACGAATTGCCACCTGGAGCAAATACGGTAATAAGGGTGTATATAGCTCAAAAACGTAAGGTATCTGTTGGTGATAAACTTTCAGGTCGTCATGGTAACAAAGGTATTGTATCGAGAATATTGCCGAAAGAAGACATGCCATTCTTGCCTGATGGAACGCCGGTAGATATAGTACTTAACCCATTGGGTGTTCCTTCCCGTATGAACGTTGGACAAACATATGAATGTTTGCTTGGTCTGGCATCATACTTGACAAAGGAATACTATGAAGCACCGCCGTTTGATGAAATGTATGGAAAGAATCAGTCTGAAATAGCGACGCATGCAGAACTTGTTAGAGGTATTAAGGAATCAGGTTGTGACTGGGTTCAAGAAGACGGTAAAGTTACTTTGTATGATGGTAGAACGGGTGAACCGTTTGAAAGGCCTGTAGCTGTTGGTGTTTCATACATATTGAAACTTGTTCACCTTGTTGACGATAAGATACACGCACGTTCTACAGGGCCATATTCACTTGTAACGCAACAACCGTTGGGCGGTAAGGCACAATTTGGCGGACAAAGATTTGGAGAGATGGAAGTTTGGGCACTTGAAGCTTATGGTGCAGCGTACACTCTTCAAGAAATGCTTACAATTAAGTCTGACGATGTAAACGGACGTTCGCGTGCTTACGAAGCAATAGTTAAAGGTGATAATATTCCAAGACCGGGCATTCCTGAATCATTTAAGGTTTTGGTTAGAGAACTTCAAAGTATCGGTTTGGATATAACAGTATCCAAGAAAGACGGTCAAGAGGTTGATCTTATGTCTGATACCGATGATTTAAGAAGATCTGCGCCAAAGAGGGTGCTATCGGATATGGATTCAGAGTTGTTAAATATTAACTTCTTTGAAACGCCAACAACATTTAAAGACTAATTAAAGAATAATTAATAAAGGAGATAAGACATTGTCTACAAGTATAGATTACTTTGATTACATTCGAATAAGCATTGCGTCACCTGAAAGAGTGATGAAGTGGTCTTATGGTGAAGTAACAAAGCCGGAAACTATAAACTACCGTACATTAAAACCAGAAAGAGATGGTTTGTTCTGTGAAAGGATTTTTGGACCATCTAAAGACTGGGAATGTTACTGCGGTAAGTACAAAAGAGTGAGACACAAAGGAATCATCTGCGAACGCTGTGGTGTTGAGGTAACGGATTCGAAGGTAAGAAGACATAGAATGGGACACATAAAGCTTGCCGCTCCTGTTTCTCATATATGGTTTTTGAAAGGTATTCCATCATATCTCGGTTTACTTTTGGATATGACACTTAAAGATCTGGAACAGGTTATCTATTTCAATAATTATGTTGTTTTAGATGCCGGAGATTCTCAATTTAAAAAGTTACAGCTTTTAAGCGAAGAAGAGTATGAAGACTTTATACTTGAAAACGAAGAAAGCACTTTAAAAGTTGGAATTGGAGCTGAAGCAATTAAGGAATTGCTTGGTGAAATTAACATGACAGAGCTTGCTGACGAAATAAGAGCAGAGTTGGCACAAGCAGGTGGTTCGGTTCAAAAGAAAGCAAAATTGATTAAGAGATTAAGATTGATTGAGGCATTGATAGAAAGCAATACAGAACCGACTTGGATGGTAATGGATGTATTGCCTGTAACGCCTCCGGACCTAAGACCAATGGTTCAATTGGATGGTGGACGTTTTGCAACATCTGACCTGAATGATTTGTATAGAAGAGTTATAAACAGAAACAATCGTTTGTTGAGATTGTTGGAAATGGGCGCTCCAGAAATTATTGTAAGAAACGAAAAACGTATGCTGCAAGAAGCTGTGGATGCTCTTATTGATAACGGAAGAAGAGGTAGAACAGTAGTTGGACCAAACAACAGACCATTAAAATCGTTATCAAATATTATAGAAGGTAAACAAGGTCGATTCCGTCAAAACTTGTTAGGTAAACGTGTAGACTACTCAGGTCGTTCGGTAATCGTTGTAGGTCCTCAGTTGGCACTTAACCAATGCGGTTTGCCTAAAGAAATGGCTATTGAACTTTTCAAACCTTTTGTAGTGAACAAGTTAATAGAAAGAGGGCATGTTCAAAATATAAAATCAGCTAAGAAAAAAATTGAACGCTCAGAACCTATAGTATGGGATATATTAGAAGAAGTGATTGAAGGACATCCGGTAATGTTGAACCGTGCTCCTACGCTTCACAGGCTTGGTATTCAAGCATTTGAACCTATTTTGGTAGAAGGAAGAGCAATCCAACTTCATCCGTTGGTATGTACAGCATTTAACGCAGACTTTGATGGTGACCAAATGGCTGTTCACGTACCATTATCAATTGAGGCTCAAACTGAAGCAAGAATGTTGATGCTTGCAACGAATAACATTCTTGCACCTGCGACAGGAAAACCGATTATTACTCCTTCACAGGACATGGTACTTGGTATGTATTATTTGACAATTATCAAGGATCCTACAGCACCTATAAAAGGTTATTATTTCTCATTCGAAGATGCCATAAGTGCATTGGAATCAGGAGTAATCAAGCTGCACGATAAAATTATAGTAAGAGATGAAAAAGGTGAAAGAATAGAAACTACAGTAGGTAGAATTTTATTCAATGAAACAGTAAGAGCATCAATTTTATCAGCATAAGATTAAGCGAAAAGTCATTTGACTTTTCGCTTAAGATATTTGCCAAGAACAATTAATAAAGAGGGAAATATAATAATGAACAATACGTTAGTTCCAAAAACTTCAAAGAAAAAATCCGTGGATTTTATCAATAAAGTTATGAATAAAGGAGCCCTAAAGGACTTATTAACGCAGGCTTATCTGGAATACGGCGGAGCTAAAACAGCAACGTTGGCTAATAACCTTAAGAACCTGGGGTATAAATTTGCAACAAAATCCGGTACAACAATTTCAATAAGCGACTTGTCAGTACCGGCAGAAAAACAAGAACTGTTAAACGAAGCTCAAACCGAAATAGATAAGTCAACTCACCGTTATTTAAAAGGTGAGATTACGGAAGTAGAAAGATATACAAAAGTTATTGACACTTGGTCTGAAACGACTGCGAAACTGACAGATCAAGTGGTAAAGAACTTTGATAAACTAAATCCTGTTTATATGATGGCATTCTCTGGAGCGAGAGGTAACCTTTCACAGGTATCACAGCTTGTAGGTATGAGAGGCTTGATGGCAGATGCGCAAGGACAAATCATTGACTTGCCGATTAAATCGAACTTTAAAGAAGGCTTATCAGTAACAGAATATATTATTTCATCATACGGTGCACGTAAAGGGCTTGTAGACACAGCGTTAAAAACAGCCGACTCAGGATATCTTACAAGACGTCTTGTAGACGTAGCACAAGATGTTATTATCAGAGAAGCGGATTGTCATACTAAAAAAGCTATAACAATGACTGCTATCTCAGATGGTGAAAAAGTAGTTGTTCCTTTGGCAGAAAGACTTTTGGGAAGAACCATTGCAGAAGATATAAAAGATGAAAAAGGAAACGTAATAATCCCCGCAAATACAACAATGGACAGAGAAGATGTTAAAGTTGTTGAAGACTTAGACGTTCAGTCATTGAGAGTTCGTTCCGGATTGACTTGCGAGTTGGAATATGGCGTATGCCAAAAATGTTATGGTTGGGCATTAACAACTCAAAAAATGGTTGATATTGGAGAATCGATTGGTATTATAGCAGCTCAATCAATTGGTGAGCCCGGAACACAGTTGACAATGAGAACGTTCCACACAGGTGGTGTATTTAAGGGTTCTGGTGCAATGAAGCAAATTATAGCTCCATTTGATGGTGAAATTGTTTCAAAAATCAGAACAAAAGAGTTAAGAACACGTCATGGTGATATTGTACAGGTAACTCTTGCAGAAACAGATATAGAGCTTAAATCCGCAAAGAGAACTGAAAAATTCCACGTACCTGCAGGAGCAGTAATGCATGTAGCAGAAGGTACGACAGTTAAAAAAGGTGATCATATAGCCGAGTTTGAACCGGCATCATCAGGGGATGGAAGCCGTTTGACTGAGAAAGCTACAAAAGATATTAATGCAGATTTGAGCGGTGAGGTTATATTTGAAGACTTTGTAGCTGATGAAAAGAAAGATCGTCAGGGTAATATTTCAAGAACAGCTAACAAAAATGGTATAGTATGGATTTTGGGAGGCGATGTATATTCGTTGCCTACCGGTTCAAAAGTTCTTGTAAAGGACGAGCAAAAAGTTAAAGCAGGTGAAAAACTTGCAGAAACATATGTTGTATCAGAACATGGCGGAGAAGTTAGAGTTGGAGAAAGCCTTGTTATAGAAGATACAAAATTTGAAGGCAAGAAGATTAAGAAAATTGTGCAAGGTAAAGAACTTACTATCGTAATAGCTTCTTTAACAGCAGAGAATGCAAGCTTTGAAAATACTAAAAAAGAACAATTCTGGTTAGTAGAAAAGACTGGAGAAAAATATATAGTTAAATCTCCTGTTGATACTACGGTAGAAAACGGAATGATAATAGCAGAGCTTGTGGATGATGAGTGTGCAGTTCAGTCTTCTGGTGAAATAAGATACATAGACGTAGAAGTTGATGAAAATCAAATAATTACCCAAGCAGGTGATATTGTATTTATACCGGAAGAAATTCACCAAATTTCAAAAGATGCAAGTTTGAAGATGGTTGAATCACAAACATATGTCACAGCCGGTACAGAAGTTGTTAAAGACCTATACACTCACATAGACGGTATTGTTGAGATTAAGGAATTTAACGATATTATTCACGAAGTAGTTATTCGTCCTGGTGAACTTCATACGCTTGATTCAATTTCAGAATTGAAAGTGGAAGAAGGTGAAGTTGTAGAAAAAGGAACTGTAATTGCCGGCAAAATTAAAGCTAAAGAAACTTCAATTGTCACCATATTGGAAAATGAAAGTGATAATTTGGAAATAGATGATTTGGATGAAGAATTGGATGCTATTGGATTGGATGAAGAGTCGATTACAAACAAACCTATTCAAATCCTTATCAGACCGGTACAAAAATTCAGAATTGAGCCTAAGGATGTATCTATTAAGTTTGCATCAACAGATGAGGCGATAGATATAGTTCCAGTTACTCAACTACAATACAAAGACGGTTCAAGAGTAAGAAATCTGGACGGTGCTACATTAACCAGAACAAGTCTTGTTTTGCAAATGCAAGGGTACTTGAGCCATCTAAAAGGTATGGTTGAGCTTGACAAGAACGATAATTTGAGAATTGTAGTTTTAGAAACATTGATTGTTCGTCGTGAAATTGAAGGTTCTGCAAAGACATTGACGTCAATGCAAACGGAACTTTTGGTTGAAAACGGTCAAACGATAGATTCAAAAACACCTGTTGCGAAGACACAAGTTTTGGCAATAAACGATGCAGTTGCAAGTATTAAGTCAGACAGCGAAGAGCTTAGAAGATTGTTGTTAATTGCAGATAACTCCGAAACTGAAATCACTTTGAAATCAAAACCAATAGTAAAAGTTGGTGAGTTTGTGAGAATGGACACAGTTCTTTCATCAGGTGGAGAACAATCTCCTGTATCAGGTTTAGTAACAGAAGTTGGTAAATCAGCAATTAAAGTAAGAGTCGGACGTCCGTATTTGATTAGTCCGGGAACAATGCTTCAGGTTGATAATCATTCATTGGTACTTCGTGGTGATATGCTTGCGACATTAGTATTCGAAAGACAAAAAACAGGTGATATTGTTCAAGGTCTTCCGAGAGTAGAAGAACTTCTTGAAGGAAGAAAACCGAAAGAAGTAGCTATTTTGGCAGAGATGGATGGAGTAGCCGAAATAGAGATTGAAGACGATGTACCCAGATTGTATATTAAAAACGATAACGGTCGAGTAGAGATAAAATACCCGATTGACTCCAACATAATAGTTCAAGACAAACAGACTATAAAAGTTGGACAACCGTTAACAAGCGGACCGTTAAATCCGCATGACGTAATAAGGCTATGCGGTGTAGAAGCAGCTCAACAATACCTTGTAGATGAGGTTCAAAGAGTATATCGTTCGCAAGGTGTTGAAATTGCTGATAAGCACGTTGAAATTATAGTAAGACAGATGACCAAAAAGGTTAGAGTAGTGGAATCAGGTGATACAAAGCTCTTACCTGGAGAATTGGTTGAAGCTCAAGTAGTAGAAAACGAAAACAAGGCGGTAGAAGAAACCGGCGGGCAGGTAGCTACTTATGAGCCTGTATTACTCGGTATTACAAAAGCCTCTTTGAATACAGAAAGCTTTATTTCAGCTGCATCGTTCCAAGAAACAACAAGAATTCTTACGGAAGCTGCGGTAGAGGGCAAAAAAGATTTGCTAAGAGGTTTGAAAGAAAACGTTATTATTGGAAGATTGATACCTGCTGGTACAGGATATTATCATTTAACTAATGCTAACGAAGAAAAAGACAAAGAAGCGCAAAGAAGGGCTATGGCTGCTAAAAATCAAGCCAGAAAACCATCTGCGATTCTCGAAGAAATCGAAGGTATGTTCGGAGCTCCGGATTTTACAATCGAGTAAAATAAAGGAAAAACTAGATGTTGAAAAAGTTATTTGCTATATTTATTCTTATTTTTGCAGGAACGGCATCATTTGCTGGTCCAAAGGATGATGTTGCTGCTTTTTTCAACAGGTATGTTGAGGCAGCTAACAGCTACAGCGAGAATTTACCGTCTTTTTATTCACCCAATGCGAAGATTATCCGTGTGGTGATTAAGAAGGACGGAACAAGAGAAAGCGTTGTAACTGATACAAGTGTTTATATGAAGCAGCTTCGTATGAACTCTAAATTGGCAAAAGTAAGAAATTACAAAAACTTTTATACAGATAGGATAATAACTCAAGTTGGTAATGATTATAGAATTTCTTGCAGAAGGCAGCCATCTTTGAGTGATTATAAACTTCCCGCATATTTCGTTATAGGCAAAGATTCTTCAGGACAATATAAGATAAAGGAAGAATCAATGGATACTTACCAAACGGCGATTCTTGTGGGAGCGAAAAAACAGTAATAACTTCGAAAATAAAAAAGGCGTCTGCGATATTTTGCGGGCGTCTTTTTTTATGTAAAGTCATGTAAATATATGATTTTTTATTAACAAAAAATTTTAAATACCGGCTTTATATGTTTAGTAGAACAGTGTTTGAGCTTTATTAAATTTAATTAAGTTAATATATACTCTTGCTTGATTATTTCAAAAAAACATGAGTAAATAAGAAAAGTGAAAATTTAATAGATTTCAAAAATCGATTAAAGAAGGAAAAATGCAAATTAGGAAGACGGATATGTTAAATAAACCTTACCCAGCGGGTCCAATGCCCAGGGTGAAGTATTCCATTCCCGATTTGTCTTTTCATTTAGACCCTTCATTTGAAAATAATAGTCAACTAAAAAAACCTTTAAACCGATATTCGAGAGAATTAAGCTTTAAAGGTTTTTCTATACCTAACGTAAAAGTAGAAAATGCCACAGCTGTGTTGAATAAGGTTACATCAGTGTTGGGCGATACTTTTACCAAAAGGTATCAATTATTGTTAGATACTCATTCGGATAGAATAATAAGAAATGGCGAATCAGTAGAATTTGTGAGAAAATCAGTGCCAAGATTGGTAGGAGAAAGTCTTGCGTATCCATTTGTTCAGATGCCTTTTGATTTGGCAGATTTTGCGTTAAATGTTATGAAAAAGGTTCCATTCCTAAAGAAAATATCTGAAAGTATTTATGAGTCAAAGTTCCTAACTTCACGCAGGAAAAATGCGCTAAATGAAGAAGAGTTTAACGGTGTAATGGGACTTTTTGAGCAAGTTTCTAAAAAAATGAAGGGCAAAAGTGCTGATATTGATAACTGGATTTTTGAGCATTCACAAAAGTTTTCAGATCCTAAAACAGGAAAATATAATACGGTGCATGAACGCTCGTTAAACAGAATTGTATCGGGTGCTATTCCGGCATTCTTTTTGGCGAATGATGCTTATAACCTTTCCAGATTTTGCGATGACAACCCGGATATGGCTAAGCAAGAGTATGACAAACGTTTCAATCAAGAATTGTCAAGGGTAGGTATTACGGCGTATATCCAGCTTGTTATTCTAGGTGGACTGACTAAGCTTGTTAACTCAAGTCTTATAGGAACGGCTCTTTCTTCCACAATTCCGGTATTGATTGCAGAAACAAGTTCAAGGCTTGCTAATGGAAAGAGTATAACATTTATCTCTAAAGAAAAAGCAAAACAAATGGCTGAAGATCAGAACCTCATCAAAATTAAAGATGAAAAAGATAAAACGGATTTAATATACAAATATTATCCGATGCCGGTGGCATTTACAAGGTCAGATAACAAGGCTTTTACTGCATTTAAGGGTGGAGCATTCAATGCTTTTTCATCTTCTGTTGCTAATGCGGTTAAGGACAATTCTATATATGAACAGACGGCTGATATTGTTGGCAAAGTTACTGCAAAGAGAGATAAGGAAAATGCCAAAAATAACAAAGAAGGCGGTCTTTTGACAATGTCTATGATAAGGAATGCTATTCTAGCCTCGATTGGAATAGGTTTTGGGGTTAAGTATGGCAGAAAAATTCCTTCGGTTGACAAGGCTTTTAATTCCTTCTTTGGCTATTTCAAAAACAGATATAACGAGATAGTCAAAAAAGACTTCTATATTCCTAAAACTGAGTTTCAAGAACTGACCAATAAACTCAGAGCAGCGGGATTTAATGAGATTGCTGAAAGGTATAGTAAGCTTGTTCAAGCGAGAGATGAGGATATCTCAGCAGTTTCAAAACTTTTGCAAGAACTGCTTAAATCTAATGATGTTGACTTTAAAGCTATTGTTGAAAGAAATTCCGACTTACTCAAAAAACACAAAATTCCCCAAAGTTCACTAAAAGAAAATCTAAACAAATATATCAAGGATTTTGCAAAGCCTTCTGAAGATGTATATAAACTTGGAAAGACCGATAAGAAAATTAAACCGGCTGTTGATTTTGTGATAGCTCCATTCAAGTTTATGTGGGCAACGGCGAAGTTCCCATTTACCATAGTAAATAATTTGGTTAATCTTATAACCAAAGAAAGCGCAAAAAAATCATCAAAACCACTTGATACGATTACAAATAGTATTATAGACCTTCAAGATAATGCAAAGAAACTTTCACCTGAGGCATTTGAAAAGTATATTAAGCAGGGAATGATTTCTTCTTTCAACAATATGACAAAATCTGATTACAGTAATGCAGAGTTGAGCAAGTTGACAAAGTTGTTTGCATCAACAGTAACGACGTGGTTCTTGATAGCAGATGATTACAATATGGTAATGATGAAATCACTTGGTGAAGATAATGCCGGAGCAGCATTGAAAGCAAAAGAACGTTTTCAACAAAGAATTACCGGTATATTCTATCAGACATTGTTTATAGATTTGTTCAACAACACGTTTAGGAAGTTCTATCACGCTTCATTAATGGGTATGTCTGCGGTGACAGCGGCTTGTACTGTTGTTTGTGAGGTGTTTACGAGAAAATCTATCGGTAAACCAATTGTTAAAATGTCAAGGGATGAAATTAATGAGTTGGAATACCAAAATAATAACGCTCCCGGAATCAAGGGTAAGTATTTTAGATTTATGACAGAGTTAACAGGTAAGAAAGTTGTTTCAGCCGATGCAAAGAAAAAAGCAAACAAGGCTAATAATGCTGCTTAACGATTAGCAAAAATCGCTTCAGGTGAAAAGTTGGCTTTTAATTTTAATGCAAAAATAGGATGATTGGTTAGGTTTTGAATTTTAACCGAATCTTTTTCTGTAGTGATTATGGTATCGATTTGTAGATTTTGAGCAGTGAAAATTATGTTGTCAATGTCATTTAAAGAATAGCTATGATGATCGGGAAAGCTTATTGTTTTAATAAGTTCAAGCCCGTTTTCTTTAATCAAATTATAAAACTGTTCCGGTTGTCCTATTGCACTAAAGGCTAAAACTCTTTGATTTGTTTGCGTATCCAGTAATTGATTTGAATGAATTTCATAGACTTTGTCGGTTACAAAATTGCACTCAATTTTTAAAATTTCAGATGGCAAGTCTTTATAAATTTCTTTATTGGTGGGTTGATTGGTTTTATTTACGATAATAAAAGCATTAGCTCTGGAAAGGTTTTTTAAGCTCTCGCGCAGTGGACCGCAGGGTAAAAGCTTTTTGTTTCCGAACATTTTTTCACTATCTGCAACAAGTATGTTGATATTTCTGTTTAATCTTTGATGTTGAAATCCGTCATCAAGAATTAGTGCGTTGCAGCCCATATCTTGGGCAAACTTTGCGATTTTTATTCTATCAGAAGAAGTTAGAACAATGCTCTGTGGACAGTTATGAGCGAGCCAAACAGGTTCATCTCCACCAATATTTGCGTTATAAAATATTTTTTCCCCATTGGAAATAACATTAACATTTTTGGGATTTAATTTTGAACCATATCCGCGAGATAAAATTGCCGTTTTGTAACCTTTTTGGTTTAAATAGTTTGCAATGGATGCGGTTATTGGGGTTTTGCCCGTTCCTCCTGTTGTCAGGTTGCCTATTGAAACTGTTAGGATTTTTGGTGAATAAGATTTTAGGAGATTTTTTTTATAAAGGTTGTTTCTTAGTTCGCTGATTACATAATATGCGAAAGACGCAGGTGACAAGATTGTCAAAAGCGTCTTTTGCATGATATTTGGTTTTTTTTCATAATGTAATTTTGTAAAGAACGTTTTCATTTTATCTTAAATTTTTAAAAAAGTAATCTGAAAAGCAGGAAGTGTTTATTAAGTTTTTCAGAGAATTTTCTAAGGTTTTTGCTTGTTTCGTATGTATCGTTTATTGTTCGTTTAAGCAGATTTTTGTCATCTTCAGTGATAGTGTTAATTGTAGTGAGTGTTGTATCGAGCTGAACAAGAGCATTATTAAAGTTATCAACAGTTGTTGTGAGTCTCTTTTTAAACGCTTCATCTTGTGACATATTGTTTACAAAAGTTGAGATATCATTAACATTTTTGGATATCGCATTGATATTATCCAGAGTCTCTTTTGTTTTTTCGTCTTCAAGTAATTTGTTAATATTTCCAGAAAGTCTTTCTATGTGAGCAGTTGTACTCATAAGCTGTTCTTTGAATTGTTTATCGCCAACGATATTATTGATATTATCTGTCATGACAATTACTTTTTCGGTTAGAGTGTTAACAGATGTCATGGTCGTTTCAATTTCTTTTCTTGAAGTTTCAATGAGCATTTCAGCTTTTTCAAAAGTTGATTTGGCTTGAACCGTAAGGTCTTCAAGATTCTTGGCGGTATTTTGTAAATCTCTTATAACGTCTTCTGATAAAATTGCACTTATTTTATGGTTGGTCTCTGTCAAGGCTTCAGCGGAACGATATTGAAGTTCCATAAAGTCGGAGAGTCTCATTGGTTCGATTACAGTAAATTTTGAGTCTGTTTTTGGTAAAAATAATTTTATGTTACTTTGAGGGGCTAGTTTGAGTTTAGTTGTTGAGTTATCGGAAACAATTCTTGCGTCAATTTTTTCCGGAAGAATAAGTCCGGGCATTGTTATAACATAAGATATTTTATAAGTATATTCGGTATTAATGTCTTCACGCTGTAGGATAGAAAGTGATTCAGTAGGGACAATTTCTATACTTTTAATAAGTCCTATATCGTACATTTCGTTGCTCAAAAGCATTTCTACTTTATCGCCTATTTTTAGTGCTTTAGCGCTTTTGATAACAGGCATATAAACATTTCTAATTCGAGGCGGCATTATTTCAAGAAACTGTTCACCTATCAACCCTGACTGCTGAATAGAGATTTCAGAAGCCGTAGGAATTGTTATATCAGGTTCGATTATAACAAATTTAACTCTGACGTAGCTGTTGTCACCTTGAATTACGGGTGTAATTTCTTCGACCTGTCCAACACGGTATCCCATCATTTGGACTCCGGAGCCGGCACGTAAACCGTTGACATCTTTGAAGTTTACGCTAATCCTCTCTCCTGAAGATAATGCTCTTCCTTTTATCCACATTACTGCAAAAATCATTATAATTAATGAAACAAGAGTTAGTAATCCGACTTTAAACGATGAAGAAAATTTCATTTTTATCTCACTTTACTTTTAGTATTCCTTTGCTTGAACTTTCATAGGTCCTTCGATACTTGCTGTGATGAATTGTTTTGTATAAGGGTTGTCTTGGTTTAGGAATTCATCTTTTGTCCCATGAAAAACTATGTTTCCATCATACAACATAATAACCTTATCTGCCGTCCTCAAAATGGTGGACATTTGGTGTGTGACAACGATAGAAGTTGCTTTTAGTTCATTTTTAAGAGTTACTATATAATCCTCGATAATTGTTGATGAAACAGGGTCCAAACCCGCAGTAGGTTCATCATAGAGTATAATTGTGGGGTCGGTGATGATAGCACGGGCAAAACTCACCCGTTTTTGCATTCCGCCTGAAAGCTCATGAGGATATTTTTTTTCAATACCTTCAAGTCCTACCATTTTGAGCTTTTGGCTCACTTTTTCTTTTATTTCTGCTTCAGAAAACTTATTGCGCAGGTCTTTTCTTTCGCGAAGAGCAAAAGAGATATTATCCTCAACATTCAAGCTGTCAAACAATGCAGAATATTGAAAAGACATAGCAATATCACCGCCTGTTGTAGTTATCGTTCCGCTATCGGGTTTAATCAGGTTGCATATAAGTTTCAAAATAGTACTTTTTCCCGAGCCGCTAAATCCGACTATTGCAAGAATTTCGCCATCTGCAACCCCAAAAGAAACGTCATTTAAAACGGTTTTGTCACGAAAAGATTTTGTTAAATGTTCAACTTTTATACTCATTATGTCCTTCTTTTTATCAAAAATAAAATACTAATGCAAAAATATAATCCCAAACCACAATGGCGATGAAAGACCAAACAACAGCTTTTGTTGTAGCGAGTCCTACGCCTTTTGCGCCACCAAATGCTTTATATCCGCAAGAACAGCTGATAAGTGCAATAGTTGCGCCAAAGACTGCAGATTTAAGAATACATATATTTATATCTCTTAGAACAAGTCCATGCCATAGTGAACTTATATAATTGAGCCAACTGATATCAGCAACAATCTTTGCGGCAAGCCCTGAGCATATAATGCCTATAAATGAGGCAAAAATGACAACAATCGGCATCATTACAAACCCGGCTATAACTTTGGGTGTAAACAGGTATTTTATAGGGCTGACTTTAAGAACTTTAATAGCGTCAATCTGTTCAGTGACCCGCATAGTAGCAAGTTCTGAGGCAAAAGATGAGCCTATCATTGAAATGATTGCAAATCCTGACATTATGGCGCTAAGTTCTCTAATCATTATAAGTGCACTAAGCATACCCACATAAGAGCCCGCACCCTGTTTTACCATTTCACCTGCTGTTTGCATAGAGATAATAACAGACGTCATCCCTACGATTGAAAGAGTAATAGGAAGGCTGTCAACTGCAAAACGAGAACACTGATTAATCAACTCTTTTCGCGAAAAATCCATTTTTAAAGCATAAAATACAGATTTTACAAAATATTTTGCCATTTCTCCGAGTGTTTCGAAAAAATCTTCTGCCAATCTTGCAAGTAGTTTTAGAATGTGGTATGTCGCTGTTAATTTGAAATAATTTTTTATTGAGCTCATGAGATTATTTTAGGGCTTGAAGGACAAAAAGTCAAAGATTTAGTAAGGTTTGGTCCTGTTTTTCATATGCTTGAAGTATAAAAATTTTTTTGCTGGTAATTTAATTTTTTTAGAATATAATGTTAGTAAGGAAAAGAGTTATGACTGATATTTGTATAATTTTATTAATTTTAATTAGTATTTATGTTGGAATTTACACGATTTACTACGCCATAAGTGTATATTTTGCATCAAAATCAAGACGAATAGAACGTCTTAAGCATTACGAACCGCCATATGAAAACAACATAATTATGGTGATATATTCAGGAAATAATGAGGGTGATGTTGTTTCTTTGTTGGAGATGATGAATAAACAAGATTATCCCAAAACCAATTATCAAACACATATAATACTGGATAATTGTTCCGACGAAACATCAAATAAGTTGGAGTTTATTGGTGGGGCGAAGATATGGCGTTTGGGAGACGGACAGCCTGTTGGAAAGGATGAGGCTGTTTCCTGGCTTTTAGAGAGATTAGTTTCTTTGCAGAATGTGAATGCGTTTGCGTTTCTTGATGCCAAAAGAAAAATTTCGTACGATTATTTGACCAATGTTAACAAGGCATTGTTCAAGCATGATGTTATAGTTGCTCAGACAGAGCTTGTTGATTCAAAGGAAACATTAACATCTAAAATTAAGATGGCCTACAGTCATTATACAAACCGTATTACCCTGCTAGCAAGAAGTGTAATGGGCTTGAGTTCCATTATTGATTCTGATGCTTGTGTGATAAAACAGGAAGTAATTGAAAAGATTAGATGTGTGGACTTTAAAAATGTTGAATCGGAGCTGAAGTATACTACTTTGCTTATAAAAAGCGGGTTTAATTGTATTTATAGTCCAAACCTTGTTACGAAACTGGATGTAAATGATGTAAAAAGCCGTAAAGCCAGACCTTTGTACAGGTTTGATATGGTTCGTCATTGTTTTAGACTATTCTTTAAGTCCAGATTTCAGTTTGCGGAATTTGTCCTAAATAGTATAAAGCCTAACATTTGGGTTTTAATATTATCGTATTTGGGATTAATAGCTTTTTCTTATAATTACTATTTCTTCTTTGATTTTTCAGTGATAATTACATTTGCGTTGATATTAACGGTAAGTTTTGTAGCTTCTTTGTTTATTGCCAAATTCAACAAAGCGGATGTTAAGTATTTGTTGATGTTTCCGTTTTATCGTTCTTGCAAGAACTTTGAAAAGAGTAAGTTCTATAAGCATTTTGCTACTATGTTTGTACCCAAAAAGAGTTTTATAACCAGAGATATTTCTACAGTGGATGCAATTGTAACTGACGGAAAGAACAACCTGCATTGTTATTTGGACTTGATATCCGAAGACGGGCTGGCTAGAGCTGTTTTGAGATATAAAAAGAAAAAGTATTCTTCTAATAACCAGATAAGAATGTATGATGCAGTGAGTGAGATAGTAGAAAAGCTTGACCAAATAGGCTTTAGGATAAAGATATGTCATTCTTGCGGATTATTTACGTCAAAAGTTGACGGTTCTACGAATATGGTAAAGGGTGACTGCCTAAAGTGTAAAATCAATCCTTCCATCTCCGGGCCTATGGAAACTGTTATCTGGTCTACATGTGCAGAATATATGCCAAGAGAGTTAGGCAAGGTTATAGATATCAAAGACTATAGAAACAATTAACATTAATATAGCTAATTGATTGAGTGCTTTTTATTACAGGGTTAGATTAAAGAAAGGTAAAGGGCTGTTATGCGAATAGGGACAATAGGGAAGTCACAGGTGCATGAAGTTGCCAGTCGAATTGAACGTTTTGCAAACAAAAATCATCAAGATACTTTGACATCAATTAGGGCAAACAAGTATACAATTAGAATTGACCAAAATGACGGAACATACGTTAAAACTGTTTTACAACAAGATAAAAACGGTGTAGTACAGGGGGGATATTCTCGTTTATACAAAGGGGTTGACAAATTAAGAAAGAGGATATCTAATCTTTTTGAATAATCTAAAGAATAAAAATCTTCGAATTAATTCGAAGATTTTTTGTGCTAAAATTAAAACATAAGCTAATATCAGGAGTAGAACGGAGATACTTATGAAAAGAACATTATCAACATTACAAATTGAAAGGCTGAAATATCAGCCCAAATTACCGAGTGCGTTACAAGCAGGAATAAAAAAGCTTGATCTTATCGAGGGAGAAAAAACGCAATCAGTAAGAGATCAAGCGGATATTAAATCATTATTCCCAAATTGTTATGGCGGACCGACCGTAACATTTAAAGCATCAGAAGAGGAAGTTATTTCAGAAAAGAGAAATATTGGTGTAATATTATCAGGCGGACAAGCCCCCGGAGGACACAATGTTATTGCCGGATTATATGATGCTATAAAACAAGCTAATCCTGATAATAAACTATATGGATTTTTAGGTGGACCTTCAGGCATTATTGAGGGCAATTATATTGAATTTACGGATGAATTTATAGATGATTATAGAAATACCGGAGGTTTTGACATAATAGGCTCAGGCAGAACGAAGTTGGAAACAGAAGGTCAATTCCTAAAAGCATGGGAAAATTGTAAAAAACTTGGTATTAATGGAATCGTAATCATTGGCGGCGATGATTCTAATACAAATGCTTGCATGCTGGCAGAATATTTTGCGGCGAAAAAAGCGGGTATTCAGGTTATCGGATGTCCGAAAACTATTGACGGTGATTTGAAAAATGAACAGATAGAAATATCTTTTGGATTTGATACAGCTTGCAAAACTTATGCGGAGTTGGTAGGAAATATTCAAAGAGATGCAAATTCTGCTAAAAAATACTGGCACTTTATAAAGCTTATGGGAAGAAGCGCAACGCATGTCGGCTTGGAAGTAGCATTGCAAACGCAACCGAACATAACAATGATATCTGAAGAAGTTGAAGCAAAACAAATGTCATTGGAATCTATTGTAGATTACATGTCAAGTGTTATCGCAAAGCGTGCAGCACAAGGCAAAAACTTTGGTATAGCATTAATTCCGGAGGGATTGATTGAGTTTGTACCTGAGATGAAGGCGATGATTGCAAACCTTAATGACATAATGGCCGAGATTGAAGGAAAATTGAATGCCGTTAAAAACGAAGAAGAAAAATTTGCAATAATAGAAAAAGCATTGGACGCATCGAATGCAAAAGTATTTAAATCTCTTCCGACATTGATAAAGTCACAATTGTTAATGGATAGAGACCCACATGGTAACGTACAAGTTTCAAAGATAGAAACGGAAAAACTTTTAATAGCAATGATAGAAACGAAGTTGAAAGAAATGAAGAAAGCAGGTCAGTTTAGCGGAAAATTTGGCTCACAAGCTCATTTCTTCGGATATGAAGGCAGATGTGCATTCCCATCTAACTTTGATGCTGACTATTGTTATTCATTGGGTTATAACGCATATGCATTAATGCAATTCGGTTTAACTGGATACTTGTCATCTGTAAGAAACTTGACTGCTCCCGCTTCTGAATGGATAGCAGGGGGAATTCCTTTGACAATGATGATGAATATGGAAAAACGCCATGGTAAGATGAAACCTGTTATTCAAAAAGCATTGGTTGATTTGAACGGTCCGGTATTCAAAAAGTTAGAGGATAATCGTGAAAATTGGGCACTCAATGATGACTATGTTTTCCCTGGTGCTATACAGTATTTTGGTCCCTCAAGTGTTTGTGATATAACGACTCAAACATTGAAACTGGAAACAGAAGGCAAACTGGTAAAAGCGTAGTTCCAATATGTTGAAACAAAAAAGCCTCCCTAATAGGAGGCTTTTTTATTACGGTAATATTGTTACAAAAGAAGTGGAAAGAATATCATATAAAAATGGGTTGGTTTATAATAGCGCTATGAGAGTATTGTGGATATTATTAGTAATAATATGTTTGGGTATTCAACCTGCAAGTGCGGCGCAGAAGTTGAGTTTGGGCGAGGCAATTAATCTGGCTCTTGAAAAAAATCATGATTTGGCACAAAGCAGAAAAGACATAGAGATTGCGAGTAACAACATAAAAATAGCAAACAGACTTCAAAATCCCAAGATAGAGACTATGTTTTTGTTGGGGCGAATTTCACAGGGAAACCCCCATCAGGTGGGATTATCTGTGCCGGTTGAGGTGATGAAAAGGGGACCGAGGAAAGCAAAAGCGTTGTCGGAGCAAAGGTTGGCACTTTCTAACACAGATTTGGAGGCTTTTAATCTTAAAATGAGTGTGAGAGATGCATATGTTAGGTTGGCAGCGGCAAAATCTGTGTTGAAAATAGTTGAAGACCAGCAAAAAGTTATGCAGGGAATGGTAGAACTAACTCAAAAACGTTGCGAAGAAGGGAAAGCAGAGCAAGTTGAATTAATGCAGGCTAAGATAATGTATAAGCAGTTGGAGATGCTATATAATCAGGCGTTAAATCAAGTTGATGTGCAGACATTTTATTTTAATAAAGTTTTAAATGTTGAAGAAAACAGCGCATATGATATAGCAGATGAAGAATTGCCGCAAGACGGGGAATTTTTAAAGCTGATGACGCCTTCTCCGGATTTGCCGTTAATTGATTTTGAAAAGATAAAACAGTTAGCCTTTAAGAACAGGTTTGATATTATAATCTCCCAGAATGAAATAGATGTCGCCAAAGATAATTTAAAAGTGGTTATGAGTCAAAGGATACCCGACATAAACCTAAGAGGCGGGTATGCATATTTAACCGCCTACCAGAACAATGAGGAGGTTGACGGGCATGGTGCGGTAAGTGGTGCTTATGTTGGTGGAGAGATGGATTTGCCGCTTTTATACAAATATACCCCCGAAATTCAAAATGCCAGATTAGAGCTCGAAAAAAAAGAGCTTAACAAGATATCAATAAAAAATTCTGTAGTACAGGAACTTAAAAAAGCATACGGGCAGTTTGAGCTTGCGCGAAAAAATCTTAATTACTACAGAGAAGAACTTCTGGAAACTTCAGCAAAGACCTTGAAGTCAACGGAAGAGAACTATGCAAAAGGCAAAACTGATCTCAGTAATCTCATTTTAATGGAGCAGGCTCATATGGGGATAATGATGAATTATATCGATGCTTTGAGTTGTTATTACACCGAATGGATAGAGCTTTTGACTGAAATAAATGTGGAAGAGCTTTTATAACATTCATTGAGGAGAAAAAAGCAATGGCTTGTAATTAGCGTTTTTTAAAATATAATAATTCTAATAGATAGATAGTGAGGTGTTTTTAATGAAAATTAATAAGAATTATCAAAAATTGGAAGATAGTTATTTGTTCTCGACAATTGCAAAAAAAGTGAGTGAATATTCAAAAGCTAATCCTGATAAAAATATAATAAGGTTGGGAATTGGAGATGTTACTCTGCCACTTTCAAAAACCGTTGTAAAAGCAATGCAAGATGCGGTAGCTGAAATGGGTCAAAAAGAAACCTTCAGGGGATATGGACCAGAACAAGGTTATGATTTTTTAAGAGAAGCAGTTCAAAAATATTATCAATCACGTAATACAAAGGTTGAGATTGAAGAAATATTTATAAGTGACGGGGCCAAAAGCGATGTAGGAAACATTTTGGATTTATTTGATAAAGATAATACGGTTCTTGTTCCTGATCCGGTTTATCCTGTATATGTAGATACAAATACCATGGCAGGAAGAAAAATAATATATGCAGAAGCAAACGAATCAAACGGATTTTTGCCAATGCCGGATAAATCGCAGAAGGTTGATATCATATACATATGTTCCCCAAATAATCCGACCGGAGCGGTTTATAATAAAGAGCAGCTAAAAGAATGGGTTGATTATGCGCTTGAGAATGAGGCGGTAATACTTTATGATGCTGCATATGAATGTTTTATAACGGATAAAAATCTTCCAAGAAGTATCTATGAGATAGAAGGTGCCAAAAAGTGTGCCATAGAATTCTGTTCATTATCAAAAACGGCAGGCTTTACTGGTACAAGATGCGGTTATACTATTGTTCCTGATGATTTGGTGGTAGATGGAATACACTTGAGAAAAATGTGGTTGCGTCGTCAGACAACAAAATTTAATGGTGTTCCATATATAGTTCAAAGAGGTGCTCAAGCTGTGTTTAGTGAAGAAGCACAAGAAGAAATTAAACAAGCTATAGATTACTATCGTGAAAATGCAAAGGTCATAGCAGATACAATGGACGCAAAAGGTATTTGGTATACAGGTGGGAAACATTCTCCGTACATATGGTTGAAGTGTCCAAATGGGATGGATTCTTGGGAATTTTTTGACAAGTTGTTGAATGAAATTCAAGTAGTTGGAACCCCCGGAGCAGGGTTTGGGAAAAATGGTAAAAACTTTTTCCGACTTACATCATTTGGGGATAAGGCTAAGACGAAGGAAGCAATGGAAAGATTTTCCAAATTATTTTAAATTTTTAAATATAAAAATAAAGACTCCGAAAGTTTTTCGGGGTTTTTATTTTGTTTTTGTTATGAAAAAAAACTTCACCGGATAGTTCTGAAATTGGTATATAACTATTTTTTTGTTGATTTGTGATATTTGATTTCAAAAATTTTACGTCATGATTTGTTGAATAAGGATTTATTTTCATGATTATGCTCCTGATTTATACTTTCAATGATAAGCAATTATAAAAAATGATTTATTCCCCCAAAAAATAATGAAAGGGTAATTAGAGAGTAAATTCAAAAAATATTATCAACTTAATGTTTCTTAAAAGAGCAATAATGTGTATATATCGAAAAAACAAGCAATTAAGAATATAAAGTCATTAAATATAACTTGTAAATCGGGTCTAAAAATGTTACTATAAGCTTAGTTAGAAATATAAAATAAATTTTATAATATATGAACTAATTACAACAAAAAGTAATTTTAATGAATGAAATTCCTCACACAAAAGTGTGCAGGAAAGATGTTATATACATAAGAAGAGGACAGGACAATCGAAACTACAAATTTATTATTGGTAATTTTTATTATAGCTGCGATTGCATTTGCAGGTTTGAGTTTTGTTCTTTGGAACAAGGCAAAGAAATTATCAGAAACGAACAAAAATGTTGAAAAAGAACTTAAAAACAGAGAGGAGCTAATCAGAAAAGAAGCTAAAATAGCAGCAAGAGAAGCTCTAAATAGCGAAATTGAGAAATTCAATGACGAAGTTAGAGAAAGAAGAAACGATTTGACACGTCAAGAATCAAAATTAGCTAAAAAAGAAGATATGCTGGAAGATAAAATCCAAGCAGCAACAGATAAAGAAGAACAAATGAACAAAAAGTTGGATGAACTTCTGGAAAAAGAAGATTATCTGGCAGAAGTGATAGCGAAACAAGTTGGCGAGCTGGAGCGGATATCAGGCATGTCCAGAGAAGAAGCAAAAAATATGCTAATGGAACAGCTCAAGCAGGACCTGGCTCAAGAATTTAATCAGATTATTCGCGAGAATGAGCAAAAAATAAAAGAAGTATCCGATGAGAAAGCGAAAGAAATTCTGACTACAACAATGCAAAGGTGCATGATAGATACGGTAGTTGAATCTACGGTATCTGTGGTGAACCTCCCCTCAGATGATATGAAAGGGCGCATAATAGGACGAGAAGGAAGAAATATTAGAACCCTTGAAACGTTAACAGGAGTGGATTTTATCATAGATGATACGCCAGAAGCGGTTGTTTTATCGGGATTTGACCCGGTAAGAAGGGAAATAGCAAAACTTGCTTTGGAAAAGTTGATAGTAGACGGACGTATTCACCCAGTAAGAATAGAAGATATGGTGAATAAAGCAAGAGAAGAGATAGAGCAAAAAATAAAGCAAGAAGGTGAAAATGCTGCGTTGGATATGGGAGTTATGGGCTTAAATAAAGAGCTTATAAAAACGTTAGGACGCTTGTATTATAGAACCAGTTACGGGCAGAATGTGTTAAAACATTCGTTAGAAGTAGGGCACATAGCAGGGATGTTGGCAGCAGAATTGGGTGCCAATGTTGCAGTAGCGAAGCGTGCAGGATTGCTTCATGATATAGGAAAAGCCGTTGACCAATCACAAGAAGGAACTCACATACAGTTGGGTGTTGAATTGGCGAGAAGATATGGTGAAAAAGAAGAAATTATTCACGCCATAGAAGCACACCACGATGATATAACGGCAAATACAATAGAAGCGGTACTGGTAAAACTGGCGGATGCAGCTTCAGCAGGACGTCCTGGCTCAAGGCGTGATACATTAGAAATATACATAAAGAGATTACAGAAACTTGAAGAAATAGCAACGAGCTATGAGGGAATAAAACAATCATTTGCAGTACAGGCAGGACGTGAAGTAAGGGTAATAGTTCAGCCTGAAATGTTTGATGATGTAACCTCGGCGAAGCTTGCAAGAGATATTGCGAAGCGAATCGAGGACGAAATGGATTACCCCGGACAAATTCGAGTTACTGTAGTCAGAGAATTCAGAACAACAGAACTGGCAAAATAATTGATGACAGATACAGTAAAAATAATGTTTTTAGGCGATTTGGCAGGCCGCTCGGCAAGAAGACTCGTGAGAGAATTTTTGAGCGGTCAAGTCGCTGTTATAGAGAATTTAAGCTGTGATTTCGTTATAGCGAACGTTGAAAACGCATCCCATGGGTTTGGTTTGACACAGAAAAATTATGTCGAATTGTCCGAAGTGCTTGATTGTATGACGTCTGGTAACCATATTTGGGATAAGAAAGATATATTTGATTACATAGAAGATGCGCCCAAGCTTATAAGACCGATAAATTACCCGCAAGGTACTCCGGGGGTAGGTAGTCGTATCTTTGATTGTAAAGGGGTAAAAATAGGTGTCATAAATGTATTAGGTATGACTTTTATGGGGCTGGTTGACAACTATTGGTCATTATTAAAAACAGAGATAGAACGTATAAAGCAGATAACCCCTATAATATTTATAGACTTTCATGCAGAAGCAACAGCCGAGAAGATATGTTTTGCGCGGTGGGCATCAGAGCTGGGCGTAAGTGCAGTTGTTGGAACGCATACGCATGTTCAGACAGCGGATGCGCAAATTATTGCTGGAAAAACGGCATATATAACCGATGCGGGGTTTTGCGGGGTAAAAGATAGTGTTATAGGAATGGATTATAATACTTCATTAAACAGATTTTTAACCCAACTTCCCCAAAAATATCTACCTGCGCAGGGAGAAGAAGTTATGTTGAACGGATTAATAGTTGAAATTTGTGTAAATACAGGAAATGCCGTTTCGATAAAAAGTTTTAGTATAGAAAAGAATTACAGTGAGGAAATATAATTATGAAAGGATAGGAAAGTGAAAATCGACTTACACATTCACACAACCTACTCAGACGGGATGTTTTCGCCGCAGAAGGTTGTAGATGCCGCGTTGGAAGCGGGGTTGGATGCTATAGCGCTGACGGATCACGATAATGTATTATCGCATGAGCCTGCCATTAAATATGCCAAACAGCTTGCAGAGAAAAATGGCACAAAACCTCTTGAAATAATCAAAGGGGTAGAGATAAATACGCTTTATAAAGGTTATGAGATACATATTCTCGGTTATTTTATGGATACGGAGAACAGTGATTTTCAATCCATGCTTAAAACGCAGCAGAAGGCTCGTGTAGAACAAACAAAAGCAATAGTTGAGCTTTTGAATAGGAAAGCAGGAATAGCAATAAAGTTTGAAGATATAAAGAAGCTTGTAGCAGAAGGCGGAAGTATAGGTAGACCCCACATAGCCAAAGCGATAACAACAAAAGGCGGTACGGGCAGTGTAATAGAGGCATATAACAAATACATAAATGACGACTCACCCGTATATGTGAAGAGGAATAGTGTATCTCCCCATGAAGCGGTGGAGGTTATATATGAAGCAGGTGGTGTGCCGGTTTTTGCCCATCCGTTTGATGTTGATATAGCGGAAGAAGTAACCAAAGAGCTTATGCATTATGGGTTGAGAGGCTTAGAGGCTTATCATAGAAAGCATTCGCCGGCTATGGTTGAATATTTTTCAACGTTAGCAGAAAAATTAGGACTAATAGTTACAGGTGGGTCTGATTTCCATGCACCAAATCCAAATAACGGACAAATCATTATGGGTAAGCATTTTATACCTGATTGGATTTATGACAAATTATATGCTGAAAAGCACAGACTTGATTTAGCCCGTAATTAGCGGAGGCATTTTGGCAAAAAAGACGAACAAATTGGTTTTGAGTTTTGCAGAAATTGTTATAATAGTTTTTATAACTATTGTGATGTTCTGTATTCTATTGGGGAAGATTTTTGGAGTAAGTCAGCAAAGTAAAGTTATATATAACTGGAAAAAAACACTTGAATCCGCCCAATATTCGTACAATGTTATTTTGCTGACACAAAGACAACAACTTATGGACTATGTAAAGTCCGGTAGCCAAAGTCGAAATCAAGAAATTTTGAATATGTTTAAAAGCACGCTTAATACTGATGTTGTTGGGAATAAAAAAGAGCAAAAATCGTTAAAAAATTATAAGTATAGATTTTTGAACGGGAAACAGGTGCCCAAAGAGTCCAAATATTATGCTCAAAATTTCACATATTCTCCCGATGGTACTATAATAGCAGGTTTAAATTGGTTGAATCAAGATTGTTTTGAAACAGATAACCTGTGTGCTGTTATGATTTTTGATATGAATGGAGTTAAACTTCCAAATCGCTTTGGTTTGGATGTTTTTGGATTGAATATATATAACAATAGATTGGAACCATTTGGAACAGGGCTTTCATACGAAGAAAATCAACGCAACTGTAGAAGATTAGAAACAGGTGTAACTTGTTCTAAGTTTTATTTAATGGGCGGACAATTTTTTAAGTAACATGATATTAATCGTCGAACCATTCTCCGGCTTTTTTGGTAACTTTGCCTGTTCTAAGAGTCCAGTATGTACATCCGCTGAAGTTATTTCCTACTGGTTCGTGTGGACAAGTTTCTTCCTGTGTCAATGAGGGAGCGATTGAATTGTCCTGTAATTTCACATTGCTTTCTGCGCCAAAAGGAATGAGTGTGTAATCGTCACTTACCCAAAAACAATAACTGTATGGATTATCATCAAAATAGGTTTTGTAACTGCTTTTTTTCTCAAAAGCTACACATATGTGTTCGTTACCAAGGTTATGATTCCCCACTGCAATCCCATCATCTAACAACATACCTCCATCTGGGACGATAGACCGTGATCCAAACTCGCTACAAATATCCAGATTGGGGGATGTATAACAATTAAGTCCTTTGAGGTTGTTTGTGAGTGTATCAGCCGAAAAGCCGTATGAAGTATGGCTTTCGAACTCGTCTCCCTTCGCTTTTTGCATAGATATAGCGTTAGCGAGAATAGATTGAGCTTTTTTGAGCTTTGTGACTGTTTCTTGTTCGTGGTATTTAGAAATCAAAGTGGGGATAGTCATTGCGGCGATGACACCTATAATAACTAAAGTAATTAGTGTTTCCACCAGGGTAAAAGCTTTTTTATTTGTTAATTCTCTTAAAGCCCTAATATAGTTTTTATGTATAAAAGGAGCGGAGCTTAGAGAAAGAGTTCTGGCTATTTTTAAGTGTGAGCTTAAGTTGTTTTCAATATTCATTATAACCCCCCTTTTGTTTTTTCTATCCCTAATATAATTATTCCCTTTTTTAGTGAATAGTAACACATTTCAAGTTGGTTTTTTACAAAAAGTTATATTAGTTTTGTATTGTGAGTTGGGGACTAAGAAAGAGTTGTGAGGTTAGTATTTGTTAATATATTGAAAAAAACTTTTTTTGGCGTTAACCTGAGATAGAGGAATATTGATAAAGAAGGAGTTTTTATGAAATTTTTACACGCGATGATAAGAGTTGCAGATATTGATGAAGCAATGAGATTTTATAAAGACCTTATTGGTTTAAAGCCTTCTCGAACATTGAGGCTTGAAGATTGTATGTTGTATTATTTGCTTGATGAAAAAACGGGTGTAGAGATAGAACTTACGCATAACGATGAAACTCCTGAGGAGGGTTATACTACCGGTAGTGCTTTTGGGCATTTTGCGTTTGAAGTAGATAATATGGATGAGCTGGCACAAAGAGTGGAAAATCTTGGCTACGAATGGGTTTATGAACCATTTTATATGGAAGAGGCGGGTTTGAAAGTAGCATTTATAAGTGATCCGGATGGAAATATGATTGAATTTATAGCTAAGGATTAATGACGGATTTTATTCAACATATCAACAGTGAAAAAATAGAGCGATTAGCAAGTAAAATGAGAAAAAGGGCGTCGTTTTGTATAAGCGGGTTGACGTCATTTTTGAGGTTAATGCTTTTAGATTTTCTTGCTAAAAAGAAGAAGATTTTTTTTATAACGGCATCAGAACAAAAAGCATTAAGATATCAAAATGATTTAAAAAAACTTTTTAACAGGTCATCAAAAATTTTTCCGTATCAAGATGTTTCGATGTATGAGGGACTCCCTTTAAATTTATACAAATATGCACAGCAAATAGAGATATTAAACAACCTGAATGAGCAAGATATAGTACTGGTTCCGATAAGGGCGTTAGCAGAAAGGTTTGCGAAACGAGAGTTTTTTGATATTAACTCAATTGAAATAAAGGTAGATGATGAGATAGATACGCAAGAACTTGCGAAAAGACTTGCGGATTTAGGTTACAAACGCTCAACTATGGTTGTGGATATAGGCGAGTTTTCGATACGGGGAGATATAATAGATATCTATAATGTTGATGAATCTCCTTTGAGAATTGAGCTTTGGGGAGATACGGTTACTGATATAAGATATTTTGACCCTCAAAATCAACGCAGTTTTAAAAAGGTAAAATCCGTAAAAATTTTGCCTTTGTATAAGTTCATTATTAATAAAAACACAAAGGAGATTTTAGAGCCTTTTGGAGAAGAAATTTCGCAGAAGCTGGAAAACGAAAAGTATTTTGAAGGAATAGAGTATTTTCAATGTTTGTTGAATGAGGATACGGCGGTACTAAGTGATTTTTTGGGAGATGATTGGGCGATAGTTTTTGATGAGAGTTCTGAAGTGTTTTCCCGTTTCGCGCAGATTGATGAAAATTATCAAAAAAATTATTTAACTAATGTAAAAGAGGGTATATCACCTGAGATTAGCGGATTTAATCATGTTGTATATGATGAGCTGATTAAATCTGTTGCTCGACATCAGAGAGTATCTTTTGATAACTTCATAGATACCGAGGATGTTGATATAATTGAATTTGAGAGTAATCTTATTCCGAGTTTTTCAAGTGATGTATATAAAATTGCAGAATTTATAGAGGAACAGCGAAAACTTAATAAAAAAGTGGTAGTTGCTACGGATTACAAATCCAGAGTAGAGGAAGTTCTTAGAGATTTTGAGCTTCCATATTCGGACGTTTATGAAGATGACATTACTATATACGTAACGTCAAATATTGCATGTGGTGGTGCAATGATTGAGGATTTTGGGCTGTGTGTTTTAAGTGATAAGGAATTGTTTAATAAAAAGTCCAAAGATATTACGACATCAAAACGTTCATATAACAAAGAGAAGCAAGAGTTTTTAGAAAGCGTTAATGATATAAAAGAGGGTGAATATGTCGTACATCATATTCATGGAATAGGTCGTTACATAGGGCTTTCAAAGCAGGAAATAGACGGACAACAGAAGGATTATCTAAGCATAGAGTACCAAAACGGTGACAAACTTCATATTCCTGCCGAGCAAATTAATATGTTGGCGAGATACAGGGGTTCTGCATCTCAAGCGCCAAGGTTATCGAAAATGGGCGGCAACGATTGGAACACGATAAAATCTCGTGTAAAAAAAGCAGTAGAAGATATAGCAGAAGAACTCATAAGGTTATACGCAAGAAGAAAAGCGTCTAAAGGAATAGAGTTTGACCCGGATACGCTCTGGCAATATGAAATGGAGGAGGCTTTTGAGTATACGGAAACGCCTGATCAGATGAAGGCGATAGAAGATACAAAATCAGATATGGAATCTGACAAACCGATGGACAGATTGATATGTGGAGATGTAGGTTTTGGAAAGACGGAAGTTGCAATAAGAGCTGTATTTAAAGCAGTAATGAGCGGAAAACAAGCTGCGCTAATCGTTCCTACAACAATTCTTGCATTACAGCATTATCAAACTTTATCAGAGCGGTTTAAGCCGTTTCCGATAAAAGTTGAACTTTTATCGCGTTTTCGCAGCGCAAAAGAACAGAAAGAAACAGCAAGAAAACTTGCGCTTGGCGAGGTGGATGTAGTTGTTGGTACGCATAGACTTTTGCAAAAAGATATACAGTTCAAAGATTTAGGACTTTTGGTTGTAGATGAGGAACATCGTTTTGGGGTTAAGCATAAAGAGCAGCTTAAAATGCTTCGTAAAAATATTGATATTTTATCGATGTCAGCAACACCTATACCAAGGACTTTATATATGTCGCTTTCGGGAATCAAGGATATGTCTGTGATAAATACTCCGCCCAAAAACAGACTTCCGATAAAGACATTTGTGGGAAATTTTGATGACAATACTGTAAAGAACGCAATCTTACACGAGTTGGATAGAGACGGGCAGGTCTTTTTCTTATACAACAGGGTGGAAACTATATACGAGTTTGCTGCGGGATTAAGAAATTTAATTCCAAATCTAAGGATAGCTGTAGCACACGGGCAAATGGAAGAGAAAGAACTCGAAAATATAATGATAGAGTTTGAGGAGCATAAATACGATGTTTTGCTCTGTACAACAATAATTGAGTCAGGACTGGATATTTCAAATGCCAATACAATATTGATATATGATGCCCATAAGCTTGGGTTAGCTCAATTATATCAAATACGAGGACGAGTAGGAAGATGTGAGCGTCAGGCATATTGTTATTGTTTTTATCGCGATAGAAACAGGTTAACACAGGAAGCATTATCCAGATTAGATGCAATAAAAAGTTTCACAACGCTTGGCAGTGGATATCAAATAGCATTAAGGGATATAGAAATTCGTGGTGTTGGGAATATATTAGGCACAAAACAGCATGGGCATATGGTAAATGTAGGTTTTGATACATACTGTCAACTTTTAGAAGAAGCGGTGCAAGAGGTAAAAGGCGAGGCTGTTGAAGATGTATGTCACAGTATCATTGATATAAATGTAACGGCATTTATTCCGGATGAGTGGGTAGGTTCGAAAGAACAAAAAATAATAGAATATAAGAGGCTTTCGGATGTTAAGTCTACAAGTGAATTGGATTTAATCCTAGCCCAGTGGAAAGATCGGTTCTCAAAATTACCGTTGGAAGTAGAAAACCTGGCAAGACTGGTTAGGTTGAGAGTTTTAGCAAGTGAAGCAAAAATTCCTTTAGTGCGAGAAACTCCTGATAATATAAGAATTTACACCCCTTATCAGCGTGGCGAATGGTCAATGATAAAATCTAAATTGAACAAAGAAAATGTTAAGTATATTAAGTATACAGACGCACCGTCTTCTTGTCGAGAGGGGCGTTCTATCTTGCTTTTGAATACGGCTTACTTAAATTTTGAAGAAATTTATACCATATTGTCTGATTTATTTTACTATATTTCTAAATTAAGATATGATTATAAGGCATAGAGACATGCTTTGAAAAAGAAAAGAGGATAGAAATGAAAACATTAAAAACATTAGCCTCATTGGCTTTACTTGCAACGTTAGTTACAGGTTGTGTTTCGGATAAAAACACGATTATTACAATAAATGATGAACCTATTACCCAAACAGAGTTTCAAAAAGCGTTTGACGCCGTAACAAAAAATTCTATGGTTGCACAGATGGGTGTAGATCTTAAAAATGACCCTAACAGTTTTATATATTTGATGTTAAAAGATAGAGTTGTTAATGAGTTGATTGTTAAAAATTTGCTTGATCAAGATATCAAGAGTAAAAAAATAAAAGTTTCATCAGAAGATGTTGACAAAGAGCTTAGAAATATAATTGACCAAGTTGGAAGCAAAGAAAAGTTTAATGAAATTCTTAAACAAAATGGAATTACAGCAAATCAATTTAAAAGTGATTTAGAAGAAGAAGTAAAAATCAAAAAGTTGGTAGATGAACTTAAAGTCGTAAATATTTCTGATAAGGACGCAGAAAAATTTTATAAGACTAATATAGATAAGTTCAAACACCCTGAAAGAGTTAAAGCTTCGCATATACTTGTTGCAGCAAACAAAGATGAAATAAGAGCGATAATAACAGCAGACGCTGCAAATAAAAATCTAACTCCGGCTCAAATTGATGAAAAAGTAAAAGCTGATTTAGCACAAAAGTATGATAAAGCAAAAAAACTACTCGATGAAGTGAAAAAAGATCCGACAATGTTTGCAAAAGTAGCAAAAGATAATTCTGATGACGTAGCCAGCGCAAAACAAGGCGGAGATTTGGGTTACTTTACAAAAGAACAGATGGTTGATGAATTTTCAAAAGTTGCATTTAGTCAAAAACCAAGTACAATTTCAGAAATTGTTGTTACTCCGTTCGGGTACCATATAATAATGGTGACCGACAGACAAGAAGCAGGCGTTGAAAGTTTTGATAAGGTAAAAGAAGATATTAAAACATTCTTGTCTCAACAAGAAAAAGTGAATATTCTTCAAAAACATGTTGATAAATTGAAAAATGAAGCAACAATTATTTTCAACGACCCAAGTTACAATCCTGAAACGATACAAAAGCAAATAAAGGAAAAAGCAGCAAAAGAACCTGCGCTCAACCCTGAAAATAAAAGTGCAAAGGACTAATATGGGTAGAGTTATTCCAAGAAGTGAGATTTCACAAGTAGTTGAAAAGATAAGAAAAGAAGGCAAAACAGTCGTTACAACAAACGGCTGTTTTGACATTCTTCATGTAGGACATGTAAGATACTTACAAAAAACAAAAACATTTGCCGATTATTCAATAGTGATGTTGAACAGTGATAAATCGGTTCGCTCAATAAAAGGTCCCAGTAGACCTGTCAATAATGAAAATGATAGAGCAGAGATATTATGTGCATTGAGTTGTGTTGATTTTGTAGTGTTGTTTGATGAGGATTCGCCATCAAGCTTAATTGCCCAGATAAAACCTGATGTGCATACAAAAGGTGCTGATTATACTGTAGAAACCCTTCCCGAAGCAAAAATAATTATGGAAAATGGCGGACGAATAGAGTTTATAAGCTTTGTGGAAGGCAAATCAACAACCTCCATTATAGAAAAAATGAAGTCATAAATTATTTAGAGTTTAGGTTAGAAAGCTTTAGTCAAAAGTCGGTTTTAGCTCTTTTCCGCCTAAGATATGAATATGAGTGTGGAAAACAGTTTGTCCTGCTTGTTTTCCGGTATTTATGACTGTACGGAATTCTTTAAGTCCGATTTTTTCTGTGACTTTTTTAATTCCTTCAAGAAGTTCACAGAAAAGTTCTTTATCATCAATAGAAACAATATTTTCGAAGTGTTCTTTCGGAACAATCAGGATATGCTCAGGAGCTTGAGGGTTAATATCTCTGAATGCGACAATTTTATCTGTTTCAAGAATAAACTCTGTGTTGAACTCTCCATTTGCAATTTTGCAGAAAATACAATCATCTTTTTTCATACGCTACCCTTTCTATAAAAATTGTAGTATGATTATACCATGAAGATTGGAATAATCGGTTTAGGATTAATAGGTGGTTCTATTTTAAAAAGTCTTAGTGAAAAAGACTTTGAGATGTATGCGGTTACGCGAAATCCCAAAACAATAGAAACAGCCGATGTTTATTGCCAAAAGATATCTGCTGACTTTTCAATTTTAAGTGAGTGTGAGGTGATATTTGTAGCTGTTCCGATGAATTGTGTATTAAAAACATTAGATGCACTTCAAAAATATCTGCCCAAAGAAACAATAGTTGCGGATGTATCCAGTCTAAAAGCATTTGTTATGGAAAAAGACTACTCTTTCAATTTTGTGGGTACACACCCGATGGCAGGTACAGAGAACTTTGGTTTTGAACACTCATTTAAGGAGCTTTTTGAAGGTGCAAAGTGGGTAATAACTCCAAAATTTGAAACGCCAAGAAGTGTAACGGCAAAATTGGAGAAGATAATAGAACAAACCGGTGCTAAAGTTATATATGCAGAAGCAAGGGAGCACGATGAAGCTGTAGCAAAGATTTCTCATATGCCAATGGTTGTTTCACAGGCTTTATTTAACATGGTAAAGAATGATGATTTGGCATTGGAGCTTGCGGCTAGCGGTTTTAGGGATATGACGAGGCTTGCTATGTCTAACGTTGATATGGCGTGTGATATGGTAAATATGAACACAATTAATATAAAAAATGCTATTGATGAGCTAAGCTCTTCAATAAATGATTTAAAAAACGGATACAGAGAAAAAATAGAAGAAATAAGAATAGAACGTTCAAAGCTGTATGATTTAAACGGTAAAAATACAAAGTAATTAATCTTTTTTGCGTCGTTTTTTCTTGTTTTTCTTGTCTTTTTTGCTTTGTTCAATGTCGCGTTTTGCATTATCAATAGAAAGTTTGGCAGCGGGTTTTCTCGTTCTTTTGTCAAAGAAAACAAGCCAATGTTTGCGCTTCAAATCTGTAACCGGGAATGCCATTTTACCGGCTATTCTATCCCCCGGTTTTAAGTTCATAAAAGCCATATTGGTTTCGCCAAAGATGGAGGCGTAATAAACATTATTCATCTCATCCATTAAGGCAATATCGAATGAGGAGAATGTATATTTAGTTGAATTTATTATAGATAAGGTTATGCCATAAGTATTTTTTTCACCGAATGGGTCTTTTTCAATTTCTATGTTGGACATTCTAACATCCAAGCCCTCAAGTTTAATTTCATCTTGTCTTAGTGCATCTTCAGAGATAACAGGAAGCGGCAAATCAGAGGTAATTTGAACCTTAATTTCATCGCCTGGAGAAAGCAGAACATCCTTTCCCTTTCTAAAGAGTGCCATACCAAGTGCAACTGCTCCGCCAAGAGCAGCCCCGCCCAAAAGGGTATAACCTTGAGAAGCAATGGCTCCTTCAATACCAAACAGTTGTAAAGCCGCATATCCTCCAACTACTCCACCGGCAGCGGTATAGCCGATATTTTGGGCAACAACTTTAGTTCCTCCAACAATCGGATTATCTTTGGATGACATCTTTGCCTTGATAGGGATTTCTCTGCCATCCGGAGTTATAAGATAATCAAACTCCATTTCAATCCAGGCATCTCGACCAAGTCGTTTTGCTTCTTCAAGTTGGCGAATTGTTCCATGGGCAATTGTACCTACAGGCAATACAACTCCTTTTTTGCCTTTTACCTCTTGAGTTATCTCGGCAAAAAACTCGTCACCCTCTTGAGAATATGCCCCGCTAAGCACTTGTGATACGGTCATATTGATGGTTTCTCGAGATTCAACAGTATGAATTTCTCCGGTAAAAATATTATCCTGATGCAATCCTTCGCCTTCTTTTTGAATACCGCCATGAAGAGGTTCTGCATGGGCAATATTTGCACAAGGAAAACTCGTCCATAAAAAGCAGGACAATAGTGATAATGAAATTATTTTTTTTGCAATTCCTCTACCCATAATTTTATTTTACTATACAAACAAGTTATGTTTCAACATTTAATTTTTGGTAATGAATGTGCACAAAAAATATGTTCGTTGTACAATGGATATATATGTATTTTGGGCTGTGAAGAAGCTGGGAAATGGCGGAGTTAATCTTTAAGGAAGAATTGAATTCAACAAACACATATGCAAAAGAGCATATGGAAGAGCTCTCGGATATGTCATTTATTTATTGCAACCGCCAGACAAATGGTAAAGGCAGACTTGATAGAGTTTGGGTTTCTCAAAATAGCCAAAATATATATCTTACAATAGTTTTAAAACCTGAAGAACCGAATTTTCCATACGTTAATTTGACACAGTATCTTTGTGTGGTTGTTTGCAGAGTTCTAAAAGAATATGGTGTCATGCCGCAAATAAAGTGGCCAAACGATATTTTAATCGGAGGAAAGAAAATTGCCGGAATTTTGGCACAAACGAGTACTGCAGGGCACAAGATAAAAGGCATAGCGCTTGGTGTTGGAATAAACTTGAATATGAGTTTAGAGGAAATAGAAAGCATTGATAAACCTGCGACATCATTAAATTTGGAACTCAATAGGGATATAGAAAGAGATGAGTTTTTAAGTAAGTTAGTTTGTGAATTTGAGGAAACTTATCAAGCTTTTGTGAAGGAAGGATTTGAAAATATAAAGCATGATTATTTAGAACAGGCATGCTTTTTAGATACTGAAATAACGGTAAGTACAGTATCTCAAATCCATAAAGGAAGGGTAAAAGCGCTTACTAAAGACGGCGCAATACTTTTATGTGATAATATAACCAATAATGATATAGTTATAACAATGGGAGAAATACAATGAATTTGATGTTATTTGAAGAAGGACTGATAGCTATGTGCATAGGTATGGGCGTAGTACTATTGTTCTTGTCTGTTCTTATTTTTGCAATGGGAATTATGTCAAATGTTGTGTCGTATTTGAATAAGATATTTCCTGAGGTTGTTGCAAGTACGGCAAAAACTAAAAGAAACACATCAGTAAAAGAAGATGAACAGATTGCAATAGCAATTGCAGCTGTTATGGCTAGAGCTTAAGTAAAAGTTTTAATTATTAGTAATAAGAGGAATAAAACATGTCAAAAAAAATGATTAAAGTAATGGATACCTCTTTTAGAGATGGTTTCCAGTCGATTTATGGGGCAAAAGTGCTAGTAGATGACTTTATCCCGGCACTTCAATCAGCAGTGGATGCTGGATTAAAGCACTTTGAAACAGCAGGTGGTGCTCGTTTTCAGGCTCCTATCTTTTTCTGTAATGAAAATGCATTTGAGACAATGGATAAAATCAGAGCAGCTGTAGGACCTGATGTAAAATTACAATCGCTTGCTCGCGGTGTAAACGTTGTTGGGCTTAATTCTCAACCCAGAGATGTAATTGACTTGCACGCAAAAATGTTTGCAAAACATGGTGTTAATGTAATAAGAAACTTTGATGCATTGAACGATGTAAATAACTTGATAGATTCAGCTCAATCGATTAAGAAACATGGTTTACAGCATGAAGTAACTATAACAATGATGGAGCTTCCATATGGATGTGAAGGTGCACATGATGTAGCATTTTATGAAAGAGTATTGAGGAATATTCTTGATTCGGGTTTGCCGTTTGATTCATTGGCGTTTAAAGATGCTTCAGGAACATCTAATCCTAGAAAAGTATATGCAACCGTAAAAATGGCAAGAGAAATTCTAGGCTCAGATGCACATATCAGATTCCATTCACATGAAACTGCAGGAACAGGATTAGCTGCATATCTTGCGGCATTAGAAGGTGGAGCAGACGGAATTGACTTGGCTATGAAACCGGTATCAGGCGGAACAGGACAACCTGATATTATTTCAATGTGGCACGCTCTTAAGGGTACTGATTATGACTTGGGATTAGACATCAAGAAAATAATGGATACAGAAGAAATCTTCAAAGAATGTATGAAGGATTATCCTATTTCACCGATATCATTGGCAGTGAACCCGATACTTATCCAAGCGCCGTTGCCAGGTGGTGCTACAGCAACGACTGTAAATCAGCTTAAAGATATGGGTATGCTTGATAAGTTCCCAAAATTGATAGCAAATATGAAAGAAGTAGTGGAAAGAGGCGGTTTTGCAACATCTGTAACACCTGTTTCTCAATTCTATGCACAACAATCTTTCTTGAACGCAATAACAGACGAACCATGGCAACAAGCAAACCCCGGATATGCAAAAATGCTTTTGGGTTATTTTGGAAAAACTCCTTGTGAGCCTGATCCTGAGCTTGTAAAATGGGCAGAAGAAAAAATGAATATGGCTCCAACTACAGAAAAAGTAGTTGACTTGAACGAAAAAGATCCTGAAAAGGGATTGAAGGCAGCAGAAGAAAGATTGAAAGCTGCAGGACTTCCCGTTACAGATGAAAACTTGTTTATAGCCGCAGCTTGTAAAGACGGTAATGTTGACAAAGGAATAGACTTCTTACTTGGCAAAGGAAGTGTATCTGTAAACAAAGTTAGTGCAGAAGCTCAAGCAGCAAAAGATTCTGCATCTTCGTCAGAAAAATCTAACGGATATACAGTAACAGTAAATGGAAAGAAATACGCTGTTGCACTGGAAGGGTCTAAAGCAACAGTTAACGGAAAATTATATGATATAGCAGTAAAATCCGGAATTGAAGCAGCAGCGCATGCTCCTGCAGAAGGACAGGAAATCAAGGCAAAATTGCCGGGTAATGTTCTTCGTATTGAAGTTTCAGAAGGCGATACTATTCAAGAAGGCGACGTGTTGTTGATAGTAGAAGCGATGAAAATGGAAACTGAAATCACATCACCTGTTTCCGGAGTTGTACGTTCACTCGAAGTAGAAGTTGGAAATCAGGTACAATCTGGACAAGTACTTGCAGTGGTAGGCTAGGAAGGAGAGAATAATGAACATTCAAGACGGATTAATGACTCTCTGGCAGTCTACAGGTATTGCGAACTTTATACAGCCTGCAGACCCCGCGATAACAAACGGATTTGAACAATTCTTACATCAATTTGGTTCACCGATAATGTTGGTTATATGTTTGTTCTTACTTTGGTTGGGAATAAAAAAACAATATGAACCGTTGTTGTTGGTGCCGATAGCGTTTGGTGGATTTTTGTCAAATATTCCGGTAGCAGACATAGCAGGACCTCACGGATTTTTGGGAATAATCTATGAGGCAGGTATTCACCAAGGTTTATTCCCGCTGATTATATTTATGGGTGTGGGCGCTATGACGGACTTTGGACCGTTGATTGCAAACCCTAAAACAGCACTTTTAGGCGGAGCGGCACAGTTTGGTATATTCGGTGCATTATTGCTGGCACTTTGTGTGTTTGGGTTTACTCTTCCTCAAGCCGGTGCAATAGGTATAATTGGTGGTGCGGATGGTCCTACCTCAATTTATGTAACTTCTAAGTTGGCACCAGAATTATTAGGTGCAATCGCAGTTGCTGCATATTCTTATATGGCGTTGGTTCCTGTTATTCAGCCTCCGATTATGAAATTTTTCACAACAAAAGAAGAACGTGTTATTGAAATGGAACAGCTTAGAGCGGTTTCTAAACGCGAAAAAATTGTTTTTCCGCTTGTTGTACTTTCGCTGTGCGTAATTTTCTTGCCGGATGCTTGTCCTCTTATTGGGGCGTTGACATTTGGTAACTTGTGTAAAGAATGTGGCGTTGTTGAAAGATTGTCAGATACTATGCAAAATGCTTTGATTAACATTGTAACCATTTTCCTTGGTTTATCAGTTGGTTCAAAACTTTCAGCAGATCAGTTTTTGACAACACAAACATTGTTTATTTTAATTTTGGGAATTATTGCATTCAGTTTTGCAACAGCAGCAGGCGTAATATTTGGTAAGATAATGAACAAGTTCTCCAAAACGCCTATCAACCCGCTTATAGGTGCGGCAGGTGTTTCGGCTGTACCAATGGCTGCTCGTGTAGCTAACAAGGTAGGTTTGGAATATAACCCGAATAACTATCTTCTTATGCACGCAATGGGTCCTAACGTTGCCGGTGTAATAGGTTCAGGTGTTGCAGCTGGTGTATTGTTAGCACTTTGCCATTAATAAAGCAATTGTTTAATACTTTAAGAAGCTCCAATTTTCGGAGCTTCTTTTGTTTGTATTGTTTTTTTAATTTATAGACAGAAACCAATACGGGTG
Organism: Candidatus Gastranaerophilales bacterium; assembly: GCA_944325625.1. GTDB lineage: Bacteria > Cyanobacteriota > Vampirovibrionia > Gastranaerophilales > Gastranaerophilaceae > RGIG2134. The sequence continues at coordinate 222,029 of CALVAP010000004.1, read as the reverse complement.
TATAATTATCTTATAGAAAAATTATGGGGCATATATGAGAGTTGTTGATTTAATTGAAAAAAAGAAAAAAGGGCAAAAACACTCACGTGAAGAAATTGAATTTTTAATAAAATCAATTATGGATGGTTCAGCTGCCGATTATCAAATATCTGCGTGGCTCATGGCTGTATATTTCAATGGTATGGATATTGAAGAGACAACAAACTTGACAAGAGCAATGATTAAGTCCGGCGAAGTATTGGATTTGTCTGCAATATCTGAAAATATTGTAGATAAGCACTCAACAGGCGGAGTGGGGGATAAAATTACATTGATACTTATTCCAATATTACAAGCACTGGGTGTTCCGATAGTAAAACTTTCGGGCAGAGGTTTGGGCTTTACTGGAGGTACGATAGATAAACTTGAAGCTATACCAAACTTTAACTGTGCCTTGTCTATGGAAAAAATTTTTTCACAGGTCAAAGAAATAGGTGCAGCAATCGCTTCTCAAACGACGAATCTTGCACCGGCAGACGGAAAACTATATGCTCTTAGAGATGTAACAGCAACTGTAGACAGTATGCCTTTGATAGCATCGTCTATAGTATCAAAAAAACTTGCTTCCGGTGCAAATAATATAATTCTTGATGTAAAATACGGTTCGGGAGCGTTTATGAAAACGCCGAAAGAAGCGAATGAGCTTTCAGCATTAATGGTAGAGGTCGGAAAAAATCTTGGTAAAAAATTAAGCGCGGTCGTAACATCTATGGATGAGCCATTGGGAAGAGCGGTTGGTAATGCTGTTGAAGTAATTGAAGTTATTGAGTTTTTGAAGGGAAATATTTGTAAAGACTTAGAGGAAATTACGTACAAAATAGCTTCTCTTGCGCTTATTAAAGAACAAAAGGCGCAAGATGAAAAACAAGCACTTGAAATGATTAAAAAAGTAGTAGAAAGTAAAAAGGCACTAAAATGTTTTGAGGCTCTTATTTCTTCTCAGGGTGGAAATTCAAAAGTTGTGTACGACTACAATTTGTTACCACAAGCTTCTAAGAAGATTGAAATTTTGTCACAAGAAAATGGTTATGTCAGCTCGATTGATGCGATGAAAATAGCAAAAGCCTCAAAGATTTTGGGAGCAGGTAGAGAGAAAAAAACAGATATTATTGATTACTCAGCAGGTGTGTATCTGAACAAAAAAACAGGTGAAGTGGTAAAAGAAAATGAGCCTATAGCAACAATATATACGAATATTAAAGATACAAAAATCGCAGCGGATATGGTTATGGAAGCTTTTAAGTTCTCAAAAGAGCTACCAGAAGAAAAGTCTTTGATTTTTGCGGTGATAGAATAGTTTGACTAAAAAAGCGGGGGGCTTATCCTTCACCCGCTTTTTAACTATTTAATTATGGAAGTTTAGTAGTTCATCGCGCCTTCTTCAAGCACTCGACCTGCGCAACTTTTTGCCTGGGCCCAATAGTAGTTGTCTTTTCCGTATTGTTTAACAATCTCAGTGGTACAGAGTGGTGAATTCGGGTTATTATTCCAGTAGTAGGTATCAGAACCCTCGTACTTGGCTTGTAATTTTGAGCCCCAAGGTATAACAGTGCCCTGAGCTACTCCATTTCGATCGGCGTTTGCTATATAAAATGCAAAGATATCTCTACCCCATTGATTAGGTCCCTTTTTTCCGTTGATATCAAATCCACTGGATGACCAAGTCATGCCATCAGCAGTTACATAAATTGTATCGTTGTCACCTTGTATTGAGTGTCCGTTATCGTCCACCTCAACACAATCTCCGAGGTTGGGATATTCACAAGTTTTAACAACTTTCATGTATTTTTTTACAATCTTTGGCCAACTATTATACAAATCAATGCTTCCAGCGCTAAAATACTCCAACACCTCATCATCGTGCATAGCAAGAGCCATGACATTAGAAAGAGTAGAATAAGCTTTTTTAAGTCCGGTGACATAAGAATGTTTTTGGTACTTAGAAACAAGAGTGGGGATAGTCATAGCAGCTATGACTCCAATAATGGTTAAAGTGATAAGAGTTTCAGCCAAGGTAAAAGCACGATTAGTGTGACGTCTAAAAAGCCCAAAACCCTTATTAGAAGCTAACTTCTGGGGGAGGGGGGCTTAGCGGCACAGTTTGTGCGATTTCGACATTTTTAACAATATAGCTGTCAAAATTCATAAAATATTGCCTCCTATAATTGTGTACATATTCAACATATATGATTTTACAAAATTATGGAATAAATTGCAACAAATCTTACAAATATGATTATAAAAATTATTTGTTCTTTTATAATTATCCTATGGGTATTTGTACCTAGCTTAAATCAGCAATGCTTATTTGACCAAATTTTGCTGATAAATCATCGATATGGTGGATGAGATAGTCAATGGGTTCAAGATCACGTTCGTTGAGGTCAACAATTGCACCCCATTCAAGCCTCCCGTGGTGAGTTGCAATCATTTTTGCTACATCTATGAATCCTGCTGTCATACAGTTGGAATATCCCCATTGAGAGTGACTTATCCATTGTTTTTTAAAGTCGTTGTCGTAATCTATGAGTCCGGTTTCTATATTGATTGTGTATTCAAATATTTTTCCAAAATCATGCAGAATGCACGCAGCGTATACTTTATCAAGATTAACTTTGCGGTAAAAATTAGCACAAATATTTTTTGCGTAATCCAGACATTCAAGCGTATGAACAAGAAGTCCGCCTATGTAGTTGTGGTGCATAAGTTTTGCGGCAGGAGCGAGTTTAAATTTTTCTTCGTATTCAAAAAGTAGTTCTAAAACAAATTTTTGGAGTTTTTCATTCTTGATACTTTGTGCATACTCTGTTATTTGTGCAAACTTCTGTTCTCTTTCTGTTTCATCGAGCCCAAGTTTTGCTTCTTTTATAAGCGCCAAAGATGATACGTGACAGTTGTTGTATTGCGGATTGTAGGTTCCGGTTACAATTTTTACAATGTTACCTGTACGAAATATTTTTTCGTCCATTCGATTTAGTGCTTCTTCCCACAAGACACAATTAAGTGTATTATCTTCATTATCTTTTAGTTGTAATTTCCCCATTTTGGTACCTGCTTTGGTTTCACCAACAGCAAATACTACTACCTCATAATCTTTATCTAAATCAATCATTTATTACTCCTTTTGTTTATAACATTTTAGCATGAGCGAAGCCGTTTTGCCCTTTTCGATACCAAAATCTTAAATATTTTTAAATTTTTCAACTAAAGTTGTAGAAATTCTCAACTTTTGTTCAAAAAAAATTGTACTTTGTTTCAATTCACAATCAAATAGGAATTTTGTACTATGTAAATATAGAAAAAGGAAAAGACTAAAAACTACGATTACAGCTGCATTGTAGCCGTTTTTGGTGATGATGTCAAGTTTGTTTTCGGAGATTTTTGAGAGCCGTTTTCTATAAAATCCAGAAAAAATAAAAATAGTGAATACATGGATGTAGTACAAAAGATTTGAAAGGAGATTCAAAATGGGAATCGTAGTACAAACAAACATACCTTCGTTAATTGCGCAAAACAACTTGACAACATCTACAAATAAGATGAATCAAGCAATGGAAAGAATGACAACGGGTTACAAAATTAACTCAGCAAAAGATGACGCAGCAGGCTTATATGTTGCAACATCTTTGGACAAAAACATTAGGGGTTCAGAAGTTGCACAAAAGAACGTTCAGATGGGTAATGATATGATATCTGTAGCAGAAGGGGACTTGTCAGGTATTCAAGACAACCTTTTGCGTATAAGAGACTTGGCATTAACTGCGGCAAACGGTATTTATGACCAAGCATCAATCGACGCTATCAAGGCTGAGGTTGAGTCACGGATAGCAGAAATTAACCGTGTTTCACAGGTTTCTGAGTATAACGGTAAAAAACTTCTTGATGGCTCAGTTGATACGATAAGCTTGCAAGTTGGTGCTAATCCGACTGAAAACGACGTAATTGAAATTACCGGTGTATTTGGTGATTCACAAGCAAGTACGTTGGGTGTGGCTGTTGGTGATATCGCTACAGCGTTTGTACCTGACAATATAGTTGGATTACAAGCCTTTGTTGAGTCTGTAGATACGGCTTTGGAAGCTGTTCAAACAAAGAGAACCGCAATCGGTGCTGTTCAAAACAGGTTGGATTCAGCAGCTTCATCATTGACAACTACAATCGAAAACTTGACTTCATCTAAATCAACGATTATGGATGCTGATATTGCAGCTGAATCCTCTGAATATATTAACGGTCAAATTTTGCAACAAGCTGCAGCTTCACTTTTGGTTCAAGCTAACCAAGCTCCGCAAGTTGCATTATCATTGATATAATAAGTTTTTTATTAACTGATGATGGCAATATTACCCGAAGTTCAAACTTCGGGTTTTTTTTGTTTATAATTGTTTTATGTTGAATCTTAGAAAAACTTTTGGATATATTGTCCTTGTATTGTGCGCAATATCAATGATATTACCTTTTTTGTGGATGATTTCTACTTCTTTTATGACGAATGAAGAAATCTTTTCTTATCCTATTAAGTTTTTACCATCTCAAATTGATTTTTTAAATTATAAGAATGTTTTTTGTTCACTGCCTTTGGTCGGATATTTTTTGAATAGTTTGATTGTATCTGTAGTAACAACTTTGGGGCAAATAATCGTTTCAACTATGGCGGGGTATGCTTTTGCGAGATTTGAGTTTAGGGGGAAAGAGTTTTTATTTATTATTATACTTATGACTATGATGGTTCCGCCACAAGTAAATATAATACCATTATTTTATTTGATGAGGGAACTCGGGTGGATTGACAGTTATCAAGCACTTATTTTGCCGGGATTTTTTGGAGGATTTGGCGTTTTTTTGATGCGCCAGTGGTTTACCAAATTTCCTAAAAGTTTGGAGGAAGCTGCTAAAATCGATGGATCTAATAATTTTGAGATATTTATAAAAGTTGCGGTTCCTCTAGCTTTACCTGCTATTATGACTATTGCAGTTTTTACGTTTGTAACTTCTTGGAATAGTTTTATGTGGCCTTTGATTGTCACTAATTCAGATAGTATGAGAACATTGCCTGTCGCTTTGGCTGCGTTTAAGGGCAGTTATCGCGAAATCGTTGTTTGGGGTGAACTTATGGCGTGTTCTGTTATTTCTGTTATCCCTGTAGTTTTGGTATTCCTTTTGGGTAAGAAATATTTTATCAATGATATTTTAGCAGGCAGTATAAAAGATTAAACCTAATTTTTCAGGTGGTACGTTTGCTGCTGTAGATTTACTAATTATTACTCAGAACAAGTTTGAATGTTGCAAGGTTTTTTATTGATAGCATTCGATGTTTGATTTTTTGTTCTTCGTTAATTTTAAAAATTCTGATTATTCGTTGAATTTCTTCAATTTCTTTTCTTCCGTTTGTCTTGTAAACATTATGTATCGGGTCTGAGATAACCCCCATGATTGTATTCAGTTCTTGTTCTTTCATTTCGTTCCTCTAGTGGTCAATAAACTCCTCATATTAATAAAGGTGTTTGTTTTAAGAAAATTGCTCTTTTAAGATAAAAATTTAACTTTTGTAAATAAGTAAGTTGTAATAAAAATTCTGAGTCACAGCTTATGATACAGTTCTTATAAATTTCATGCTAAAATGTAGTCGAAGAGTATTTTGAGTGTAAGGTATGGAATTCGAAGAATTAAAAGAAATTGCAAAGAATGCTGCAAAACCCTGGCAGATTTCCAAACATACTTGTGTTGGAAAAGTCGGTGCGGCTATAGAAGCTCAGTCGGGTAAGGTTTATAAAGGAGTTTCTATAGAAACCCCTTGTTCGATGGGATTTTGCGCAGAACATGCTGCGATTGCCGCTATGTTGGCTGAGGGGGAAAATCGTATTGTAAAACTTGTTGCTTACAGTCAGAAACATGATATTGTTGCACCTTGTGGCAGATGTCGGGAATTTATTTATCAAATAAATCGTGAGAATATAGATTGTCTGGTATTATTAAAAGACAGAGTTGCTACAATTGAAGAACTTCTTCCTGATAGGTGGAAATAAATATACTTGAAATAAAAAACGGTTTATTGTATATTTTATGTACAAAGGTTGCGGAAGTAACTCAATTGGTAGAGTCCCTGCCTTCCAAGCAGGTTGTTGCGAGTTCGAGCCTCGTCTTCCGCTTATTTTAAAAGCCCCGAATAACTCGGGGCTTTTATTTTATCGGTTTATTTTATATATATTTCATCAAGATTATGAACGACTCCTCCAAGCGGGGTTGGAAAAATATTATTGAATTTTTTTCTTATTGCACTCATTTGTAGGGGTGAGTATAGGTATATTATTGGTTTTTCTTCGTATATTATTTCTTGATATCTGTCGTATAATTTTTTTCGTTTAGCAAAATCAAGCTCCAGTGCACCTTTTTCATATATTTCGTTGAGTTCTTTTTCCCAAGGTAACAAATCTTTTTCGTTGTTTAATCTTCGATTGAACAGATGCAAAGGACCGTTACTATTCCAGACGTTTTTTCCACCGTGCGGTTCCAGCGAGCTGCCGGTTAGTCCCATTATTGCTGTTTCCCAATCCAGAGTATTAGTCAGTTTGTTTACAAGCGAATTAAACTCTATCGGTTTAAAATTTACTTTTATCCCCAAATCTGCAAGGTCTTGTTTTATCATAACCCCTGTTGCTTCTCTTTCTGTGTGACCGGCATTTGTGTAGAGGTCAAATTCTACGGCATTACCGTATTTATCATAGAGTTGAGAGTTTTTGTCCTGATAGAAACCTGAAAGTTTTAGATATTCTTTTGCTATTTGTAAGTCTCTGGGGTGTCCGTTTGCTATTTCTTTGTTTAAAAATATTGATGGTAGTGCTTCTGCGGTGTGTAAGGGTTTGGCAACTCCATTTGTTATATTAAAAATCATATTTTCTCTATCAATAGCATAATCTATTGCGCTTCTAAAATTCCTATCATTAAACCATATTTGTTTTTTTTCATCTACATAGAATTTTCCTTCACCATTTTTTCTTTTGTTGAGATTAAAAGTTATAAACATAGTTCCTGATGAGGGACCTAGGTTGTATATTTTGTAATCAGACATTGGTTCTTGTTTTTTGAAATCCGGAACGTTTACACCTCTAAGGTTTATGATATCAATTTCACCGGCTTTGAACTTGAGAAGTTCATTGTTTAAGTCCCCAACTATTAGCACTATATATTGGTCTAAGTAGGGAAGTTTTTGGTCTTTTGTATTAATTACATAGTAGTTTGGGTTCCTTTTATATATTGCACGTTGTGCAGGAACATATTCTGTCAGTTTAAATGCTCCGCTTGTGATAAATTCGGAAGGTTTTGTCGTCGGTCCCCAGAAGGATTCAAAGTAACTTTTGCCTTTTTTGCATACAGGTTCAAGTATATGTTGAGGCGCAATAGGAGTCGAAAGCATTCGTAGAAAAGGCGCAAATGGTTGTTTGGTTGTAAATTTTATTGTGTAATTGTCGGTCATTTCAATTTTTGGAAGTTCGCCATTAATTAGCATAGAATCTCGGGTGCTAGTGTTTCCATAACCGCCAAAAATTATTGTATTATAGGTAAAAAAAACGTCTTTGGCAGTTATGGGTTTTCCGTCAGACCAGTTTATTCCATGTCTTAGTTCAAACGTATATTGGGTTCCATCAGGAGATAGATTGAATGACTTTGCCAATTTTGGTTCAACTTCTCCGGTATATACGTTTGTTGTAACAAGTCCGTCAAACATGAGTTCTGACATTGAGGAAGATGTTGCATCTTTCGAATTCCAAGGGTTAAAGGTTTTTGGACCTTCTCCGATTGTTGATGTTATTAGTTTTCCGCCAAATTTTCCTATTGGAGCTTGGGATTGAAGATAATCTACCCCGTTTATTGTCACAGTCTTGGGTGGCGGAATAATTTGGCTGAGTTCTTGTTTGGGGGTTGCTATTTTTTCTTTTTCAATTTCGTTCTCCGGCGTATCTGCATTAATGCATGATTTTAGCATAATAGCGACTCCGGTTATTATTAGAACAGTGAAAATAACTTTTTTAAACATAAATATAAATTACCATAAATAAGGCATCAAAAAACAGTCTTTCGGGTTAGTTAGGGTGTAATTGTATTTGGTTGTGGCATATTAACTTTTACACCAAGTGAATTTAGCTCTTTGAGTGCTTTAGGGGCAAGTGCTGTTTCCCCAAAGTTTTCTAATATTGTTTGGTAGCAATCAATTGCTTCGTTTTTATATTCACGTGCTTTATATAAGTTTCCTGCTTTGTAGTATAAGGGTGCTAGTGTCGGATCAGGGGAAATCAACATTTGGTTATCTAACTTTATTTTGACATTTATTAAATTTACATTGTCTTCCGGAGAGAACAAACTACCGGCATAGATTTTTGCGGTTAATTTGTCTACAGTATCAGACATTTCTTGTATTTGAGCAGCATTTATTGATGATTTTTTTGATGATTTTTTTGCCGCAAGAGTTGAATTAGCTGTTATACTACTGATTACAAAAATTGCAAGAACAACAAATAATAATAACTTCTTCATTTTATCCCCAAGATTACTAAAACTTACAAGTATAATTTACAACAAACCATTGCTTTTTGATATCACTTAAATGTATGATAAAAACATGGATTTAAAAAATAAATTTTATCAAATGTTTGTACTTGCGCCCAAGGCGTTGGAATTAGAAATGGGTGGAAATTTATATAATTCTCTGCAAGTTGGGCTTGGCGGAGTTATTTTTTTTACACGAAATATTGATACTATAGAGCAAACTAAAAATTTCACAGATTCAATCAAAAAAATTGCTCTTATACCTCCATTTATAGGTATTGATGAAGAAGGAGGAAGGGTTGAGAGGACAGAGAAGATTTTTGGAGGAAAGAAGTTTCTCTCTGCAAGATATCAAGCTCAAAGGGGTATTGATTGTGTAATGTCGCAGACTCAGCAAATATCCGAACTTATCAAATCAATGGGCTTCAATATGAATTTTGCGCCTGTATTAGATGTAGATACAAACCCTAATAATCCCATAATAGCAGAGCGAGCGTACGGGAAGACGGCTAATGAGGTAGAAAAGTTTGCTGTTTGCGCAATGAAAACTTATATGGAAAATGGTATTATACCCGTGGGTAAGCATTTTCCCGGGCATGGTGATGTGGATGTAGATTCTCACTTAAGCCTTCCTGTTTTGGATTTGAGTTTGAGTGAACTCGAGAGGGTTCATATAAAACCATTTAAAACAGCAATAGAAAATGATATACCGGCTGTTATGGTTGCTCATATCCACTGTAAAGCTTTTGATAAAGAAGTGATACCTTCTTCGCTTTCGACTTCTGTTTTGGGTTATTTAAGAAAAAATCTTAATTTTAACGGACTTATAGTTTCTGACGATATGCAAATGGGCGGATTAAGGGGCTTTACTCCGCAAGAAGCTCTATTGTACGGTATTAGAGCAGGAATTAATCTGTTTTTGTTTAGGGATGAGGCGGATGATACTATTAAAATAATTGAGGATGTTTTCAATATTGTTAAATCTGACAAATTACTTATTAATAATGTAGAAAAGTCGTTTGATTTTATTAGTACTATTAAAAATAGATTTTTGAAATAATTTTACGCCATATGACATAGCTGTTTGTTTGATAGATTAATCTTTTGTTCTCGAGCGCATAGTTGGTCATTATTTTGTTCAGATTTAGTTAATGCCGATATATATTTCTCATTACAACCTTTGTCTGCTGTGGTTTGTCTGAGAATTGCCATTGCCTTTGCTTCCGGCAAAGCTTCTTTATAAGAACGTTTTTCTTTGAGGGCGGAATAAACATCTGCTATGGTGAGAATTTGTGTTTTGCGGGATTGAGAATGGCTTTTGTGATGGGTTCTTATAAGCTCCAGAACTCTGGGATTTATGCTTGTAGATTTTAATATCTCATATCCTAATTCGCTATGTAAGTCTACAATTTCTCGTTCTTGTGGAGTAAGTTTACCTTTTTTGTTGAGTATTTCAGAGGGGATCAGGGTTTTGCCTATATCATGCAAAAGCGCGGCTTGTGCCATTTCTTCGTAGTCAGCAGGTGAAAAGTATTCTCCGCTTTTTTGCATTATCTCTTTTGCGTATAGCATAGTGGGTAAAAGATGACTTTTTATTATACCAGTTACATTACTTGGGGTCGGTTCAGAACTTAAATTATGTTCTGCAAGAATTGAAGCTATTTGGGGATTTGATTTAATTGCCTTATCAAGGAAATCTTTATCCGTATATTTTAGTACAAGGTCTGTCGGACTAAATTTTGTTAAAAAGCGATTTTGTATGTCAGATAAGAACTCTTGTGGAGTTGATTGACAATTGGGTTGAGATTGGCGAGCAAATATATCCCTAATGGGTTGTTTTATATTATTAGGGTAAAATGAATTTGTACGTACAGAGCGGTTATTCTGTACGTTTGGACTATAAATGTATGGGCTGTTTTGCGCAACGGTATTGAAACCGATGCGTAAATTTTCACCTATGCTCAACTTTTACCTTCACAAAATTTCTACACATCACAATTATGCAAAAAATTGCATTCCTATGTATTTATAAAAACGAATGTTTCACAATAATTGCAAACTACATCATTTTTGTAACAAAATTAAAAATTTTTGTTAGGTAAGTCATAGAAGTTTGCATAGCCATCATTGTATGCTCTAACTACCCCTTTTACAAATCTTTTAGGTGTGTCCCAATAAGCAAGGTGTGCAGAGATAAATGTTCTTGGAACATAAATGTCCGATTTATTGTAAAAAAATCCGTTTCCTGCTTTAAAATATTTTGCGAGAATAGACTTCGAATTTTGTAGTTGTTTTAGGGTTAAATTTTGTGATGAAGGGAAGCCCAGCGGATCATTTCTGTAATTTACTGTCAGGTAAAAGATATCATTTTCAATAATATTTTTTATCATGAGTTGAGAGAGAAAATTTAAACTGGTTGATGCATCAGAAATATCCGAATAGAAAAGAATTAATGGAGAGGCGAAATTGACCACGCCTTTTACCTCGTCACTTTTGAAACAAGCGGTTTTAGTCTTTTCATCAAGTTTATGGTAGTTCTTTTCAAAAGCTTCGACATTTAAACTTACATTGAAATTTCCATTTGCATTGAGTTTTACCAAATCCGCTTCAATCAATGCATCAAGGCATGTCGGTTGGGTTTGGTATTTATTGGCAATTTCTCGTATTTCTTCTGAAGGGGATTGCGATGCCAGTTCTTTTGGAATTATAGATGTGAATTTGTTTAAGAAATACTGGTATGTAATAAAAGAACCTGCACTGTAGCCAAAAAGTACAACTTTATTGCCTTTTGCTGTTTCATTTCTCACCACCTTTTGTAAATCATCAATTACAACCGACATATTAGGATATTTTTGAACCCATATTGCATCATGCAGGCAGTGGGTAAAAACACTTCTGACCTTTTGTGCAATTCTAGGAGTATATTTTTTTGCGGCAAGAAGATCTTTATCTATCTTCTCAACCTCTGCAAGGCTTTTTTCCCCCCAGTAAAAAACTATAGGTTCAGGATTAATTTTATATTCACCGTTTTTTAAGAATTTTTCTTTTATAAGTTCATCTTCTTCAAATCCTTTTAGCATTTGTGGATGCATTTTTTGTACTTTTTGTTCGAAATCTTCTTTAAATTTCAGACGATTGTCGTAGCTAAAGTCATTTGAGCCGTTAATATAAATAAAGGTTACGGTTGTAGGCTCTTTTGCACAAGCAACTGTGTTTGCGCTAAGCAAAAGCCAACCTGCTAAAAATATAGTAAGCACTCTTTTCATAAATCCTGACCCATTAAACTTAACAAATTGCATTATAACAGAACATTGCGTTGTTTGCAAAAAAGAGGAATTTACCACTTTTTAAAAATGAAGAACACTGCAAGTATAATGAAGGCAAAACCAACAATATAGTTCCATTTTAGTTGTTCTTTTAAATACAAAACAGAAAAAATTGAGAATACAACGAGTGTTATAACTTCTTGAATAGTTTTTAGGTGGGCAGCGTCGTAGTATTCATATCCGATACGATTTGCCGGTACCTGAAAACAGTATTCAAATAATGCAATTCCCCAGCTGACAAGAACTACAAGCCATAAAGCCGAGCTTCGAAATTTTAAATGCCCATACCATGCGAAGGTCATAAATATGTTTGATATCGTCAGTAATATTATTGGTAAAAATGGTCTTAACATAGGCTTATTATACTACGGAAAAGGATTTGTACAAACAAGTGACAAATTTATTTAAAAAGTTCCCATACGCATATAGTTACAGCAGTGCTGAGGTTTAAGGATTCAACATTTTGAGAAATGGGAATGGTTATGTTTTCGTCGCAAATCCTAATTGCATTTTCGCTTAGTCCAAAAGCTTCTGAACCAAAAAGTATGACTGATTTTTCATTGATTTTTATATCTTTTATACTTTTGGTTCCGTTTTGTGGGACTACTGTTGCGTAAAATTTGTGTTGGGGCAATATTTTTTTTGCGTCTTCAACGGATTGAACTTCTAAAAACGGGATTTTAAACATGTTCCCAACTGCGGAGCGAATAGTTTTTGGATTGTAAATATCAACGGTTTCGCCTGCAAGAATTATGGCTTCAACATCCAATGCACAGCAGGTTCTTATTATTGTTCCCAAGTTTCCGCTGTCTTTTATATTCTCAAGCAGGATTATTTTATTTTTGGATTGAATATCTTCAGGCTTAAACTTTATTTGTCTTGCCACTGCTACAATTTCGGGAGCTGTTTGTGTTGTTGAAATTTTTTTTAGTACAGCTTCATTTGTAATTATTTTATTTCCAATTTGAGGATATTTATGAGCTTTTTCCTTTAGAACAAAAATATTGATAAACTCAATTTCAGGTTGCAAAAACGCTTCTTCAACAGATTTTTGACCTTCTACTAAAAACAATCCTGTTTCAGTTCGATATTTTTTTTGAGCAAGTTTTGCGGTTTCTTTCACCAGTGAGTTAGAAGTAGCGGTTATTTCATTTTCTATAGGCATAAAGCGTTCTCCTGCCATTCTTTTAGCCAGATTTTTTCCTGTTCGTTCAAAAGGCTATAGTCTATAAGTTTTTCTTCAAAGCGAACTTTAGAAAAAGATTTTATTTCTCCATTTTGGAGGTAAACGGTATTTTCAAGTCTTACACCGCCAAAAGACGGGTTATACGCCCCAGGCTCAATAGTAAAAGTCATACCGTCTTTGAGCGGTTCTTTAGCTAATTGGGAAGGAGAAATTGACGGGGGATATTCATGTACACTTATTCCCACCCCATGACCTGTGGCATGATTAAAGTTGTAGTTATCTAAATTTGACGACTTTATTACATTTCTTGCTATTTCGTCTATTTTAAACCCGTTGAGATTTTTTTGTGGTTCTATGTGGTAGGCGTTTAAATTTGCTTTAAGGACTGTTGTATAAACTTTTTTGGCTTCTGGTGAGGGCTCGCCCATGCAAAAAACTCTGGTTATATCTGTTGCATAGCCACCTTCAAAGTAAGCTCCGCAATCAAGAAGTATCAAAGCTCCTTCTTGTATTGGTGTTTCGGTTTTCATATCAGTTGAATAGTGAGCAAGAGCAGAGTTTTTTGAGCTTGCGAGAATTGTATTAAAGCTCAATGATGTTGCGCCTTGTGCAAAAAATTCTTTTTCTACAAATTTTACTAATTCTTGTTCGGTTAGAGAAGTTGATTTATTTACATAGTCCGATGTTTTGGTTACTACTATATCTGTTTTAGCAAAACAATGTTTCATATGTTCGATTTCGGCAGCATTTTTTATAGCTTTTTGCAATTCAATTTCATCTTTTTCAAGCGCAGATGATTTGTTTTTGATAAGTAAATAATCTCCGTAAGAAAGTGATTTTGGCGAAAATATAAAGATTTTATCGACATCTTTTAAGTAATTGTTATAATAAGAAAGCTCATTTGAGTTAAATACTTTATACGAGTCTTTCTCGATAATCATTTTCGCTTTAAAGCAAGATGAAAAATTTTGTGCAAACGAGCGTTTGTTAAGTAACCAGGCAATTTGTTCGAGGTTGGTAATAATTCTTACTTCATTTTGTGATAATTGATTTTGGATGGTATTTATTTTTTCTGCTGAAGATATTCCAGAAATATTTAAAGGAATATCAACTATAGGCGCATCTTGAAACTTTTTAAGTTCCGTAAATTCAAAAACTGGATCTTTGTCAAGTGCAATAATGTCAATATTTTTTTCGCCTAACGTTTTAGCAAGATTTTTATAAAAAGATAATGATGTTTTTCCAGCAACAATCGCCAGTTTGGAATTTGGTATCAGTTTGGTTTCAAGTGCAGACAAAAAAGTTTCCCCAAGCTGGAGTTTTACGACCTCAATATTTTTGAATACTTCATTATCAGCTTGAGTGTGGTATCTGCCATCAACGAATAGGGAAATTTGCCCTTCTTTGTTTAGTAAAGCTTCTCCGGTAGAACCGGAAAAGCCTGTTAAGAAATATCTTGCGTTTTGTTCAAGCTCATTATACTCTACCAAAAATTCGTTTGTTGAATTTACGATTAAATAATCGCAGCCAATTTCTTTGATAAAGTCAACGAGTTTATCTTTTAGCATATCTTGTGTTAATTAATCCTCTTTGCCTGTAAGTTGGATTAAGTGCCAACCAAACTGAGTTTGAATAGGGTTGGAAACTTCAGCTACTTCCATAGAAAAACAAGCGTCTTCAAACGGTTTAACCATCTGTCCTCTGCCAAAAAAACCTAAATCTCCGCCATTTGCGCCGGAAGGACAAAGCGAATGCATTGCTGCTGCATCTTCAAAAGATGTTTCGCCGTTTACGATTTTTTCTCTGAGTTCATTTGCTTCTTCTTCTGTTTTAACCAAGATGTGGCTTGCTTTAACAAGTGATGTCATAATTTTCTCCTTTTTTGGAAACAATTTTTCATTAGTTTACGTCAATCTATTCTAACATGGTAAATTGATTTATAAAAATTTGTCCTTAAAAAAAAATAATGTAATAATGTATTATGAGTGATATAGAAGAGCGGTGTATGAAGATAAGAAGAAGTTTAACAAGTTTATTGCTGATTAGTGCACTTTTTGCAAATGGTGTATGTGCAAATGCTTTTATATTTAAAAAGCCTGATATTCAAAAAGAAGTCCATGGAATAAAGAAAGACAAAACTCTTGAGTTGGAAAATATTACGGAAGATGAGCTTAAGGCATTGTTTGAAGAGTATAAAAAAGTAACTTCAGAAGTTAGAATCCTTTTGGCATTAAATGCGATGAAAGAGAGCGTTGGAAATTTTTCACGATTGGCGATATTGGGCAACAATTTGAGCGAATATCCTATAAAAATAGAATTTAAAAGATTAGCGGATATGGGTGCTCAATATGCGGATTTTGATGCTTTAGGAACGAAGAAGAAAGAAAAGCTGTACATTTATGTAAATGAAAAACATAAAGATGCTCCGCCGATAGCACTGGCAGCATTGTTGGCACATGAAGCGTTGCATCAGGACGAATTTAATTCGATTAACGAAGAAACTTATGCCTGGACGATGGAGGCTGCCGTATGGACACAATTGAGTGAAGATTACCCCAAACAGGCGCAAATAAATCATCCTCTTGTTATTAGGGAAGATATGCTAAAAAAACTTTTCATAAAAGGAAACTATACGGATAAATATATAAGAAAAACCGTTTCATCAAATCCCGGATATGGAAGTTTGCCGTCTCGTTCGCCAGGTTTCGAGGATAATCTATAGTCTCTAAATTTAGAGTGTTTCATATAAAGATAATATAAAGATTGTGCAAAAACCTGTTTTTAATATTGACACTAGCTGTTTTGTAGACATAAAATAATAACCATGTGCAGAATAGGAGCGATAAAATCGAAAAAATATCTACACCCGTCAGTGTCATTAAAATTGATGCGTTCGCAGCAAAAAGGACATGACAATTCGGGTTTTGCATTTGTAATGCAGGATTTGGGTGGGATATTTGAAGATTACAAGGATTTACCGACACTTTCCATGGCTGCAACCGTAGAAGGGACAAGAAGAGCAGAAGATATTTTGCACGATTTAGGTTTTACAAGGGTTTTGCAGTGGACGCCGGATGTTCATAATGAAAAAGGCTTAAAAATTGAGCCTATGCCAAATTATATT
Organism: Candidatus Gastranaerophilales bacterium; assembly: GCA_944325625.1. GTDB lineage: Bacteria > Cyanobacteriota > Vampirovibrionia > Gastranaerophilales > Gastranaerophilaceae > RGIG2134. Next base: position 205,810 of record CALVAP010000004.1, on the reverse strand, counting down.
TTTGAAACATTTAAATATCCTAAAAGCCATAAATATGCTACAAAGGAAGAAAAAGAAGAACTATTGGTGGAAACAAGCCTTCTTTTACGAAAAGAATTGGAAAAGGATAACATAGGCTATGTGTACTCTTTTTGGCCTGATGTATTGACACTAAAAGAGATTGGTTGTCCAAAAGATATTGGAACTTATTTTGGCTTATGGGAAGAGAATGATGACTTATGTGCAAAAGTTATAACAGCTCAATGTCGTCAAAATACAAACTATGACATAGTTCGTTATGCAGCGCATCCGTTTTTCCTTGACGGCTATACAGTTTTGGCAAACGGAGAGAACACCTTTTATGAAAAGAATAAGCTTTTCCAGCAGAAACTTCACAAGGGCTATATAGGTTTTGAAAGTGATTCGCAGTGCTTTTTGTATACGTTGCATTATATTCACAAAATTTTAAAGTGGCCGCTTGAGTATTTTAAGCACACAATAACACCATTGCCGTTTGAGGAGATAGAAAGAAGGCAAGATAAGGACGTGCTTTTGAGGATAAAAGCATCTTTAGGTCATCTTGAAATAAACGGACCGAATTCAATATTGGCAGTGATGCCTGATGGAAAATTGCTTTGCGTATGTGATTCTAAGAAGTTACGCCCTATAGTAGTGGGTCGTGATGAGAATATGGTAATAATGACATCAGAGGTTACCGGCGTTAATGACTTGATGCCCAGAAGAAACATATCGCAGGATATATATCCGCATGAGAGAGAAATGGTAATAGTAGATAATGATTTGACGGTGAGAAGATGGCAGCAGTAGGCGTAAATGAATTACATAAAGATGATTTACCATGGGTAATAGAATACGATGAAACAAAGTGTATCAGATGTGGTAAATGTACTGCTGCGTGTTCATTTGGTGCGATAAAACCTGTTGTTGAAGAAAGACGAAAATCGGGTTCAATAGCACAAAAACCGTCTTTTGAAAAAATAGTGGTGATAGAGCAGTGTGTATCGCACTCTAACTATTGTAGAGGTTGTGGTATGTGCTCTTATGTTTGTCCAAACGGTGCGATAAAACCCGTAAGAAATAAAGATGACAGATACTCAATAAGATATAGAGCAGATAAGGGAGAGTCTTTAAAAAAAGGCGGTCGTTCAAATCTTAATACAGAAGGTCGAACGTTAGATAAAATAAAGATAGGACGAATTTCCCAGATGACAGACCCGTCATTGGATGCGACAAGACATACTTTTGAGTTAAGAACGCCATTTGGGCGAGTTTTGTCTGCAGATAAGCTGGGACTTGAAAACAGTAATGGAAAATTGGATTTAACGTCATCTTTACCTCCAAACAGGTGGATTTATCCAGTAATAATGGGAGATATGTCAATAGGTGCAGTTTCATGGCGAATGTGGGAAGCGATGGCAATTGCAACAGCTTATTTGAATGAAGTTTTAGGAATCCCGATAAGAATGTGTACAGGCGAAGGAGGTATTCCGGTAAGGCTGCTGAAATCAAAATATGTAAAATATATGATACTTCAAATTGCATCGGGGCATTTTGGTTGGAACAGGATTATTCAGGCAATGCCGGATATGGTAGAGGATCCTGCAGGAATATTGATAAAAATAGGTCAAGGTGCAAAACCCGGTGATGGCGGTTTATTAATGGCAAATAAGGTTGCAAAATATGTTCAAGAAATAAGAGGAGTACCAAAGGCAGACTTATTAAGCCCGCCAACACATCAAGGCTTGTATTCTATTGAGGAAAGTGTACAAAAAATGTTTTTATCAATGAATGCAGCATTCAAGTTTAAAGTTCCGGTAGCGATAAAAGTAGCGGCTTCTGTAACGAGTGTAGCAGTGTACAATAATCTTTTGAGAGATCCATATAATATAGTGGGCGGATTTTTCCTAGATGGACTTGCAGGAGGCACAGGTGCGGCGCATGAAATATCGCTTAATCATACGGGACATCCTATTACGTCTAAACTTCGTGATTGTTATTTGGCAGCTGTTCATCAAGGAAGACAGGGCGAAATTCCGCTTTTTGCAGGCGGAGGCTTGGGACAAACAGGCAGCCTAGCGGCTGATGCATTCAAGTTGATTTGTCTTGGGGCAAACGGTGTCTTTACGGGTCGATTACTGCTTCAAATTGCGGGATGTATAGGTAATGATTTGGAAAAATGTAATGCGTGCAATACGGGGCTATGTCCGGCAGGGATTGCAACACAAGATATGTGTTTGACGAAGCGTTTGGATATTGATAAAGTTGCGCAAAACCTTGTTAATTATTTTGTAGCAACGGATTTAGAGTTGAAAAAACTAATGGCGCCTGTTGGTAATTCAGCTTTACCAATAGGGCGTTCGGATGCATTGGTCACTGTGGATAAGCATGTGGCCCAACGTTTGGATATTCAATATGTTTGTTAGGTGAAAATGGAAACTTGTAAGATAAAAACACTTGAAAATAATGAAAGAATGTCTACTCAACAACTTTTGCAAACAATTTATGCAAAGATTGAAGAGGGGTATACTGATTTTGAAATAGACGCTTGTGGTCAGCACAATATTGGCGGCTCGTTGTGGGCGAGAGAAAAAGGGAATAAACTGACGTTCAAAGTAACAAACCCAGGACAAAGAGTAGGCTCAATGGCGATGGCGGGGACAAAAATCCTAGTGGAAGGTTCGGCCCCTGCAGATGTCGGTTGGCTTAATTCAGGTGCAGAGATAGTAGTAAAAGGCGATTGTGGAGATACAGCAGCTCATTGTGCAGCAGGCGGTAAAATATATGTCGGTGGTAGGGTAGGTACTCGCTCAGGTGCGCTAATGAAACATGACCCGAAATTTAATCCGCCACAGTTTTGGGTATTGAAAAATACAGGGTCTTTCAGCTTTGAATTTATGGGTGGGGGTATAGGCGTAATTTGCGGTTACGGGTGTGATTATATGCCTTCTGTAATGGGAGAGCGCTCTTGTGTTGGTATGGTTGGGGGAGTGATTTACTTTCGTGGAAAAATTGCTGATGTTGCCCCGAGCGTTACCGTTTTGCCGCTTGATAGTGAGGATATGGCGTTTTTGGATAAAGGTTTTGATAATTTCCTAAAAGCCATAGACAAGGAAAGCCTAAAGCAAGAACTGACAGATTATTCACAGTGGAAAAAAATTGTTCCAAAACCTCTAAATGAGAGAGAAGAAACTTTCTCTGTTGCAGATTTTAGGCGGACAAATTGGGTAGAAGGCGGAATTTTTGGTGATTTTATAGAAGAAGACTTTAGAGTATATCCTTTAACAACAACAGGTGAAGGACGATTGAATAAGCCGATTTGGAACAAAGAAACTTGTATTGATTGCAAGATTTGTTTGAATAACTGCCCCCAAAAGGCGATTTCGGAATGTGAAAAGATATACAGTTCAGATGATACAAAATGTATAGGCTGCGGTATTTGTGCAGCTGTTTGTCCGCGAGCAAGCTGGACAATGCATAGTAATATTAGAGAAATAAGCTAGTTGTAACAATTTTTAATAAACACGCATTTATATAGCAATTATTTTATCTCTATATATTTGTTATATATATGAGAGATAAAGAGAGGTATTATCATGGCTATACAAGTAACAAATGCGGAAGATATTAGAGTAAAACAGCAGCAAAGCACACAAGCGGCAAGTACTACGAGTACAACATCTACGACGAGTTCTCCAAGTGTGTTTATGAGCGGAGCGACAACAAATGCGGCTGCAACCGGTGCGTTACCATCAATGTTGGCAGGAAAAACCAATACTACAAATGCGGTACAAATGACAAGTCAAGAACTTGCAGATATAGCAACACAAGCGTCGGGTGAACAAGACAAGGGGATACTGCAAACGCTTTGGGAAACAGTAAAAGGCTGGTTTGTAGGTGATAGCGCCAATGTTCAACAAGCGCAGTCAAATAAGGCAGCAGCTCAAGGTGATAAGACGACGGCACAAGCAAACCAAAATCAGGCAAAGGCTGCAGAGGCGGCTGCGACGCAACAGGCACAAGCAGATAAAGCAGCACAAACACAAGCAGAAAATAAAGTAACGCAACAAGAAGGTGTAGTAAAAGATAATGAAGCAAAAGTTACAGAATGCAAGTCGTCACTAGAAAAAGCACAAGCATCGGTAAAATCTGCAGAAGCGGATTTGCAAGCTGCGGAATCATTACCAAGCGAAGATCCGACAAAAGCTGCAGCCGTAGCCAAGGCAAAAGCTGCATTGACTAAGGCGCAAGCAGAAGAAAAGAAAGCACAGGCTGAGTTAAAAGCAGCAGAACAAAAATTGGAGCAAAGCAAACAGCAGTTGGAGAGTGATAAGGCAGCATTGGAACAGGCAAAAACAAAAGCTCAGTCTTCAGCACAAGCAGAAACTGCAGCAAAACAAGAGACAAGTGTAGCTGATAAAATATTGAGTGCAGCAGATAAAGCCCTAACAACTGCAGCACAAGTTGTACCACAAGTTATGCAGGCGACTAACACTCAACAGCAGGATTTGTTGAGCCAACTGGAAAACGCTATGAACGGTAACGGAGCAGTAAATGCGGCAGCACAAGCGGCAGCGGCGCAGGCGGTATTCGGTAATTCAGAACAAACCGAAGCTAATGCAAGAGCTGCAGCTCAAGCAGCAGGAGACAATCCAAATGCATATTTCGGATTAACCGGTTCAAATTCAACTAACAATACTAGCGGAACAAATTTTACTAACGTAGCAAACAGTGTTAAGTTTTTAAACCAAGAAGAAGTATAATATATCAAGTGAAAAGGAATATCACATGGAAAATCAAATTACTCTGCAATTACGTTTACACCTAATAAAGTTAAAATTGAGATTAATGACCTTAAAAAAGTCAATAGCTTAACGAATTTGGAGAATTTGTTTTTTGAAAATAAATTATTGTCTTTAATTCTATAGCATTGTAAAATTGCTTTATGGGAACCAGAAAGACAAAATATGTGATAGGACTTATGAGCGGAACTTCCGTAGATGGGGTAGATGCTGCATTTGTCAAAATAAATCCTGATTTTTCTTTTGAAGAAATTCACAGCACGGTATATCATTACCCATTGGCATTTCAAAATAGGATTAAGTCCCTTTTTAATGAAAAAGTGAGCTTAAAAGAGATTTGTGTAATGAATTTTCTTGTAGCGGAACATTTTTCTAATGCCGTAGAACAGTTGTTAACAGAGGCTGATTTGCCATCCAGTGATGTTGATTTTATTGGTTCACACGGGCAGACGATTTATCATTATCCAACAAAAGATATGAATGATGGAATCCCGATGAATAGCACCTTACAAATAGGAGATATCTCAGTAATTGCAAAGAATACCGAAATAGATACAATCGGGAACTTTAGGACAGCAGATATGGCAGTAGGTGGAAATGGTGCACCTTTAGTTTGTTTTGCGGATGAGAAAATTTTTGGAAAAGATAAGACTGCGCGAGCTATTCAAAATCTTGGCGGAATTGCAAATGTAACAGTAGTATCACCGGAGTGTCAAACGTGTGCATTTGATAACGGACCTGCAAATGTTTTGATAGATTATTTTACAAATAAATATTTTAATAAGCCTTACGATAAAAATGGCGAGATAGCTTCACTTGGAAAAATACATAATGATGTTATTGAAGAACTTATGAAGCTGGAGTATTTTGAACAAGAACCGCCTAAGACAACAGGTAGGGAGCTTTTTAGCTATGAATTTGCGCAAAGGTTGGAAGGTAAATATAAGCTCTCACCCAATGATATGATAGCAACTATGACAGCATTTACTGCCAGAGCTATTGCGGATAGTTACAAAAAATTTGTTTTGCCAAAAACTAACATCAAAGAAATCGTTTTGGGTGGTGGAGGCGCATACAATAATACATTAAAAAGGTTGATAGCTGAAGAATTTGGAGAAAATATTGCAATAAAAACGCATGAGGACTTTGGAGTTTCCAATAAATTCAAAGAGGCTATAGCTTTTGCAATGTTAGCTTATGCTTACTATTATGATGTGGCAAACAATATTCCATCTTGCACCGGAGCGGCTCGAAAAACAATACTGGGGCAGTATTGCAAATCTTTATAACATCTTAATTTTATTTTTTGTATGTTTTTGATACAATAAAAGACACGCTTAGAGGAAGTAGTCGAGACGGGAATATATATGAGAAAGTTTTTATTTTTAATGTTATCGTTTTTGGTGGGAATTCAGAGTTGTTATGCAAAACCGATAGATCAAATTATTGATTCAGCGATAGCACCAATTTCAGATATCTTTTCCAAAATAGTATTTTATCCTGTAAATATTTTTGGAGAGCAAATTCCTATAACGGTTTTGTGGATACTTATAGGCGGAATTTTTTTCACAATATATTTTCGCGGGATAGCCTTTTGGGGTTTTAAGCACGCAATATCATTATTGACTAAAAAACAACAAGAAGAAAAAAATACGGATGGAACAGGAGAGGTTTCATCGTTTCAAGCTCTGGCAACTGCATTGTCAGGAACAATAGGGCTTGGAAGTATTGCCGGAGTTGCTATTGCAATTTCTATAGGCGGACCGGGAGCTATATTTTGGATTATAGTCGGTGCAATATTTGGAATGTCGTTAAAGTTTGCAGAGGCATCCCTTGCAGTAAAATACAGAAGGTTCAACGCTGATGGGACAGTATCTGGAGGACCAATGCATTATATTGCTCATGGGTTAACGAGAAAGGGGCTTAGATGGTTAGGTCAACCATTAGCGATGATTTTTGCTTTCTTGCTTATTCCCGGAGCCCTTGGTGGTGGAAATATGCTTCAGATTAATCAGGCTACTCAGCAGATTACATCTATTACCGGAGGTGAAAACAGCATATTCTATCATAATGCTTGGTTGTTCGGACTAATTATAGCCATAATTGTTGCGCTTATTATCATAGGCGGGATTAAAAGCATAGCAAAAGTAACGGAAAAAATTGTTCCTTTTATGTGTTTTTTATACGTATTTATAGGGTTGATAGTAATACTCTTTAATTTACCTGCAATTCCTTCGACTATAATGACGATAATAAAAGGAGCGTTTTTCCCCGAAGCAGTTTATGGTGGAGTTGCAGGAACAATCATAATAGGTTTGAGGCGTTCTGTTCAGTCAAATGAAGCAGGTACAGGTTCGGCCCCGATTGCTTATGCTACTGTTAAGACAAAGGAGCCTATTTCTCAAGGTTTTGTTTCACTTCTTGAACCTTTCATAACAGCTTGTTTATGTACATTGACGGCATTAACTATTTCAATTACAGGTTCATATAAGGATTTTTATGAAGGTATTTCAGGAATACAACTTACATCTTCTGCGTTTTCGTCGGTTATATCCTGGTCCCCATATGTTCTGGCAATAGTTATAATTTTGTTTGCGCTTTCGACCATTATTTCTTGGGCGTATTACGGGCAAAAGGGCTGGACTTATATGTTTGGTGAAGGTAAAAAAAGGATTATCTTTTATCAAATTTTATTCTGTGCATTTATTGTTGCGGGTTCATCAATAAACCTAAAGAGCATTATAGACTTTACGGATGCAGGAATGCTGGCTATGGCGGTACCCAATATGATAGCTTTGTATATCTTGATGAGAGATATAAAGTACGACTTAAAAGTTTATTGTAAAGAGCATAATGTATGTTCAAAAACAATCAGAGGCTGGTTAAAATAGCCTTGGGGGCGATATGATTGATTTTTATAATCAAGAATTGGAAAAACTAAAGGAAGATAATTGTTTTCGTTCAATTGCAGATGTCAGGCGAGAAGGCAAGTATATATACCTAAGGGATGGTAATACCGAAAAAAAACTTCTCAATATGTCATCTAATGATTATCTTGGAATAAATTCGGATGTTGAAATCTCCAGACAATTTGTATCGACATACAAAGGTGCTTTGGGCTCCGGTTCAGCAAGGCTTTTGACGGGAAATACAACATGTTATGTGGAACTTGAAAGTTTGCTTGCTAAACTTTTTAATAAAGAAAGGGCTTTGTTGTTTAATAGCGGATATCATACTAATGTTGGTGTCTTTCAAGCGTTACTGACAAAAAAGTCGGTAGTATTTTCAGACAAATTAAACCACGCGAGTATTATTGACGGCTTAAGGCTTTCTGGTGGAGATTTTTTCAGATATAAACATTTGGATTATGAGAATCTTGAAGCGCTCATACAAAAGCACGCACATAATTATGAAAATATTATAATTGCCTCTGAGAGTGTGTTTTCTATGGATGGGGACATAGCAGACATTAAAAAGCTTGTAGAAATTAAACAAAAATATAACGCTGTATTAGTAATTGACGAGGCTCATGCATTTGGAATTTTTGGGCGAAATGGTCTGGGAGTTGCGGAAGAAGTCGGTTGTCTTGACGATATTGATTTGTTGGTAGCAACGTTTGGAAAATCAATTGGTTCCTATGGTGGGTTTGTTGTAGGTAATGAAATACTTATTTCTTATTTAATTAATAAGGCAAGACCTTTTATCTTTTCGACATTACTGCCTGAGATTAGTGTCGAATTTTCAAAATTTGTGTTGGAAACGATATTACCGTTTACATATGCAAAGAGGCTTCTGCTTTTGGATAATGCGCAACGACTTAGAGAAAAGTTAAGGACGATAAATATTAAAACAGCAGGCGAAAGCCAGATTGTTCCTGTTATTTTGGGTGAAAATCAAAAGGCAGTGGATATTTCTGAAAAGTTAATTGACTGTGGTTATTATCTCTTGCCGATAAGACATCCTACGGTGCCAAAAGGGACTGCTCGTTTGAGGATTTCTTTGAGTGCCAATATAGATTTCTGTGAACTGGAACAGTTTTTTGATATATTTTCTCATATAAATTGATGATAATCGAGGATTTTATCTGTACTTTTTTTTGAATTTTGATAAAATATAGAAGTAAAATTATATACAATCGAAGGAAAAAATCATGCGTAATGTTATTATTTATACGGAAAAAGGACATTCAAATGTCGCAAACTTAATTGAAAACGACGAGTTGGAGGTTAGGGTTTTAAACGTTGCAGATATCAAAGATATGGTTCTGGTAAACCCGTCTTTGGTGGTAATGGAAGTATCTGAGGCAAAGTTAAAAGAAGTTGCAATGGTTACTAAGTTCTCTTTTCCAACCTTGATTGTTAGTGACAAAATAATCAATGACATTACCGTAAGAGGACTTGCGTATGATTATATCTTAACTCCCATTAATAAAACGGAGCTGAATATTCGTGTAAAAAACCTTGTGAAAATAAGAGAAATGCGAGATATGATAAGACTTGTATCAACGACAGATGAGTTGACAGGGCTTCATAACAGAAGATATCTCCAAGAACGTTTGGAAAGTGAAATGTCACGTTCCCGTCGTTATGGTACGAAACTTTCTTGTGTTTTGTTCGACATAGACTTTTTCAAAGTTGTTAACGATATATACGGTTACGAATGGGGAGATATTCTTTTGAAGCGTATGGCAGAAATGCTCAAGGCGTTGATTAGAAAAGAAGATATTCTCACACGTTATGGTGATGAGGAGTTTATAGTTGTTCTGCCAAATACTTCGGAAGAGAATGCATTCTTGTTTGCAGAAAGATTTAGACGTGATATTGAAAAAATGGAATTTATTCCGGCAGGAGAAGAAGAACGCCACCAAATAACAATTTCAGGTGGAATTTCTTGTTATCCGTTCTTAGAAAATGTTGAAGAAAATGCAAATACTCTTATCAGGTATGCAGAACACGCACTCTATAATGCAAAAAAACGTGGTAAGAATAAAATTGTTCAGTTCTCACAAGTTAATATAGATTACTAATCAAATTTGATCTTATCGCCTTTGCGAATTCTTATGGTATCGAAATATCGTTTAAGATATTTCATTCCGTAAATTTCTAGGTTATCTTTATTTACAAGCCCCAGAGCGTATCTGTCGTCAACTCCATTGTAGTACAGGTTTGATGTTGGAATTTTGGGGAATTTGGGTGACGCTTGTTTTTGACCCAAGAGTGCTGAGTAGTCTATTTTTAGCTGTTTAAAAATTTCTTGAAGCATTTCATAAAGTCTTACGCTTGGTTTATAATCCACGTTCCCACCAACAAGTAGTCCTGTGAGCTTTTGTCTTGGGCGTTGGAGATTTTCAGTTGCAATTTCCAAGTTTTCGTATACCAAATTTAAATCCTGATTTGGCTTAAGGTGAAACATAAAACCATCTCCATCAGAATTTTTGATAACGCCCGCGCTGCAGAAAGAAGCATCATCGGTGTAGCCCTCTTTGAAGTATTTTGAGTCGAAAATACTCCAAGGTGAGTCAATATATTTCCCGCTTCTGTAGAGTCGGCGCAGAGGAGCCGCATTGTAGGCTCTTTGCGAAATTTGTATAAGAGAACCAAAGGAAGGCTCTGTTTTAATCTTGTTTATACTGCTCATATCCTGTTTAAAATTTTAACAAAAAAATTTTTGATAGTACAAAAGTAAAGAAATGTTAATTTGATATATACAAAAACAGCAATATTTATATACTAAATGTTTTTATAAAGGTAAGAAATAGATTGGAGATACTATGATAACAAGAGTGGACATGGTAAACTATTCACTTGCAATGGAGGAGTACTTTGTAAACCAAAGCAGTGATAGAAACGGGCATGGAAACGTATATGCCGGCGGTGATGGTTCAGATACGGTTGTAAACTATGCAAACGGAACAAAGATAGTAACCGGAGCAGGAGATGATACAGTAACTACGATAGCCGGTGGAGTTGTTATAGACACTCAAGATGGAGATGATTCTATAATTTCTGTTGGAATGGGAACAGAAATAAATGCAGGAGCAGGCGATGACAAGATATATTCTCAATATGGGAATGTAAATATAGACAAAGGTACAGGTTCAGATGAGGTCTATATATCGGGCTTTAACATAAATTTTGCTCCAAATGCTGATGATATAGCAGATATAATTAAAACTCCTGCTTTTGCTTTTCAATACATAAAAAATCAAGGACTGCTTTTAGATCCGATTTATGCTGATGACGTTGAAAGTGAAGAATCGGAAGAAGAGCAAACAGATGAAACTGACGAGGACTTTGATACGGTTATTAATATTTATCAGTAAAAAAATATTTTGCTTAAAAGAACGCCCAAAATTTTTGGAGGGCGTTTTTTTAAGTTCAAAAATTTAGTAATTCATGGCACCTTCTTCTAATACCCGACCAGTGCAATATTTAGCACCACCATAAATATTTCTTCCGTCTCTATTAACAATCTCAGTGGTGCAGTAATTATCCCATATTTCATCAGCATTATGTACATATTTAGCATATAATCTTGAGCCTACAGGGATAACCGTACCTTGAGCTACTCCGTTTCTGTTGGAGTCAGCTATCTCAAATATAAAGATATCTCTTCCCCACCTATTGGGTCCTTTTTTACCATTTATGTCAACAGTTATGTTATATCCCCCCCAAGTCATACCATCAGCAGTTACAAATATATCACCTGAAATGTTCCCTTGTATTGGTTCTCCATTTTCATCCACCTCAACACATTCTGAATAATTACTACTATCACAAGTTTTAACAACTTTCATATATTTATTTACAATTCCTGAAAAACTGTTACTCCAATCAATACGCCCATCAGAATAATATTCCAAAACCTCATCATCACGCATGGCAAGAGCCATTGCATTAGAAAGATTAGAATAAGCTTTTTTAAGTCCGGTAACATAAGAATGTTTTTGGTACTTAGAAACAAGAGTAGGAATAGTCATAGCAGCAATAACGCCGATAATAGTAAGTGTGATAAGAGTTTCAGCTAAGGTAAAAGCGAGTTTTTTACAACGCCTAAAAAGCCCAAAACCCTTATTAAAAGCTAACTTCTGGGGGGCGGGGGGGGGGGTAGCTTAGCGGCACAGTTTGTGCGATTTCGACATTTTTGACTATGTAGCTGTCAAAATTCATAAAATATTGCCTCCTATAATTATGTACATATTCGCCATACACGATTTTACAAAATTATGGAATAAATTGCAATAAATTTGTCAATGTATTTTAGTTTTTGAGCTAAAGGCGAGAGGCGAGCAATTCGCTCGCCTCGTGTGATGTAAGCTTATTAAGAGTTGTATTAGTAGTTCATCGCTCCTTCTTCAAGTACTCGACCGGCGCATTTTACTGTACCGTTCCAACCAATGTCTTTTCCATATTGTTTAACAATCTCAGTGGTACAGCTAGGTGAACTCGGGTTATTGTTCCAGTAGTAGGCAGCAGAACCCTCGTACTTGGCTTGTAATTTTGAGCCGTAGGGTATAACCGTACCTTGAGCTACTCCGTTTCGGTTAGATTCTGCTATGTAAAACGTAAAGATATCTCTACCCCACTCATTAGGACCTTTTTTGCCATTTATATCCACTGAATGACCATAGTGATATCCCCAAGTCATGCCATCAGCAGTTACATAAATTGGATCACCCCAACCCAGTATTGGCCTTCCGTAATCATCCACCTCAACACAATCTTTTCGGTTTTGGTCTTCACAAGTTTTAACAACTTTCATGTATTTGTTTATAATTTTGGGTCCACTCTCATACCAATCAATGCTTCCGCTGTCATAATACTCCCATACCTCATCATCACGCATTGCAAGAGGCATTATGTTAGATAGGGTGGAATAAGCTTTTTTAAGCCCTGTGACATAAGAATGTTTTTGGTACTTAGAAACAAGGGTAGGGATAGTCATAGCAGCTATGACACCGATAATGGTTAATGTGATAAGAGTTTCAGCCAGGGTAAAAGCACGATTAGTGTGACGCCTAAACCCCCTCAAAACCTTATTAGAAGGTGACTTTGCGAAAGGGGGGGGGGGCAGCTTAGCGGCACAGTTTGTGCGATTTCGACATTTTTAATAATATAACTGTCAAAATTCATAAAATATTGCCTCCTATAATTATGTACATATTCAACATATATGATTTTACAAAATTATGGAATAAATTGCAATAAATTTTACAAAAATTGCGATATACAGCTGATGCAGGCTATTCTTTCCTCATACGCGTATACCTCACTGATACGACGCATATCTTACCTTTATGGCTATTAGGGGTGGTGGGGGAAAATAATTTTGGATTGGTTTGATTAATGACAATGTGATAGAACCTGTTTGAAGATAAAAAAATACCGCCTTGACCTAAATTTTGGAAAGCGCGGTATTAATATATAGGGAAAGTTTATTTTTCGATATATTCTCTTGCGCAGCTGAACATTGTATTTATCAAGCCTGCATTTGATTGCATATTTACGCCTGCTGCTTGCATAAGGTTTCTAAGCCGAGCTTCCCAGTAGGGGTATATATCTTCGTTTCTTATATCTAAAACCTGAGCAATTAAAGTCAATTCTTTCCAATCAAGCGGAATTGGGCTTGCACCTCTTAGTATATCGACGATTTCTAATCGTTTTTTGCGTGGAAAAGCCTTTAAGAACTGAACAGTAGAGAGATTTTTTTCGTGCTGTTTTTCTCTCAAAAATTCAACGGAATCGTCTATTAAAATTGGTTCTTGAGGTATCTTGTATTCATCGAATTCTTCTGGTTCAACATCCATAACTGTGGCAATACGTTCGATTGTAGTTGAGCGGGTTGAAAACGGAATTGCATTATCTATTAGGTTATAAACATAGGACAAAGTTACTCCTATCATTTCTGCAAAGTCTTTTTTATGTAGATTATTTCTTTCAAGGAAAAGTGCAACTTTCTCCGAACTTTTTAAATTCACAATAGATTTATTTTTGGCTGGCATTGGTACTCCTCCATCTAACATTATTTATATAATTCCCCCTTTTTAAGAAAAATTAAATTGGTAGGTTGTATCATATTAATCTGTTATAATTTTTACGAACGGCTTAAGAAAAAGGTAGTGAGAAATGAAAATTATAATCGGTTTGGGTAATCCGACAGAAAAATATAAAAATACTCGACACAATGTCGGGTTTAGGGTTTTGGATTGTTTGGCAGAAAGGATTGGGGGTGGCTTTTATACCGAAAGTAAATTCAAATCTCAAATCCAGAAGGGGATTTTGAACTCGCAGCAGGTGTTGCTTGTCAAGCCCCAAACATATATGAACTTGTCCGGAGAAGCCGTTGCTATGATTATGGGATATTTTAAGTCAGATATTTCGGATATTATTGTTGTTTATGACGATATCTCGCTAAATCTCGGTACGCTGAGGTTTCGCGCAAACGGCTCAGACGGAGGACATAACGGGATAAAATCTATTATTAAATCTCTGGGCAACAATAAGAATTTTGCAAGATTAAAAGTCGCAATCGGACCACAACCGCCTTATATGCCTTCAGAGAAGTTCGTTTTGGGCGATTTTACATCGCAGGAGGAACTTTTGTTGAAGGATGTTATTGTAAAAGCTGCGGATGCGCTTGAATGTTATATTTCTTGTGGAATAGTTGAGGCACAAAATAAATTTAATGGTACAATAGACGCATGAGCATAGATAAAATAAAAATAAATTACATGAGATTATCTGATGTTGATGATATTTGCGAGGTTGAGGCTATTGCATATGGCGAGCATCATTGGTCTAGAAGTGCTTTTGTTGATGAGATTGACAATAACATTGCAAGATATTATGTTGCAAGAAACGAGAATGGTGATTTGCTGGGTTATATGGGAGCTTGGATTATTCTTGATGAGGCGCATATTACTACGGTTGCGGTTTCTGATAAATTTAGACGGCAAAAGGTTGCTCAGGTTCTGTTAACCAATTTTATTGATGATTGTTATTTGAACAAAGTTAAGTATATTACGCTTGAGGTTAGAGTATCTAACGCAGCAGCTATTTCTTTGTATCAAAAATTTGGTTTTAATTCGCTAGGAGAGCGAAAGGATTACTATCAGGATAATTTAGAGAACGCTTTGATAATGTGGACGGAAAATATTTGGTATGATAAGTTTAAAATGTTGTATAATCGAGTAAAGCAACAAATAAGCAATATAGAGGTTTGTTTTGAAAAATAAAAAAAGAATTGAAGAAGAATTAAATAAATTTAATTATAACAATTCAAGCTTGAAACTTACTCTTGGCGTGTTGATAGTTGCATATTTGTGTGCATTTTTGATAGTAATTGCGACATTTACGGAATTGGCTGTTTCAACGTCGTATAAACTTCCAGTGGAAGCAATATTACATCCGCTGAGATTTTTGGCGCAGGATAATCATAGTGCTTGGTTGTTTGTGCTTGGTTATCAGTATATACCGCAGGTGCCGGTTATATTGTTTATCGCTGCATTATTGGGAAGTCGGTTTGGGGTTTTGTCGGTTTTGTTATATATTGTTGCAGGATTGAGCTATTTTCCCGTATTCGCGCTGGGCGGGGGCTGGCGATATATTTTTGAATATAATTTCGGTTATATTTTAGCTTTTGTGCCTGCGGTTATTATTGCGGGAAATATTTTAAGCGGCAGTTTTTCTTTCAAAAATGTTTTGAAGGCAGCATTTTTTGGCGTTTTGATAATCCATTTTATCGGGATTTTATACACTACAGTTGTTGTCATATTTAAGCATGATTCTTTTGAGTTGTTTATGGATATGATAGCTATTCAAAGCGGAATAAAGGTACTTTTTGATTTTGTCTGTTCAGTTTTTGCAATAATTATAGCCAGACCGGTCAAAAAAGTTCTATGGTTGGCGATGGGCTAGGTTTCAAAAAGTTTGATTTGAACAGCTTTTTGGTTTTTGTAAGTTTCATAGTCGAAGCAACCAATTTCATTTATTATAGGAGAGTTTGGAGGAAGTCCCAGAATTCTTCCAGCACCTGCTTCGCAGTATTTGTTATACTTGCAAAAAACGCATATTTTCCATTCTTTTGAAGTTCTTGCCATGTCTATATTTTACACAAAAAAAATATTGTGTTTTTAAAATTTTTTTTGTAGTAAAATGTTGACGAAAGCTTGTAGTTGGAAAATAAAATCTCAGGCTTTGAGGACACTTGGATAAATCACACGATATAAACTAGTGTATCTGTTACTACATAAAAAGGTGAAAAAAATGGTAAAAAAATTAATTACTCAAGACACAAGAATGTTTTTGACCGGAAATGAAGTAATTGCATACGCGGCAAATGCTGCGCAAGCAGAGTTCATGTACGGTTACCCTATTACACCGCAAAACGAAATTATGCACACATGGTGTAAATTGCTTCCAAAAACAGAAGCAGGTTTCTTGCAAACAGAAGATGAAATTTCAGCAGGATTTTCAACATTGGGTGGTATTCTTGCAGGAAAAAGAGCGTTCACAGCGACAGCAGGTCCCGGTAACGTAATAATGCAAGATGCACAATCAATGGCAGAAATGATGAGATTACCGTTTGTATGTGCAGTTATGCAAAGAGGCGGTCCGTCTACAGCAACAGTTATTTATGCACAACAAGAAACTCGTTTAACTTGTTTTGGTGGAAACGGAGAAGGATTTAGGATTGTATATTCAACAGCCGGACACCAAGATTTGTACGACTATATGATAAAAGCATTCAATACAGCATGGAAATACAGATTCCCAACATATATGTTGGCAGACGGCTATCAAGGTAAGATGAGAGAACCTGTAACATTGTATGATCCGGCATCAAGAGGAATTTCAATGGTTCCGACTGAAGCATTCTTAAGAGCAGAAGGCAAAGTTGGTGTTGACAGACCGGCAACTCACCTTAGAAATACATTTAACCTTGAAGAAGAACTTATGGAACACCTTGATGCATATAAAGAAGAATATGAACGCATTGCTCCGGAAATTGAAGAATACTTTGAATACAAAACGGAAGATGCAGAAGTTCTTGTTATAGCACACGGTATAGTTGCACGTTCAGCAATGACGGCAGTTGATGAATTAAGAGAAAAAGGAATAAAAGCAGGCTTGTTCAGACCGATAACAATCAGACCGCTTCCTGTTAAACCAATGAGAGAAGCAGTAAAACGTGCTAAACAAGTATTGTTTACAGAATCAGCTGACGGACAATTAGCTCAAATGTGTTTAGAAAAACTTTATGGCTTAACGACACCATATTCAACATTATTCAAAATGGGTGTTGGTGTAACAGGTGATGACATAGTAAATAAAGTTGAATCTATGGTTAAAGAACCGGCAACTGTATAAGGAATTGAAGGAGATAAATAATAATGGCAAACGTTTTAGAAGTAAAACCTGACTTAGCCCAAGCACAGTGTGCAGAAGCTGGCGCTTCGAAATTCTGTCCCGGTTGCGGTCACGGTACTATATTAAAAACATTGGCTCAAACGATTGATGAATTGGGTCTTAATGAAAGAGCGGTGTTCGGATGTGATATCGGATGTTCGTTACTTTCTTGGAACTATATGAATATCGATACGGTACAAACACACCACGGAAGAACAACTCCGGTAATATATGGTGTAACAAGAGCAAATCCCGGAACAGTCGGTATCGCATATATGGGAGATGGCGGCGGATTGGCAATCGGTTCGCAGCACCTTGTGAATGCTTCTGTTAGAGGCGAAAATATGTTGATTTTGCTTGCAAACAATACCAACTACGGTATGACAGGCGGACAAATGTCACCGACAACAATGCCCGGACAAGTTACTGAAACAACTCCGTACGGACGTGATTGCTCAGTTACAGGAAAACCTGCTAAGGGTGCAGAAATGATTGCAGCTATTGCTGATCCTGAAAAATCATATGTTGCTCGTTCTACAATGGGTAATGTAAGAGCACTTAAAAAAGTTCTTAAAGCCGCATTGGAAAATGTTGCAAACGGCGGTTTTTCATTTGTTGAAGTGTTGTCAGTTTGTCCTAATAACTGGAGAACTAACAATATTAAAACATTGGATAGATTAAAAGAAATGGAAGAATTCTTTGAAGTTAAAGAATTTGTTACTCCGACTAAAAAGGAAGAGGTGTAATTATGGCAAGAACAAAAATCGCACTTGCAGGAGAAGGCGGACATGGTGTTCAATCAGTAGCCAAAATATTGGTTGAAGCAGGATATGAAGCCGGTAAGCAAGTATTGTATATTCCAAACTTTGGTGTAGAACAAAGAGGCGGAGTTTCTATTGCATTTTGTCAGATAGCTGATGAAAAAATTGGTGAACCAAGATACTCTAAAGCGGATATAGTTATTATGGTTTCTGACCGCGCAATAGATAGATGCTCTACATATGTTGATGAAAATACTACAGTTATATATGATTCATCAGTATGTACAAAGAAACCTGAAGTTAAGGCAAAAAGAATTATCCCTGTTAACGCTAATGAAATTGCAAACACTAATCCTGAATTAGGAGCAAGAGTTTTTAACATCATTATTCTTGGTGTAATTCTAGAAGCTACAAAGGTTCTTGATGTAGAAGATATCAAAAACGCTATGGAACATGCGCTTGGAAAGAAATTCGAAGCAAAACCTGAATTGAGAACTAAAAACCACAAAGCACTTGAAGTAGGTATGAGCCTTCTTAAGGAAGCTACGGTGTAGTTTGGAGGAAATATATAATGACAATGACAAAAGAAGATATTAAATACACAGGTGTAAAAGTAGAAAATGTAGCAAAAGGCAAAGCAGATTGGTATCTTTTCAATAAATTGTGCAAAAGCTGCTATTTGTGTGTTGCAAAATGCCCGGTAAAATGCTTGCACCCAATAGAAGAACCAAATAAAGATAAAAGTGAATTGGGACTGTTTGAAACGCCGGTGGTAAAACCTGATCCGGAAAAATGTATTGGTTGTGGCACATGTGCTATGACTTGTCCTGATTGTGCAATCAAGGTTCAAAGAAAATAGACATTTTAAATCGTATTTAAAAGGACCGTCATTATGGCGGTTCTTTTTTGTGTGAAGTATTTAAGGTTTCTTTATATCGATATAAAGAATTTATTAAAAAATCCTTATATCCTGTTTTTTCTATTTATAATGTAAATGTGAAAAGAAAATATAAGCATGTATGTAAAGGTTTTAAATATGCAAGCAGTTGTAGAGAAATTAAATAAGGAAGTGACAATGTCAGAATCAGTTTCGGAATTAATATCAAAGTTGGATAGTGCAGACGTTAAGACAAAAAATGATATTGAAAATGTTCTTGTGGATATCGGAGAGAATGCAGTTCCGGAATTGGTACACCAGTTACAAGTGGTTACCGGAAAAATTCGCGGTGTGGTAGCAATGACATTGATAAGAATTGGCGAACCGTCAGTTGCTTGTCTTAAGAAAGCTGCATCTTCGAATAAAGATTTTGAATGGGTTGCGAGCTATCTTATCGATGAAATAAAAGGCTCAAAAGCAGCTTAGTTCAATAAAAGTTTGAGAGGAACCCTTATTTTTAAGGGTTCTTTTTTTATTTCTTTGGAAAATGCGCAAAAAATATTTTGTTTGTGATTTGAATAAATGTATAGATATGTAATACGAAATTCTAGAAGTCTTGACTTTTGTTGTATATCTAAAATAATATAGTTATATATAAGAATGAGGGGAAAATATGAAAAGCTCAACTCTATATCGTTCAAATCTTTCGAGAGAAAAAATTCAACAGCTTGAGGGATTTAAGACAAGAAGCGGACACAACTCGAATATTTCGTACGAAGAAAATACTCCCGGGGTGTATGTTCGTCCAAAGAAAGAAAAAGAACTGGATACGTTGTTGGGTAATTTTAATATTTCTACAGCAAAAGAAAAGACACCTGCAGTATATTTGGTTTCCGGTTTTTTGGTAGGTGCGGTTTGTATGTTTATGATGACCGCTTTTGTAAGCCTTTCTGCCAATAATGAACCTGTTGTGGATGAAACATATACTGTGCCGATGGCGCAAAAACAATCAAAAGGGTTGTTTAATTTTGCTAAAAAAGAGAAAAAATCCAGTATAACAATAATTCCTGCAGATACTGCCGTAGTTGAAACTACACCTGTTATGAAAAGTGAAACATACACAGTAAAATCAGGTGATACATTGGAAAGCATAATTATACGTTTTTACGGAAAATATGATGCAAGTAAGATATCGCAGATAGCTTCTGCAAATAAAATGTCTAATCCTAATGCTTTGCAAATAGGGCAAAAGTTAATTATTCCTATGGATTAATTCAAGGGTTTATATAGTCAAAAGCGGCTTCTTAGTATTAAGAAGCCGCTTTTGTTATAGTTTTTTATTCATCAAATTTTGTCGGGCAAAACCTTTACTTCACCAGTAGAGTGGTCAAGATGGCATTTTGCAATATACAATTCCTTGTTGCAGACGGCGTTGCGTATAATTTCTGAGCGATCAAGAAGCATTTGTTCAACCCAATAAGTATGTTTGCGAGCAAAATCGTTATTGTCTTTTATTTCACCAAATTTTGTAAAGACGGGATATACGCAGTTCATAATAGAATTGAAGCAAGCTGGCTCTTGAGGGTAGGTGTCGCAGGCAAACTGCATAACTCCGCAATCGTCGTGGCCAAGAAGGATTAGAAGTGGTAGTTTAAGTTTTTTTACACCATATTCGATACTTTCAACTACGTTGGGTCCGGCAGCAATTCCGCCAACGCGAATAACGAAAAGCTCACCTATACCGCAGTCAAAAATAATTTCCGGTACGGCACGTGAGTCTGAACAACTTAAAACCATTGCGTCCGGGGCTTGATGAAATGCAAATTTTTGAAGGGTTTCAACGCTCATATTTTTTTCGGTAGGAGTACCATTCACAAAATTTTTATTCCCGAGCATTAGTCGTTCGAGTTCTCTTTTGGCTTTTTTATACATTTTATTCTTCCATTTTTTGTTCTGTTGAATTAGTATTGGGTTCTTTATTTTTGAACAACACAAACCCTATAACATAAAAAATAACTAAAAGTACAGAGGCAATTAATACAATTTCTTTAAGGTAGGTTTTTATTGTTTCGCCAAAGAACATTAGTAGGACAGAAACGAGGAAGAACCTTGCTCCTCTACCAAAAATGCTGATAATAACAAACAAGAACCAATTCATGTTTAAGATTCCGCTCGTCCAAGCAAAAATATTATAAGGGACAGGAGTAAGAGCCGCAGTAGCTACAGCTATTGTTCCCCATTTTTGGTACATTGCTTCAACTTTATTAAACATATCTTTTTTATTGCGAAAAACCCAGTTAAAGAAAGGTCTTCCGCCGATTTTACCCAAAAGCCATCCGGTAAACCCGCCAAAAGCGGAACCAATAGTTGCTACCGTTGCATAAAACAGTGCTTTTTGCGGATTAGCCAAATCTAAAGCTACAAGAAGAATATCTGGTGGCGGAATTACAAGGAAACTCTCTAACCAAGCATTTAACCCTAGTCCAAGCGCTCCATTTTGTTCAAACCATATTTGTAAACTTTGAAATATCTCGTGCATATGTTTATTTTACACAAAAAATGTTATTATACAAATGAATTTTGTTTTAGTTTTTTGGCTTTTCAACAAGGTCTTTAAGATAGTCTTGTATAGATATTCCAAGGCGTTCTATATTTTTAATCAGGCTGGTATTTGCTATCTCAAGTTTTTTCTCTGAAGCGATAAAAATAAGGTTTGTGATATCAATTACACGTTCATTCAGATTGAAAAATGATTTATAGTATATTTTATCGGATGTATTGCCCTTATAGAGTTTTACGTCTGCAAATATTTTTTCATAATTTGTTAAAAGGTCTTTTACAAAGAAATTTTTGGGGTTTAAAACATCAGCGGCAGATGGCATATTGGAGACAAAAATACCGTTTTTTGTAAGGTGTTTTTTAATTGTTTGAAGATATTCAAGAGTACAAAATCTTTCGTCTATGCCGTCATCTGATGCAACATCAACTATTATAAGGTCATATTTTTTGTTTGTATTGTTTAGAAAGACTATTCCGTCCTGTAGTATAAAATTAAACTTATTTGAGGGGGTGAAGTTAAAGAAGTTTGTAGCTATTTCCAATATATTTTCTTCTATATCTACTACATCGATTTTTTTTAAGCCTTGAAAGAGTTGTTCAAATTGGTTAACAAGTATTCCGGTTCCCAGACCTATCAGCAGAATATTTTTAATAGCCGGATTAAAAAGGTATGGAATAAGAAAGTAGTTTAAGTATGGAATGTTGCCTGTATAGCAGTCAGTTCGGATATATCCGGCTTGGTAAGTATCTTTATAGTGAAGAAAACGACCTATTTCATTTTCAACAACTTTTATATTATGAAAATCGGATTCTTTTTTAAAAAGAACTTTATCATCAAAAATTTTGTTGTTTATAATATTGAGGAGTTTTTTATTTGGCTGAGATATAGCCAAATCTTCGGGTCTTATAATCATTTTAACCTAACGTATTCTATAAAGTCAGACATGTTGTGTTTCGATTTTTCCCATTCTTTAAGAATGATATCCGCGGGGCAAAGTCCGTCGTATGTTAATTCCATAATTGGTTCAAGGAATTTTTCTTCATCGTTTTGAAGCTTTACAAGCCCTTGAAAGGCTATGTTGAGGATGTTTTTTGCATAGTCCAATACTCTTTTTTTACCTATTTTAGTATCAAGAGCAGATTTTGGAACGTTGTAGCGTAGTTCTTGGAAATCTTTATATGAAAAAATTTTCAACAGTTCAAAGATATTTTGTATAGAGTCGGAGTTATAAAAAATGCCTTTATATAAAGCAGGTATTGAGTATTTTAGCGCACCTTTTTGACAGTCCTGGTTGCGAACTTCGATAATATTTTTCAGGCGAACTTCCGGAAAAAATAGAGTAGCATGGAGGTCATAATCTTCTCTTGTTGCTGAATGTTCTTGCCAGCCGTTTAGAGCAAATTGCTCAAAATCTATTTTCCCTCCGATTTCAATAATTTTGTTATCCCGTTGAATAAAGAGTAATGGAACGCTAAACACTTTATTTACATAGTCGGAGAATGAAAAATTTTGTTTGTGGTCAAAGATTTTTTCACTTACAAGTCCGCATCTTTTTTCGTCTGTATTAAGCCAAGCTAGTGCTCGGGTTGATTTATAACCTGTAATTTTCCCGCATCTAATTGGTGAATTAGCAAAAATAGCTGTAATAAATGGCGAAATCATCATTGCTATTTTATATTTTTGCATAGCATCTATTTCATCAGTATAGTCAAGAGCTACTTGTATTCCTGCGGTTTCTCTCATCATAGAGAAGCACCTTTCACCGTTCATATATTTTGCCATGGTTTGATATCTGCGCTTTGGTATAATCTCAATATTTCTACCATCAGTTAGCGGAGTTATGGGGTATTCAAGCATAGAAATTCCGAGAAAATCCAGAATTGGTAATACTTTATTATCCAAACTTTCAACTTGATTTTTAAGCTGAAAAAGATTGTCACATGGCGAAAGACTGTATTCACACTGTCCACCCGGCTCAAGGGTAATTGTTGTATCAGATTTTTTTAATCCGTTTATAAAATTCAGGTCTGTAATGTATCTCCATTCATCATTGTAAGCGAGTTGGCGTAAGAAACGATACATTCCGTTTGCACCAAAATAGTCTACAGCCTGGTAAGAGTTTTTGTATATTGGAAGTCGTTCGAGTTCCATTCCGATTTTTAGGTCTGTTTTTTTCTTGCAAGAAAGATAAAAATCGCGGCATATTGCGGTTTTCATCATCTCAATTTTATTTTCTTCAAGTTTCTTTATTACCATAGTTGTAACAATATCAAAGGTCATGGATTAAAACATTTAGCTGTTTGTATTATTATAATACTTATATGGATTACTACAACAGAGCAAGACAATTTAGAACGAAAAAAAGATTGGGGCAGAACTTTTTGGTTGATGCCGGAGTTATTGATTTTATTATAGAAAATGCAAACCTCAAAAACGATGATACGGTGGTGGAAATAGGTCCCGGTGCAGGTTTTGTGACTGAAAGGCTTGTGGAGCATGCAAAAAAAGTTTATGCTGTTGAGTTGGATGAAGAGGCAATAGAGGTTGTTAAGAAACTTGAAGCTCCAAACTTAGAGATTATCCATAATGATGTTCTGAAAGTTGATTTTTCTCAATTTGGTAGGGGATTAAAAGTTGTTGCAAATATTCCATATTACATTACAAGTCCGATTCTCGCCCATTTGCTTGGTGAAATTGATGATTTG
Organism: Candidatus Gastranaerophilales bacterium; assembly: GCA_944325625.1. GTDB lineage: Bacteria > Cyanobacteriota > Vampirovibrionia > Gastranaerophilales > Gastranaerophilaceae > RGIG2134. Next base: position 181,701 of record CALVAP010000004.1, on the reverse strand, counting down.
GATAATGCTAACAGAAACAGTATAGATGAAATTATTCTGATGGTTCAGTATGAAGTTGCACAAAGACTTGTTGCAAGTGAAAATTCGCCTTCAAAGCAGTATGGGCTTTTGAGTATACTTGCTCAATTTTATGCGGATGTTGAAATTATAAAAAAAGTTCCCTCAAAATCGTTCTATCCTCGCCCAAAGGTAGATAGCGCGCTTGTAAAATTAAATGTTAGAAAAACTCCGCTTGTAGAACTTTCGGATTATAAATTTTTTAGAAGAGTTTTAAAGGCATCGTTTGCTTCACGCAGAAAAAATATTAAAAATTGTCTTGTGAATGCAGGTTTTGATAAAAATGCGGTTTTTGAAACTCTTGAAAGTATGAAAATCTCTGAAAACACGAGAGGAGAAAGCCTTTCTATTCAAACATTTGGTGAATTGTCAGAAAAGTTAAAGGCAAAAGTATGCAAATAAGAGTTCAAACACCGGCCAAAATTAATCTTACATTAGAAGTTCTTGATAAAAGAATTGATGGGTTTCATAATATTCAAAGTATTATGCATACAATTTCTTTGTGCGATTTTTTAACTATAAGAGTTGAAGACAGTGATATAGCAGAAAATGAGATAATTTTAACGGGAACAAGCAGTGAAATTCCATATGATGAAAGAAATATTGTTTATAAGGCTGTTAAGCTTTACACAGAAGAAGCAAATATTCATTCAAAGCAAATAAGTATCCATATAGAAAAAAACATTCCCGTATCAGCAGGACTAGCAGGCGGAAGTACCAATGCAAGCGGAGCTTTTTGGGGGCTGAATGAGCTTTTTGGCAGGATATTTAACCACCAAAAACTTCATAAGTTGGCATCAGAGCTGGGGTCAGATTTGAATTTTTGTTTGGATGGCGGTTGTGCGCTTTGTACAGGCAGGGGAGAAATTATTGAAAAATTGCCCTGTGTTAAATTTGATGTTTCGCTCATAAAACCAAAAAATCTTGGTATTTCTGCAAAAGAGGCTTATCAAAAGTTTGGCGTATTGGAGGACAAATCATATCCTGATAATACAACCAAAATGAAAAGCCTCATTTTGTCAGGCAGTTTTGATAAAAAATTGATATATAATAGTTTGGAAAAAGCAATTTTGCCTTCTTATGATATTTTGCGAGTGATAAAAAACGATATTGCGGGCTCAATGATGTCGGGTTCAGGTCCTACATTTTTTGTTATGGATAAGGTTATTAGCGAGTCGTTTAGTTCTGAGCTTTACGATATTTTTAACGGGCTGACTTCTGTTAATTTTGGCTCAAAAACTGTATAATGTTTTTATGTTTGATGATTTTAAAATACCGAAAATCCGCGAGTTTGAGGATATAGTAACTTTTACGGACCAAAAGGCGGGAATATATGATAAGGACAAAGCAATATATATGTATGCTTTGGACAAAACTAAAAATCCGAATATGTTATGTCCTTATGTTCTTGGTGATGGAGAAAATCATATTGACCCCGGATATTATGAGGTTGCGCTTTCTGATGACAGACGATATTTATTATTAATTCAGTCACGTGAGTTAAAGGCGTTGGTTCCTGCAATTAAAGTTGTAGTGCAAAAACGTTCAAATGATTATGAAAATAGAGTAGCAGAAATTGCTCAAGAGAGAGAAAAACTCATAAAAAAGAAAAAAACAACAAAAAGATTAGATGAAGAACTGGTTAGTCTAAAAGAATTGGAACTAAGCGCAAAAATCTATGACTCTAAGCACGGATACTATGTTATAGAGTATAAGAAATTTAATGTATATGCCTGGGGATATGTTCCAATTTAATTTAATAATATTTAATGAAAGGTTGTTATTTAACAGTAAATTTGTATAATTTAACAATAAGAAAAAAGGGGTAAATATGAAAAAAGTTTTAATATTTTCTTTATTGGTTTTGTCTGCAATATTTACGGTAGTGAGATTTTCGAATAGTGTTTTGGCTGTAGAATCGAATGAAAAAGCATCTGTTTCAATTACGGTTGATTGGAACGAGCAGGCTAATTTGAATAGGGTTAATACCATTGGACAAAAACTATTAACTGCCAATAATCTTCCTTCAACAATAACGTTTAAAGTGTCTGATAGTGAGGATGTGAACGCATATGCCAATTTGGATAAGGAAATATATGTTTATCGCGGATTGCTCAACAATGTGGAGAATGACGATGAGCTAGCTGCGGTAATCGCACATGAACTTGGACATATTGTTAATGCTCATTGCGCAAAGCAGAGTTTAATAAGTATAGCAATGGCTTCATTACAACCAAATTTGACCAGTGAGAATCTTAATAAATCTATTCAGGCTGCACAGCAATTATCATTATTAAAAATAACACGAAGTGACGAGTATGAGGCGGATAGAACAGCTGTAGATTTGCTTATGAAGGCAGAGTATAATCCCTTGGCGTTAATATCGGTTCTAAATAAGATTTGTGGAAATTACTTTGACCTATTACAGACACATCCTTCAGGTGAAAAAAGACTTATGAGTATTTATGATTATGCTGATTATAACTACCCCAAAACTGTAGAAGTGGGATATGATACAGAGTCTTATGCGAGGGCGTTGAAAATAATAGAAGCTAACTTGGAAGAAAGAAATGCGAAGCCAAAGCAGCTGGAAAAGGTTAAAAAAGAGCAAGAAAAGTTGAAAAAAGAACAAGTAAAGCGAGCAAAAAGAATAGAGAACTCTTCCAACCCTTGGGAACGTTCATATGCGGCGTTGCAGTTATTAACGGTTCAGTAGAGAGTTTTAAAGAGATATTCACCTGAGATTGGGGGGGGGGATTTTTTAGCAATAGGGACATCTTGAAATAATGTTTGGACCATGGGAATCCAGTCCACCGGTTTTTAATAAGCCATATTTAAGCGCATTTTTGTTTATTGGTTCAAGATATTCAAGGTAAGCACTGCCTTCGTAAGATTGGTAAAATCCCTCGTAGAATAGTGCTTTCTCTTTACCATATTGTTTAAAAGAAGAAAACATATTGTCAAATAATGAACTCAAATCCGAATCTACATCCCAAACAAGAGTTCTTGCGGGATGAGCAATTCCAAAAACACCAAAATCCTGTTCCGATAGTATTTTTAGGGTTTGCTCAAACTCAAAAAAAGCTTCGGGCATATCGGTTAGAGAGGGATGAGCGTCGGTGCAAATTTTAAAGGCTCTTTTAATCAAGTTTTCAGTATTTTCATCTTTTTTTTCTATAATTTCCTTAAACTGTTCATCGCTTGTAAATTCATTTAGGTATAGAGTTAAGGCTTCTTTATAATTTTTTATAAAACCGCCTTTTCTTTTAAATAGTTTTTTGTATTGTAGCGGATAATAGAAGTTTAGTTTGTTAATATCAATGTTATTTTTGTTCAGGATAGATAGTGTTTCAGTATTATTGAGAACGTAGTGATTGAATAATATTTTGGCTCCGGTATATTTCTTCATCGGTATACAAACTTCATCTTGTCCTTTTAATATTATTGCGTGGATTTTTCCCAATTCTTCAAGGTTGAAATCGAAGTTTAATTCTTTCTCTAATTCAGAGTTTATTTTTTGTACTGTTTTATCAACAAGTTGTTTTTTCAGATTGCTTTTTTGTGTAATCAGTTGGTTTAATTTTGTGTCAAAGGGATTTATGCAAAACATATGGGTGTGAATAAGCAAAGGTTTTTTAAGATGCTTAAATTTATTTGTAATTGTAGAAAGCTCCATTCCGAGCACAATTCTTACGTTTTGGAACTTTTGGGGGCTCTTACTGACTTTAAGAAGCATTTCTTTTGCTCCGTCAATACAGTCATGATCTGTTATAGCAACGACAAGAGGCATAGAGCTGCATTGTGAGAGGCTTAAATTTTTATTTCCCAGTTCTTCTGCTTGGTTAAGAAAATCATCGATAGTTATATGTCCGTCTGAATATACTGTGTGAATATGCAAGTTTGCTTTAAAATCACCTGATTTTAAGTATCTGTCATCATGAGAATCCAGTACGGTTAAATCTTTCTTTTCTCCAGGCATGAAGTTGATTTCTTGAAGATTTTCAACAATATTCTTAAACTCATTTTCGCCAATAATCGGACGTAGAAGATAATACTGTTCTGTTGGAATGTTAATACAACTTGCAAGTGTTTCCCTATACCTTTTATCTTGAGGAAATTTGTCACATTCCTGTTTGAATTTTTTAATTATTTCGGCAGAAGAATTTGTCATAGTAAAAATATTATACCTAATAAAGAATTTATACAAAATATAAATAACGTACATCTATTGATGTAATTTTTTGTTACAAAAAGTATAAAGTATTACATAAGTGTTAATTTATGATATAATTATAAGGCTGTTTATTATAGATATTAAGGGTAAGATTAGTATGAGAAAAAATTTGAAGAAGCGACTTGTTGTGTCTGCTTTTTTGGCATCATGGATGTTCGTACCCAATGCAGTTTATTCTGCAAATGGTGACCAGAATGGTGGAATTATAAACAACACACCTCCTCAGACATTACAATTGGATGGTTCATCCTATAGCAACGCAAATGCGCAATATGGCGGCGGAGCGGTTGCAAATTGGAATGGGGGAAATATAACCTTTAGCGCTGATAATGTTGAGTTTATTAATAATAAGGTTACAGCCACAGGGACAGGATATGGCGGTGCCATTTATAACGAAATAACCGCTCAAATAGAGGTAGAAGGAACATCTAATTTTACCGGCAATACTTCTAACAATTGGGGTGGAGCAATATACAATGAAGGTGTATTGGTATTCGATAAGGCGGCATCATTTAGTGACAATAGTTCACTCAATGCGGGCGGTGCTATAGTAAATGAGTTTTTACCAGGAGTTACATATGGGGAATTAACACTTGCAGATGGTTCTTCTTTTACAAACAACTCATCTGCACAAGGTGGTGCAGTATACAATAATAACGGTACAGCAACATTTGGCACAACTGAATTTGTTGGAAACAAAGCAACGAATGGAAATGGCGGTGCAATTGCTAACACAGGCAACGGGTCGGTAAATATTGCAGGCGGTTCCTCATTTACAGACAACTCTGCAACGTCAGGCGGTGCAATATACACAGAAGGTACCCTTACGTTAGATACGTCTAATGGAAAGGATATTGAATTTAGTGGTAACACGGCAACAGCCTCTGGCGCTGATTTATACCAACAAGGAGGAACAACCACAATAACAGGGGTTCAAGGTACAACGGTGTCTTTTGATGGTGGAATTGCCGGTGACGGAACAATCCTTAAATCAGGTGATAACACATTGGAACTTGCAGGTGATAACTCCGGTTACAGCGGTACTTTTACTCAAGAAAGCGGGAAAACGGTTATAAACGGTGAGTTCTTTAGTGGCGTTTCTGAGATTAACGGTGGTGAGCTTGTACTGGGTTCTAACGGTAGTCTTAGTGCTGATATAACTATCGGTACAAATAATCCGGAAATAAATATTTCTAATCAAATTGCTTCTATTGTTAATAATGGTACCAGCGGCTCAATCTCTATAGTAGATTCAGCAGGATTTAATCTGGGAGCAAATACCCTTGATTTGGTGGTTAATGGAACTGCAAATTCTGCATTATCAGGTATAAATACGATAGGTACAGGAGCAAATATCCAAGATTTGACGTTGAATGGTGGGGCTGGTCTTGCTCAAAATGAAGAAATTGTTGTTAACGGAACAGAACTGACATTTGGTAGCGGTACAGCGAACCATGCAACAAATACAATAACGCTTAATGACGCAAACAGTGTACTTAATTTGGGTAATGCCAATGATAAAGGAACAATAAATCTCAACGCAGTTGTGGCAAATACAACCGCAGATACAGTAATTAATAAAGACTACAACTCAACAGTAAATGTGGTTGGAGATAAATCGACTTATACAGGTAAATTCAGTCAAACAAACGGAACAACTGTTATCACTGACGGAGCATATTTCTTTGGCGGTGAAAATACAATCAGTAACGGAGAATTGGTTCTTGAAAACGGCGGACATTTTGCAAACGGAAGTGTAAATAACGTTGTAGGGGCAGGATTGAATGATCCTTACGGAACGCTTGTATTGAAAAATGACGAAACTGGAGCTCAAAATACCAATATCGACTGGACGACTGGAACTGTTACTACAACAGAGGTTGCTCCGGATGGAAGCTCTTATACCAGTGAAGTTGTTATTAACAAGGGCGGTTTGCATCTTGCAAATGGATTGATACAAGAAAGTAATTATGAAGGTGGTTTTTCACTTTTCGAAGGACAGACAGGAATAAGAGAATTAGAATTGTCCAATGGCTCAGGTGTTGTTGGAAATATCGCTGCTAATGATAACTCAATCCTTACGTATAACGATGGTGCATTCATTGATGATAAAGCAACAATTACAATGGGTGACGGTGTAACGGTAAACTTGAATTTTGATGAGGATACGGAATTTAATACCAATATTACAACATCAACTTCAGGTGGGGTTGTGTCAAATATAAACAAAAACGGAAGCGGTAATGTAACGATGGATAAAGCAATAGGCGATGTTACCACTTCCCAGTATGTTAATACAAATCTCAACCTCAATGGAGGAGCAATGACGGTTGAAAAAGATGTTGCCATTTTGGGTGACATTAATATGGAAATTGATACGTCATTGTTGGCAAACGGTCAGATAGCAGCAAAGAGCATAAATGCTGTAGATGCAATGTTGGGTACACCGAAAGATTTTAACTTGAGCGGTGATATGAATTTGACTTTGGCGTCGAGTGCTGAGTTGTATGGACAAAACAATAATATTGGCGGAAATGTTCTTTTAAGTAATTCTGATTTAATTTCAACGAACGATGTAAATGTAGCAAAAGATTTGACTGTTGAGAACGGGTATATAAATCTGGCAGTTGGAGGAAAAGCTGCATCGTTGAATGTAGAAGGAACAACAAAACTTTCCGGAGTAACCGATATGGTTATTAATGCGGATGGTAGAGATTATAGCGCAGGTGGAATTAAGACATCTAACTTGGTAGTTGATGATGCAGGAGCTGAAATTGTTCTTGAGGATATTAACTTTGTAGCCACACCGAGAGATTATAATTTTAACATTAAAGTTGTTGACTCTGTCAGTGAGAAGGTAGGTGGCGACCTTACAATTAATTTGGATAACAAACTAATTGATACACCGGTTGGTAAATATGCGTTGATAGCCGGTGAAGGGGGAATGCTAAGCGGGGCGTTGACAAGTATTAATCCGCAAGCTTATAGAGGACAAGTTGCAACGGTTTCAAGTTATGCTAACCAACTTGTTCATAACAACCTCTTGTTTGACCATATAAACATAGTTTCACAGCAGCTAATTGCCGAAGAACGGGTAGCAAATAAATATTCATCAATAGATGCCCAATTCTCACCGTACCAATATAGTGCAAAGGAAGGAAGCTTGTGGTTTAAGGCTTATGGAAACTTTGAAACTATTTCAATGACGCAAGGTTTGAATGTACATAATAATTCATACGGTTCATTGATAGGTGCGGATTTTCCCGTAGTGAACTTGAGAGATGGCTGGAAGCTTATTCCTACAGCATATGTTTCTTATAATGGTGCGCATCAAACATATAATGGCGTTGGAATGTACCAAAACGGTGGTCAACTTGGTGTAATGGGTACCGCATATAAGGGTGATTTTCTAACTTCATTACTGGCATATGGCGGCGGCTATTACAATAATATGAATGTATCTGGTTATACCGATAGAACAGGAAACTGGTTTGCAGGTGTAGCTTCAAAGACAGCTTACAACTTCCATCTTCCTGCGGATTTTATCCTTCAACCAACAATGTTACTATCATACAACATCTTTGGTGAGCAAAATTGGCATTCTAATTATGGAATAATTGGAATGAACAGCGGAATGCTAAACGGAATAAATATTGCTCCGGGAGCAAACCTTATTTGGAATAAAGAAACCTTTAGTTTGTACGCAACGGCACAATTGGTGTTCAATATAATGGGTGATGTGGGTGGACAAGTCGGAAATATCACCTTGCCTGATGTTGGATATAGACACGTTGCATATGTAGAATATGGTTTGGGAGCAACAAAACGGATAAAAGAAAGGCTAAATTCATTTGTACAGTTCACAATCAGAAACGGAACCAGAACAGGTATTGGTTTCCAAGGTGGATTGCAGTGGAGAATATAACTATTTGATAAATAGAATTGACAAAATAAGGGCTTCGATTGAAAATCGAAGCCCTTTATTTACAGGTATTTGATGAGTTCAACGGGCTTGTTAATTAAAGATTTTGCACCCTCATTTTCAAGAACGTACTTGGTACGAAATCCCCACAAAACGCCAAAGAACTTTAATTTAGCATTGTTAGCAGTTCTAATATCAACTTCGGAGTCACCAACAAAAATAACTTCTTCCGGTTTTAAATTAAAATGCTTAAGAATGGCTAAAGTAGATGTAGGATTAGGTTTTGGTGGGTTGGCTTCATTCTCTCCAATTGCAAGGTCATATAGTCCATCGAAATATTTTTTGCAAAGTAGTTTGACAGCAGAATCAAACTTATTTGATAAAACTATAATAAGTACATTTTTCTTTTTTAATTCGGTCAAAAGCTCTAGAATGCCATCATACGGATGAGTGTACTGTTCCATAGTTTTTGAATAATGTTCTTTGAATAAAGTTAAGCAATCGTTATATTTTGGGTTGTTTAACCCATTTGGAATAGCTCGTTCAATGAGCTTAGCTACGCCGTTACCGACAAATTGTCTAATTTTTTCAATGGAGTGCGGAGGATAGCCAAAGTGTTCCAAGGCAAAATTAGTACTGTTTTTTAGCCCGTCGAGGGTATTCAAAAGGGTTCCATCAAGGTCAAAAATTACCGCTTTAATCATAAAACCATTTTATCACATAAAAAAACTGCCATTTAAAATGGCAGGCACAAAAAGGTAAATGGTGTGAATAATTACCATTATAGTTTCGTGTAAAGGAAATCATAGTTTATTTTTCTTTTTCATGCGCAAATACCTTTCACACTGTTGAAGCTTGCCATATCCCAACATAGTGCCCAGAATAAAATCTTCCTCAGGAGATAACTTGTTTAAGGCCGAATCAAACCCTGCAACGACTCTAATACAGACTTCACTTCCGAAAAAAACATTTATTTTATCATTAGAAACGGCATTAATTAGGTATGATATATTTTCACGAAGTAAGCGTTGTTCAATGTATTCGCGATTGGAAGCTTTTTCAGTGGTGAGGATTAATTCTCTTAAACCTTTTTTGAATTCGTAAATATGGTGGTGGAAAACCTTTAAATCGGAATTGGAAAGAGGCGCAGTAGCGTTGCCGGCAGAGAAAGCAAAACCGGAAGGGAGTATAGAAGAAGATACAATTTTTTGTAAAGCCATAATTCACTCCATAGTTAGGCATGACTAACTTATAAATATTGTAAGCCATGCCTAACTTTTTGTCAAGATAAATAAAGCAGCAATCTAGATAATTTAATTTGGATACTGAGGCAAAGTTTTTTATACGGCGGGTAGTGGAATTTTCTTGCTCACTCGCGTTTAACGGCATTTCGTGTTTTGCTTTTTGTATTTTTAATACAACGCAAAAGCACTTCAGCCTCAGCTCGTTTGCACTCGAACCCAGACCAAGCTTCGCTTGGTGGTTCTCATCCAAAAATCCTGCAAAATAAAATCGGTCATAACATTAAGTTATAACCGACTTTATGGGGCGGGTAGTGGGATTCGAACCCACGCATATCGGAACCACAATCCGAGGTCTTGACCGCTTGACGATACCCGCCATTCGTTTTTGATTTTCCTTGCCATTAATATAATATAAACTCTTTTCTTTTTCAAGCCTGTGTTTCTTTTCTCTTATTTCTTATAAAGACATGTTACAATTTTGTCTCTTTACCCTATATTTTTTTTAAAACGAGTCGTAACATTATATTATGCGTATCGTTAAAAAAATTTCAGATTTTGACCTCAGTGAAGGGCAAAAAATTATTGCAGAGTTTGTTGAAAAGAATGCAGAATCTGCAATCTGTTCTCAAAAAATACTCAATCCGGAGTTTTTGAGTGAGTACGTTCGTCCGAAACATGATTTTTTAATTTATACCAATGCTCAACCCGGCTCGGAAGCCAGACGTATTATTCGTTAGCTATTTTACTTTCAGTCTGGATATTAATTTTAATATTGAGTTTTTAATTGTATTATAATCATTGTCTATTGCCCCAGTGCGGGCAGTTATTATCAGTGATTGAAAGTTTTGAGCGTTGTCCACAAGATTTTCTTTTATTGCTGTTCGATATGCCTCTCTCATAAGTCGTTTTGTACGGTTGCGTTTTACCGCTCGCTTGTGGTTTTTTTTTGATACGACAAATCCCACTTTTGTTGGCAGTTCTTCATTTTTTTTCTGTTTGCCTGCAAATATAATGATATTTGCGTCAGCGACGGAGTTTTTTACGTTGTATGTTGCTTTAAAAGCACTATTCTTTTTAAGTCTAAGATTTTTGGGCAGCATATTAATTTCCAAAATAAAAAGCCCCCATTTTGGCGGGGGCTTTTTATATACTTTAAATTCTAAAACGATTAAGCTCTTTTCTTAGCTGTAATAGCGAGTTTGTGACGACCTTTTGCGCGTCTTCTGTTAAGAACCGTTCTTCCTCCGGGGGTAGACATTCTGGCTCTGAAACCGCTTACGTTTTGTCTTTTTCTTTTTGTTCCTTCTAATGTGCGTCTCATTTTATATTCTCCTGAAATTTTTTGTCAAAACCTGCTACGTTGTATTATAATAATTAACACATGGTCTAAAGTCAACGGAAAAAATAAAAAAGGTTAAATAATATGAATAAAAGTTTTGGGAAAATTGGATTTATTGGTGCTGGCAAAATGGCTCAAGCGATTATAAAAGGGATTATAACCTCTAAATTTTACAGTGTTGATGATGTGTTTGCTTCTGAACCAAACCTTGAGGTTGCTGATAGGGTTTCGGAGCAGTTTGGAATTACTGTTTTTCAAAGTAATAGAGAACTTGTAAAAAATGTTGATGTGGTTGTTTTTGCAATAAAGCCTTTTATTATTGGTGATGTAATACGTGATATTAAAGACGTTGTTACTTCTGACAAGATGATTATTTCTATTCTTGCAGGAATTTCAACAGAATATATTCAGTCAGAACTTGGTGTTCTTGTTCCTGTTATTAGGGTTATGCCGAATACGCCTGCTTTGGTGAAAGAAGGTATGACCGCTGTTTGCAAAGGAACTTTGGCTACTAATACACATTTGAATTTTGCCAAGGATATTTTCAAAAGTATTGGCAAGGTTATTCAAGTTGACGAGTCGCAAATTAATATAGTGACGGCGATAAGCGGAAGTTCACCCGCATTTTATTACTATTTTATTGACGAAATTGCTAAGTCCGCTCAAAAGATGGGATTTGATTACAATATAGCGCTCATGGCAGCTGCACAATCGGCTTTAGGCTCTGCAAAAATGATATTGGAAACTGGTGTTTCACCTTCAGTTTTGATTGATAATGTTACAACCAGAGGCGGTACTACCGAAGTTGGTATGAATATTCTAAAATCAAATGATATGGGTATAATTATTGATAAAGCTATTGTAGGAACAACGAAGAAAGCTGCACAGTTGGGGAAATAAATGAAAAGAGTAATATTAATTGTAATTGATTCTATGGGCTGCGGTGCAATGCCGGATTGCGAAGAATATTCGGATGTTAAAGAGTGTAATACTCTTTCAAATGTTGCTCATGCTGTTGGCGGGTTGAATATTCCGAATTTAAGTAAGCTTGGGTTGGCTAATATTGTTCAGGTAGAAGGGGCAAAAAGAGTGGAAAACCCAATTGGACAATATGCAAAACTTGCAGAAAAATCTAAGGGTAAAGATACTACAACAGGGCATTGGGAGATTGCAGGTTTGTTGTTGGACAAGCCTTTTAGAACATATCCATATGGGTTTCCTAAAGAGGTTATTGACGAATTTATAGAAAAGACAGGTTGTGGCGGAGTATTGGCGAATTGTCCGGCATCCGGTACTGCTATTATTGAACAACTTTATAAGGAACATCAAAGAACTCAATATCCTATTGTATATACCAGTGCGGATAGTGTTTTTCAGATAGCTGTTGATATTGATGTTGTACCGCTTGATACTTTGTATGATTGGTGCAGGATTGCAAGAGAAATACTGAATGGTGAATATAATACATCTCGTGTTATTGCCAGACCATTTTGGATGGTTAGTGGAAAGCCTGTTCGTATTTCAAAAGACCGTAGAGATTTTTCTGTTCCTCCTCCTGCAAAAACTATTCTTAATCGAATTGAAGAAAAAAACGGGGTAGTGGTTGGTATTGGTAAAATAGAAGATATATTTGTAAAATCAGGTGTTACATATGCTGTTCATACCGGTTCAAATACGGAAGGACTTGATTTAACAATTAAAGCTGTTCAAAATAAACTTAACTTGAAGGAATTAAAAGTTTCATCAAGGAACATTTTTGCTCATGAGCGAGAGTTAATTTTTACAAATCTTGTTGATACAGATATGTTGTATGGTCATAGGAATGATGCGCATGGCTATGCCAGAGCCATTGAAGAAATAGATAGCCGAGTACCGGATATTATTGATTCTATGAAAGATGATGATTTACTGATAATAACTGCTGACCATGGTTGTGACCCCACAGTTGAAGGTACCGATCATACAAGAGAATATGTTCCTTTAGTTATGTATCATAAGAATATGGAACCAAAGGATTTGGGATTAATTAAAGGTTTTGATTTCATTTCTTCACAGATTAAATCTTGGTTGAAAATGTAAATTCTTTAAATAGGGTTGACGGCTGTTTGTGTTGTTGCTAAACTTAACTTACTTCGGTAAGCTTATTGGCTTAAGATGATAACTTAATAACGGGATGTAGCGCAGCTTGGTAGCGCACCTCGCTTGGGACGAGGGGGTCGCAGGTTCAAATCCTGTCATCCCGACCATTTTAAAAGAGCCTTTTGGCTCTTTTTATTTTTTCATTTTCTTAAGTTTTTCTTTTGTTTCATTGGTAATTCTATAAGACTCGATACATTTTTGAATAGCTTTATTGTAAGTCCATTTATCCAGATTAGAACTTTTCATATAGTTTAAAGTTTTTTGTTCTTGTTTAACAAAACAAATTGATATTGCCCAAGCAACACCCATTTTGGCATAGTAACCTTCGTGATTAATATTGTCTAAAATTGGCAGTATTCTGTCTATATATTCATTTTCAATAAAATAGTTCAAAATCATTACTACTCCAAAGCGGATTTCATATTCTTTATTTGATTTCAAATAGGGTTGAATAAATTCCCAGACAATATCTTTGTTTTTGCTTGTAAATTTAAGTCCAGAACAAAAACTATCACATATCGCCCAATTTGTGATTTGAGGAATAAAATTTTTCACACATTGCAAAATTTTATCTACCGGCTCGTTAATAAGTCCAATAATCATACCTTTTAGCATAATTTCTTCCATGTATTCGTTGTTTGTCTTGTTAAGAAAATCAGTCCAATTTCCAAAACGGTACAAATCTTTTGCAATTTTGCGCAATATTGGTAAACGAACACCCAGAACATTATTGATGTTTGGAAGCAGGCTAGCACTGAATTTTTGATATTTTGCATCTGCTTTTTCAATAAGAAGTTGTTTGATTTTATGTTGGGATATTTCTTGTTTCATAGCGCTTAATTTGATAGTTCTTTTCTCCATATAATCCAGAAGTATATTGCAAGTATAAAGTATATTGACCATTTTATGACCAGCATAAAGCAGTTCTCGCCTTGCCAAAATAAGCCTAACCACATGATTGCAGAAAAAGCATTGACTAACATCCAAACAAACCACTGCTCTATACATCTTTGTACAGTCAAAAACATACCCAGAACTGAGAAAACGCAAGTAAAAGCGTCGAATAATGATTTTTGACCTCCCGCCTTGGCAAATATAATGGCAAAAATTGCGGTTAATATTATGCCGGCAGAAAAGAGAATGATTTTGTTTTTCAGATTTAATTTGGTTTTTATAATTTCATTGGAATTTGGTTTTAAATTCTTTTTCCAATTAAAAATCCCAATAAGCTCCATTGGAAAGTAGTAAAACATATTTAAAACGAAATTTCCATAAAGTGATGCCTTAAAAGAAAGGTAAGCATAGCAAAGTGTGGCAATGATGCCGAATAAATAACAAAGAATCCTGCCGTTGCCTGCTAAAATGGTGTATAGTATTCCGCAAATAGTGCATAATAATGCGATTTTGCTATCGTTAAGGTACAAAGAGATAATACCCGCAAGCGCTATGGCGATTATGAAAATAATTTTCTCATGTAAGCTAATAGTGTTTAATTCTGTTTTTACAAAATTTAATACTCTCATAGACTTCATTATAAGACAAAAGACGGGATATTAATACAGCGATAGTATTTTTGTATTTTACTTTTTGGTTTGAGTGTTGTCTACTATTATAAGGGACAGGCATATGAAAATAAGTGAAACAGGTCGAAATAATATACCGTTTAAAGGGCTATGGAACAATAAACTGCTTTTAAACGGATTGGAGAAAGTTTCTGAGCATGCTACAAGTTTTACGGCAGGGGTTTCTGTCGTTATGCCTTTGACGGTAAGACCTTTAGCTATTTTAGCTACTCCTGATGTAGAAAAAGAGAATAAGCATTACGCATGTGCAAGTTCTGTTTGCTCCGGACTAATGAAGTTTGGGCTCGTTGCGGCTGTAGCTTTGCCGATAGAAAATGCTGTTAAATACATAAATAAAAATTATGGCAAAATGCTGACCAGTGAAACTACAAAAAAGCTTAAACCGGTAGAATCAAAAGCCTATAAGTTGGCAACACAAATAATAACTCTTAGCAGCGGACTTTTGACCGCAATTCCAAAGTCAATGTTGACCATTGCACTTATACCAATCGCAATGGATAAAATTTTTGGTAGAAAAAAGCACGAAAAAGAAGACGAGTTTGAAAAAACAATAAAACAAGAAGTAGCATTCAAGGGGAACCCGATTAATAGCTTGGCAAAAGGCATTAGTAAAATATTAAACAATGAAAAATTTGGTGATTTTGTAGTAAAACATGCAAACGAAGAAAAGAACATTGCAAAACATATGAGTGCTGCCACAGATGTGCTTCTTAGCGGAAGTTACGCTTATCAAACAATGAATAGTAACGGTATTAAAGAGAACAGGAAAAAGGCATTGGTGTATAACAACGTAATATCAACTGCAATAACTATTTTGGGCGGGTATTTGGTTGACAATGCAATAAAGAATAAAACAAGTTCTTTCATAAAGCAGTTCTCAGAAATTAATAAAAAAGACCCCAAATTACACAAATATATACAAGGTCTGAATGTGGTGAGACCTGCGGTGATATTTGCGGGAATATATTATGGAATTATACCGATGTTTTCAACGTATATGGCGGAAAAGATAGATAAGATGACAGAGCGAAAGTAAAATAAAAAATAGGATTTGCGGTACTTGATTTTAGATTATGCTCAGTTTAGAATTAGGATATAGCAGGTTTGAAAGAAAAATATCGGGACGTAGCGCAGCTTGGTAGCGCACTACCTTGGGGTGGTAGGGGTCGCAGGTTCAAATCCTGTCGTTCCGATATTTAAAAAGAAAATAAGAAGAAAGAATAAAAAATCGGAATGTAGCGCAGTTTGGTAGCGCACCGTGTTCGGGACGCGGGGGTCGCAGGTTCAAATCCTGTCATTCCGATTTTTGTAGTTTTTATATTTTGGCTTGTCTATAAAAACTGATGTGTATAGAATAAAATAAGTAAAAATTTATTTATTATAAGGCTGGTGTTTATGCAAGAGTGGATTAAAGCTATAGTTATTTTGCCGTTCAACGTTACTGTTACAATCCCGATTCTGATACTTTATTTTACTGATTTTCAGTATAAAAATCCGGCATTATTTCAAGCTATTTTAGGGCTAGTTTTGTTAATTGCGGGAGTATGCTTAGCGATTTGGACAATGGTATTATTTCACAAAATAGGCAAAGGAACGCTTGCGCCTTGGGCGGCAACAAAGAAACTTGTTATCGAAGGACCCTTTAAATATGTTAGAAATCCAATGATAATAGGTGTATTGGGAGTTCTTTCCGCAGAAGCTTTAATCCTAAATTCGATTATAATATTTTATTGGGCTGTATTGTTTTTCATAATAAACTGTATTTATTTCAAAGTGTTTGAAGAAAAACAACTTGAACGCAAGTTCGGAAATGAATATCTTGAGTATAAGAAAAATGTTCCGATGTGGATTCCCAAAATTAAAGTTAAATAGAGCGGATTTTGGGATTGACTTATTGTCCTGTAATCCAACGCTTAAGACGATTTTGAGTATATTCTTTGCGTTAAAGTTTTGTATAAAATTGTAATTATTTTCAAGTTAAACTTAGACGTTATCAACTCTATCTTCAATTTCATCTATACCATAGTAGTATGTAGCTTTTATTTTTCTACCGGAGATTGGATCATAGTCTATGATAGAGCGAATGGTGTGTTTTTGGGGGTCAAAGTTTATATCCCTAATTGGTGTGCCACTTTCTTTTGATTGTTCTGATATCGCAAGAACGTGTTTTCCATCTTGAGAAACAAATGTTCTTGTAATATTTTTTGGAGCATCTTTTTGCGTAATATATTGATAACCAAATTCTTCTTTTATGTCACCGTTAAGTTCTGAAAAGTCAATATTGGAGTAATCGTATATGCTTTTTTCTTGGTTATTTAATTTGTTCAATCTTGCTAATACTAAGTCGCTTAGCGCAGTTGCTCCTTTCATGTCATTTGCGGCATCTTCTATTTTAGAATTATTTGGTAGTGATGTGTTTTTTGTGTTTTCTGCTGATTTTGTTGTATTGGGTCTGCTTTTTTCAATAGATTTAAAAGCAATTTTATTAACTTGCATGGCATGTTCCTTTAATATTGGATATAACTATGTTCATATTGTAAGTACAAAAAAATAAATTTTTGCTAAAATTATGTGTATAATTTACGTATTTTAATAAATCAAAATTGTGAGTATATTTTGAATTTTTAAACAAATGTAAATAAGAGTTAAAATTTTTTCATAATATTTCAGAAATTGATTTTTAAATCCTGGCGTAAAACCCTTGCTTATTGGTTTGCACGAATTTTGACGGTATGTTAAGCTTTTTAAATTTATGTAAAGGAAGTAGGCTTTTTTCCATAATCGCAATATAATATAGTTAATAACTAGTCGAAAAATATAATAGGAGGAAGGTATGTTAGAAGTAGCGATAGAAAAAGAGCTATATCCAAAAACAGAATTTGTCAAAGGTTTGTGGAATGATGAAATAAATGTAAGAGATTTTATCCAAAGGAATTATACAGAATATTCCGGAAATGCGGATTTTTTGGCGGAGCCGACAGAGGCAACAAAAAGTTTGTGGGCAGAATGCTGCGATTTACTCAAGAAAGAGCGTGAAAATGGCGGTGTTGTGGATATGGATACAAAAATTGTATCTACAATAACATCCCATGGAGCAGGATATATTGATAAAAATTTGGAAAAAATTGTAGGACTTCAAACAGATGCTCCGTTGAAGCGTTCAATGCAGCCGTTTGGCGGTATAAGAATGGCTCAAAGTGCCTGCAAAGCATACGGTTATGATGTGGATCCCGAAGTTACGGAGATATTTACCAAGTATAGAAAAACACACAATCAAGGGGTTTTTGATGTATACACCCCTGAGATGAAATCAGCAAGACATGCTGCGATTATTACAGGGTTGCCGGATGCTTACGGACGAGGTCGGATTATCGGTGATTATAGAAGAGTCGCTCTTTATGGTATAGATAGGCTTGTTGAAGATAAGAAAGAACAATTTAAATCTTTAGAAGGAGAGATGACAGCTGAAAGAATTCAGTTAAGAGAAGAAATTGCTGAGCAGATAAGAGCGCTTCAGGAGATGGTGGAAATGGGAAAAGCATATGGTTTTGATATTTCAAAACCTGCAAGAAATGCACAAGAAGCTATCCAATGGCTTTATTTCGGGTACTTAGCTGCAGTTAAAGAGCAAAACGGTGCGGCTATGAGTATTGGTAGAACTTCGACCTTCCTTGATATTTATATTGAAAGAGATTTAAAAGAAGGTATAATCACTGAAGCTCAAGCGCAAGAAATGATTGATCATTTTATAATGAAGCTCAGACTTGTAAAATTTGCAAGGACACCTGAGTATAATGAACTATTCTCGGGTGACCCGACTTGGGTTACTGAATCCATAGGCGGTATGGGTTTAGACGGACGTTCATTGGTTACTAAAAACTCATTTAGGTACTTGCATACGCTAGAAAATTTGGGTTCCGCTCCGGAACCGAATTTGACAGTATTGTGGTCAAAAAATCTTCCGCAAGGATTTAAAGAATATTGCGCAAGAATTTCCATTTCAACTTCATCTATCCAGTATGAAAATGATGATATGATGAGAGTTGTACATGGGGATGATTATGCAATTGCTTGTTGTGTTTCTTCAATGGTTGTAGGTAAAGAAATGCAGTTTTTTGGAGCACGTGCAAACCTTGCAAAATGTCTGTTATACGCAATAAACGGTGGAGTTGATGAGGTTTCTAAACAACAAATTGCGCCAAAATATCGACCGATAACATCAGAGTATCTTGATTTTGATGAAGTAATGGAAAGATATGACGATATGATGGAATGGCTTGCAGGATTGTATGTTAACACATTAAATGTAATCCACTATATGCACGACAAGTATTGCTATGAAAGAGCCCAAATGGCGCTTCATGATAGGGATGTGAAGAGATATTTTGCAACAGGTATAGCTGGACTTTCAGTTGTTGCTGATTCTTTGTCTGCTATAAAGTATGCCAAAGTAAAAACTATACGTGATGAAAATGGAATAGTTGTTGATTACGAAATTGAAGGCGATTTCCCGAAATATGGAAATAATGATGATAGAGTCGACAGTTTGGCAGTTAATCTGGTTAAGAGTTTTATGGCAAAAATAAGAAAACATCATACGTATAGAAACTCAATTCCAACAATGTCAATATTGACTATTACCTCCAACGTTGTATATGGTAAAAAGACAGGAAATACACCGGATGGAAGAAAAAAAGGGGTACCTCTTGCCCCTGGTGCCAACCCGATGCATGGTCGTGATTGTAATGGAGTTGCTGCTTCGCTTTCATCTGTTTCAAAACTTCCTTTCCATGATGCGCAAGACGGGATTTCGAATACTTTCTCAATTATTCCTAATGCACTTGGTAAAGATGAAGTATTCTTGGGTGACTTAAATGTTAATTTTGATTGTGGATGCTGTGAAACAAGTCTTAATTAACGTAAGTTGAGTTTAGCTAAAAAAGGAGAAATAATTATGGCAACAATGCAAGAAGAAAATTTAATAAATATAATTGATGGATACGTGGAAAAAGGCGGGCACCATCTTAACGTGAATGTATTCAATCGTGACACATTACTTGATGCGCAAGCACATCCGGAAAAATATCCGCAGTTGACGGTTAGAGTATCAGGATATGCTGTTAATTTTAACAAGTTGACTAAAGAGCAGCAAGATGATGTAATTTCAAGAACATTCCACAGCAAAATGTAATGGAGATAAAAGGAAACATACATTCAATAGAAAGTTGCGGAACAGTAGACGGCCCGGGAGTAAGGTTTGTAATCTTCACTCAGGGCTGTCCTCTTCGCTGTCAATATTGTCACAATCCTGATTCTTGGTCTTTTAAAGAAAATAAGCTTATGAGTGTGAGCGAAATTTTTGAAAAGTATGAAGGAGTTAAAGAGTTTGTTCAAAATGGGGGTATAACAGTGAGCGGCGGGGAACCGCTTATGCAATTGCCTTTTGTCACTGAATTGTTTAAGGTTGCCAATCAAAGAAAAATTCATACGGCTCTTGATACCTCCGGAATTGTTTTTGATAAGAATAATACTGAGAAAATAGATGAGTTGTTGAAATATACAAGCCTGGTTATGCTTGATATTAAACATATAAATGATGATGAGCATAAAAAACTTACGGGAAAATCAAATAAGAACGTTTTGGATTTTGCGCTTTATCTGTCGGAAAAAAATATTCCCGTTTGGATAAGGCACGTAGTAGTTCCAAAATTGACATTTAATAAAGTTTATCTTGAGGAGTTGGGTAAATTTCTTGCTAAGTTGAGAAACATTTGCGCACTTGATGTGCTTCCTTATCACAATATGGCAGTTTCAAAATATGAGCAGTTAAAAATAGATTATCCGCTCAAGGATATAGAACCTTTATCAAAAGAGCAGGCAATTGAGGCAAGAAATATTATTCTAAAGTCATTCAGAGAAGCAAAAGTAAGTAAATAGTGATTGTTTTTGTTGAAAAATTGCTTTTTTTATAACATTCGGTTACAATATTCTCAGTAAAAATACAACAAGAAGGAGACATAGCCATTAGCAGAGATACTATTATTATGAATGAAAAAATTCGTTCAAGAGAAGTCAGATTGATAGATGATGAAGGTAATAATCACGGAGTTGTTCCAATAGGAAAAGCTCGGCAAATGGCGGAAGATAAAGACCTGGACCTTGTAGTTGTATCTCAAAATCAAGAACCTCCGGTCTGTAAGATTATGGACTATGGAAAGTATAAATACGAAGTTGAAAAACGTGCTAAAGAAGCTAAGAAAAAGCAACATACTATTGATATTAAAGAAATAAAAGTTCGATATAAAATTGATACTCACGATTACCTTGTGAGGATTAATAATATTAAAAAATTTATTACACAAGGAAATAAAGTGAAGGTTGTCGTAATGCTAAGAGGACGAGAAATGCAGCATAGCAAATTGGCGTTTGATTTAGCTAATAAATTTATTGAAGATTTAAAAGATCAACCATTGGTATTGGAGAAAAAACCCTCACTCGACGGTAGAAATGTTGTGATGTTTTTTGCTCCGCAATAGAATTTTAAATTTGATTTAAAAACGAAAATAAGAAAAGTGCAGAAGGAGAAAAATATGGGTAATTTTGCTAAAATGCCTATCTCCGTAGGGGGGGGGGGCTGCTAAAGAAAGGTTACGATTTGATTTTTGCAAAAAAAGTTGGAAATCTAAGCCCAATTTTTTGAATTTGAATCTAAAGGCCTTTACTCTAGCAGAAATTCTTATTACTTTGGTTATAGTCGGAGTAATTGCGTGTTTGACACTGCCTACTTTGTTGTCCAAAATGGATAAGGCAAGAAATATTGCGACACTCAAGCGAGCATATGCAGAGCTTAGCAGTGAAGTTAAGCAATTTATGATAGATAATGATTGTACAAGCAGATTGAGCGATTGTTCTGCTTCGGGTCAATTTGTCTTTGACTTTCCCAAGTATTTGTATTACCAAAGGGGCTGGGTGGATGTTTATAATGTTGTTAACTCAGGTAATCCAACACTTTCATACGTAAACGGACTAAGTTTAAATGGCGAAAAAGTAGTTCATCTTGCTTCTCCTATGTCAGATACATCTTTAGAACATTCCTACAAGTTTTTGGCACCAAAAGGAGCTGCTTATTATCTTTTAACTTCAGGTTTTCCATATGACATGTATTATTGGACTAATAAGCGAGATTATTTACGTTTAAAATTAGATATTTTTACAAATCCTAATAGTGTTCGACCGACTAGATGGGGATCGAGTGAGCAGATCCATGGTCGTTACCCGATTTTAGGTAGGGAAATTTTTACTTTTTTCGTTACCGATACGGGTCGAGTAATACCTGCTTGTTCACAAGAGTTTGTTGGAGCCTTTGCTTATTATTGTAATTATTGGAAGGATAACAATTATGAATATTGTTCAATGACAGAGAGCCCGCCTGTTCCAAGTAGAGCCGGACTGGGTTGTGCAGCGAGGATTATTGAAGACGGTTGGCAGATGAATTATTAGAGAATCATAGCCAATATCATTAATATCATTCCACCAATTTGAATTCCTGTTGAGAGGTGTTGCATCAGCTTGTTTTCTTTATAAACTTGCGCTGACTGTTGAGCGTTTGCAACAGTTGCAAGCCTTTCGATACGAAGTTCGTTTGGTTCTGCGGCAAAGTCTTTGTTTAGAACTTTTTTCTCCAGTCGCGAAAGCCTTCTGCTGGTACTATCTTCTGTAAAAGTTTTTCCAAATACTATTTGTTCAAGTTTAAGTAGTTCTGTACTTTCGTTTACCTTGGGTTCCGGAGCGGGAATATGGGTTGGACCGGATGAGGCTCTGGGGTTACCGTTAGTTGCGGGGCTGAAGTAGTTGTACTCGTCGTTGTTTGCCATATAATCATCGTAGGTAGGTATTTGGGTTTGCGGCGGAGTAACAAGACTCGAGAGCTTTTCCACCCTTTCGCTTAAGGACGCTTTTGAGATTTTTCCGTATGCTTTTTGTTCAAGCCGATCAAGGCGTTTGTAGATGTTTTCATTTTTGTAGGTTTGTTTGAGAAGTGAGTTCTCAATATTATCCACAATCGGATATTGTGCGCTTGGGTCTGTTGGTTCATTTGCGTAGGCTTCTTGCGCTTCGTCATAGATGTTTTGTTGGGGTCGGGTGTTTGAGTTGTTTGCGGTAGCTATTTTTTCTTTTTCGTTAGCTTCCAGACCCAAGTCGGTATTCAGTTGTTTTAGTCTTGCGGTTGTTGAGCCTGTTTTGGTTGAACCGTAGACAAATTTCTCTATCTTATTCAAACGTTCTGTTTCTTTTGAGGTTGTATTTTCGTATCCGAATATGTGGTTTTCAATCAGCGCAAGGTTCTGAGCGGGAGTTACTGCAAAACCTTGCAAACCTGCTGAAAAAAATGTTAGTAATATAAATAAAATTTTTATGTTATTTTGTTTCATAATATTTATTTATATTTTATGTTGTAGTTTTTTGCATTAACCGTAAACGGACCGTTTTCAATATGAAAACGGTCCGTTGCTATATTAGATAAAAGTATTAGATTTAGTCGTTATCTTGTAATATATTCTAATAAAGTTCTTACGCCAATACCTGTTGCGCCTTTAGGAAAACCCTTATATGCAGTGTCTAAAAAGGCAGTACCCGCAACGTCAAGGTGAGCCCATTTGGTGTTAGAAACAAAGTTTTTCAAAAATGCTCCTGCAACAGAGGCACCAGCATATCTTGAACCGGTATTTTTCATATCGGCTATATCGCTTTTTAAAGAATCCATATGAGCGTCCCAGATAGGAAGTTTCCAGAAAGCTTCACCGGCTTTATTTGATGCTGTTTGGATGTCGTCAATAAGTTTTTCATCGTTACCCATAATTCCGCTGGCAAAGTGCCCAAGCGCTACCATGCATGCACCTGTTAATGTGGCAATATCAATAATTTCATCAACTTTAAGTTCTTCTGCGTAACATAGTGCGTCGGCAAGAGTGAGTCTGCCTTCTGCATCGGTATTGTCGACTTCGATTGTTTTACCGTTTTTGGCAGTAAGAATATCTCCGGGTTTATAGGAGCTTCCGTTTAGCATGTTTTCGCAGGCGGCAATTATACCGTGAACTTCAACATCAGGTTTTAGTTCCGAAATTGCACTCATTATTCCAAGAACAGCTGCGGCGCCAGACATATCATCTTTCATATTCAGCATACTGGACGGGGGTTTGATATCGTATCCACCGCTGTCAAAAGTTATTCCTTTACCTATGATTGCCAGTTTTTTAACGGCTTTTTTTGTCGGTTTGTATGACATATGAATAAACTTTGGCGGTTGGTCGCTTCCTTGCCCTACGGCTAGAAAGGCTCCCATTCCCATTTTTTTGCATTCTGTTTTGTCAAAAATCTCTGTTGTAATATTAGGAATAGCTTTTGCAAGTTGTGCAAGTTTTGTAGGTGTTGCATATTGTGCAGGTTCGTTACTTAAATTTCTTGCAAAGTTTGTGTATTTGGCGAAAATTTCACCTTTTGTTATGCTTTCTTGTATTGATTTTGATGTTGACTTGCTCGCAATTATTACATTTTTTAAGATATTTTTACTTTTTTCTGATTTGTATTTGTCAAAGTTATAGTCTCCTATAATAATTCCTTCAGTTATTGCTTGGACGTATTCTTCAGCTTTTTCGGGCAGAGGGAAACAAATGGCAGCGGTTGCTACATTCTTGTATGACTTTATTTTTTTAGCCGTTTCAATTGCAGCTTGTCTTACCTTATCCGCTGAGAGCTCTTTTTCCTCGCCTAATCCTATTAGTAGAATTTTAGGTGTTTTAATTTTTCCCAGCGTTGGGAGTGTATATGTGGAAAGGAATTTGGGCTTGAATTGTTCTTGCAAAAACACGTATTTGCTAATGGTTTTATCAGTCGCATTGTCAATAGCTTTAAAAGTTTCACATTTTTGAGTTTTTGTGTCCAATACTCCAAGAACCAGAAGGTCAGAGTTGATTTGAAGAATTGGTTTTTTCTCTAATTTAATATTCATAAAATCCTCCTATATGATTTTAAATTCAAATTTATTATAGGACATAAATACGAAAAAAAACCGGTCTGTTTGACCGGTTTTTTCCAAAAATTTTTAACTACACTCGTTTAACTTTGTTAGCTCTTATACAAGAGGTACAAACTTTTATAGTTTTCACTGTTCCATTTTCGTTAACTTTTACAGACTGAAGATTTGGGTTTTGTCTGTGTACGTTTTGTTTATGCGAAAAAGAGATTTTAGCTGCTTTTATTGGTTTTTTACCGCATATTGCGCATTCTCTGGACATAGTTGCTTCCTTTCTGTATTGATATTGTAAAAATATCATATCTTAAAAATAAATAATATCAAGCTAATTATGAAAAAATATTAATAAAATGGAGTAGTAAGACGGAGTAAGAAAATAATTATTATGTGATATTTTAAAATCATGAAATTAGGTGTTAAGTTAATATTTGGTGTGATTTTAGTGTTTGTATTTTGGGGGAAGGCTTTTTGTGCAGATCCGGTAAGTATAATATATATTCATGGGGTAAATGCTTATGATACGCAAGAGGTTTATGATGAGGCGGATGGTTTAAATAATGCTTTTCGAGGTCAGAGGCTTTCGGATGACTATTATTTTAGTGGAAAAATGGAAGTGGTTATCTGGAGTGATTTGTTGTGCAATGATGCTGCTTATATTCTCTATCAAAACGGGCTAAGGGATTTAAACACAGCACATAATAAATCTAAAACTAAGGATACAACGGAATTTGACGAAAAGTTATTAAATCCTTTTTTGCCGGTAATTCTCACTAAAGATAGTGGCTCAGGTGGTTGGGCAGTGTATATAAGAAATGTGATTAATGATTTTTTATATCAGGTTTATATTATTAACGAAGATAAAACTAAACAGGAAATTCTTTTAGACAGAATAGATAATGCGACTGAAAAAATTGGAGGGAAATATGTTATTATCGGGCATAGTTATGGTTCGGTAGTTGCGTTAGATTATGTGAAAAAAAGACTTATCCCAAAACTAAATAAAGATAGCAGGTTTGTTGGTCTTATTACGTCTGCAGATATGAATACTACTGTAAATGCAAAATATTTTGCAGATATTATGTCTAAAAAAACTAAAGTTAATGTTTTTGAATATATTGTTAAAAATGGAAAATTCTGGATTTGCTATAACCATAGAAATGATATAGCTGCGATAAATTTACCGGATGTAAATATAAATTACTCGGGTAAGAATAAGGGATTTATTGTTAGTGAAACCACAAAATCAAGCTACATAACAAGATTAAATCCGTTTAGCTTTGACAACGGTAAAATCAGTGCGCATTTGTGGATGGTGCGCAGACAAAAAGATTTTGCAAAAAAAGTAGTAAGTGCATATGATAAGAAAAGAGAATAGGTTATAAAAATTCAACAAAGAGTTGAAAAAAAATCTTTAGCAAGTATTATAAGATTAAATCCAATATGGATGCGCCCGTAGCCCAGTTGGATAGAGCGTTTGGCTACGAACCAAAAGGTCGGGAGTTCGAATCTCTCCGGGCGCGTTTTTAACAAGTAGCTATCAAAGGGAGCAGGTGTCTGCTCCGTTTTTTTATTTTTAGACAAATTAAAAGTAAGGAGCAAGTTGTAATGCTCCTTATTAATTTATATTTTATTTTTAAAGATTAAAGATATTTCTCAACATCTTCGAGAATTTGTTTTGGTGTTAGTCTGTAACGTTGATGAAGAGTTTGGAGCGGAATTCTATCGGTAAACTCTTTTTTACCTCCGTAGTTAAGAACCTTTATGCTAGAGTTTCCATAGAAGCGAGCAATCTTTTCACCAAAACCTCCGTCTAAAATACCATCTTCAAGTGTTATCACAAGCTTATGGTCAGCTTTTAGTTTTTCAAGAAGTTCTTCATCTATGCCGGTAATGAATTTGGGATTAACAAGTGTTGCATTTATATTAAGTTTTTCTTTTAGATTACTTTTAACTTCTTTTGCAAGAGAAAAGAAAGTGCCCAGTCCTATTATCGCTATATCTTCGCCTTCTTCACAGACTTTGAATTTGTTTAGTTTAGAGTAGTCTGTAGTATCTTCAATTCCAGTAGAAACGAGTTGAGTGTTGGGGACTCTTATAGCAACAGGATGGTCTTGTTGGGTTAATGACCATTCAAGCATTCTTATGTATTCTTCTTTGCAGGTTGGGGCAAGGTAAACAATATTTGGAATATTGCTTATAAGCGGAATATCAAACGAGCCCAAGTGAGTAGCGTCTGCATCTGAGAGTCCTCCCCAGTGAAGAATCATTGTAATTGGCGAGTTATTCAAGCACAAGTCTTGAGATAGCTGGTCATAGGTCCTTTGAACGAAAGAGCTTAGAATTGAAAGGATAGGTTTTGCTCCGGATTTAGCTAATGCAGAAGCATAAGCAACTGCATGCTCTTCGGCAATACCAACGTCAGTGTATTGTTTTCCAAGTTTGGCTCTATAGTCTTTCGTAAAGCCATAAGCCCCTGGTGTTGCAGCGGAGATTGCGATTACACTCGGGTCAGATTTGACTTTTTCCAGTATGAATTCTTTTGTAACAGAATAGTAGTCTTCGGTTGTTTGAGCGGTACTGTTTGGTTTTTTATCCAATAATCCAGGTAACATCCAGTGGAAAATTTCCTTATTTTGCTCTGCTACAGCCAATCCATGACCCTTAAGCGTATTAATATGTACGACAATAGGGTGGTCAATATTTTTAACCGATTTGAAGGCTTCAATTAATTTTTCAATGTTGTTTCCTTCATTCACATATAGATAATCAAACCCGAGAGTTTTAAAGAAGTTAAGGGAGGTTTTTCCATTGGTTTCTCTCAGTTCTTTTAAGTTTTGATACAGTCCGCCTTGGTTTTCGGCAATAGACATATCATTATCATTAACAATAATAATCATATTAGTACCGAGTATGGCTGCGTTATTTAATCCTTCATACGCTTCGCCGCCGCTTAGCGAGCCGTCACCAATTAGCGCTATTACATTACCGGTTTCTCCTTTTAAGTCTCTTGCTTTTGCAACACCTGTTGCGAGGCTTATTGAGGTTGATGTATGACCAACTTTGAATAAATCGTGCACACTTTCTTCAGGTGCTGTATATCCTGTGAATTTAAAATAATTCTCAGGGTTAATAAATCCTTCTTTTCGTCCTGTCAAAATTTTGTGAGGATAGCATTGATGCGAAACATCGAATACAATCTTGTCTTGTGGAGAATTGAATACATAATGCATTGCTATTGTAGCCTCAATGATTCCCAGGTTTGGACCCATATGTCCGCCTGTTGTGTTGACTTTTTTTATAATAAGTTCTCGCATTTCATTAGCCAGTGTATTCATTTCATTTAAATTCAGACTTTTTAAATCTTTAGGTGAATTAACTTTATCTAAAATCATACTTTCTCCTTCTTCTTACCTTCATATGTTTTATTTAATTATAAAACCCTATAATATGTATTCGTCAAGTAAAATATTAGAAATTCAAGTGTGATATAATCTTTTTATGAAAAAAAATATTCGTTATTCCGATTTTGAACAGATAGGCTGTACGCTTGATAGTATAGTTGCTTCGTCTAGTCTTGCAGGAAAAATTAAAAAATACAACCTTTCAAAAGTCTGGGGGCAGGTTGTTGGAAAAAGGTTCGAGCAGCGTTCTTATCCTGTTGCGTTGGTTAATAAAATTTTGAAGGTAGCCTGTGAAAATGCTGGAGTAACGAGTGAACTTGTAATGTCGAAACGATTAATTATGCAGAAGCTTATACCTATATCAAAGTCATTGGGTATGAATATTGAGGATGTAATGTTTTCTCATAAAATTTGGGAGAATTCACCCGATAATTGTTAATATTTTTTAATATTGCATCTTAATTTGAACACTTTTTTTATTATTTTTCACTTCATTAGAATATGAGTGATATAAAATATGAAGCAATAAATCTTGTAAAAACCGGTATTCAATCTTTGAAGGCGAAAGTAGTAGAGAAACCTATTACGGAGGGTTTATCAAAAGTTGCAGATGAGGATACTGTTCAGAAAGTTTATGCAAACAATCTTGCTGCTCTGGGGGTACGCTTTAAGGGCGTTCCTCTTTCAAGGATTGCTGATAAGGCAAAAATTGATGAGGCTGCGGATAAATTTGTAGAAAGGTTCTTGAAGTTTTTAGGAACCAAATCTCCAGAAGAAGCTTTGCAATATGCACTAAAGGCTGTTTCGAATAAAAATGGTAAATTAGTAGAAGCCCTAAGCACAAATATCAGAAGTTTTGATTCTCATATGGCTGCTTTTAAATCTGCGTTAGGTCAAAAAGCTTTTGAGAATAATTTCTTACCTCAATTTCAAATGAACTATCGAAAGTACATAGATAGATTGTGGAATGACCCAAAAGTAACACTTGAAGAATTAATAACATTAAGACCCGATTGGTCGTTTAAAAAGGTGCAAGGTAAAGTTGATTTTAAAAAAACATTTAATCTGGGAAAACTGCCCGAAGGGTTTGGCTCATCGCAGGATTTTGATAAATTATGTGACTATTTAACGCAGCAAGCCTCTAAAAGTAAGGAACTAACAAAGAATATTCCTGATTTTGTTATTAACAATAAAACATATAAAATAAAACGCTTTACCGATGGAATGAACAAAGATGGTGTATTCTTGGTTGAAGTTGACGGAAAGAAATATGTCTTAAAAACAACAAAGACCTCATATATTGATGCTGAGTATTACATGTCCTCATCCGTGGACAATGCTTATCCTGCAAGATCTATATTTAATGATATGTATCTGTCTAACAATAACTGTAAGAATGCCCCTAAGTTGTATTTTTACGAGTTTAACCCGATTAAAAAACGAAATAGAACAATATATGAATATATAGAACCGGATGTCAGTTCGAAGGTTGATACGCATAATTTACCTGACATGGCAGCTTTAAGGGTAAGATTTAAGGATACCGAAGGTGCTAACAATGTAATTGTTCAAAAAGGGATTCCAAAGTGTGTAGATAACGATGATTCTGTTGTGAGCATGCCATTTGAATTAAATCTTTGGGGGTATAATTTTTCTGAGTTAACAAGTCTTGGGCTGCCTTACTAGCCGGATTTTAATTTGAAAAATTGCCAAAAGATATAAAGATATTATCCGGCAGGAGGGATGCTGTATTTATATAATTACTGTTTAATAGTGCGTTTAATATGGCGTTAATTTCATCCGGTTCCAATAAAAAATTCAATAAGCACTGTTCATTAATATTCATACAATTCCCTTAAACCTTGAGTAAGTGTTGATAGTTTTAGTATCCCAGAATATTTCAAAAATAAATCACTCAAAAGTTGATTTTAATTCACATAATTAGAATAAATGGAGGATTGAATATTACTTCAAATTTATATTGTGCTAAAAATTATTTATAAAGAAAATTGGTGCTTGTAATATTTTTTTGATAAAATGAGGATGAAGAAGGGGGGAATGAGAATATGTTATTAGGAGTTAACATAGACCATGTCGCAACATTAAGAAATGCCAGAGGGGGAGATGAACCCAGTGTTATACAAGCAGCATTGATATGTGAGCAATCTGGCTGTGATGGAATTACTATACACCTTAGAGAAGATAGAAGACATATAAAAGATTCTGATGTTTATTCATTGATACCAATTCTTAAAACAAAGTTGAATTTAGAAATGGCTGCAACGGAAGAAATGCAGAAAATAGCGCTGGAAATCAAACCTCATAGCTGCTGCATAGTTCCAGAAAGAAGACAAGAAGTCACAACAGAAGGCGGACTTGAAGTTGCCTCGAGATTGGATGATATGAAGAAATTTGTTGAACCATTGGTTGATGCCGGTATTAAGGTAAGCTTGTTCATTAATCCTGATGAACAACAAGTTGTAGCATCGGCAAAAACGGGTGCTCAATTTATTGAAATGCACACAGGTGCTTATTCTAATGCGTTTGGAACACAGAGTGAAGAAGTTGAGTTTAAACGACTCAAAGTTGCAGCTAAAATGGCTCAAGACTTAGGGCTCACTGTTAATGCCGGTCATGGGTTAAATTACGAAAATGTTCATAGAATGCATGAAATTCCAAACCTATATGAACTGAATATAGGTCACAGTATCATATCAAGAGCAGTATTCTCAGGATTGAGCCAAGCAGTTGTTGATATGAAAAATCTTATTATGTAATCTAAGCGTGAAAAAAGGGCGAGGGCGTTAAAATAACGCCTAAAAAGTCACGCCCATTCTTTATAAAAACTATTTTAAGACCATATTAAAACGACAGCGGGGATTAATTTTTTCCTGTAAAGCGAGACCGGCTTCGAGGTCTTCTTCTGTTACTGCATTTAGTGATAGTAAAATTTGACCTACGTACTCGCTTCTTGTTTTTTGCAAATCTAATGCAACTGTTAGTGCTTTTTCAGTAATTTTTCCTGCCATAAGGAGGATTTCTCCTATTTTTAGGCATCTGTCGATATCTGCCCAGTCATCAATGTTGTGTAAATTTCTTTTCGCCATTTTCACCTCGTATTAACTTTCTATCCTATTTGGGGTTATATATTTATTATTCCCAGATTTTTAGATTTATAACACTTTTTCCTAAAAAATTTAACATTTGTAATATTTCAATTATGTTGGTGGTAAAATTTTATTAAGTACTAATGTTAGAAGTTGGAGGAAAAACAGTGCAAGAAACACATCAGCAATATTCAACCCAAGAAGAAAACATAAGAACAAGCAGAATACAAAAATTAGCGGAATTAGCAGATAAAGGAGTTAATCCCTATCCATACTCGTTTGACAAAAATGCTTCTGCAGCAATGCTTCAAAAGAAATATGCAGACTTACCGGCAGGAGAAGAAACTCAAGATGTCTATGCAGTAGCCGGAAGAATTATGGCAATGAGAAATTCAGGTATGTTTATTGATTTGCTCGATGATTCGGGTAAAATACAAATTTTTTGCCACAAAGAAAACTTACCTGAAGAAAAAGTAAAAATGCTAAAACTTCTTGATGTTGGTGATATAGCCGGATTTGTTGGTTCAATAAGAAGAACTCCTCGTGGAGAGCTTTCTATAAAAGTTACGGATTATAAACTCTTAACCAAGTCTATCAAAACGCTACCTGAAAAATTTCATGGCTTAACCGACCAAGAAACTCGTTATCGCCAACGTTACGTTGATTTGATAATGAATGAAAGCACAAGAGATACCTTAAGAAAAAGAAGTTTAATAATTCAAAAGATACGAGAATATCTTGTAAGTTTAGGATTTTTGGAGGTAGAGACACCAATGCTACAAACGCAAGCAGGTGGAGCTTCCGCAAGACCATTTATCACTCACCATAATGCTTTGGATATGGATATGTACATGAGGATAGCACCTGAACTATATTTGAAAAGACTTTTGGTTGGCGGTATCAGTGAGAAAGTTTTTGAACTTAACAGGAATTTTAGAAATGAAGGGCTATCACCAAGACATAATCCTGAGTTTACGATGGTAGAAATGTATCAGGCATATGTAGATTACAATGACATGATGGCATTGATAGAAAATCTTGTAAGTACCGTAGCCAAGGATGTTTTGGGGACAACCAAAATAACCTTCCAAGGCAAAGAAATTGATCTTACCCCGCCGTGGGATAGAAAAACCATGCTTGGTGCGGTAAAAGAATATACAGGTCTGGATTTTAGCGATGTATACTCGCCGGAACAAGCGCGTCAAATGGCGGAAGAAATCGGCATCGAGGTTGAAGATAATGCAAATTGGGGCCAAGTTGTTGAAACTGTTTTTGAAGAAAGAGTTGAACCCCATTTAATTCAACCAATCCATATAATTGATTATCCTCGGGAAATTTCTCCGCTTGCAAAAGTACATAGAGATAATCCGAGATTGACAGAGCGGTTTGAGTCGAGAATTAACGGATGGGAAATATGCAACGCATTTTCAGAGTTGACAGACCCGCTTGATCAGAGAAACCGATTTGAAGCACAAGCTAAAGCTAAGGCAGAAGGTGATGAAGAAGCATGTGATATAGATGAAGATTTTATCAATGCGTTGGAATACGGTATGCCGCCTGCTGGTGGTTTGGGCATGGGAATAGACCGACTTGTTATGTTGTTAACGGATTCGCCTACAATTCGTGATGTTATTGCGTTTCCGACTATGAAACCGTTGAATTAATTTTAAATCCTTAAAACGCACGCCCAAAGGTTATTTTGGGTGTGCGTTTTTTTTCACCAAAGAAAAAATCCTTATAAAACAACCATTTGGGGGATAAAAAATACTTGCCAAAATTTTTAAATTAATTATAATAAGAATGTAGATTGAAAAAAGGAGTTTAAAACTACTATGAACAAAGAAGAATTAGTACAAGAAGTTTCAAAAAAAGCTAAAGTTACTCAAAAAGATGCAGCAGAAGTTGTTAATGCATTAATGGATACAATCCAAACAGCTGTAGCTAAAGGAACAAAAGTTACATTGGTTGGTTTCGGTACTTTTGAAGCAAGAAAAAGAGCAGCTAGAACTGGTCGTAACCCACAAACTGGTAAAGAAATTAAAATTGCAGCAAAAACAGTTCCTGCTTTCTCTGCTGGTAAAAAATTCAAAGATCTTGTTAACAAAAAATAGTTTTTTGACACAGATTGTTGAAAGCGCTCCTGATTTTAGGAGCGCTTTTTGTATAAGTGAAATAATTATGTTTACTTTAGTAATTGGGGTTTTATTCACTTACTGTGTGAAGTTTGATAAAGTTTGTTGTTTGACCCGGAATGTAGGGAACGACGCCTGTGAGAATTACTTTGTCTCCATTTTTAAGTCCGAGTTGTTTCAAAATTAGTTTGTTAACTTCTGCAATTGATTGTTTTGAAATCTCTTGTAGCCAGTCATAGTGAACAGGAATAACGTCACGACATAAATTTAGTTGTCTGCAAACGGAAGTTTGTTTGCATAGTGCATAAATTGGAACGCTTGGTTTTGCTTTACTCAATAGAGCGGGGGTATATCCGTTTGTGGTGTAGGCTATTATTGCTTTTATTGGAAGGTTTTCGAGCATGGAAATCATTGCTTGGCACATTGCGAAGGCTTCGTGGTTGTCAAATTTTTCCATTTTTCTTGAGTAATAGTTATGTCTTATGATTCCGTTTTCCTCAAGGTTCTCAGATATTTTTGTCATCATCTTAACGGCTTCTACCGGATATTTGCCGACAGAGGTTTCGCCTGATAGCATAATTGCATCAGCGCCATCCAGAATTGCGTTTGCAACATCAGATGTTTCTGCTCTTGTGGGGATAGGTTGCTCTATCATCGTTTCTAACATTTGGGTTGCGACTATTATCACCTTGTTATGTATATTACTTTCTTTAATCAAACGTTTTTGAACAGCGGGAACTTTTTCTGCTGAAATTTCTATACCCAAATCTCCTCTTGCTACCATTACTCCGTCTGCAAGCTTAATTATGTCATCAAAGTTATCCAGAGCTTCAGGTTTTTCTATTTTGGCAATTATTGGTATATATCCGCCATACATTTCCATTGCGTGTTTTGCTTTGAGAATATCTTCACCTGTTCTAACAAAAGAAAGAGCAATATAATCAACATTCCATTCCAATGCTCGTTTAATATATTCAATATCTTTGGATGTAATTGCAGAAAGACTAGCTGTTCTACCCGGCAGATTTAAACCTTTGCGGGGTTTAAGTAAGCCGCCTCTTATAACCTTGGCTTTTACGGTTGTCCCATCTGTTGAAATGACTTTCAGTTCCAGTTTGCCGTCATCAAGGTATATTTTATCATTGGCGTTTACATCTTTTGCTATTCCTTCGTAGTCAACAGGAATTATTCCGTCTGATTGTTTATCAGCGTGCTGTAGTAATATTATTTCATTTTCTTTAATTTCAATAGGGGCTTCAAGTTCTCCAACTCTTATTTTGGGACCTTGCAGGTCAAGTAAAACTGCGCTGTGGGTATCTAGCTTCTTTGCAACAGCTCTTACCATATCAATCGATTTTTTGTGTTCTTCCGGAGTTGAGTGAGAAGAATTCACACGAAACATGCTTGCGCCGGATTTTATTAGCTCTTCTATCTTTTCCTCTGTGTTTATAGCCGGTCCTAATGTTGCTACAATCTTTACTCCGCTTGATTTTAACATGTTTATTATCCTCATCAATCTTTTTTTATATTTTAACATAGGGCTATATAATAAAAAACCCGGCGGGATAAATTTTCCTGTCGGGTTTCTATTTATTTATTTATTTAATTTAAGTTAAAATACTAGCAAGCGCATTCGCTACATTTAGAGTTAAGGTACTCTTGAGCTTCTGACATTCTTACTTTTATTCTTCCGTCAACCGCAATACCTTCTCCGGTAGCTTCGGAGATTAGAAGCGGGTTGATATCAAGTTCATCAATGAATTTAAAATCATTAACAAGTTGAGATAATCTCAGTAATGTTTCTTCAATTTGATTGATTTGAGCAGGAGTGGTTCCTCTTGCACCTTGAAGAAGCTTGTATGCCTTAACTGATTTAATCATTTCGCTTGCATCGATATTAGTAAGAGGTGCAATTCTGAATGTTACATCTTTCAATGCTTCAACGAATACACCGCCAAGACCGAACATCATCATTGGACCATATTGTGGATCTGTTGCAATACCACAAACCATTTCTCGATTACCTTTTACCATTTCTTGAATAATTACACCTTCAAGACCATCGAGTAAGCCTTTTGCTTCAAGTCTTTCTAAAAGTCCTTTATATTCTTTTCTTAGTTGTTCTTCAGAGCGAATATTGACAACTACACCGCCTACGTCTGTTTTATGAGAAGTAGTTTTAGATGTCATTTTCATAACAACCGGATACCCGATTGAGTTACCGAGGTTAACAACTTCTTCTTCATTTGTTGCAAGTCCGTATTTGCAAGCTCTGATGCCGTATGCTTGAAGAACATCTATTGATTCTAATGTTGTAAGCTGGTCTCTGCCTTCTTTTACGGAGTTGCGAATTATTTTCTCAACTTTTGCTCTATCTACATCGTAACAGGGGATTTTTCCTGCTGGTTTAGACATCCATTTACGTTGTTGGTCTAATCTTGCAAGTGCTTCTGCAGCTTCTTCTGCATACATGTAGAATGGCATATTTACATCCATATTCGAAATTTGAGTGAAGAAATCGCTTGTAGTCATAAATACACCCAAAATCGGTTTTGTTGGGTTTTTAGCCTTAATTTCCATCAAAGCTTTTGCTACGTCAATATCTTTCAGACCTAAGAATGGTAAGTAAATTACCATAATCATATCAACATTATCATCAGTAAGAACAGTTTCAAGGGTTTGTCTGTAGTGTTCTATTGGAGCAGATGCTATCATATCAATCGGATTTTTAACAGATGCTGCAGAAGGAAGAAAGCTTCTTAGTTTATCTTTCGTAGCATCGGTTATTTTAGCCATTTCCATACCGCTTTCGCAGATAGCGTCTGTAGCCATAATTCCGGGACCGCCTGAGTTTGTTATGATTGCTACACGATTTCCTTTTGGAATTGGGCAGTTAGAGAATGCTTTTGCGTTAGCAAAAAGATTTTTCAAAGAAAATTCTCGAATAACTCCGGATTGGCTTAAAAGAGCAGCAGCCGCTTTATCTGCACCGGCGAGTGAACCTGTGTGTGATGAGGCTGCGCTTGCACCTGCTGCAGAGCGACCTGCTTTTAGTGCTAAAATTGGTTTTTTCTTTGTTATTCTTGACGCTAATTTGCGGAAGTTTGCAGGGTTTTGAATTGACTCCATGTACAACAAAATTTGTTTAACATCATCATCATTTTCCCAATATTCAAGCATGGTTTCAGCATTTACGTCTGCTTGGTTACCGATGGAAACAAATTGTGCAAATCCGAGGTTAAGGTCTTTTAATATGTTCAAGATACCTCCGCCCAATGCTCCTGATTGAGAAACAAATCCAATATCACCTCTAACAGGAAGTGATTCCGCAAATGTTGCATCCATCATAATACTTGGGTTTGTATTAAGTACACCTAAACAGTTTGGACCAACACAGCGCATTCCATATTCTTGAACTTTTGCAAGAAGTTGTTTTTCCATTTCTGCGCCTTCGTGTCCTGTTTCTTTAAATCCTGCTGTTATTATGCACAAACCTTTGATGCCTTTTGCGTGGCATTGGTCAATTGTATCGAGTACAAATTTTGCGTTAACAACAATTACTGCAAGATCAACTTCTCCCGGAATTTCGGAGATAGAGGTGTATGCTTGAAATCCTTCTATTATTCCACCTTTTGGGTTTACCGGATATATTTCTCCGTTGAATTTGTAGTCTCTTAATCTTTGCATGATTTCAGAACCGATTGTTTTCGGTTTTGTTGAAGCGCCCACAACTGCTATGGATTTCGGCTTCATAATCTTGTCTAATACGTTTTGTGTCATTTTTTCACCTTTCCTTTATATTAAAGTTTTGTGTTTATTAATATCCGTTATTGAGCCATTCACGATTGCGAAAATTGGCACCTATTTCTTTGGCAATATTTTCGCATTCTGTGACGTTTATTTTGTAATCTTTATAACCGGTTACTACTGAAAGTGTTGTTTTTATTCCGGCTTCTACAGCTTCTTTGGCAAAAGACTTCATTTCTTCATAAGCATTTTTTATTTTTGGTTGCGAAAGCTCATTGTATAATGTTTCGTTTTCACCGTTAAGGCTTATGGAAAATTCATCTACAAGTCCTTTTAGTTCGGGAATTACATTTCTTTTATGAATTGCATTAGCATGCCCGTTTGTGTTTACTCTTATTTTTGTATTGGGATAGTTCTCTTTGATATATTTTGCAACTTCTTTGAGTATTTCTATTTTTATCGTTGGTTCACCGTAGCCGCAAAAAGTCACTCCGTAATGAATTTTGTCTTCAACCTCTTTAAGTTGCGAAATAACATCTTGAGCTGTAATATTTTCGGTTGACAACCACATGTTTGAACCGACTACGTCGTCTTTAAGCCCTCTTATACAGAAAATACAGTCGTTGGTGCATAAATTTGTCAGATTAATGTAAATTTTATTTTCTAACAAATAGACCAAATTATTTTCTGTCATTTTTAACACCTCTTTATGCTTTAATTTTTGCATGAGCATGTTTGATAATCAAGTATTTTGGTGTGGATATGATTGTTAATTTTGTGTTAATTTAAGGTGTTTTTGTATTAAGATTGTGCTATTATGTATTTGCGAAATTTTAAAAACGGAGGTTTTAGATGAGTAATCCTGTATTAAGTAATGTAGTTGAGAATAATCAGGGCTATATCAGTTCAACGCCAATGAGCGTTCAGGGCACGGTTAACAAGTTGTTTCTTATGTTTGCGCTTTTGTGTGTTTCATTTGGTGTTGTGTTTTATCAATTTTCATTGGGATATATGGATAAAGTAATGATGCTTACTACCGTTGGAGCTATAGTTGGCTTTGTTCTTGCAATGATAATTATTTTTGCAAGAAAGGCGCTGCATGTGCTTGTGCCCCTTTATGCATTTTGTGAAGGAATGTTTTTGGGCGGAATATCTGCTTCTTATAATGCACAAATGCCGGGCATTGTTGCCCAAACGGTTGCATTGACGTTTTTGGCTTTGTTCTCGCTTTTGGGATTGTACAAGGCGGGGTTAATTCGTGCAACTGAGAAATTCAGAGCTACTATCCTTACTGCGACGGTTGCAATTGCTGTGTTTTATATTGTTGCGATTGTGTTGAGCTTTTTTAAGATATCTGTTCCGGTTTTGTATACATCCAGCCCGTTTGCAATTGCCTTTAGTGCAATTGTTTGTGTAGTTGCTGCGTTGAACCTGATAATTGACTTTGATTTTGTAGAACGTGGTGCAATGAGCGGACTTGACAAATCATATGAGTGGTATGGTGCTTTCGGGCTTATGGTTACACTCGTATGGCTGTACGTCGAAATTTTGAAACTGCTTTCTAAAATTAATCGCAGGTAGTGATAGCTTAAAATGGTATCAAATGTTAAAACAGCTGCGGTTATCGGACTAGAGACTTTTGAGATAGCTGTTGAAGTTGATTTGAATCTCGGAGTTCCGGCTTTTTTGGTTGTCGGACTCCCCGATTTGGCTGTTAATGAGGCTAAAGAACGTGTGCGCTCTGCAATTAAAAATTCAGGTTTTCCTTTTCCTGCAAAGAAAATCATAGTTAATCTTGCACCTGCGAGTATTAAAAAAGAAGGTTCTTGTTATGACTTGCCAATAGCTATTGGTATTCTTGCGGCGGATAATGTTATTGTTCCGGAAAAAATTCAAGAATATGCTTTTTTAGGCGAGTTGTCATTGGACGGGAGATTGAAACCTGTTAGCAGTGTGCTTCCTACCGTTTTTGGACTGAGAAAGCTTGGGATAAAAAATGTTATTGTGCCCGATGATAATAAATACGAAGCTGCTCTTGTTCCAGGGGTTAACGTTTATGGGGCAAAATGTCTCGGTGATGTTGTAAGTCATTTTGCCGATGATACATCATATGCCCCGTTGGAAAAGATTATGGTTGATGCGAATAATCTTTTGAAGA
Source organism: Candidatus Gastranaerophilales bacterium (assembly GCA_944325625.1). GTDB lineage: Bacteria > Cyanobacteriota > Vampirovibrionia > Gastranaerophilales > Gastranaerophilaceae > RGIG2134. The sequence continues at coordinate 142,605 of CALVAP010000004.1, read as the reverse complement.
GTTCGCAAAAGGAAGATTTTGTCTATGATTTTAAGGACGTAAAGGGCCAATTAAAAGCAAAGAAGGCACTGGAAATAGCTGCGGCAGGCGGGCACAATCTTTTAATGGTCGGGCCTCCAGGTTCAGGTAAAACATTGTTGTCAAAGTGTTTTGCCTCAATACTTCCTCCGCTGGAGTTGGAAGAAGCACTGGAAATCACAAAAATCTACAGTATTTCTGCTCTGTTAACCAAAGATAAACCATTGGTTAATAAGCGTCCGTTTAGAGTTGTTCATCATTCTGCTTCTGCTGTTGGAATTATTGGTGGAGGTCAAAACCCCAAACCGGGTGAAATTACACTTGCTCATAGAGGTGTTTTATTTCTGGATGAAATTGTTGAATTCCCGAGGAATGTTCTTGAAGTATTAAGGCAACCCTTAGAGGATGGTGAGGTTTGTATTTCGCGTGCAAAAAATGCGGTGAAGTACCCTGCTGATTTTATCTTGTTGGCATCTATGAATCCTTGTCCGTGCGGTTATTTGGGAGATAGTCAAAAAAGTTGTACTTGTAGTGAATTCCAAATTCAACGTTACCGTTCAAGACTGTCAGGACCTTTGTTGGATAGAATAGATATGCAAATTGAAGTTCCACGCCTTACATCAGATGAACTTGTCAGTATAAATGTGGTTTCAGAGAGTTCTATTAATATTAGAGAGCGAGTTATCGCAGCGCGTAATATTCAATCTGAGCGATACAAGAATATGGGTATTTTCACGAACTCTGAATTAACTCCAAAGTTGATAAAAGAATTTTGCAAAATTAATGAAGAGTCTAAGGATTTTCTAAGGTCGGCAATTTCAAAATTCGGACTTTCCGGTCGGGCGTATGACAGAATTTTAAAGCTTTCTAGAACCATAGCTGATTTGGATGGCGAGCAAAATATACAAACTAAGCATATTGCGCAGTGTTTGCAGTATAGAAATTTTATCAAGACTTCTGATTAATATTTTTAAGTTTTGTAAATTATATTTTAGTATAAAGCAATTCTAAAAATTTAGCTTACTTCATGGCGATGTAGTAAATATGGAAGGAATTTTTTATGAACAATTCAGTAAATGGTATGAATGCTAATCCAGCTTTTGGCGGATGTGCTTTAATGGGACCCAAAGCTCAAGAGTATCTTTCAGCAAGATTGGCTGCAGAAGGAAAAGACGCAGTTAAGGGTTTCCAAAAATTTTGTGATAACTTGTGTGATTGGGGCTATGTAAAACTTGAAAAAACTCCAAAAGAAGATGTATTCAGATTACAAGGTGCAAATGATTTGTACTCAACTAATATAACCAAAAAAACAAGATTGGACGAATTGGCCGCAAAAATGAGCTTTATGAAAGAAAACAAGGCAATCATTGACCAAGCTTAGTTTTAGTCCATAACCTGAATTGTAATATTTCTAACGCGCGGTTTGTTGTCAAAGTCAACGAGAACAATCTGCTGCCAGGTACCAAGTTGTAATGCTCCATCCACTAGCGGGATGGAGCATGCATTTCCAATGATTGCTGCTCTGATATGGGCATGCCCGTTTCCGTCATGCCAAGTATCATCGTGATGATAAAATTCTCCGGCAGGTGCAATTTTATCTAATGCGGCAGGAAAATCTTTTAAAAGCCCCGGTTCATACTCAATTGTTGTAACAGAAGCAGTGGAGCCTGCTACATAGATATGCACAAGTCCTTCTTTTAGGTTATGTTTGTATACTTCATTTTTAACCTTTTCTGTAATATCAATTATGTCAGTAAAACCACGAGTGTTAATTTGAAATTTTCCGTTTCTAATGCTCATATTATATCCTTATTTAAAAGTTGTTTTATATAAATAGCCTATATGATTAAAGATAAAGATTATCTGACTTTATTTTCATTTCCGGCGATTAGGCGCTTTATGTTTTCTCGATGCAGGTATACTATGTATAATGCACCTATGGCACAGTATATTATATATGCTATTGGTTTATGGAAGAAAAACATCAGAATTGGCGATAGACAAAGAGCGATAATAGACCCAAGAGAAACATAACGAGAAATATATGTGATGATTCCCCAAATTAGCGCAATTAAAAGTCCAACTTGCCAACAAAGTGCAAGTATGGTACCTACCCCCGATGCAACAGATTTTCCACCGGTAAAACCAAGAAAAATTGATTTTGAATGCCCTATTAATACAGCTACAGCTGCAAGTACTGCAAGTATACCTGTGCTTGTGTCAAAATATTTAGCAAGCAAAACAGGTAATGCGCCTTTAAACGCATCCATAAGCATTACTCCGAAAAACCATCCCTTGCCGAGGACTCTTTTGACATTTGTTGCACCGGTTGAGCCAGAGCCAATTTTGCGAATGTCTTCGCCCTTGAGTAATTTTACAACTATATATCCTGTTGGTATTGAACCGATGAGATATGCAACCAAAAATGTTATTATAACAGGTAAAATAAAACTTGGCATTAATCTTTTTCCTTTCGTTCTCGTTCTGTTAGTTTTATAGGTGTTCCGAAAAATCCGAACGCTTCTCTTAGACGTTTTTCCAAATATCTTCTGTAGCTGTCGACAAGTAAATCTCCGTTATTAACAAACATAACAAATGTTGGAGGCTCTGCTTTAACCTGTGTAGTATAAAGGACTTTAAGCCTTTTACCGCGTTTGGAATTTGGCGGATTCATTGCTATAGCGTCTGATATTATTTTGTTTAGAATACTTGTAGAGACTCGTTTGGTCCATTCTTTATGAACTTCTATAGCTTGCTTATATATGCTTACCAGCCTTTGCTTAGTAACGGCAGATATAAATATTTTGGGAATATAATCCAAAAAAGGTGCTTCGTGGTTGAGCATTTTTTCATATTTTTGCGGAGAGTTTTCTTTCTGTTTATCTTCAATCAAATCCCATTTGTTAATGGCAAGAATCATTGATCTTCCCGCTTCAATAATTGTTTGTGCAATTTTCTTATCTTGGTCGCTTAGACCTTCAGTTGCATCTATAACAAGAACAGCGACATCACAACTGCGGATTGAACGAATTGCTCTGTCTACGGCAAATTTTTCAACACCCCAGTCAACTTTCGATTTTTTCCTAATCCCTGCTGTATCAATCAGCAAAAACTCTTGTCCTTCATATTTCACCTTAGAGTCAATGCTATCACGAGTTGTTCCTGATATATCCGAAACGATTACCCTTTCTTCGCCCAATAGAGCGTTAACAATACTGGATTTTCCGGCATTTGGTTTGCCTACAATCGCAATTTTTATGATATCATTGTCAACTTCAGCTTCTGAATATTCAAAATCCTTAGTTAATTTGTCGAGTATATCTCCTATTCCGCCATCTCCGTGTAATGCGGAAATGGCTATTGGTTCACCTATTGCCAGCTCATAAAAATCTGCAATATTATTTGAATGTGCGGGAGAATCAATTTTGTTGACAGCAAGAAAAACTTCTTTTTTGCTGCGACGTAATACGTTTGCGATATCATGGTCTATTGGGTTTATTCCGTCTTTGCCATCTACTACAAATATTATTTTATCAGCTTCCTCACAGGCAATTTGTGCTTGAGTGAAGATGTTGAGCATTATCTCATCTTCATCTCCGGGGATAATTCCGCCCGTATCTATTACTGTAAAGTGTTTATTTTGCCATTCTACGTCAAAATAAATCCTATCTCTGGTAACCCCCGGTCTATCATCAACTATGCTTTTTCTTGTTCCGACAAGCCTGTTTACAAATGTTGATTTACCTACATTTGGACGACCTACTATTGCTACTACCGGTTTTCTTTGCATTTTAATTTCCTTTTGTTATTCTTTCATTTTATTACAAATCTTCCCATTTTGCACTTTTATGATAAACTTTTGATAAGGGAGATGAAAAATGCCGCGTAAAAAAGTTATTGAAATTGTTCTTGATACAGAAACTACGGGATTGGATTATACAAAAGAGAGAATGGTAGAATTTGCAGCAGTAAGGCTGGAAAACGGTGTTATAAAAGATAGTTATGAAACACTTATCAATCCCCAACAGCACATTAGAAAATCAAGTATTGCTGTGCATGGTATCACCGAAGATATGGTTAAAGATGCTCCAAAAGAAGAAGAAGTGATACACAAAATTCTTGAATTTATTGGTGATTATCCCATAGTTGCACACAATGCTATTTTTGATTACTCATATATAAATGAAGCGGCAAAAAGACATACGGGAAAGGGTATCGAAAATCCCAGAATAGATACGGAGTTTATGTTTAAGGAAGTTTATCCCGATTTATTGTCGCATGGTCTTGATAATTTAATGAAAAAGTTCGAAATTGAAATTACCGACCGTCACAGAGCAATGGGTGATACTATGGGGTTGGCGCTTGCGTACCCAAAACTTAAAAAACTCTATGACAAAAAGTATGATTGGCAAATTAAACAGATAAATAACATTGATTATTTGTTTGAAAGATATTTGCGGATACAGCAGGCAATTAGCACGATGCAGTGTGAATTACAGGATTTGAAATCTATATTCAAAATTTATTTTGAAAAAGGTGGAGAAGACGTAATTTCACCAACCGGCGAGGTGTTAACATATCAATCAAAGCATGGTTTCGGGTATGATTTTGAGCAAATCAAGGATATTCTTGATGATATAGGTGTTCTAAAAAAAGCAGTAAAACTTAATAATGGCTTTGTTGACCGTTTGGTTGGCGGGCATAGTTTGGATGATGATATTAGAAACAAGATAAAAGAAGCAAGGCAAGACCTTTCAGAGGTTCGCTCTGTTCAAATAATAAAAGCCCCCAATAATAATCATTAAGTATTGTAAACAAAATATATACAATTTTAGCAATTTTATATACTCAAACTACTTATTATATATACGAGGATATATTAAGTAAGAGAGTATATGACAAATATAAGTGCAATACATCAATACCAAAATCAGGCTGCATTTGAGTTGTTAAATCAAGTCGGTTTTAATCCTAATTCTCTTGAGAGAGTAGAAGGAGTGAAGTTAGATTTAACAGACACAGATGATGATGTTGTAATGCTCAATGGTGATAACATCGAAGTTAACGCTAAAGAGGGTAACAACACAGTAATGCTCTATGGTGACAATAATAAAATAACAGCAGGAAATGGTAATAATTCTATTGCATTGGGTGGAACAAACAGTTCAGCGCAAACCGGACTTGGTGATGATTCCATATACATAGAAGGAACAAACATAGATGTTACGAGTGCTGGTGGAGACAATGAGGTTCGAATATATGGCGAAAACAACTCATTGACATCAGGCGATGGAAAAAACCAAATTGGAATGATTGGTAACTCAAATGCAATATCGTTAGGTGATGGAATGCAGAAGATTGCATTTTGGGGCAATAATAATAATATAACTATGGGAGATGGTAATTCTTCTGTTATGACGATTGACTATGCATTAAAGACTAATGCAAAGTTATGGGGTGATTTAGAAAGTCCTTGGATTGAAGAATTAGATCATTTTAATACCTCCGAAAAAGTAAATTCTAACGTAGTTTATGATTATAGTCACTGTACAAATCCTATATATGCAGCATTATCTGATGAAGATAAGGCTTTTGCGGAAACAGTTGATATGATGGAGCTAAAAGATGGAAAAGCTAAATATGTAGTGGCTGCAAATCCTGATGGAATACCAACGATTTATGTATATTCATATACATACGAAGGTGTTGCTTATTATTATCCGCAAGGACATGAAGGAGAACAAGAGTTTAAAACTATTATTCATAATGTTGCGGAGACAGAAACCGCATATGAAAAATATGACGATTATGAAATGAATTACTTCAAAAACTTTATAGTTGACGGAGTAACCGGAAATAATATTCAATTTGGAAATGGAGATAATACCCTGAAATGGACGCTGCAAGACGGTAACTTTAACATAGAAATGGGAACAGCAAACACGGGTCATACACTTGAGCAGCAACAAAGTTACACATTTGCAGAGGATTCAAATCATCCATTTTTGAAATATGAAGTTGTTTCAAAGAAATTTTACACAGTAGTAGCAGAATAAAAAAAGAAAAATTTAACCACCGTTTATTATTAAAGAAAGAGAGAGAATAAATTATGTCAGAATTTTTAAACTTAACGCGCAAAGACTATGCGCAGCAAGGTGTAGCAAATGTAGGACAACAGCAACAGCAAAATACAAACGCCGTTAATGGAAACAACGCAAATAGTCTAAAAACGACAGATGTTTTTACTGCTGCAAAAAATGGTATGGCTGCGCAAAACAAATCCCCTCAGGCTCTTGAGGGTGGTAATTCGGGTTTTAGCGGAATAAATGCGTTTGGAGAAGAAGGCGGATATGGTGATACTGTTTCATTCTCTACAAAAGCCGATAAAACTCAAGACTCACAATCAACAGGAGGTTTTACCGGAAAACTTTCAGCCGGTGCAAAGTTTGCGAATAATGACAGTGAAATTCAAGAATTGGCTGAGGCTTTAGGATGTGAGGCGGATGAAGATACGATTAAAAATAAGCTATCTTCAATGAATCCTGAGGAGCTTGCAAAATTAGAGGGGGATGCTCTTGATAGCGCAAGTGATTTAGGACTGATTTCTATGGGTGAAATAGAGAAAAAACTTGGCGCAGATGACCAAAATGATAAGAACGAACAAGATAATACTGATGATAAAAAATTGAAATTTGGTACTTTTTCATCAGGTAACGAGGTTTAATATAAAAAAGCAAAGTAATAGCAGCAATGCAAGGAATAGGGAATAGGAAAAATTTAACCGCTCATTGAGCGGTTTTTTTTTATTCAATTATTTTAATGAAATCAAGCATTAGATAGTTTTTGATGATAGGACAAGAAGTTTTTTTTTTGTAATGTAAAAAATTATTTGTAAATTTTTTATGGGGATTTTCAGAGCGGTTATAATTATCAACCGCAATAAATACTGATTTTTTCATTTTGGCTCCACTCTCTATGGTTACAATATCGCTTAATATAAGCTTTTTTGCCTTGCCCTTTAAGGTTGTTTATCGGATACTAGTATTGGTCTGATAAAATGAAAGTAAATATGAATTTTATAAAAAATATCATAAAAAAGTTTATATGGGTGCTTGTTTTTATATTAGCGGCAGGGCTTTTGTTGTATATGCTTGCCGGGAATATCATGTCAAAGAATAATCAACGTTACTATTTGCAAGGGTTAGACTTTATCAATAAAAAAGACTACCAAAATGCATATTACAATTTTTCATCGGTAGAACGAGGAAACGAATTTTATTGTCCCGCTAAGTATAGAGCAGCGCTCTCAGCACAAAACTTGTATGACAAGGATAGTGCAGTTTCAATGTATAAAGACGTTATAAATTCTTGTTCGGGAAGTTTATTTGAGGAAAGTGCGAGATACAATCTGGCAAAACTGTATTTTGAAAAAGGTGAAATAAAAAAATCGGAAGATTTATTTGAAAGTTTGGCGAAATTAGCTGTAAATGAAAAATATCAAATAGCTTCAAATTATTTTTTGGGAGAGATATATTCAGCAAAAAATGAGATAAAAGCACTTAGCGCATATCTTTACTATCTTGAATATTCGCCCGGCGGAAAATATTCGAAAGAAGCAATTTCCGGACTAAAGAAAATAAATCGCCCGCTTAATAGTGAGCAACATTACACTTTGGGAAAAGCATTATACAAAAATGGGCTTTATGCGGAGGCAAAATCGCATTTTGCATTTGTTCCAATAGAGAAGAGCTGGTTTTATTTGGCGATGTGTGCGAGAAAACTTGGAGATTACAAACAGGTGCAAGTTCTTCTTAAAAAGGGATTAAGTGAATACAGTGCAAATATTGATGAAGAAGAATTACATGAGGCGATAGATATTTTTGCAATGTATTCAACAGATTTAAAGAGTGGATATTTGCAGGCTGTCAATATATTGACACCCAAATCATTGAGCGGCGGAGATTATGCTTTATACAAGTACATAGATAAGCTAAGTGCAAAAGAAAAACTTCCCTACTATCATCAAATAGTTAACAACTATCCAAATGGCAGGTTTGCATCAGATGCACTATGGAATTTGATATGGGCACAATATAAAAAAGGGAACTACGACAAGGTTATGGAGCTTGCGCAAACCCATTCACAAAAATATTCAACTACAATATCAGCTCCCAGAGTACAATTTTTTGCAGCTAAGGCAGCGGAAAAAAGGGGAAATTACGCTAAAGCCAGAGGATATTATGGAACGATATTGGAAAAGTATCCTGATGATTACTATGCATTTCGCTCAAAACTTCTTCTTGATGGGCGAAAAACAGCTTGGACGGTGAAAGGCAAAAGGCAGCTTAATACTAATAATAAAAAAATAAAGTTTCCTCTAAATTACTGTAAAATTCAGTCCAAAGACATGCCGGTATTAAATTTGCTAATGAATGTAGGGGATTGGAAGTTGTTGGAGCTATTATTGGAAGATAATAAGGTAGTCGAAAGTTGGGTAAATTATAAGGCGGGAAATAAAGCTTTATCGATTGTTCAAGCCAGAGATTTTATAAGCTCTTTGGATACAAAGCCGGATTTTGGTGATGACATATATAAGCTTGCGTATCCTATGTACTTTGAGAATGAAATAAATAAATACTCAAAAGTATATGACTTAGACCCTTATGTTGTTATTGCAATAATAAAAGAGGAGAGCCATTTTGATACGCAGGCAAAAAGCTATGTAGGGGCAGGCGGTCTTATGCAAGTTATGCCTGATACTGCTAAATTTATAGCTCAAAAATATTCATTAAGTTATGATGCAATATCCCATAATGATGTAGAAAGCAATATAGAATTGGGTTGTGCGTATTTGGACTATGCGCTTTCGCAGCTGGCTAAAAAATATTTATTTGCTGTAGCGGGTTATAATGGTGGTCACAATGCTGTTAAAAATTGGCATAATACGCTAAATTACACTGATTTTGATGAATTTGTTGAAGAGATACCATATTCGGAAACGCAAACATATATAAGAAAAGTTTTCAAAAGTTATTGGAATTATTTGAATATTTACGATAGAATAGACTAGAGATTGGGGAATAATTCATACGTAAATTGTATGGACGATTGTGAAAAAAATTGATTAAATAATATTGGGAAGGGAAAAAAGGAATAAGCCGTGTATAGATTTGAAATGATAACAGGTCCAATGGGCTGTGGAAAAACAGAAGAACTGCTGAGAAGAATACGCCGTTCGATACTTGCAAAAAAAAGAGTTAAGGTTATTACTCCATCACTCGATACCAGGGCAAAGGGAGATTATATAGAATCTAGAAACGGACTTTGGCTCGAAGCTATTAAGGTAGAATCTTCTTACGATATTTTGCATGCCGTAGAAGAAAACGATGATATCGTAGCAATAGATGAACTTCAATTCTTTGATGAGGGGATAATATCTGTAATTAAAAAACTTATAATGCAAGGTAAAAAGGTAATAGGTTCGGGATTGGATTTGGATTTTAAAGGAGATCCCTTTGGATATATGCCTGAATTGTTATGTATGGCAGATAAGGTAGATAAGCTTTGCGCAATATGTTTAAAGTGCGGTAGCGAAACAGCAACAAGGACACAAAGACTAATTAACGGTAAACCGGCAGATAAGACCTCTCCGCTGATTATGATAGGTGGAGATGAAACCTATGAAGCTCGTTGTTATGAATGTTGGGAGTTGCCGGATATAAAAACCGAAACTCGCAAGCGCGGGTTTAAATTGTTAAATTTTCATTCAAAATAATTTTTGACTATTGCGTTATGTTAGAAAAAGTTGTATTTTTGTAGTGTAGGGTAGCAGCTTAAAAAAACTTAAAAATTCGGAAAAACTTTGCACAAAGTAAATACAGCAAAATTAAGGTTAAAATATTTTTGAGCAGTGTCAAATTTTTTGGTTGATAGGCTTTATATAATCAACAAATAGAAAACAGTAGGTTTAAAAAAGGGCGATTGTGGATTCCGACAAGCAAATAACCAAAGAAAATAATAAAAAAGAACTTTCATCGCAGAATAGTTGGTCATCAAATCCGCTTTCGGGTTCGGGGAAGATTGCAAGAATGAATGCGATTACCCCCTCAAAGACGGTTTCTAATAGGTTATATTCAGGTTACAACAATTACCTGCAAAAGCCTTCTGCAGCCGTTGATTATGAAGAGCTGATAGCCATATTGAACGACTCTCTAAAATCTAAAGTTAACGCCAATGAGTTGTTCTATTCAATGCACAATATATTTACAAACAAACTAAACACGTATTTTACCGCTTTGGGATATTTTAACAAGCAGTCAAAGTGTATAAATCTTAAATTGATAGATAAAATCGGTTCAACATATTCTACAAAGGTTTTTAAGTCAAATACGGAAAATCCTGTTATTGAGGCATTGGAGTCAAATCAAACCAAGTTTTTGGACAGTAATAAGTTTTTAAATATTCCATATTTACCGAATTCCAGATGTGTTGTTATACCGATGTTTGCGCAAAATGAGGTATTTGGGGTATTTATTGTTGGTGATAATGAGTTCGAAGAAAATACTCCTTTGTATGAGTTAATGTCGTCTTATCTTGCAATGTTTATACATAATAAGGAGCTCTCTGAGCAGGTGTCATTAAATTGTAATGAAGATACACTAACAGGTTTATACAATCACAGAGCATTTCAAGAGTATTTATCAAAAGAATTAGATAAGGCGGATAAAGCATCACAAGAGCTTTCAATATTGATATTTGACGTGAATAACATATCAACAATTAACAAAGAGTTGGGACACAGCAAAGGTGATGAAATAATAAAACTTGTCGCAGAGAAGATAAAACAAAATATTAGAGCAAATGATATAGCAGGCAGATACGGTGGAGATGAAATAGCAGTAATTCTTCCTGATACTAGTACTGAGGATGCGAAGTATCTTGGGGAATATTTGACGTATTCACTTTCTTGCTGTTTGGTGGATGATGTAGGACCGGTGAAAGTATCAGTTGGGATAGCTACATATCCTCAATCTGCATTGGAGCAAGACAAATTGCTAATACTTGCAGAGCAGGCAATGTATATTTCTAAGAGTAAAGGATATCAAAACGGAATATCGACGATAGTATCTTCTCAGGACTTTGATTTTTGGGATGATATGGCACTAAGCTCTTTTGCTTCGGTACTTACAAAAAGGCATGCCTCTATTGGTGTAAACTTTGAGGAAGAACTTGTCAATAAATTTAATAATGAAGAGATAATCAACCAAAGTCACTTAATAGATATGGTAACATCTTTGGCAACAGCAATAGATGCAAAAGATGAATACACAAAAGACCACTCAGCGTCGGTGTCGAGGTATTCGGAGGCATTGGCAAGGGCGTTGAATTTACCCGAAAAAGAAGTTGAGCGAATAAAACTGGGCGCAATGCTTCATGATGTGGGAAAAATCGGAATACCGGAGAATGTGTTGAGAAAGCCTACAAAATTGAGTGATGAAGAATGGGCGATTATGAAGCAGCACCCGACAATAGGAGCAGAGAAGGTTCTTATGCCTAATAAGGCGTTGCATGACCTTATTCCAATGGTAAAACATCACCATGAGCACTGGGACGGTACGGGATATCCGGACAAACTCAAAGGTGAAGAAATTCCTTATACTGCAAGAATTGTGTCTATAGCCGATGCGTTCCATGCGCTTGTAAGTGATAGACCATATAGAAAAGGTTTGGGTGTAGAAAAAGCTTGTGAAATTCTAAGACTTGGTGCCGGTATACAGTGGGAAAAAGAAATGGTGAGAACATTTATTCAAATTGCTCCTTCACTGGTTACGAAGATTTAGCATTGAGAGGATGATTAGTTCAGGCGGTTTTAATTTCTTCTATGATGCTTTTTATTTCTTCAGAAACGTGATTTTTGTTTTGCAGACTCAAAACGCAGTCTATATCATGAGCAAATTCTGCTTTTTTAAATTCTCCAAGTCCGTTTATTCGATAAATCTCTTCCAGATTTTTAACTCTATTGGTATGTGGTTGCAAATCTGTGTCAGAAAGCTTAAAAAGGTTAAGAAACTTGTTATTTATGGCTTTTTCAATAAGTTCGGCTGGTAGGATATCTTCAAATTCACCTTTTTCAATTAAAATCAGTTTGTCGATGCTTCTTAATTTACTTGAAATTGTTTGTGCAACGGGTTTTGCATCGGCATCGAGCAGCACAATTATTGGAACATTAACTCTATTTACAAATTCAAGGTAATCTTTAGCCACTTGATTTTTCCCGCCTGCGGGTATTATTGCAATACCATTTTCGTCAAAGTCGTAGTTAAGGATTTTGGCAAACTTTGGTAGGAGAATTTCTTCTGTAATTCCTTCAGCAAGGACGAGTTTTTCGATTGGAAATTTTGTTTTGAACTTATTTCTTATTTTTTCAGGTGTTAGGTTGGTGATTGAAAATTGTCTTAGAAATTCTAAGTTCTGTGGCAATTTTTTGTCTTGGTTAAGCTCTATAATTGTTTCATATGGAATTTTGGCTTGCATTAATTTTTTAGTTTGCTCGTTGATTAGAAAAGTTTTGCAATCGAGTTCTACAACTCTTTTGTATAGCAAATACGGGCACTTTTTGTTCTGAAACTCCAATGAATAATCAAAAATCATTTCTATAAGAGAGCATATTTTTTCTTCATTGAGCTTATCGTATTCTTTAAAACTGATTTTGGGAGAAAGCAGGTGTTTGGAAATAATTTCTCTAAAGACTCGGTTATATTTTATTTCTGGGAACTTAAGTCGGGTGAGTCTGTCAACTGCAAGTGTCAGTTCCTGAATATTCATTGGTTTTATTTTTAGCTTTTCTTGAAGCAAGTCGGGTCCTTTGTTAAATAAATGTAAATAATAATTTAAATATAGCGCAAAATAAGCAAATTTTAAAATATTTGTAGTTTTATTAAAATATAGGTAAGGGTTTAATGATAGCGCAGGCGTAAGTTGATAGGCAGTATAAACAATTTTAATAGTAATATATCAGATGTTAGGGGAAAGACACCTGTTGGTGTGCTAAAAAATAACTGTGCTTCTAATTCGACCTTGAGAGAATTAAATGGAATAAAAGGTACGCAAGGAGCAGTTTCATTTGGAAATACTCAGGCGGTGGGGATAAACACAACGCTTAGAACGGCTGAAGAGCAGAAGAAGTTTGCCGAAGTATCAGGCAAATTGGACTCTAAGGCCAGAGCAAAACTAAATATGTTATTGAAGTCAGGAAGGTTGCTAAGCAATGATTCCAACGATAAGTCCACTACACTTGATAATTTGTACAAAATAGTTACGGAAAAAAGAGTAAAAGGGTTGGATTCGAAATCAATATTGAATGATGTTGTGACAGCATTGGATAATCCTTTTGCGATAACACAAAAATTTGGAGATATACCTGAACCTATCGCAAGAGAAATACTGGCAAATCAACAAAATTACGCAACAAAAGAAACGAATTACACCAACTATCTTGATGCTATAAGACAAACTGGAAGCATGCCAAAATACCAGCCAATTACCAAACAAATGCTTGATGTTGTATCAAGCTCTTGTGTCGCTGCGAGTATTCAGTTTAATCTCGCCTATAAAACCCCTGCGGAATATGCCAGAATGGCAGAGGGATTGAGTTCAGAAAAAGTAAGTGTAAAAAAAGACATAAAACTCTCGGATATAGCTCCCGGTGCAGTAGACGCAATGTGGTTGTTAGAACAGTTCAAAGTCCCGCATAAACAGTCGGATTGGGATAATGTTACAGTAGAAATGCATCCGGATAGGAATGCTATAGTTCGGGCCAGAATACAGGCAACAGATGCCTATCGTGACCCGGGGGAAAGAAGTCCGATTGATGTTTTGATGCAGTCTACTTTTATGAATATTGGTTCACAACATACCTATAATGCCATAACAGATATTCGGACAGGTTCTTTTAATCCTGATAACAGGGGGCTTACGGATATAGAAAAAAATCTTGCAGAAGTTATAGCAGAAGGGAAGAACAAAATCTCTGTGACATATCAAATCCTTGATGAAACCGGAAAAATAATCGGATATGAATGCCCGCATGAAGACACATTGAAGCACATAAAAGAGGCACTTAAGTTGGGTGAAAATGTAATAGTAGGCTATACGCATACAGATGCCAACAATCGAGTTGTTAACGGGCATGAAATTACAATTATCGGTATTGAAAAAGATAAAAGAGGAAATGAAGTGTTTGTATGTAACGATACAGACGATATGAAAGATGCCCCGGTCAGATTCTCGGTAAAAGAATTGTTACCGAAAATCCACCATGCAGGATTACCAAACGAAGCATTGAAAAATGACGTACAAATCATAGACGGCTGGGTTGAAGTTTTAAATCAATACAGAACATCACAGCAATCACAGCAATCACAACGGGTAGCTTAAGGTTAGTTGAATTTTTGACCGTAGGTTTCGTAAGAAACTACTTCATCAAAGGGTTTTCTTAGTTTTTTCATTTGAAGTTCCGGTTTGGCGTTATAACCTAACGTAAGCATAGCCATTAGATAAACTTTTTCTGGAATGTTGAGTTTTTTTCTTATTTCAAGGTACAGATCTTGATTACTTTCTGTAAACTCGTTACCCAAAGCACCAATTACACAAGAAGAAATACCGAGGTTTTGCGCCTGAAGTCCCATATATGCCATAGCATATGTGCATTGTTCGGCTGTTCTTAGCAAAACTCTTTCATCACCCTTGAGTTTAGGATATAATGTTGGATTTTGAATAATTGCGTTAATTTGTTCTTCGGTGGAACCTTTTGCTTGTAATATTTTTCTAAATTTATTGTCATCCCAAGCGGTAGTATCAGCAAGGCAAAGAATTACATGAGAAGCTGTTCTTACTTGATTTTGTCCGAAGGATAGTTTACAAAGAAGATCTTTTGTTTGTTCATCGCTGACGCTTATAAAATGCCAAGGTTGAACATTCATCCACGAAGGAGCAAGCCTCCCTGCTTCGAGAATTGTTTTAATATCACTGTCAGATATTTTTTTATCAGTATAACTACGGATACTAGAACGTTCAATAATTTCTTTAATCATGATGCCTCCTTATTCGGATAAAATAATAGTAAAATCACTTTGTTGGCAGTATTGCTTGTTGGGGTCATAAACAAACTGCATATTTCTAATTTCCGGTATTTTGCGTTTTAACTTTGAGATGATATCAGAGCTAACGGTTTGTTTATGTGCAATAATTTGTGGATGCGGTAATCTTCCTTTGCCAAGACAGTTAACGTCATAGCCAAATTCTTCGAGTCTTTCCTTAACTTCCATAGCAGCATCTTCTTTTTTGCCTGTGTACATAATTCCGACAGAAAGTTTTTCTGCACTTTCAGGTTTTACACGATATATAAGTCTGTCTATGACCTCTTGTGTCTTCTCGGGGTCTAAAATCCAATAGCTAATTACACCTTTGGTGGAGGGTTTTCCAGGAAGTGTTGCAACTTCAACAGAATCCATATCTATATCCCGCATTAGTGCCGCAAAATGCGAAAGCTCATACAAAGTCATATCTGTTTTTATATAGGTCATTGCAATTTTTAAAGCTTCAGGAATTTGCGGAATTACAGATGGTTTTTGAATTGTATCAAGAAGGCTTTTTAAGAACCATTGTTGACGCGATGTCCTACCAATGTCACCAAGACCATCATGTCTGAAACGAAGAAATCCTTCCGCTTCAATTCCATTGAGGACATGAACTCCTTTATCAAGGTGAATATGTAGTTTTCCAGAGTAGTCATCATAATTTAACGGTTTTTCAACATAAACTGGTATCCCGCCTATCGTATCAACGAGTTTTCTAACTCCGTCTGTATTGATTACAATATATCGGTCAACTTTAACTCCCAATGTATCTTCTACTGTCTTTTTTGTTAGTTCTACTCCACCTATTGCATGCGCGTGATTAATTTTTTGTACTCCATGATCATCGGCGAGATAGACCTTGCTGTCTCGTGGAATTGAAATTGCATTTATTGAGTGCGAAGCAGGATCAATATTCATCAACAAAATTGTATCAGAGCGAGTACCTCTGAATTTATCAGTGTCGCTACCATTGGAATCTACGCCCAAAACAAGAAGGTTTTGACGTTTACTAAAAAATGGTATATTAAACCCCTTCTTCTCTTTTTTAATAAATCTGTCTTTGAATGAAAGCTTTCTAATTCCTTCCGTATTTACAGCGGGGTGCCCGACGAAAACGTTATAAAACATAAATGCACATACGAAACCTACAATTCCTACTCCTATAAACGAAAGCAAATTCTGAAAAGTACTTCTATGATTTTCAGGTTTCTTATATTTAAGGTATTCATTATACTGTTCTTCTTTATCTCTTAATTCATTCATTAAATTCTCTCCTCTGTGAGTAATATTTTACCTCAAAAAAGAGAACAGTAACATTATTTTTTTGCGTATAAGGATAAAGATAAATCAATAATTAGTATTTTCTTATCAAATTCATATGGAACAACCTTGAGGTCGTAAACTCCTATTAAGTACTGATGTCTGTATATTTCTCTCAAGAAATTCTGTAATTCCGTATATGTACCTATCACTTGAGTAACAAGTAACGTTGCGTCATATTCAGCAGAGTGGTTTTGTTTAATCAAATCACTTTCAGGAATATCTTTAAATTCTATAGATTTAATTTTCAAACCGGACTGTTTTGCCAATTCTAAGATAGTATCGAGCATGCCGTTAAAATTAACCATAACCTCTGTTGACTTAAATTGAGGTTCATATATTTGTTTTTCTTGCTTAACTTCTGTCTCCTCTTGTTTTTGGCTGTTTTGTCTGGCAATTTCAACATTTTTTTTCAAATCTTCAATAGAAGTCTGTTTAGATTTAACATCTTTGTTTAGTGAAAAATAGTTGCCAACCATTGGTATGGTCTTTGATAATCCAAAACCAAATGCAAGAATTATGACAAAAATGTACAATATATATTTTTTAAGAATTGCTTCCAAGGTTATATCTCCTTAATTATTCCGCCGGAATCACCGGAGGTACGGTTGACGGATTATCTACCGGAGGAATATTATTCCCTCCATAATTTTGATTTGGCTGCGATTGATTTGCTGGTATTGGATTTGTGTTGTTATTATTGTCACCGCTAACTGCAGAATTATTCATTGTATCCTTATATGCTTGATTTGCAAGAGTGAATGAGTATAATTCAGGTTCATTTCCTCCAACAATATCATCACTTCCAGTAACAGTTAACCTTACAACAGAAACTTCCGATTCCCCGGCAACTTCTCTTATGCCTTTTAAAAATGCTGTTATATCGTTGCTGTTCAATGACACACCATTTATACCTATTGAATCTCCGGAACCTGCGTAAAATGATTCTATCCAAAGTTTTTCAGGAATTCCATAGGACAGTGCATCGTAATACAGCATTTTTTTTCTGTTAGATTTGGTTATATTCTCAATAGTACCTGTAATATTAACGGTTGAGGGTTTATCCGAAAAAGATTTTAATTCATTTTGAAGATTTGTTTCTTCCTGAGTAAGTTGGTTTATTTTTTTAGATGTCTTGCTTATTGCTGTATTGAGTAGAAAATACGTACCACCAAATACCACAGCAGCAAACACAATTGCATATATAGTAATTTTTGTAACTAAGTCTTTGGTGATTTCAAAAGTACTATCACCAATAGTGATGATATCTCCAGCTCCAGCAGAACTGCCCAGAGAATCAAGGTAATTAAATTTGATAGCCCTATTTTCGTGAGGGTTAACAGATGCGCCAACAGCAGCAATTGTAATTTGTGGTATATACCCCGGTAAAACATTAAGGCTTACTTTTAACGAGGGCTGTTGTTGGAACTTGTTTTGCTCAATATAAAAAGGAATACTGTTTGTACTTAATTTTGTAGAAATAACTTCGGCGGAAACTTCATCTGTCTCGGAAATAATTAGAAGATTTGTTGCCGGATAATTCTGAAGAGCAGTAGATGCCATCGATCCAACAGCTGCGTATACTTCCTCATCTGTAAAAGATTTAACCGCAAGGGGCTCTTCATAATAGTTATTTAGTTTGTCACCTAAAAAATTAAATATTGAATAACTTGTACCGGAAATTAAAAGCAAATTCCATGCAGACTTGTCGGTCGGAATAACTTTAGAAGTAAGTTCGGAAAAACTTAGTCCGGTAAGAAGTTCAGAAATTGAATTTTGAACAGCTAACAGGGTGATGCCCAAACCGGAACATATTTCCTTAATTTCCTTCAAAACAGAAGTCTGCAATGCGCTATAGGCAATTTTTGAAGTGTTTTCTGTCGTGCTTATTTTACACCAGCTAATTGCAGGTTCTTGACGTTTGAATATATACGAATCTTCAACTTCCGAAATTAGTGCATTTGATATTTCTTCGTCAGAAAGAATTTCAGGAAGTTCTGTTATACCAAAAAGAACATTCGGCAAAGAAATTGTTGCGGCGCAATTCTTAGCATTGATATTTAGTTCTGAAAGGGCACTTTCTATTTCTGCGCCAAGCGTTTCATAGCTTTCAACTTCGCGTGTAATCGCATTATAGTTAACAAACCGATTTGTGTATTTTTGAATTTCACTGCCACTTTTGCTTGTTTGAATAACCTCCAAAAGCCCATTAGCATTCAGCGAAATACCGATATACTCTCTAGAGCCAGAATTTGAAAATAAACTGCTAAACATTATCCAACTATTATTTCCTCATACTTTATTATACAATAATATATTGTAATACATATATTGTCAAAAAACTTAATACTTTTAAAGGATTATTATGGAAAATCAAAATTTTATTTGTGGTAAAAATGCAGTGTTGGAGTTGCTGAAAAACTCCGGTAGGAATATTAACAAAATTATTATATCAAAAGGTCTTAACAGAGATTATAAAATTGATGAAATCCTCAATTTGGCAAAACAAAACAGTGTACTTTTTCAATTTGTTCCAAAGGAAAAATTCCAGCAATATAAAGAGTACAAACATCAGGGGATACTGGCATTTGTGGCTCCTGTTGAGTATGTTGAGCTGGAAGATTTTTTAAAAAAGAAGTCTAAGAATGAATATAAAAGAGTAATTATTCTTGATGGAGTTGAGGATGCCCACAATCTTGGTGCGATAATAAGGACTGCACTTTGTGCAGGGTTTGACGCAGTTATTATCTCTCAGCGGCGTTCGGTACTTTGTTCTGCAACTGTTGAAAAAACTTCGGCAGGGGCTATTAACTACATAGATATAATTAAAGTTAATAGTCTTGTGAATGTTGTTGAGACTCTTAAAAAATCAGACTTCTGGGTAATTGCGGCAGAAGCTGGAGGCAAAGATAATTATTTTGAGGTTGATTACACAGGCATGAATTTTGCCATAATTATGGGAGCAGAACACTCAGGAGTTTCCAGAACATTAATAAAACAAGCAGATTTTTTGGTAAAAATTCCTATGTTTAATGAATTTAACTCATTAAATGTATCAAATGCTGCGAGTATATTAATGTATGAAGCAACAAGGCAAATTATGCAAAAATCAAATCTTAATATATAATTAAATTGGAGATTTGGCATGACGCAAAAAATTAGAAATATGGCAGACGAAAATCAAGACATAGAGGAAAATCTTTCAGAAACTAATTCACTGGAGCCAGATGAAGACGATGAAATCCTAAGTATTGCGCCTGTAAAAACAGGGGAAAATCTTTCCAGTGTTAATACTGATGACTCTGTGAAAATATATTTGCAACAAATTGGTAAAATACCACTCTTAAGTCCGGATGAAGAGCTTGAGGTTGCTCAAAGGATTAAAGAAACGGCAGATCCTAATGCGATTAATAAGTTAATAAACGCTAATTTGCGTCTGGTTGTTAGTATCGCAAAAAAATATATAGGCAGAGGTCTTTCTTTTCTTGATTTAATTCAAGAAGGCAATATGGGGCTGATGAAGGCAGCAGAACGTTTTGATTATTCAAAAGGCTATAAATTTTCGACATATGCAACCTGGTGGGTTCAGCAAGCTATTACAAGGGCAATAGCAGATAAATCAAGAATGATTCGTCTGCCCGTACATATGATAGAAATGTTGAGCAAAATTAAAAAGGCAACTGTTGATTTAACTACTGAAAATGGAGCGCCCCCATCAAGAGAAGATATAGCACAAAGATTGGGTATTTCTGTAAATAAGCTTTCTACTCTTGTAAAATCTGCGCAGGATACAATTAGTATAGAAAGTCCGACTACGGCAAAGGATGACAATGCAAAGCTTGGGGATTTGATAGTCGACGAATCAACACTTTCACCCGATACAAAGGTAACTAATGATAGCCTGTTGATGGATGTGAGAAAAATGTTAGACCAACTCAGTCCTAAGGAACGAGATGTTTTAATAATGCGTTATGGGCTTGACGATGATGGGGTTAAAAAAACGCTTGAAGAAATTGGTGCCAGATACAATGTTTCTCGTGAACGAATAAGACAAATCGAAAATAGAGCTATAAGTAAGTTGAAAAAAATTTGTCGTAACGCTACAGTTTCTCGTAATTTAAAAAATTATATTGGAGATTAGTATATCTAGACAAAGAAGCTTTCCAAAACCTCACTCAAAGTGGGGTTGGCAATTTTTGATTTAAGTTCTTCTTTATCCAATTTATTCAAAATGTCCAGAGATTTCGCAGCGCCGAGTCCGGCAAGTATTGATTGCTCATCTCTTACTGAGTTTATAAAATTAATTACGTCATTTTTTGCGGATGTAATTTCCATTAATCTTATTATGTCCAAAGCTGAAATTGAGCGGAATTTGCTTTGTTTCAATTCATTTGGAATAATTTCTTTTTGTTGAGTCCAAAATTCTTTTTGCTGCGAATTAAGCAAATCAAATATATCCTTAATCTCATTTTTGACATCTTTTGATTCATCAAAAAGATATTCGTCGCAATCATGTATGGATGAAAATTTTTCATATGCACGAAGAAGGATAGCCGCTATATGGCTGTCAGGTGCGTTATGCTTTTGCTGTTCAATGAGATATTGCAATACATTATAGACTTCGAAGAAAAATAAGTCATTGAGCGGATAAATTTCTCCCAAGCCGGTTAAAATTAGGTCGAAACAATTTAAAACAGAGTTTTTATCATGAGTTTTTAACATGTTTTGAATAGAACTTAAAAACGGAATTTCTCCGGCAATATTTTCGGCAGCAGGAGAAGTTTCAAGAACTTCTAATAAATGAGGTATTGCGGATTTATCACCAAATGCGCTCAAAAATCTTACAGCCTTAATAAGTTCAAAATCATCTTCGGAATCTAGCAAGTTTAAAGCTTTTTCAAAGGCGCCGGTGCTATTCATAGCTCCGAGTGCTCGAGCACAATTAACTGCAAGTTGAATATCATTGTCAAAAGATAGTTTTTCAAGTGCTTCTTGAGCAATAGTGTCCGGAATATAGCAAAAATACAGTGCTGCATATTTTTTTTCATCTATTGTTCCGTTTTCTAACAGTTCAAAAATTTTATCAGACAAGTCTTCATCAGCAAAGTGAGATAATGCCTCAATTAAAGTATCAGCATATTCTTCACAGTAGAAGTTAAAAAATGTGATTATGTTATGAAAATTTTCCTGTTTTATGGCTGTTTTGAGCCTTTTTCTTACATTATCTTTGACAAAATCAAAAAGGAACTCGGATTTTTCACATAATTTTTTAAAAGCGTCCAGATTTTTAGTATCAATCAAGACCCTAGCTGCATGGATAGCTTTAGCTTCGTCTTTTTGTGTTAAGTTGTCTACCAGATTATTCATTTGAGCATTATACAACAAAATACTTATAATTTAAATAAACCATGATATAATTGTTAAAGAGGATTTATGAGAGAAGACGATATAAACTACCCTGATGTATATAAATGGCTGGAAAGCTACAGAACTGCGAGTAACCCGCGGGTTAAAAGTCAGCTGCAAAATCTTATAGTTGTAGCTTGCATGCCGCTGGTTAATAAAATAGCTTGCGGGTTGGCACGTAGAAGTACCGACCCTATTGACGATTTGCTTCAGGTCGGAAGTGTCGGTTTGCTTAAGGCTGTTAATCTTTTTGATGCAAGTAAGAGTAAAAATTTTCGTGCTTATGCTACTCATATGATTACAGGGGAAATTCGCCATTATTTGAGAGATAAATCGGCCATGATAAAAGCTCCCAGAGAAATTCAAGAGTTGGCTTATCGCATCTATCAAATTTCCAAAGAATTGGAAGAAGAAAATGGGGAAAAACCTACGGATGTTGAGATAGCAGAAAGATTACAAATGGATTTGGTTAAAGTCCATGAGGTAATCGATGTGGAGCGTAGAAAACAGTTGGTTTCGCTTGACCAGATGAATGGGTTGACTGAGGAAGAACAGGTTCCATTGTATGATAAAATAGCTGATACCAAAGATAGTGATATTCAAAATATTCAAGAAGTTCGCATGATGCTTTTAAATGCTATATTAAAGCTTAAACCCGAACAGAAAAAACTCATCAAAATGCATTTTTTTGATGACATTAGTCAGACAGAAATTGCAGAAAGGCTCAATATTTCTAAGATGCAGACGTCAAGAACGATTAAAAAGGCACTTGGAGATTTGTTTAGAATTATAAAAGCTGAGGAAAAAGAAGAAGAATGAGCATTTTTGAACTTAGGGGACTTGAGTTCTATTATATAATATTCGTTATTTTTGTAATTGGTGCTTGTATCGGAAGTTTTTCAAATGTAGTTATATTAAGAGCGTTCTCCGGTGAGTCGATAGTTTTACCCCCATCAAAGTGTCCGCACTGCCATAATAAATTAAAGTGGTATCACAATATTCCAATTTTGTCGTATATCTTTTTGAGAGGTAAGTGCGGTTTTTGTAAGGAATCTATTTCTATACAATATCCGTTGGTTGAAACTATAGTTGGTTTGTTGTTTGTTGGAATATTCCTGAAGTTTGGGTTGACGCTTAATTCTATAGTATTGAGTGTGGCCTCGATGCTTTGTGTAGTAATGTCGGTTACGGATATTAAGGAGCAGGTAATTTTTGATATGCATGCTATTGCTCTTGGGGTAATAGGACTTTTATACAATTTCTTTGATATAGGAAAAAGCAATCTCGGAAGTTATGACTTTTCTTTATTTGCGCATAGTTTAAGTATAAATAAAAGTTTTATTTATTCTATATTGGGAATAATAGCAGGCGCGTTAATTATGGAAGTATTGGCGTTTTGGGGTAAGCTTTTTGTAGGTAAGCGAGCATTTGGTGAAGGTGATTCTTATATATTGGGAGCGTTGGGTGCTGTTTTTGGGGTTCGAAGTGTGCCTTATATTTTAGTTTTGGGCGTTATTGTCCAGATAATAATTATATTGCCTATGTTTATAAAGAAATTATTACAAAACAGGGAGTATATGCTTTTGTACTCGCTGGGTGGTTTTGTGTTGTCTGTTGGTTTATTTAAGTTGTTGGACGTTTTGAATTTGATTGGGAATTTATTTGTCTTTATTTTTGCATTTGGCTTAATGTTATTTTTTGCATTTTATGCTTGCAAAAAACTTATTGTTTCGGCAAAGAGTGCAGAGGGACTTACTTATGTACCTTTTGGCCCGCCTTTGATTATTGCTGCATTTGTTTTGATGTTTATTTAAGCTATAATCTTAGTGACTATAAGGAGGAGCTATGCAGGCGTATTCCAGGTATTTAAGAGATCTTCTAGTTCTTGCACTGCCAATGATTGTTGGAAATCTTGGACAGATACTGATTGGTGCGGTCGATGTTTTTGTTGCTGCCAGACATAGCTTGGATACTTTAGCCGCAATAAGTATTGCTAATGCAATAGTTTTTTGCATATATATAGTTGGAATTGGGCTTATGTCTGCTATATCAATAGTTCTGTCAAACTATAGGGGGGATAGAAAACCTACCAAAAAATACTTGTTTTCTGTTGTTAATTTTTCACTTTTGCTTGCGGTAATATTTTGGATTATTACTCTGGCGATTGTGCCTTTTGTAGGTGTTATGGGGTTTGAAGTGCATCTTGTGCCTATGATAAGAGAGTATATTTTGATTTCATCATTTTCAATATTTGGTATGTATGTATATCAGAGTTTGAAGGAATTTTTGCAGGCACATGAGATAGTGAATTTTCCCAATATTTTGCTAATCGCTGCATTAATATTGAACTTTGCGCTAAATTATATTTTAGTGTTTGGAATGTTTGGCGTTCCATCATTGGGTGTTAAAGGTCTTGCAATTGCAACGTTGATAGTCAGAACGTTGATGGGGCTGGTTTTATTTCTTTATTGCCTCAAATTAATTGATTTTAGAAAAAGATTTGACCCTATTTTAATAAAACAGTTGGTAAAAATCGGTTATCCGATAGGTTTTGCGCTGTTGTTAGAGTTTTTGGGATTTAATTTGATAACAATTCTTGTAGGTCGGGAGTCAGGTCTTTTTGCTTCGGTGCATACAATAGTTTGTACGGTTGGCTCAATTTGTTATATGGTTCCGTTATCGCTTTCAAATGCGTTAGCAATAAAGGTTGGATTTTTTAACGGAGCCAGATTGTTTACTCAAATCAAAAGGTATTCTCTTGCGGGAATATTTGCTTCTGTAGTGTTTATGGGAGGTTGTACTTTAATATTACTTTGTTTTCCGGCACAAATTTTTTCATTCTTTACCACGGAGCAAAGTGTTTTGGCAGTCGGAATTCCGGTATTGATTATTGCGGCTTGTTTTGAAATGTTGGACGGCTTACAAACCTCTTTGAGCGGGGTTTTAAAGGGATTAAAAATGACCAAAACAGTTTCTGCGTGTATTATATGCGGATATTGGGCTTTTGGGCTGCCTTTAGGCTTTTGGCTTGCATACGAAATGAAAATGCAACTCAAGGGTTTTTGGCTTGGGCTTGCATTTTCATTCTTTGCAATAAGTATTATTGAATTAATTATTATTTTTGTAAGATTTAAGCAGTTACGTTTTAAATACGCTAATTAATCATTTTCAATCGGAAGAGTTATAACATAATGTTTGCCGATTTTTTCTTTAGTTACGTCGTCGACGTCAACTTTGCGTTGAAGCGTAAGCTCTTGTGAATAAGAAAAGTAGCTTTGCTCTTTGCCCTTTTTAACTTCTGCCTTACCTGAAATCTTTATTAAATGAGGTTTTACTGTAACTGAAACATTTTTTTCATCATTATTGAAGTTTTTTAAATCAATAAAAACCTTGTAATGTTGGGGTGTTTCATCGATATTAACAATACCTTTCACTTTTTTGTGGGGAGGAACAGGTTGTTTTGGTTGAGGAATGACGAAAAAGTCATCTTCTTCCAAGAACACCGGAGCTTGAGCGTGTTTTGCCGGAGGAGCCGGGTGATGGTGGTGTCTATGATGCATAGGAGGTGCAGGTGCATCAAACGGATGCGGGGGCATAGGCGCATTTTTATGAGGGATTGTCATAATTCCACCCAATGCAAGTACAGCCACAAAACCACCTAAAAACGCACACAAGCAAACCGCTATGAATTTTAGAGTTTTGTCGTTTCCCTTTGTCCAGTGTGATTTTTTCTCTGGTTCTTTGTTTTCTTCGTTAAAATTATCTGTCATATTTTTCTCCTTTTTTACATTAGTCTTTTTATACAATTTTACAGATTTTTAAAAAGATTGCAATAGACACAAGGACTAATAATTTAGAATTAAAGAAATCTAAAGTTTTGTAACGCTGAAAAGGCAATAATAACAACGAAATATAGTTTTTGTATATAAATAATAGAGAAAAAAGGCAATTAAACAGAGAAAAAATTTTTAATATAAATGTAAGAGATAAAACCACATTAAAAATTAGAAATAATTGGAGGAATTGCAATGGCAAGAGTTTTGATTTCAATGCCTGAATCATTTTTGAAGAACATTGACGAAGTAGCTGACAATGAGAATCGTTCGAGAAGTGAATTGATAAGAGAGGCATTGAGGACTTATATTCATAGGAATAAGGTTCGAGAAAATACGTATGCGACGAAAAATGCACAAATACTGGAGGCGCTATTAGACTAAAGCATTGTAAACAAGTATAAAAAGCGGGACAATGCAAAAAGATATTGGGGAAAAGCAAAGATGCCTTATTTAGGCATCTTTAGCTTTTAAGTGTGGAAATAAAAGAAATAAGCTCAAATTTGATACTCAATATTGTTTGTAATAAAATCTTTATGTGGAAAAACATATAAGGATATAAATATGAAAGTATCATTAGAGTGGTTAAAAGATTTTGTAGACTTAACGGATATAAGTGTGGAGCAAATCGCACATGAGCTTACGATGAGCGGGCTGGAAGTAGAGGATATAGAAAAGACTGGTCCTGTCTTTACGAATATAATTACAGCTAAAATTGAGAAAATAGATAACCACCCTAATGCAGATAAACTTCATTTGGTTACAGTTAATACAGGTGAAGGGACGCGAACTGTTGTCTGCGGTGCACAGAATATTGAAGAGGGGCAAATTATTCCATATGCTTCAGTGGGGTCAAAGGTATTAAATCGTAAAACTGGAGAGCAGTTTGAACTTACTCCTGCTGTTATAAGGGGTGTAGAGTCCCAAGGAATGCTTTGTTCGGCAGATGAGTTGGGCTTAAGTGAATGTAATTATCAACAAGAAGATGGTATTCTTATTTTGAACAGATTTTTGCCGGATGTAAAAATTGGCAAAAAACTTGAGGATGTTCTCAATATTAGAGAGGATGTTGTTCTTGATATTGCCCCGACTGCAAATAGAGGGGATCAAATGTCTATAGTCGGTGTTGCAAGGGAACTTGCAGCTTTATTTAATAAAAAACTCAGATTTTCGTTTGTTCAAAATACTCAACAAATTTCAGACGGCGGTTTTAAAGTAGAGATAAAAGATTTTGATATTTGTAAGTATTACAGCGCAGGTATATTGGAAAATATAGTTATAAAACCATCACCGTCGTGGATGCAGGCAAGGCTTCAGGCATGCGGAATAAGAGCAATAAACAATGTTGTTGATATAACAAATTATGTTTTGCTTGAATATGGTCAGCCGTTGCATGCATTTGACAGAGATAAACTAGACGGATATTTGTGTGTAAGAAGAGCGCAAAATGGTGAAAAGATTGTTACTCTTGATGATGTAGAAAGAACAATGACAACAGATACTGTTGTAATAGCAACGCAAGAAAAAAGTGTTTGTATAGCAGGTGTATTTGGAAGTGCTAATAGTGAAATTGATGAAAATACGAAGAATATAGTGTTAGAATCAGCATATTTTACTCCGGCAAGTAACAGACGCTCATCAAGAAGTGTTGGATATCGTTCAGAAGCTTGTGCAAGGTTTGAACGAGGTGTAGATATGGAAGCGGTTAAGCCTGCTTTATATAGGGCAATGCAATTATTGGTTGATTTTGCAGATGCTAAGGTCGTAGGTATTACAGAAACAGGGGTTAATAAGCTTCCGGAAGTTGATATAACTTTGAGGTTTAACCAGATAAAAAGAATGCTTGGATGTGAAATTCCGGCTTCAAAATGTATAGAAATACTTGAAAATCTTGGTTTTGAGCTGTTGGGCAAAAACGACTTGGCAGCAAAGTTCAGAGTTCCTGGATTTAGAATTAATGATGTTACAAAAGAAGTTGACTTGATAGAAGAAGTAGCGAGAATAAATGGTTATGATAAAATATCACCGACCTTGCCGTCAAAAACGCATGCACCGGTGATAACTTTTGAGCAAAGGTTGATAAAAAAAATTAATGACTTGTTTATAGGGTTTGGTTTTTATGAGAGTGTAACTTCATCTTTGGTTGGGAAGCCGTTAATGGATGAATTTATGCTGAAATTTGATGACGAAAAATCGGTTGGGGTCTTGAATGCACAATCTGAGGAACATACAACTCTTCGACAAACATTGATTCCAAATATGCTCCAGTCCGTAAAAAATAACCTTTTCAACGGACAAAAGAATATCTGGCTTTATGAAATAGGAAGGACATATTTTAAAGAAAGTGAAGCAACAGAAAAAGACAGTGGAGTAAAAGAGACAAGAATGCTCTCCGGAGTAATCAGCGGTTCAATAGATCCTAATTTATGGATCTCAAAGCCTAAAACGGATTTTTATACCTTAAAAGGTGTGCTGGAAAGAATGTTTGAAATGTTGGGGCTTCAGAATCGCGTTAAGTTTGAACCTTGTACAGATGTGGCTTATCTTCATCCTGGAAAGTCGGCACAAATTATTCTTATGGGAAAAGGGATGCCAAATATAGGCTGTTTTGGGCTTGTTCATCCTCTTATAAGTGATAAGGAAAAATTCAATCAGGATGTATATGTGTTTGAATTGAATTTGGATATAATACTGTCAAATGTTTCGGATTCAGTTGTCAAATACAAAAAATTACCACAATTCCCTGAAGTTCAAAGGGATTTTGCGTTTGTTGTTAAAAATGATGTTACTAATGAGGCTGTACTTAAGGCAATTAAAAAGTTTGCTTCGAATACTTTGTTTAATGGTGCAGAAATTTTCGATCTTTATCAGGGAGAACATGTTCAAAATGGATTTAAGAGTGTCGCATATAGAATTAGGTTCCAAGATTTAAATGCTACACTTACTGATGAAGTAGTTGAAAAAGAAATGCAAAATATAAAGGCAGGTTTGAAAAAATCCTTCGAAGATATTTCCTTTAGAGAATAAAATAAAAAACATTACGAAAGAACACCCTTTTTAAGCGGTGTTCTTTTTGTTAAGAAAAATTTTTAAAAAATAGCAAATTTATTTTTGTTTGATTTTTCATGTGAGGGCACAAACTAAGTATGCGTACTCGAGAGAAAAGGAAGGAAAAATGTTGAAAATACAAAGTATTGCAGATTTTACTTATTCAATGGCGGTAAATCGTTTTAAAAAAGTTGTAACCAGAGAATTTGATATTAAAGGGACTAAATTTCATACGGTAGATGTTTTGGATGCATTAAATAAACCGCAAAAAGGTAAAGCAGGAAGGGTACAGCCAGATAGGTATGTATTTGATGCAGATGGAAATTTTGTATCAAGAAACGTAAGTGTTGTATTAAGAAACGGAGATAGAAAAAAAATAGTTACAAAACCGGCATTGGACGGATTTGAAACGTCAGTTAAAGCAAAGAACAACCTAGGAGAGTTTGCCGGAGAAAAAGTTATAGTAACGAATAATTCTGATTATGGCGAACTTGTTGGAGATAATGGACAAGTTGGTATCAGAGGGTTTATATCAAAACTTTTTGCAAGATTAAAGCCGAGTGGAGTAGATTCTCATACTCCTGTAAATATAAAAATAAATGATTGGGCCAATCCAGCAAAGGGAGAAGGACAAAAATTTGCGATAAGAGCAACTGCCAAAAATGGGAATGTACTAATAAAGGGTAATGAAAATATACTCCAGGTTGTAGCTAGAGAAGATGGACAAAAGCTACCTGTTCTGACAGAGTTGTTCGAAGCTCCCGGAAAAA
Organism: Candidatus Gastranaerophilales bacterium; assembly: GCA_944325625.1. GTDB lineage: Bacteria > Cyanobacteriota > Vampirovibrionia > Gastranaerophilales > Gastranaerophilaceae > RGIG2134. Next base: position 113,073 of record CALVAP010000004.1, on the reverse strand, counting down.
TGCAAACCGGTGATGATATAGCAAGATATTTAGAAGATCCTCTGTTAAAACTTAAGAGTTTTGAATAAAACATGTAATGTACCGCGCGAAAGCGCGGTATTTTTTTATGAGGTTTGATGTAAATTTTTTTAACAATGGTGACAAATAAATTATTGTTCACATTTATAATAAATGTATGAAAATTATTGGCGCGCAGTTAATACAGAATAACGGTAACTACAGTTACAGTTGCAATTACAAATTAAGACGCAATCCTTTATTTATAAATCAAAACTATATGGGAGGATTGAGTTCTGATGTGGTTTCTTTTGGAACACGCGAGAATCCCGCAGAAGTTATTGCAGAAAACAGGAATGCTGGGTTTTCAAAGTGTCTTTCAACAATAAAGGAGATAAAAGATTTGCCTTGCATATATTGTGGCGAGCCTATGATGCCTGCAAGTATGAAATCCCGTTTAGCTTTGAGTATGGCAAATGCTAGGGGGGAAGAACTGGCTGAGAAGTTGTTGGAAAATCGAAAGTATCTCAAAGGTATAAAGAGGAATATTGCGCAGAAGATAGCAACTGCAGCTATAAAATACCCTGATGAAAATATTCAAGAAATATTGACCAGGTTAGCACCTGTGTATAAAGCCGAATTGGAGCAAGAGCAGCTAGAGGTTTTAAGAAACATAAGAAAAAAATACTCTGGGGCTTTTAATTCTGATATAGAAAAAAAACTTTTCCAAAGTATTTTATATGAAACCACTCAATGGATAAATAATGAAAGCGATGCCGGAGTATTTAAACGTAAAACCTTTTTGCATGAACTAAAGAATATTTTATATTTACCTGTGTTTAGGAATAGAAGTGTAATAAAGAAGATTATAAGTGAAGCGGAGAAAATGCCGCAATCTTTTGAGTCCGAAAGTGCTTTTATGGTTAAGTATTATAGGCGTTCGCCAAGAGAGATAGTAGAGCAGCTTTTTTACGAGGCGACCTCAACATTGGAACATATAAAGCCTCGAACCGCTGGAGGCGTTACAGCTCCTCATAATCTGGCAGTTGCTTGCGCCAGATGTAATAATTTAACTAGGAACAACATTCCTATGACCAAGTTTGTTGACATGCATCCGGAGATTGTAGAAAATATCAAAAAAAATCTTAGAGCAATTCTAAATGATGCTAAAAAACCTGTAGTGGATGAAAATTCATGCTCAAATCCTCGTAGAAAACGTGCTGTTTATAATAAAATGGTAAATGATAGGGCGGGTTATAAAGACTATGTTAGTGCAATAGCAAGAACCTTCCAACAGGAGTCAGAAGGGAAAATATCCCTCAAAGAATTCATAAAAGAGTGATTAAAACTCTTTAAATAGCTTACACCCTATTAGCATTAATTTGTGGTTTCTGTTTTTCTTTTGAAGTTAATTTTATTAAGTTTTTCAATGTTTGGTTCAACAACTTTTTTCATAATTGTTTGTTCAACGAACATATCTATAGGTTTAATCATAGCGCCTAAAGCTATAAATCCGCCTAGGGTTTTGAACATTTTAAGTTTAAATATGTTAGCATTAAGTTGTTCTTTTAGTGCATATTTGGCAGATTTGTGTAAATAGTGTTCTTCCCCAAATTCCTTTTTAAAAGTTTCTTGGATTGTGCAAAAACTGTTAAATACATTGTTGGAGATGTCCTTAGGTCGCTGATTATTCATCAGTTTTGAGCGCATTTCAATTAGCGATCTGAGTTGATTATTCGCATATGCCATTAACTTTTCTTTATTTGCATAGCTAAGCGCTTCAGGATGTTTTGTTGAGAATAACCAATTATATATTTTTAAAAATATATTTTTGGAATGTTGTTCTCCTTTCACATCATCAATATATGTTTTTAGAGAAGCATTGAATTTTTCGTAGTATAAATCAAAATTATTCTCATAGGTAGTGAGTTTTGATTTATTTATAAAATCGTGGATGAAATTTAAGGTTTCTTCTTTAGCGTTGGTAGAGAGACCATCTTTGGTAATTCTATCAGCAAAAGAAATGATTTTTTGTCCGGCATGGACTGTAACAGTAGGAAGAATTACGCTGGCCAGAGCCTGAAAGGTTGCTTGTTCCAGTGCTCTTTTTGTGCTTGGATTATAGTTTGTTTCCTGGTTTTTATATTTATCGTATATGTCCGCTCCAAAATACATTAAAGCAGGAACCCATAAAAGAGCACCAAGTTTGGGGGCAATTTCACCAATCGCAACCCCAAGTTCATTGGAGTATGCTAGCCCTCTTACAGGCCATTTAGAAAGCGGGTCGCTATATGTTTCGGCTTTTGAATTTTCCTGAGTGTTTGATATCTTAGGTGGTTGATTTATAAAGTTAAAATTGGGTAGTTGCGTGGTATTGGTTACGGTCATCTCTTTATTTTCCTCTTTTGGGGTTCTTGATGTTTAATAATCATAATACTTTTATTTTGCCAGTTTTAATTTAATTTGTATGAAAAGTTTACAATACAAGCTTGAAAATAATGGCAAGCCCTTCCTTTATAAAGTTTAATGTGTCTTTTAGAGAACTTTTTTTCTTTTTTTTACTTTCCAGGTATTTTTTGTATTGTTTTTGATAGTCTTCTGCATAATACAATAAGAAGGAGAGATAAGATTGATTTAAAAATAAATCTACTACTTCATTTCTTAAGTTTGCATAATTTAATAAAAATTTATGACATTTTTTAAAGTCTTTTTGAAGCTTATTAAACTGTCTTTTAGAAATAAACAGTTTAAAATAATCAATAAGTTTTATGGAATAGATAGTTTGTCTTTCAAGCGGGAGCGTTTTTTCGATAAAGAAATTAAAATTTTGTTTTGTAATATCCGGCTTTTCATCGACAAGGTCAATTGAAGGGATGTAATGGGCGACAAGCAGGTGTGCGATACCAAATATTTCGTGATTTATAAATTCTTTGTCCATAAAAAAAGTAAAAGCGGGTATTGAAAATATCCAAGGCACCGTAAATAATGCGGATGAAAACATTGACACTACAGCTACCGGCGAAATCATTGGAACCAGAACTTCTACGGGTAAAATATTAAAACTGCCCAAGTTCACAAAGTTGGGGTCAGTTATTTGTTTTTTCAAATTGTTGAAGAACATTAAAGGCGTTTTGGGGTGTTCTTTAAAATATACCAAATACCCTTTTTTCAGTAGATTTTCAATGTTCCTTTTGTACAAATTGAGTTCATCGTCGTATTTCATTGCTTTTTGGTTAATTGAGATGTTTTGAGCACAAAAGATGACGGATTTTTGTTTTCTATCAAACTTAGCATTAACTTGTGATGCTATTTTTTCAAAAACTTCTTTGACCAGGTTTTTATCGATTGTAACCGGTTTTACTCCTTCATGCGTGGCAACAAAGGGTTTTATTTTGTTAAAATAGTTCAGTGTATATATTTTTTTCGCCCGTTTGTTAATTTTGGAGGCATTATCCATTTTTAGGTATGCGGCTGTTCCATCTTCCATAAAATACAAATCGGCTTTGGGATACTGATTAAATAGGTGGTTTGCTGCCCCGTGAATATATACGGAAAAAATTTCGTCAAATTCAATATTGCCCGTTGCCGCTTTGAATTTTTGTACATTGAAGCTTAAAACATGTGGTTTTTCTTCTTTAAATTTTGATTTTGGAGCGCAAAAATCAAAATAAAACCAAATTTCCTTAAATATTTCAAGTCGCTGTGCTTCATTTTTTATATGAACATCAACATTTTCGTATAACGTCGGTGCGATAGAAACAAGATAGTTTTCGCAATTGGGAGTATTAAGTTGTTTTATTAAAGCTGCGCTTATAGCGGTTGTAAATGTTCCGGCAACGATAAAAAGTCTTTTTTTAGCCATTTTCATAACCTGCTGTAATAAAATTTTCTTTATGAAACTTCCTTGTTTTGAGTTCACAATCTAAAATCTTTTTAGGTTTTTGGTTTAAGTATAAGCTTGCATGGTTAAGTTGCTCGCTTAGTTCTCTCATTTCGTCATAATTTAACGAAATTTTATGGTCTGAGCCTTTTGCATTTTTATCGAAAGTGAAGTGACGCTCAATATATTGAACTCCAAGAGCCAAAGCCATACAATCAACCAGCGTTCCGATATGGTGACCTGATAATCCTATCGCTTTAACTTCACTTTGATATATTTTACTCAGTCTTGTTATTTCAGGAAGACATACATCCTTATCCTCAACAGGATAACAAGAAACGCAATGGTACAAGACGGTATTTTTAAGTTTATTATGCTTATTTAAAATAGTGATAAGGTTTGCTTCTTCGGTATGTGTTGTCATTCCAAGTGAAACATGTATTGTGCCAAAAAAGTTTTTGGCGATGTATTCAATAATTTCTGAATTATGATTACATGTTGAAGGAATTTTTATGTGCGAAGGATGAATTGAAACCAGCTCTTTTGCTGAAATGATATCAAACACGCTGCAAGAGTATTCTATCCTGTTTGCGCGTGCAAAATTCATTAATTCTCTATGTTGTTCGATATTGAACTCAAGATTTTTTCTATGTTCACCATATGTTTTTCCGAAAGCATTCTCTGGCGATGGGTGTGGGGCGTTGAATTTCTCGGGTGTAAATTGCAGTTCCGGTGTCCTTTTTTGAAATTTTACAATGTTACAGCCGCAGCGGCGTGCATTAACAATCAGTTCTTTAGCAAGGTTTATATTCCCTTGATGATTGCAGCCTATTTCTGCTATTAAATTAAACGCGTTTGTTCTCTTCTTTTCCATAAACTATATTATAATCTAATTTATAAATATTTGAAAGTTTACCGCATAAATATAATAAAAAGGTCGCATTAAATGCGACCAAAGAAAATTTTAAAAACTGCACTAATTCAAACTATATAGTGCCCTCTCCTCCAACATAGCTCAATTATTGAGCTTGATTCCACAATGCATCTTTGATAATCATCTTGCTCTTTTGACTTTCAGCAGAAAGATTAATGTTTTGAGGAGTGAAAATAAATACAGCATCCCCGATTCTTTGCTGATTTCCATTAAGAGCATGTGTTGCGCCACAAAGGAAGTCAACGATTCTCAAAGATTGTTCTTTGTCCAAAAGATGAAGGTTCAAAATAACCGTCTTTTTATCTTTAAGATGTTTTACGATATTAACAGATTGATCATATGAGCGCGGTTCACAAACAATAACTTCATATCCGCGGAAATTTGGATGAGAAACTACTTTAGATTCTCTGTTTTCTCTTTCACGAGAACCATACAACGGTTCAAGCGCAAGATTGTCTTGAGTTTGATACTCAAAATCATTTTGCATGTCTTCAAAGATGTCATCTTCTTTTTGTTCAAAACCTTGTGTCAAAAATCCTACGATAGATTTGATTCCTTGTGATACGCTCACTGTTTTTCCTCCCAATATTTAATTTAATTATCCTGAAATAGTTTTTTCCCCAGCCTTATCATCGTTGCACCGGCTTGCGCTGCCAAATCGTAATCACCACTCATCCCCATAGAAATTTCCTCGAGCGGGTAGGAGAACTTTTTTTCCAATTCTGTTTTTATACGGACTACGTCTTTAAACAGATTTAAAATTTGTTCTCTGTCATCAATAAGTGGAGCCATATTCATCACGCCTTTAACCCTAAGATTTTTCAGTTTTATTATTTCCCCAAAATCTCTGAAAATATCTTCAGGATAGAACCCTGATTTTTGCGGCTCTTTTGCGTTGTTTATTTGAACTAATACATCCTGAACAATTCCAATTTTTGCTGCTTGATCATTAATTTCATAAGCAAGCTCCAAGGTATCTACGGATTGAATTAAGTCAAAATTTCCAACAGCTTTTTTGACCTTGTTTTTTTGAAGATGCCCGATAAGGTGAAATCTTGAATTCTTCCGAATTTCTTCATCCAACTGCGAGATTTTTGCGATTGCATCAAGAACTCGATTTTCACCAAAATCCCTTATTCCTACTGAATAAGCATCTATTATTGCATGATAGTCAAAATATTTAGTGACTGCGATTATATTCGGATTATAAGGTTCGATTTTTTGTTTAACTTCAAGCAAGTTTTTTTCTATTGTATTTTTCAATTGTTTTCCCCTGTGAAAGATACATTTTCTGACTCGCTTTTGAAAAACGCCAGCATGTAACTGCCTTTATTATTATAGGACAAAAAAACTATTTATTACAAATATTTGTTTACTAAACAAATAGCTGACTATTCAAAACATGTCGAAATCATGTAGCGGTGCATGTTTCCATGAATACTTACCTTGTTACAAAACTTAACAAATGTATATATTGAGGCAAAAATTGCTTAACAAAACTTAATTTTTTAAAAAAGAGTTTGCTGTTCGATAGGCGGCTTAAAACCAAGATGGCGGTAACCTTGTGGTGAAACTTTCCTGCCTCTTGGGGTTCTTTGAATTAGTCCTTCTTGAAGTAAATACGGCTCGTATACATCTTCTATTGTTCGAGAATCCTCACCTAAGGCTGCAGCTATAGTTTCCAAACCTACCGGACCGCCGTCATATTTGTCGATTATTAGCTTTAGCAGTGCTCTGTCTGTTGTGTCCAGACCTTGGTTATCTATTTTCAATACATCAAGTGCCTGATTTGCAATTTCTTCTGTAATTATTCCGTTTGATTTAACCAGTGCATAGTCGGCAACTCTTTTTACAAGTCGATTTGCAATTCTTGGTGTACCTCTTGAGCGTTTTGCAATAGCTTTTGCTCCTTCTTCTTTTATCTGAAAGTCTAAAATTTTTGCGGTTCTTTTTACTACAGAACATAATTCTTCGGTCGTATAGAATTCGAGGCGGTGAATTATTCCAAATCTATCCCTAAGGGGGCCTGAGAGTGCACCTGCTTTAGTAGTCGCGCCTATTAGAGTGAATTTGGGTACGGGAATTCTGAGAGTTTTAACTGATTGAGCTTTTCCTGTTGTCATATCAAGAAAAAAGTCTTCCATCGCAGGGTAGAGAATTTCTTCTGCTATTTTGTTTAATCTGTGAATTTCGTCAATAAAAAGAACCTCTCCTCCTTTGAGTGACATAAGAATACCGATTATATCTCTAGGACGTTCTAGCGCCGGTGCGGATGTGATTTTTATATCGCTATTCATTTCTGCAGCTATAACTCCGGCTAGAGTTGTTTTTCCCAGTCCGGGCGGGCCGTAGAAAAGCAAGTGATCCAGCACTTGTCCTCTTTTTTTTGCTGCTTCTATTGAGATTTTAAGATTTCCTTTGAGAGCGCTTTGTCCGATATAATCGTCAAATGATTTTGGACGAATATTATTTTCAAAGGACTTATCAAACTCATTTACCTGAGCTTCAATATTTTTATTTTTTCTCTCAGGGGTTTTGTATTCGAAACTATTATCATCGGAGATTATTGTCATTAAAGGATACCTGCATTTTCTTGTTTAAGTTTAGTTTTTGCCAGTTGCCAGAGTTTGTCGTATTCTTCCAGTGAATATTCTTCAAGATTTTTTGTTGCAAGTTCTTCCATTTTTCGAAATCTTGCCATGAATTTTTTGTTTGCTCGCAGCAGTGCCTGTTCGGGGTCAATTTTATTCCAGCGAGCGAGATTTACAAGTGCAAAAAGTATATCCCCAAACTCGTCTTCTTTTTCATCTTGGTTTTTTGCATTTTTAAACTCATCAAATTCAGAGAAAACGCACTCATATAGAGTTTTTTCATCAGGCCATTCAAATCCGGCTTTAACCGCTTTTTTGCTTATTTTAAGAGCACTCATAAGTGCTGATTGAGCTTTAGAAATCCCGTCCATAAGGGATTTTCGATGAGGTTTTTCTTCTTTTTTGAGTTCTTCCCAGTTTCTTAGTATATCGTCGGTAGAATTTACTTTGAGATTACCGAATACGTGTGGATGACGGTGTATGAGTTTTTTGTTTATTCCTGCGGCAACATCATCGATGTTAAATTCTCCGTTTTCACTGGCGATTTGGGAGTGCAGCACAACTTGTAATAAAACATCCCCTAGTTCTTCTTTCAGATGTTTTGTATCGTTATCATTGATTGCGTCAACGGCTTCATAGGCTTCTTCCAGCATGTTTTTTTTGAGTGTAGCGTGGGTTTGTTCTCTATCCCATTGGCAACCGTTTGGGCTGCGTAAAATTTCTATTGTTTTTATTAATTCTTCCAAATTTTTGTGCATTTTATTGTTCCTTATGACAAAATTATAGTTTAAGTGTATTTTATAGAAAAGTTATTTTAAAATAATCTGTCTAATCGTTACAAAATTTTAAATGTTTTTATTGTAACAAAGTGTTTCAAGTTTATATATAAAAAAGATAAATCCTGTTAATTTTTTTTTGAGCAAATACAATTATAATAAGAGGTTTTTATACTACTGATAACGCGAATATAGGGAGAGTCCAATGATTCAATTAAACTACAAAAATGTTACAAACAATGTAATCGGAAATGAGCATGGTTTGGAACTTGAATCTGAATTTTCAGCATACGCAGAACAAATAAAAAAAATTATAGCGGACTTGAACTCTCGAAAAGATAAGCCGGAACAATGGCTGCAGTGGATGAATTTGGGCTATAACGAAGAAACAGTTTGGTATGTTAAAGAATACGCGGCTATGGTTAAGGGTAGATTTGATAATATCCTTGTATTAGGAATTGGCGGTTCTGCACTGGGCGGGTTGGCCGTTTGTGAAGCTCTTTTAAAACCTTATTGGAATATGCTTACCCCAGAACAAAGAGAAGGTGCACCTAGGATTTTCTTCTTAGATAATATCGACCCGGATCAAGTTAATGGGCTATTGGAAAGTATTGACCTTACAAAAACGCTTGTTAATGTTATTACAAAATCAGGCTCAACGGCAGAAACAATGTCACAGTATATGATTGTGAAGGATAAACTCGAAAAGCTTATGGGCGATGATTACAGACAAAATATTGTGGTTACGACAGACCGCTCAACAGGCGTTCTTAGGCAAATTGCTGGTGAAGAAGGATATAAGACGTTTGTTGTGCCTGATGATGTGGGTGGAAGATTTTCGGTGTTTTCTGCGGTTGGTTTATTACCTTTTGCTCTTGTTGGTATCGACATTGATGATATTGTTCAGGGTGTTAAAGATATGGATTTGGCGCTTAAAAATACAGATATCAGAGAAAATATTGCTGCACAAAATGCTCTTATTCATTACTTAATGGACACCAAAAAAGGTAAAAATCTTTCGGTTATGATGCCGTATTCAAGCAGATTAAAATATGTTTCTGACTGGTATGTACAGCTTTGGGCAGAATCATTGGGAAAAGAATTTAATAAAAATGGAGAGAAGGTTAATATTGGACCTACTCCCATAAAAGCGCTCGGAGCTACTGATCAGCATTCCCAAATCCAGCTTTATAACGAAGGTCCGAATAATAAGGTTGTAACTTTTGTTAGAGTTGAGAATTTTGATACAACTTTGGAAATTCCTCGTATTTTTGAATATACGGGTATCGGTTATCTTGGCGGAAAAACGATGAATGACCTTATTAATGCGGAGGCAGATGCGACAAGAGTTGCGTTAACGGATTATCAACGTCCGAATGTGACTATTACACTTCCCAGTGTTAGCGGGTATTCAGTTGGGCAGCTGCTTTATATGTTGGAAGTTCAAACGGCTATAGCCGGTGAACTTTACGGAATTAATACATTTAATCAGCCAGGAGTAGAGCAGGCAAAAAATTATACATACGCACTTATGGGGCGTGCAGGGTATGAAGAATCTGCAAATTCTATTAAAGAAAAAATGGAAAAAGTCCAATCACTTTAGTATAGACGAATTAGTGCAGTTCATAAATTTTTCACGTTTTGCGTTGTGTAAATGACAAAACTGTTAATATTTGCGTATTGCTTACGCAGCGCATAATTTTGCGAGATTATGGTATGGAGTTCAATAGTTCCAGTTAAATTGTCTAGTCCTATTCTTATTGTATACCCTTCATTCGTTCTTCGGGGTCGGATATGTTTGTTATTCTTAATCCAAAATTATCCTCAATTACAACAACTTCTCCGTTTGCTACGTGTTTACCATTTGCATAAAGTGCTACAGGTTCTCCTGCTACTTTATCCAGTTCTACGATAGAACCACGGGTTAATTCTAAAACTTTTTTAATGGGCAGTTCACAGCGTCCAAGTTCCACTGTCAGTTGAAGTTTTACGTCCATCAGTAAGTCAAGGTTTTGATTTTCTTCGCCTGACGTTTGCGAACTTGCATCAAAAGAGGCAAATTGTACTGGTTGAACTGTTACGGGTTCTGTGTATTCTTCGGTGGTTTCTGACATTTTGCCTTGTGCATTTAGGTTTGGATTTGAATTTGGGTTTATTCCATCATTATTATTATTCATTGTTTCCATTTCGTCGTCAAACATTTTGCCCCCTATATGTATGCTTTTAAGATGTCGTCTGTTTCGTTATATCGGTCGGTAATTTTCACACAGACCTTATTCTTTAGTGTTCCGGGTCTTACAAAGAATTTTTTGTTGTTGTTTACTTCCATTATAAGATTATCTGTAACTTTGTTGTTTAATTTTATTACATCTCCAACTTTTAAGTCTATCAAGTCTTCCAAGGTTGCTTCGGTTTCACCAAGAATTACTTTTATGTCTATTGTTGAAGTGTTAAGTCTGCTAATCATTTGCTGACGTTCTTCGCTTGTTGCTATAAGCCCTTTTGTCTGGTATATGTGTTGTGTTGTTAATTGCGATAGAATGTTTTCCAGCGCCGGATAGGGGAAGCATAAACTTATTAAACCGAAATGTCTGCCGCTGACTTGCACCTCAAGTGTAATCAATGCTACTATTTCCCCCGGGGTTGCTACTTGTACCATTGTGAAACTGTTATCCAGCCCAACTATATTGCCCTGAACGGGCATAATATGTTTCCAAGCAGATTCAAGTGTTTTTACTGTCCTTTCGACAACTTTTTTAGCCAGTGATTCTTCTATATCTGTAAGCTCGCGGTTATTGTTCTCGCTTACGCCTACGCCTCCCAACATACGGTCTACTATGCTTGATAGAACTTCAAAACTTATTCCAATCAGTGCTTGTCCCGGAAGTGGTTCCAGTTCAAAAATCCCTATTGTTATCGGGGTTGGCATTGAGCGTGTAAACTCATCGTATGTAAGTTGGTCTACTGATACTACGTTTATTTCTAAATGCATTCGCAAATACGCTGTAAGTACCATAGAAAGTTGTCTTGAAAACTCTCTGTGTATATCTTGTAGACCTCTTAAGTGGTCTTTCGAAAATTTATCAGGACGACGGAAGTTATAAAGTTTGTATCCTTTTTTGTATTCTTCTTCCTCGTCTTGGTCAAGATAAAGCTCTGCGTCATCTATATTCAATGACGACAGATTCTCTAGTGTTTGGTTAATTTCTTCATTTATATCTTGATCTGGCACTTAAGTTGTCCTTTGCTATTGCATTATGAATTGTCCAAAGCTTACCCGCATAACTTCTCTTTCCCCGTTAAATATAGCATCAACGGATTCTGATATTTGTTCTTTTGCAAGCTCTTTTCCGGGTACTGTTGCAAGTTCATCAGAGGTTTTGCTTGAAAGAGTTGTTATTATTGTATCTCTTATGGCAGGTTTGAATTGGTTCATTTCTTCTTCTATTGCTTTCATCGGGTCAACCGCGGGTGCAGAGCCATGACCTCCGCTTGCTTCCGGTGTTTTCGCATCCAAAGCCATTCTGTCTGCATCTGTTTTTGATAATTCCAATGCTACATTGACTTTTAAATATCTACGGGGATTTACGTCTGCTAAATTCATTGTAAATTCTCCCATATCAACAATTAAGCCTCGCTCTATATCTTCCCCAACCGTCTCGGTTTCTTCGCTTGTTCCAGTTGATGCAGCTATCGTTTCTACTTTATTGAGTACTTTTTGTACGGATAACATATTTATTACAAAAACTATTACGCAGATTAATACCGTAGTAACTATGTTTATTGCTATAATCCTTCCCAAACTGTTGTTTATTACGGTTGGGGTCGGTCTGTCATCAGATTGAGGTTTTATATCCCTTGGTTGGTTTGGTTTTGCCATTTTTCTTCTCCAACTATTTGCTGCTTAATACTATTATATCAACTCTACGATTTTTTGCTCTGCCCTCAGGTGAGATGTTTTCGCTTACAGGCATATATTCTCCATATCCTACCGCAGATAGCCTTTTGGGGCTTATTAATCCGCTTTCTGTCAGATATTTTATTATGTTGGTCGCCCTTGCTGTTGAAAGCTCCCAGTTCGATGGATATTTTTCGTTCTTTATCGGTGTTGAGTCAGTGTGTCCTTCTATTATTATTGGATTTTCTTTCTCTTTTAATTCCGATGCTATTTTTTCCAATGTCGACTTTGCTTCCGTTTTTATTATAGCAGAACCCTCGTCAAAAAGCATTGTATCATTTATACGAATTATTATTCCTCGTTTCTCTTTTACTACACTCAATGATGTATCATCTGCAAATTTGTCCTTAAAATTATTGTATAATTCTTCAGTGGTGTCAGGTTCTGTGAGTTCTGTTTCTGTTTCTGTTGCATCTTTCGCTTGCTCGGTTGTAATTGTTTCTTCTTCTTTTACCTGCTCTATGTTAAATGTTTTTTTTAGCGCAGCAGATAGATGTTTTGTGTCATTTACGGATATCGCATACATCACAATAAATAGCGCAAGTAACATCGTTACAAAATCTGCATATGAGATTACCCAACGGTTTATATAGTCTTTTGAGTTACCATAATAATCGTTTCTCATTAGTTTATCCCACCTGTACTAATTTTGTGGCTCTTGTTATGGTATTTTACATATGCAAGCAGTTTTTCCTCTATTATTGCCGGGTTTTCGCCCATATGAATTGAGATTAACCCTTGCATTATCACTTCTTTCAGTAAGATTTTTTCGCGCAATCTTTGCTTAAGATTACCCGCTATCGGGAGAAAAATCAGGTTTGCAAAGCCTACACCGTATAATGTGGCAACAAATGCCGTTGCAATACCTTTTGCAAGTACGTCAAGCTCTTGCATGTTGCTCATTACTTGTATTAAGCCCATTACAGCACCTACGATTCCAAATGTTGGTGCATAGCCTCCTATCGCTTCAAAGACTCTTGAACTTATAAGCTCTTGTTCTTCCTCGTATGCTATTTCTCCCTCAAGAATGTCATGTATTAGTTGTGGATTGTTTATGTCTATACAAAGCTGTACTCCACGACTTAAAAAAGGATCTTCTATTTCATCTATTACACCCTCAAGCGCTACCATTCCGTTCCTTCTTGCATAGTATGCTATTTGGATAATATCATTTATTACTTCTCTTGAGGTGTCTTTGTCCGGAGTAAAAATTTCTGATGCCGATTTTATCGCTTTTAATAACACATCCGGACCAAAGTTTACTATTGACGCGCAAAACGTTCCGCCTATTACTATCAAGAAGGCTACAGGTTGTATTATTATCCCAATTGAACCTGCTTCTATTTTTTGTACTGCAAGTATTATTATAATTCCCAAAATAAGCGCAACTGTCGCAGCCCTGTTCACATCAACCTCATTTATTCCCCTAATATTACATATATATTCCTATATTTTTCCTCTTGTGATATCAACCATTTGCACGATATTTTAGTAATTATTTGTTAAATTTATTAAAAAAGCACTTGAGTATTCTCAAGTGCTTTTTATTCTTCTTAGGCTTGTATTATTATGCGCCAAGATATTCTTTTACATCAGTTGCAAGTGTCTTGCTGTCAAGCTTGATGCTTGGTCCCATTGTAGTTGTTAAAAATACTGACTTAATGTATACACCTTTAGCCGATGCCGGTTTTGCTTTTATAACAGCATCTGCCAACGTAGCAAAGTTTGTAACTAAATCTTCGTGTTTAAAATCAGCTTTTCCGATGGGTACGTGAATCATACCTTGTTTGTCGGCACGAAACTCTACTTTACCTGCCTTTGCATCTTTAACAGCTTTTGCAACATCAAGCGTAACTGTTCCGGTCTTTGGGTTTGGCATTAAACCTTTTGGACCTAATACACGTCCAAGTTTACCAAGCATTCCCATACAATCCGGTGTTGCTATCAGGGTATCAAATTCAAACCAGCCACCTGAAATTTTGTCAATAATTTCTTCTGCTCCGGCTTCATCTGCACCTGCTTCTTTCGCTTCAGTTGCTTTTGCACCTTTTGCTATTACGCAAACTCTTACATCTTTACCCAAACCGGCAGGTAAAACTACCGTAGAACGAATTTGTTGGTCTGCGTGTTTTACTTCAATACCCAATCTCATGTGGCATTCTACAGTTTCGTTAAACTTAGATACCGCCTTTGATATCTCTTGAAGTTTTGTTAATGCTTCTTTTGCGTTGGTAGGTTGTACCATTCCTTCAAGCATTTCACTTATTTTTCTTTGTTTCTTAGTTAATTTACTCATTAATATCTCCTTTATGGTCTTAACGGCTTTCGCCTCCCATTATCTATTCTGCTACCGTAACACCCATTGAACGACAGGTGCCTTTTATCATTTCCACAGCTGCTTCCAGTGTGGTTGCATTAAGATCTTCCATTTTTGTCTTAGCGATTTCTTCCAGCTGTGCCTGTGTTATTTGTCCAACTTTTGTCTTGTTTGGCGCTGCTGAAGCCGTTTCAAGATTGAGTGCTTTTTTTATCAACACTGCTGCAGGTGGCGATTTTGTGATGAATGAAAAACTTCTATCTTCATATACATCTATTACTACAGGAATTACATATCCTGCTTGAGATTCTGTTTTTGCGTTGAATTGCTTACAGAAATCCATAATGTTCACACCATGTTGACCTAACGCAGGTCCTACCGGTGGTGATGGGTTAGCCTTACCGGCTTGAATTTGTAGTTTGATTTTTCCTACGACTTTTTTTGCCATTTTATTCTCCTTTCGTGGTCATAACGGTTCTCCTCACTTGAGAATACCTGCCACTTTATTTGTATTGTTGTTTCTATACTTTTTGTATTTGTTTGTATTCAAGCTCTACAGGAGTTTCTCGTCCGAATATCGATACATTCGCTCTGATTTTCGACTTATCAGGATATACTTCTGTTATGTCTCCTATAAAGTCAGCAAACGGACCGGATACTATCCTTACTTTGTCTCCTACTTTTACATCAAGCTCTATCTTGACTGTTTGTCCTTGTGTTCTGTGTATTATTTTCTTGATTTCGCTGTCTTTAGCAGCTATCGGGCGTTTAGCCGAGCCAACAAACTTGGTTACTCCGGCTGTGTGTCTTACTACATACCAGCTGTCATCATCCATTATCATTTCAACCAATACGTATCCGGGGAAGATTTTTTCATCACGGTCTTGTTTCTTTCCGTCTTTTACCTTGGTTACTGTTTTTTGAGGTACTTCTACACGGAAAATTTTATCCCCCATGTTCATGTACTCAATTCTCTTTTCTAAGTTAACTTTTACCTTGTTTTCATGACCTGAGTATGTATGTACTATGTACCATCTCTTTTGTGGCGCCTTTTCTTTTGATGCTTGTAACTCAGCATCTTTATCATTTAAAAGTTCTTCCACTTCGCTTGATTTTTGTTTTTTATCTTCAGCCATTATTCTTTCCCGTTTTAAGTACTACCCTAGCTTTATAAGATTGAAAAATCCCTTGAATACCATATCCAAAAGCAATATAAATATGGTAAAAGCAAACACTATCAGAATTACTGCTATAGTTTCATTCCTTACTTGGTCTTTTGTCGGCCAGGTTATTTTACCCCATTCTGCCCTTACACCTTTTAGGTATGCTACTATTGATGTTTTTATGTCTTGTAATCCCATTTTTGCCTCTTTTTTCTTTAAATCGCGCCCTGAAGGACTCGAACCCTCGACATCCGGTTTTGGAGACCGACGTTCTACCAACTGAACTAAGGACGCATATGAGTTCCAATATCTCTATTGAAACCCTTTATACATTAACTATTTCGTCTCTTTATGTGCGGTATGCTTTTTACAGAATGGACAGTATTTGTTCAATTCCATTCTTTCTTTTAGGGTCTTTTTGTTCTTTGTTGTTGTGTAGTTTCTTCTTTTACACTCTTCGCAAGCAAGAACTACCATTTTGTCTACTTTTCCTTTTATTCCCATGTTACACCTTCTCTTTTATTTCTTTCTTTTAATTATAATCTTTCGTTGCAAAAGCTATAGAATGACTCTTCCTCTCATTCTATTAAGCGGCTAATTACTGTATTTCAATCTTATACCAAAAATATTTTTTTTCAAACATAATTTTACCTATCACTCTTATTTTTAATATTTCGCAACATATTAACAAATCATTTTCTGTTTGCGATTTAATCCTTTTGTATTCACAGATTGGGAATTTATTATGTCAGTTTCACAAATTAATCCATATCGTTTAGAAAAATATCTATCATCTCCGAAGAATACATCATTGCGTAATAATGTATCTTTTGGTTCGTCCTCTCTTGTTCCGATTGGAAATAGGGAAATATTGGGTATGCTAAAATTTCTTAAAAATAACAAATTTGACAATATTAATTTTAAGTCTTTTGAACATATTTCAGGGTGTGCCCAAGATGTTTTTGACAAGGGGAATATTAAGCCGGACCTTCTGGTTGAGATGATGACAAGATTTGTTTTGGGCGTAGAAGATTTAAACAGAAATGGTGAGCCGTTTTCCGAAGCTTGTCGTACGGTCGCTCGCAGACTTTATAAGAAATTTGGTGTAAATCAAAAGAAAGATGATACTTTTAAAGAACGTTGGGAATATCTTGCAAGAATGGCTACAAAGGTTCAGACGCCTGCGTTTAACAAAATTACACCAGATATTTATCCTACCCAAAAACCTATTGCTTTTACTTATACTGACCTTCGTGATATGTTTGAGTTTTTGCGCTTGAATTGGAAAAATGGCAATGCTGCATATCGCAATGTTATGCATGGACAGGGTTTAAAAGGTTGGTTGAGCTATATGAGTGAAGAGTGTTTCCCAACTTATTACGATGAATTTTATAGAAAACACTAAGCTTTAGCGCCGCAGCATTTTTTATATTTTTTTCCGCTTCCGCATGGACAAGGATCGTTGGGTCTTGCTTTCTTGTTCCCTTTGAGTTTTTCTGTTTCTTCTTTTTCTATCATTGATATTGTTTTTGTGAATATTTTTGATGAGTAGAGCACTGTTGTTGGTGAATATATTTTTTTTGTGAGATAGTCTGCTTTGTATGTTTGTATTAGCTCATCGTAAGTGTAATTCTTTTCAAGAATTTCATTCACAACATCCATAAAGTTTGGGTATTGCGAGTGTAGTTTATTTATTATTGAGTTTGGTATTTTATCGTTTTCCAGAACGGTTTTTAGGCAGCTGGCATAATTCGGTATTGATTTGTAGTCTGACTCAAATCCGTGTTTTAATGTTGCCCAAAACGGGATGATATAAAGTCCTGTTTCTTCATCAAATATCATTCCTACGTCGTAGTGGGCATCATGTGAAGAAAATCCGCCCATTGAATTTTCCAAAAAATTGTTGTACTGTGAGTCAAATTCTTTTACTTTAAAAAAGTTAAATTCCTGAGGTTCTTTTATGTATTGGGATACTTGCTCTTTAAGCTCTTGATTTTCCGTTTCACAGTAATCGTTAAAAAGGCTTATCAACTCATCAACATTTTTGTTATCAGAAATAAGTTCGTTGGTTCCAAAAAGTTCGTTAAATTTTATGTTAAATTTATCAATAAGCTCTTTTATCTCTTTTTGCTTTTCTTCGTTATCTGTGTATAGCAGTTCCGGTTTTTCCAAAAGTTTTGCTATTGCATATCTGTAGACTTCTTCTTTCTGGTAGCTTGCGTATACATTGGATATTTCCAGAAGATAAAATTCTTCTTCAAATTCAAAAATACGTGATAAAACAAATTGACCGCTTAGAATATCTCTAAAGTTTGTCATTTTTACAAGCGGAAGTACGTTGTATTCTTTTTCGTTCAGTAGATTTTGGAACAAAAAACCGTTTTTTAGTACTTTTTTAATTTCAAATACACTTTCAAATGACTTTTCCAGACTTTTTACTATCGCAAGCTCTGTTTTGTCTTTTATTTTTGTAGTTTCTATATAGATTTGAAAAATACTTTTTTTGTTTATGGTTCTTTCGAAAAGATATGGCATCAATACCGACTGTATGTTTTTTGACGGTTGGTTGTGCGCGGATACTGTTTTTAGATATTCTTGCACATCTTCTTGAACTGCTTCTGATGTTGTTAAAAATTCAAATAACTTTGTTATTGTGCTTGATATTGCCGAAAATTTTTCTATAACTGACATTTTATTCCTCTATCCTATTATATGTTTTTCTTTTCTGATGATATAAATCTTTTTTGCTTTATAAAAAAATAACTCAATTATTAAAAAAGTGCAATAATTACATAAGTCGATTTTTTTTATTATCGAGGGCTAGTGATTTTGGTTATGAGCTTACATAATGAAATAAAAATATTCTAATATAGTTTTATTACTGCGCTATGCCTGCTTGTTGTCCCATTCTCTTTTCGGTAGGAGAAAAATAATTCATTATTGCATGATGTGCAAAAATTACATACGTCAATCTGCTTAACTCCACAGAATTCGAGCTGTTTTTTGTTTATTTTTTTAAGGTCGGTAAAAATTTCTCCGCTTCCTGTCGAAAAACAGTTGTCTGAATTTTTTATTGTTGATTTAAGTTGTTCATATACTTCTTTGCCTACTGGGTAGCAGCATTTGCCGATTGATGGTCCTATCGCACTGAGTAGTTCTTCGGGTTTGGAACCATAGTCATTTGCCATTTTTTCTATGACTTTTATGACAATTTTTCCGGCCGTTCCTCTCCAACCGGCATGTGCTATTGCACCTATGTTGTTCTTGGGGTCAAAAATTATTACCGGGGTGCAGTCTGCAAAGTTTAGAAATACTGCTTGGGTTTTGTTTGTTAGAATTATTGCATCTGTGTTCGCGTATATTTTTATTCCTTCTTTTGCCTCAGATATGTTGGTACTATGAGTTTGGTTAGGGGAAATTAGGTCTTCTTCCGTAATTTTGAAGTAGTTGCACAAATCAACTTTGTTAGTTTTTACCAATTCTTCCATACCTGCTTCTGAACTTTTAATAACTGTTTCGCGAGTTGTAAAACAGTGATTTAGCCCCTTAAGCGCTGTTGTTTTAAGGATTTTTTTATTGTTAACCTTTTCAATATAAAACATAACTACCCAAATGTGTTGAATAACCTGTCTCCGGCATCGCCCAGACCGGGAATAATATATCCTTTTTCATTTAAGCCCTCGTCTATATGTGCGGTTACTATTCTGATTTTCTTAAATCTGCTTCGAATATTATTTATTCCTTGTGGCGAGGCTATTAGGTTTACAAATGTTAGATTTTCTTCCCTCATTCCTTTTTCTAAAAACAAATTTATTGTCTCTATAGAAGAATTTCCTGTTGCCAACATTGGATCAAGAACATATACGTATGTATTTTGCGGATTTTTCAGCTCTTGAGGAGTTTTATTGTAATACCAGACCGGTTTTAGTGTTTCTTCGTTTCTGTACATTCCCATATGTCTTATGGTTGCTTCCGGTAAAATCTCTGCTGCTACATCCGCAAAGGCCAGACCTGCTCTAAGTATTGGTGCTATTATTATATCTGCTTTAGGGTCTATTATTTGGGTTTTTGTTGTGCAGATGGGGGTTTGTGTTTCTATCGTTTTCATTGGCAAGTTACTGTATGCCTCGTAAAGAAGGATGTATGCTAATCTTTTTGCTGCATTTCTAAATCGTTCCGGAGTTGTTTTTTGATCCCTTATTATGCTTAAGTTGTGTTCTACTAAAGGATAGTTACATACCAGTGTATTTTCATATGTTTGTGTTGTCATTTGGATAGATTCTCCATTTTTTTATTAAAATCTTTTATCTTTTTATTATCTTGTATGAGCTTGATTGCTTCATTTTGTGCTTCATTTATTTCGTCAATTTTTGTTCCATATGAATTGGTTTCGTTGTAAGTTTTTCTTATAAATCTTCGAATTATTGGTATTTGTTCTACATTTATTGTCTTGTTAAAGCTGCTTGAGGCTGTGTATATGATTTCTGCCGTTCGGGAAGAATTTGAAAACGCTCCTTGCACACGATTTGGGTTTGTTGGGATTATTAACTCAGAACCTTTTTTCGCAGGTTTTGTGGGCGGATACAATTCCAGTGAGCGGGAACCTACTATTCCGGTACTCTCTATGTTTGCAACTGTCCCGGCAGGAATGTTTATTTGAGGTTTTGTTATAACAAAGGATACGAAGATTTCGCTATTGTCGATAACTCTTACGTTTGATACATAGCCAATTTCATTACCCATTATTTTTACGGGAGAACCGTCCCTTATCCCATTTGCGTCAGCAAAAAATACGTGGTAACTGTGTTTTTCTTTTAATTTCAAGTGCTTATACAAAAACATACTCATAATAAGTACTATTATTATGAATATCCATAGAAGTAGTTCCGAAATCCATATCAAATGCTTTTTCATAAAAAAATTATAGCACAACGCGGTTCTCATGGAGAACTATGGAAAATTAAATTACATATCGGGAATATTTTTGGTACCTTCACTTCAATTTAGGATAAAACGAAAACAAGACATATTTTATATATAACCGGTTTTGATTTGTTTCTTTACCTCTAATTCTCTGCACGTTTTTCTAATATTGCCGGAATAGCAATGAATCCAAGGTACATTATGAATCCTATGAACAATAAGCTTAAAATATCCATGACGCTCTCCTTCTTTTTCTATTCTTCACAATATGTATATACCCATTTTTATAATTTTATAACATAATGTTAAGAAATGTGTGGAACTTTTTTTACAAAGTTTTTTCTAATGTATTATAGTGAATATTTCAAAGTATCTATAAATTCGGTTTGTTGATGAATTCTGGAATTTGTGGAGGGTTTATGAAAAAAAATATAAGTAAGTTATTTGCAAATTTATGCTGCTCCCAGTGTGGTGCAGACTTTACAGAAGAGTCGATTAATGTGTTGAGAGAAGAGGAGGAATTCTCTGTTTTGCAAATTGTTTGCAGTAATTGTAAAAAATCATTCGGGATTGCGTTTTTGGGAGAGAATAATTTTTCCGTTAAAAATCCAAAAGATAGTGAGCTCGCTTTTGAATTACAAGATGGTCCGGATCCGGTAAGTTGTGATGATGTTATTGATGCTCATCGTTTCATCAAAAATTTGGGTGCCGATTGGACAAAGCATTTACCAAAGCATTACAGAGATTTGACTAAATAAAATTTGACTTTTTTTTTACGCATGTCAAATTGTTATTGATGTCTCTTTTACTAATCTTGACTTCCTTTTATAAAGGAAGTTTTTTTTAATTATAGTTTTTTAAAATTTTTTCCAGATTACTAAGTACTCTTTTGCGAAAAATTTTCGGATAAATAATTTCACAATCTTTACCATATCGAAGCAGCCTTCGGGTTAAGGTTTCTTTGTCTTCTTCAGAATTTGTTACTACGATGTAATCCTTTCCTTTTTGAGTTAGTCTTTCACCGTGTTTAAGTTCATATGAGTGAGAAAGTCTGCCTTTTAACATAAATGTTACGGAACTTTTTACGTTTTTATGCTTTGACATTGTTGGTAATTGAACCAAATCTTCTATTGCATCTATGTAAAATCTTTGTGTTTCCGCAAGTTGAGGATTGTACCCCTTTAAAATACTACCTACGGGCGTTATTATGACCTCATCGGGTTCTATTTCAAATTTCTGCTTTTCGTTAAGGTCGTGGTTTATGTAAGTAAAACTTATTTTTTGTCTTTCTTTGCATAAAAGCCTGAATTGGTTTAGTAGATTGGGGTCGTAGTTTTTAGGACTTGTGAAGTTTTGAATGTCCTTTTTTGAAAGATGATTTTTCAATTCTTCCGGTGTACAGTTTTTTGTGCATCTGCAGATATTATTTATAAGTTTTTGTATTTCATCCTTTGCTTGTCCGACGAAGATTTTTTCGGCATATTCCATAATAAAGCTTAAACCTTCTATTTCTTCTTGTGAGAGGTTTATTGTTATGGGTGATTTTTCAAGAGATAAAATTTTGTTCTTTTTGATTACATTTATACCCAAAAGTTTGAAGGTATTAAAATATTTGTACAATGCTTCTTTGCGAAGTTCGCAGTCAATTTTATTATTATCGCTCAGGTTGGCGAGGATATCATTTTGGCGCAGCATGCCTGTATCTAAAAGCTTGAGAACTTCCAGAACTCTTATGGCTGTTGAGTTTGTTTTATTACTGCTTGGCACTGTTATAAACCTCCATAATATTTTTTATGTGGTCTATGAATTCATATTTTATATAATCAGGTTCAAGAATTCTGCAATTGTCAGAAAAGGGTATTATATGTTGGAAAAAGTTGAATTTATTTATTACATTCGCTCTGACGATTATTCTGTCTGTGTATTTTTCAATAACAATTTCATCATCTTTGGGAATAAATTTTTTCGCAGCTTCTCCTGTCAGTTCGTATTTAACAAAGTTTGTCAGTGAAACTTTATCATTTTCATTTTCAATGTCGTTTTCTTCTTTTACAGCGGTTATTTTGTCTATTCTCAAGTAAGCAGGCGCGTGATATTTATATGAATATAGCCAAAAATACAATCTGTTGTTTTCAAATACTACCTTTTGCGCTTTAATTTTCAGTTCTTCTACACCATTTATTGGTGAGTTATAAATGATACGGGCATTTGATTTTGTTTTACATAATCGTAAGATACTGTTTAGTATATCGGGATTAATTGTTTTGAAATAATTTGAGCGTTCTATTGTGTCAATGCAGTTTTTACAATTGCCAATGGCAGTGATTTTGTCAAAAATTTTATTTAATTTGAAAAGTAACTCATAGTTACTCTGATATGATAGTGAGTTTCTGATTAAATAGAGTAATTCCGCCTGTTCTTGAGAAATTTCAAACTTAAAGGGATGAGAGATAAGTTTTAATTTGTAATTATTAGAGGGTTTTGGCTTTTCGATTACAAAACCGCTTGCACGAAGAGAGTTAATGGAAATTGTAACTGTATCTTTATGGCAAGATTTGAACAAGAGCTTATCACTGGAAAAGGCTCGAAGTATTTCATCAATAGACTTTGGTCCGTCAACCAGAAGAAATAAAATAAAACAAGCGCGATAAGCTGTTAAACTTATTTCTTTCATTGAGTATTCCGAGTATGGTAAACCTACATTTTGAAACATAAAAATGTTTTACCTGATTATATTTTATGCCATAATTAACTATCAATATATTAGCAAAAGGAGTAAAACATGCAAAGAGCAGACGGAAGAAAAAACGATGAATTGAGAACGGTTAAGTTTATAAAAAACTATACAAAACATGCACTAGGTTCTGTTTTGGCACAATTTGGCGACACAAAAGTTATAGTAACTGCGTCAGTTGATGAACAAAAGCCTAAATGGATGGAAAAAGATGACCCAAGAGGCTGGATAAGCGCAGAGTATTCACTTTTGCCGTCCTCAACAAATACTCGCTGTCAAAGAGAACGTTCAAAGGTTTCAGGTCGTACGCAAGAAATTCAAAGACTTATAGGAAGAAGCCTTAGGGCTTGTGTGGACCTAACAAAATTGGGAGAAAGAACTATTACTATTGATGCTGATGTTATTCAAGCAGATGGCTCAACTCGATGCACAAGTATATGCGGTGCTTTTATGGCGTTGACCATTGCAATTGAGAAGCTTATGGCAAAAGGAGTGCTGACTGAAAATCCTATAATCGAGCCGATTGCCGCAGTTTCTGCAGGGATTCTTAACGGTGAGGTTATCGTTGATTTGGATTATTCGGAAGATTCCGTAGCTCAGGTTGATTCGAATATTGTTATGACTAAAAGTGGTAAAATTATTGAGTTTCAAACGACAGCAGAAGGTGAGCCTTACCAACGTTGTGAACTTCTGGAGATTTTGGATTTAGCCTCTCAATCTATTGATAAAATTATTAATTTCCATTACAATAATTCTTGCTGCTAAATCTTAAAGGAGAATAAAATGGATAAGATTACAATTCGCTCAGACCGTGATACTGATTATACATTTATGTATAAAGGTGAAGAAGTTACCCTAAAAGCAGGCAGTGTTATCAGCATAGCTAATGGTCTGAACGAGGTTGTTCTTCCTACTTGCGTTATGAAAATTATGAATAATCTTATAGTAATAAAAGAAGACGCTAAGTAGTTTTGATTAATTTTAAATCTTGTCTTTTTGTTAAAAATTCTTAATATTTAAGTGTTAACTGTTTAAGTTCTAAAAACATGTTGTCGATATAAAACATGTAAAAAGAACGGAGTGTCACTAATATGGGAATGTCAGCATCACAGGCAAGATATTTGCAATTAACTGCAAGAAAAAGCGACTTGGAATTCCAAGCGCAACAAATCTGTCAAAAAAGATTATCGCTTGCAGAGCGCACGCAGCAGATTGCTACAAAATATTCAAACCAGATTAATGATAGGCATTTGTACTATAATGCCCCCTATACTTTGCAAACAGGAATTGATGAGGACGGAAACGTTTCGACCCTTGTTAATTTTGGTGAAAGTTCTGCATCCCAAAAAAGACTGGATTATTATGATATTACAAATGGAATAAATGATCCTAACCAGCCGGGTTTGGGATATAGGATTGTAAATTCTGAAGGGAAAATAGTTGTGCCGGCAATTCCTGAGGGAGCAAATCCGGATGACTATGTGGTTGATGCAAGTATTGTTCCTAATATGTCTGATTCCGAAAGCGCATACAGAAATGCTTGTGATTATCTTGAGGACAAGTTGCGTAATGCAGAGTGGACGCTTCAAAAAAGAAATACAAATGATAATGTAGATACAGGTTTTGATTGGGTAGATACCGATTTTTATACAGATTCATTTATTGATGATTTGCTTTATGAAGATAATGATAGTGCGGCGGAAGCAGAATACACCAGAGATACCGAAACCATTCAAAGTCAGGATAAAGCTCTTGAAATGAGATTAAATCAAATAACGACAGAGCAAAAAGCCATCGAAACTGAGATGGAATCCGTTAAAAATGTTATTCAAAAGAACGTAGAATCTTCTTTTAAAACATTTGGCTAAGCAAAAGCAGATAAATCAAATCTGACTTCTGCTGTTCCGATAGTTTCGTTGTGAAGTGTTTTTATTTGTGGCAAGAAAATTTTTCCCAACCCATTTGTTTTAATATGGGATTTATCGAGCCACTTGAGTTGGAGTAGAGCATTTATTACAATAAGGGTTCTTGCCTTAAGGTCTGCATCGGATATCTTTACGACAAGCGCTTGTTTTTTGTTTGTGTTGACGACAACGCATAACCCTCCGGCGCCAACTTTTGCAATTAGAGTTGGGTTTGCATTGATAATTTCAGAGTCAAGACGTTCTTCGCCGCCAATTAAGTATGGGTTTTGTACAAATGAGTTTTTAATTATTTCATATTTGGGGTTTAAAAAAAGGTTTAGGTATCCTGTTGCAAGTTCGTGAAGTGTGGTTGCCCAAATTGGGACTCCGCAGCCATCTTTTGTTGATTTTAAATCTTTTGAGGTCTCACATAGTTCTTGTAGTTTCTCGTAAATTCTTTTTTGTAGCGGATGATTAATATTCGGGTATGTTTCTGTATCAAGATGTTCTTTTTTACAGAAAGCTAACATAAATGTGTGTTTACCCGAACAATTATTTTGCAAAACATCTGCTTTTATTCCTGATAATAAAAGTTTTTCCTGTTCTTTTTTTGAGATTGGTTGTTGGATACCGCACTTTAGGTCTGTTTTGGTACAACCGATTTTTTGGAGGTAGCTTTTGATAATGTTTGTATGTTCTTTGCTACCTGTGTGTGAAGCACAGGATATGGCTATTTCTTTATTTGTAAGATTGAAGTAATCAATTAGTCCGTTGTCAACCAGTAAAGAGGCTTGTAATGGTTTTGCACAAGAACGTTGATAAAATACGATTTCATCACTTTTGCCTATGCTTACAAGCTCGTTTTTATTAATATCAACGAGTGTTATATAACCATAATGAGATTGCTCGCATAAACTGTCCCTTATGTATTCCAAAAGTATTGAAGGAGAATTATTTTTTTCCAAGATTTAACAACTCTCTAAGCTTTGCTTTTAATACGTTATTTTCGTAAGTTAATCTTTCGATTGTTTTTTCATCTTTAGCCAGCTGAATTTCTGTTTGGGATTGACTTTGGGCACTGGTATTAAAGTTAAGGATGAAACGACGTTTGCTTTCTTGTTTTATTAGCAGGATATTATCAGTATCATTACGGGTTACAAGGTCTAAATCCACGAGAATAGAGGCAAAACCTTTTTTTTCATTCGCCAGTTCACTTTCTTTTTGGATGCGCATTGCAGTTTCTAACTGGTCAACGTCAATAAGTCCGATACGTTTTAGATATTCACCTATTCTGATTCTATTTGCAAAATATGCCGCTTTGGCACTTATTACAGGATTTTCGGGTCTGGCGACAAATTGCTCTTCAATACAGTGGTAATAAACTTGTGAGGTTTCTTCCAATGTCCAGGCATTATTAAGTGTTATTTCAACAATGCTTAATTTATTCATTAAGGCATCAAGAAATTTGAATTCGGTGGAATCCGGCTCTTCTATTTTGAGGCGTTCATATTCTTTTTTCCCTGCGTACGTTATTTCCGGACATAAATACT
Source organism: Candidatus Gastranaerophilales bacterium (assembly GCA_944325625.1). Classification (GTDB taxonomy): domain Bacteria; phylum Cyanobacteriota; class Vampirovibrionia; order Gastranaerophilales; family Gastranaerophilaceae; genus RGIG2134. Next base: position 86,346 of record CALVAP010000004.1, on the reverse strand, counting down.
GATAGAGGTTTTCTTCATCTATGTCTATATTAGAACAAGGTAAAGTGCTTTTAAGATTTTGCTTGAGCATAAAGTATACAATTTCTTTGACCCATAAAGGTAAGTTCAAGATTTTTTCTGTAAAGTCTGCATACAAATTATTCATATATTCCTCCGATAGTATTTATTTCAATTATATATTATAATTAAAAATAAAGATAGTGTTTTACAATATTTTACGAATGGAGAAAAAATGGGATTAGACGGGTTTTCGATGGCAAATTTGGGATTATACAACAGATTAACATCAGCCCAAATGTCTAACGAGGCAGAAAACCTTGCTGCTCAGGGAACGGAAAATCAAATTAAGGATATAGATGCGGCCTCAAAAAGGAAAGGAATAGAGCGAAAAGAAACTGATTTTTCAGAAACCGGAGGTCAGGCTTTTGTTGGTGGGGATACTGGGGAAGATGATAGGGAAGAGGATATATTACCAAAGCCGGAAATTGAATTAAGTGATAATGAGGATGACCTTGAGCATAGTCCAAACAGGTTTGAACTCAGGATTAATCAAGAGCTGAATATTGTAGAGTTGTACGATAAATATTTGCAAACGACTTTGCAACGGCTTTCTGCAAAAGATATGATGCAAATTTTGAAAAAATTTGATGACCCTGCAGGAATAATGGTTAACAAAAAAGCTTAAGGGTAATGAGAGTATACAAATTAAAAAGACGCGATTATAATTCGCGTCTTTTTAATGCCGTGCCACTACCTATCGAAAGAAATGATAAAGGGTCACAAACGAATACATCTCCTTTTCAAAACAATATCACCCGCAAATTACGTCTTAGTGCTGCTGTGTTCCCACTCTGACACGGTTCGACGGTTTACGCCGATATTGGTTGAAATATCAACAATGTACAAGTTGATTGCCTTGCTCATTGCCCCCTCACGGCAGGCTCTGCACCTTGCTAAGCGTTCAAGTCGAGAGATTCGCTACGTCCCCGTGGAGCACGGCTATTTAATTTTACATTAAAAATAATTACTGAGCAAATTTTAATTTTTATCTTCCATATCTTGGGGTGGGGCTACGATTAATACCGAGCTTTTTACTTTTTCGAGAACACGTTTGCTGGTTGAACCAAGTAAAAACTCGGATAGTTTGTCTTTTGAGCGTGAACCCATTATTACAAGGTCTATATTTTCTTTTTCTATCGTATCTATTATTGTTGCGCTTGGTGAGCCTATCAAAGAATATTCGTTTTTTGCTTCAAGATTGTGCTCTTTGAGCTTCTCGTTCGTGTCTTTAAGTACATTTTGTGCAAAACAGTTTCGCTTTTTCAGGTAGTCATTAAACCATTCCTTATTGCTTGTTATTTCGAGGGGTAGATTCGAAACATCTTCCATAACCGTTATTATATATATTTCTTTGCCCTCAAAGTCTAATAAAGATAAGGCCTTTTCAATTGCAAATTTGGAGCATTCAGACCCATCTGCAGCAAGTAGAACTTTTTTATTGGCACAGATTTCTTTGCTTACAAAAAGTGGTTCTGACGCACTATTTACTACTCGTCTGGAAACCGAACCAAGCCAGCTCTTAAGCCCCTTTTTCCCATGAGAACCAAGTATTATTAAATCATATTTTACGGTTTTTGTGTGTTTTATTATTTCTTCACTTGCACTACCCCAAGATTTTTTAAGTTGTCCGACTTTGTATCCTTTTTCTTCAACTGCTGCTGCAGCTAATTCCAAAACTTTATTTGCCATATCTTCATAAGTGTTTATGAAGTCTTGTTCAGGGTAACTCATATACATAGGGTAAAAGTGCCAGTCTATTACACATAATATATCAATCTCAAGTTCTCCTTTATAACTTTGAATGTTATCAAGTGCATAAAAACTTATTTCTGACCCGTCAGTACAAAACAATGCCTTCATAAATATTCCTTTCTATCTTTCTTTTATGGTGTTATAATCAACTTATCAGATGCAGTAAAACTTTTTATTGCCTGAACGGCTATTTTTATATATTATAATGATGTTGATAGTAACCGTGTAAAGATAATGACTCCAGATAATAAAACTTCAGCTATTACAAAGTTTAATATCAAAGATTATATGCCTCTTATAGAAACAGTGGTTAAGGTTGAGATTAAAAAATTTAATCTTCCTCATTTGGTTGAATATACGGAACTTTTGAATATTGGAATTCAGGTTATTCATACGCTAGCAAAAACCTCAAATATGGAGGCGTTTAACAGTTCATATCTTTCTACGGCCATAAAATGGGCTATAAGAAATGAAGTTCGCCGACGTTATAAGTGGTATACGTTAAAAACTCGTTCCGCAAAGTTTGATGAAGAAGCGCACAACGAGATTAGAGAAGCAGTTTATAAGACAATTTTATCTGTTGATGAGCTCGCTGATGCAGAAAATCCAACCATTATTAAAGACGATAGGAAAACGCCTTCAGAGTGTGTTGAATTTATTGAGCTTAGAGAAGTTCTTAAAGCAGCAATAAACAAGCTCCCCCCAAGAGAGAAGGAGCTTGTTGAATGTAAGTTTTTTAAAGAAAAGAAACTTAGAGAGATTTCTGATGAATATGGAATTTCCCAATCAAGAGTGTCTAGAATTATACAATCCGGACTAAATAAGCTCAAAAAAGAACTTCAGCGCCAGAATTTTGGAGATTACTAAGCGTATAAACTCATTGAATCTGGTCTGGATAGGAACAGATTATCAATGGCTCCTCCCCCAAACTGACTTGTTGCAAAAGGGTTTGTCATATATGCAGTTGGTGTGCTTGTAAGAGATGAAAAGTCAAACCCCGGCAGTGTGTAATTGCTTGTAGGAGTTGAAAAATCAAAGCTCGGTTGTGTATAACTGTTTGTTGGGGTAACCTGAGAAGGAAAAGTGTAAAAATTAGGTGGAACCTGAGTATTATCAGGTATTGTTGGCATAGTTTGCTGTGGAGCTGGTTGTGTTTGAGCTTGTTCTTGAGCTTGTTCTTGAGCTTTCTCAACTTCAGACTTGCCAACAACGGCTTTAGCCGCTTTGTGACCGAGCCAAGAGCCGATTAAGCCGCCCACAAGTCCTATTGCGGCCCCTACGGCTGTTCCTACGCCGGGACATATTGCTGTTCCTACTGCTGCACCAACTTTTGCACCTACAGCTCCGCCTACGTATGCACCGGCACACCATCCTGCTGCACTTCCTGCTACTGTTACTGCAGATTTTCCAACCTGTTTGATACCTTTATCTGTTCCAAGTTGGAATGCGGGTATTACTTCGGTAAAGGTTTCAATAACTCCTTCTATTGCTGCCATTCCTTTGAAACCGCCACTTTTTAGTGCGTCTTTTGCTGTATTCATAAGTGAAAAACTACCTACAGCCTTTGCTGCTCCCGCACTTGCTTTTGCAGCGTTTGCAGCACCAGCGCTCGCTTCTGCAGCCTTTGCTGTTCCTGCAGTTGCTTCTGCTGCTTTTGCTGCTTTTGCTGCTTCTGCAGCTTTTTCAGCTTCCGTAAAGGCTTTTATTTCTTCAGGGGTATATATTTTGCTGGTTTTGCCTTTTGTGAACATACGTGCCAAAAAGCCCTGTTCTACCCCTTTTTTTGCTATTGTTCTCATTTCAGCTGCATATTTTTCAGCTGCTACCATGTCACCTTTTTTTATTGCTTCTGTATATTTAGAAGTCGCATCATCAAGCATTTTGATTATTTCTTTAGATACGCTCTCTCCTCGGAGTGAATTGCGTACATTCAAAATTCGGCTTGCATATTTTTCTTTCTCAAATAGTTGTTTGTATATCTTTGCTTTCTCTGCTTCAGGCAAATTTTTAAATGATTCACTTTTTAAGAGTTCCAAATAGATTTTATCTGCTCCTCTCATAGCAGTGTAAGATTCTATTGGGTGCATGAGTTTTGGTCCCATTTGAATTCCACCCATAACAAGACCTCCGCCTACTATGGTTTCCCCCAGCGTTGCTTCGTTGTTTTCATCCATAACTTGAGGAATTTTTGAACCTGCATATGTTCCATATTGTACATACGGATTGTTTCCAAATGGAACACTATACATTGAATAGTAATTAGACATTCTCCACCTACCCATATCTTTTCTAACCAACTATCTTAATAAACGCAACTTTGTAAGTAAAATTGCACAACATACTCTGAATGTTACAGATTGTTTACAAAAGTCATACATTTATATGATTACTAATGTTGCTTAATAACTAGAATAAGAAGAGGGGATTTGCCATCAGTGTTCCCTGTAAGTTCGAACAATATAATTTTGGGATAAAAATGACCGGTGAATTAGAGCACAATTCATACAGCCACATAAAGAGGATTTCTGACGAAGAGTTGGAAGCACTTTGGAGTGCTTATTTTCAGGATAAGACAAATAAGGTTGTTCGAGATAAGCTAATTGTTCAATATATTTACCTTACAAGATATGTTATCGGTCGTGTTAAAGTCAACTTACCTCCATCGTTTTCAATTGAAGATATTGCGAGTTATGGAGTTGAGGGGTTGATTGATGCTATAGAAAAGTTTTCATTAGATAAAGGAGCGAGGTTTGAAACTTATGCACTGATGCGTATTAGAGGGAATATTATAGATAAAATCCGCTCTCAAGATTTTCTGCCGAGAAGTGCAAGGAAAAAAATTAAAGATGTAAAAACGGCGATGGAAACTCTTCGTATGAAGTTAGGCAGGGTTCCTACTACAACTGAAGTTGCTAATTCTTTAGGGATTGAAAAGGAACGCGTAGACGAAATTTTGGCAGAAGATACCAGTATTTATTCGCTTCATGACAAAAAAGGAACAGCTGAGGATAGTGTTGAGATAATTGACACTATTAAGGACGAAAATAAGTTAACTCCTGAAGAACAGCTTGAAGAAAAAGATGTAAAAAAAGAACTTCATAATGCACTCAAACGCTTGCCCGAGCGTGAGAGAATGATTATGGTTCTTTATTACCATGAAAACATGACCCTTAAAGAAATTGGTGAGATGATTGAAGTTTCCGAATCTCGAGTTTGCCAATTGCATGCTCAAGCGATTATGAAGCTGCGTAAAATTCTTTCAGAAGAAAGAACTACCAGATTGCAAAAAAGCATTGTTTAATTAATTTGTGAAAGGTAAGTTTATATTTGTTTTAACCCCGCAAGATTTGGGTCTAAAAGCCTTCTTCCTACTTCTTCAAACTGAATAGAACAGAGTGTTTTGTTTCCATAGTTCATGATTTTTTCGATTATCCCTTTGCCGTATTTTTCGTGGAATACAAAATTACCCTCAGAAAACTCTATCGGAGCTTCTTGATCTGTTTCAGGAACAGAATATACCGGTATTGGCGGAGCTTGTTGTATTGGCTTGTCAAATTCTTTTTCTTCTTCAGGAGCTTCATAACTTATGTTTTCTTTTTCATCGATATTGTATTCCTGGATTGCCTCTTCAACCATCATTTTATGAGCTTCTTCTTTGCTAATTTGGGTTTGTTCAATATTTTGTGGCTGCTCATTTATTGTTTCCTCGATAGATTCTATAGGAATTTCTTGAACAACTTCTTGTGTTGGTTCAAGTTCGGCTTCAATTTGATTAGTGTTTTGAGTATCCTCTGAGGAAACTTCTTCCTCTATTGGTAGTTCCAGAGTTTCATCAGATATTTGTTCCGGCTCTTCACCAAGATTATCCAATTCATCAAGAAAGTCCAAGTCTTCCTCTGTTATCTCATCAATCTCATCAGCTTCAGATGTTTTATTTTGCAAATCTGTTTTATTTTCTATAATCTGTTGTGCAGTCGGTGTTTGAGTTTGGTAACTCGGGGTTGTTGTATATGCCGGTTCTGAGCTGAGTATATCCGTTTTGGCGTCAATAGTTGTTTTGTTTTTTGTACTGCCGCTACGATATAGTTTATCTACATCTTGTTGGATTTCTCTTTCTATGTAATCAGGTGACATATTTGAATCTATGTAAGTTAGTCTTAGTAAGAATGACAAATAAAGAGTATCTTCACCGCAAATCACATATTCATCTCTATTAAGTTTTTGCATAAATGCGTTATATGTTGCAAAATCGTTTACCTGCTGTTTCGGTGGGAACAAAATCATGTTTTTGGCAATTGACTTCATTACGTTTACAAAGTTATGTGTATAGCTCGATGTCAATATGGATTTTAATACATGGTTATTGTAGATATCCAGAATTGTCTTTTTGTTTGAGTTATCGTTTTCAAGTTTGGCGAAGAAGAAGCATTTTTGATTTATTTCTTTGGCCAGATATTCAAGAATTAGTCTATGCCAAACATTTTCTACATCTGAAGCATCAATAACTACAAGACCGTTTTCTGAAATTGTTTCATTTAAGAAATCAAAGTCCTCGTTATTTTCTGCAAAAATTTCCTGTTGAGAATATTTTACAAACTTGTTTTTTAGGAGCATAAGCTCGGGAATTTTGTTTTCTTCATATTGTGAGTATATAACGTTTTTAATTGTTGAAAACGGCAAATAACCTTCCGCAAGGGTTTTTATATATCCTTGAAGTTCGTTTATAATGTCTTGTATTACTGCTTGTGTAGAGAGTGATTCTGAATTTAAGTCATTCTCATAGATGTAGTTTAAAGCTGAGTAGGAAAGTGGAAGTTTTAAATCTTCGCCAATTTTAATATAAAAGGCATTGTCAACTTTCACGCTTCCGTCAAAATCTATGATTACCGAGTTACCTTTAAGTTTGTTGATGGAATATACAAGGTTGTTAACTATTACGTTGTAATTTTCATAATCATCCATCAAAATTAATGGTTTATTTTGGATTAATGTTTTTTCGGTTTTAAATAGCGTGTCATCGTGTTGTGCAAGGTAGCCCCAGTTTACAGCGTCATTATTTGCGCAGAGCATAGAAATGATTTGATTTTGTTCTACAGGAACGACCTCGGCACCTGTAGATGGGACAAAGCCAATATAGGGATTAATTTTTCCTGTTTCATCAACTGAAAGGCAACCTTTTAGGGTTGCAATATTTATATCTTTTTCTTTAGAGGATTCTACACCTATCACTTGTGCAAGAATTGACCTTGTTCCTTCGGAAACCAACAAAAAATCAGATAGCAAAAGCCCGTTTTGAAACGGAGAGTAGGCTAACTTTAAAATATCATTCCTTACTTCAATTATCTGCATAACTAATTCTCATTGATTATAGATAAGTTAATTATACATAAAAACAGATAATTCTCAACAAAAATCTAATTTTGTCTGGAATGTAAAAATTTTATTTGGAGCAAATTTATATGTTTTAATTTTTTTCAAGTTTTTGTTGAACATTCGCCAAAGCAGTAAGGAGAGGGTCAATAGAAGGGGAGTAGGGCGGCGCATAGGTCATATCAAGATTAACAAAATCATCGATTGATTTTCCACTAACTATGGCAGAAGTAACGGTATTTATTCTTTTATCTGCATCGCCGCAGCCAATTGCCTGCGCTCCGAGTATTTTTCTTGACTTTTTATCAACAATGACTTTGATTGTGATGTTTTTGACTTCAGGCATGTAGCCTGCTTTGTCTTTTTTTGTCACTGTTGCTGTTTCTACTTCATAACCTTGTATTTTTGCGTCGCGTTCGGTTAAACCTGTCAGTGACATTGTAAAACCGTTATATCTTGTGACGGCTGAGCCCAAAACTCCGGCAAACTCCTCTTTTTGTCCTGATAAATTTACCGCACAACACCGCCCTTCCTTGTTTGCTGTCGAACCTAGCGGAATCCAGCAAGGCGAATTTGTAATGAGGTTTATATTTTCCGCGCAATCCCCAATTGCATATATATCAGGAATATTCGTTTGCATGTTTTTATTAATTCTTATTGCGCCTTTTATTCCTGTTTCAATTCCGCTATCTTCGAGATAGTCCACGGTTGGACGAACACCTACACATATCACAACCATATCTGTTTCTATTTCACGTCCTGTTGCGGTTATGGCTTTTTTAACTTTGCCATTTTCTCCTTCAAATTTTACAATCGAGTTTGAGGTCAATAGTTCAACTTTTCCGCAAGAGGCTTCTGTTATATGCTTTTCTATTTTTTCAGCCATTTCACCATCAAAAAGAGGCATTATGTGTTCGGCAAATTCGATAAGTTTTACCTCTAATCCGTTTCTGTTAAAGCTTTCAAGTAGTTCAATGCCAATGTATCCTCCGCCTATTATTATTGCATTTTTTGATTTTAGCATTTGTTCTCTAATTTTTATGCCGTCTTGAATGGTTCTTAGGGTGTAAATATTTTTGAGGTTTATATTTTCTATATCCGGAACAAATGGTTTTGCTCCGGTTGCAAGAACTAATTTGTCGTAGTGGTCTTGAAATTCTCTATTATTTTCTAAGTCCAAAACTTTTATTGTTTTGTTTGAAGGATTTATTGATAGAAGTTTGTGCTTCAAGAATAAGTTTAAGCCTGCTTTTTTATAATCATCGGGCTTGCGAACGATTAAATTTTCGCTGCTTTTAATTTGTCCGCCGATGTAGTACGGTAGACCGCATGCCGAATAAGATACAACATCTTCTAAAGTATATATTGTTATATCAAATTCCGGTTTTTCGCGTTTAAGTTTGAATGCGCACTTTGAACCTGCGGCAACAGCGCCTATAATCACTATTTTCTCGTTATTTTTCATAAATTTAGTATATCATTTTTTGAGAACTTTACAATGAGTAACTCGACTATATTATGTAAAAAATAATTATTTACTTGTGTTTTTCGAATAAAAAAGATATAATGAAGCGGTTGAATGCAAGTTTTGTGTTCATTATTACAAACTAGGAGAGAAACCATGTACCAAGACGAAAAGCTCATTTGTGAAGACTGCGGAGCTGAATTTGTTTTCACACAAGGCGAACAAGAATTTTATGCAGAAAAAGGTCTTGTTAATAAGCCCAAAAGATGTCCTGACTGTCGTAAGGCAAGACGTCAAAAATCTAAAAAAAGACTATATGACGCAGTATGTTCAGCCTGTGGAGCAGAAACCAAAGTACCATTTAAGCCTATAGAGGGAAAAGAAGTTTTTTGCCGTGAATGTTACGCAAAAAATAAGTAATTTGGAAAATAAAAGTTAAAGGCGCGGCTATTTTATTGGTCGCGCTTTTTTGTTAGGAATCTTAAAATATAACCTTCAAAAGTCAATTTCTTCGAAGTTTTTGTTTTATTCATTATATAGGATAAATCAGGATAGTTATGTCTAATCTGGATTTTAATAACCAATACAATATGCAAAAGCTGCCGGTTATGCTGCAAGCATATCCTCAAGATGCCGTTTACTCTCCTAATATGCAAGGAATTCCGCCCTCAATGCAAGGGTTAGATTATGATACTTTTAAAAATCAAGCAAAGGACAACGCATTAGCTCAAGCAACAAAAGACTATGACGCAATGAGCGACCCTACAATTATATTTAGAAACTTTTTATTGGCATTGGGAATGAGTGTTGGGGTTACCGGTGCTACAAACTGGTTGATGAATTCTAAGGAGATTGCATCAGGTGCAACGAACCTGCAAAATTTTCAAAAAACGAGATTGTACAAAGTAGGTGAGTACCTTGATGACAAAGTTGGCAATTCAGCTTTTGGACGTTTCATTGGCAGGGTTAATAACGGAATAAGAAACTTTATTGGAAAGGTTCCTGTTCCTGAATTTTTAAAAGAAGTTCAATCCAAAGTAAAAGTTGGTTCAATTGCAGTTTTGGATAAGCAAGGGATGTATTCGCTTGGTAAAGGCGCTGAGGCATTGAATGAATTTGTAGAAAAACTTTCGCAAGTTCCTAATGACAAACTTAAAGATATTATTCCCAAAAACGCTCAAAAAGAGGTGTTTGAGCTCTTACACAAATTTAAAGCAGGTAAAATCAGAGGTCCTGTAGTTTGGGAAAAGCTAAATAAAGTGGTTGATTTGGGGAAAATTCCGGCTGATAAATTAGCTAAAATCCTTGGACCTTCGTCTTTTTGGGATAAGTTGTTATTGACAAAACCGGATTTAAATACATCTTTGAATAAAGCAAGATTCTTTAATAATCTTTCAAAACAAGGACCTATGGCAAAGTTTGCTCAAAAGATGACTGCTTTAATTGGTGAGGCCTCAGGTAACGGGGTTCTTGGCGGAAAGATGGCATTGCTTATGGGAGCTGCCGGTCTTATTACAGGTTTTAATGCTGCTTCTAATGCTGAAAAAGGTGATAAGTTAAAAGCCTTTATGGAAGATTATATCGGATTTACACTGGGTTCTTATTTAATGTCTTTTGTAGTTGGTACTTGGTTTAATAAGTTCTTGGGTGTTTCCGAGTTGGGGCTTGATAAAAATGCTGTGAAGGCAGTTGGTGAAAGACTTGGACTTGATATGAGTCAAGGAAGATTACAAGATGCAGTTATAGCTTACAATAGAGAATATAAGAATGTTCGTGGCTTAAATTCAATTGCAAACGATTTAAGAGATGGAAAAATGTCTTTATCAAAGGCAATTTCAAAAGCTCAAAAACTTGGAATTGAAGGGGCAGAAAAGATTAAAAATCCCGGTGAGTTATTATCTGAGATACAAAAAGTTGTTGGTGCGAGAGATGAAAACTACTTTGATTCTATAAGAAAAGACATCAAAGGGGCATTGAAATCGAAGTTGACTATTTCTTCTATATTTAAAGAAACAGAGCACAATAAAGGTAATTTCTTACAAAGATTGGGCAGATATATTGTTCAAAAACCGCTAAGTCTTATAGGTCGTGCATTGTCTGTAGGCCGTTATGACTTGGTACATGGTGAGAAGTTCTCAGCTAAAAGTATGCTAAAATGGGGCAAACGTTTTGGCGGTGGAGCCGGTCGTGCACTACTTGTAATGTTTGTTCTTGTAGAGCCGTTTAGAAAAGGATTTATGAAATTATCTCATATGATATTTGGTAAGCCAAAAAATTCTTTCTTAGATCAAGAGAAGAATGAAAAAGAAAAAGCAGAGGCAGAAAAACAGACGGCTCAAAATGCAGATATTGTTTTGCCGCAGCAAGCTGTACAAACGGCTAATAATTCTGCTGAAAGCACAAACATATTGAATAACATAATAAATAAACCGCAATCGGCAACACCTGCTATGACATCTTCATTATTGCAAAATAACCCTCAAACTTCAAAAATCATATCATCAGCACCCATTGCGCAGATTGATAATGTAAATGATGCACCCGAGCTAAAACGTAGCTATATTCCTTCTGCAGCGCCTTCAGTATATGCGACACAAAAAGATCCTCGAGAGGCAGAGGTTGAGAGAGCTATTTTTAAAGCTGAAATGGCAGAAAGAGCTGCTCAGGAATTTTTAGCTAGGGGGTTTTAGTCCTTATCTGAGTTCTTGTTTTATCAAGTAAATGATGTATTTTTAATTTTATTAGTATATGCTATCATCATTTTAAGGTAAACAGTAGGGACGATTTTATGGATTTTATATCTTTTTTCAAAAAGGTTAATGCATCTTCGGTTTTTGATTATCTTCCGGATGGTTTGGTGTTGACGGATTTTAGCGGAAAAGTTCTTTTTTCAAATTCTTATGCTCAAAAACTAATGGGCTTAAATGATGGCGACAACATAGCAGAGGTTTTGGATGTAAACCTTTCAATGATAGAAAGCCTTATTGATAACAAAGTGCAATCGGTATTCAAGGTTACCAAAGATGACGGAGAAGCTTATGTAGAGGTTAGTGCTGCAAAGGTTGAAGATGAGGCAAAGTTTGTAATTACTGTTCGAAATGTTACACAAACTCACAAGTTTATGAAAAAGATGCTTGTGGAAACAGAAAGTTCGAAAAAAGTTAATCGTGATAAGAACTCTTTTTTGGTAAAGATAGCTAATGAGTTAAAGTCACCATTACACTCTATAGATGGTTTTTCTAAAGCATTGTTGGAAGGACTTGGTGGTGAGATTACAGAAAAACAAAATAAATACTTAAATATAATCAACAAAAATTCTCATGAGCTGCTTTTTCTTATAGATAAAGTTGTAGAGCAATCAAGACTTGAAGCCGGATTATATGAATGGGATTTTAAGCATTTAGATATTGTTAATCTTATGCAGTCGGTTATTCGTCCATATAAAGATGAACTTGAGCAAAAAAGTATAGAATTGAGTGTAGATATAGAGGGTGTGGTAAAAAGAACATGTTTTGCGGATGAGACGGCCTTAAAGTGTGTTTTTGATACTCTTATGGATTTGGCTGTTAAATCGACATATCTTGGAAATATACAAGTTGAACTTTTTCACCCGACACTGGAGGCAGTGGCGCAGCAGGATATTGAAGTTAGTGAAACAGCTACGGAAAAATCTTTTATTCAATTTTCGATTAGTGACTCGGGAAGTGGAATGAGTGATACCGAAAAGGCATATATTTTTGACCCGTATTATCAAATAGAATCCGGTAACAAAAAGAATGTTGCAAAGAGCCTTGCACTTGCTATAGATAAGGCTTTAATAAAAAATATGAGAGGAAAAATTTGGGTTGAAAGTGCGGCTATGCAAGGTTCAAAATTTAGTTTTATAATTCCAACGGAAAGAATTGCCGTATAAATTGTGCAGGAGAGGTTGTGGCTGAAGTTCAACTAAAAAACGTTTCGAAAACGTACGATAAAAAAACAAAAGTTATAGATAACGTTAATTTAACCATAGCAGATAAAGAATTTCTGGTTCTTGTCGGGTCATCTGGTTGCGGAAAGTCTACGGTTTTACGAATGATAGCAGGTTTAGAAACTATCAGTAGTGGAGAGATTGTTATTGATGGAAAGGTTGTTAATGAACTTCATCCAAAGGATAGAGATATAGCTTTTGTATTCCAGAACTATGCTCTTTATCCGCATATGAGTGTATATGATAATATTGCGTTTCCATTAAGAATGAGGAAATTTGATAAAAAGACAATAGATGAAAAAGTAAAAAATGCAGCAGAAATTCTTAACCTGACTGAGTTACTAAAACGCAAACCAAAACAGTTGTCGGGCGGACAAAGACAGCGAGTTGCGCTGGGTCGGGCGATTGTTCGTAATCCAAAAGTTTTTCTTATGGATGAGCCTCTTTCTAACTTAGATGCGAAATTAAGAGTTCAGATGCGTAGTGAGATAAAAAAACTGCATGAAAAACTTCAGACAACGTTTATATATGTAACACATGACCAAACCGAAGCTCTTACGATGGGAGATAGAATTGCAATTATTGATAAAGGTGTAATTCAACAGGTAGATGAGCCGGATAGTATTTATCAGAATCCGCAAAATACTTTTGTTGCAGGTTTTTTGGGTTCGCCTCCTATGAACTTTATTCCGGTGGAAATTGTTGACGGTGCGGTAAGAATCAATGATGATTTTATTTACCTGTGTGAAAATGCCAGAAATAAACTGAGTGGATATGAAAAAGTAATTTTTGGTATCCGACCCGAAAAAATGTCTGTGCCAAACCATTATTTTGATTTAAAAGTTAAAGTAGATCTGTGGGAAAATCCCGGAAGTGAAAAAATTGCATATTTTTATCTTAACGGTAATAAATGCTGTGCAAAATTCTCGGCAGAAACCCCTGTTACAGATGAAATTACTCTAAAAATTTCTTTTAATGATATTTTATACTTTGATGCAAATTCAACCAAAAGAATTTAGTTTTTCTTTGGGTTTAAATAAAAGTTAAAATTTGTGTAAAAGTGCTTTTATCAAAGTATTTTTATTTTATAATGGGATAATGGATTAAGAGGAAAATTTTATGCAGATTCGTACAGAAAATCTTATAAAAATATATGGAGACCGTTCGGTTGTCAATGACATATCATTTACGGTAAATAAGGGAGAAGTCGTGGGGTTGTTGGGACCTAACGGAGCAGGTAAGACCACAACTTTTTATATGGTTGTTGGTTTGGTAAAGCCATATTCAGGACATGTTTTTTTAGATGATACGGATTTGACCAAAGTTCCTATGAATAAACGTGCAAAAGCCGGTATCGGATATTTGCCTCAAGAAAACTCAATTTTTAGAAAGCTTTCTGTTGAGGATAATATAAAGCTTGTATTGGAATTGAATGAAAAAATTCCGACAAAAGAAGAGAAGGAAGAAAAACTAAACGAACTTTTAGCGGAATTTGGAGTAACGAAACTTCGTAAATCTCCTGCGATTGCTCTTTCAGGGGGAGAAAGAAGAAGAGTAGAACTTGCAAGAGCTCTGGCAGCTAGTCCGGAATTTATATTACTCGATGAACCATTTACGGGGATTGACCCTATTGCAATAGGCGAGATTAAAGAAACAATTAGAACCTTATCTGAGCAAAAAGGTTTGGGTGTTCTGATTACAGACCACAACCCAAAGGCGACACTTTCTATAACAGACAGAGCATATGTTATTTTTGATGGCAGAATTAAAATCTCAGGACCGTCAGAAGAAGTTGCTAATGACCCGATTGCTAAGCAATTTTATTTAGGAAAGGATTTTACTCTATAATGAGCTCAGAAGACCATAAGTTAAAAATATTGGACAAATATATTCTTTCTCAAGTTGTTATAGCAACTGTAGCGTGTATTGTCCTTTTTGTTGTGGTTTGGATTGCACCAGAAACATTACTTAAGGTTATAAAACGAACCCTTTCAGGAATGTATACCGTTTCTATGGCAGTACAGCTTTTGGTTCTTGAGATTCCAAAAATTTTAAATAAAGCATTACCGGTGGGATTGTTTTTGGGCGCTCTTTTTACCTTTGATAAGCTGAGTAAGGATTCTGAAATAACGGTAATGCGTAGTTTTGGAATATCTTTTTCAAGAATTGTTGCACCTGTTTTAGTTTTTAGTTTGTTTGTAACTGCTGCGTGTTTTGTTGTTTATGACAAATTTATCCCTATAAGCGTTAAAAAACACAATGAGATACACAAAGAAAACCCAAGTTCGCACTTTGTTTATACTTTTAAAGATGCAAGTGGCGCTCCTGAAAAAATAATGATTGTATCAAATTTTGATAACAACAAAATTGAAAAACTGGTAGTATTAAACTTTTCGGGTGAGCAGTATGCGGATGCAAATATATTGTCAAATATTATGATTGCAGAAAATGCTGTTTATGAAGATGATGTTTGGAAACTCCCTGTAGCTAAGCAATATAAGCTTGACAGAGAAGGTATTTTTGAACTTATAGAAAATGTTGACGATGTAGTTATTGTAAGTGGGCAGAAGGCAAAAGATGTTTATACTCTTATGACTTACTCGGTAAAAAGAGAAAGAGAGCTGAAAAATAATGAGCTTTGGAACTATATAAAGCTGCTAAAAAAAGAAAATTTAATGGATGAGTATAGTTATATGCTGAATAAATATTTGCAAAGATATTTTCATTCATTAATGTGTATATTATTTGCGGCATTGGGGTGTCTTTTAGGATTTAGTCAGCCGCGAGAGCAAAGGCTGATTGGTTTTACGATTGCGATTGGAATAGTATTTTCGTACTATATAACTTTGCCGTTTTTCGATTTATTGGCAGAAAAAAGAGTTTTAAGTCCGTATTTAACCGCGTCAATACAACCGCTTGCAGTTTTAGTGTTTACATATTTAGTTAAAAAGATAAAGGATGTGTAGCTATGCAGTTTCCCGGTTATGTACCAATGTTGTTTAGTCTTATTTTGACGGCATTTAATCCCTCTTTGGATGCTGAAGTTCCTTATATTCGTATGTATAAGCCAGCTAAGGGCGTGCATATGGTTAAAATTAATAATGCCGCGGATTATCAAATTGAACCGTATGTTAGTGCGAACCTTGCTACAGCCAAAGATGTTTTTGAATCAGATAGTTCGTTGCGATTGCTTGTTAACGCGGGTTACTTTGATCCCAATAATGGAAAGACTATATCTTATGTCATAAAAGATGAAAAGATCTTGTTAAATCCGCTTGATAATGAGGCTTTGATTGGTAATGAAGAGTTAAAGCCCCATATGGAGAAGATATTAAACAGAGGCGAGTTCAGAGTTTTAAAATGCGATGGAAAGCAAAGGTTTGATATAGCATATCATAATGATATGGTAGCTCAAGGCTGCAATATAGTTCATTCAATTCAAGCAGGTCCTATTTTGGATGAGAGAATGGATTTGGAAAAAGAATATTTTTTAGTTAAAGAAGGGGACAAGATTGTTCGAGATTCTATTTCTGCTACAAAAAAGGTTGCAAGAACGGCGATTGGTTTAAAAAGTAATGATGTATATCTATTTGTGGTAACGGATGAGAATCCTATGACTATTGAAGAGTTAAGCACACTGATGAAAGAAAAAGGAATGGAAAAGGCACTGGCATTTGATGGAGGAAGTTCTACATCATTTGAAAATGGTGCGATAAGTGTAACTTCTGTTGGTGATAATCTTGGACGAAAAGTTAAGTCTTTTTTAATTGTAAAGTAGAACTTTATTTTGTCCCAAATTTGGCATCTATAACAGATTTGAATTCAACGTAGTTTTTTGTATCCCCACAAGTTTGGAATAGTGACAATTTAGCCAGGTAGATTTTTTTATCGTCGGGATATTTTAAAATCCCGTCATTAAGAATGTTCAAGGCATATGATTTGTTGCCGTTATCAAAATAGATGTAAGACAAATCTATGTAGTCTTGGGGATACTTGGGTAAGATTTTTGTTGCCATATCTACATATTTGAAGAATTTATCTCTATCTCCGAGTGATTTGTAACAAAGTGCCAAATTATAGAAGTAAATTGTTTTTGATTTATCAATATTGATAAGTTTTTTGAAATAATCAATAGCAATTTCAGGTTGTTTTAGCTTGTAGTACGCTAAGCCTATGTAGTTAAGAATTTCTGGTTCATTTGTATTTGCAAAATATTTAAGTAGAATTTGAAGAGATTCTTCGTAATCACCCATACTTGATGTTACTTTAGCAAGTTCAAGCAAAAGTTTATCGGTTTGAGCTATTTCAAGTCCTTGCAAAATGTATTGTTTGGCATCGAGCGTTTTACCTAAAACAGAGGCTGTTCTTGATAATACGTAATAAAGATTGGGGTCCATTGAGTTTATGGTTAGAGCTTTTTCAAATACGCTGTATGCTTCATCAAATGTTTGAGCGTGAGCTAAAGCATTTCCTAAGCTTAGATAACCGTCGTAAAAATTAGGATTGTAGTCGATGGCTTTTTTATAGAAATTTATTGCGTGTGTAAGTCTGGCTGTTTCGGCGTAATAATTTCCCATAATCCAATTAGAAAGATAATCTTTTGGGTTCATTGTTACTGCTTTATTTATGTTGTCATAGTATTTTTTGTCTTTGTGCATTTCTTTATATAATAACCCAAGGTTAAGTAGGGGTTTGCTGGATTTTGGGTCAATTTTTGCTGCTTTTTTGAATTGCTGTTCTGCAAGTTTATTTTCACCCTGCTGCCAATAGAACAGACCGAGATTGTTGTGTGCATCAAAGTTCTTTTTATCCAGCTCAACGGCTTTTTTCAGATATTCATATGCTGTTTTGTTATCTCCATCATTAAGATATTGAAGCCCCAGTTGATTATAATACTCAGAGCTGTAGGGTTTTGGTTGTTCTTTTGCCTCTGTTCCAAATGTGTTTTCAAAAGTTTCTTTCACGCTAAGTTCTTGGGGATGTTGCTGAATTTGGACGCTTTGGGCGGGCTCAGCTTTTGGGGGATTGTTATCTTTAAGTAACATCGCCGCAAGTTCAGAATTTGCAAATTTGGGGTTAAGTTTTATTGCTTCTGCAAATATTTCTTTTGCTTCTTCTGTTTTGTTTAATGTGGTTAAAAGCATTGCTTGTTTGTATTTTGCAGTGGAGTTCATTGGTTCAAAGTGGACAACCATGTTTATGTAATCAAGAGCTTTTTGATAATCTCCTGCAAAAGCGTAGTTATCAGCCATATCCAAGTAATCGTCAATAATTTCTTGTGGTGCAAGCTTAATTTCAGCTGTCCAACTATTAAGAGGTATACTCAACATTATTATTAAAATTAGAATTCTTGCAAACTTCATAAAACGATTATAACACAATAAATAAGTCATGTATTTTAGTTATTCGTGTTGAGGTTTGCTAATATTCATGTTATTTTATGTGGTTATGAAGGATAAAAGACAATTCAAATTGGACGTGTACTCTACACTTGGCAAATTTCAGCTTCTGGTTGATACATTTGCCAGAGTACTTATTCGGTTGCCGGATATGAAAGAGCTTGAGATTGTTGGGGAAGAGGGTAATATACTATATGTAATAATTCCAGGGATGAGGGGGAAAACGGCTTTAATTCACGATAATCGTTTTGGTGTATTGAGTCAGATTGATATCAAGTCTACTTATTACTTCAAATCGCCTTATGTTTTCCCTGTAAAGAAACATAAAATAGTTTATTTCGATTCACCAAAAAACGCTTCTACTTCAATAGCTTCAGAATTTTACAATTATTTTTGGCGAAAGTTCTATCAGCCAAGAGTAACCGGTAAAAAGGTTTGGCATGAAATTTGGAATAAAACTGAAAACCTTGGTTCTGTTTGGTTGAAGAAAGAAGATTATGTTATGCAAAAAGAGTATTTTGCGGGTTGGAAAAAATTTACAGTATATGATGATCCGATTAAACGGTTTTTGCGAGCAGCTAATGATAAGATTAATGGACATATGGGTATTGCGTCTATAGTACCTTATAATCCTGAGGAAGAAAATTTATCAGAGTTTGTTGATAAAATGATACTTGCTGTACAGATGCAAACTTTAAATTCTAAATGTTTTGACCAACATTTAGTTCCTTTAAGTTTGTTTTTGAAGGATTTTATAGATGAAATTACGGATTTTGTATGGTTGAAGGATTTAGATAGTTTTATGTTGGAAAATCTAAAAATAAAACCAAAACATTACCATGTAACAAAAAATAAAAAAATAACTTACGACATGCTTACAGAAAAACAAATATCGAGGCTTAAAGAGTTATATAAAGAGGATTATGAGCTGCCGGAAAGGTATAAAGATAAATTTTATGTTCCTAAATCAGATTGTTAGATTTTAGGTAATTTAGCATTTTTTGTTTTGATACTTCAATAGTATCATTATTTGTATCAATAATAAGCGAAACGCTTGAGCCTTCTTGGTAGTTGTTTATCATATTATCTCTGTTAATGCTTTTGTACAGACCTTTTGTATCATATTTTTGACAGTTTTCTATGCTCCTGTCAACGAAAATTTCTATGTATGTTTTGCCAATAAGCTCCTTAATTCTTGCTCTTTGCGAAGCTTCCTTTGATATACAGGTTACTATTACATTAAAGCCTTGTGAAGCAAGAAGATTTGCAATATGTGCAATCCTATCTACATTTTTTATCCTATCTTCTTTACTGTAGCCTAAATCTGAATTAACCCCTTGTCTTAGGTCATCAGCGTCAAGTAAAATCGGTTTTAGAGAAAAGGAGTTGAGTAATTCTTTTGCTAATGTAGTTTTTCCTGCTCCGGATAAACCTGTAAACCAATATACATTGCCTTTTTTGTTGCTTTTTGAGCTGTAAGTGTTCTCATTTGCAAGGAATACTGCGCAGCCAATAGTTTTTTTTGTAAGATTATCTATTATTATTCCCCAACCGTTGTTTTTTACATCTGTTATGTTGTTGAATATTAATGGTTCTTGGAGCTTAAACGAGTTTTCATAGTAATTAAGAATTTTTACCGTTCTTGTACCGTGTTTTATTACCATATCGTTTGTAGGTTCTGAAAACCAGATGGTATAGTGTCTTATTAAATCATTTACAAGAACTTCACCTGCAGCAATACAATGTCCCCTTGAAATATCCATATCTTCTTTTATCGTTAAAACTCCATTTTCACTGAGTTTATCTATTGTTATATCAATATTCTCGGGGTAGAGTTTGTAGTTTTTAGTTAAGTCTAAATTTTTGTTATATCGTACCCAATAATAACGTTTACCGTTTGAAAACTTGCAGTCTTGTATATGAATAATATTTTCATATTCCTGGTTATCTATGGTATTTTTGTACTCAACAAGCTTGTCTAAAACCTTGTCTATTCCAATGTTTTGCATGCTTGATACGGGGATAATTGTATAATCAAATTTGTATTTTGTAAGAATAGACTTGATTTTTTCTGTTAAATCCAAAATCTTTTCATCATTCCATTTCCCGTTAACAGAGCTTAGGTCGCATTTTGTGATACATATACAGAGTTTTTCTATTTGGAAATAAGAGCAGATATCCAGGTGTTTTAGGGTTTGTTCTTGAATACCTTTACTAATATCAATAACCAGAACAGCAGCATCTGCTTCGGCCGCTGCAATTGCCATATTTTTAGTGTATTGTTTATGTCCGGGGCAATCTAAAATATGAAATCTTGTATCGTCATAATCAAAAAATCTATGAGCAACATCAATTGTTATTTGTTGTTCACGTTCTTCAAGTAAACCGTCAAGCAAAAAAGCAGGTTCAAAAACACCGGAGCCATTTTTCTGGGATGCTTTTTTTGCATCTTCCATTTGATCAACTTTGACGTTACCACTGTTTAACAACAGTTGTCCAATAAGCGTTGATTTTCCGTCATCCACATTTCCGCAGCATATAAATTTAAAAAGTTTCTCCATAGTAGGTTTAAAAATATCCTTCTTTTTTCTTTATTTCCATTGATCCGTCGGTATCATAATCTATAACTCGAGTTATTCGTTCTGTATACTGAGCCTTTTCTAATTCAGAGATTATGTCATCAACATTTTGAGCATCAGATTCTACAGCCCCGGTTAGCGGATAGCAGCCAAGTGTTCTAAATCTGACTTTTTTCGTTTCTCCAATTTTATCGTAGGACATAATGTACATTCCTGGTTGGGTTTTAATAACATTGCGCTCTTTTGCGAAATACAGAGGTACAACGTCAATATTTTCAGATTTTATATATCTCCATATGTCAAGTTCTGTCCAGTTGGAAAGCGGGAAAATCCGCAAGTTTGTTTTGTCAGATAAAAAAGTATTGTATAGAGGAGGTATTTCAGGGTTTTGTGAGCGCGGTGACCAACGGTTATACTCATCTCTAATTGAAACCATTCTCTCTTTTGCACGACTTTTTTCTTCATCACGTCTGCCGCCACCAAATGCAATTCGGAATTTATATTTTTGAAGTGCCTGTTTTAGGGCTTCCGTCTTCATTACATCAGTGTATCTTCGCCCGTCAGTGTAAGGGTTAAGGTTTGCTGGGTTTTTGTATACGAGAAGGTCAATTTCTTTAGCGATTTTATCTCTGAACTCGTACATCTCTTTAAATTTCCAGCCTGTATCAATGTGCAAGAATTTTATTGGTATGCTTTGCGGATAAAATGCTTTTTTAAACAAATCCAGTAGTACACTGCTGTCTTTTCCTATTGAATAAAAAACAACCATGTCATTATAATTATTTGTTGCGCAAACCTCTCTAATTAGTTCTATTGATTGTTTTTGAAGTTGTTTTAGATGATTACAAAGCATATTCTTTCGATTTTTAAAACAGATGTTTATATCATATACTAAATTAATTTTAGTTTATACGAAAAAAGTTGCAATTACAAATTGCTTTAACAAAATCAAGTATGAAAAACCAAAACAAAATTCACATAAAAAACGGAGAAGGAGGGATTTGAACCCTCGAGGCAGATTACTCCACCTAACACCTTAGCAGGGTGCCGCCTTCAGCCACTCGGCCACTTCTCCGTATTTGTTTTTCAACCTTACTATAATAACACGAAAAACTTTTTTTCCGCAAGTATTTTAATTACAATCTTCTTATAAGGTATATTTAATTAATCAACAAATATAATATTTGCATTCATCTTTTGCTTTATTGTATAATCTCTTAAAGAATTAGCTTGAAATTGGGAGCATGTGATGTCAAAAGATTTGTACGCATTGATATTAGCTGGAGGAAGCGGCTCAAGGTTATGGCCGATGAGTCGTGAGCTTTATCCTAAACAACTCTTAAAGCTTAATCAAAAAAACACGCTTTTTGGGGCTACTTTTTTGCGTTTAATCGAAAATTTTGACGATAAAAATATTATAAGCATCACTAATATTAAACATGAACCCGGAGTGAGAATACAGCTTAAAGAGTTGAAAGACAAATTTTGCAGAAAAGAGAACTACAAAATTATTACTGAGCCCATAGGTAGAAACACTGCTCCTGCAATTGCTTTAGCTTCAAAATATATTAAACTACTATCAGGTAAAAGGGTTGACCCGATTATTCTTGTCGTTCCTTCGGACCATTTGATTTTGGATGATAAAGCATTTTCAAAAGCTGTTGAACAAGGTATCAAGCTTGCGCAGGAAGGTTTTATCGTTACGTTTGGGATTAAACCGACTAAGATTGATGTGGGCTTTGGCTATATAAAAACTCAAAAAAACAAGAAGGTTTCAGAGTTGGCTCAAGAAGCGCTTAAAGTTGTCGAATTTAAAGAGAAACCCGATTATGAAACAGCAAAAGAATATGTTGAGTCCGGTAAATATTTCTGGAATGGCGGAATATTTATGTTTAAGTATTCCGTTATGATGGCGGAAATGAAAAAATATTCAAAAGACATTGTTTCATTGATTAATGAAATGAATATCGACTTTGAGGCGCAACCTACGGTGGAATATCAAAAATTTAAGGAAATGCCGGATATTTCAATTGACTATGCAGTGATGGAACAGTCTAAAAAGATTGCGTTGGTACCGCTTGATTGTGGTTGGAATGATTTGGGTTCTTGGGAAGCAATTTATGATATATCTGAAAAAGATAAAAATGGAAATTGTATTACAGGAAATGTTATTGATATAGATTCTAAAGACTCTATGATTTATTCTACCTCAAAACTTGTTACTACTATAGGGTTGAAAGATACAGTAGTTGTTGAAACCGAGGATGCTGTTTTGGTTTGTGATAAATCAAAAACGCAGGAAGTAAAAAAGATTTATAATGAGCTAAAAGAAAGAAATGATGACTCTCATAAGGTTCATAAAACAGTATTTCGTCCTTGGGGGTATTATACTGTAATGCAGGAAGGTAAGGGCTTTTTGACAAAATGTATTGTCGTTAACCCTAATGCAAAACTTAGTTTGCAGTTACATCATCACAGAAGTGAACATTGGGTTGTTCTTGAAGGAAAGGCATTTGTTGTTAAAGGTGAAGAAACGCATGTACTTTTACCCGGGGAGCATATTGATTTAGCAATTGAAGAAGTGCATTCACTGCAAAACCCTTATGATGAACCGGTTAAAATTCTCGAAGTTCAAAGAGGCGATGTGCTGGACGAAAATGACATTGTTCGTTTAGAAGACATTTATGGACGAGTATAATCACTTACCCGTAGCAAGTTTTGGTTTCGCATCTGTATCTATGAATATTGGCGGGTTGTTAATTGCATCAAAAAACGCCATTATGTTTCTTAGTTTTGAACGTTGTATCTTTTCTTTTTTAGTTAGTTTCTTGGCTATTTCAAGTTTGGTCAGATCAGACTTCATTTTTTCTTCTGCTTCCGCTATAGACCTATAATTTGTATTAAAAGATTCGTTAAGAAGTTCTAAAACTCTTTCTTGCGCTTTTGGTGAAAGTTTTCCATTTCCAAAGAGTAACATTTCTTCTGTTCTGCGAATTAAAAGCCCGTTTTTAATTTCTTTTTCATCTTTGGAATTTTTTTTATTTCCATAAACCGCATCCATCTTTGCTTGAGCTTCTTCGAACTCACCTTTTTTAATCATTGCAAAATATTCTGAGTCGATAACGCCACTGATACCAGAATTAAATGTCATGCTCACCAGTGCGGCAAGTTGCTGTTCTGTGAGCTTATCAGCTGTATTGCCAAGCGCATCAATTATTGCGGTATATGCTTTTTTTATGTCCTTTTCAAGTAATGCTTCAGCTTCAGCTTGGTTTATGGACGTGAATTTTTCATCTTCCAATATTCTATGTCCGTAACCTATTGTTCTTTTACCCGCGGGACAAATATATGGTTTGGATTCGTATCCTTCTTCTCCCATGATGTATCCTTTTGCATAACTCAAAACTTGAGCGGCTATTTCTTCTTTGCTTTTAGGTTTAATATCGGGTTCGTCGGCTTGTGTTGGTTCAACTTCTTGTGTAATTCCTTTGTCAATTTGGGTATTTCCCACTACAACGGATTTTGAGTCTGTTCCTTCTAGTTTAGTATCGCTTGGCGCTTGATTGGTAGAATCTGAAAGTATATTCTTAGCTATATTTGTTAATGCGGAGTTATTATTTGGTGAAATAGCTTGTTTACCAAATGAATTTGGTGCTTCGGGCGTCTCCTTTATAAGTAGGGCATCAAGTATTGGTGAACTGAGTTGTGGTTTTGCAAGCGGAGCACTAAATGGTTGTTCGTTGTCAATACTTGTCGCTGCTATCGCTTGTGCTAGTTCTGCTAAATATTTTTTGTTATTGTCTTTATTTTCGGCAGTGTTTGATTTTTGTGTGTTTGATGCATCTTCTTTGTTTTTCTGTGGGATAAATATTTCTTGATTTATTTGAAGTTTTTTTTCGTTAAGCCCAGGATTTGCTTCTTTTATTGTTTTAACAGTTGTTCCATACATTACAGCTAAGTGGGACAATGTTTCTCCACTTTTTATTTTGTGTATAGTATAACCATTTTCATTATCTGTATCAAAGTTTTTCTGTTGATTACTTCCATCTATATTGGCGAGCATGTTACCAATATTATTAAAGTTAGTGGTATTTTTGCCAGTTATTAATAAAGATTGAGGATTTTGTTTTTGTATTGAAATATTACTTGTTGCTTGTACCATTTTCACTCCATATATAGCTCATCTATACTCCATAATGAATAAAAAATTTTTTTTAGAAAAAATTGCTTATATTATTAATTTTTGCAACAAAAAGAGCGACTAATTTTATATAATTAGCCGCTCTTCTTATTAATAAAGCAATTATTTTTGGTACGGAGTTAAAGATTCTGTATATATTGCAGCTACTATTTCTTTAGTTGCAGAATTTGGCGCAATAGAAAGAAGTCCGTCTAAAGATGGAGTGTTGAATGCTAAATATGTCAGTTTTCCTACATCTTCTTGAGTGAAGCCTTCGTCTTTGAGTTTTTGATTTATTCCGAGGCTAAATAGCCATTGTTCAACTTTTTCTGCTGCATATTGTGCTTCAGAAGCATCGCCCTTTAAATTCGGAACGATAGGGCTAAGGATGTCGGCAAGAACAGCTCCTTTTTCAGGATAAATGTACTTGATAACTGCAGGCAGCAGTATAGCAAGTCCCAATCCGTGAGAGAGTTCATGTTTTACAGCACTAAGCGGATGTTCTAGCGCATGAGTGTAATGCAAAAGCCCGTTATCAAAGCTTACTCCACCTAAAAGAGAAGCATATGAAAGATAGTATCTTGCTTCCAAGTCATCAGGATTTGCAACTGCTTTTGGTAAGTATTTTGCAACAAGTCTGATTGTTTCTTTTGCCAATGTAATCGAATATGGTGAAGCAACTTTCGATGTTGCTGCTTCAACTACGTGATTCACTGCATCAACTGAAACATAAAGCGTTTGTGACAAAGATAGTTTTGTCATCAAGGCGGGGTCATCTATTGATGCATATGGATATATGCAATCATATGCTATTGCAGGTTTAAAATCCTTTTCAGGTACTGTGACAACTGCAAATCGATTTGTTTCGGAACCTGTTCCATGTGTTAAGTTAATTGCAATAATAGGTGCTGCTTTGCTCGGTGTAAATTTAAACTCATATAGGTCATTACAAGTTTTATCGGGGTATTCCATTAGTATAGCGGTACTTTTTCCCGCATCAACCGGTGAGCCTCCACCTATTGCTATCACAGCCTGAGCACCAAAATCAAGCGCCATTTTAACAGCTTCATCTACATGGTGCGTTGTCGGGTTCGGGGTTACTTTATCAAAGTTGATGTACCCGATTCCATTTGCTTTTAGTGCTTCTTCCACATATCCCCATGCGCCTGTTGATTTGTATGCACCTCGTCCGGATACTACTATTACTTTATTAACATTTTTTTCTTCTTTTAGCGACTTTAAAATGTCACCAATTTTTTTAATTGCGCCCACACCAAAATAAACATTAGGTCTAACGCGGATTTCTCTAATTTCATTAATGTTTACGTCCTTTTCCCACATAAAAATTCCTTTCCAATAAACTACACTAAAATTTTACATCAAAGATTTTAGTGCACAAGTGTTTTTATGTGGTTTTATATTATTGGTAATTGCTCATATCTGCATAGCCAGAATATCCTCTGCAGTATAGAGCGTTTGCATCATATTCTTTAAACATTATTCCATCTGAATTGTCTTTAAAACGAATAATTCCGTTTGAGTCAACTACAAAATTTCCATTTTCGTCGATTTGTCTTTCGTTTGTATTTCCTTCAATAAGTACCAATTTTCCGTCTTTGGCTGCAACAACCACTCCAATGTGCCTTACATCATTATTTCTGTAGATATCTCCTTTGGTCGTTTTATAGAGATATCTTCTATCAAACACAATTACATCTCCGGGTTTGATATCAGGCAGTTGTTGAGCTATTGCTTCGGGAGTTTTTGCTTCTTTAAATAATTTATTGTTTTTAGCCCAACGTTTAATTCCCGCAACGGATGAGTTCCTTTGTCCTGGTTTTGCAAAGGGATTTGTTCCGTTATATTGCTCATAAAAATAATTAGCCATATCAGCGCACCAGGGTTGATAGTATGATTTTCCTGTTATTGTTCTGTCTCCGCCGTTTTTTTCATTTAAGTCTTTTAAATTGTATGCTGTTTGTATAAGCTTACTGTCACCATATTTGTCTCTTACCTCATCAAGACCCATGGTTTTGGGTTCTACATTAATTGGCTTATTACGAAAAGTTTGAACATTTGCATTTGGTTCGTTGTCTGATTTTTCTTTTACTGCTAGTGTTCTAATATTATAATTTATTTGTGTGGTTAAACCTCCAAAATCTATTTTTCTAACTCCGGCACGTTCTATTGCGTTTGTAACGTTTATTTCTGTACCATCAGCAATCTTGGTAGCCACAAACCTTTTTCCATTAATAGTTTCTTTCTCAAGTTCTTTAGATATTTTTAGTATTTCACCTTCGCTGTAGCCCTGGTTTTGTAATCCCTGCCATACAGATGTAAAGGTGTTTTTTTCGGCATCACGTTTAGAATCTATTTTTATAATAATCTGTGGTTGCGTTGACTGAACTGCACTTGTTGATTGAACACTCATAGTAATTCCTCATCTCTAAATCCTCGTATTAAAATAAAAACATTTTTTTCAAAAAAATTGCCCCCAATGCGGAGGCAATTTTTTATACTTATTATTGGTGCTCGCTTTTATGAAATTATTTTAGCCAAAACAGCGGTGTACATTGTATATGTTTGGTTTTGGTTGTCGCCTAGTCTTGTTTTTGCATCTACTGCTATTTTGACAAGGGTTTCTTTTGCGTTTGATGGCAAATCTGCCTTGTCAAAAGGAGAAACAGGCAGGCTTAATTCTGTTATAAGTTTATTAGCCAAGTCAAATATATCTTCATCATCGCTTGATTTAACCGAAGATATTTCTTCTATACTTTTATCCAAAAGAGCTTTTTTTATATCATTTTCATTCATTTGAACAATTATAGATGATAAGGAACCGGCTGTTTCTACATCAATTTTTGAGTTAGCGCTTGTTTGTATATTTGTTGAAGTACCGTTTGTACCTTGCATATTATTACTTGTTTCTATTGTGTTTATTTCAGAAAGGTTTGCAAGATTTGCGGATTTATTGCCATTCATAAACATAAAAACAGCAATAACTACAACAGCAACTATCACAACCAGCGAAACTATCTCTATTGTATTTTGAGCTCTTAATTTCATTTTACCTCCACAAGTTTAAACCGACTATATATAATATACCCGTTTTTTCAAAAATATAACAATATTTTGAATAATAATTTACATAAAGTAAAATAAAGTAGTATAATTTCTTATGGAATATGGAAGGAGAAAAATATGAGAAGTGACAATATAAAAAAGGGGATAAATAAGGTTCCTCACCGTTCATTGTTGTACGCAACCGGAGTTAGTAAGCAGGCAATGAAAAAACCGTTTATAGGAATTGCAAGTTCTTTTTCTGATCTGGTGCCAGGTCATATTGGTATGAGAGATTTGGAAAGACAAATCGAGAAAGGAATACATTCAGGTGGTGGACAGTCTTTTGTTTTTGGGGTTCCCGCAATTTGTGATGGAATTGCTATGGGGCATTCTGGAATGAGGTATTCACTTCCTTCGAGGGATTTAATTGCTGATTGTGTTGAAAGTGTTGCAAGCGCACATCAGCTTGATGGACTTGTTTTACTTACGAACTGCGACAAAATAACCCCGGGAATGCTTATTGCCGCTATGCGTTTGGATATTCCTTGTATTGTCGTTAGTGCAGGTCCGATGTTGGACGGAAAATGTAAAAATGAAACCTTGACTATGATTCGCGGGTCATTTGAAGCTATTGGAAAATTTAGAAGTGGAGAAATTACGGAAGAAAAACTCTATGAAATGGAAGCTTCTTGTTGTCCATCAGCCGGCTCTTGTCAGGGATTGTATACGGCAAATACCATGGCTTGCCTTACTGAGGTTATGGGAATGAGCCTTCCTTTCTGTGCTACGGCTTCGGCTGTTTCGGCTCAGAAACGTCAAATTGCTTTTGATAGCGGTGTTAAAATTGTTGAACTTGTAGAAAAAGATATTAAACCCTCTAAAATTATCACAAAAGATGCTATAAGAAACGCCATAACAGTAGATTTAGCATTAGGCGGTTCAACAAATTCTATACTTCACCTTTTGGCAATTGCAAATTCGGGTGATATAGACATTACGCTTGAAGATTTTGCGCAGCTTTCAGCACAAATTCGCCAGATAATTAAGCTTGACCCGTCTGCATTGCCTACGATGAGCGACCTTCATAATGCAGGTGGTATTCCGGGAGTTATAAAAACATTAATGGAAAAAGATGGCGTTTTGAAGAACCTAAAAACTCTTTGCGGTTTAAGTTTAAAAGATATTGCAAAACAAGCTTGGGTCGATAATAATATAGTCCACAAATTGGATAATCCTATTTCAACCGAAGCAGGCTTGGCAGTGTTAAAAGGAAATATTGCGCCTGACGGTGCGGTAGTTAAAATTTCAGGCGTGGAAAAAGAATGTTGGACGTTTGAGGGTACTGCAAAGGTCTTTAATTCCGAAGAAGAAGCAATGGAAGGAATTGAAAAAGATAAGGTCAAAGCTGGTGATGTGGTTGTTATCCGTTATGAAGGACCTAAAGGTGGACCTGGGATGCGCGAGATGTTGGCACCTACTTCTCTTCTTGTCGGCAAGGGATTGGGTAAAAAATGTGCACTTATTACTGACGGTCGCTTTTCGGGTGGCACCAGAGGACTTTGCATTGGGCATATATGTCCTGAAGCACCTGATGGAGGGCTTATTGCTTATATTGAAGATGGTGATAAAATTTCAATCGATATACCAAATCGTAAAGTTAATCTTGAAGTTTCAGAAGATGTTATTGCTCTTCGCAAACAAAAATATCAACCGCTTGAGCCTAAAGCCTTGAAAGGATATTTGAGCAAGTATAGAAAAACTGTCCAAAGCGCAAGCCTGGGCGCAATTACAAAGTAATGTAAAAAAATACTTGACTATGAACTTTGTGCTTGCTATCTTATAGTAACAGTCGAGACCAAGCGGTAAGTTGAGAGGTTGGGCTTTGAGTGAATCCTTTCTCCAGATCTCGGTGTAAATTTGAAAATTGAATATTTTTAATAATTTTAAAAATGCGTCACTAGCTCAGTAGGTAGAGCACTCCCCTTTTAAGGGATAGGTCCCGCGTTCGAATCGCGGGTGACGCATTTTTTATTTCTTTTTTCTTATATTGGATTTCGTTGCAAAAATTCACTTTTTTAGACCATTCAAGAATGTAAGACTGAGGGTATAATACTCTTATGAGCACTAATCAAAATCAAAAAATGCAATTATATCGTTTTTCACAGGTAGCAACTACGCCGAATAGTGAAAAATGGCAAAATGCGATTTCTCGTATATATCCTATGTACAAAAGGCATGATGATATTCGTTCAGACTTTGAGCGTGATTATGATAGAATATTGCATTCAAATGCGTATAGAAGATTAAAACGCAAAACTCAGGTCTTTTTTGCAACCAGTAATGACCATATCTGTACGAGAATTGAACATGTTCAGCTTGTTGCCTCTATTGGGACTACTATTGCTCGGTCTTTGGGCTTAAATTCGGATTTGATTTCAGCAATTGCAATCGGGCATGATATCGGACATTCGCCTTTCGGTCACCATGGAGAAATGGTCATTGATGATATTGTTAAGAGCTACGATATAGGTAAAAAGTTTTGGCATGAAGGGAATAGCCTTCGTTTTGCAGATGACATTGAAACGCTTATCGATTATGAAGGTTATGAACAAAATATGAACCTTACTTATGCAGTTCGTGATGGTATGATTTGTCATTGCGGTGAGGTTGATGATAACTGGATTTATCCCAGAGATGAGTTTGTCGACTTGCGTACTTTATCAAATGCCAGTGAAATAAACCCTTATACTTTTGAGGGCTGCGTGATTAAGATAGCTGATAAAATTTCTTATTTGGGTAGAGATATCGAGGATGCGATAACTTATAAGATTTTGGAACCGCATCAGCAAAAAGAACTCGAAAAAATGATTCAAAGAATGTTTAAGGACGCTAAACTTTCAAGACTTAATCATACGGCTTTAACTCATAAGTTTACCGTTGATTTGTGTAAAAATTCTACTCCGCAAAAGGGTATTGGTTTTTCTCAAGAGTACTTTGAAATTATGAATGAGATTAAGAGCTTTAATTTCTGGAATATTTGCTCGCATAAGCGGTTGTACTATTTCAAACGATATGCCAAGCTTGTAATTGAAACAATATTCGAGGTTTTGCTCGGTTATTATGCAGGTCGGGATACGATTTCTAAGATGATGAAAGACGCTCAATTCTACCCCATTTTAATTGGACATTATAAAGAATGGCTTGAAAAATACGCAAATGTCGACAATCGCAATCCGTATTATAGAAATAAAATTCTATACGATTTGGGCTCAATTGATGATTATCGTCAATCTTGTATAGATTTTATTTCCGGAGCTACAGATAACTTCGCCATAAAGATATTTAACGAAATAACAGGCTTTTAATAAGCCTGTTATTTACTTCTAAAAATTTTCTTTATCTCAAAAACTAGTCAGCATATGCTTGGTCATATTCTGCTTGAGCATCGGAGGCTAATCTTTGATTTGTCATGCCTTGATATGTTTCAGCCTTCATTTTCTCAATATACGCTTGTCCGTTACGAACTATTTGTTGAAGCTGAGTTAAATCAGTGTCAATATTTGTTAGGACTTGCTCGGCATAATTTTCGGCGCCCTGTCTGATTTTCATAGCTTCGTCCGCAGCTTGAACTCTTACATTGTCGGCCTCTTCAAACGCTTTACGTTTGATATTTTCGCAATCTTGAATGACTTGTTCTCTAATCTTTTGACCTTCTTGATGTACTGCTCGCATAATTTCATTTTCTGACAGAATTCTTGCTGCTTCATTTTGCGCGTCGGCAATAATTCTATCTGCACGATTTTGCGCTTCGATGATTATTTCATCGCGACGTTTCAATATCATTTCAGCTTCTTTTATGTCTTCCGGAACGGAGGCACTAATGCGATCCAAAAGCCCTTCCATATTGGAACTTTTCAGGGTAACATATCCGGGCATAATATGAAAGCCTTTATCTAATAATATGTTTGCTCTTTCTAATAATTCATTAATACGAAGCTGACTCATAATTTATTCCTACTTACTATCTATTTTCTATATTATCACAAAAATATTTTACCACACATTCTGGTACAAATTTCGAAACATTTCCTCCGGCAAATGCAATTTCTTTTATTGTACTGGAGGAAATAAAGCTGTATTTTGGTCTTGTAATCAAGAATACTGTTGTAATCTCGGGAGCCAGAGCATTATTCATTTGGGACATTTGCATTTCATACTCAAAGTCCGAAACAGCTCTAAGTCCTCTTATAAGTATATTTGCGCCTTTTGAACGTGCGTAATCAATCGTCAGACCGTCAAAACTGTCTACTTCTACATTTGACAGGTCTTTTGCTGCTTCTTTTATCAAAGATACTCTATCTTCTGTCGGTAAAAAACCCTTTTTAGCATTATTCTTCAGCACTGCTATAATAACCTTGTCAAACATCTCGGATGCCTTTATCAGTACATCAAGATGTCCTTTCGTTATTGGGTCAAAACTTCCGGGGTATATCGCTATTTTCACGTTCTGCTTCTCTACTTTGCTTTACAATACTCTTCTTTATATTATTACAAAATATTACTTAAAACATTTTACTGTTAAGTTTTTTGAAGTTTTACACAAGTTCTTCTTCTTTTTGTTCGCTTGGAACATTAATTGGTAATCTAAATCCAAATTTTGAACCTTGATTTACTTGTGACGTTACAAAAACTTTTCCCTGATGGTGTTTTTCGACGGTTATTTTGACCAAATGCAGACCCAGTCCCGTACCTTTTACGGTGTGAGTGTCATTTTCTACTCGATAAAATCTGTCAAATATCTTTTTCAAATGTTCTTGAGGGATACCTATTCCGTTATCTTCAACCGAGATTTCTACAAAATTGGTATCTGAAGCTATTTCGGCTCTGACTTTTACTCTTGAACCCTCGGGAGAGTATTTTATAGCATTTGAGATGAGGTTATTTAATGCTCGTGATATGCTGTCTATATTTATTGAAATAATGGGCAAATCAGGTTCTTTGATAACAGAAATTGTTATATTTTTTTCGTTAGCAAGAACTTTCATTGAGTCTACGCATTCATCAACAAGATGGGATATATCACATTCTTCCTTAACAAAGTTGACTTCTTGTGATTCCAGTCTGGAAAAGTCTAATACGTCGTTTACCATTTTCTGCAGTCTTGTAGTTTCGCTATTTATTATGCCTATAAATTCTTTTCTTGTGGTTTCATCAAAGTCATCGGGATGACTGTATAATGTGTCAACATACGTGCGTAAAATAGTTACAGGGGTTCGAAGTTCATGACTTACGTTTGAAATAAACTGACTTTTAAGTTTATCAACTTCCACTTCTTTGGTAACGTCAATTAATACGATTATGTAGCCCAGATAATCTTGATTTTTTGAGAACATAGGTGAAATAACCGATTTTATAATGCTTTTACCTACATTTATATTGAACTCAATCGGTTTTGTTTCAATTATATCCAGAGGGGTATCTTTAAATTGTTCGATTTTTTCCTTAAAGCAGAGTTCGCCATCGGTATCGCAGTATGATTGTATTTTTGTGTTTAATATGTCTTTTTCTTCAACATCAAGAATTTTTTGTGCTGAATTGTTAATCAAAACTACGTTGTCAAAGTTGTCGCAAACAACAACACCGTTAATAATTGACATTAAAACTGTTTCGAATTTATTTCTTTCTAAAGTAAGTTGGTCGATATTTTTTTCTTCGTAAGCATGAAGTCTTTTGGACATATCGTTGAATGCGGAAATTAGTTCTTTTATATCTCCACTGGCGTCTTTATCTTCTAAGGTATAGCCGAACTGACCGCCGGATATTTTTTTAACCCCATGATGAAGGCTGTGAAGTTCGCGGGTTAAAAGCCAGGTATTTATTACTGCAACAGCGCTCAAAACAAGCCATGCCAACGCAAATACAAAAAACATGGAATTTTTTGTGGTTAGGATGACAGATTTTATCATTTTACCGGAAAACCCGATTGTCACCGAGCCGATATTCTTTAATCCGTCCGGAGTTTGAATGCTCATCGGTGCGGAGACGCTTGATTTGGTTTCTTTTGCTCTTGATTTTTCTACATCTTTACTGGAGTATATTATTTTGCCTTTATCATTCTTAAACTCGATAAAAGATATACTGTCATTTGTATCTAAAATCAGGTTGGTATGGTATGAAAGCGTGTTATATTTCTGGGGTTCATCGATGTTTTTGATAAGTTCAACGCTCTCAATAGCTACAGTCTTAGTGAGAAGTTGTGCAAGTTCGTTGTAGCTTTGAGATAATTTTTCTTGAACCTTATTTGTTAAAAACAGAGCAATAAAAAAGATTAAAATTGAGCTGACAATTATTCCCAGTAGAATCATTCTATTTTGAGTATTCAGGTTAAATTTAATCTTCTTCATTACAAAATTTTACAACAAGCTACATATTTTATGCAAGTTTAACCTATTATTCCGTGGTATCTATTATGGAACCTTGCGGTGCTCGATAGGGTGCGTATTTGTTTAGGATTTTTGCTGTTTTTAGTGTGTTTTTATATTTTGTGTAAAATACGTTTCTTTTTTCTTTTAAGCACTGCAAGTTTTTATTTTCCTGTTCTTTTATTTTTTCCACCATAACATCGAATAAAGAGAAGCTTTCAGACATGAATTTCTTGTTGGTATCAAGAACTTTCATAAGTTTACTTTTTTGTTTTATAAGTGCGTTTATTTCGTTTAAGTCATCTTTTTCAATTGCGTCATAAATAGCTAAAGAACAACTGTAAAGTTGGTTAAGCAGCAATTCCAGTTGAGCTTTATTCATCCGTTTCTTCCTCTTGTTGGGCTTTTTCCTTGTTGGAGATTTCTATGGCTTTGTTCCAGGTATCTCTGAGTTTTACAAGATGTCCTATTACTTCATCAAGTATTTCGGGCTTATTTTTCATATTACATTCTACAAGCCTGTTATAGAGGTAAACATACAATGAATACAGGTTCTTAGCCATTTCTCCACCCAAATCCATATCCAATGTTGTCATAAATTCCATAATTATTCTTTCCGCAGCCATAATGTTATTATGTGCTTCAATTTTATCGGAGTTGTCAAAAGCAATTTTTGCTTTTTTTAAGAAATTTATGGCACCGTTATAGAGCATTATAAGAATTTTCTCAGGTGACGCGGTTTCAAGCTGAGTTTTTTGATATTGTCTGATATAGGGATTTTGATTCAATGTATTAATTCCTCAAACAGCACTTAAGAACATTATAAACATTTTATTCAAAAATTTCAAACATGTTGTAAAAACTTGTGGAATATTCAAAACTAAGTTAAAATGAATAAAAAAATAAAGGATGAAAAATGAAAGAAGAAGGAAAAGTTGTTAGTTTAGCCGGAGTTAAGAGCAAAGAAAAAACTACAGAAAAAAAAGAAAAAGAACATTCACAGTCATTTGAGCCCGTATATTGCAGTTTTTGCGGTCGCCCGAATACACAGGTGGTAAAAATGGTTCAAGGTCCGGGGGTTAATATTTGTTCGGAATGTACGATGATTGCCGTTCAATACCTTATTTTAGACGATAGAATGCCATCAGGTGAGGCTCAAAAAATTCTTGATTTATTCTGGAGTAAACTGTAATAATTAGGACGGTGAAATGACGAGAAATCTCAATAAACTCCAAATAAGAGCAGAAATTTTGAACGCAATAAAACAGCTTGAATGTGGAGATAAACATACTCAGGAGTTTTTGCAACAAATAGTTGCTCCCTTAAAAGAGATAGAAGACAAGGGGGGGATTTTGGATGTTCTTATTCGTGAAATTATCTCATCCACAAATGATAGCCGTTTTTTTGTGCTTTCTTATCTTCTTGAAACGCTTATTCCAAAAGATAAATTAGAGGAAGAATTGTGGAGATACTTAAATCTTCCCAATATTACTGATATGGTAAAAGCTAATATCATCAATATTTTAAAAGATTTAGGCAACCAAATTAACTATGAAAAGTATAGTGAGTATTTTGAAAATCCTGATGCGGTAATTGATGCAGATACCGAAAAAATGCTTAAAAGTGCTATTTCAAACCCTGAAGCATTAATTGATTTTTTGGATTTTATAGAGGCGCTGCCTCAAACCGACAGAAGTATTCTCATTGACTCTCTTTGCGAAGATTACAATGGGGATGAATTGGCAAATTTATTCTCTCCGGTTTTGTACGCTCTTCCAAATTCGGATTTGTGTAAATATGCAATAAAACGCCTTGGGGAGTCCAAATCAACTCTTGCTATTCAGCCTTTAAATTTTATTTTGAATTTTTCACAGGATGAAGAAATTAGAGCAATTGCCAAAAAAGCTTTGGTTTCACTCAAGCTTTCGGGGGCAAGGGAAGATAATACAGATAAGTTTTACCAAAAAGTTTTAGATGAGTCTAAAATTGAGGATGTCTTTATCAGTATGCCTGATGGATATGGTAATGTTGGGATATTGCTAAGTAGAAAACGTTATGAAAAAGATTCTCTTCAAATGTTAGCAGTTGTTTTTAACGATAAGTCCGGTATTTTAGATTGTTTTGGGTTCAATGATATTACCGAAAGTGAATTTTTGAGGATAGTTAATAAATTCTACGCAAATCAGGAAAAAATTTGTATATCTCCTTCTGTGGCAAAACTATTGTTAAATAATGCACAAGAACTCTCATTGAAAAATTATGGCAAAGTGTCTTACGAATACATTTGCTGGAAAAGAATTATAGAAGATGTCCAATTACCAAAGGAGGATGTTGAGGCAGTTCTTTCAAAAAAACTTGAAAAAATCCAGCTTACTGCTGATGAGCTTCTGAAGGTTTATAATACGGCAATATTTGATAAATGGTTTTTATATAATTCGGATAATCAATCATTTGATTTGTTGCTAAAAGAAGTTACTGAAATATTACGAACAAATAAAGAGTCAAAAAAAGCATTGGAAGAAATAAAATCAGCGATAAGAGATTTCATGCCCAAAATATGGACTGAGCAAGAAATTATGCATATAGATTACAGACTTTTGCTGAGTGCTTATTTGTTGAATGTTAATGGTTTTGCATCTTATGCAAATATTCTTTATTCAATAAGGTTTAATGATGATATTAGACAAGAGTTGTTGTTGAATATGCTTAAAGTTAGCGTTTACGAATTTATTTTAAGAGAGAAGGTTAAGCACCAAAATTCTGTAATATCAACAAATATTTTTTCTCGCAGGAACTCGGAAAACAGCTCCGTTATAGACAAAAGAACGCTGGATAATATCTTAAAAGAGATAGAAGAAACGGGAGGGTTCTGATGGAAAGGGTTTTAGGACTGGATGTCGGCACAAAACGAATAGGTGTCGCTGTGGGGGATGATATGGGGATTGTAATCAGCGGGAAAGAAGCAATTGCCAGAATTCCTGAGTCTAAAGCATGTGAACGGATTGACCAGTTGTGTAATGAATATGGTATAAAAAAAGTAGTTATAGGTATTCCATATCACGCAAATGGGGATTTTGGCGAGCAGGCAGAAGATTGTAAAAATTTTGGTCAAAAATTGGAAAGTAAGTATCAGGTTTTTTACGAAGATGAACGTTGTTCCAGCTTTGAAGCGGAAGAAAACCTCAAAAATCGAGGCGTAAATTTTAGGAAAAACAAAGAATTGATAGATATTGAAAGTGCGTGTATAATTTTAAGGCAGTTTATAAACAGAAAGTGAGAAATAATGAGCGAAATTAATGAAAATGAAGAGTTTAAAACTCAAATTATAGAAACAATTGACGAAGATGGAAAGTCGGTTGAATTAGAACTTCTTGATATAGTTGATGTTGAAGGGGTAGAATATGCAATTCTTCGTGAGGTGGAAGAAGGTGATGATAACGAAGATGAGCTGGAAACGGAAGCTGTTCTTATGCGTCTTGTAAGAAACGGTGAGGAGTTTACATTTGAAACCATCGAAGATGATGAAGAGTTCAATATTGTAGCAGAATATATTGCAAGTTTTGAAGAAGAGTAATGAGTGAAACAATTGAATTTTTAAAAAATAAAATAAAAGACTTTCGCCCCCAAATAGGGTTAATTTTGGGTTCAGGCTTGGGTGAGCTGGCTGATGATGTCGGAGGGATAAGGGTTCCTTATTGTGAGATTCCTGGGTTTGCAAATTCTACAGTGCAGGGTCATAAGGGAAGCTTGGTTTTTGCAAAAGTGAGCGGGAAAAACTGTATTTTTATGCAGGGTAGATATCATTTTTATGAAGGTCATACTTTGCAGAAAATAACTTATCCGATTAGAGTAATGAAAGAGCTTGGGGTTGAAATTCTTATATTGACGAATGCTGCGGGTGGGGTTAATACAGAACTTAAGGGTGGAGATTTAATGCTTATTTGTGATCATATTAACTTAATGGGCGCAAATCCGCTTATTGGAATGAATGATGATTCAATTGGGCCGAGATTTCCTGATATGAGTGAGGTTTATAAAAAAGACTTAAGAAAAGTAGCGTTTAGTGTAGCTAAAAAATTAAATATTGAGTTAAAACAAGGTGTATATGCGGCGACCTCAGGTCCTTGTTATGAAACACCTGCAGAGGTAAGGATGCTAAGGATATTGGGTGCTGATGCTTGCGGTATGTCGACGGTTCCTGAGGCTATTGTGGCTAATCATGCGGGAATAAAAGTTCTTGGTATAAGTTGTATTACGAATATGGCGGCAGGGATTGTCGAAAATAAAAAACTTTCGCACGAAGAAGTTGTAAATCAAGCAGATATTGTGAAAGATAAGTTTAAGAACCTTATTATTAGTATAATTGATAATGTATAAAATCGGTTAACTCATATATTTAGCCTAATTTTTATACAAAACCAGACATTTTTTGAGTTATATAGTATAATCAAAAGTGGTTTTAGATAGGTTTATTAAGTTTATAGGAGGAATAATGAAACACTTAAAAACCTTAGCAGCAGTGATATGTGGAATATTTGCTGCTATGTTCGTATCGGCGATGCCGACCTTAGCAAGTGAGGCGGATTTGGTAGTGCCGTCGTTTTCGACTCACCAGACAAGCTATAATTTGCTTATCGTTGGTATTATAATCAGTGCGCTTGGTATACTTATTGGAGTTATCCAGTATTTTAACGTAAAGCGCATAAAAGCCCATCAAGCAATGTTAGATGTGGGCAATTTGATTTTTGAAACTTGTAAAACTTATCTTGTTCAGCAAGGAAAATTTCTTGTTTTGTTGGAAGTTTTAATTGCGATTTGTATAGGTTTTTATTTTGGTGTACTTCAGCATCTTGATGCTAAGGGTGTACTAATGATTTTGGGTTGGTCAGTTATTGGTATTCTTGGTTCATATGGAGTTGCGTGGTACGGAATAAGAATGAACACACTTGCAAACTCAAGAACGGCATTTGTTGCACTTAGAGGAAAACCATATGAGATACTTGGAATTCCACTTCAGGTAGGAATGAGTATCGGTGTTATTTTAGTAAGTGTTGAGCTTATACTGATGCTGACAATATTGTTGTTTGTTCCTGGGCATCTTGCTGGGGCTTGTTTTATAGGGTTTGCAATAGGAGAATCTCTTGGAGCTTCAGCTTTGAGAGTTGCCGGCGGTATTTTTACCAAAATAGCCGATATAGGTTCGGACTTGATGAAAGTTCAGTTTAATATCAAGGAAGATGACCCCAGAAACCCAGGAGTAATAGCAGATTGTACAGGTGATAATGCGGGGGATTCTATCGGACCGACGGCAGATGGGTTTGAAACCTACGGAGTAACTGGTGTTGCTCTTGTAAGTTTCATTTTGTTAGGAGTTGCTGAAGAATATCGTATACCTCTTCTCACTTGGATTTTTACAATGAGATTTTTAATGATTGTAACTTCTGTAGTTGCATATAAGGTTAATGATATTATTGCTCGTTTGCGTTATGGAAAAGTTCAGGAGATGGATTTTGAGGCTCCGTTAACTTCATTAATCTGGATAACATCTGTACTGTCTATATTAATGACATTTGCCGTAAGTTACTGGCAGCTTGGTGCTTTGGGAAATAATTTGTGGCTGGTATTGTCTGTAATTATTTCTTGTGGAACACTTGGTGCTGCATTAATTCCGGAATTTACAAAAGTGTTTACAAGTACAAAAGCAAGACATACTCAAGAAGTTGTTACAGCCTCAAGAGAAGGCGGTTCATCATT
Source organism: Candidatus Gastranaerophilales bacterium (assembly GCA_944325625.1). Taxonomy (GTDB): domain Bacteria; phylum Cyanobacteriota; class Vampirovibrionia; order Gastranaerophilales; family Gastranaerophilaceae; genus RGIG2134. The sequence goes on along the minus strand of CALVAP010000004.1, from coordinate 46,332 downwards.
GACTATTCTTTCAGGTCTTGTTGCTGGTAATTTTTCAGCATTTTGGATTGGTTTAACCATAGTACTTTTAATGGCAGGTGCATACTTTGCAAGTATTCATATACCCGCAGATATTATGGTTTATGCATCTGTATTTGCATTTGGGCTTGTGGCTTTTGGCTTTTTGGGAATGGGACCCATCACTATTGCAGTTGATAGTTACGGTCCTGTAACTGATAATGCTCAATCTGTTTATGAGCTTTCTTTAATCGAGAGTGTTGAAAATATTGACAGTCAAATTAAAAATGACTTTGGGTTTGAACCCCAATTTGATAAAGCTAAGAAATTGCTTGAAGCAAACGATGGAGCAGGTAACACCTTTAAAGCAACATCAAAACCGGTACTTATCGGAACTGCGGTTGTAGGTGCAACGACAATGATTTTCTCATTAATACTGGTAATTCGAGATACGTTGGGTATTACGCCGGAAACTGTTTTGAATGTTCTTAATCCGTACACAATTTTGGGCTTTATTCTTGGTGGTGCCGTCATTTATTGGTTCACAGGAAGCTCTATGCAGGCAGTTACAACAGGGGCTTATAGAGCCGTAAAATACATTAAAGAACATATAAATCTTGATGAAAACAGTTCTAAAAAGGCGTCAACCGAGCATTCAAAAGAAGTTGTTAAGATATGTACAAAGTATGCTCAATCGGGCATGTTGAATATCTTTATAGCACTATTCTCGTTTGCTTTATCTTTTGCGTTCTTCTCTTCTCCGGTTGGGTCAAATGAACCGGTTGCATTTTTTGTCAGCTACTTAATAGCAATTGCTGTTTTTGGGTTGTTCCAAGCAGTATTTATGGCAAATGCAGGCGGTTGTTGGGACAACGGAAAGAAGATTGTAGAAGTTGACCTTGCAGAAAAAGGCACACCGCTGCATGAAGCTACTGTTGTCGGTGATACGGTTGGTGACCCATTCAAGGATACTTCTTCTGTTGCTATGAACCCGATTATCAAGTTTACTACGCTTTTTGGGCTTCTGGCTATGGAAATTGCTATTTCTGAAAGCTTCAAGGCTTATGCTCCATACGTAGGTACGGTGTTCTTTATTATAGCTTTGTGCTTTGTATACCGTTCTTTCTATGGAATGAGAATAAAAGCAGATAAGTAGCTTGAATAGTTTAAAAAAATAAGGCAGAACCTATTTAAGGTTCTGCCTTGTTTATATATTTGGTTGGCAAGATTTTAAAACATTTTTGATAGTGTTACAAGTAAGGCAAAATGCTGTGTCTGTGGCTGTGGAATTTGAAAGAGCGTTTAACATCATAAAATCATGAATTGTCCCATTAATTCTAACACTTGCAACTTTTACTCCTGCGGATTCGAGTTTTCTGGCATAAGCTTCACCTTCATCTCGCAAGACATCATTTTCCGCTGTAATAATAAGAGCCGGTGGTAAGTCTTTTAGTTCTGACATGTCTGCACAAAGTGGTGATGCGTATGATTCTTGTCGCATTGATTTGTCTGGCAGATAGGTGTTCCAGAACCATTCCATAGCTTTTTGAGTAAGCCATGGTCCATCTTTAAATAATTCGTATGATTTTGTATCCATTAAGGCCGAGGTTACAGGATAAAGTAAAACTTGAAGCAGAATTTTTGTTCCGTTTTCTTTTTTTGCTTTAATAGCACAAGCTGTTGCCATGTTTGCCCCCGCGCTGTCGCCTGCGATTATCAATTTATCAGAATCGCAGTTGAACTCATCATCATTTTTACAGACATAATCCAAAAGTGCATAGATTTCCTCTATAGCTTTTGGGTATTGTGCCTCCGGTGAGGGGGTGTATTTAGGAAATAATACAACTGAATTTGTACAAATTGAAAGTCTTTTAATCAGTGTATCATGTGTCTTTTCATTTCCCAAAATCCATCCGCCGCCATGGATATAAATAATTAAAGGAAGTCTTTCTTTATTATTTTTAGGACGAATACAACGTACCTGCATTGTACCTTGCATTCTTGTGAAGATTTCCATGTCACTTACTTCTGTTTCAAGGTTGGTATAAGCAGGAGCTTCGGATTGAATCTGATTGAGTACTTCACGTGCAGTTTCAAAAGAAAGCTCATATAGTGGTTTTGTCGTTTCTTTTGTTATTTTTTCGACAAAGTCTTTTGTAACTTTTTCCAAATGTGGTTTTTCAGATGATGCGCCTGTCATTGTTATCTCCGTTATTATCTCAAAATCAGATGATAACCAAATTGGTCAAAACTTGCATTAGCCGATTTGTTGAAAACAGGTTATATTTTGGTGTTGTTTGGAATAAGTTTAATTATTTTCTGCTGACTTTGTTTTTAGCAAAAAAGCAAGAGGAATAAGCAAAAAGGCGAGCAGTGCGAATGTTGAAAACACATCTACATATGCCATAAGTCGAGATTGAGCCAAAAGAGATTTGTATAAATATGCATTTGCTTTTGCTGTGGCATATGAGGAGGAAGCATTTGCTAAAAATGTATGAAGTAAAGCAGCAAACTTTGTTTGGAACGCTAATGTGAATTCGGATAAGTTTTTTACCAGGTAAACCTGATGAATTTGAGCATGTCGTGCAACAAGAGTAGATGAAATTGAAGCAACCACCGCCATAGTGGTTGATTTACAGAGGTTATGCAAGCTTGCTCCCGCAGAAAGCTCTTGTTTAGGTAATGTTCCCAAAGCCAGAGCTGAAACTGGGACAAAAACAAGTATAATCCCAACTCCCATAAGAACTTGAGGCATAACCATTGAAAAGAAAGATACCTGTAAGTTCAGGTTAACGTATGAGAATATTGAAATGCCTAAAAATAGAAAGCCAAAAGCTATTAGAATTCTACTGTCAAAAATTTCCATAAACTTGTTTATAAGGATAATCATAACGACTGAAGAAATAAGTCTTGGTGCGATTGTAAGCCCGCTAAGTATTGCAGTATATCCCATAAGATTTTGCAGAAACTGCGGAAGTAATACAATAGTAGAGAATACAAGCATGTTTACAGACGCACTTAAAATGGTTCCTATCAAAAAATTTCTATCTTTGAATATCCGCAGATTTATAAGCGGGCTGTCACATTCTAACTCCCACACGATAAAGAAGGCTAAGCAACAAGCTGAAAAACCAGCAAGCCAACTTATCCAAGCACAATCAAACCAGTTATATTGTTGCCCCTTATCAAGAACAACTTGCATGGACAAAAGCCATAAAACAAGCGCTATCATACCTGGAAAATCTGTTTTTTCAATTTTCTTTCTGACCTCTAATTCTGAGATATTGGCGTGAATTAAAGAAATAGAAAGTATGCCGACAGGAATATTTATAAGATAAATCCATTGCCAATCGGCATTGTCAACGATAAAACCGCCAAAAGTCGGACCCAAAATAGCAAAAATCATAACAGCAACGCCATATAAACTCATTGCAACGCCGCGTTTCTCGGATGGGAAAGCAGAAAGTAACACCGCCTGTGATATAGGTGTCATAGGACCTCCGCCTATCCCCTGGATAAGTCGACCTAATACCATTATGTTTAAGTTTGGTGCTATTGCGCAGATTAATGAACCTACGGTAAAAACGGTTATGAAAACTTTTAGGAGTTTTGTTCTTCCCATAAGGTTTTCTAACCAACCGGACATAAGGATTAAACATGCGTTTGCAATCATATAAGAGGTAATAATCCAGTTTGCTTCATCAACGGTGGAGCCAAAATATCCCGAAATGTGGGGTATGGCAACGTTTGTTGCGGATGTAGCAAGACAAGCAAACGATGTTGGCAAAAGTATTGAGATGGAAATAAGCCATAGAGGCGGTTGATATTGCCTTACAAATGCTTCTGCCATTTTTATTTAACCTTTACTTCCGGTACTACGGACATTCCGGGAACTATGTTATATCCTGAAATATCTTCTTTGAATATTATTTTCACAGGAACTCTTTGTACAATTTTTACATAACTACCAACTGCATTTTCCGGCGGGAACAGGCTTGCTTTCGCTCCGGTTGAGCGTTGAATACTGTCTACTTCGCCTTTGAATTTTTTCGAGCCGTAAGTATCAATTTTTATTTTTACAGGTTGTCCTTTTTTCATATTTGCAATTTGTGTTTCTTTGAAGTTTGCTACAATCCACATTTTTTCGGGAACTATAGCAAAAAGAGGTTGTGCAACCTGGACATAATTCCCCTGTTCTACTCTACGGTTGGTTATCAATCCGTCTTCGGTTGCATATATTTTGGTGTAAGAAAGATCCAGTTCATCTTTTTCGACTTCGGCCTCAAGTTTTTTTATTGTTGCTATTGTTTCTTCGTATTTAGCACGTGCGGAGTTGTTGTTTGAGCGTGCTGCAGTTAGTTTTGTTTTGCTTGCGTCATAATCTTGTTTTGAGGCAATTCCTTTTTCATGCATTTTAGAGTATCTTTCGTAGTCACTCTTTGCAAAGTCTAATTCAGAGTAGCTTTTTTCTACCTGATTTTCAACATTTACAAGACTCGAGCGTGCTTCTTCTAATTTTGCCTTTGATTGTTTAAGCTTTGCTTCGTAGTCATTCGGGTCTATCTCCAACAAAAGATCACCCTTTTTTACTTCTTGGTTATCTTCTATGTTCAAGTTTAATACAGGACCCGCAACCCTTGGGGCAACTGTTATAATATGACCTTCTACAAACGCATCGTCAGTTGTTTTGTAGTATACAGAATATATTGAGTAAAATATTCCACAGATTAAAAATATTATAGCTGTTACACTTGGAACTATTACACGTTTTTTCTTGTATTCAGGTCGATTATCTATTTTGGGTGTATTTGTTTCGGCTTTCTTGTTTTCCACTTTATATCTCCTTTAGATTTGTAATTTAACCTTATCAATTATATTTGCTTTAATTTTGTTTAATGTTCTTTTTGTTATTTCAATTTCTTCTTGTGTTAACCCGTTTGTTATTATCTTTTTTAACTCAAGGTCGTGGGGTGCTATTATGTCTGTTAAAGCTTTACCCTTTTGTGTTGCTACAATTTTGTATATTCGACGACCGTTAGAGTCCGGCGTTTTTTCTATAAAGCCTTTTTGTAACAATATTTCAACAATTCTTGCGACATTTGCTCTATCTTTTAGCGTGTGTTCGCATATTTGTCTTTGATAGACTCCTTCATTTTCTATTATCAGCAACAATATTAGATATTGTTCGGGAGTTATTCCAAAAGCTTTTTCACTATACGTTTGCGAAGACAAGCCGCGTATTAGCGTACCTACAACGTATATCATTGAACCTACTCTATTTTTAATAACACTTTTTATCATGTTTACTTTCTTTTTTTTTTAGAATAAAATTTTCTTGTGATGTAATTATAGCACAAGAAAATTTTGGGATACACTTTTATGAAAAAATTTTTAACACTAGCGATTTTATTAATGACAATTTTTACTCCGGTATATGCCAAAACAAGCGACGAACATCCGGAAGAAATTCAATATTTGAATTTAGATTGGTGGAAACGTTTTAATGACGAAACGTTGATAAACAACTTATTGACTGTTTATCAAAATAATTATGACCTCAAAAATGCTGAACTTAAGGTTAAAGAAAATGAAAAACTTGTGAAAATGCAATTTGCTTCAGAATTACCGCAGGCAGGTGTCGCTGCAGATTTAAACCGTGATTTAAGAGGAGCAAGACAACAGTTTGGGTCTTTAATTATTCCTGCTTATTCTCAGTACAATTATTATATTCCGCTTACTGTCGGGTATGAGATTGATATCTGGGGTAAAAATCACCTAAAGACCAAAAGTGTGAAAGAGCAGTTGGAGATAATTAAACAGGCAAAAAGAGCAACGTATATTTCTTTAACATCAGATTTTGCATCAGATTATTTCAACTTGATTAAGGCAGATAAGCTTTTGGAATTGCAAGACCAATTGGTTTTGGCACAAGAAAAAATTGTTGAGATGGTTACGGCAAAATACGAGATAGGTTTATGTTCGGTGAATGAATTGTTAAACGAGGAAAAGTTTCTTACTTCATTGAAGGAAGAAAGAAACCAACATAAGTTGACAAGAGATGTGTTGCAAGAAAGCTTGAAGGTTTATCTGGCTAATTCCGATAATGAAATCGTTCGCGAGAAGTATGAAAATGTGGTCTTGTTAGAAAATATTCCCCAGCAGTATGGAACAAATATTATTGAAAATCGACCTGATTTTAAACAGGAAGAAGCAAATATAAGGCGGATTGGATTTGATGTTAAGGTTGCAAAGCGAGAGTTTTTACCTAAATTTATAATCTTAGGGCAAATAGGTTTGAATGCTTATCATCTTGATAGCCTTTTCAATAGTGCTTCACAGTTCTTTAATGCAGGAATTTTACCCTCTATGGATATATTTTCAGGTGGTAGAAAAATGGCTTTTTGGAAATTAAAGAAATTCGAATATGAAGAGGCTGCAAATAATTACCAAAAAACTATTCTGGATAGTATAAAAGAAATCAATTCGGGTTTACTTGAATACAAAACTGCGTTGCAGAATTACAATGAAAGTACGGAACGTTTAAACACTCAAGCAAAAATTTATGAACTAGCAAAAGACAAGAACCAAATAGGTGCATCAGGTGATATTGAAGTTCTATACGCCAAAGAAGCGTACTTGATTTCTGAAAAAGAAGAAGTTTCAAACAAAATCAATTCAGTTATCGCAACTATAGGTCTATATAAGTCTGCAGGGGGTGTAGATTTATATAAATTAGAAGAACAATTATAGTGATGTTGTTCAGTTTGGCAATGATTAGTTTATAAAGACTTTTATCTTAGTATTGAAGTTATGACTTTGAATATAAGCCGTTTCTCCTCCGAGGAGGCGTTTTCAAGTATTTTAATAATTTGGGTGGTTATTTCGGAGTCTTCTTCCAAGTGTTTTGTCTGAAATAAATCTTTTACTTCCACATCTAAAGCCGTCGCGAGTTTTTCAAGGTTATCATAGCTTGTAAAATAATAACCCGTTTCAATGCGGCTTATTGTCTGATAGTCCAGTCCCAGTACTTCTGCAAGCTTTTCTTGAGTATACCGTTTTTTCTCTCGGAGTTCTTTTATACGTTTACCGAATAATTTGTTACCAGAAGCCATTTTGTTTTCTCCCTCCCCAACCTTATAATATAGAATAATTCTAATTTAAGAAGGTTGTATAAGACATAATGTTGTTGATAAATTATACTTATTGCGTATAATTATTGTAGTTATACATATAAATTTTAGAGTTAATTACTCGTATCACATTGGGTTTAATTTATGAAAAAGATAATATCATTATATTATGTAGGTAGTAGAGGTATTAATTTTGGAGATTCTATAAATCCTATATTGTTTGAGCGACTTTTTAATGTCGGCGTGAAACGAGCTTATCCTACATATAGTGATTTTGTAGGAATTGGCTCATTACTACAAATGTTAACGTTTGAATCTATAATTGCACATAAAAAATATTTGTATTTTCTTAAGTATAAAACAACTCCTATTGTTACGTTGGGAAGTGGATTTGGTTGTGATTTTGAGAATTTCGGTTTTTTGTCAAAAATGTATAGAAAAATAAATCCGTTAATTCTACGTGGAAAATATTCACAGAAAATTCTGGAGAAGCTAAATAAGCAAAAATATAGCGATGTTGTTTATGGTGATTTGGGTTTCTTATTTCCTTATTTGTTGGAGAAAAAAGTTTCAAAGTTTTATTCTTGCGGGATTATTCCCCACAAGTCTGATTATGATAACCCAATTATATCCTATCTTTTAGATAAGATACCACGCTCAACGCTTATAGATTTACGACAACCGCCATTAGAAACATTGGAAAGGATTGCTCAATGTGAGCTCATAATTTCTTCCAGTTTACATGGCTTAGTTGCTGCTGATAGTTTAGGAATACCAAATAAAAGAATTAAATTGTCTAATCATGGATTTAACTTTAATGTTGATTTTAAATTTGATGATTATTATTCTATATATCCAAGTGAGGGGAAAGGTTATATTGAGTTGAATATGGATAATTACAAGTCTTGTGAGAAAATACTTTCTCCATCAAGTATATGCGAGCAATATAATATTTCACAAAATTTTGTAAAAGAACAGCAAGATTTGTTATATAAAACTTGTCAGAAGTATTTTGAGCAAAATTTGTAACATTAAATATAAATATATGTACATAAAGAGCGAAAACTTGAAAGCTGCAAGTTTTCGCTCCTTTTGTTAGTATTTATCTTGGTTTTTTATAACCACATTTTGGGCAAACACCGTCTTGATTTAATGCTATACCGCACAATGGACATCTTTCTATTGTTTTGTTAACCTTATAGTCCTCAGTTGCTGCGTTTACCCCGCTTGTGAAGGTGATTTTCGATATGTTTAGTTTATCTTTCAATAATTCATATACGATTTTTATCATTCCTTCTACAGTCATTGTTTCTTTTGTTACAACAAGTCTGCAATCCGGGTACGCTGTAGCAAGTTCGGTTTTGAAGGCTTCACCCTTCATAGTATTTTGCGGCGCTCCGTTTTTTATTCCTTGTTTTTCGTATACCTCCAATATGGCAGGTAAAAGCGGATCGTCTTCTCTTAGTATTGTTGCGTGGTCGAAGTTTTTTAGTACGTTCCAGGCTGTTTTTTGAATTTCATTACATGGAAAAACCATGTTTACGCCGGTGTTGATTGAGTCTTCTACTTCTATGGTTAGGGTTCCGGTATGTCCGTGTAAATATTGTGCTTCTCCCTTAAACCCATAGAATCTGTGCGCATACTGCAAGTCAAAAGTTGTTACTGACTTCATAATTTTTCTCCTTCTTTTTTATCGATTTTATATAAATAAATTGGAATTTGAATTGTTACTTTCGGCTATGTACTTGGCTACTCCTGCTATTTCAATACCGTCTATAAGTTCTTCTTTTTTAAGCCCCATAACGTCCATGCTCATTTGGCAGGCGATAAATTTAATCCCCTGTTTTTGCGCTTGTTCGATAAGTTCTTTTAGTGTTGAGATATTTTTTCTCTTCATAACATGCTTCATTAATGCGGAACCGATGCCACCCATGTTCATTTTAGAAAGAACAAGTTTTTCGCTGCCTTGCGGCATCATCATTCCGAACATTCTATCAATTAGGGATTTTTTTATTTTAACGTTTGTCTTTCTTAGAATGTTTAATCCCCAGAATGTGAAGAACAATGTCACGTCTTTTCCGCTTGCTTTGGCTCCGTTTGCTATTATAAACGCTGCAAGTGCTTTGTCTAAATCATTGGAAAAAACGACGATTGTTTGTGCGTTATTTTTCTCGGTTTTCTGTGTTTGAGTTTGCCCTTTTTGAATTGTTGCAATGACTTTTCTGTCAACATTTTTTAGGTCTAACAAGGTGTTATTTGTAGAGTCACACCAAGCTTCTACGTCGGAATAAAATCCTTTGTCTGTCGAAGAAATTTCCAAAATATCTCCGTTGTCAATATTTTCGATATTTTCTGCCAGTTTCATAATTGGTCCGGGGCAGGATAATCCACAGGCATCAACTTTTAAGACGTTTGTATTTATGCTTGCGTACATTGGAATTTTGTTTGTTTTTACAACCTTATTTTCTTTGTCTTTTTGTATTTCATTGTATAGCTTTATGCCCGCCATTAGTGAATAAACGTTGTTATATCCGTTTTGGATTAAAATTCTTGAGGCCAAATAACTGGTATAGCCAGTGTTGCAGAATAAAATAACTTTTTTATCTTTAGGAATTTCGGCCATTCGAGCTCTAAGTCTTTCCAGTGGAATATTTACAGCTCCTTCGATTGTCCTTAAATTATAGCTTTCAGGAATTCTTACATCAACGAGGCAGGCATCTTTGATGTCTTCATAATACGCGGGTTTAAGCCGTCCGTTTAAAACGTTGTCGGCGCACATTCCCAATACATTAACCGGATCTTTCGCAGATGAATAAGGCGGTGCATAACACAATTCACTATCCAAAAGCTCTTGTACCGTCCCATTATTTCTCATAATCGAGGCAACAACATCAACCCTTTTTTCAACACCGTCTTGCCCTACAGCTTGTATTCCAAGAATTTTGCCGTTGCTATCAAAAAGAAGTTTGTATAATGTTTGTGTTGCATCAGGATAATATCCGGCATGTGAATTGCCAAAGGTCAAGATTTTCCAATAAGGAATTTGTTCTCTTTGTAAAAGCTTTTCGTTATATCCGCAGCTCGCTATGGTGTAGTCAAAAACTTTTAGAACTGATGTTCCCTGAGATTTTTTGTATGTGGAATTGATACCGCAAATGTTATCTGCAATAATTCTGCCTTGTCTATTTGCAGGCCCTGCCAGTGGAATTAATACGTTGTTGCCGGTTATGAAGTTTTGAACCTCGATACTGTCACCACCTGCAAATATATTTTCGTCTGATGTTTGAAGTCGTTCATTAACCTTTATTCCTCTGTTAACTTCAAGTCCTGCGTTTTTTGCAATATTGACTTCAGGTTTTACTCCAATTGCTAAAATAGCTAATTGATAATCAATTTTTCGACCAGACGCCAATTCTATCTCGGTTTTTGTAAAACTTTTAACTCCATCAGATAAGATAATCTCTATGCCATTTGCTCTCATTTCGTTCTGAGCAAAGGCCGCTATTTCGTAATCAACAGGCGCAAGTATTTGGTCTGAGAGTTCAACAAGTTTTGTTTCAATATTCATATGTGCTAGATTTTCTGCCATTTCTACGCCAATAAAACCGCCTCCAATAACTACCGCTTTTTTGACGTTATTTTTTGTGATGTGTTCTTTTATTTTATCCGCATCACTTAGGGTTCTGAGGGTGAATATATTTTCATAGTTTATGCCTTCTATTGGTGGTTTTATAGGATTAGCACCTTGGGCTAAAACAAGTTTGTCGTAGTGCAGTTTTTCGTTGTTGTTTGTTATGACAAATTTTCCGTGACGGTTAATTTCAATAACTTCGCTATTTAGCTTAACTTCTATATTAAACGTGTTTTTGAATTTTTGAGGATTTGAAACGAGGATTTTTTCTCTATCGTTGATAACGTCTGAGCAATAGTAAGGCAGGCCGCAATTAGCAATAGAAACCTCATCTGTGCGCTCTAAAATAGTAATTTCACAATTTTCGTCTAATCTTCTTAATCTTGTAGCACAACTTGCTCCACAAGCTCCACCACCAATAATAACTACTTTCATCAAAGTCCCTTCATTTTAGTATATTCGCATATTAATATATTCATATTATCAAAATAATTCAAATTCGTCAACTGATTTTAGAAAAGTTTGACAATATTCGCATATTGTAATATTCTGATAATATGAAAGATGAAACTATAGATATAGAACAATATACAGAGATTTTTAAGGCATTAGCGCATCCAACCCGCTTAACAATAGCTTATAATTTAATGTTTAAGCCGGAATGTAATGTTAGCAGAATGAGTGAGTGTCTAGGGATTCCGCAGCCGACTGTATCGCAGCATTTATCAATTTTGAAGAATGCAAAGGTTCTGGTTGGGTATCGTAATGGAAACCAGATTTGTTACAAGGTAGAAAATCCTAAAGTTATTAGTATTTTAAAACAACTTTCCAACAAGTAGCAAAAAGTTTATAATGTAATATTTTTATTTTAGGGTATATCGCGCTAATATTGGTGTAAAATAACAATTGGTTTGACTATTTTGTACATGTAGTTTGATTTAGGAATGGCAGGAGCTGCCCCTTTCATTTTAATAATAACTTATTTATTTAGAATATCAAGTCTATTTCATAAATTGTCCAAAACATGACAAGAAAAGCTATTTATATTTCATTTAAACTTAGTTTTATGTAGTTCCAATAAACTATTTTCGTTTAAACTTACTTATATTTTGTGTATATCCGCAATTTTTACAATACATAGAAGGTTAAATTCCTGTATTAAAAATTCCTATAAAAGTATAACTTATCCTTTGTCGAAAAATTATTTTTAGCTTCTTGTTGACTTATTTCTTTGAATTGCCAAACAGCATTTTGTGCGCCCAACAAAGTATTGTATTTTTTAATTCCTGTAAATACATAATAAGTATTAGCTTTTAGTCTTTGATTTACCACATACTTTTTAGATGTTTGAATAAATACATTAGACGCAGTACTTGCATAATACCCAGTTAAGCTATAATCACCTCTTACTAATATTCCGTTATTTAATGTTTGAAATACATATAACGGAAAACTGGAATCATAATAATTATAAATATAATCAGGCGATGGATTATTATTTGAAGCAACATAAACAAATCCAGCGATTGGTCCACCATCTTTTTTTCTGTTATTTTTTTTCATAAAGTTTAAGGTGTTATTTTTTTCATATTCATAACTATATTTGTAAATTTCTTGAGCTTTTGTATCAAAATTATTTTTTAATAATCTCGCCTGAAATAATAAATTAGCATTATTTTTATTTTCGTAAGAAACAATATCTTTTTTAAATTGATCAAATTCATATAAATTAAGCTCATACATTGCTCTTTTTATTAAGTTTATTTTTTCCGCATTATATGAATTTGGTTTTACTTTTGAGAATATATTATTATAATTTTTTTCTAGAGTTTTTTTGTATTGTTCGTAAGCAGTGCTATAAACATTGTTAAGTCCTTCTAAAATTTCATTGTATTGTTTCGAATATGTCTTTAAAGCTTGATACAATTCATAATTTTGAGCCATATTATTTTTATTTTTCAGAAATTTATCATAGCTTTCAAATATAAATTGTTCATCTTCTTTCATTGCATCTGAAGAATTTTTTATATTTTTTAGTTCACTATTAATTTTTTCATCATTTATTTTGTCAAAATCTTCAAAAACGTAATTTATATAATAAATAGCATCTTGGAATGTTTGCTTTTTTGCATTTGCAATTTGATATTCTATCATAGTTGAATTAAATAAATTCTTTATAAGGTCATTTTTTACGTACTGGGGCTTGATATTAGGACTATCAACTTTTTTGTAATTGTTTTCTTTTATTTGTTGGTAGTAATCAGAAATATCTTTATAAAATTTTGATTTTGTATTTTCTTTTAAAAATTTTTCATATGAATTTTTATACTTGACATTTAGAATGGCTGTTTCTCTATCAAAAGCAGGTGTATTATCAAAATCAAATACATAAATTTTTGCTAAATAATTTAACTCCTTTATAGCTTCGGATTTCGCTACAAATTTTGGATTTTTCTTAATAAAATCTTCTAACAATACTAAATTTGTTCTAATTTTATCAATATCAACAAGTAATGCAAAATCATCAACCAATTTATCATTGTTCATATTGTATTCAAGCCAAAAATTCATTTCTGGAGATATTAATTCTTTGTTTTTTAAATAAACAGATTGATAATCAACCGTATAAAAACCATTGCCTTCACATTCAGCTATTTTTAGCCCCAATTCTTTTAACTTATTTGATAGCTTTATTTTTTCTTTTGAAGATTTATTATGCCAATTTTGTATATCTTGAGCGTTATATTTATTTAAAATATCTGCTTGATGCGCTAGTTCTTTTAAATACCAGTAGAATTCCTTATCATTAGATTTAACATCTGTTTTTTGAAATACAAGATATGCCTCATTTATTTTATCAAATGAAGGAGTGCCTATAACAGGAATATCTTTAGCATAAACAACTGGAATAATGAAAATAAAAAGAATTGATATTAAAAATCTAATCAATAATTTGTACATGAGAATAACCTCCAAGCGGTACTAACTCGAATTATATTATACAATAAAATAAGACTTGTATCTTTTTGTATAACATTTGTTTATAAATACAGACGAAACTAATTCTTAGCACAACTGTACTATACCAAAATAATTAAAATATTCGTATAAATCAATCCGGTCGTGAAATTACAGCGCTAATATTGGTTTATATACGGTTACAAAAATTCATGCAAAGGTGTGAATATTGATAAGCTCCATAGCTATAAAGGGGAGATGGCGGAGAGGGTGGGATTCGAACCCACGGAGGGGGTGAACCCTCACGGACTTTCGAGATCCGCACCTTAAACCACTCGGACACCTCTCCAGCTATATAAATACTATTACAAACATAAATTTTTAGCATCAAATTTTTAATCAATATTTTTAATGACTTTACAAGGATTTCCAAAAGCCAATACATTCGGAGGAATATTTTTACAAACTACGCTGCCTGCTCCAATTACACTATTATCTCCTATGGTAACGCCTGGTAGAACTACAACATTCCCGCCAAACCATACATTGTTGCCTATTTTTATTTTTTTTGCATATTCAAGACCTGTATTGCGAGTTTTTGCATCAAGCGGATGTAACGGAGTATAAAAACTGCAGTTAGGACCTATAAATACATTATCTCCAAATTCAACTTCTGCAGGGTCTAAGATAATCAAATTATGATTTGCATAAAAGTTTTCACCAATTTTTATGTTATATCCATAATCACACCAAAAAGGTTGTTCGATTAGGAAATTTTCTTTTGTTCTGCCTAAAAGTTCTTTTAGTAATTTTTGTCTTTCTATCATATTTGCGGGTATAAGGTTGTTATAGCTATAGCAGGTGTTTTTACATTTTGTTCTTTCTTCAAGTAATTTTTTATCATTTGGGTTGTAAAGCGTTTCAGAAATCATTTTTTGTTTTTCATCCATAATTTAACTCCTAAAAGAAATTTAGCTTGAGAGCTGTAAAATAACACTTGGTTTGACTATTTTATACGGATAGTTTTTTTATAAAGAGTGTGGGAGTAGGATCCTCGCTATTTTTAGACTTTAGATGTCATAAATCCCATTCAATGTTAATAATATCTCATTTATTTAAAATATCAAGACTATTTCATAAGTTGTCTGAAACAGGGCAGAAAATTATAAAAAATTATCCTATAAACGAACGAGATTATACTAAATTATTGGTATATTATTATGATTTTTTATCGAAATTAATTCTATACAGTGAAATATTATTTTACAATTGTTATGAGGTGAAATATGGCAAATAATAAAAGTATCGAAGAACAAGTTGAAGATATAGCAAAAAACTGGCTTAAAGATTTAAATATAAAATATTATACAAAAACGGATAGTATTAATACAGAAATAGAAGAGGCTTTAAAAAAAGCACCAAGTAAAGCTGGAGGGAAAGGGACAATTATCCGGATATAAAGTTATTACTTCAAACAAAAACAGGACGTAAAATCCCTGTAATGGTAGAAGTAAAAGGGAAGCAACACGACCTAGAAAAACTAGATGAAGATAATTTCGTTTTAAATCAAGATAAAGCAGGTCAGCCTAACTATACTAATATTCAAAAATATGCAGTTAATGGTGCTGTACACTATTCAAATGCTATATTAAATTATACTGATACATACGAGGAAGTTATTGCTATTGGGATTACTGGTTGGCTAGAAAATAAAGAAGTAAAAACTAAATTGAAAGCATATTATTTGAGTGATAAGAACTTAGGTATTGCAAAGTTAATAGATAATTATACTGATTTTGGTTTTTTAGCTCAGAAAAATTTGGATGAGTTAACAGATAAAATTGATTCTATTAATTTAACGGAAGAAGAAAAAGAAAAACAAACATCCAACCTTGAAAATCAAATTGAAATTAATTTAAAAAACCTTAACCAAGAAATGCAAGAGGTACATAGTATTTCGGAAGATTATAGAGTTAAGTTGATTTCGGGTTTGATTATGGCTGGTTTAGGTGTAGAAAAAGATGGTAAATGTATAGTCGCACCCCTTGAGCTTTCGGATTTAAAAGGTGAAGCCGGAGCTAAAACTCATGATGGAATGGTAATACTTAATAAAATAGAATCTTTTTTAGCAGAAAAAAAACTTCCTGAGCAAAAAAGAGAAATGATAAAGGAAGTCTTAGGATTAGTGTTTATATATTCAAAACTATACGAAGTTGAAAATGATGAAAGCAAGCTTAAAAAAGTATATAAAAAAGTAAAAGATGAAATTTTGCCATTCTTTAATCCCAAATATCATATAGATTTTACAGGAAGATTGTTTAATGTATTGAACGCTTGGGTCAAAGTTCCTGATGGCAGTCAAAATGACGTAGTTTTGACCCCTCGTTATGTGTGTGAGTTAATGACAAAATTATGTCAGGTAAATGAAAACTCTTATGTATGGGATTATGCAACGGGATCAGCTGGTTTTTTGATTTCAGCGATGAAAGAAATGATTAAAAAAGCAAATACAATTGCAGACCCAAATCTTAGAAATCAAAAAATAATGCACATTAAAGCTTATCAATTATTAGGTGTTGAAAAGCTCCCTGATATATATATGTTAGCTGTATTAAATATGATTCTTATGGGTGATGGTTCTTCCAACATTATACATAAAAATTCGTTAACTGAATATAATGGTACTTATGAAATGGGTGATCATAACGGTGAACCTTTCCCAGCTGACGTATTTCTATTAAATCCTCCCTATTCTGCTGATGGTAAAGGTTTTGTTTTTGTAGAAAAAGCATTAAACAGAATGAAAAAAGGAAAAGCTGCAGTTCTAATACAAGAAAATGCTGGGAGTGGTAATGGTTTACCATATACAGAAAGAATATTAAAAAATAATACTCTTATTGCTAGTATACACATGTCAGATATATTCTGTGGAAAAGCTGGGGTTCAAACTGCTATATATGTTTTTGATGTTGGTACTCCTCATGATAAAAATAAATTAGTAAAATTTGTTGATTTTTCAAATGATGGGTATACAAGACAAAATCGTAAAAAATCAAGTGCCAATGTGAATTTAAAAAATACAGATCATGCTGATGAACGTTATAAAGAAATTATTGATATAGTATTGGGTAACAAAAAAGAAACACACTATTTTGATAATTGTACAATTGAGGATACTATAACATTAAATGGTAATGATTGGACCTATAATCAGCATAGAAAAATAGATACAACTCCAACTGAACAGGATTTTAAAAAGACTGTAGCAGATTACTTGAGCTGGAAAGTTTCGACAATACTAAAAGGGGAAACTAACGAAAATTTTTAGAAAGCCCTCGTTTGAAAAAGTTGATAGCTGATTTCGAAGCAAACGGGGGCAAATGGAATAATTTTGAAGTTGGAGATTTGTTTGATATTCATCCGACAAGCTCCTATAAAATGACAAATGTAGATTTATTTAAAACAAAAGGAAATACTCCTGTTGTTACAAATTCAAGTGTAAATAATGGCATTACAGGTTATGTAAATCTTGCTCCCACTGAAAAAGGCGGGATTATAACATATAGTGATACAACAACTTCAGAAGCAATATTTTATCAGCCAGATAATTTTGTTGGATATTCTCATGTTCAAGGATTATACCCCTATGATAAAAAATTATGGAATGAAAAAACTTTGTTATATTTTGTTTCATTGTTTAGAAAAAGTGCAAATAATCGTTTTGATTATGCCAATAAATTCAATAGGGCTGTTGCTAGTGAAATGTTTGTAAAGTTACCCATATCTTCAGAAAATAAAATAGATTTTAATTTTATGGAAAATTACATCCGCGAACTTGAGCAGGAGCGAATCCGCGAACTTGAGCGTTATTTACAAGCTAGCGGACTTGATAATTATGAACTAACAGAAGAAGAACAAAAAGCTATTGATTTAATCAATAATAAAAAAATAAAATTTAAAGACTTCATAATAAAAGATATATTTGATATTGCAACAGGTAAAGATTTTATTATTGGTAATAGTGAAAAAGGAAATATTCCATTAGTAAGCCATAAAAATAGTGATAACGGAATATCTATTTATGTAAAACAGCAAAAAAATAAGAGATTGTTTAATGCAAAAAACACTTTAGCACTTGCAGATAGAGGCGTTTTTTATGCAACAACACAAGACAAAAATTTCCATATAGGTACTCGAGTAAAAGCTTTAACTTTTAAATCCGGAGAAATGTCTGAAGAAAAAAGGTTATTCTTTACTACCACAATTAATAAATTACAAATATTTTTTACAGAATATTTGGTTAATGCTACTGATAGTTTACCTGATTTAAAAATAAAACTTCCGATTGACTATCAAGGCGAAATAGATTATAAATTCATGAATATATATATTAAAGCTATTAAAAAATTAGTAATTAAAAATGTAGTTGACTGGAAAGACAAAATTATCAAAACTACAAAAGATGTATGCAATAAGTAAATTTGTTATTTTTTAATTCTTTACACAACTGGACCATACCAAAATAATCAAAGTATCTGTACACATCAAACCGGTCTTGGAATTGTATTCGAGAGCCTTTTCCAGAAATTAAACCTCGCAATATACTGCGAGGTTTAAAAAAACGGAGAAGGCGGGATTCGAACCCGCGGTGGAGTTGCCCCCACACAAACGTTCCAGGTTTGCACCTTAAACCACTCGGACACCTCTCCTTTGTGTTTGGTCTGCTTTTATATATTAGCCGAATAATGCTCGATTGTAAATAGTATTGAGCTAAATTTTGAGTTTGAGTTTTTTGTAAGTTGTAAATAACTTTTAGTTAGGGTACAATTTTCGTGTTTGATATGTTGTAGGATTAAAATGCAAAAAATTGTGAATAAATATTTTGATTTTCTTAAGTCTGCGCTTGATAATTTTGATAGGTACGAGCTTGAAAGAGTTGTTGATTTATTATTTCTGGCGAGAGAAAATAATAAAACTGTCTATGTTTTTGGAAATGGTGGTTCGGGGCTTACCGCATCCCATTTTGTCAGTGATATAGGGAAAAGTGCCAGTTTTCAAAAAGACAAAAGGTTCAAAGTGATCTGCCTTAATGATAATACTTCAATGATTACTGCTTATGCTAATGATGTTAGTTATGAGGATGTTTTTGTCGAGCAGCTCAAGAATTTTCTTTGTGATGGAGATGTTGTTATTGGATTTTCAAGTAGCGGAAACTCTCCAAATGTGATAAAAGCAATTGAGTTTGCTAACCAAAATGGTGGTATTACGGTTGGATTTACCGGGATGCAAGGAGGAAGGCTTAAAGAAATTGCAAAATATTCTATCAACGCAAATGTCAAAGATATGCAAGTTTCTGAAGATTTTCATCTTATCATTTTGCATCTTATTATGCGAATTATAAACGAAAAGGACTTAAAGGATCAAAAATAACCTAAAAAGTACAGTATTATACTTCTTTTCCGGTTAAGTATGCATCCTCTATACTTGGTGTGTTTATAACTTCGCCCTTTTGCCAAACTCCGGTTCCGAGAATTACACCGCTTTCCTTTGCTCCGTTTAGACAGGCTATAAATCCTCGAAATTCATCTAATACCCTATTTAACGTTGCTTCGCTGTTGTCTGCAGCGGTTACTATAAAGTAAAATTCTTTGTTCTCCATTTTGGGATATTTTGCACAGCATCTGTCAATTAGGGTTTTCATTTGGGCGCACATTGTGTAAAAATAAACAGGGGTTGCCATAACAATTACATCGGCTTCAATCATTTTGTCGAGAATTTCTTTCATGTCATCATCTTGAGAGCATCTTGTGAAATTGCTTATTGTACAGAGTCCGCAGCCTGTACAATAGTTTATTTTTTTATCTTTTAAAAATATTTTTTCAACATTATTGCCGGCTTCTATTGCACCTTGCATAAATTTATCGCATAGTGTATCTGAGTTTCCCCCTCTTCTTGGGGAGGATGATAGAATTAATATTTTTTTAGACATTTTATTTTCCTTATCAAAATATTTTATACCATTATTTTAATCCAAGTATATTGGGGTCTGTCAAGACTTAATTTCAGGATTTTGGGAGGATAAAAAAACTTGTTGTAAAATTTTATGCATGTTAGAATTGCTCAAAGAGTGAGGGATGTTATGGACTTTAATCTGATTTTTAATCCTGTAATATTTTCGGTAGTTTTACTTTGTATTTTGTGTTTATTGAGGGTTAACGTTTTATTGTCAATAATCATAGCGGCGATCTCGGCGGGAATTGTGGCAGGAATGCCGATTACAAATATTATGAGTACATTCATATCCGGCATGGGGGCAAATTCAGAAACAGCATTGAGCTATATTCTGTTAGGTGCATTTGCTGCAGCAATGACTCATACAGGGCTTGCAACTTTGATGGCAAGAAAAATTGCCAGTGTAATATGCGGGAAAAAGTATCTTCTTATATCAATAATAACGATAATTGCAATGATGTCGCAAAATCTTATTCCTGTCCATATCGCATTTATTCCTATAATAATTCCTCCACTACTAAGTGTTATGAATAGCTTAAAACTTGATAGGCGAGCGGTTGCTTGTGCATTGGCTTTTGGGCTTAAAATGCCATATATCGCTATTCCTGCAGGGTTTGGGTTGATTTTTCAGGGGCTCATCGCAGAAAATCTCACTCAAAATTCTATGCCAATAGCAAAATCTCAGGTATGGCATTCAACGTGGTTTTTGGCACTTGCAATGTTGGCAGGGCTTATTATTGCAGTTTTTGTTACGTATAGAAGACCAAGAGAGTATAAGAATATTTTAGTTATTGAGAATGAAGAACAAATTCTTGATGAACAGGCGCTAAAATTTAATAAAAATCATTATATTACATTATTAGGAGCATTTGCTACCTTGTTGGTTCAATTATGGACAAGTTCTTTACCATTGGGGGCATTGGTCGGGTTAGGAATCATTTTTGGTGCCAGAGCAATTGACCATCAAAAAATGGACAAGCTTATAAATGAAGGAATAGGCTTGATGGGATATGTAGCATTTGTAATGTTAGTTGCTGCCGGTTATGCGCTTGTACTAAAACAAACAGGCGGTGTTGAGAGCCTCATACAGTCAATACTGCCGTTTATGGGCGGAAGTAAGTTCTTTGCTGCATTGTTAATGCTTTTGGTCGGATTATTTGTAACATTGGGAATTGGTACGTCGTTTGGGACTATACCAATTTTGGCGGTTTTGTTTGTGCCGATTTGTATAAAACTTGGGTTTAGCGTTCCTGCAACGGTCATCGTTGTTTCAGCCGCTGCCGCGTTGGGCGATGCCGGTTCGCCTGCTTCAGATACAACATTGGGACCTACTGCGGGGCTTAATGCGGATAATCAACACAATCACATTTGGGATACTTGTGTCCCAACGTTTTTGCATTACAACATTATGCTAATTATCTTTGCGCTTATAGCTGTATTTGTTTTTTAAATTGATTTATCAAAAAGGCGGGATTGGAAATATTCCCAATCCCGCCTTTTATCAACAATTGTTGCTATTTTGTCGGAGGTTCTTTTAGGGGTTTGCAGTCTTTTGTAAACTCTGTTATTGCTTTTGATGCAGTTTTTACGCTGTTTACGCAGCAGTTACCGCCTATGCAACCACCTTCGCAGCACATAACTTCAACAAGATTACCCATTTCGCATTCACCTTTTTTGGCGTAACCTCTAAGCTCTCTTATAGATTGTTTATTTAATCCATTTATGATATGGGGTTTGATTTCTGTTTGCCCTGCATCGGCAACTTCAACAGATTTTGCTACGCCGCCCAAAAGTCCAAAATTGCGTCCCTCTCTTGATGCTTCGACTTTAAACGGTGTTGGGTCAAGCGTGCTTACCTCAATTTTCTTGGCTATAAATAATGCTCCCATTTCTTCATAGCTTAAAAGATAATCTATGTTGGGATTATCCAGACACTCACGTCTTTTTGCCACGCAAGGGCTTAAAAATACAGTTATAGCTTCGGGATTATCTTTTTTAACAAGTTCTGCCGTATAATAAAGTGGAGTTTTTGTTGAAGAAACAAATGGTTTTATTTCGGGCAAGTGCTGTTCTATAAGGTTGTTATACCCGGCACAGCAAGAAGTTGTCATAAACTTGTCCCCTTTTTCCATTCTTTCTTTAAATTCTTTGGCTTCATTTGTCGCTGTAATATCGGCTCCTTGTGCTACTTCAACAACTTCGCTGAATCCTGATTTTAAAAGAGCTGTGTGAAGCTGATATATCGAGCAAGGCAATTGTCCTGCAATAGACGGCGCTATCATTGCAATAACCTTCTTACCTTCTTGCATCTTTTTGAGTATATCAATAATTTGTGATTTTTCATGAATAGCACCAAAAGGGCAGGCAGCGACACATTTCCCGCAAGTTATGCATTTATCAAAGTCAATGGTTGCATGTCCCCCCTCGTCTTTGGTAATAGCACCCACAGGACACGCATCCTCACAAGGTACAACAATTTTTACAATTGCATGATATGGACAAACTTGCATACATTTTGTGCAGTTTTTACACTTAGAACCATCGATTACCGAACGACCGTTTTGGATTGATATTGCACCAAACTTGCAGCTTTCTACGCATGGTCGAGCAACGCATCCTTGGCACAAATCAGTCACAAACATTCTGCTGGGAACACATGCTTGACATGCTGTTTCAAGCACGGTTAAAACGTCTTTTTCCGGTTCTGTTCTCTCCAGTGCTTTTTTTGCATAGTCGGAAAGTAGCTTTCTTTCGTCTATCTCTTCCATTGAAAGCCCCAGATTGGCAATAATTCTATGCTGGATGACATCTCTTTCCTTATGAATACAGCAGCGATAAGGAACCTCGCAACCTTGAGGTCGCATATCATATGCTATTAACCTTGTGTTTTCTGGGTAGTTGTCAGAAAGAAATGCTTCAATAGTTCTGACTAAAATTTCTCTTTTTAGGTGCTGTGCTTGGTTATTCTTGTCCATCTTCCAATAATCTCTCTATATGTTTAAGTACTTTTTCGGTTGTTGCGTCTGAAATAATTTCGTCATTGATTTTGACATATGGAGCATTTGTATATTTCGACTCATTAGAGCATAAATCCAAACAAGGTACACCCATAACATCTACTGTATCAGGATATTTTGCGGGTAATATTTCAACCAGTTCTTGTAAGTGTGACGCACCCATTACAAAACAGGTCGTTCCCATACAGATTTTTACTTCGATTTTGCTCATTTTCGCTCCTTATATATATCTTACTATAACTTTTTTGATATATTTATCTTCTAAAATTTTTGCCATTTTTTTTATGATATTTTTTCTGATTTCTATTTCAATAGGCAAGTTAGGGTCGTAGTGTGCCTGATTTAATTTTGCACCAACCATAAACTCAATACAATCACTGTTTAAAAGAAATTCCATAAGTTCATAGGCGGCGTTTTTTTCTTTGTCTTTAAATCCGTTTTCGAGATATTCGACTGTTCTTGTCAGTGTCAAAATCCCTTCTGTTACAAGGTCAACACCTTCCATTTTGGAAACGGCAGGAAGTTTTCCGACACTTCCGGTTATATCACATTTGACCGGAATATTCAATTCTCTTGAGATAAGATTAGCTGTTGTCCCGCCACAAATAGCTTTCTTTCCTTCCGCATTCTTAAACTCAAGTGCATATTGACGGTCTTTTTCCATATGATATGGGGGACCTGTGAATATCAAGGCCTTTCTAGGTTCACGGTAATGTATGACACAACAGGAGATGTCGTCTTTAGCGTGCCTGTCAACTTCCGTATTGCAGGCTATTCTTACAATATATTTGGAAAGTTCACTGCTTGATATGTCGGGTTTTTCTTGTAGTCGTTCAAGTAAACATTTTATAAGTCCGCTTCTTCTAAGCCCGAGTTTTAACTCGGGATTTCCCAAGCCGGCTTGTGTTACTCCGTCAGAGCAAAAAACCAATCTATCTCCCAGTTTCAACTTCAATTTATAAACATGCATGTGCCTGTTTTTGAAGGTTTCGGAGTCTATTACCGTAAATTCCGGCTCTATTACTTTGCCGTCACTAATGTAAACAAACTGAGGATTTCCTTCTTCAACAATTTTTACGTCGCCTTCTTCTGTGCATACGGCGACAGAAAATGTTGAATAACTGATTTTTCTCACTTCACACACAGGGAGTGCATTCATAACAACTTCGCAGGTTCTTTTAATACTTCTTCCTGCTTCAACAAACTTTAAAAGCATTGTTGCCGTCATTGAAGCCAGAATGTTGGCTTTTATTCCGCTTCCAAGCCCGTCTGATAATACCGCTATGAGCTCACCTTTTTCGGGGTATCGTTTGGATAAAAACTTATCTCCGTATGTGTTTTGACCATATTTTTTTTCTTGTGCACAATCAATATCAATAAACATTAATTCTGTTTTTCCTCGGAATAATCATAATCCTGTGCAATTGTACTTAATAGCAATTCTGTCTCAACCATATGTTCGCCAAGCAAACTTGCTATTTCTTGAACTATTGCAATATTTTTGGAAATAACCTCTTGTGCACGATGAGCAATTTTTTCGCGCCCCAGTTCGGTCTTTGTTACATCAGTAATTACTGCTCCGACAAGCTCATTTTTTTCAATAGAAAAAGCAGTTATATCATAAAGTTTGTCATTAACCGGATAGCGTTCACGGTGGATATCCTGAGAAGTTTTGAGCGTTTGTTTGAATATATCTGCAAAGTCTACAATTCTATCAATGCAAGCTCCGTTAACGCCTTCGGGTCGTTCTGCAAAAACTTCGTACATTTCACCACAGAACATTCGCATAAATGCTTCATTAGATTCAACAATTTTAAGGTCGCTGTCAACCATAACAATAGCAGACGGCATACAACGAAGCATTGCCGCGGCTTTTCGCATTGCAATTTTTCTCATATATGATACACACATAGAAGGTTCTGCTTCACCGGAAATCATAGCGGCAGCAAGTTCGCGACAAGTGTTATACCCGCAACCACCGCAATTTAGCTCATCCTCTTCGGTGTGTTTGCCGATTTTATTCAATGCTTTGACGATAAGTTCGGTGCTATAGTTATGCTTTTCGAAAGTTTTTTGTTTATATTCTTCTTCTACAACTGTTTTTGGCTCAGAAGGAATTTCCTCTCGCTCTTGTGCCTTTGAAAGAACATCAGAAACCCTTAGAAGTTCGGATTTTTTGGTCGAACTGCAAGGACCGGCAAGACATCCGCCATTACATGCCAAGGCTTCTATGAATATTTTTTTGTTCAAATTATTCGGGTCTAATCCGGCAAGGGCTTTTTCGAGATTTTCAATTGAGCTTATATTTAAAAGCTGAACATCAGATGCCTGACCTCCCCTTTTTATTGTTTCATTCATCCCACCTTCAACCGCGTATAATGAGCCTTCGTATGCTGATTCCGGTACAAAACGTTCAGCGTTATTAAATTCTATTGCTTGCGTTGAACCAAATTCTTCACTAATCCACAGTTTAAGTTCCTCAAATGTTAAAGCAACATTAATTAAATCAGGATGCCTGTCAGATTCGTTTTTTTTAGCTATGCAAGGTCCAATGAAAACTACTGATATCTGTGGACCATAAATTTCTTTAAGTAATTTTGCATGAGTCAAAGCGGGAGATGCTATTGGTACTATATTTGGAATAAATTTGGGATTATAAAATCTTATATAATCAACAATAACAGGACACGCACTGGATATAAACAGACCTTTTTGGTGTTGTGACATGATTTTACTTGTTTGAATAGAAACTTCCTGAGCTCCAAGGGCGGTTTCACTAACATGAGCGAACCCGAGTTTTTTTAAAATAGAAATCATTTTTTCAGGGCTATGCTCAAAAATTCCTGCCCAACTTGGTGCAAGGGATACAAAAACCTCCTTTTGTGCTCGGAAAAGATTTTTGACTTTTTCTATATCGTTGCGAACTCTTTTTGCACTGCTGGGGCAGGTTTTTACACAGTTACCGCAAGCAATGCATTTTTCAGGCAAAACAGATGCATGTCCGTTTTGGATGCTTATTGCTTTGACGTGGCATTCTCGAACACACTTGTAACAGTCGTGGCACTCGTTTTTCAAAGTGTAGACAGGATAGAGTTTGTCCATTTTATCCCCTTATATTGTCTAAAATTTCTTTTAATTTGACGGACGTCATTTCCTCGTAAAGTGTTCCGTTGATGATGATGTTGGGTCCTTTTGCGCATTTGCCCTCACAACGAGAACCGCAAATGTCAACTTTAGCGTCCAGATTATGCGTTTTTACGTAGTCTTCTATGTAGTTTAAATGATCCTCGTTGCCTCTGGCGAAGCAAGAGCTTCCTAGGCAGACTGTAATATTTATTTCTTTGCTCATATTCACACCTGTTAATAACTTACAACAGTATAGAGCATTAAAATTTGAAAAGCAATAGCGATAGATGAAGCTGTTCTTGTGTAAAATTAGGATGGATATTTTTAATCCGTTTCATATTTTACTGATTTATTTTCTTAACTAATAATTCATTGCGCCTTCTTCAAGCACCCGACCGGTACAGTAAACTGCTCCTGACCAACCGCTATTTTTCCCATATCTGTTAACAATCTCCGTGGTGCATTTTGGTGAACTGGGGTTGTTGTTCCAGTAGTAGTCGTCATAGCCTCGGTATTTAGTCATTAATTTTGAGCCATAAGGCATAACCGTACCTTGCGCTACTCCGTTTTGATTATATTCTGCCATCTCAAACCAAAATATATCCCTACCCCAACGATTGGGTCCTTTTTTACCGTTGATATCTACACTAAAGCTACTAGACCAGGTCATACCATCAGCTGTTACAAATATATCGTCGTTACCATAAACGCCCTGTATTGGTCGTCCATTTTCATTTACCTCAACACATTCTTCCCAGTTGTTACTATCACAAGTTTTAACAACTTTCATGTATTTTTTTATAATGTTATTGGTACTACCATAACAACTAATGTCTCCATTCCAATACTCCCACACCTCATCATCGTGCATGGCAAGAGTCATGGCATTAGAAAGAGTAGAATAAGCTTTTTTAAGTCCAGTGACATAAGAATGTTTTTGGTATTTAGAAACAAGAGTAGGGATAGTCATAGCAGCAATCACGCCGATAATGGTTAAAGTTATAAGGGTTTCAGCTAAGGTAAAAGCACGACGAGCGTGACGTTTAAAAAACCTAAAACCCTTGTTAGATGTTGAATATTGAGAAGTAGGCGGGAGACAGTTTAGGGGTATAGTTTGTGCGATTTCAACATTTTGAACGATGTAACTATCAAATTGCATAAAGTATTGCCTCCTATAATTGTGTACATATTCATCATGTATGATTATATAAAATTATAGGATGAACTTCAATAATTTTTTTGTGTCTAAGTATTTAGTTATCCAAAATAACTATATTGTCTGGACGGATTTTTTATCTTCTATTTTTAAAGAAGTTTTGTAATTTATTTAAGGCATAGTAAATAAACCAACAACTAGTCCAGTTAAAGTTGTTTATGTAATAAATAAATTCCAAATTATCGTCATATAGTAAGTTATTATTGTTTAAATCTGTGATATTTTCTTTTAAAAATATTTTAGTTTTTTCTAAAAATTCTTTTTTTAGGCTAAAGTGCACATCAAAAATGAATTTGGTTCTTAGTATCCATACCATATAGTTTTCATAGTCGGCTCTATAATAACCATAAAGATTTGTATCTTGTAAGATTATTTTGTATTTTTCAAGAACAGTAAACAAGTCAAAAACACTGCGGTTCTTTTTCATTTTTCCAACAAACGAATTTGGTTGATTAACTCTGTAATAATACAGCGGCTTTGTAAAAAATGCGATTTTTTTAGCTTTGAAAAATGCTTCGTGATGAAATATCCAGTCTTCAAAATACAAATTTTCAGGAAAAAGAATATTGTGTTGCAGAAGAAATTCTCTTTTATAGGCTTTGTTAACTGATGATATATTGTTGTATAAGATGAGGGAGAAGTCTTTGTGGGTGCCAATACTGTATTTTTTCAGTGCGGGATTTATTTGTTTTGGATAAAAGAAAACTTCTTTTGTAAGCTTTTGGTGTTTGTTATTAAATAGTTGCGCGTTGAAGCAAAATATATCACAATCAGTTTTCTGTGTGTAGTCAAAAATTATTGATATAAGATTTTCATTTATCCAATCGTCTGAGTCGATAAATAACACATATTCCCCTTTTGCCAGTGACAATCCTTTATTTCGTGAATATCCTATCCCCTTATTGTCTTGATTTATTATATAAAGATTATTGATTTTGGTTTTGTATTTTTCAAGGATGCTTAAGGAAGAATCTGTTGAGCCGTCGTTTATACAGATAATTTCAACTTTGTTATTTACTTGTTTTGTTATGGAGTCAAGACAAGCTGGTAAGTATTTTGCTGTGTTATAGATCGGGATAATAATCGATAAGTATATTTGTTCTTGTGTCATCGTAATTTTTTTTTAAGTTTTCTATTTATTTAATTTTGTAATATCTGGGAAAATTATAATCAAAATAATGTATTATGTAAAATATTTTATCAATTTAAATTTGAATTTATAATAATTCTAAAATCATAAAAATAAGGCTTTTAAATTATCTTAAGGTTTTAAAATATTTGCTTTATTTTTTGGTGCGTGCGATAATTTATATTAGTTTCGTGTAAATTAGTACAAAATAAGAAGGAGAGTTATATGAGCGCATCTACCCGTGATGCTGTTGATTGGAAAAAGGTTGATACGATTATTGAGGATTATGGTGCTCAAAAATCAAATCTTATAGCAATTTTGCAGCGAATTCAGGAAGAATTTCGCTATTTGCCTGAAGATATTATGACATACATTGGTACAAAAATAGAAGGGCTCTCGCCGGCTACGGTGTATGGTGTTGCAACTTTTTATGCTCAGTTTTCGCTGGAGCCAAAGGGTAAGTATATTATAAAATGTTGTGACGGAACTGCTTGTCACGTTAGAGGCTCAATGCCTGTTTATATGTCTTTAAAGCAACGTTTTGGTTTAGAGGATGGAACTTTTACTTCTAAAGACGGACTTTTTACTGTTGAAACAGTAAGTTGTCTTGGTGCTTGCGGTTTGGCTCCTGTTGTCGTTATTAACGAAAAGGTTTATCCTCAAATGACTACAGAGGCTATGAAAATTATCATAGACACTATCTTGGCGGATGAAAAAGGAGAGTAAGCTAATGGGCACAAAGACATTAAATATTGATATTAAAGAAGAACAAAAACGTGCGCTCGAGTTGGTTAAGGCTCAGGGCTTGCGGGTTTTGGTTTGTAATGGTACGGGATGTATTGCAAATGGTTCAAACGAAGTTATTGCGAGATTTAAGGAGCTCGGTGCAGATGTTGCAATACTTTCTCAGAAAGATAAAATGACTATTGTTCCTACAGGGTGTCATGGTTTTTGTGAGCAAGGCGTGCTTGTTATTATTCCAGATTTGGATATAACTTATGTTAAAGTTAAACCAGATGATGTGGATGAAATTGTTGACAGTCACATCAGAAAGGGAGTGCCTGTTGAAAGGCTGCTTTATACTTCGCCCAAAACAGGGGAACATGTTCATAAGAATGAAGATATTGAGTTTTATGCCCGTCAAAGCAGGACATCTCTTGCGAATTGCGGTAATATTAACGCCGAATGTATAGATGAGGCAATTGCGGTTGGTGCATATGAAGCATTATCAAAAGTCTTGGTGGCAAATAATCCCGATGCGGTTATAGAAGAAATAGAAAAGTCAGGACTTAGAGGAAGAGGTGGCGGAGGATTTCCTACCGGTAGAAAATGGCGTTTTACGGCAGCTAATAAGGGCGGCAAATCTTATGTTGTTTGTAACGGAGATGAAGGCGATCCGGGTGCTTTTATGGACAGAAGCGTTATGGAAGGCGATCCGCATAAACTTCTTGAAGGAATGGCAATTGCAGGATTTGCTATAGGTGCTGATGAGGCTTATATATACGTTCGTGCAGAATATCCTCTCGCTATCAAGCGGTTGAAAATTGCTATAAAGCAAGCAGAAGAACGCGGATATCTTGGTAAAAATATTATGGGCTCGGATTTTAATTTCGATATTCACATAAAAGAAGGAGCAGGCGCCTTTGTTTGTGGAGAAGAAACCGCCCTTATTGCATCAATAGAAGGTGAACGTGGTATGCCTCGTCCAAAACCGCCATTCCCTGCTAATAAAGGGCTTTTTGGACGACCAACTTTGATTAATAACGTTGAAACACTTGCCAATGTTCCTGTAATAATACTTAAAGGCGCAGATTGGTTCAGTTCATTTGGTACAGAAACCTCAAAAGGAACAAAAACTTTTGCTCTAACAGGTGAGGTTAATAATACAGGTTTGATTGAGGTTCCAATGGGAACAACTTTGCGTGAAATTGTTTTTGATATTGGCGGCGGAATCAGAAACGGTAAAAAATTCAAAGCTGTGCAAATCGGAGGACCTTCAGGCGGATGTTTGACTGAAGAACATCTTGATTTGCCGATGGATTATGATAACCTTATCAAAGCAGGCGCAATGGTCGGTTCCGGTGGTTTGGTTGTTATGAACGAAGATACTTGTATTGTTGAGGTAGCTCGTTTCTTTATGCACTTTACACAGAATGAGAGTTGTGGAAAGTGCGTTCCTTGTCGTGAAGGTACGAAAAATATGCTTAAAATCTTGGAAAAAATTGTTCGCGGTCAAGGAGAAATGAAGGATCTGGATACGTTAGAGGAACTTGCTCTTGCGGTTAAGGAGGGTTCTCTCTGCGGATTGGGTAAAACAGCACCTAACCCTGTTTTATCTACTTTGAAATATTTCAGAGATGAGTATATCGCTCATATTAAGGAAAAACGTTGCCCCGCAGGAGTATGCAGTGCACTTAAAACTATAAGGATTGAAGAGTCCGAATGTAAAGGTTGTACTAAATGTGCTAGAATTTGTCCTGTAGGAGCAATTAGCGGTACGGTGAAAAATCCGCACAAAATTGACCAGTCAAAATGTATTAAATGCGGTGCATGTTTGGATTCTTGCCCGTTTAAGGCTATTAAGCAAGCGTAGGAAAGGATTTTAATATGGCAAATACTTTATTTATAAACGGTAAAGAATGTGAATATACCAATGAACCCAATTTGTTGGAAGTTATACGTAAAAATGGATTTAATGTTCCAACATTTTGTTATAGACCGGATTTAACCCAATTTGGTGCTTGTAGAATGTGTGTTGTTGAGATTGAAGGTCGTGGAATACAGTCGTCTTGTACAATGCCACCGGAGCCGGGTTTGAAAATTCATACGAATACCGAAAAAACAAGAAGAATACGTAAAATAGTTTTGGAACTTCTTCTTGCTAACCACGATAGGGAATGTACTACCTGTGATAAATCAGGTAAGTGCGAATTACAACAGTATGCTGAAGAGTACGGTATTAAGAATATACGTTTTGCTAAGAAGAAAGCAGAAGATTATCTTCCAATTGATAATTCCAACCCGTCACTTGTTCGTGATCCTAACAAGTGTATTCTCTGCGGAGCTTGTGTTAGAGCTTGCTCAGAGTTTCAGGGGCATAGTGTTTTGGGCTTTGCAAACAGAGGGTCCAAAACAGTTATTCAACCGATGGCAGGACGTCATATGTCAAGCGTTGATTGTGTTTTCTGCGGTCAGTGTCAGGCTGTTTGCCCGACTGGCGCGCTTACTATAAAATCTGACGTTGAGGCTGTTTGGAGTTTGGTTACAAATCCGGAAAAGAAAACGGTTGTTCAAATGGCGCCGTCTGTAAGAGTAGCTTTGGGTGAAGAGTTTGGATTGGCTCCGGGTGAAAACGTTATAGGAAAACTCAATGCTGCACTCAGAAAAATCGGGTTTGACCTTGTGTTTGATACAAATTTTTCGGCGGACCTAACTATAATGGAAGAAGCATCAGAATTTCTGGAAAGACTCTCAAAAGGAGAGAATTTGCCATTATTTACTTCTTGTTGTCCTGCTTGGGTTAGGTATTTAGAAACCCAGCACCCTGAGCTTTTAAATCATCTTTCTACCTGTAAATCACCTCAAGGAATGTTATCTTCGGTTATAAAAGAATTAGTACCAAAGTACTTTGAGGGTTATACAAAAGAAAACACTTATGTTGTTTCTATTATGCCTTGTACGGCTAAAAAAGTTGAAGCAAAACGAGCTCAGCTGACTAAAGATGGTCGTCCCGAAACAGATTATGTTCTCACTACGCAAGAAATTGCAAGAATGATTAAGAGTGCAGGACTTAACCTTGCTGAATTAGAGCCGGAACCAAATGATTCACCGTTCGGTCAATATAGTGGAGCGGGAACAATCTTTGGTGCTTCCGGTGGTGTTGCTGAGGCTGCAGTACGTACTGCTTATGAATTTGTTACTAATGAAACCTTGCAAAACCTCGATTTTCAACCGCTTAGGGGTGTTGACGCTGCATCTCGTACAAAAGATGCCGTCGTTGATATTAAGGGAACAAAAGTTAAAGTCAGAGTTGTTTCTACTTTGAAAGAGGCTGAAAAGTCTATTAAAGAGCTTCAAGAAGGTAGAGCTGATTTTCATTTGTTAGAGGTTATGGCCTGCCCGGGAGGTTGCATTAATGGCGGTGGTCAACCTAGAAGCTGCGATGATTCGAAGATTAAAGTAGAACGTGCTCAGGGACTTTATAAAGAAGATTCTGAACTTCAGTTTAGAAAATCTCATGAAAATCCTGACATCAAAAAACTCTATTCTGAAATCCTTGAAAAACCTAATTCACATAAAGCACACGAATTGCTTCATACACATTATAAAAACCTGTTTGCTAATTCATATAAAGATTTAAAATAGTTGGCAAATAAATTTTATAAAAGCAAAAAGCCCCGAACATACAAAAAGGGGCTTTTTGCTTGATAATCAGCATTCCGAATTATTTACCCGACGATGAAAAACTGCCGGCTCCGAGCATCATCACCTTGTTCATCTCGCCTATGGCAGTCGCACCGTTCATTTCGGAGGCTGATATGCTAATTATTGAATAACCCAGTCCGTACATTATTCTATCCAGATCATCTTTTATACTTCGTAGGTGGGATAGTTCTGCTTGGCTTGTTTCACTCATAAATCTTTCTCTAAGCTCATTTATGGCTCTGCGGTAGTCATCTTCTATGTCGCCTGTTCTTGATACATAAATTTCGTTAAGCAAGTATAAAAATTCATCAGACTCTTCTTCTTCCTCGGTAGAAGATACATTGTCTGTAGTTTTACCCTGCTCTGATGCAGTTTTTTGTGCGTTCTCAAGTTCCATCTCTTTTTGTGCTTGTTCAAGTTTTGCTTTATCTATGGCTTTGTTCCCTGAGGCGCTTAGTCCCAGAGCTGTTAGTTTTTTCTTAATTTCTTCATACTCGATATCTATTCGTGCATAACCAAAATAGCCGCTCGATAGACCGAGAAGTGCATTAATTGCCATAGCGTTTAATCCTTAAGGTATATATAAAGTATATACCCAAATTTTGGATGTTTGTAACACTTTGTTATGAATTGTTAAGCAGAAATCATGTTTTTAATTTCTTTTCTCTTAATTTTTCTTGTTGTTGTTCTTGGGAGTGGTGTTTTGAGTACTATGACTTTGTTTGGTCGCTTATATTGTGTAAGTTTTGTGGAAAGAGCTTTTATCTCATTTTTTATTATTTTTTCAAGCTCATTAATCTCAAGTTTTGAAAGAAGTTCTTCAGTTGGTACAACGGCTACAGCTATATTTTCGCATCTGTCTTTGGCACCAAAAGTTTTTGAATCTGCAAAGACGCAGACTTCTGAAAAAAGCGGACTTTTTTCCAGTACAGCTTCAACTTCTTCGGGAAAGACTTTTTTACCGCCGGAGAGAACTATCATGTTTTTAATTCTGCCTGTAATGTGGAGATGACCATCCTTATCAATTTTTGCAATATCACCTGTATGCAGCCAACCGTCTTTGTCGAGAACCTCTGAGGTTGTTTGGGGCTGATTATGATACCCCTTCATTACAGATGGCCCCCTCAAAAGCAGCTCTCCTGTTGTTGTGTCAATTTTTGTTTCAAATCCTTTAAGTGGTTTTCCGACAGATTCGAGTTTTCGTTTTTTATTTGTATTAACTGACACAACGGGGCTGGTTTCCGAAAGTCCATAGCCTTGATATACTTTTATTCCAATTGTTTCAAAAAATTCACCTACGGCTGTATCTAATGGCGCTCCACCAGAGATACAACCGACGAATTTTCCACCAAATTTGTCATGAATATTTTTAAAGATAAGTCGTCTTATACTAAAAAGCGGTAGATGTTTTGATATTATGTATAGTAATTTAAAAGTTTTTTGTACATATTTAGGTTTTGTTTTTAATTCCGCTTCAATCCCTGCTTTTAGAAGTTTTAGAAAAGCAGGAACTACAATCATAAATTGGATATGTTTTTCTTTCATTGTATACATTATGTCTTTAGGTTTTAGACTTTGAGAATAATAGACAGAAAAACCGCTGTTTAAAAAAGTTGCAAAGCCTACTGTGAGTTCAAAAAGGTGGTTCATTGGCAAGATGGATAAAATATTCACATGTTTTAGGGGCAAGATGGCATCTATAACTGTTTGAAGCGCATCAAGTTGCGCAAATATATTGCCAAATGTAATTTCGACGCCCTTGGGGGCACCTGTTGTCCCTGAGGTATAAATTATCAGTGCTGTTGATTTATGTGAACGGTGTCTCCATTTACATTCATAATTATTGGGAATTGAGTATATACTTGGTAAAATAGGGTTTTCACCTTGATCATCCATTACTATAATTGTTTTTATTGAGTATATTTCATCTTTTAACTCCAATGCTATGCTGATTAGATTTTTTGATACAAGAATAACTGTAGGTTGACAGTCATTGAGTATTGATAATAGTTCATACTTTGTCAGTTTTATGTCCAGTGGTACTGTCGTCATTCCGGCTATAATTGAAGCAAAAACGCAGGCGCCGAATTCAGGTTTGGATTCGGAGAGAATTGCGCATTTTTCTCCTTTGGATATTTTTAAGTCGTTTATGAAATAGCTCGCAAGTTTTCTGGACATAAGTCCTATTCCTCTATAGGTAAACTCATTCCAGCCTGTTATTGTTTTTATACCGAGTGCAATTCTCTGGGCATATGTATCTGTTTTGTCTTCCAGAAACGATAATATATTTTTTGTGCGAGAACCCATTTTTCCCCCAAATTAGTATGATTATGAATAATAATAAACACAATACATTATAGTATGTATTATCCAAGTTGTGCACACTATTAACAAAATTTAAAAACGAAAAGGGAGGTTTTCACCTCCCCTTTGTTATGATTAGTGTAAAAATCTAAAGTAGATATATACGGAACTTATAACAAGTGAAGTTATCATAACGCAGACCCCGTATTTTAAAAATCCCATAAAGGATATTGGGTGTCCTTTAGCTGCTGCGTTTTCAGAAACAATAACGTTTGCAGCTGCTCCGATAATCGTCATGTTTCCGCCCAAACAAGCTCCGAGTGATAAACACCACCAAAGTGGAATTGTATAGTCACGTCCCATTACATTTTGAATTTCGACAAGCATTGGTGTCATTGTTGCAGTATATGGAATATTGTCAATTACACCTGAGATGAAACCTGATGCCCACAAAATAAGCATTGAAGCAGCCTGTTGTGAGCCGTTTGTTACATCCAAAATCCATTTTGCCATCAAGGCAATTCCTCCGGATGCTTCAAGTCCGCCTATTATTATAAACAGTCCGATGAAGAAGAATATCGTGTTCCATTCAACATCTTGTAGAATTTCTGAAGGTTTTTCAAAGAGCAATAGTATGCTTGCGCCCATCATTGCCGTAATACCTGTTTCTATGTGTGTAATATCATGTAGGATAAAGCCTACAATTACTGCAAATAGAATTAAACCGCTTCTGAGCATTAGTCCGAAATCTGTAATTGTTTTTGAATTGTCGATTAACGCAATTGAGGACATTTTTTCCGCTGTTGTTTTTAAGTCTTTTCTAAATATAAACATGAGCATAATAAGTACAACGACAAGTATTACCGCAATTACACCGGTAAGTTCTTTTAAAAAGTCCATAAAAGAAAGTCCTGCCGCACTTCCTATAATTATATTCGGCGGATCTCCTATTAAGGTAGCTGTGCCTCCGATGTTTGAGGCAAATATTTCTGTTATTAAAAATGGTATAGGATTGATGTCTAACTGCTTTGCTATAAAGAAGGTTATAGGCATAATCAAGATTACGGTTGTAACATTATCTAAAAATGCCGAAGTTACCGCTGTGAATGCACCAAGGGTAAATAAAATAGCTATTGGATGCCCTTTTGTTAATTTTAACAGTTCGTTTGCAACCCAGTTAAACATCCCGCTTCTTGCTGCTATATTGACAATTATCATCATTGAAACCAGCAGGAATATAACGTTAAAATCTATAAAGTTAATAAAATAATGATTATTTAGGGTTCCATCTATAACTTTATTCTGACTGACCAATCCTAAAAAAACGGTCAACGCTGCTCCGATTAGAGCTATTGTAACTTTAGGTATTTTTTCTGTGGCAATAAATATGTATGCAAGCAAAAGTAATCCGGCTGAAATTCCTATACTGTGTGCTTGTACAAGGTTGTGTATAAGTTCCATTTTTCCTCCATTTTACATTGCACCTTGCGATTTTGCATATGCCAATGCTATTGCAAGTGCTACTTTTTCATCTTCATCTTTTTGTGTTTTTTTAGATTTTGTTTGTTGTGGTACTTCTTCCGGGAAGTATTTATTTAATTTTTTAATCAATACTGCATTTATGTCCATAACGATTACCATAATCGTTAAAAACGCAAAAACGACCCCCATACCAATCAACATTATTGCTATACCGTCTTGCATTAAAGCAAGAGAGTTTGTCATATCCATAATTTTCTCCTTAACTTTTTCTTTTTGTTTGAACTGATTTTAATTGAAAATGCTAGGGAGCTCTGGGGTTGGATTGATGTTTTATATTTTTTTCATGACGCAAATGGCCGTTATATCTATGTTTTATTTGTTTGGAATAAGTATCGTCAATAGGGTAAGCTTCGGGCGTGTTAATTCCGGTTTCATTATTCCCTTGAATTATTTGAGAAGGATTTTTCCCCGTTTTTTGTGACAAAATGTGTCTTTCGGAGGATAAATCATAGTTTTGAAAATTTGCATTATCAAAGTTATCAAAAATAGTTTCTATTGTTGACTTTTCATTTTGAATAAACTGGTCACTACTTCCCTTTGAAAAAGCGAATGTAGTTTCAGAGGAAGATATGCATCCAAAGATGAATATGAAAATTAAGCTTAGCAGTGTAATAAGATTTTTCATAATGCTCCTCGTCGTGACAATTTT
Source organism: Candidatus Gastranaerophilales bacterium (assembly GCA_944325625.1). GTDB lineage: Bacteria > Cyanobacteriota > Vampirovibrionia > Gastranaerophilales > Gastranaerophilaceae > RGIG2134. The sequence goes on along the minus strand of CALVAP010000004.1, from coordinate 9,196 downwards.
AAATCAAAAATATTAATTTTGCAAAAAATATGACAAAACTTATGCATATTTTTGAATAAAAACTATATTTAATTGGCGAGATACATTAAAGCCGTAATGTAGATATGAAAGGTTAGTTGTTTAATTCTTTTTCTTCCATAATCTTGTCATATTCTTTTTGAAGGCTGCGTGGTACAAAATCTATACAGTCACCGTCTTGGTTGTATATTATAGGGTAGCCTTCTTCTGTGGTTGAAATTGTATAGGTATCGCTTTGGCAACTGCTTAAAAGTCCGACAAGAGCGGCTATTAATGAGTTTCTTGTAACGGTTAATCCTTTGTTTTGGGTTTTATCAGGGGTTGAATAGTTTTCTTGTCTTTGGGAAATACTAGTAGAGTACTTTCTTTCGTGACCAAATGATTGTGTTGACAACTTTGAAATTTGCATAATTATTCCTTCCTTTTCTGTTTTTTTTTCATTAAAACATGGAAATAGAATAATTTGCTATATTAATTAATTTTGTGAAATTGCTTTTTCTGTTTTTTCAATTTGTAAGAGTAAATTATCAACCTGTTCTTTGCACCATTGAAGAAAAACTTTTATATCTAAATAATAAGCGCCCGGCCACATGGTATATTGATTCATCACAAATACTCCTAATAAACTTCGTATTGTTAATATCGAACGTCGCAATTAAAACTTTATATTTTTCGAATAAATTTTAATCAAAATTAACAAAATAAAATGCCTGAGAAGGGACTCGAACCCTTATGGATTTCTCCACACGCACCTGAAACGTGCGCGTCTACCATTTCGCCACTCAGGCATACATCCATTCTAATTCAGCTTGATTTAATAGTCAATAATGCCCTCAAAACAAGTGTTTATAATTTTTGCGTTTATATTTGTTATTTGCGGGAGTACGAAATATATTACTTAATTACTTATGCCAAAATAACTCGGTATTTACATTGTTGTGTAAAAGCTAGAATAAAAAAGATTGTACTAAGTAGTTGAAAAATTAGATATAAAAAGTTAAAATTACTTAGGCTCATGCGGAGTTATAAAAAAGGAGAAAAATAATGAAAAAACAAATTACTACGATTGCGATTGCAGCAGCAGCATTTGCGGCAGGATTGGGCTTTAATAATTTTGCTATGTCAGATGTCCCTGCGAACTACAATGTAGCGGTTGTTGACGTCAGTGCGGTGGTTGCTAAATCTGCACAAGTTCAAGCTTTGAAGAAAGAACAGAAAGCAAAAATGCAAGAACTGCAAAAATGGTTGGAAACAGTGAGAGCTGATGTTCAAAAACAATCAACAAAAGAAGGTAAAGAAAAACTTGTCAAGAAATACGATGCAGAGTTTGTGAAAAAACAAGAAGCTATTAAAAAGGATTATGCAAATAAGTTGCAGGCCATAGACAAGAATATCAGTGCAACAATTGCACAAGAAGCAAAAGCTCAAAACTATGATTTGGTTCTTGCTAAAGGAGTAGTTTTGTATGGCGGAAAGGATATAACTGCTAATATTGCTAAAATTGTTAAATAGTTTTAATAACAGAACGATGGAGTTTCGTGTATATATGCGGGACTCCATTTTTTATGTCAGGAGAAAGTTTGAAATTTTTTGTGTAGTTCTTCTAAAAAAAGTTTTGCAGGTTTAGAGAGGGTCTGATTTTTTTTCCAAGCAATATTTATTTCGACTTCTAATTTGGGGTTTAAAGGTCTAAAGCATAGCGGGCTGCTTATTGTATCTTTTATTAATCTGTCCAATCCTATAGTGTACCCGATTTTGTTTTCTGTCATAATTGCTGCATTGTAAATAAGGTTGTATGTCCCAGCAATATTCAGTTTTTCAAAATTTTCTCCAAACCAATTTAAGATAGGATTGTTATCAAATGACTTTTTTATCGCTTGTCTGGAGATTAAAAGTGGTAAGTTTATCAAGTCTTCAATAGTTATACTTGTTTTTCTCGCTAAGGGGTCATCTTTTCTTAATATTACCCCCCAGGTGTCTTTTTCGCCAAGATTTATATAATCATACTTCAGTGGATATTTTTCGACATCAAATGGTTGGATAAATATACAAAAATCTAACAAGCCTTTGTCTAGTTTTTCTGATAAATCTTCGCTATCTCCTGAGACTATGTGGAATTTTAGCTTAGGATATTCTTCTTTTAATGTGCTCATCACATCAGAAATTTGTTTTATGGATTTAGTTTCGCCGGCTCCGATATATACATCCCCACAAAACTCATCTTTTATTGATGAAAATTCGTTTTCTGTTTTTTCAACAAGCTCTATAATCTCCGTAGCTCGCTTTTTTAGAATTATTCCCTCGGGTGTAAGTGAAACATTGTGGTTGCCTCTGATAAAAAGTTTTTGACCTAATTCTTTTTCTAATTCCTGCAGTTGCCTTGATAATGTAGGTTGGGTGAGATGCATTGAATTTGCGGCTTTTGTTATATTTCCTGTTTCTGCAACTGATAAAAAATATTTTAGTACTCTAATTTCCATAAAATTATTTTAGATTGTTTTTGCAATGCTTGTCAAGCATAGCCAGAAATTTATTATAAGTATTTGCTATTTCTAAATAAATAGTAAATAATGACTTTATATATTGAGGTTTTTTTATGAATAACAAAGAATTTTTGAAATGTATGAGTAATGATGTATACGTTGAGGTAGGTTCAGAGTTGTATAAAAAGTTTTTTGAGCTAAGTGAACGTGCAAGAAAGATTACGGCAAAGATTAACAACAAATATCAACCGCCTGCTAAGTTAAGAAAGATATTTTCTCAACTGACAGAAAAAAAGATTGATAAAAGTTTTAGAATCTTTCCTCCTTTTTATACAGACTGTGGAATAAATATATGTATTGGAAAAAATGTATTTATCAATGCCGGTTGTAAGTTTCAAGACCAAGGCGGAATATATATTGGTGATAATGTACTAATCGGGCATGGGGTTACCATTGCAACGTTAAATCATGACTTTAATATCGATAAAAGAGCCTCGATGTACGCGAAAGGGGTTAGAATAAGCTCTGATGTTTGGATTGCATCGAATGCGGTTATATTACCGGGAATAACTATAGGGAAAGGCGCAATAGTAGGTGCAGGAGCAGTGGTGACAAAAGATGTGCCTCCAAAAGCTATAGTTGTCGGTAATCCTGCAAAGATAATAAAGTATATTGAAAAATAAAAGAGGTTTGTTATGAATAAGATTTTTGTGTTATTACTCGTATTTATAATTTTAATGGGGGTTCAAAATATGTCAGAGGCAAGAGTAATTATTGGTTGGGACAAGGTTTTTCCAAAATCTGATAAAGTGGTTATGAAGAAAGTAAGTTTTCATAACCGCTTTGGGATTAAATTAGTCGGGAATTTGTATATTCCCAAAGGTATAAAAAAAGGAGAAAAACTGTCTGCAATAGCAGTTTCAGGACCATTTGGAGCAGTGAAAGAACAAGCTTCAGGCTTGTATGCACAAACATTGGCGGAAAAAGGCTTTATAACATTGGCGTTTGACCCCAGCTATACTGGAGAAAGTTCTGGTAAGCCGAGGCATGTTGCTTCCTCGGATATTAATACCGAAGATTTTTCTGCAGCAGTTGATTTTTTGTCTAATCAAGAAAATGTAAATTCTCAAAGTATAGGAATTTTAGGTATATGCGGATTTGGAGGTTTTGCACTTAATGCATCCGCGGTTGATACAAGGATAAAGGCGACCGTTACTATCACAATGTATGATATGACAAGAGTTTCAGCATACGGTTACAACGATGTATTGGATCAAAAAGCCAGATATAATATGAAAAAAGAACTTAATGAGCAAAGAACAAAAGATTTTGCATTGGGAAAATACGCTAAAGCAAACGGTTTACCTCAAAAATTATCAGGACAGGAACCACAATTTGTTAAAGAATATTGGGAGTACTACAAAACGCCCAGAGGTTATCATAAGCGTTCAATAAACTCAAACGGCAATTGGAATTTAACCTCAAGCCTTTCGCTAATCAATCAGCCGATTTTGTCATATGCGGGCGAAATTAATACTCCTGTGTTACTAATTCACGGAGAAAATGCTCATAGCCGTTATTTCTCGGAAGATGCGTATAAAAAATTAAATGGTGATAACAAAGAGCTTTTAATAATTCCAAACGCGAATCATGTAGATTTGTATGATAATTTGGAAAAAATTCCATTTGAAAAAATTGAAAGATTTTACAAAGAAAATTTGAAATAGGTGCAGACGAATATGAAAAAGAAAATACTTGCTATATTTTTAATTCTTTTATCTTCAGAGTTGGTAAATATCAATAGTTGTTTAGCAGAATCCGATGTTATAGATAGTAATAAAAAAGGAGTTAATATGCAAAAAATTACACAAACAGCAGGAAGAAAACAGTTAGGTGATTTTGCACCGGAGTTTGCAAGGTTTAATGACGATGTTTTGTTCGGCGAAAATTGGAATAATAGTGATATCGATTTAAAAACACGAAGTATTATAACGCTGGTTTCTTTAATATCAATGGGAATAACGGATAATTCTTTGGTTTATCATTTAGAAAATGCGAAAAAGAATGGAGTGACGAAGTCAGAAATAGCCGCAATAATTACCCATAATGCTTTTTATGCAGGGTGGCCAAAAGCATGGGCTGCCTTCAATTTAGCAAAAACTGTATGGAATGATACTGATGATAGCTCCATAACAACAGAAAAAGATAAGTACGAACAAACAATTATGTTTCCGGTAGGTGAAAAAAATACGGTATATGAAAAATATTTTACAGGTCAAAGCTATCTTGCGCCGGTATCAACCAATCAAGTAAAGATATATAACGTGACATTTGAACCAAAATGCAGAAATAACTGGCATGTACATAAAGCTAAAACAGGAGGCGGACAGATATTAATAGGTGTAGGCGGAAGAGGATATTATCAAGAATGGGGAAAAGAGCCTGTTGAAATTAAAGAAGGAACAGTTATTAACATTCCTGCCAATGTTAAGCGCTGGCATGGTGCAGCGCCGCACTCTTGGTTTTCGCATTTGGCGATAGAAGTAGAAGGCGAAGGAACTTCTAACGAGTGGTTAGAACCCGTTGGGGATAAATTATATGACGAGTTGGGTGCAAAATAGTCGGTTTTATTTCCAATAAACTTTGAAGTTTTCAATTTCTTCAAGAGTTTTGTGATAATCCCCCTTGAAACAAATCGTCCTGTCATCAATGTATAAATAAGACGGTAATTTTACATTAGTTACATCCTTAAAAAACTTATCTAAATTGTTATTAATTAGCCATTTAGTTGCAAGCATTAAATTTCTTGATGTAAAAAGATACAATTCAGCACTTTGAGATAAAGTTTCTAAAAATTCATAAACCCCAACCTTAATTTCAGGGATATAATTTTCATTGAATTTCTCTTTCCCGTAATCATTTAGCACACCGTCTAAATCTACAAGTATCTTTTTAGTGAACATGTACAATAAATCTCTTAAATTTCTTAATTTTGCATGCGTGCAAAAATTAAAGCTATAATAGCATTAAAATTGCATGTATGCAAGATGTTGAATTAAAGAAATTAGGTAACCATATAAAAGCGTTAAGAAAAGAGCGAAAACTTACTATTAGTGCTTTATGTTATAAGAACGGTCTTGAACCATCTACAATAAGCAGAATAGAGAAAGGATTGGTTGAGCCTAAATACCTTACACTATTAAATATTGCCAATGCTTTTAATTTATCATTATCTGAGTTTTTAAATTTTTAAAATGAGACAAGATATTAGACAAATATTAGCAAATAATATTAAGAATCTGCGAACACAGAAAAAGTTAAGCAGAGAAGAATTATCTTTAATTTTAGGAGTTGATAATTCTTATGTTTCAAAACTTGAAAAAGGTAAAATAAATATTACTTTGGATAAAATTGAAATGCTAGCCAACTATTTTGAAACAGAAGTATATTTATTATTAAAATAAATCTCATTGATAATTTGGTGTACCTCAATTTACAAGTGAAAATAGAATTGCACTTTTTTGCACTGGGCTAAAATAGGCTTTTATAAATATATCTTGATTATAAGATTTAAAACACCAATCAGGGAAAGTTCCAACAGCTGCAGCGATAGCTGATTGTAAAACAGCATCACCAACAGCAACAAATAATGCAAATGCAATAGCATATCCTATTGCAAGTGTAGTTTTAGATAATGGTGGAACATCAAATTATGATGGGACTAAAAATCAATATAACATTAATGTAAATGGAGGTACTACAATTGCTACAACTACAACCGGTACAACTCCATATGCAAATACCTATTCATTTCAAGATAATGCAGGAACTTATCAAGCAATAATGACTCTTACTTCAACATCTCTATAATAAAAGGTGAAAATGAAATATTTATTCAAAATAATGACAATTTTATTGATATTTAATAGTTTTGCATCACAATCATATAGTGCAACAAATTTTCAACAAACAATTGTCACAACTGTACCTTCAGCCGTAAATATTTCAGCATACAATCAATCTTTATCAAAAGGTACTATTACTCCGCAGACGGGGATTTCATCACCCCCGTCTGCTTCTTTCAATATCAAAACAAATGGAGAGGATTGTGATTATACATATATTGTGCAAGCAAAAGTTTCTACATCAAATAGCGGTGAAGTAAATGCTTACTTCCAAAATTCTAATAAAAATTACATTATTTTAGGAAATGTATCCTTATCAAATTTACCGAGTATAAATTCAATAAATAATATCAAAAGCGGAACTCCAATTTCTTCAAGTAATGCAAATGCTATAGCTTATCCGGTTACAAATATTCTTACTAATATTGAATCAGCAACAATGACCAATAATACAGCTTATGGGGGGGTGTGTTATTCAGTTACTATGGGAAATTCGCAAAACGGAAATTTAGTTCAAACGCTTGGCTCAAATCCTTTGATAAATACATACTCAATATCAAATGACAGAGCAGGAACTTATCAAGCAATTATAACTTTTACAGCTAACAGAAATCCTTAAAAAAAATTGTGAAAAAAAGAATATGGATAATTTTGTTGTCCATAATTACAGGTTTAATATTCTTTATTCAACCTGTTTTTGCTGCTCAACAAAACCAAAATATAATTACATATATAAATTTGAATGATAAAGCTTTGTATGATGTCGAAATTATATTGACTAAAGACGAGAAAATTTTGCTGCCGTTTAAACAATTATCTGAAATTTTTGAAGTAAAAGTTAAAACAAACCACTCGACTAAAGAAATAAATTTTGAAACAAGTGATGGAATAAAAGGTAAAGTTGGAAATAATTACATTACTTTTAATAACAAAAAAATATCTTCTAATAAAAATATCTATCAAAAACAAGGTCTAATGGATGATATAAAAGATGAAATTTTTTGTGACGCAAAGGATTTAAATATAATTTTTAACTCGGAAATTAAAACTGATAAAAATGATTTATCAATAATTGCAAATACAGAAAGAGCTTTAATATTATTAAAAGGGGTTGAAATTGAAAATAACGAAGATGAAACTAAAAAAATAAAAGCATATAAAAATATTCTTGCGCCTGAAAAAAATAAAAAAATTCAATTTGATTCAATTTCTTTTAACAACAACACAATGAGTGATACTGTTTCACAATACTTAGTTAGCGGGACTTCTAAAAATATATTCTTTAACAATAATACACAAGTTGTGCTAAAAGGCAAAGCATATAATGGTGATTTGAGTATTGATATGAATACTTATAATTACAAAGGTGAACTGTTTTCATTTGGCGGATTAGGATTTAAGTATAAAAATAAGCTTAAAAACTTTGAATATGAATTAGGACGTGTAAGAGGGATAAAAGATGAAACTTATACAATTGGAAATCAAATGCTTGGTTTCCAACTTAGTAATTACGAATTTAAGCCTAAAACATATCGGGAATTAAACGGTCAAGTTGCTGATGACAGTTTGGTAAAAGTCTATGCTGATGACAAAGAAGAAACAACATTATGCACCTATGACGGATATTACAGCCTGAACAATTTATATTTAAATAAAGAACCCAATTATTAGATTTGTGTATGTATAAATCAAAACAATCCTTTATCAGTTGATTTAGAAGTGCCATTGTGTTTTTAATTCTGCGGGGCTTAAGGCGTCTTAACTCGCAGACCTTAAAAAGTTCTTTTATCGATTCAATATCAATTTCGTGCAGGTAATAGCAGTTTATAAACGGTATAATATTGAAATTAAAAATCGCGTTATAGTTTCTGTAGGTCTCGAATTTGCAATACTTTTTGACATAATTTTTCATAAAATAATCTTTGGCATCTTCAATGCTGATTTTCAGGTGTTTATTCTTTTGTGGGCTGAATATTTCATAATTTTCACCCGTTTTCGTTTCCTCATTGTATTTATAAATTCCGTTTTCAAAAAGTATTTTATTGCTGTTCAAAAGCTGTTCAAGTTTTGTTTTGCAATCGCATTCTGCTATTAATTCAATATCATCAAGGGTAAATTCTTTTAATCTCTTAACTAATTTTTCTATATTCATACTAGTTCCTTTATAATTTCAAATGTAATTTCTGTTAGACCATTCTCTTTGGCAAAACTTTCAAGTTTGCTTATAAGCTGTACTATTTGTCTGAACCTGTTGTATTTTTTGTGGATATATTCTATCGAATCAGGGGTAAACGGTATTTCAGAGAGTTGGCTAAAAATTTGAGATAAATCATTTACCCCAAAGGTTTCGAATTTTACAATCTCGCTAAATCTGTCATACAAATGTTTATAGCGTTCAAGTTTTCTGTGAACCAAGCCCATCCCAACAAAGATTATCGGGCAATCGGTTTTATCGTGGATATCTCTTAAGGTTTCAACACTTTTGTAATTGTTCATCAAGTAGTCGATTTCATCTACAAAAATAATTCTTGGCTTTTGAATAAGTTTACTAATCACGACATTAAAGTTGTCTGAGGTTAAATACCGAGGGAGTTCGTCCATTTCTCTAACAATTTCTTCAACAAGCCACCTGCTTGTCATAAGGTTTGAGGCTCGAATATAAATCCCGTCATACTTGCAGGCTAGCCAAAGTGCCGTTTGAGATTTTCCAAGCCCCGGCTCGCCATATATAAGTCCCATTTTAGGAATGTTTTTGGGTTTGCTTTTCAGGGCTTCAACTAAGCCTATAAA
>CALVAP010000003.1 GCA_944325625.1 Candidatus Gastranaerophilales bacterium | reverse complement strand
TTTATTTAATTTTATATTTATAACATCTTACATTTATTATATTCTAAGTTCTTTCTACTATCTACTTTTTTTTTTGTTTTTTATCTTTATTTTGTCTTTATTTTTTTTTTTTTTTTTTTTTTTTTTATATTTTTTTTTTTTTTTATTTTATAAATATTCCTTATTTTTTTTTATTTCTTTTTTTTTTCTTTTTTTTAATATTTTGTTACATTTTGGCTCTGTGAATCCTACTTAAATATCCGTTAAATAAAAAAAAAGACGCCGTTTTTGGACGTCTTAACATGAATTTTGACATTATTAATTCTATTCTATTCTATTCTATCATATCAAGTCTACGTTTGTGTCTGCCACCTTCAAATCCTGTCTTAAGCCACATATCTACAATGTCTAGTGCCAAATGTTCACCTATAACTCTTTCACCTATGCAAAGTATATTGGCATTGTTGTGTGCTCTGGAAACCCTTGCAGAGTACGTGTCCGAAATTGTTACGGCTCTTATTCCTTTAGTTTTGTTAGCAGCTATTGCCATGCCCAGACCTGTTCCGCAGATTAAAATTCCTCTGTCAAACTTCTGTGCGGCTACGTCCGCAGCTACTTGTTTTGCTACTTCAGGATAATCACTTGATTCAAATATATATATTCCGTAATCCTTGTACTCTATTCCTCTAGCTTTTAGGTAATCAATAACTTTGTTTTTTAGATTAAATCCACCATGGTCACATCCAATTGCAATCTTTAGCTTTTCCATTCTTACCTCCAATTATTATTGCACATTTCATTATAACATTTTTTAATTATTTAACAAACAAAAATATTTCATATATAATATTAAAATGAGTAGTCTAAAAATCAGAGTTTTATCTTTTTTGGCTTGTAGGCTTTTTAGGGCGTTGTCCTATGTGGTTAAAATAAAGTCTATAAACTATCCCGAGGTGCCTCAATTTATTGTTGCTTTGTGGCATGCTCATCAATGTGTGTTGTACAACATTAAAAATCCAGGCATGCTCAACGTTCTCATAAGTCAGTCAAATGACGGTGAAATTGTCGCGAAAGCTACTGAAGCTATGGGAATTAAGACTGTTAGAGGGTCAAGGGGGCGAAAAGGTGCTGAGGCAACTCTAAAACTTATTGAAAAGCTTGAGCAGGGAGAAAATATTGCCATCACTGTTGATGGACCAAAAGGTCCTTCGCGAGTTGTTAAAAAAGGTGTTATTAACATTGCAAAGCTTTCTCAAGTTCCTATTATTCCCGTTGTTTGGTACAGTAAGTCATTATGCTTTTGCAAGTTTAATTCTTGGGATGAGTTTAGATTTCCTCTCGGAGTGGTTCGTTCAATAGCATTGTATGGTGACCCGATATATGTTCCAAGTGATTGTGATGAGGTTACCATTGAAATTTTTCGTAAAAAACTTGAAGATGAGTTACATAGATTAGAAAAAGATTCTATTGATAATTACGACGAGTATTTCAATTCTTAGAAATGTTAAAAAATTGTTACATTCTATAAGTAACTATCCTGTAGATAACTCGTATATAATGTTTATTATTTGTTTATATAATAAATATATAAAATACTGAAAACATCCTAATTTAACATCTTTTTAAGGCAAGTACCTAAGCAATTTATTATAAAAATTGTATTTTATAAGTATATAAGAAACAGATAAATTTCAAATAAGAAAAATATCTGAAAAAAGAGTTTTTAACCGAAAGGTTATAATAAACGGAACGGGAATAGGTATTAAAAAAGGGGCATTTGCCCCGTTTTTTTTTGAGTTTATTTTATCCCCATTCTTAAATTATAAATACTTTACCGCTTTTTGCATCTACTATTTGTGTAAGTACTAAATTACCCTTTGAGTCGACAACGGTTTGTGTGCTATTAGTTGAACTTGAAAAAAGTTTGGAACCGTTTCTGAATGTTTCAACAGTGCCGTTTTCTGTGGGTTTTGTTGAAGACTTTTTTATTACATTCCATACTCGTGGATTAACGTCTGCTACTATTTTATTTATTGACATATTTTTCCCCCTAATCATTCGGTTATTTAATATTACTCTAAGCAAAGTTTTTTGGGGAATATTGAAGACTAGTTTGTTACAATTTTTAATCTCTACTCCATATAGATGAACTTTCTAAAGAAAATTGTTTCTTGTGTCGTAACTATAACTGTTAGGGCGAATGCCCAATACAACCTCCTCCCCAAGTCTAGTAGCCGCCCCTTAATTGGACGGCTTTTTTTTATACTATGATGAATGTATTTAAAAATCATAATTGTGTGTTATTATATGTTCTATGACAAACGAATTATCTTATAAAATTGAGAATATACAGAAAAATTTTGCTGAACTCAACAATATGTTTGAATTGAGCATAATATCTAATCAATCTACAGATTTGGGTGATTTTATAGAAAAGGTTTCGGACTTTATACATTCGGCCTTGGGTGTTGAAGATGTTCTGTTCTTTTTACCCGAAGGCGAGATTTTTACTGTCGTTAATGGTTCCACTTTTATAGAGTTATCGGACAACAATGATGGTTTTTGGAAATTATTACAAGACGGTGAGTTAATAAAGTTTGTTGGTGATAATGGTGAAACCCTTTATAAGTCGTTTATTGAATCTAATGGATTGAAAAAAATTGATACCCATTATTTGAAGGGTTTTAACAAAGATGGTGTTTTGATTGGAATTTGTTCTGTAGGTGCGAAGACAGATGAGTCTCATCTTAATGAAGCAGAGTGCCGTTATCTTGAAAAGATTTTTGGTTATATAGAACCGGTTTTGTATAAGTTCATTAAACTTGCACAAGAAAAAGAGGATATGAGAAGAATATACAAGACGCTGCATAACGTTTCTATCCTCTATAACATTTCGCAAGCGATGAACTTTATTGATGATTTGAAACGCTTACTCAATACCATTTTGGATAAAGCGCTTGAAACAATAGATGCAGAAAAAGGCTCATTGATGCTTTATGATTTTGCGGACAATGTATTGCAGGTCAAGGTGGTTTATGGCTTAGCGGATAAAAAGATTGAAGAAGATATAAACTCAGGTGTTATAGAATGTGCCAAAATAAGAGCCGGTGAAGGTATAGCAGGTGCTGTTTTTTCTAACAAAAAGTCTGTTATTTCAAATTTGGGACAAAATGACCCGAGGTTTAAGAACTTTAAGTATTCTAATACAAATGTTAATTCGCTCCTTTGTGTTCCGCTGATAGCTAAAGGTGAGGCTATTGGTGTTGTTAACATATCAAATAAAAAAAATAACAGATTATTTAATAAACAAGATTTAGAGTTTATGGAAGCGCTTGCTAATCAAGCTGCAATTGCCATAGATAATGCTAAGTTGTATGAATTGGCAACTAAGGACGGATTAACGAAGCTTTATACCCACAGGCATTTCTTTACAATGTTGGATACTGAATTGAAAAGGGCTTCTCGATATAGTCATGTTATGTCAGTAATTATGATTGATATAGATGACTTCAAGGCAATTAATGATACATATGGGCATGCCGTTGGAGATAAGGTTTTAAGGGAAGTTGCAAATATTGTAAGTAAAACTGTTAGAAAAATTGATATGCCTGCCAGATATGGTGGTGAGGAGTTTGCTGTTATTCTTCCTGAAACCAATGGTATGGATGCTACGGTTATTGCTCATAGACTGAGAAAAAGAATCGAAGACTTAGAAATATTTACTAATGATGGTACCCTTGTTAAAGTTACAATTAGTGTTGGGATTGCTTCATTCCCTGACGCTTCGGAAGATGAACTGACTTTGATGGACTTTGCAGATAAGGCGTTATACGAGTCCAAACATCACGGTAAAAATTGTGTACACCTTTATTTTGACAATAAGTACACCTATATTGAACCTATAGAATAAAAAAAAGGGATTTGATAATCAAATCCCCTCGGAAACTTTTTGAAATCTTTTTAATCTTTCTCTAGTTTCACTCGTGTGTAGGTTAGTGTGTGTGGTAGGTTTAGTGTGTAAATAAATTATGGTTTTAAAGTTTCATTATTTGTTCCTTACTCTTATATAAAAACTTTTATATAAAAATTATTGCTTTTTTAAAGCAATTGTACTTAATAATTATTTACAAATGGGGATTTAATCCAAATAGCAAAGGTATTTTATTATCTTAAAGCAGGCTTCTTTCTGGAAATTAAAATCTTCATCTTCCCCAAGTTCAAGAGTGATAGTCGGAATGTTTTTTTCTACTCCGCAATAGGTGCCAAAGCTTCCTGGGGTTGGATATCCAATATCTTTTTGAACAGGGTAGCCAATAAGGCTTGCTATTTCTTCACTTTCTTTTTGTGCATTTCCATCGAAATTAACTATTTTAAATGGGGCATGTATAGTTAGTATTAAATCCGGCTGAATTTCATCTATACAGTTAATCAGAAATTTTGTTTCAATTTCGCTAGCCGGAGAGGAACCGCCATAGAATTCATCTTTTTGTGTAAGTTCCCAATTTTTTGTTGGAAAGTTTCTGTTTATGTCTACCTGGTTTGCATTTGTTCTTGTTTTTTTGTCATAACCGTCCGGATTAAGGCAGGGGATTATGTAGAGGGGATTTTTTTGTGGGGAGTTTTCAAGTAGGTAAGAATTCAAAACTTGTGCTCCCTGCGGTTCATCACCATGCATAGTGCCGATTATTAAAAGGTTTTTCCCGTTTTTATGTCCGTTAAAAAATAGGTTTATATCATTATTTAAAACAGATTTTTTAGTTTTTATACATTTAAACATACATTGATTATATAAAAAAGTCTTTATGTGTCAATGTTTTAGGCTCTTGATATATCGAAAGAAAAATGATAATATGTATCTGCGCATTTTTTGCGTGTTGTACAAAGGAGAAGGGTAAATGAGTATTGGAAAACCCCAGTGCGCGAAGGATAGAATTATACTTGCGTTGGATGTGAATACTATAGAAGAAGCAGAGAAGCTTGTTTTGGAATTAAAAGATTATGTAGGGTACTTTAAGGTTGGGTTGCAGCTGATTTCTGCTACCGGATATGCTGCAATAGATATGATTAAATCTCATGGATGTAAGGTATTTATGGATGCTAAGCCTATTGATATTCCAAATACAGTGGCAAAAACTTGTGTTAATTTCCTAAAGCATGGTGCTGATTTTTTTGATATTCACCTTATTGGCGGTTCCAAAATGGTAAGTACCACTGTCAAGTTGCTCAGAGAAACCGCAAAAAAACTTGAGGTTCCCAGACCAACAGTTGTTGGGGTTACCTTGTTATCCAGCTTTGGGCAGAAGACATTAACAGAAGAGTTGTGTGTGAATATTAACCTCATAGATTATGTTACACAGTTGACAAAGCTTGCATTGGATTGCGAATTGGATGGTGTTTTGGCTTCGGCTAGCGAGGCAAAAGTTATTCGGCAAAAATATGGTAATGATTTTATAATTATCTGTCAGGCGGTTCGTCCGACTTGGTCTGTTGTTAATGATCAGATAAGAGTTGTTACACCTACAGATGCAATTAAGTCGGGAGTAGATTATATGATTATAGGGCGACCGATAACCGGAGCAAAAGACCCTAAAGCCGCTGCTATGTTGATTATTGATGAGATAGAAGAAGCTCTGGCAATCAAGGAATATTAGCTTTTCGTTTTTTAGCTGAAGTATCCAACGTAGGGCAGGTTTCTATAATAACCTTTATAATCGAGTCCATAGCCGACAAGAAATTTATCTTCAACTATATAGGCATAAAAATCAGGGTGAAAGTCTACTTTTCGTGCACATTCTTTGTTTAAAAAGGCAACAAACTTAAGACATTTAGGTCTTTGTTCTGCTTTTAAAATATTTGTAAGAAACTGAGCCGTGTATCCGGTGTCTACAATGTCTTCTACAATCAAAATGTTTTTTCCTTCCAAAATAGGCAAGTTCATATCTATTGATTTTACTCGTCCAGAAGATTTGTCGTCGTCTCCGTAGCTCGAAAGACGGATAAATTCAAGCTGAGTTGGCATTTTGAGCTGTTTTACCAAATCAGTGAAGAATAGAACCGAACCTTTGAGCACACAAATAAGATATAGGGTTTCATCTTGAGAGAATGTTTTATTAATTTCTTGTGCTATTTTTGTTACGCCGTCTTTTACCTGTTTTTCACTAAGTAGTATCGTTAAATCTTTAATATTTTTATCGACTTCCATTTGTAACCTCTTCTATTCTTATAATGTGTGTTGGATATTCTTTTACCCTAAGTTTTTCGCTTATTCCGTATTGATATACCCAGAGTACTTCCTCTCCATTACATAATAACACAGTTGTATCCTTTTTGTGTTTTGGGATATTTTTATTTATCATGTATTTTTTTAGTTTTGTGGTGTTTTGCATGCCAAAAGGTTGAATAATGTCACCTTGCTTTCTATAGCGAAGAATTAATTCTTGTTGGTGGCTTAAATCAACAAGTGCATAATTATCAGTTTCTTTTGGGTAGCAAAAATCTTTTTGTTTAAACTGTTCTATTGTAAACAGATATTTGTCATATTTATATATACCGTTGAACTCTTTGATTACTAACGCAGGGGGAAGTTTGTTTTCTTCTTGATTGATTATGTAAAATTCTTTTGATGAACAAAAGAGCCATACGCCACTGGTTAGAGAGTACGTTCTTCCTGTTTTAAAGTTGTATGCGGTTTCAATAAAATCTAATATATTTAGTATTTTTTCTCTATCATATTCAAGAGCTTCTTTTTTACATAAATTATGTATAAGTTTTTGTTTTACTGGCTTTGAAAGAGTTATAAACTTATCGGTTTTTATTTTATTCCCGTCACAAATTTTTTCTTTGATTATTTGCAGGTATTCTTCGACAATTTCTTCTTCTTCAACAGCATTTTCTGAGAGATTGTTGATTGCGCTTTGAATATTGGGGTTAATTTTTCGTAGAATTGGCAATATTTCATGCCTTATCAGATTTCTCTTATATTTTGTATCGTAGTTGCTTAAATCATTATTTGGAGTCAGTTTGTTTTGATTGCAGTAAAATTCTATATCTGAGCGTGACAACGATAAAAGAGGCCGAAAAAGTTCTATGGAATTGTAGACTGTTTTTTCTTTTATGGCACAAAGCCCATTCACACCTGTGCCTTTAGCTATTCTATAAATTACGGTTTCTGTGTTATCGGATTTTGTGTGTGCGCTGAGAACTAATTTTGTGTTAAAGTGATGTGCAGCTTTTTCAAAAAAATTATAGCGGGCATGCCTTGCAGCTGTTTCAGTTTTTGGGGTATTTGGCGGCAACTTTTCACTGATAAACAAAATATTGCGTGCTTCACAAAAATTTTTACAGAAGTTTTCTTCGTTATCGGATTCTTTGCGCCAACCGTGGTTTAAATGTGCAGCACAAAGTGTAAATTTGTGTTTTTTCTGTAGTCTATAAAGCGAATCCAGTAGAGCACAGGAATCAAAACCACCGGAAAAAGCCACAAGAAGCTTAGTTTCCTCTGTTAAAAGATTATATTTTTTTAGAAATTTTTCTATGGTTTCAATCATTTCAAGTTTTAATTTTTTCTACCAGCTTTTTTGCAATTCGTACTGCAAGTTCGTAATCAGAGGCAGACAAAGCCTTTTCAATAATTTTACGTGCATACGTATTCATTGATATTCTACTATATTTTACATCAAACTTATCTGCAAAATCTTTTGTAAAAGAGTTTGTTTCTCCGGAAATAAATACCGGAAGTCCCAATTTTTCGTAAATTTGAGCATGTGCTATTGCCTGTAGTGTTCCCGCCGGAGTATCACAAGGGTTTGGTGAAGTATCATATGCTTCAATAATTGTTTTTTGAGGATTCATTTTATCAAGTTTTTTTACCAGTTTTAAAAGTTTTTCGTCCCCAAATTTATTTCTTTCAACAGCAATTGATTTTTGGCAACTAAAATTTTCAAGTAATTGTTCCCACTTTTGAATAATCGTTTTTTTATTATATCCGGAGATATGAAACTCAACTATGTCAAGTTTTTCACCTTCAAAATCCTTCGCAACTTGCTTTATATCAACTTCTTTGTCTAAAAAATCAATACAACTTTTTTTACAAGTCTTACATCCGATGCATTTATCTTCGGAAACTTTTGGGTATCCGTTTTTATCAATAAAAATCGCATTTTGAGAACATCTGGAAATACACTTATAACAGCGTTTACACTTCGATTGATTAATTGTAGCTTTTGGCATGGAGTTAAGGCTATTTGTTCCAAAACTTATACAGTACTTAAAATCACATGGATTAAGTCCTGCTTTTTTAATCCCTCTTTTAGTGGCTTTTAGAGCTTTTATGTCTGGACTGATATCAAAAATGTCCGTTCCAGCCTGTGAATATATTTGAGAAAAAACTTCTATCTCCGAAAGAGAACAATCCCCATGTTCAAGTATTAACTTAAAATATTTCATACTATTTATACAAAACTATGCACAAATCAACCAAGGAAAGACTGTTTAATATAATCTAATTGTTATCAGGAGGTGTACAAACGCCTGTATCAGCGTTCCAAGTTCCACCAACAGATTTTTCGCAGTATGTTTGTGCCGCATTTTGAGACGTTTTGTCTATATTGTCACCGGCAGTTGTAGCCGCGTCGTTAACCTTTTTACCCAGTATCTGCAAAGCAGCAATTGCTACTACTGCAACAAGTGCTAATATTAAGCCGTATTCAATCAAGCTTTGTGCTAGTTTTTTGGATTTTCTCATATGTTTCCCTCATATTTATATCCATTATTATACATGCAATAATCAATAATGCAAAATGTTACAATGTAAATTTTTGCAATTTAAAATTATTATTATCAAATATTATTATTATCATTATCGGTTATTGCATTTTTGTATTAACTCAATCATTTTTTTTGTGCAATTTTGGGCATCGTGGTTTTTGATTATAGTTTTTCTGGCTTTATGTGTAATTTCTTCGTATTCTTTTGGGTTCGATAGATAAAATTCAATTTTATTTATCGCGTCATCAAGGTCTTTGTAGAATACTAATTCATTGTTTTTAAAAAGTTCGGTTGCTTCTTTTCTATAGTCACAAAGCATTAATTTTTTACAAGACATTGTTTGAATGGTTCTGTAATTGAATGAGCTAATGCCTTGAGATGTCATGTTAAATATTATTTTTGAGTTATTTATGGCCTTAGCCATAGTTTTTTCATTATCAATGAAACCCATATAAATACTTCGTAAGAGCTGTCCATCCCGATGGTCAAGTCTGGATATAGCATCTTTGAAGTGTTTTTCAATTGCATACCAAGCGAACTTTTTTTGCGGCAGCAATTTTATAAGATTTAGCCAGAAATTTAACCTAAAGTCACTGTCTAAGCGCCCTGCGAACATTACGTCAAATTCGGGGATTTTTAGTGCAGGGCTGTATAGTTCTGTGTTTACGAAATGAGGCATGTAAAAAATATTTTTTATTTCGCTTTTAGCAGTATTGTATAGTTCTTTATCCCAATAAAATGTGAATACATCAGAATTTTTCAAGTACTTTTTGTATTCCTTATAGCCTTCTCCTGAACTCGGTAATTCAATTACGTCACTAAAATAGTTTATACAGGGAAAAGGAAGAGCATTGTCTACTTTTAGTTTTAAGCCCGAAAAGTCGTACCCCATGATATAGTCAAATTTTTTTGAATGTATGAGATTAAAAAACTCTTGTTTCTTTTGGAATAATTCATCAAAAGTACTTACATCAAAGTCATTGGCTAAAAAGCCGTCAATAATACTTGACATGGTAAGTCTGCCGCCAATGCTGTGAGGTAAAATTGCTAATATTTTTTGTTTATATTCCATAATAGATTCTATAATAACGGATAAAAAAAACCGCTTCAATAGAAGCGGCAAATAAGTGTTCTTTTCCCTCTAAAAATTATTCTGCAGGAACAGCTTCAGTCTCAGCTGCTTCCTGAGCTGCAGCTGCTTCAGCTTCTGCTGCTGCTTTAGCTGCTTCCTTTTCAGCTTCTAATTTAGCAAGAGCCTTTTTAGAAAGCTTCTTTTCAGTTTTTTGTTCATAAACAAGTTTGCCTTCATCGTTAGATTTATTTATAAGGTAGGCAACTGTTTCAGATGGTTGAGCACCCTTTTTAATCCAATCCAAAGCATCTTTTTTGTTAAGGTTAAGTTCTTTAGTTTTTGGATTATAATTTCCTAATTCTTGAATTGGAGCACCTTCACGTCTGCTTGACGAATTGATTACAACAATTCTATAAAAAGGATTTTTCTTTGAACCCAATCTTTTTAATCTGATTTTTACCATTGTAATTTTCTCCTTAAGGTTTTAACTTTTAAAACCAGCCGCAAGCTTTAAACAATCGAGATTTTAAAAATAAATACCGAGCTTGGGTTGAATAAAAAATCTACAAACTTTATCTTTTACTCTATGCCGTCTTATTGGTTTTACAAACTAACAATGGCATATTCACCGACTGTGTTTACTTTCGATAATCTCTTGAGGATTGACTGTCTTCAAGCTTGTTTATATATAAACATAAGCAAAATTAATAATCAAGCGGTTTTTAAATTATCATGTCAAGAAACTTAAAAAATCAAATAAGAATATTTGTCAACAAAAAAAATGCTATTTTGTTACCTAAATTCATTAAAAATGCTTCATTAAGTTTGTAAAAATTAATTTTATCTTTAACTGGTGCGGGGTAAGGTTTAATGTAACATTTTTTTCATAAAAATTTGCTTGAATATACTCATTAAAAATGTATTATTAATGACGTTAGGAGATATGAAAAAGGGATTCGAAAGGAGTGATGGCGTAGCCGTTCTGGTTAGGGATAGGGAAAGTAGAGAAGGAATAGAGTGAAATATCACATTTGTGTAAAAAGACTATTAAGAAAAAATTGTTTAGAATGTTATTAAAAAATCGTTAAAGAAATTATTAAAGAAATTATGTTTTAATCTTGAAGAGATTGTATTGGGAATTTAAACTAAAGTCGTCCGGCATAGCCGGACTTTTTTTTGTGCTTGTAAATAAGGCAAAATCGGTATTATACCGATTTTGCCTTTTGATATTCATTCTTTTTGCGCTTTTGGTGTTACTTAATTTTTACCTGAACCCGATAGAAAAATTTCTTTCATAAGTTCACAATAAATTGTCATGTTTTCTTTAGCGTGCTGAATATCATCTACAAGTTCTTTTAAATCTTGTATTGTTTGTTGTTCTCTTGCATAATCTCTGTACATAATAAAATCCTTATACCACATAATCCTTATCTGTTATTTAATTCGGATTTTGATTATGTCAACTTTAATTTTTAACATTTTATTTTACAAAAAGTTACATCAGATGTAGATTTGTTTTCATGAGTTAAATTTGCTAAAATATAGGAATGTAAACCAGACGATTGAATAGTAAAAGGTTGTAATGACAAATTCTGAAGTTTTAGAACTACTGAAAGATGCTTTTGAGCTAAAAAGACAGTTAAAGTATAAAAGGGCAATTGAGCTTTTGTACAAAGCATTGACTATTTGTCCTGATAATGTAGAAATACTGGTTCAGGTTGCAGAGCTTCATATGTTGTTAAAAAATCCTGCATCGGCATGTGCTATATATGAAAAGTTGATAGAACAGCAACCGGATAATTCAGATGTTGTTGAAAATTTGGTTAAGTACTATATAAATCAGCATAAAACGGATAAAGCTCGAGTAATTTTGGCAAAGTATATTCTTGCATACCCTTCGGATAAGTCATATTCAATATGTTTGAAATTGTTATCAGATATGAAAGATTACGAGAAAATAATAGAACTTTATGAACAAAAAAATCTTATATCATATCATAATCAGCAAATGAATAAGTATTATGCAATAGCTTTGTATGGCAAAAAACGTTATCAAGAAGCTGTTGCTATATTTGAAAAAGAGGCGCAAGAAGCAAAACATGATGAGCTTTTGCATTTGTATTATGCGCAGACCTTGTTCGAGTTAAACGAAGCAGACAAAGCGAATACCATTTTAAAACCTTTTTTGCGCTTATCTGAGGATGCGAGGGTATTTAATTTATGCGGCGAAGCAGAGTTGCGAAATGAAAATTATGAAGTTGCAATAAATTTATTTTCACAAGCTGTGAAACTTAAGTATGATGGACTTTATTTTTACAATCTTGCAACGGCATATTTTCTGAGCGGACAGTTTAAGGAAGCGAATAATTTTTATTTAAAAGCAATTTCTGCCTCACCTGAAGTCGATGAGTATCGTTTTGCACAAGCATATGTTTTTTACAAACAAGGTGAGCTAAATAAAGCAAAACAGATAGTTGATGCAATATTAGCAAGAAATGCGGGGGTTAGAGAAGCAGTCTTACTAAGTGCTCAAATTTTATTTGATGAGAGTAAGTATTATTTTGCAGAAAAACAATTGAATTCATACATGTTCTCTCGTGACGATGCTGATTATCTTAAGCTTTCAGCAAAGATAGCAAAAGCATTATACAAATATGATGATGCAAAGAGTTATTTGGAAAATTATGTAACTATCTATCCGCAAGATATGGATGAAAGATATGAGCTTGCAAGACTGTGTTTTGATATGGCAAACTTTGAGCAAGCGGCAAAACTTACATTTGAAATAGTCTTGGAAAATCCTAAGTATATTGGAGCATACATACTTGCGGCAAAGATATATATAAAGATGTTTGATTTTGAAAAAGTTATTAGCATGTCAGATAAAGCTTTGGCACTGGATTTGAATAACGAAGAAGCATTTTATCTTAAAGCTATCGGATATTTGGGATTAAAAGAGTATGAAAAGTCTATAGAAACTGCAAAAAAACTCTTGGATTACAATCCAAGTAAGGTTGAAGCTTATGCATTATTAGGCAGTAATTACTCCGAAATCAATGAAATCGAAGCGGCAATAAAGTATTATGAAGAAGCGCTAATGTTGGATTCTCATAACATAGATTACTATGTAAATTTAGCAAGCCTATATGAAAAGACCGGTAATAAAAAAGAGGCACTAAGATATCTCAATATGGCAAATGTTATAAAACAAGATAATAAAGATATAGTGTTAAAGCTTGCAAAAACATATAAAGCAGAGGGACAGTACAAGCAAGCATTAAAATTACTTTGTCGGCTCGAAAAAAAGACAAAAGAACAAGGTTTAAAAAAAGAGCTTAAATTAAACATTTGTGAATTGGATAAAGAGTATAAAAACAGCGTAAATCCGCTAAAATATTTTGTATGGCATGTATTTAAGGTGTAGCTACCAATTTTGAGCACCATGCTTTTTCCAAGGGCGAATGATATTTTCGAGTTCACAAATGCGTTGTTCAGCAGTTTTATTTTTAGCGACAAGAGCATCAGGTGGAAGAAAAGAAAGGGAGTGTAGTTCTTCCTTGATTTTTCTAATTAGGTGCTTTTGTTTTTCTCTTTCATAAAATAGCCAACCGCTAAAGCCGCATTCTTCCGGAAATTCGTCCCAAACACTTATAGGACCGCGAATTAGGGTCGTATCTATTTGGTTTGTATCAAGATTATTCCCATTAATTATTGGCATGCATCTGCCACAATGCAAACAAAGTCTTTGGGGTCTATGTATTTCACTTTGAATTTTACCATAGTTCAAGTTACCCATAATCGTATTGTAGTAGATTTTAAATAGTAAGTGAAGGTTTTAAATATTTCTTAATAAAAGAACAATGTAAACGATTGTGAAGTGTCTAAATGCGCGATATAATAGGCTTTTTAAAAAATATAAAGATTGGGACTAAAGTTTGATGAGGTGGTTGTCGATATAGGGAACATACTAACATGTCTTATGAAATAAGGAGAAAACAATGAAACCAGTAAACGGAATCGAAACTGAAGCACAGCTTAGGGCTCAGGCGCAAAGTCTCCTGCAAAACAAGGCCAAAGTTAACTTGAAGCAGGAAGATTTAGAAGTTCTCTTCGAAAATGCCAAATTGGAGGGATATGGATACGATGGCTCGGATGAAGATGCAATCGCGATGTTTGACTTATTAGACAATGAAGGAAACACCGCAGAAACGTCATATAAATTGTTTAAAAACTGGTTGAAAGATCAAGCAGCTAACTCAAATGTAGAGGACAAACCGGGTTCTACAGTAGAGGATGATGAACAATCTTCGTCTACGCAGGAACCACCGACTACAGATACTCCGGGGGTTGGAGGAAGTCAGGAGGATGATGAAGTAGCAGAAGCTCCTGAATCAGGAACCTCTCAACCTTCTGGAACGGTAGATGAAACTCCTGCGGGTGACAATACAACTCCAACTGCAAAAAATCCGTCTTATGAAAGGTTGATGCCTAATGAAACAAAGACGTTGGAGATAGACGGCAAGAGTTATATTTTAGAAAATGCTTCGAAAACGGCAAACAATTTCTTCTATTATATTGATAAAGGAACATTAGTCATTGAAGGTAGTGATTTAAAATTAACCGCAGGTGATAATGTTGAATTAGCAGATAATGTCAAATTTATGGGTAATCGTAACACCATAGACACTGGAGATGGAGACGATATAGTTGAAGTTGAAGGCGATATGAACATGATATATGGTGGTCTAGGAAATGATCACATTATGATGCGGGGTGATTATAACACTACCGATATGAGTGATGGCGATGACACCGTATGGATGGCGGGAAATAACAACGTAGCAATGGGACAAAATGGTGCAGATAATTTCTTTGCCATAGGTGATCAAAATACATTCTTTGGTCAAGATGGTATAGATGCATCATATTATGATGAAACTGAAGGTATTGGTCATGAATTTAGGGTAGAAGATAAGATTACAGATACTACAGACTTTGATAATTGGGTCAAAGGTGAAGATGAAGATGATGGACCTCCGTATGATGAATTGCCGACAGCATTAGATGGACACGAAGTAAGGGCATATGATGACAATACATATACCGATAAGTATGAGAAAGAGCCTTTGTACTATACAGAATACAGAGACATCGCATATCGTGAACTCGATGCAATGACGACAGAGAACAAATTGACCGGTGAAGGTACTGTGTCTAAGTACAATGAAGACGGAACAGAAAGTTCAAATATTGTTATAGCGGCAGACGGAAATGTTACGGTTAAAATTGGTGATGAAACGACCACGATAGCCAAAGAAGATGTGGTATATTATGACCAAGACGGAAATGTAGTAGCAAATCCGGGATCTATATCAGATATTCTTGAAAGGTTAGCTACCGGTAAGCTAACAGTTGGAACCAAAGACGGAGCTATAACTCCGGGAGGAACCCCACCCGAAGGCGAAATACCGGATGAGCCGGGAACAGAGGTGCCAGAAGAACCAGATGATACACCAACAGAACCGTCTGGGGCTCTACCAACAACAAACGAAGTTGCAGAGATGATAAATGGGTTCAATACGTCAATAGATGATGCGTTGACAGCTGCAGGCGATGAATATATAGCCGCAATGAGTAATAAAAAAGAAGATGGTACTTTTGATACCTCGGATGATGCGGCAGCAAGTCAAAAATATGCATCAACCGTTAACAAATTGAATACTAAAAAACAGGTTGTTGTAAATACAGGATTACCATTGATTAACACAGCATCGAATATATATTCAAGCGCTGCAGATAAAACAGATGATTATTACACAAAACTGTATGATTTGGTAATGAAGACGCTTGAGGCAAATAAAAATTACTTCTTAAATACTGATGATGAAGCAGAAGAAGATCTCAAAGCAGAAGCAGATAAGGCAAATGCGGAACTTCAAGAATTGATTGATTCAAAATCATAACCATGTTTGTAATAATGACAGAACAAGGCGGGATGAAAGTCCCGCCTTTGTTTTATCTCAATATTAACTTTTGTAACAAAATATTTAAAACAAGCAATTTTTTATGTGTTATATACTTTATATATATGTAAGCGATATTTAATCAATCAATAGAAATATAAAAGAGAAAATTTTCACACTAATTAACTTCCTAACCTTCCCTTCCTATTAAAAGCATTGCTCCTAAAAGGAGCTTTTTTTTTTGATTGAAACGAAACAATTTAATTAGGCGTTGTTTTGTATAGCAATCATTTTTTCAATTGGAAGTATGGCTCTTTTTGCTATGTCTTTATCTACAACAACTTCGTGCTGCTCATTTTCCAGGGCAAAAAGGACATCTTCCAAATAGTTTTGTTTCATATTATGACAATAAGCTTTTTTGCTAACGAGAATAAAATCTTTTTCCGGATAATCTCTTTGCAATCTGTCAACTACACCTTTTTCAGTTGCGATTATAAATGTTTTTGAGTGACTTTCTTGAGTATGTTTAATAATTTGAGTGGTGGAGCCGATGAAATCACCGAGTTCACAAACACTTTGTTGGCACTCGGGATGTACAAGAACTTCAGCATCCGGATGTATTTTTTTAAGATTGATAATATCTTCCGGAACAATTTTAAAATGGGTAGGACAAAAACCGTTGTAAGAGATAACTTCTACATCCGGCAGGTTTTTAGCAACCCAAGCACCCAAATATTTATCGGGAAGAAACAGAACTTTTGGAGCATTTAGGCTTCTTACAACGTCTATTGCGTTCGAGCTGGTGCAACAAATGTCGACTTCGCTTTTGACTTCGGCTGTAGAATTTACATAACAAACAGTCGGAACATTCGGATTTTGCGCTTTAAATAATCGTAATTTTTCAATATCAATCATGTCCGCCATTTGGCATCCGGCGTTAAGGCTTGGAATTAGCACTTTTTTGTTGGGAGATAAAATTTTTGCGGTTTCTGCCATAAAATAAACACCTAAAAACACTATAATTTTAGCATCGGTTTTGGCTGCAATACGGCTTAATCCCAGAGAATCTCCGACATAATCCGCAACCTCATCTACTTCAATATTTTGATAGCAGTGAGCGAGGATTAATGCTTTTTTTTCTTCTTTTAGTTTTTTAATTTTTTCAACGAGTTCAATTTTATTGGTTTCATTATGCATAAATCATGCCTTTATAATCTTTTGGTAAATATAGTTTACCAAAAGCATGACAGATTTTATACAAAACTTAATTAATTTGTCTAAAATTCTAAAATAA
This sequence comes from Candidatus Gastranaerophilales bacterium, assembly GCA_944325625.1. Classification (GTDB taxonomy): domain Bacteria; phylum Cyanobacteriota; class Vampirovibrionia; order Gastranaerophilales; family Gastranaerophilaceae; genus RGIG2134. The sequence goes on along the minus strand of CALVAP010000003.1, from coordinate 71,709 downwards.
TTTACTATGTAGTTGTAGTGAAACATGAAGCAAGAAATGAGTATCGCAAATAAAATAGTAGTAGTAGATGATGATAATATTGTAACTCAGGCATTAAAGGTGCTGCTGAGTATTGAAGGATTTAGCGATGTAGAATTTTTCAATAGTCCGCATGAGGCATTAAATTTTATAAGGGAAGATGGTAACAAGCCTGATTTACTAATTTCGGACTTTCTTATGCCAAAGATGAATGGGATAGAATTTTTATCAGAGGCAAAAAAGAGTTATGAAGATTTAACAATGATTTTGCTAACAGGGTATGCAGATAAAGAAAATGCGATAAAGGCTATTAATGAAGTTGGTATATATCGTTATCTGGAAAAGCCTTGGGACAACGACGATTTAATAATGAATATAAAAAATGCATTAGAGCGTTCTGATTTATTGACGAAGTTGAAGGATAAGGTTGTACAGTTAGAAGCAGCTAAGAAACAATTAGAAAGGTATTCACACTCTTTGGAAGATATGGTTATACAAAGGACGAAAGAGTTGGTGGAATCTAATAATAAGCTTTTTGCGGTTATAAATTATTGTGCTGATGGAATAGTAATATTTTCACCCGAAGGTAATGTAGAATCGATAAATCCAGCAGGAGAAAATCTTTTTGGTGCATCACAGGGCATGCTTTTAGGTGCTTCAATTTTTAGCATATTTGAGCCTGAGAGAGGAAAAATTGATAAGTCGGTACTTTCCGGAGATAGAGAGTATTTGCTACGTGATTACTACGTAGAGAATAAGGCAAATGGTAAAAAAATCCCTGTAGAGATAAGTATTTCTCCCATATATGATGAAACAGAGAAAGTTTTGAGGTTTGTTTCGGTAATAAGAGATGAAAGCATTCAAAAAGATATGGACAGGCTAAGGGATGATTTTATTGCAACCTTAACGCATGACTTGAGAACTCCGCTTTTGGCTACAATCCAAACTTTAAGCTTTTTCATAGACGGTGCATTAGGAGAGTTGGACGAGCGTCAAAAATTCTTCTTATCTACAATGAAAAAGAGTAATGAAGATATTCTGGGTTTGGTTAACGCATTGTTGGAGGTTTACAAGTACGAATCAGGAACTCTAAATCTTTGTAAGACTAAGTTTATGCTTAATGATTTTCTTGAGCAGTGCAAGTCGGAAATAGAAAATCTCGCACAGAAAAAAGAGGTTAGTCTTGAGCTTTCGTTGGAACAAACAGAGGGCATGGTAATATATGCAGACAAAAGTGAAATTAAGCGAGTTATATTTAATTTGTTGGGAAATGCAATAAATCATAATCCCAAAGGGACGAAAGTATTATTGAGTGCGGTTGTGCAGAAAGACGATGTTGTTATCAGCGTAAAGGATAATGGCTGTGGTATACCAAAGGAAGATATACCAAAAATGTTTAAGAGATTTTCACAAGGCACGAGCGAAAAACGTTCGGTGGGAACAGGGTTGGGGCTATATCTTTCCCGACAAATAGTAGAGGCGCATGGCGGCAAGATATGGCTAGAAACCGATAAACGTAAGGGAACCGAGTTTTTGTTTTTGTTGCCGGAGTCTGTTTGTGACAACGAGAAAGTTGCCATATCTGCAAAAAATGAAGTATAATGTTGTAAAGGGATTAAAATGGGCGATATAAGAGTATTACTTGTAGAAGATCATACAATGACGCGAATGGGGTTGTCGCTTGTTTTATCGCAGGCTCAGGGGATTGAGTTGATAGCAGAGGCGGAAGATGGTCAAAAGGGTGTCGAGCTTGCAAAACAGTTATTGCCCGATGTAATTCTTATGGATATAGGATTACCGGTAATTGACGGTATAGAAGCAACCAGGATTATTAAAGAAACAGGATTAAGCTCCAAAATTCTTATGTTTACATCAAGAGATAGTGAGGATGATGTTTTTGCCTCTTTGGCATCGGGAGCGGACGGTTATGTAATGAAAGGGGTTACTCCGGAGCAGCTTCAAAACGCTATAAAAGCGGTTAATGAGGGTACTGCATGGTTGGATCCTGCAATAGCAAGGCTTGTATTGTCTAATATCCAAAGACAAGACAGAGCTTCAGCTCAAGCAAATAACGGTACGGATATTACAAAGATTAATGCTTATGGGCTTACTGATAGAGAGTTGGATGTTTTAAATTTAATAGTTGAGGGGTTAACGAATGTCCAAATCGCAGAGCGGCTTGTAATAGCAAAAGCGACGGCTAAGGCGCATGTTCATAGTATTTTACAAAAACTTTATGCCGAAAACCGTACACAAGCAACAATAACAGCACTGAAAGAAAGGCTGGTATAGATGAAAAAAATCTTTCTGGTCTTGTTTTTAATCGGAATGTTTTTTTCTAATATGCCGGTTTTAGGTTTTGTGCCGTCAACCGGAGCAGAAGTATCTAATATGGTTGATAACTCGACTGATGCTATGGTTGATAACTTGAGTGATGCGGCAAAAGAGCAGTATATGGCAAATTGGCTCGAGCTTCAGCGTCGCTTTGAAAGCGAAGTTGATGAAATGATACGAATTCAGGATGATTTTGAAAGGAGCATGGTTCTTGGCGCACAAAATCTTAGTACAAAGAAGAACTTAACTAAAAAAGAAAAAAAGCGTTTAATGCAAACATATCGTAAGATGCCTAAAACGGTTGAAGAATACAAAGAAATGTCGCGAGATATTAAGCGGGAGCAAAGAAAGGTAGCGCCGGCTAAGATTATACAGGATGAAAAGCTTGTTAAAGTTCCCGAACCACGTTATCAAATAGTAAAGTATAATCTTCCACCGGGAGTGCAAAATATTGATTTGCGTAATTTAGTCAGAGAACGTCAAGTGACATCCATCGGGGTTATTTCCCCGAAACAGGATAAGCTTGCTTTTACGTCCGTTTATTATGCAGGTTATAATGATAAAGTTTCTAGCGAGGTTTTTTATATTGATTTGGATACTTCAAAGCCGATAAAGCAGAGAGTAAAAACAGCTTCGCTTATGAATAAAAAGCAAGTGAAACTTATAGATGCAGGAGTTAAAGAAGAATATCCAACGTTATTTAGGACTCTTACTATAGTCGATTGGTCACAAGACGGAACGAAGCTGGCAGTTAAAGAGAGGGTAGGTTCTTCAACTTTTGGAATATGGCAAACAAATCTGTGGGTCTGTGATTTGTCTGATAATACTACAAAACAACTTGTAGAAGTTCGTGATGCGGTCAAGTACTGGTGGAAAGAGAATAAGAATGTAAATATAGATGATTATCGCTGGGATATTGTTCCTATAGGGTGGGATGAGATTAATCCTGATAGAATTGTAGTTTGCGCATATGCTTACACTGATAAGAAAAACGCTATGTTTTTGGGGATTTTCTCTGTAGATTCAAAGGGACAAAATTCTCAATTAATTTCAAGTTCACCGATGTCTTTGAACATAAGTACAAACGGTCTTGTCTTAAAGCCGATTTTTGAATAGTTTAATATTAATAATCTACATCCTGAGATTTTTATTGAGATTATTATTCAAAGTAGTTTTTATCTGAAAGTTCGTCAGGCATAAACTGTTGTTTAGCATCAGGATTGTCGTGAGTGTAAATGTAGCCGACACCAAAACCGTATTTTTGTGCATCTTTGTAGTGGGCATCTCTTAGGTGAGCAGGTGGTGGAAAATCAAGTCCATTTTGAATATCATATATAGCTTTATCAATTGCAACACAAGTTTTATTTGATTTAGGCGCATCCGCAACGTAAGAAACAGCTTGGGCAAGTGGAATTCTGGCTTCAGGCATGCCAAGATGTTCAACTGCGCGAAAAGCAGCAATTGCAATTTGTAATGCTTGCGGGTCGGCATTAGAAACATCTTCTGCCGCGCAGACAATTAAACGTCGGGCAATAAATCGAGGGTCTTCACCTCCTACAAGCATTTTTGCAAGATAGTATATAGCTGCATTTTTGTTTGAGCCTCGAAGACTTTTTTGAAAAGCTGATGCACAATCATAGTGTTCTTGTTCTGAATATTTAGTGATTTTTTTTTGAACAAGTTCTTCAATCATTGGTATTTTTAGAGTTCTGACATTATCTTTCAAATCGGATGCAAAGTAACAGGCTTCTACGGTGTTCAATGCAATACGTGCATCTCCCCTCGAAAATGAGGCGATTTTTTCTATAACGTCTTTATTGACATTAATTGGACCGTATTGAGAGGAAAGATATTTGAAGCCTCTTTCGATAATCTTATACATCGCTTCTTCATCAAGTTCTCTAAGTTGAATAACTTGAACTCTGGAAAGCAATGCAGGGATTACCTGAAAGGAAGGGTTTTCTGTTGTTGAACCGACAAGGTAAAGGAGTCCGCTTTCAAGATGTGGTAGTAGTGCGTCTTGCTGTGTTTTGTTATAGCGGTGGATTTCATCTATGAACAATAATGTTTTATGTCCCAATCTAAGTTGTTCTTTAGCTGTTTCTACGGCGTCTTTAATTTCTTTTATCCCTGAGGTTACGGCAGATATTTCCAAAAAATAACTGTCGGTTTTTTCTGCAATAAGTCTTGCAAGTGTTGTCTTTCCGCAGCCGGGAGGTCCCCAAAAGATGAAAGAGAACAATCGATTTGAATGTAGAAGTCTATATAATGGCGAATTTTCAGAAATAACTCTACTTTGACCAAGATACTCATCGAGTGTTTTGGGTCTTAATATTTCTGCGAGTGGAACTTGCTTGTTAATATTTTCTAGTGAATCGAATAAATTCATTCCCTTTTTCCAAAATATTCTATATAATTATTTTACACTATTGAGGAAATTATGACAAAGCTAAAGATTTTTTTGATTTTATGTGTAATAGTATGTGCAAACATGCTCTTTTCGCTTAAACCTCACAAAGAAACAACAGAGGTTGTGTTTTGGACTGTACAACTTTCACCCTTTTCTTCCTATATAAATGGTGTTATAAGTGAATTTGAACAAAGATATCCCTATATTAAGGTGAAGTGGGTAGATGTGCCTTATTCTGAAGCGGAAAAGCGTGTGCTTGCCTCTTTGTTATCAAATAGCATGCCCGATTTGATAAATATAACTTCGGATTTTAATATGACTTTGGCGGCAAAAGGAGCTTTGTATCCAGTTAATGAGGGGCTGGATGCTTATAGTTCTGCTTTAGTTAACGCTGTTAGTTATGATAATAAGGTTTGGGGTTTTCCTTTTTATGCAACATCTGCTGTAACTATATATAATAAAGAGCTTATGAAACAATTTGGTGTTGATTCGCCTGCTAAGACTTATGAGGAAGTTTTTCTTCAGATGGATAATGCTGAACCGCGGAAAAATCAATATCTGTTCATGCCGACAATTAATGAGAACGATACACTTTATAAGATTTTGAATAAATATGGTATTAATACTCCTCAATTGCTGATTTCTAATCAATCAAAAGATTTTTTTGAGAAGATAAAAAAACTTTATAAGGAAGAAAAAATTCCCAAAGAGGCTATAACTCAAACACATCGCGAAGTTTTAGAAAAATATAGTGCCGGTCAGATAGTATATTTACAAGCAGGTGCAAATTTTTTAAATATCATCAAAGAGAACTCACTCGATGTATATAACAAGACAGATGTATCAAAGCAGTTTTATATGCAGAAGGAAGAGTATGATTTTTCGCTTATGACGCTGGCTATTCCATTAAAGTCAAAAAGTAAAGACGAAGCAGTTTTGTTTGCAAGATTTATAACCAATGCTAATAACCAGCTTGAGTTGGCAAAATTAAGCGGGGTATTACCTTGTAACAAAATGGCATTAAAGGATTCTTATTTTGTAGAAGCAAGTGAAGAGGATTTGGTTTCAAAAGCGAGGATTATAGGTGCCCAACAACTTTCCAAGCCTATATTCTATCCACAACAAAATAGAAACCATAAAGATATTATAGAGCTTTTAAACAGACTATCGGAACAAATACTACTTGGTGATAAAGCAGTTTCACCAAAGCTTCAGGAAGCGGCTGATAAGTGGAATATTTTAAACAAAGAATAGATTAACAAAAGTTAATAATGTGTGACTTTTAGCTAAAGTTTATTAATTATTAAACCGATAGAAAAGGTATGAAAAGAGTAGACTAAGGAGATATAGAAATGACCAACTTGAACAATATTAATGGAATCGGTGTCGGGTTAAATACCAATTTGCCGCAGAAAGAGGCAGCACCGGAGGTTAAGGAAGAAACAGTAAAAGAAGCGCCGCAGCCAAAACCTGAACTAAGTTTGATGTCACAAGATGATGTGCTTAATGTTATGGCTCAGCAGGCTGCTATAAATAAATCCGCAATTCAGGCTCAAAAAAGTTATGATGTGTCTAAATATGTTACACCGGAGCAAGCGCAAAGAATAGCGGGTTTTGTTACAAGTTTTGAAGATATCGTTGCTCAAAATTTACAAGCTGTTACAGCTGAGTTTGGTGACGAGTTGAGTGATTCAGCAAAGATGAATATTGTTTTATCATCTGCTGATAAAATGGTTGGTTAGTTAACAAATAATCTCCTCCTTTTTGTGTCATTTCTATAAAAAAGGTGCCAATAAACAGGCACCTTTTATTTATGTGTGGTGAGAGAGAGTTTTATACATAGACAACTAAACTTCAAAAAGACTATGGATTTTTTCGAGGATTTCTTCCTCCGTTAAATCCCAGCTGATTCGGTTTAGCTCAAGAGCTCTTTGATAGTAATGCGCAGCGGTTGTGTAATTTTTGAGAATTTGCTCTGCGCGACCTGCGTTAAAATAAGCAAGAGCGTAATTTTCGTTGATTGAAATGGCTTCTTTAAATAAACGCAAGGCTTCTTTTGTATTGCCTATACCATCAAGATATATTACTCCAAGGTTATTATATGCAATATCATAATTCGGATTAAATGAAATAGATTTGTTGTATGCAATGATTGCCTCTTCCAAATAATCTTTCTCCCAAAGAGCAATACCCATTTTACAGTATGCTCTGGCATTGTCCGGTGCAAGTTTTATTGCCTCGCAGTACGCAGAAATTGCGCTGTCTAAATCTTCGATATCCAAGTATAAATCACCGATAGAAATGTAGGCATCACAACTGTTTGGGTCTAGTACAAGTGCTGTTTGATACATAGTAAGTGCGGCGTCGGGGTTTTCTTTTACCTGGATATATAAAGCACCCAAAGCCTGACAGACGATTGCTGTCCATTCATTATCAGGGTTAAGATTTATTGCTGCTTGGTAATGTTCTATTGCATCATCATACTGTTCTGCTTGAATAAGCGCAAATGCAAGACTATTATGATAAAATGCATTGTTTGGTTCTTTTTCAAGTGCAAGTGTAAATGCGTTTATTGAATTTATAATATCTTTTTTATTAACGTATAAATGTCCGAGTTCGTAGTATATTCTCGAATTTTCAGGTTCAAGGTCAAGTAATTTTGTATAACAGTCAATTGCCTCATCTGTTCGTTCTTCAAAATACGTTTGAATTAATGTTGCAGTCTTAATTAATGCTTCTCGATTATACGGGTTTGAATGAAGTACTTTTTTGTAAGCGTCTAAAGCTATTTCAGGGGCAGCATTTCTTACGGATACATCGCCTATTTTTTGGTAGAATAGCTCATTTCTTCCTGTTTTTTCGGCAGCTATATCATAAGTTCTGACGGCAAGGGAGTCTTTTTTGAATTTTTGCAATAGATTTCCCGTAAAATTGTATGCCATGACAGAAACATCATCCATGATATTTTTATACAACATTCTCAATGTTGGGTAGTCCAATAGCATCATAAGACTTCCGGAGCATGAATAATAAACGCATTTAACAAAATCAATAAATGTGGGTTTTTGATTGTGCATTTTTTGCAGGAGCAGACCAGCGAGAACAACTCTTGCCCGAGCTGAGTTTAGGGGGGTAACTTTTAATGCTTTTTTAAACTCTTTTTCTGCTTCGTCAAACTTCTCCGCTAACTTTAAAAAATAACCTGTGTAAAGATGTGCGTTATAGTTTTTGGGGTCTAACTCAATGGCCGTTTTGCACTGCTCAATAGCAGTCTCCAAGCCTATTTGGCCATCTTCAAATAACAAACTTGCCAAGCGATAATAAGTTTCCGGAACCTCTGGTGAGGTTTTAATTGTTTGGATATAGTAGTCAAGCGCCTCGTTTAAATCTTTATGTGATAGACGCAACAAATAACGTTCATGAGCTTTTCTTGCAAGCTCAAGTGTTTGATATCCTGCATTTATTCTTGTTGTTTGTTGGGTAGGTTTTTCCCCTCTATTCTTTTGCTTAAGCATTACAGCCTCATTACACAGTTTCTCTCTGTAATGTAAACGGCATAATGCTAATGTAAATTTAATGCTAAATAATAATATACTGCATATGGTGTATAAGAGGTGTTTTTATACGCCGTGATATTTTGATATGTCTTCAAAATAGCGGTTAAGAGCCATATATCCGTTATATATTTCGTTCGTTATGCTGGCATAACTGCTTGATATAATGTATTTAAGTTCTTTACCTCGAATTTGGATTATTTCATCAGCTTCTTCTCTAAGAACAGGCTCTGGGGAGACAGACCATTTTTTGAGGTATACAAGTTCTTCATTTATTTGTTTAATTGTAGAATACTCAAGTGGATTGAAATCATATTTGGCAAGAAGTGCTTTTTCTGCATTATTAAGCCTGCTTTGCACGGCAGAAAAACCGTATATTTTCTTTATAATCATATAATTATCTGCTACTCTCCTATGCGAAGCAGGAACTTCACCTTTTGCCAAAAGAGCAGAGGTCGACAAAGACGAAAATTTATCATTTTCCGTGCTAAGTGCCGATAATCCTGTAGTTTGTGTAACTAAATTATTGTTAGAATATGTATACGATTCCATAAGCAAATCCCTAATCTATAAAAATATCATAATGGAACGACATGTTTTTGTCATGGATTTTTGCAAGTTTGTTAAGAAGTTTTAATATCTTGTAATGACTATCTCTGGATTTATTTGTTGTTAACTCCGTAACCAAATAATGCAAAATCGTATTTTATAGGGTCGTTACTATCAAAGGTTTTTAGCACATTTGTTATTTCTTGAGCTGTTTTAAAGTCCCCGTTTGCTTTTTTTACGAGCCCCAATTCGACGGATATCCTTGCTACGTGAGTGTCAAGAGGAATAATTAGTTCGGATTTCGGCATAAATTTCCATATTCCTGTGTCGACACAGCCATCTCTGACCATCCAACGTAAGAACATATTCATTCTTTTTAGCGCACTCGATTTTCTTGCATCTGGGATAAGATGATAGAACCCTTTGGTAACTTTGTTTTTGACGTTTGCATAAAAATAATCGCTCACGGTTATTAGCATGCCCTTTACAGTTTTGTGTGTTTGCCAACCGTATGAAAAAAGTTCTTCCAAGCCGGAGTTGTCATCTTTATATAGTTTTTGCAAAATAATTATAATCTCTTTTATGTCACATCCTTTGGAAAACCTATATTCAAAGAAATCGAGTTCTTTCGATTTCGGGTTAAAATTTAAAATATATTGATAAGGCTTTTTATTCATAATTGTGAATAGTTCATCAAGTTTTGCGATGAATGCTTTTCTGTTACCATAGGCGAACATGCTTGCTAAAAATCCGCCGATTTCTATATCCTTTGGGTTGTCAGATACATGTATAAACCGCACCGGGTCTGGCGTTATAAAGTCGTTATTTTCGTATTTTTTTGCGAGTTCGTCAAGTTTTGTTTTAGTTATCATTTTTTCTCATCTTTTTAAAATAATCATCCAAAATATTATTGCATTTTTCTTCTAAAATTCCACCTTTAATATTAGTTTTTGAGTTAATCAGAGTACAAAGGTTTATTTTAGAGCCAAAGGCACCATAGAGCATATCATATGACCCAAAAAAAATATTTTTAATTCGAGCCTGAAGAATTGCCCAAGCGCACATAGGGCAGGGCTCTAAAGTTACATATAAGGTACAATCTTCGAGTCTCCAGTTGTTAAACTTTTTTGAGGCTTCCTCTATAACAATAATTTCAGCATGTTTTGTTGCTTGTTGCAATTTTTCCTTTTGATTACAGGCTTTTGCTATTATTTCGTTATTTTTTACCAAAACTGCCCCGACGGGTATGTCATTATTTGACATTTTGGCAATATTAACTGCTTGCTCCATAAAGTAGTCATTAATTTCAGTCATTTTCCACCGGCATTGAAATGCTTACTATAAATCTGTTATCTTGAGTTGATTGGATTTTTATTGTTCCATCCATTGCCTCAACAAGACCTTTTACTATGAATAATCCCAGCCCTGTGCCCCTTGTGGTTCTGGTTGTTTGGTCGTCCATTCTTGTGAATTTCTCAAACAGGGTTTGAAGTTTTTCATTTGGAATGTAATCTGCTTCGTTTTCTATCTTTATGTAAGCTTTATCTTCTGAAGCATAGGCACTAAGAATTATATTTGTGTCTTCCTTCGCGTACTTTTTTGCGTTTTCAAGCAAATTAATTAAAACTTGCTCAAACCTGTCTTTGTCGGCATAAATCATTGGAAATTGACTGGGGATTGAAAGTTTTATGTTAGAATTTTCAACCCCTTTCAAGGAATGTAGAGAAATTTCTGCAATTTCGTGTAGGTCTATTTTTTCAATCTGAATATTTAATTTTGCCCCTTCAATATCAGGAATAACTAATAAATCTTCAACCATTCTTGATAAACGCTCGGCTTGACGTTTAATAACTTTTAGTGATTTTGCTTCTGTTTCTTTATCAATTTCAATGTCTTGTCTTAGGAGTCTGGAGGTATATCCTTTGATACTGGTTAGTGGAGTTCGAAATTCGTGGCTTACGGTGTCAATCAGGTTTGAACGAAGTTCGTCAAGCTGTTTTAGTTCTTTATTTTTCTGTAAAATCTGTCTGTATGAAAGATTAATTTCTTCAACCATTTTATTAAATTCGGTAGCTAAAAAAACGAGTTCAAAAGGAGTAAATACATTCGAAATAAGCCTTATTTTTCTTTTATAGTTGCCTTTTGAAAGCGCCATTATCCCCTTAAATAGCTGTTTGATATTAATATATAGATATGATGTAAATAAACCTACTATTGTAAAAATGAATAATACAGAGAGAACTATGGCAAGTATAATTTTATAGCGAGCTATGTTTATGGTTTTTTGAGTAACATCACTTGTAGTGTTAACAATTACTATTAAATCGGGATAATCTATTTTGTAATACGCAAGAGGTTGGTTTTTAACTTTGCCAAACGTTTTTGGTTTGTTTTCGACAAGTTTTTGAGGCAGAGAGTTGATTGCATAATTGTATTCTTTTTGTGAAATATGGTTTGAGATTATGAGGTTCCTGTTTTCATCGAGAATGTATATTTGTCTGGAGTCATTTTTAAGGATTTCAAATAATTTATCAGCAAAAACTTTTCTATCAATTGTAGCAATAAGACAGTTTTTAGCGTCCAGTGGTTGTGCTAAGAAAAGTTGTTCTTTAGTTTTATCATAGTAGTAGTCATTGTTATTCTTGAATTTCTCGTTATAAAGAGAGATATCGGCAATTTCAATGTCACTTATTTCGGTGGAGTATTTTTGAAGTGATTCCAAAAACTGGCGTCTGTAAGAACTTTTTGGAAAGTGTTTTATTGCCATAGTTACGGTGTTCAATTCGCCTTTTGCTGCGTAGAAGAAGGTTTCAATGTTTTTAACAACTACTTCGCTAATCATCGTAACGGAATAGTCCAATTCTCGTCTAATCGTGTGTTGGCTGATGTTGTTAATTATAATTCCGCTAACAACCATTGGTGTAAGAACCGCAATTACCATTACGATTATCATTTGCTCAACAATTTTAAATCTATAATTAAACTTCATTTTCGTTATCTTCAAACGGAGTGAGCTTGTATCCTACGTTTATGACGGTATGTAGAAATTTAGGAGTTTTAGGATTCTGTTCTATTTTTTGCCTCAAGCCTCCGACATGGACTCTTAGCATACGAACATCTTCATCGCTGTCATAGCCCCAAACCTCGTTGAGTAATGTAGCAAGTGAAACGGCTTTATTAAAGTGCTGCATAAGACAATAAAGTATTTCAAACTCGGTAGGAGTTAGTTTAATTCTTGTTCCCTCAATTGAAACGTCAAGTTCATCGGGAAAAATTTCAATAGCTCCGACTTTAAGAATTTCATTTTTAAAAGTATTGTTATCATCTTGTTGTGCAGAAAATCCTCTACGCATCAATGCTCTTACCCGCAGAAGTACTTCTTGAATATCAAACGGTTTGATTAAGTAATCATCAGCACCACAGTCAAATCCTTCGGTTTTATCATGGATTGTTCCCTTAGCCGTTAACAAGAGTATAGGCACAGGATTGTGTGCTTTTCTGATATTCTTGCAAACATCAAATCCATTCATTTTGGGCATCATAACATCGAGTAAAATTAAATCATAATGTTTGGACAGAGCCTTTTCCAGACCGTCAACCCCGTTTATTGCTGTGTCAACACTATATCCGCTTTGTTGCAAATCAAATTCCAACAATTCACGGATTTCATCATCATCATCAACGACCAGTATGTTTTTTGGCATCACACATTATCCCACATTGTGTACCAGTATATTTTGGCATAATCAGGGACATTATACAAGTATGTTTAGTTAGATTAAGTCGCATATACAAAATTTTTTATATCTGTTAAAAAATTTAAAAAATATATAGCTCATAGTGTACTCTCCTGTATATTAAAAGTATATATTTTAAAAATAATTGACTTCTCCGAAGCAAAAATTTTAATTTTTGTTAAGATAAATTATAAAAAATAATTTTTTGCGCAATTGTTGAAAAATATATTTTTAGAAGTATAACTTGTTAAAAATTGTGCATTTTAAAAAAACAACGTATATGTTTTTTATTGCACATGGGGTAAGAATAATGGCTCAAATTTTTGAAAATAATTTTACGTAGCAAAAAAAAATATGTCCTATTTTATAATATTTACGGACTTGATAAAATGGTTTCGGTTCGTTTATATAGAGAAAAAATGATACAAAACCTTGATATAAACAAAAATTGCCATTTTAATAATACCCCGCGGGTAAGACACAGCTCGAAAAATACTAAAGAAATCAACTTTGGTGGTTTTGGCGATGTTTTGACGGCGGGGTTACAGGCGTGTGAAAGACACCCGATGATAGGTGTTTCGGCTATAGATGCCGCAACTTGTATAATACCTAGAGCAGCAGTAGATTTTAACACAAATACTCATGCAGGATTAGAAACATTGCGACGAGAATCTTCAGGTTTGCTTGTAAACTGCCTTTTACCCAGTTATTTTGTTATGGGGGTTGCGGGATTTTTGCAATATGTTTCATTACCAAAAGAATATAGAAATATAGGTTTGGTTACGTCTTGGGCAGATGAAGATACTATAAAAAAACTTGCCTCTCACTATGTAAACCCAAAAGGATTGAAATCAGCAAATTATTTGGCTAACAGCGAAGATGACAAAAAGGTAGGTTCATATGTTCGTTCTGTTCTTTCAGATCTAGAAGGTTTTAACTCAAATAAAGGTCAAAACTGGGTCAAATATTCTGATTATGATGGATTTGATGATGCGATAAACCTTCTTACAAAGGCGATTAAAGGTGAAGTTGATACTAAACAGGCAATAACAAATGCATATAAACTGCTATCTGATGGGTCGAAAGCAACGGAGACAATAAGGTTTTCATCAGATTCGGGAAAGAATTTTAACTCTAATTTGTCTGCAATAATAAGGGATTTAGTTGATTTAGGAAAACAATTTAGTAAGCCTGAAGTATCCAAAAACATTGATAAATATATTGATACAGCGATAAGATTTGTAAAACAGAAAAGTTTTGCAGGTTTGGCAATTGTATTGCCCTTGGCGGCATCAATGCAATATATAAACAGATGGATAACAAGAAAGAAGTCCGGAATAAAAGGAGCGCCAATATATAGAGACTTTGGAACCGAACCAAAGAATAGCAAAAAACAGGATAAAAGTTTGTGGGTATATAAGCTTGCCGGAGCCGGAACTATTATGGGTTTGGCAATTGCGTCAATGATGAAGAAGCCTAATTGGAAAATGTTTCAATTTAAAGGGCTATTTCCTACATTGGATCAAGCAAGATGGATAGCCGCAATAACTTTTGCGAGCAGGGTTTTAGCCGCAGAAGATAAAAATGAAGTTAGAGAATCTACATTTAGGGATGCAGCAGGGTTTGCAAGTTTATATTTCCTGGGGGATTACGTTGCAAAAGTCATAGCGACTGTTATGAATAAAACAAACCCCTCTGTTGAGCTCATTAATAAACATAAAATAGTGGATGAAAATGCCGGTTGGTTCAAAAAATTTGGTAATTGGATGAAAAATTATTCACTAAAATCTTTTGATGAAGTTCCAAAAGAATTAAAGACCAAAAGGGGTATTTGCCAGGCTGCCTCTTTAGGCGCATCAATGCTTTTGCTGGGCTTGTTTATACCGATATGGAACAGGAAACAAACAGAGAAGAATAGAGAAAAAGAGCTTCAAGAAGCCAAAAATAATAAAGATAAAGAGTCGAAACAATCAATTGAAGGAAGCAAAGTTGAAAACAAAATGCCTAAGCCGGAATTAAACCCATACGCAAACGGTCCGGAATCTACTATGTCATTATTGTGGCATGCTTGGGTAAATCCAAGTTTCAATCGAACATTTTGCGGATTCGAAGAGATGACCAACTTTAAGTAATATTAAAAATGTTGGCAATAAATCTCAAATACTAGCAAAAACAGAACTTGAGTGTTGTTAAATCAGTTTGAAAAGAGCATGAACCAAATAAAATGAAGATAAACGTAGCTGAATATAACAGGCAAAATATAAAATCTCCGAGTTGTCCAAAGCGTCAGTCTTTTGGTTCGACAGCAGATGTCGTTTCACAGGGATTAAGATATCTAAATGTTAATGAAGCAATTGGGGCGATGCTTGTAGATTTTTGTTTTATGGCGATGCCAAGAACAATTGTAGATTCCAGAAGAGGGTTTGATGCAGGTGTAGAAACAGGAATAAGAGAAAATTCAGGAACCTTAAACCACCTGTTAATTGGAACAGTGGGCGGAGCTGCTGCGTATGCGCTGAGTCAAAAATTCAATAAAGGATACAATATACAGTCACATTCCATTTTTGCCAATAACGAAACAATTGATATTTTGGGAAAAATATGGCACGAAAATTATGCCGAAAATGAAAACAAGCCTAAAAACCTCTTAAAAATTTATTATCAAAAAGCATTCGAAGGAATGAAAGGGTTAAACTCAAAAGACGGAAAAAGTGCCAACTGGGTTGCATTAAGTCCAAAGACAGTCTCAAAACTTACTGCAACAATGGTAAGGTTGAGTGATGATAAAAACTTGGAAGGTAAGAAAATTCCAAAAGAAACGTTTGATTACCTCAAGAGTTTGATTATATCGGACACAGGAGCTGAAAAATCTTTCAAGTTGACTTCAAAAGACGGAAGCCAATGTGTTGAATTTGGAATAAATTCATTTTTAGATGATTTATATGCCTTAGGAAAAGCCTTTTCAACAGAGAGTGTAAGTAATGCTTTTAAAGAGGCTAGGAATGATTTTTCAGCGAACAAATTTATCAATAAATTGAAAGGGTTAAAAGTTCGTTCTGCCTTATTAGCACTGGGTGTATCAAGTGTTATGGGTGCAAGTGTTCAACCTTTTAACAGATGGTTAACGAAAAAAAGAACAGGCAAGGACGGTTTTGTTGGTGTGTCAAATAACCCTAATGTTAAGAACAACAAGCCGGAACGTTCTTCGAATTTTATAGCGGCAAAAGTTGCAGCAGCATTAGGTATGGTAGGATTAAGCCTTTCGTCTATAACAACAAATTTTAAAGAGCTGCCTAACAAAATTCAGTTCAAAGGTAAGATTCCGACAATAAATCATTTTAAATTTGTATACGGATTTACAATAGCTTCAAGATTTTTAGCAGCTAGAAGCGGTGATGAACTTAGAGAAAGCATGTTTAAGGATATTTTAGGCTTTACCAACTGGCTTATTCTTGGCGGGTTTGTATCCAAAGGAATAGTTTCTATGTTTGATGGAAAAAACCTTCTTAATGCGACAGGAAACGGGAATGAGAAAGGCTTTATTAACTGGCTAAAGAACAAGTCTATAAAAACAGTAGATGAAGTTCTTTTGGGCGATCTTAAGGAAAGGAAAGTGCCTGTAGTTACTTCGGATGGAAAAGCTATAAGCTACAAAGAACTTTTGAAGAAGGCAAAGTCTTTAAAGATGACAGATACTTTGAAGAAAATCAAAATACTTAATATTGCACAGCTTGGAGGTTATGTATATTCCGGATTGGTCTTGGGTATACTTATTCCTAAGTTAAATATAGCTGTAACGAATTGGAACAACAGCAAGCATAAGAATGACAACAGCGCAAATTTGTGTGGGGCTTGTGGTGGAAAACTTAATGCACCTATTATAGATGAAGAACAAAACGAAATATTTGCAGATTTTATTAAGTAGAGTTGTTACAATATTTAATATTTAATATTTATTTGGGCAATATATATTTTTTAAATAACTTTATAAAGATATAGAGAGAGTCATGAGGATTATGTTTTGACAAATATATCTTTTGGAGCATCGGAATACAATACCAGTGATGTAAAAACGTTACTGAAACAAAGCGGAATACCCGAACAACAAAAGGATAAGTTTTCGGTTTTTGCAAAGTATTTTGATGTGAATAATGACGGAAAGTTTGACCAAAAAGAACTCAACAACATGACGCAAGCAGTATCTTTGTTTTTGGCAAATCATAACTCCGGAGCGCTAATGAATGGAAATATTGATGAGATGTTGTATCTTCTGCAGACCTTCGATACAAATGGTGACGGAGAGTTGGATGCGCAAGAAATTGAGTTTATGAACAAAATAGGCGGACTAAACGGTTTTGGCGTGTTATTGAGGAATATGTATGCACAAAATCTCATGCCCAGTAACATAATTTATTCAAAAGGAAGCACATACTCAGGCGGGATAGGTGGAAATTTTGCCAGAAGTATGGCAAATCGAACTCCATATAAACCTCAACCGACAACGAAAGAAAACTTGCAAGCTACAGAGCAGGAAATTGAAAAGGTTGAGAAAAAAATAGCGGAAGAAAAGCAATCTGCACAAGAAAAAATTAGTAATAACGAAAAAGAACTTGACAAAACAATTTCGGATAATACCAAGATAAGTGATGAGTTGAAGACTAAAAAATCCGAAAATTCAGAATCTATATCAAAAAAGAACGATGAGATTAATGAAAATGATAGAAATATATCGGAGAAAAAATCATCAATATCGTCTTTAAATGCGCAGCTAAGCGGTTTAGAAGCGCAAAAAAATGCAATTCCGATAGGTTCTGACGAGGAATCAAAAGCAGCTAATGCAGCAAAAAAAGCAGAGTTAGAATCTAAAATTGAAGAACTCAAGGCAAAAATTCAAAAAGAAGAAGAACAGTTAAAAACATTGGAAGCCAAAAAACCTGAGTTAAAGCAGGAAAAAACGGAGCTTGAGAAAAAAAGAGATGAGATAGAAAAAGAAATAATCGAATCTGATGCAGATATGAAAGAAAAAATAGAAAGTATCAGAAAAGAAAATGAAGAAATACAAAAGTCTTCAGAAGCTAATATTGCAGATTTAGAAAAGCAACTGGCGGAATTACAAACTAAGCGTACAGAATTATCGGAAAAACAAGGTAAAATAGAAGCAGGTAGTTTGGAGTTTGACCAAGAATTTGGTGAAAAAATGTCACTTGGACAAATGCGGGATTTGGAACAGTTTAAACAGCACTATCTTGAAAATAAAGACAGATACGAAGCCGTTGCACAAAAAACAGGAGTTCCGGCGAAGCTTATAGCCGCACTTCATTGGCGGGAATCAAACGGTAACTTTAATACATATATGCATAACGGAGATCCATTAGGACAACCGACAGTAAATGTGCCCAGAGGTAAGTATTTTACAGATTGGGAAAGTTCTGCCATAGATGCGTTGAATGAAAAAAACAAATGCGGATTGAGTGCGGATACAACAGATACAAACGCAATGCTCGAGTATGCGGAAAGATATAATGGGCTTGGATATCGCAATAAAGGTGTAGCCTCTCCATACGTTTGGGCTGGCACTACCAACTATAATGGCGGAAAATATGTTGCAGACGGTGTTTATAGCTCAAGTCATTATGACCAGCAGCTTGGAGTAGCTCTGATGCTTAAGTCCTTAAATTATATGTAGTTTGACATGACTTAAAATATGTTGTAGCGTTGAATTATGAAAGATTTTTCAACAAAACAGACATTTGTCGGTATTTCACTTGGTAATCAGTCATCGAATGATACCGGTGTGGCCATTTTAGATAAAAACTTAAAAATCGTTACTTTAGACAAATTATATACGGTTGATGATATAACTTTTTTTCTCGAAAATCTTTACGGAAAAGAAGATGCTCTTATAGTTATATCAATGACGGATAATGCAACAATGCTTTCTCATAAATGGAAAGTATATTCCAAACGCTATGCTCTTGTTCAAACCACGGGAAATATAAAGAATGTGGAAAACTGGCAGGAAAGGTTTTCACCCAGAGGAGCTGAATATTTTAGTACGTTGAAGGAAAAAGGATATGACGTTTTTCGCTACGAGATTTCTGATATAAAAATGAAACTCCGATTGGGCGGAATGTTTAAGAATCGCTCTCCATATGATTGTAAGTTTTTGCAAAATGTCTTAAGGACGGAATACAATATGACGGAGCTGCCGTCTAATATGCTTCCCGTGTCGCAAATAGAAGCAATATTGGGAGCAATTATGGCACATAAAATATCGGAGTCGAACAAAGCAGAGGTCTTGTATAACTACAAAGGACTGGATGTATTGACTTTGGCATAAGTAGATAAAAAATTGATAAATAGAAGCGGGATTCCTGCAAAATCCCGCTTCTGTTGTAATTTGAAAATTGTACCGGAGCCTAATAATTCATAGCACCTTCTTCGAGTACACGCCCAGTGCAGTATTGTGCATATCCCCCACTTCGCCCATCTCTATTAACAATCTCAGTGGTACAGAGTGGTGAACTCGGGTTATTGTTCCAGTAGCCATAGCAAAAATTCCCAAAAGGGCATTGTCTTGAGCCGTATGGCACCACAGCACCTTGAGCTAGTGTATATGTATCCGTGTATGCAACCTCAAACGAGAATATATCTCGACCCCACTTATTAGGACCTTTCTTGCCATTAACATCAACGCTAAAATAACTACCCCAAGTCATTCCATCAGCGGTCACAAAAAACTTCATATCACCAATGTAGGAATCTCGCGCTCCATATCCTTGTATTGGGTTGCCAGTGGCATCCACCTCAACACAATCTCCCTGACTGCTACTATCACAAGTTTTAACAACTTTCATGTATTTTTTTATAATACTCTCACTGGTGCTTATTGGATCAATATACCCCCATGGGTAGGTCACCCACACTTCATCATCGTGCATAGCAAGTGCCATCGCATTAGAAAGAGTTGAGTATGCTTTCTTTAATCCTGTAACATAAGAGTGTTTTTGGTACTTAGAAACAAGATTTGGGATAGTCATAGCAGCAATGACACCGATAATGGTTAAAGTGATAAGAGTTTCAGCCAGGGTGAAAGCACGCTTAGAGTGACGCCTAAAAAGTCTAAAACCCTTATTAGAAGCTAACTTCTGGGGGGGGGGGGCAGCTTAGCGGCACAGTTTGTGCTATTTCGACATTTTTGACTATGTAGCTGTCAAAATTCATAAAATATTGCCTCCTATAATTGTGTACATATTCAACATATATGATTTTACTAAATTATGGAATAAATTGCAATAAATTTACAAAAATAGTATTTTTTTGTGCTTATGTTAAAGAGGGATATTAAACTGCTGTGGCAAGTAATTTTTGCTTTTCAAAACTATTTTGAACCCAGGTTTGAGCAAAGTTTTCTTTTATAATTTGCGGACTAACTTTGAGTACTGTTGCAAAATGAATATCTATAAAGTTTAATTTTTTTAATTCTTCTATGTAGTAACCGCTTTCACCACAATTTTTGCAGAAGTATTCAGCTGGCATAATCTCATGTCCTTTGGTTACGGCGACACGTTTTACTCCACAACAAGAGCACCTTGTCAGGTACCAGCGATTTTCCACGTATTCGCCGCAATCAGGACAGTAGCCGCATTCAATGTTATAGCCCATTCTTTCGTGTGTGCATCTTTTGAGTCCAAACAAATTCAATATCGACATTTACTAACCTTTTATTTCCCTGATTATTGTATTTTTTTATTTAATAACAATTTGTTACAAGTCAATATTTTTGTTTATATTAAAATATTATTATCAGATTAGAGGAAAGAGGATTTAAAAGTGGATTTTACAGCTTTAACGATAGATGTACTAAAGAGTCTTGGGCAGATTACGGGAAATTATGGTTGGGGGATAATACTTTTAACGGTGATTATCAGACTTGCCATGTGGCCTTTGGGTGTATCTCAACAACGTTCTATGAAAACTATGCAGATGCTTCAGCCTAAAATGAAGATGATTCAAGAACGCTATAAGTCTAACCCGCAGATGATGCAACAAAAAATGATGGAGTTCTATAAAGAACACAAATTTAATCCAATGGCAGGGTGTTGGCCTATTGCTATTCAGATGCCTATTTTTATCTTGCTTTATTCTGCGTTGATGAGTCCGCTGTTCATTCAGGTTGCGGGTAATGAATCCTTTTATTTTGTAAAAAGGCTTGATGCTACCCTGCGTGGTAATGCGGGATTGTCCTATGACAATGAATTTAATGTTACAAAGAATGATACTTTTTCTTCTGCAAAAAATATAAAAATCTATCTTAAGGGTGATGCTGAGCCTATTGAGCAAAAAGTTTCCAATCCTCGTAAGTTTATAAAGGTTCAAGGAGATATCATCCCCGGTGAAACACTTGATTTAAAAATCAGTTTGGATGATTTGAATATGAAGTATTCACAGCTTGAAAAAGTTGAAAGCGCCGAGGTAGGTGTAATTGACAATAATACAAGAGAGATAGAAAATGTAAAATTTACAAAAAGCGGTGATATCTTGATGGCTCAAGTGCCTACAAAAGAGGTTACTTCAACGATTCATTATGATGTATTGCTTTTGGTGTTAATATTTGGGGCATCGATGTTCTTTGCACAGAAGATAATGATGGCTACAAATAAACAGGCAGCGCAGGATCCGACTCAGGCTGCTATGCAAAAAACAATGGGTACTATGATGCCGATTATGCTTACTGCAACGTTTATATTTATTCCTATTCCTGCAGGGGTGCTTTTGTATCTTGTTTCAAGTAACATCATTCAAGTTGCGCAAACTATTGTGATAAACAAACAATTGGATATGGAAGAAGCAGCCAAAAAAGCAGGAAAGCTGAGCAATGAAACTAATATAAATGCAAGAAAAGTTGAAGCTAAAGAAGTTAAAAACGTTGAGGAAGAAAAAGAGTAATGAAGCTTAGTGAGTTTGATTATGAACTGCCGGAGGAGCTAATAGCACAATTTCCGGCTCAAAGGCGTGATTTTTCAAGACTTCTTGTGTTAGACAAAAAAAATGGAAAATTAGAACACAAACACTTTTATGACATAATTGATTATTTGGGTGAGAATGATGTTCTTGTTTTGAATAATACGAGGGTTATTCCTGCGAGGCTTTTTGCCAGAAGAGTTACTGGGGCTAATATCGAAATTTTTTTATTAAAAGAAATAAAAAAAGATGTATGGGAGGTTTTACTTCGACCGGCAAAGCGTGTAAAAATTGGCGATATTTTGGATGTAAGTGAAGAGTTATCTGTTGAAGTTATTGAAAAATATGATGGAGGAAAGGCTCTCGTTCGATTAATATATGTTGGAGATATTTTTGAGGTTCTTGATAGAGTTGGAAAAATACCACTTCCTCCTTATATAGAGAGGAAAATGAGCGATGCAGAGTTGGAAAAACTTGACTATGAGCGATATCAGACTGTATATGCAAAAAACAAAGGTTCAGTTGCTGCCCCTACGGCAGGATTGCATTTTACGCAAGAAATTCTTCAAAAATTGAAAGATAAAGGTGTTGAGATTTGTTATGTTACCCTTAATGTTGGGTTAGGAACCTTCAAGCCTGTTAATACTGAAAATATTGAAGACCACAAGATGGATAATGAAGTTTTTGAAATAACACTACAGGCTGCAAAAACAATATCGGAAGGAATAAAAGCCGGTAAGAGGATTGTGGCTGTCGGAACAACGTCTACAAGAACACTTGAAACCGTTTTTCAAAAGTATGGTGAAGTTAGAGCCGTTAAAGACAGCTCGGAAATGTTTATATATCCGGGGTATGAGTTTAAGGTTGTGGATGCATTAATCACAAATTTTCACCTGCCAAAGTCGACATTGATTATGCTTGTTAGTGCGTTGGCGGGAAAAGATAACATTTTTAATGCTTATAAGGAAGCAATAGCCCAAAAATATCGTTTTTATAGCTATGGCGACTGTATGTTTATAAATTAATGGGCAAAAATTCCGGTAAAAATCTTTATAAAACTTAACTCACAAGGATATTGGTTCGTGATACATTATTATTATGCAGTACGTACCATTACATTTACATACGGAATACAGTTTGTTGGACGGCGCAATTCGGTTAAAGAAGTTGTGCGAATTTGCAAAAGAAAATGACATGCCGGCGGTTGCAATAACAGACCATGGGGTTATGTACGGGGCAATGGAGTTTTGTAAGGTTGCCAAAGAGGTTGGAGTTAAGCCTATTATCGGCTGCGAGTTTTATGTTTATGACGGTGACATTCACGAAAAGAAAACAGGTCAGACGCTTTATCACTTGGTTTTACTCGCAAAATCAAAAAAAGGATATGAAAACCTTGTTAAACTGGTTTCGATTGCTGCAGTTGAAGGATTTTATTATAAGCCTCGGATTAATCATAAGTTAATAGAAGAGTATTATGAAGATTTAATTTGCCTTTCAGCATGTGTACAAGGAGAGGTCGCTAAGTTTATTTTGAACGGCGATAAAGAAGAAGCCAAAAAACGTGCTGAGTATTATAAATCACTTTTCAAAGATGATTATTATATAGAAATACAAGACCACGGATTGGATGTTCAAAAGCGTTCTAATCCTGATTTGATAAGAATTGCCAATGAGCTTGGTGTAAAACTTGTAATAACCAACGACAGTCATTATCTTCTAAAAGAAGATGCAAACTGGCATGATACATTATTATGTTTGCAAACGAATGCCGCCAAAACTGATGAGGCACGTTTTAGATTTCCTAACAATGAGTTTTATGTAAAAACAGTTACTGAGCTTAGGGATGCGTTTAAGTGGTTGGATGCGGAAGTTTTTGAGCAGGCAATAAAAAATACAGTCGATATAGCGGAAAAATGTCATTTTATGCTCGATAAAGGCAGAGCGCCGCTGCCGAATTTTGAGGTACCACCCGGACATACGGTGGACTCTTATTTGCATTATCAGGTTATAGAAGGATTAAAACGTCTGTATGGCGAAATTACACCGGAGTTGGAGCAAAGATATAAATATGAGCTTGGTATAATTGAGCAAATGGGGTTTTCTGCGTACTTTTTAATAACATGGGATTTTATCAAGTTTGCAAAGGATAATGATATACCTGTTGGACCGGGCAGAGGTTCAGCAGCAGGTTCTTTGGTCGCTTATGCACTGGGAATAACAGATTTGGATCCTATTGAGCACAACTTGTTGTTCGAAAGGTTTTTAAATCCGGAACGATATACTATGCCTGATGTTGATATAGATTTTTGTATTGAAAGACGTGGCGAAGTAATCGATTATGTGGCACATAAATATGGTAAAGATAGAGTTTGTCAGATTATAACTTTCGGGACTCTCGCTGCAAAAGCAGCCTTAAAAGGAGTTGCCAGAGTATATGAAATTCCGTTTGCGGATGCAAATAAGTGGTCACAACTTATACCTAGCGGACCAAAGGTTCATATTGACGATGCTTTACAGCCGGGAATGGAGCTTCGTGAGCTTTATGATTCAAATCCGCAGGTAAAGGAAATTGTAGATATGGCAAAGCAGCTGGAGGGAACAAAAGTTAACTTTGGTATGCATGCGGCGGGAGTTATTATTTCTTATATGCCGCTTAATGAGATTGTTCCTGTTCAGCCTTCAAAAGAAGGTATCATTATAACTCAATACCCGATGGCGGATTTGGAAACCCTTGGTCTGTTGAAAATGGACTTTTTGGGCTTGCGTAACCTTACAATGATTAATCATACGCTTAAGCTCATAAAAAAACGTCACGGAATTGATTTGGAAATAAATAAAGTTTCACTCAAAGATGAAGCAACATATGAATTATTGCAAAGAGGGGACACGGACGGAGTTTTTCAGCTTGAATCTTCGGGCATGAAAAATCTGGTGAGGAGATTGAAACCAAACGTGTTTGAAGATATGGGTGCATTGGTAGCACTTTTTCGTCCGGGACCTTTGGAATCAGGTATGGTGGACGATTTTGTAGAAAGAAAGCACGGTAGGCAAAAAGTTACCTATGCCCATGATTTATTGATACCTATATTGAAAGATACTTATGGAACAATAGTTTATCAAGAACAAATTATGCAGATATTTCAAGCTCTTGCCGGATATTCATTGGGACAGGCGGATATGGTTCGCCGTATGATGGGTAAGAAAAAATTCGATGAAATGGCAAAACAAAAAGAAAAGTTCATCGAAGGCGCAGGTAAAAATGGAATGACCCGAGAAGCTGCAACGGAATTATTTGAGCAGATAGAAAAGTTTGCGGCATACTGCTTCAACAGGTCGCATTCGGCTGCATATGCCTTTGTTTCATATCAGACGGCGTATTTAAAAGCACATTACTTTGTTGAGTATATGTCAGCGCTGCTCTCCAGTGTTAAAGGGGATCAGGATAAAACGCAGATGTATATTGCCGAATGTCAAAAACATGGTGTCAAAGTTCTTGCCCCAGACATTAACAAGTCATTCTCAGATTTTTCACCCGACGAAGATAATATAAGATTTGGGCTTGGTGCAATAAAAAATGTAGGAGAAGCTGTTATAGAGAATATTTGTGAGGAAAGAGAAAAGAATGGTGACTACAAATCTCTTTATGACTTTTGTACTCGAGTTGATATAAAAGTATTGAATAAAAGAACCTTAGAAAGTTTGATTAAGGCAGGTGCATTTTCAAACATAGAAAAAAGTAGAAAACAGTTAATGTATAATCTTGATGCAATTGTTTCACAGGCGATGAGAGAAAACGAATCCAAAGCATTGGGACAAGGCAGTCTGTTTGCAGCTTTGGGCGCAGATAGTGGTTTTGGTGGTGGAACATATACTTTACAAGGAAGTGAGGATGAATTTACAGACAAAGAAATACAGCAATTTGAAAAAGAATATTTAGGTTTTTATGTTACAAGCCACCCTTTATCTTCAATAAGGAACAGTTTGCCATTTTTAACTACGCATAATATAGCTGAGTTGCAGGAAATGCCTAATGATAAAGTTGTTACAATTTGTGGTCTTTTGTCACAGGTTAGGCAAGTTCCGTTTAAAAAAGATCCGACAAAATTTCTTAAAGCCGGAATGATAGAAGATTTGACAGGTAAAGTTGAGTTTGTTGTTTTCTACAAAACGTTGTTAGAGGTTAATTCATTTGTTGAATCAGAACAAAAAGTTATATTCTCAGGAAAAATTCAACGAAAGGATGAGGACCAGTTGAGTATTGTGGTAGACAGTGTCCGCCCTGTTGAAAACTCTAATGTGGTAACACTTACGGTAAAAAAAGATATTCCGTTTGAGACATTGGTGAGTATAAAAGATTTGATGCTAAATTTTAAAGGTTCAGACCCGTTGATGTTTAAGCTTGACAATATGGACGGAGAGAAAATTCTGACCGGATCGGGTTTCTGGGTAAATGCTACGAATGATATGGTGAATGCAGTAAAAACCAACTTCGGTGATTTTGTCGAAGTTGGTATAAAATCTCTGGATAACTGATTTTGTATTTAATGTTTTTATTGATAAGGAGGATTGAAGCTTCTGTCTTTGAGAATATAGTAGCCACAAGTTGTACCATTCCCTCCTTCTATACAATTATTTCCAGCCTGTCCCCATACACTTCCTGAACCTTTTGCACCAAAAGGTAAGACTGTAAATTGACCATTTTGGTATATTCCTTGTAGGGCAAAAACATCTCTACCCCATTGATTAGGTTTTTTTGCACCATTTACATCAACTACCATCATTCTAACAAGTCCGTGGGAGAGCGTAAAACCAACTATAGTAGAGTCTTCAAGTTGAAAGGTCATCGCCGAGCCATTGGATAAAAGCAAATATCCACCATTCTGTTGTCCGTTGAGGAGCTTGACATCATTAGCGAAATTGAAATTGTTCCCATAAACCTTTGTAAATGCAGTATGTCCCCCGCCTCCGGTGTGTACAAAGGGACCACGTGCGATTTTAAAGTAATTTTTCATAGCATTAGGATTGGTTCTATAGTAATAAGGGCTCATAAATCCGTCATTGATATCCCAAAAAGATTCCCCTTCACGCTCAGCGAGATTAGAGGCTTCTCTGATAACGCCATAGGTTTTTATAAAAGCGCTCTTAAATCCGTGGTCTTGAATTTTAGAGATTAAGTTAGGTATTGTTAACGCAGCTATGACGCCAATAATGGTTAATGTGATGAGAGTTTCAGCTAATGTAAAAGCACGGTTAGTGTGACGCCTAAAAAGCCTAAAACCCTTATTAGAAGCTAACTTTTTTTTTTGGGGGGGGGGGGAAACTTGGCGGCACAGTTTGTGTTATTTCGCCATTTTTGACTATGGGGTTTTCAAAGTTCATAAAATATTGCCTCCTATAATTGTGTACATATTCAACATATATGATTTTACAAAATTATGGAATAAATTGCAATATTAGAATGCACTTTTTGTAAAAAGTTGTTGGGCCTTATTGATAAGGAGGGTTGAAGCTTCTGTCCTTGAGAATTTCGTAACCGCAAGACATTCCAGAGGTCCCCTTTTTGCAAGTGTCTGTACTTGTGCCCCAAACGTCTGTTGCTCCTTTTGCTCCTATGGGGAGGACTGTATATTTCTTGTAGGGGCTGCTGCGATAGGGGTTTTGACCAGCACCTTGCAGAAAATATATATCTCTACCCCATTGATTAGGTTTTTTCTGCCCATTTACATCAACATATATAGCATGTACATAGCCATAAGAAGTGAAGAATACAACTATAGTGGAATCTTCTAACTGAAAAGCAAAAGCAGAGCCGTTAGCGACTAAATAATAAGTACCATTAGGATTTCCATTAAGGAGTTTAACATCTGTAGAGACGTTAAAATTGTTTCCATATACTTGGTTGATAGCAAATTGTCCGCCACCATTGTATCTAACAAAGGGACCACGCGCAATTTTGAAGTAATTTTTCATAGCGTCAGGGTTAGTTAGCCAATAATATGGATTCATGAAAATATCACTTTTTGTCCAGAATGGTGCATCATCTTGTTCAGCCAAGAAGGCAGCTTCTCTGATAACGCCATAAGTTTTAAGAAATGCACTCTTAAACCCGTGGTCTTGGATTTTAGAGATTAAGTTAGGTATTGTTAAAGCAGCTATGACGCCGACTATAGTAAGTGTAATCAAGACTTCAGCCAGAGTAAAACCAACTTTCTTGTATGGTTTTAATTTAGTTAAAGCCTTTGGCTTTGTTATATTATCCTCGGTTTTGCGTATGTAGTGTTTCATTATTAGCTCCCTATAAAAAGCACATATGTGTTACATACCCAATTTTACAGGAATTTAACAGCAAATTCAAAAATATTTACAAAAATATATATTATTGTGTTTAGTAGCAAATGAGAGGCGAGCAATTTGCTCGCCTCGTGAGCTTATTAAAAGTTGTATTAATAGTTCATCGCCCCTTCTTCAAGCACCCGACCGGTACAGTCAACTGCGTTTGACCAACCGCTATTTTTCCCAAACCAATTAACAATCCTCGTGGTGCATTTTGGTGAACTGGGGTTGTTGTTCCAGTAGCTGCCGTCAGATCCCCAATATTTAGCCATTAATTTTGAGCCAAAAGGCATAACCGTACCTTGCGCTACTCCGTTTTGATTATATTTTGCTATCTCTAACAAAAATATATCCCTACCCCAACGATTGGGTCCTTTTTTACCGTTGATATCTACACTAACGCTACTAGACCAGGTCATACCATCAGCTGTTACAAATATATCGTCGTTACCATAAACATAAACGCCCTGTATTGGTCGTCCATTTTCATTTACCTCAACACATTCTTCCCAGTTGTTACTATCACAAGTTTTAACAACTTTCATATATTTTTTTATAATATTGGGCATGCTGGTGTACCAATCAATATCCCAACTAATACCCCAACTGGCATATTCCCACACCTCATCATCATGCATAGCAAGTGACATAGCGTTAGATAAAGTAGAATAAGCTTTTTTAAGCCCAACGACATAGGTATGTTTTTGGTATTTAGAAACGAGAGTAGGAATAGTCATAGCAGCGACTACACCAATAATGGTAAGTGTGATAAGAGTTTCAGCTAAGGTAAAAGCGCGTTTTTTACAACGCCTAAAAAGCCCAAAACCCTTGTTAGAAGTTAAATTCTGCTGCAGGGGGGGGGGGGCAGCTTGGCGGTACAGTTTGTGCGATTTCAACATTTTTAACGATGTAACTGTCAAAGTTCATAAAATATTGCCTCCTATAATTATTTACATATTCAACATATATGATTTTACAAAATTATGGAATAAATTGCAATAAATTTTACAGAAGGTGTTATTTATATTTTCTTTTTAAAATATTGCCTTTTTTGAAAAAATGGGCTAAAGTTTAGTTATTCGTTTGCAGACTTAATGGAGGATTTTTTATGATAGTTGTAATGGAACCCAAGGCAACACAAGAACAAATACAAAAGATGGTTAAAATTCTTGAGGGAAAGGGGTTTAAAATTGTCTTAAATGAGGGTGAAGTTATGACTGTTATTGCTGCTATTGGAGATAGACGGCTTGTTAATCCCGAATCTTTGGCTTCATATGACGGTGTTAGGGAGGTTAAGCTTATACAAGAACCGTTTAAGCTTGCATCTCGTGAGAGTTGTCCGGAGGACAGTGTGGTAACTTTTCCCAATGGGGTAAAAATCGGCGGGTATGAAAGACCTGTTATGATGGTTGGACCTTGTTCGGTTGAACAGGATTTTGACGGGCTTATGAGAGTTGCACTTGCGGCTAAGGAGATGGGGTGCCAGTTCTTAAGAGGTGGTGCTTTTAAGCCTAGAACTTCACCTTATGATTTTCAGGGGTTGGAGGAAAAAGCTCTGGTTTATCTTAAAGAAGCGAGTGAAAAGACTAATATGCTTGTTGTTACTGAGGTTATGGATACACTCGATTTGCCGTTAATTCTTGATTATGCAGATTTAATCCAAATAGGTGCACGCAATATGCAGAACTTTAAGCTTTTGAAAGCTGTTGGAAAGTGCAATAAGCCTGTTCTCTTAAAACGTGGACCGGCGGCATCTATTCGTGAATTTTTGCTTGCGGCTGAGCATATTATGTGTAATGGTAACCAGAATGTAATTCTTTGTGAGCGTGGTGTTAAGGGGCTTGATTCTACATATTCAAGAAATGTTCTGGATATTGCGGCTATTCCGATTGTTAAAAAGTATTCTCATTTGCCAATAATAGCAGATCCAAGCCATGGTTGCGGCAGAAGGTATTTGATTGAACCTATGGCAAAAGCGGCATTAATTGCAGGCGCAAACGGAATTATGATGGAGGTTCATCATGATCCGGATAACGCATCTTCTGACGGGGCTCAAAGCCTTTCTATAGAACAATTTAAGGATGTTCAGCGTAGATTAAATAAACTTGTGGGTCGTATCGATTACGACAACCAGGTTGAAAAGAAAAAACATTCTATAGGCGTATAGATTATATAAAAGTTTCAAAAATAAAGTCCTGCAATTGCAGGACTTACTCTTAAATCAGGGTATGTGAAAAATTAGCTTAGCAAACCTAAAGCTTGCTCTAGAAGCTGTTTGTTAGTTGAAATAATTTTGCTAGCCATATCGATTTGGACTTTAGCTTGTTGGAAGTATGATATGTTTGCTTTTAAGTCAACGTTTGATTGTTCAATTAATCCACCTCTGACCTCAGCTCGACCAAATACCGCTTTTCCGGAATCTTCTGTCTCTACGAATTCGCCTTCTTTTACCTCAAAAAGTCCTTCAGGGTTGTGAAAATTCATTACTGCAATTTTGTAGAGAGGAACGATTGTCTTGCCTGAGTCTGATTTGCCATAAATAATTCCGTCGTCTTTAATTTCAAACTCTTCATACTTACCTAAGTATTTTCCATTATTGGGGTCAATCCACATTTTTATATTTGTGGTTGGGACGTTTATTGCTCCACCTTCAAGCGCTGTATCTTCGTATATATTTGCGGATGCGGGTTTTGCTCCTTGCATAATTTCACCTTTATCGTTTAGGATAAAACCTTGAACTTCCGCACCTGAGGCATTTTTGTATATGCCTTCGGAGTCAAAACGAAATTCTCCCAATCTTGAATAGACGACTTTTCCGTCATCTCTGCGCAGCATAAAGTATCCGTCTCCTTCAAGAAATACGTTTTCACTGCTAGTTCCCGGGATTGATTTTCCTTGTCCTGTGTTTTTCATATAACTATCGGCGATTGTGCCGCTTAGAAAATTTTTGAATGTTATTGCACTTTCACGATAGCCGGGTGTGTACATGTTTGCCATATTTTGTGTTAGGGCGTCAATCCAAGCGTTTGTCGATTTTTGTGCATTTAGTGAGCTTATAAAAGCATCATTCATTATTTTGACCTCCGTTTTGGTTATTGCGTTGCTTTTTGCTGTTATCTTTGTATGGTTTATACATTATATCTCCGTAGTCTATGTTTTGGTCTTCCAGTCGCTCTTTTAGGTAGCCTATGTTGTTTCTTAGGTATTGTTCTACGGCTTTGTCTGATGGGATAAATTCTGCTG
The DNA here is from genome assembly GCA_944325625.1 of Candidatus Gastranaerophilales bacterium. Classification (GTDB taxonomy): domain Bacteria; phylum Cyanobacteriota; class Vampirovibrionia; order Gastranaerophilales; family Gastranaerophilaceae; genus RGIG2134. The sequence goes on along the minus strand of CALVAP010000003.1, from coordinate 40,567 downwards.
ATACTTTCCCGTCTTTATTTATCCTCAATATTACGGAAATATTATTATCAAAGTCTATTCTGGTCGGTTTTTGAGTTTTGTAGGCACTTTCAATTAAGTTCATCAGTGCTTTTGATACTTCTGTTTGCTTTGTGTCTTGAGTTTCGGTATCGTTTATTACTTTAAGCAGGCTTGTTTGAAAACTTGTTCCGTCTTTCTTTTCGTTCACTATGTAGTCCGTTTTTTCCACCAACGAATTAAAGAACAATGCATCATCTTTTGATATTGTCAGTGTATCATAGTTGAATGATGAGTGAATTGAGCTAAGACTGTTTGCATAACTTAAAAAATTACTTTTTTCCGATTTTGGAGTATTCATAATTGATGCAAGAAGATTTTGATCGGTTATGCCCAAATTTATACCGTTTTGCGCCAATAATAGCTTGTATTCTTCGCTGAAAGATTGTTTTTCGTCTTTTTCAGTTTGTGAATTTGATATTGAGGTGTTAGTTTCATTTATTTTTTCTGTTGTTGTTGCTGAGCTAATATTCATCAGTTATTTGTCCTTCTTTGCTTTTTAGTGCTTCTTGGGCGTCGTCTTCTTCTTTTGTTTTCGTTTTTTGAAAATGTTTTTGTACTGCAACTTCGGATAAACGTTTTAGTTCTGCTGCTTTTTCTTCTGCCAGATAGGCTTCTTTCATTTTTTCCTTGTGCTTTTCAAGGATTTTGACATCTTTTTCTCTTTCTACAAGTACTTTTTTTTCGTATTCAAGTTTTGCCAATGCTTCTTGTTTTTGTGCTTCCAGTTGTTCTGCTATCTCGTAGAGGTGATGAAGAAAATTGTCATAACTTTCATACATCATTGGGTCTGCTGTTCGCATGTCTTTTCGTGTTTTTGCTATTGTTTGTTTATTCTGTTCAATCAGCCCTTCTATCCTATTTACTTCTGCTTGTGCTTTTATAACTACTTGTAGTTGTTCTTCTTTCTTCCTTATTCTAAATTCAACTACTTTTTGAAGCCGGTACTTAAAGGGCATAATTTACCAAAATATTCAAAACCTATACTTCCTTATTATGGACTAACCTTCAAAGACCTGCTACATCTATTTAGATGAGGTCTTTCTGGTTGTTATTTAATTAATCTATGGGAAAAGTCAAACTATTTTTTTGCTTTTATATACAAAACATTTGATTTGATTGTAACAGATCTGTTCTCAAGTGCTTTTTGTAGTTCTTCTATGTATCTGTCTATTTTGGGTTCTTCAAAGTACATTAAGAATTTTTCTTTCATTGTTTTTGTTCCGGGACTTGGCGGTGTCGTTAGCCAGCTTTTTACCATGCCTTTTTTTACTTCGTATTTCGTTTCAACTATTTGTTTGTCTATTATTCCATCGCTAAAACCGGTCTTGTTTAGTAGTTCTTTGATTGTGTTTTCGTCAAAATTTGTTAGAGGGTTATCCATAGAGTCCATACACTCATCTTCTGCTTGTTTAAACTCCGTATAGTCCGTTAAATCCTCGGGGTTAACAAGTTCAGCGCATCTCGTATTTGAACGAATTACAGGCTCAAATGCGGAAAATATTCCCTCAGGTTTTAGTATTCTGTATATCTCAGATATTGCTCTTTCCTTATCTAATATGTGAACCAGTACAGAACGCATTAGTGCTCTATCAACAGTATTGGCACCAAGTTTTATGTTCAAACAGTCGGAAAGAAGAAACTCAATTTTCTTATCGGTATTGAGTTTTTCAGCTACTTGTTTACAGGTGTCAAGGCAGTCTTTTGCGTAGTCTGAAAAAATTACTTTTCCTGTATTATCTATAAAATCTAATGCTCCAAAACCCAGCAAGCCTGTTCCTGTTCCGATATCAATTATGGTGTTTGAAGGCTTAATACCGGCATTGTGCAAAACGGCGTTTCGAACACTCAGCAGCCATCTAATAGACTGTTGCTTTTGTTCTTCAGTCATATATGAAAATCTGGCTTCCAACAACCATTTTGACCAGTTTAGTGTGTCGTTCGGCATTTTTCCTCTTCTTTGTTATTGTAATGTGTTCTTTTTTGAAATTGTTATGGATGGCTTTTGTAAATATAGTGGTTTTGCTTCTGCCCAGTGGTTAGTGGTGTTTTGTTTTAGTTTTTCATATGTCAGCTGTCCCAGAATTTTTCCTAAGTTCGCATTAATATCAGTATAGCATATTGATTCAATATTTCTTTCCTTTAAGCTATTATGCATAGCCGCGTCGGTTATAATTTTGTTTGTATGTATATCTAAACTTAAATTATCAACAACTTCAAGAGTAGGTTCTTTTGTACAATTTCCATTTTTGTCGTATTGGGCAAAATAGCACATTCCTTTTCTTGCATCCATAATTACTGTTGTGTTTAACTCGGATTGATTTAGTCTTGCAAGTATTTCCAATGACGGAATTCCAATAAGCGGAATTTCCAATTGTTGTGCTATGACCCTTGCGATTGTTAAACAAGCCCTTATCCCTGTGAAGCTTCCTGGACCGATATTTACCCCAATTGCTTCAATATCTTTCATTGTCAAATTATTTGACTTCAATAAATTTACAAGGTTTTGTACTAAAAAGGCTGAATGGTATTTATCGTCGTGATTTTCAATTATGTCTGCTTTTAGACAATTTTTATCTTGAAAAAGTGTTATATATGTTTTGTCCAGTGAGGTATCAAAAGTTAAAAAATACATTTAATTTAATTCCTCCAATATTTTTACAGCTTTATCGCCGTAAGCGCTAAAGGTGAATTTTCGTTCAGTTTCTGCTATATAGTCAATTTTAATTTCCATTCTATCTAAAGGAATTTCTCCCTGAGAAAATTCTGCCCACTCTGCAAAAGTTAAATACCCGGGTTTTGAGTATTCCTCCAGTTCATCGAGAATTGTTTTTACACCTTCATTTTCTAAGCGGTAAAGGTCAAAATGGTAAATCGGAAGTATTCCGTCGTGGTACTCATTAAGGATTACAAAGCTTGGACTTGTTACTTTTTCTTTTACTCCAAGATGTTTTGCAACTCGTTTTACAAAAGCTGTTTTGCCCGCACCAATGTCGCCAAACATACATACAAAACACCCCTCAGTTTCAACAAGTTTTGAGAACTTTTTTGCGAGGGTATCTGTTTCATCTAAGTTTTTACAAATAAATGTTTTCATTAGTAGAACTCGCCAACTCCAAATGTAAATGCTCCGCGTCGATTTCCATCTCCAACGTTTGTAAGCGGATAACCCCAATCTATGCTAAGAGGTCCAACCCCCGGAATAAATACCCTCAGACCTACCCCAACAGATATGGCTTCTCCCGGACGGTTGTACATTCTGTCACTGATTGAATGATCAAAGATTTTACCTGCATCAGCAAAGAAGGCAAGTCTTATGTTATCCAAGAATTTAACTTTTTCTATTCTATCTAAGAATAATAAGGGGGTTAATAGTTCTGCCGATGCCATCATAAATCCGTCACCAGTACCAACATCACTCATCCTAAAACCTCTAATTGTATAAGGTCCGCCTAGTCTGTATGCCATTACTTCAGGCATATCGCCGTATAACTTTCCGCCGGCTCGTCCCATTATTGAGAAGCTGGACTTTTTCATTACAGGAAAATATTTTTTAATGCTTGCGGTAAGTTTTCCGTGTGTGTTGCTAATCTCATCTATCCCAACATTTTGGTCAAAACGAATAGAGGCTAATACACCGTTTCGAGGGTTAATTATTGTATCTCGTGTATCATATATCAGGCTTGGCGCGATTCCTATGAACAATCCGCCCTCAAGCTGTTTTGCCCGCTCGGATATTGGAATATTGTGCTTTGAAAAAAGGTCTCTAACCTGTGCTTCATCTCCTTCTCGCACATTTATATTCTCAATTCCAAGGCTAATCTGTCCACGTAAAGTTTTGGTTGCATTAAGTGGTCTTGATAGTGTGTTTTCCCATCCGTACCTGCGTTCTATTGCCAGTGGAACTTGATAACTTGCAAAGTCTCTGTAAAAGACTTTTGAAAGTAATGAATTTTCAGAACCTTTTAACCTCGGCTCATAAAAGCTTAATTCAGACTGGATGTTTGCCCTGTTGAGCATTGACTGGTCATTAAGCATAATTCCTGTACCGGTCATTACGTTTAATGATACTCTTTGCCCCAGTCCGCGGAAGTTGTTTTCAGCAAAACCTAATGTTGCAAATAGACCGGTTGCTGTATCTACACCACCACCTACTGAGAGGGTTCCTGTTCTTTGCTCTTCCACATTTATTGTTACATCGTATAAGTCTGAGTCGGAATTTGTCTTTTGGATGCTTCTTGTTACGTCCTTGAATGCTTGTGTTCCGTATAATCGAGTTAAATCTGCTTTTATTTGATTTTCATTGTATACTTCGCCGGGTTTTGAAAGAATATTCCGTTCTATTACAAAATCCTTTGTTTTTTTATTCCCTTCTATCGCTATTGAGTTTATGTGTCCTTCTTCTATTTCAAAGTTGATTACCCCGTCAGGGTCATCATATACAGCTGTTACTCTTGCCAGTATATAACCTTTTGATGCGTATAGTTCTTCGATATTTGTTATTGCTTGGTTTATCATAACCATATTTTGCGGTTGACCTTTCAAATCCGCAATTGCAGCTGAAATATCTCCAACACTTAGGACTTCGTTACCTTCTATTGTGAAGCCTGTTATTGGCATATTTTCTTCTACTGTAATTTTTAATATTACGTTGTGTTCATCAACTTTTACCGGCAGAGCTTTAATTTTCTCCGTGAAGTATCCCATTTTATAAAGCTCTTTTAGGCTTTGTTGTACCATATCTCGGCTATATACATCTCCGGCTTGTAACTTCATCATTTTAGCCATATCAGAGCTTTTGATAAGCTTGTTGCCTTCAAACTGTATATCTTTGATATAAATAGCGTTGGGGTCATTTTTTAGCTGTTCGCTTTGCTCTTTTTCCTTGTCTGTTGGTATAAGCTCTGGTTCTTCAAAGACAGCGGGGGTTTCGGTTTGTACCGGCGTTTTTTTCTTCGATTTGAATTTCCATGCTGCATAAGCGGGGCTAATTCCCTGCAATAGCATACTTAAACCCAGCATTATTCCTATTATATGTTTGTGTTTTATAAAATTTATAATTGCTTATTCCTCTGTCAGACAGGTGATATATTAAAAATTATACTTCCAAAAGAGTGCTTTTCCAATACTTAATATATGTTAATATTTTTTATTATCCTTTAATTTTTGAAACTCTTTGTATATCACGTTTGAGTGCTTTTTCTTTAATAGCATCACGTTTATCGTGCAGTTTTTTACCTTTTGCCAACGCAATTTCAAGTTTTGCCCATCCGTTTTGTAAAAAGAGCTCCAGTGGAACGATTGAATAGCCTTCTTTTTTTATTTTTCCGAGCATTTTTAGAATTTCTTTTTTATTTAGAAGTAGTTTGCGAGTTCTTTCGGCTTCGTGGTTATAACGGTTGCCCTGCTCGTATGGGCTTATATGACAGTTATATAGCCAGGCTTCACCTTTTTCTATTTTTATGAAGCTGTCTTTTAAGTTAATTGCCCCTTTTCGTATTGATTTTATCTCTGTTCCGCAAAGCACAAGTCCTGCTTCATATTTGTCAAAAATATGAAAGTCATGAAATGCCTTGCGGTTCGTTGATATAATCTTTTTGCCCATAAAAGTATTATATCATGAATAATTTAATTATTTTTAATCCAGTATTCTTACTCCACATCCTGAATTCCCTGTTCTGTATGAGTTGTAATATCCTGTTCGTGTCCTTATTGAGCGGGTTATTCCACCGTTTCCGTAACCCAAATCATATCCGTAAGGGGAGTAATGATTGAATGTTCTTCCATATGGAGTGTAGCCGGGATTAAATCCATATGGTTGCGTATATCCGTATGGTGCTATTGGCGGAGTGTAGCCTGTTGTTACATATCCGCTGTTAAACATTGAACCAAATACGTTTTGCAACATTCCTTTAAATCCTCCGCTGTTTTGGGTTGTTGCTATCGTTGTATTTCCAAATGGATTGTTATTTAGTCCCATATTTGTATAGTGATTTGAGGCACTTAGTATTGTTTGATAACGCTCATCAGGTTTTCCGCTTTGTGCTGCACCCAGCATTTGATATTCAAGTCTTGCCAGTCTGTTGTCCAGTTTATCTTTTGTATAGCTTTTTCCCAGTATCTTTTTTTCTATATTGGAAAGTTCTTTTGTTGGAATATTGTACAAAAGTCCTTGATCCATGTTCGCCATTATATTATCTACTCGCCATGATAAATCTGAGCCGGAATATATTCTTGAACAGGTTTTTTTTTCAAGTCTTTTTAGCCTTTCTTCGATATCTTCATTTTCATATGTTTTGTTGAATAAGATGTTTTCAATTTGCGAAATTTTGGGATATGACATATAGCCGCTTTTTGTTACTTCCATTGGCGGATTATAGGTTGTTAATGTGTAACTTAATGTGGCATTTGCACTAAGTATAAGTATTGCGATTGTGAATATTAGATATTTCATTTTTTTCTCCCGATTTGCTTTCTTTCAATATATGACCTGTTATCGTTATATTGAATTGCCCTTTATACTAAAAAGAAGTTACTCTTTTGAGTAACTTCTTTGTCAATTATTTTTATTAAAAAGTTGTTTTTAAAGCCTAGTATCGGAATGAACGTTGCAGGTTCTTTTCTAACATTTGGTCGCAGGACTGCTGTTCTACTTCTATAGCTTTTAATCTTGTTTTGTATTGCTCCAACTGCATATCAAGTTTTTTCTCTAAAAGATAAAGTCGTTCTTTTCTTTGTTCAAGCTTTTTAACTATAGGTGAATCAGATTCTAAATCCGTCCCGGCATTCATAAGGTCTGTAACCGTCCGACTCAGTTGCATTTTTGCATCTGAAATCAGTTGGATTTTGTACTCCAAATCTAAACGCTGTGCGTTTAAATACATCATTCTTACTGTTGCTACTGCGTATCCCATCTTTCCACCTATCTAAGCTCGTTAATCTTATTTCCTTTCAGAAATACGTGCTCATTATTTTCAGCTATCAATTGTTCCATTTGTCTTAGTTTAAATTGTTGGTAGCTAACACGATATTGAGCCATTTTAAGCTTTTTCTTTACTGTGAAGATGTCTTTGAATACCGATGATATAGACTTTTGTATTTCTGCTCCCAAGTTATGCCTTCTTAAAAAACTTCTGGCAAAGTTTAAGAAGTTTATTAGTCTCCTTGTTTGCAACGTTACTGCCTGTTGTATCATCTTTACCCTTACTTTCCAATAAAGATAGACTTCATATTTATAAAAACAGTCTGTCTTTACTAATTGCCCATTTTCTGGCTAATTGTAAAGAATGTTTACATATCCCTTTACTTAGCCACTATACACTATGATGTTTCCACAGTATATGTTTATTATCGGCTTGTATTCGTTTTTCTTTATGCTGTTGCGGTTTAATCCAAATATATTGCAATAAAAATTTACAATATTTTCTTGCATTGAACTCGCTAACAAGCTGTTCATTTTAAATATATTTTGATTTTTTACTGCTCTTTTTCTCATTTTTCTACATGTTTTGAATTGTTTTACTGTCGCCTTCGATGGATTCTTTAAGCATTTTCTTTATAACATCTCCTTGAGCATCAAGCATCTTGACTACGGTTTCTATGTTTTTAACCTTGTTACTCAATATTGTATCCGCGTTAGAGGTTATGTTGCCGCTTACTCTTTGATATGCTGCTAAGGCAGAAGAAGATGTTCCTTGCATTAAGTTACCTATAACCGTTGCGGGTAGTCCAAATGCGTCAAGATATGGTGCAGCGGCTTGCATTATGCCGCCCCATCCCGAAATTACCCCTGCTATAGGTAATATCCAGTTATTTCCAAAACCAAAGCCTGTCCCTGCTCCTACACCGTATGCGGCGGCATTGATTCCTGTCATTCCTGCAATATCGCTAGCTAAACTCATAGAGGCTGCTCCACCGGTTATAACTTCACTTGAGGATCCAAAACCCCATTGTATCGGTGCTGCACCGCTCGGAAATCCGGGGTAGTTGCCCAAGTTGCTGAGACCAAATGCCGAGTTTGCTCCATCCCAGGTAACTGTTCCTCCACTTGAGGGCGTCCAGTATGATGTTCCGGGTATATTCATTGATGTGTTTCCACCCATTACCGTCATAAATGAGCTTGGTGCTATTAGTCTTGCTAGTTCCCAAAGAAAGTTTCCGGCTGTTCCGAAGCCTGCCCCATCCATGGATGAACCGCTTACTGTTAAATCCCTTAATCTGTCATATGTCTCAAACAAATGTGCCTTTGCGTCACTTGAAGCTTTTGAAAATTTGTTTGATATTACTAAGTATGAATCATTTTTGTACGACATTTCTTAACCCTCGTTTATGTCCTATTTCATTTTATGCAAATGTATTGAATGTTTTTTCTATGTTTTTCTCAATTACTTGTTTTACGGCATCCATTTCTGTTTGAAGTGCTTCTTGTTCTGTATCAAGTTGTTTTAATCGGAGTTCAAGTGTTCTGTCTTGTGCTTGAATTACTTCCGTTTTTGCGTTGATGTCAGAAATAGTCTTATCATATACCATTTTTTGGTAATTATAATCTTGCATTGCTTGGTCATATCCGGCATCATCAGCTACTTCGTCTAAGTTTAGCGCATATTGTGTTCCATCAGGAAGTGTTATGTAATTGAACTTGCCTGTTGAGTCAGCAATAAGGTTAACCCCGTTGTATGTTGTGTCTTGTACTTGTTTTGAATTATCTTGCCTGTATGCATTCATCTGACCGCTGTAGCCTTCTTCTGTTGCATGATTTAACACTTCAGCTTCGGTCATGTAATATGTAGCGCCGTCTCTACTGTATGAGTAATATTTCGTGTCCGCGGGTAGCCCTTGTGCTTCCGAAAGTGCTGTATTTATATTCGGTCCTATTAATGCATATTCGGTTGAGCTGCTGCCAAAGCGCATGTAATAACTGGTGTTACCTGTTGAACTGTCTGTTTTTGAATAGAGAGTTTGCGATACTTGCGTTTGTGGATTTTCGTTTAGTATAAGATTTGTGTAGTTTACTACGTCATAAGCTGTTCTGACAGTTACGTCATATGCTCCTGCTGTTGTTGCACTTGCGGAATAATTTATAATTTCATATGATTGTCCGTTTTGTTCGTAACTATATCTCATGCTGTAGTAATCTGTCGCAGAGGGAGGAACAGGTACTTGCAAGCTCAACATTTGGTTGAACAACCCTGCGCTTTCATTTGACAAAGCTGTACGTTGTTGGTTTACCTGTTGTCCTTCATATTCTACGTTTGTCTTACGCGCAGTAAGACCGAGAAATCTCGCTTGTGATGCTGCCATTCCCATAATATTTTATCTCCATGTCGTTCCGATTTTACTCTTACTTGTATATGGGTATATTCGGCATAATTCGCTTGAAACTTTAGAAGGTGTATTTCTTTCTTTACGTTTCGTTACATTTTTTTCTTTTGTTACTAAAAACTTCGTCGACATTGGAGTTGCACCCTATCTTAACCTTCACGGTATCTTTTTAAGGATTTTTCCTCGTATGTCAACGAAGCTTTTTCTTTTCTTTAATTTTATCTATCGTTTTTATTTCTATTATGCAAATGTCTTAAATGTATTTTCTACGTTTTTCTGAATTACTTGTTGCACTGCTTCCATTTCTGTTTGTATTGCTTCTTGTTCTGTATCCAGTTGTTTCAAGTTCAATTCAAGTGTTTTATCTTGTTGCTGGATGATTTCTGTTCTTGTATTAATATCTTCTATCGTTCTGTCATACATCATCTTTTTGTAGTTGTACTCTTGCATTGCCTTGTCGTAACCCTCATCATCATGAATTTCTTCGATTGTAAGTTCGGTTTCTTTCATGCTGTTGGGGTCATTTGTCGGGGAGTATTTCATTCCTGTAAATCTTCCCGTGTCATCTGTTTCCATTGTTACACCTACAAGGGTTATATATTCTACAGTTTTTTCTCCTTTGTAGTAGGACTCTGTAGCTGCGTCTTGATTTTCTTTTGTTATGTGTGCGGTTTGCGAACCATTTTCTTCCGTTACTCCGTATAAGTTGCTTTCTTCTCCAAACATTTTGTTAAGAAGCTCTTCTGATACAAAGTATGTTCTGCCACCTTTTTGGTAGCTGTAGCTCGGAATATAGGTATCTTTGCCGTCTTCTTGTTTTACTCCGTTTACGTCTTTGTCTGCTTTTGTGAGCGTATAGTTAATGATATTTCCACTGCTATCAGGTATACCCATTGTGTATATTGGGTTACCTGCAGCGTCAACCTCATCTGATTTTGTTATTGTTGTACCCACAGCCATTGTTGGGGTTTTTACTCCTACGTCGTTTATTGTCTTTTTAATTTCTACGTTGTAGGCTCCCATTGTCGGATTTGAGCTTGTTCCCCAAGTTAGAATTCTGCATTCTTCGTTTGATGCTTCTCCGGGGAATGTATATGCCATGCTGTAAAAATCTGTTGCTGACGGTGGAGTCGGAACTTGTAACGCCAGCATTTGGTTAAACAAACCAGCACTTTCGTTTGCCAAGGATGTACGCTGTTGGTTTACTTGCTGTCCTTGAAACTCAACGTTCGATTTTCTCGCCGTTAGTCCCAAAAATCTTGCTTGTGATGCTGACATTCCCATAATCCGATACTCCTTATCGTACTTACTTGTGTTATAAGTATCGGAACTTAAATGTCAAACTTTAGACTTTTATTCGCATTTGTAACTTTTTTGTTACAATCCTAATATTAATCTACGGATAATATGTCTTTGATGTCGTCCATCGTTAAAGACTTTCCAATGTTTCTATCTACGGAGATTACACTGTCTACCAGGTCGCGTTTTCTGGATTTCAATCTTTGAATTTTCTCTTCCACAGAGTTTTTGGTTATTAATCTGTATACAAAAACTTTCTTGGTTTGTCCTATACGATACGCTCGGTCTGTTGCTTGGTCTTCTACTGCGGGATTCCACCAAGGGTCATAATGAATTACATAATCCGCTCCGGTTAGATTTAACCCTGTTCCTCCAGCTTTTAAGCTGATTAAAAATATAGGTATTGTAGGATTGTTATTAAAGTTTTCAACTGCTTCTTGTCGATTCTTTGTTTTTCCGGTTAAGTATTCGTGTTTTATTCCTTCTTTTTCAAGCCAAGCTTTTATTATGTCTAACATATCTACAAATTGGCTGAATAACAATACCCTGTGACCTTCACTTATTATTTCTTTCAGCATTTCCTTGAGCTGTTCAAATTTGCCTGACTCATTTACTCCTGTCATATTGTTTTTGTCATACAAACGAGGGTGGCAGCATATTTGTCGGAGCCTTAACAATGCTGAAAAAATCGACATTTTTGACTTCTCAAATCCTACTTCTTCAATAGATTTGAAAATTTCCTCTTTGGTAGAATCCAAAACTTCCAAATAAAAATCTTTTTGGGCAGGGGTCATTTCACAGAATGCCACGTTTTCAATCTTGTCAGGTAAATCCTTTGCCACATCACGTTTCATCCGGCGTAGTATGAATGGATAGATTTGTTGTTTTAAGCGTTTTTCTGTTGTTTTATCTTCTCTTTCCATAATTGGTGTAACGTATCTGTAGTTAAATTCATTTTTATCAAACAAAAATCCAGGCATTAAAAAGTCAAAAATTGACCATAATTCTTCAAGTCTGTTTTCTATCGGTGTGCCTGAAAGTGCAAGTTTATGACGGCATTTTAATTGCTTTACCATTTGAGCTGTTTGTGAGTCAGCATTTTTTATGTTCTGAGATTCATCAAGGATTATGTATCTGAAGTCTTTTTTCTTAAGCTTCTCTATATCCCTTCTTACAAGAGCGTAACTTGTTATTACTATGTCGTGATTTTTAATTTCTTTGAAAAGTTCTTTTCGCTCTACACCGGTGAGTTTTAAACAAGAAAGGTCAGGAGCAAATTTTTCTATTTCGTTCTCCCAATTGAATACAACCGATGTTGGACATATTACCAGTGAGGGTTGTTTTCCGTTCTTTTCTTTCGCTTTTTTTAGCAGAACCAAAGCTTGTAGTGTTTTTCCAAGTCCCATATCATCCGCAAGTATTCCGTTGAGCCCGTATTGGTACAAGAACCATAACCAACCAAAACCTTTTAGCTGATATTCACGCAATTCTGCATTTATTCCTTTCGGTAAAGCGGGGGTATCTGTTATTGAGAAGGTTGAAATTTGTTTCCAAAATTTAGAGAACTTTCTTGACATTTTAAGCGTCAATCCCAAGTTTTCCATTTCGGATATTACACCTGCTCTGAACGTTTTTACGATGTATTTGTTTTCGTCATTTTTGTATACATCAAAGGTGTTAAATGCTCTTAATAATGAGTATACATTTTGAGAAGGAACTTCAACAAAACCTGCATTTTTCACCCTATAGTATTTATCACCTTCTACGACTATGTCATATACTTCACTGAATGGAATTTCTTCATCATTTAAAAGTCCAAAAAGTTCAACTTCAAAGCTGTCTATTGTATCTGGTGAAAAGTCTATTCTTGCGCACAATTGGAACTTGTTTTTTGCAAGCTTAAAGAATGACATGTCGTCTTTTTCTTCAAATTTCCACCCTTCTCCGGCTTGTGACATGTAATAGTTGTAAAAATCTACGGCGTTTTCCTTTTCAAGGGCAAGGTTATTCGTTTGCATTGGTGCAAACTTACAAGCCAAAAGCATTTGATATGCCATTTGTTCGTGTTTGGTATTCCTTTTTACCCAGTATAGCAAATCTTCCTTAGGTTTTTTTACTGTTACATATGGTGTTTTTTCCGTATTTTTTGAATATGGTACACGAGTCCCGTCGTATTCGAATTCCAATGAGGCTTTTAGCGCACCGTCATAATCAAGTCCCATTGTTACTATATTAAGCGGCGGCCTTTGTTCCAGAGTTAGTTTATCAATTATCTCTGATACTTCGGTCGGCATAAGCTTCCTTAGTTTAGGAAGTTCTTCGTATAGGAACTTTGCGCCATCTGCATCTTTTACATCTGTAAATGTTGATTTTGTAAGATTTTGCGGTATTGCTGCCACTTCTATATTGGTTGGGAATATCAAGTTTTTATATCTTCCCCATTTTAATTGTCGTGAAAAATATCTAACTTCATCAAATGGTAATACATCTTTTCCGTCACTTCTTTTCCAGTGTAATGAAAGAAGTACGTTCCCAACCATCGAAAAGTTTACGGACAATACAAGCTCCCAAGGATCATTTATGAATTTTAACCTATGTTTCGTTTTTCCGTCTATTACCTCATCTGCCTTTGAAAGAATTTGAAAGAAATCATCAAACTTTGCAATCTGTACATCATACCAGCCTGCTTTTTTATCTAGTCTTGATTTCTTCAAAAGTAGTTGAAATATTGCTATTTCTATTTTTTGTGAGTTATTGAGCTGTATTTCCGGATGTTCTTTTTGTTCTGCTATTATTTTTCTCAGAACTGCTTCCAAATCCCTTATAACTTTTCCTGTATTTCTATCCATTACAAGTAGTGAGAAAAAGTTCTGCCTGCGTTTCGGGTTAAAATGAAAAATGTAATCTCCATCCGGTTCCTCTTTTAGGTCGGTATCAACGTCAGACATGTCAGGTTCTATGCCGTGAGTTTTCAAAAGATAATTATCATATATTCCTTCCTCAATTACTTTGAGCCCTACAGCAATAGAGTGCTTACACCATTCTTCTTTCAAAGGACAACTGCATTGTGCTTTTACACCTGATTTTGAAAAACTCAAGCTTACGTCATAAGAGTCTTTATAATTCCCTTTGACTTTGGCTTCAACCCCTGCAAGTTTTTGTTCTATAGCCGTTACTATACCCGTCTTGGACGCCTCATAGCCTCTTCTCCAGCTTCCGGGTGTTGCCTTCTCTTTTATATACTTGTAATTAAAACTACATACACTCATTTGTTGCGGTTTAACAGATACCCTCTTAAGCAGTTCAATTCTAAATATTTAAGCATGCTCCAACAGCTCTGCGTTTATACTTAACTGCTATAACAATCTTATTATACAAAAAAATTTTTTATTGGCAAGCGAAAAGACAAATTTTATGCTCTTCTTTTATTCTAATGTGAGCTGGAGCGCTCGATTAGCAATTTTTTGTAAACTTGCGAGTTCATTTCACCGCCAATTAGAAGAACTATTGATGTGTAGTATAGCCATACCATAAGTATTGCTACTGCTCCGATTGTTCCGTAAACTCTGTTGTATGTATTTAAGTTGTCAAGATAAACCGAAAACAGCCATGAACCAAGTAACCAAAATACACTGAAAAACATTGTTCCTGCCAGTATGCTTTTTCGTCTGTATTTGTTGTGTTTTGCTATGCAGGGAAGATAGTAATAATTTAAAAAAGTTAGTGAATACAGTGCAATAAATGCTACGGGCCATCTGGTTACCAAAAACCAATGTATAATTTCCGGTGGCAAAATTATATAGTGCAATATAAATTCCAGTATTACTTTTCCAAAGACTATGAGGTTTGTACAGATAAAGAGTAAAAATGTATTTATAAAAAGCATTACTACCGATAGTATTCTTGTATGAATAAAACTACGTGTTTCTTGCAGACCATATGCCCTGTTCAATCCCTTTGTTATGACTGCAAATATGTTTGATGATAAGCCCAAAACTATTGCAAAACCGATTATTGCCATTAGTCCGCCGTGTTCAAATATCATAACTTCATTCAGCACTTTTTTAAGCAAATTTACTGCATCATTTGGAGCGATTGTACTTAGAGTGTTTAAGATTTGAAATAGCACTGTTTTTTTCCCAAGCCAGGCATAGACCGACATTAAAAGAAGCATTAGCGGGAAAATCCCTATTACAAACATATATGCCATTTCTGACGCCATGCCTGGAAAATCGTCAGCGACTATTCTCCTTATTAAAGTTGTTATATAAACTTTTAGTGTTTCTTTATTCATAAAGACTCTTCTTTATTTCTTCCATTAGTTTTTCCAGTGCTATTTTGGGCGGTTTTTGAATAGTGCAACCTGCTGCAAAGTGATGCCCTCCGCCCCCAAAGGTTTCTGCAATTTTTGCTACATCTATGTTTTTGCTTCTAAGACTGACTTTTGTCGTTTGATTTTCCGATTCTTTCAGCAGCATTGAAACTTCTGTTGTATTTATTTGTCTTAATGATTCAGAGATACCTTCAGTGTAGTCGCCTTTTGCGTTAAAATTTTTCATATCTTCTTTTGTAATTATTGTATATGCTATTTTATCATTTTCTTTAAATACTGCATTTTGTATTGCATATGCGTTTAAAAGCGCCATTGCTTTTGGTTTGGATTCGTAGCATAGTCTGTATAATTTTGTTGGATTTGCACCCTGTTCGCTGAGTTCTGCTGCGTAATTGAAAACTTTTGGACTTGTATTTTCAAACCTAAATCCGCCAGTATCTGTTAGTATTCCTATATATAAGAGTTCAGCTGTTTCTTGATTTATTTCCCAATTTAGAGCTTTTGCCAGTCCGTATATAACTTCTGCGCATGAGGAGGCATTTGCATCTATGATATTTATATTACCGTATCCGTTGTTTGTTATGTGATGGTCTATGTTTATACTTTTCTTTGCTTTAAAATATACTTCCTGCATGTCTACCATTCGGTCTTTTGCGGCAACATCAACGGCTATTGCCAGATCGTATATTGTTTCTTTATCAATATCATTGTTGCTCCGGCATTCATCAATCGAATTTAAAAAGGCATATGTATCAGGCTTTCTTCCGATTATAACATTTGTAGTTTTTTTATTAAAATTCAGTTCTATAAGTTTAGATAATCCAATCATGGAACCTAAGGTATCTCCATCCGGATTAACGTGTGAAAATATTATTATATTGTTTGCATTTTTTATATTTTCTTGTAATTCTTTAAGATTTTGCATCTCTTATCCCGTCTGAATATGCTTTTATTTTTAGAAATATTATGTTAGTGTATAACCAGTTTAGCACAAATATCGGTTTTAGCATGAATTATGTTTTGCATTCAATATTTATAGTGGTTTTACTCGGATTGATAATATATGACTGTGTTATATTTACTAATTCGGTTGAGAACTTTGGCAAAGAATACGATTTGCAAGATGGAGCTGTGGGTGGGATACTTGCGGCTGTGGGTACAGCGCTTCCAGAAACAATTGTTCCGATTGTAGCTGTTTTAGGTGCTTTTTTTATGGGGACTTCTGTTAGTTTAGGTGAGGATGTCGCTTTGGGAGCGGTTTTGGGCTCACCTTTTTTACTTTCTACTTTTGCTCTTTTTGTAACTGGATTTTCCGTTTTAGTTTGCAGTTGGCTTAATAAACGGGATTGCAAAATGTGTTCAAATCCTATTATTCTTGTAAGAGATTTAAGATTTTTTGCGGTTTCTTATACGGTTGCGGTTTTGAGTGCATTTGTTAATATTAAGAGTATAAAATATTGTATCTCTGTTTTTTTAGTACTTTATTATTTTTGGTACGTTAGACGTACATTAAAAAAAGATTTTGGAGAGGATTGTTCTAAACTAGAAATTGAGCCTTTAATTTTCTTTGAAATTTTTAAAAAATTCTTTCCGTATAAAAAAATCCTTATCTGTTTGCAGATAGCTTTTTCGCTTGTTCTTCTTGTTTTTCTTGCATATTTTTTTGTTGAAGAAATAAAGTTCTTTGCTAATGTGCTTAATATTCACCCAATGGTTATGAGTTTGCTTCTGGCACCTATTGCAACAGAACTGCCGGAGTGTTTTAACAGCGCAATTTGGATTACTTCGTCAAAAGATTCGCTCTCTATTTCAAACATAACGGGTGCTCTTGTTTTTCAAAGTTGTATTCCTGCTGCAATTGGTATTTCTTTGACACCCTGGCAGTTTAATACACCTGCTTTTTTAAGCGTTGTGCTGGTATATTCTTCATTGCTAATGGTGTATGTCAATTCAATTAAGAATAACGGGGTCTTGAATTACCGTATTTTGCTTGCTTCAGGGGGGTTTTACCTAATTTATATAATTTATGTTTTAAAAATGTTAATATGATGTAGCAAAAACTTTGATTTTAAAACAAACTTTTTGTATAATCTCAGAATAAACCGTTGGAGGAGAAATTAATTAGATGAATAATGTAGTTTTGGTTGGTAGAGCAGGGCAAGACCCGGAGATGAAGTACTTTGAATCGGGTAAGGTTAAAACGACATTTTCTGTTGCCGTTAATCGTTGGGATTCTAAGGTTAAAGAAGAAGTTACGGATTGGTTTAGTGTTGAATTTTGGGATAAGATTGCAGAAGTTGCCGGTGAATATGTCAAAAAAGGCAAATTAGTTGCGATTGACGGACGACTTATAGCCAGTAAGTGGGCGGATCCTTCGGGTATTACTAAAGAGCGTTTTATAGTTAGAGCCAATAATTTGAGGTTATTGGGCGGTAGAAACGACTAATTCCGCTTGAGGTCTTTATGTTTGTTTCAAATAATATCGGAATTATCGCTGATGACTTAACGGGTGCAAATGATACGGCTTTGCAGTTTCACAACCATGGGTGTAATACTCAGATGATTTTGGAACCTTGCAAGGAGATTGCCAATAAAGATTTAATTCAGTGTTGGGCTATTTCAACAGAAAGTAGAAATATTCCTTCGTTGGAGGCTTTTGAGGCGGTTGAAGAAGCTGCTTCTTTTATGAAACAAGAACTCAGTATTGAGCATTTTTACAAAAAAATAGATTCCACTTTAAGAGGAAATATTGCGCGTGAAACTATTGCCATGCTTAATGTGTTGGATTATGATGCCGCAATAATAGCACCGGCATTCCCTAATGAAGGACGTATAACTATTGGCGGATATCAGCTTCTTAAGGGTGTTCCAATCGAAAGAACAGAGCTTGCTCGTGACCCTTATTCTCCTATTTATGAGTCGCATATTCCAACTATTTTGGAGCGTCAACTTTCTGATGAAGAACGTGATATTGTAGGTTTGATAGAGCTTCGTACTGTTATTAAGGGTGCAGGTCCGATTTTGATGAAGCTTAATGAGCTCATTAAAGCAGGTAAAAAACTTATTGTCGTTGATGCCGTTTCAACAACTGATTTAGAACAAATTATTCTGGCTACGGTAAAAAGTAACTATAGTATACTTCCTTGTGGCGCGGCAGCATTGGCTCAAGGGTATTCGAGAGTTTGGCTGCCGGATGTAAAGTATCAGCATATTCAAAAAACTATTCCGGAACTGCCTAAACTTGTTATTTCAGGCTCAGCTACCGATTTAACTGCTTCTCAAATTAAGCGTTTAGAGGAGGATGATGACTTTTTAAATACATATTTTATTCCGCTTAAAATTGAGGATATTATGGCTGGAGTTACAGATGATATAGTTGAGCGTGTTTGTAAAAATCTTGGTAAATCAAATATTGTCACCGTCCATTCTTCAAATATTGCAATAAATCCGGATGCGGACGGAAATGCTTTGCTATTGCAAGGTATTACGAAAGAACGATTTATTTCTATGATTACTTCTTATTTGGCGGAATTAACAAAACGTGTTATTGAAAAGTCGCAAGTCGTTTTGATTGTTCTTGGCGGTGAAACTTCGTGTAAATGTTGTAAGGCCATTGATAGCAAAGTTTTGCATATAATTGACGCTGTCGCTCCGGCTATGCCATTATGTATGGATTATAATGCACAATGGATTGTCACAAAATCGGGTAATCTTGGCAATAGCATGACCCTTGTTGATATATTAAAATACTTTGATGCACACAAATAATATGAAAAAAATTGTTTTAACATATGGTGATATTAATGGAATTGGGGTTGAAATTCTAATAAAAGCGCTCAACTCTCTTGATTGTTCTGTTGAAGATATTGTTATTGCAGGCTCAAAAAGAGTTTTTGATTTATATGCACAGAATTATGACTTAAAACTTAATAAGGATTATGAGATAGCAGACGTAAAGTTTGATGAAAGGTCTGTTAGTATTGGAGAGGAAAATAAATATAGTGCGGAGCATTGTTTTTTGTGTTTGCAGAAAGCTTGTGAGTTAGTTAAGTCGAATTATGCAAAAAGCATAGTTACCGCACCTGTTTCAAAACATGTTCTGAATCTCGGGGGGTATGAGTTTTCAGGACAGACAGAGATTTTAGAAAAATTTTTGGCACACGATGTGCAAAAATCAGAGATGCTTTTTGTTTCAAAAGATTTTAGAGTATTTTTATTAACGAGGCACCTCCCGTTAGAGAATGTCCCAAGGGTTATTAATTCCAAGGTCATTATTGATAAAATAAAGAGA
Source organism: Candidatus Gastranaerophilales bacterium (assembly GCA_944325625.1). Lineage (GTDB taxonomy): Bacteria > Cyanobacteriota > Vampirovibrionia > Gastranaerophilales > Gastranaerophilaceae > RGIG2134. The sequence goes on along the minus strand of CALVAP010000003.1, from coordinate 21,266 downwards.
TTGAATAATGCGTTAGTCAATAATTTTGCTATTGCAGAGCCGAAGATAGGAATTTTGGCATTGAATCCTCATGCAGGAGAAAACGGGCTTTTGGGAGAGGAAGAAGAACAAGTTATAAAACCCGCGATTGCCAAGCTAAAATCTCAGGGGCTTAAGGTTGCAGGACCACTTGTTGCGGATGCAGAATTTGCTCGATTTGGCAGACAGTATTTTTCGGGGGAAAAGTTCTCTTACGATTGCTACGTTGCAATGTATCACGATCAGGGGCTTATTCCTATGAAACTTTTAGCCCAAGATAGTGCGGTAAATGTAACTATAGGACTTGATGTAATTCGCACTTCTCCATCTCATGGCACAGCTTTTGATATAGCGGGGCTTAATATTGCCCGTGAAGATAGTATGAAAGCGGCGATTAATCTGGCTTTTGATGTTTCACAACTTACATGTTTGTTGGAATAATTAGCGAGAGATTACAAAGATAACTTCTTCCGTAAAGAAATTTGAAATAGCTCTAATGAGCATTCCATGACGAACCTTTGCTCTTGTCATATAGACGGATTGTAGTATTTTTATGTTTCTTTTGTTACAAAATTCGTAAAAATCATTTATTGTCAGTAGGTGAATGTTAGGAGTGTTAAACCATTCAAATGGCAAAATTTTTGATTTTGGCATTTTTCCCTTGAAGAACAGATAAAATCTAACCTTCCAGTAAGCAAAATTGGGAAAGGATACTACAACTTTTTTTCCTACTCTTAACATTTCCTCAATTACAAAATCTGGCTTGTCAGTGGATTGTACGGTCTGATTAAGTATTACCCAATCGTATTCTTTATCCGTAAACTCCTTAAGTCCCGCATCTATGTTACCTTGAATGATAGAAAGACCTTTTTCAATTGCAGATATAACGGAGTTTTGGTCTATTTCAACCCCTATTCCTCGAACGTTTTTTTCATCAATAAGCTGTTTTAGAAGTGTTCCGTCACCGCAGCCAAGGTCTAGGATTTTTGCTCCGTCATTTACAATTTCGGAGATGATTTTGTAGTTTAGTCTTAGTCCTTTTGTTTTTCCGTAATCTTTGCTCTGTCCTAGCATATGTGATCTACCTTGTTTAAAAAACTCTTAATAATTTTTGTTTGTGTTTCAAATTCAAGCAAAAATGCATCATGCCCGCAGGGGCTTTTTATTTCGCAGAAAGAAACGTCTTTGTGCGCTTTTACAAGTGCATTTACGATTTCTTTTGATTGATATGTCGGAAAGAGCCAGTCACTGGTAAAAGATATGACCAGGAATTTTGCATGTGAGTCAGCGAAGGCTTTTTCCAAAGAGCCGTAGCACTGAGCCGTATCATAATAGTCAACAGCTTTTGTTATATATAGATAAGAGTTTGCATCAAATCTGTTTACAAAGATTTTACCCTGATGCTCAAGGTAACTTTCGACTTCAAAATCTATGTTGAAGTCAAAATCCGGCTTGTCTTTGTCCTGAAACCTTCTCGCAAACTTGTTTTGCATTGCTTCCTCGCAGAGGTAGGTTATGTGTCCTACCATTCTGGCTATAGATAAACCTCTTTCGGGCTGTTTTTCGTTTTGATAGTAGTTGCCATCATTAAAGTACGGGTCTGATAAGATAGCATTTCGACCAACTGCGTTGAATGCAATTGCTTGAGTAGAGAGTTTACTTGTTGAGGCGATTATAATACAGGCTTCTACCATATCGCTATGTGTTGTAGCCCATTCAAGCGCTTGCATTCCGCCCATTGAACCGCCTGCAACCATAAGTTTTTTTACGCCTAAATAGTCTACAAGTTTTTTCTGAACCTTTACAGCATCACCAACAGTAATTACCGGAAAGTCAAGACCGTATTCTCTTCCCGTTTGTGGATTTATTGAACTTGGACCTGTTGTTCCTGCACAACCACCAAGCATATTTGATGAAATTATAAAATATTTATTTGTGTCAAAGGCTTTGTCCGGTCCTATCATATCATCCCACCAACCAACTTTTTTATCAGTAGGATTGTGTTTTCCGGCAGCATGGGCGTCACCTGTTAGAGCATGCAATACAAGTATCGCGTTACTTTTATCCTCGTTTAGCTCGCCGTAAGTTTCATATGCTATATCATACTGAGGTAATACCTTGCCGCTATCAAGATTTAGCGGTTCGTCTATATGTATGTATTGTGTTTGGACTATTCCAACGCTATTTTTCAACTTAGCCTCTTAAATTTTCAATAAGTTCATTTATTGCCTTTGCTTGGGCATCAATTTCTTCAATCCTTGATTTTGTTGTTTCAATAAGCTCTTTTGGTGCATTAGATACAAATTTTGGATTTGCGATTCTTGCATCGAGCGATTTTTTCTCGTTTAGAAGTTTTTCCAATTTTTTGTTTTGACGCGCAATTTCTTCATCAATATTGATAAGTCCGGCAAGCGGAATAATTATCTTTGAGTTACCGACTACGGCTGATGCTGATTGTTTTTTTATTGGTGCATCTTCTGCGCTGAAGCTTATTTCATTAACTCTCGCAAGCCTTTGAAGATATGATGTTACAGCTTCAAAAATTGGTTTTTCCTCTTTTGAAGCATGAATATCTATGTTTATAATTGTTGAAACCGGTATATTCAAGCTTTGACGAGCGTTTCTGAGTGATTTTATTGTTTCAAAAACAAGTTCCATTTCTTGTGCTTCTTTACCAAATGAAAGTTCGGGTTTATAAACAGGGAACTCAGAAAGCATTATGGCTTTTTGTTCTTTTTTCATCGGTATTAATTGCCATATTTTCTCTGTTATATGAGGCATAAGCAGATGTAGCATCCTCAACGTCATATCAAGGACGTATCTTAACACTCTTTGAGTGTTAAGTTTTTCTGCATCATTACGGAGTTGTATTTTGGCAATTTCAACGTACCAATCACAGTATGAATTCCAGAAGAAATCGTACAAAATATGAGCAGTTTCGCCTATTCTGTAGTTTTGAATATTTTCGTTAATTTCTTTTGCCGTATTATTGAGTTTGTCCAAAATCCACTTGTCTGCAATTGTAAGGTTTGAAATGTCAATCGGGTTGTTATCGACGCCTTCAAGGTTCATAAGAACAAATCTGGAAGCATTCCAAATTTTGTTGGCAAAATTTCTGCCATATTCAAATTTGTCATTAGAAACTTTGATGTCCTGTCCTCCATACGTGCAAAGTGAAACAAGAGTAAATCTTAAAGCGTCACAACCATACTGGTCAATGATTTCTACAGGGTCAATAGTGTTGCCTTTAGATTTTGACATTTTTTGACCTTGTTCATCTCGTATAAGTCCATGAATGTAAACTGTTGAGAATGGCGCTTTGCCTGTGAATTCATAACCCATTGTTATCATTCTGGCTACCCAGAAGAAAATTATGTCAAATCCTGTTACAAGAACAGATGTAGGGTAGAATTTTTTGAAATCAGCACTGTCAGTATTTGGCCAGCCCATCGTTGAAAATGGCCATAAGCCTGATGAAAACCAAGTATCTAAAACGTTGGTGTCCTGTGTGTATTTTGAAGGGTCGGGGTTTTCTTTTGCTACGACCATCTCGCCTGTTTCATTATGGTAATATGCCGGAATTTGGTGTCCCCACCACAACTGACGTGAAATACACCAGTCTCTTATATTTTCCATCCAACCAAGATAGTTTTTTGTCCAGCGTTCGGGAATGAATTTTATTTCACCAGTGTGTATGGCTTCAATAGCTTTTTTAGCAAGCGGTTTCATTCTGACAAACCACTGTTCGGAAAGAAGCGGCTCGATAGTTGTGCCGCAGCGTTGGCACTTACCTACGTTGTGTTCATGGTCTATTACCCGAAGAAGAGAGTTGTTGTATCTAAGCATATCAACTGTCCATTTACGAGCTTCATAACGGTCTTTGCCATGAATGTCTTGAGGAACATCTCCGCAGGCTATCATTTTTCCTTCTTCATCTATAACCCATACAGGGGAAAGATTGTGTCTTTTTCCAACTTCATAATCGTTGGGGTCATGTGCAGGTGTAATTTTAACAGCTCCTGTTCCAAAAGATTTGTCTACGTACTCATCCGCAATTATTGGAATTTCTTTTCCTGTAAGCGGTATACATACTTTTTTACCTATTAAATCTTTATACTTATAATCTTCGGGATGAACTGCGATTGCAACGTCACCGTACATAGTTTCCGGACGAGTTGTTGCAATAAGAATTGCGCCTTGTTCGTCTTTTAGCGGGTATGAGATTTCCCACATGTGTCCTTGTTCAGTTTCATATTCCGTTTCAATATCAGAAATAGCACTCTGACATCGCGGACACCAGTTTACAATATATGCACCTTTGTATATCAAATCTTTTTCATAGAGCTTGACAAAGACCTCTTTGACCGCATCACTACAACCTTTATCGAGTGTAAACCGTTCTCTTGTCCTGTCAAATGAGGCACCGAGCCTTTTGCACTGGTCTAATATGCGACTTTTGTGTTGATTTGCCCAATCCCACGTTCTTTCAAGAAACTTTTCACGTCCGAGTTCGTGTCTGTTGGTTCCTTCATTTCTCAGTTGTTTTTCAACAACATTTTGGGTTGCAATACCCGCATGGTCAGTGCCTGGAACCCATAACGTTTCATAACCTGACATTCTATGATATCGAACAAGGATATCTTGAAGGGTTTCATCTATTGCATGACCCATATGCAAAACGCCTGTTACATTTGGTGGCGGAATTACTATGGAGAAAGGTTTTTTGGAACTTGATGCATCTGCTTTAAATGCTTCAATGTGTTCCCAGTAACTGTATATTTCTTTTTCTGTTGCTTGCGGGTCGTATACCGTTGGCAGATTTTGTAAGTCAATTGTTTCCATTGTATTGCCTCTAAGTCTCTAATTCTATATTTTAAGCATAGCACAAAGGAATTTTTGAAGGGAGTTTTTACGACTTATTGTAAACTTACTTATTGTATATTTCCGTTATAATTTTGTCTTGAAGCTCTTGGGCTTTTTTCGGTTCATCAATAAAATTGGCTACAAAGATTGTCAGAATATGTTCTTCTCCGCTTTTGTCTGTCAGATAACCTGCAATCGTACTTGTATTTGCTAGCGTACCTGTTTTTGCTTTCAGATTTTGAGCATAAGGTTCAAGCCTGTTTTTCATTGTACCTGTTGTGGGGGCAGGAAGTTTTTCTTTAATTAAGCTAAAGTTTTTGTCTTTTTGGATTTTATACAAAGCTTCACTAATCCAATCTGTGCTAAAAAGATTGTTCCTTGAAACTCCGCTACCATCAGCAAGAATGACTTTTTGGGTATCTAAGCCGTACTTTTTATAGTAGTTTTCAAACATTTTTATGGAATTGTCAAAAGTTCCCTGGTCATTTGCCTTAACTCCTGCGGCTGTTTTAAATAGGGTTTCCGCATAAAAATTATCACTGTTTTGGAGGATTTTAGCAATAGCATCAGTTATTCCATTCTCTATAGTGTAGAAGGCTTTTGCATCTTTAGGGTATGATGCTATCATTGGCGGAAGATGGCTTATGTTTCTTGCTTTTAGTTGATTTGTAAGATTAGTTAAGAAAAATCTTTCGGGATTGCCTATCGGAATTTTTACAAGCTGTGGGGTTGATACTGTTCCGTACAAATAGACTAAATTAGGCGAAATTGAGTTTTGTCTGTAGACAAAAAGTTCATCCTTATTTCCAGTTACAACCATATTCATAACGGTTGCAGTGCCGGTAGCAAGCGGAGTTATTTGAGCTTGTTGCTTTGGTGTTGTAGGAGAAACTTTCACGTTAAGTACGTTTTGATTTAGATTGTATGGGCTGAATTTTGCCATTCTGGGGTTTGTTTCATCGTCCCACATCCAGCCTATTCCCCATTCGTAACGATCAAGAACTTTGTCATCAATATATAGATTGTTCAACTCTTTTTTGGGAATATTCGCTATTGCCTGTTTTAGCTGATTGGAAGTTAAAGAAGGGTCAGCAGAAAGCTTTATGTAAAGATTGTTGTTTTTGTCAAGAGCAAATTTTGTTTCGTACTTGTATTCAGGAGTAAGGGCATCCAGTGATACAGGAAGCGTTATCAGTTTTAATACTGATGCCGGATGCAATAGTTTATTTTGATTGTATTCATATTCTACCTCTCCTGTTTGAGCATTTCGCACAGAAACAGCTATTGTTGATGTTTTGTTTAACTCAGAGTTCTTTATTGTGCTATCGAGGTCAAGCTTCTTGGCTTGTACACTTTGTGCGAATAAAAACGTGCAAATTGCTGTTATTCCCAGTATTTTTTTAAGCATTATATCTCCTTAACTCTATAGGGTAGAGGTTTTCTGTCTTTTAAAATTGTAAATTCTTTTTTAAGTTTTCTTGCTTCATCAATATCTATTTCAACAATTTGTGTGCAAGGTTCAAAACCTGTTTGGCAAATTATTTCACCATATGGCGCGACGACAGTTGAATGTCCGAGGTTCCATTCTTCATCCATAATGTGTCCGCTTTGCGAAACAGAAATCATAAATGATTGATTTTCAATAGCTCGTGCTTTGGAAAGGGTTTCCCAGTGGTTTTGGCGGTATTTGGGCCAGGCTGCTACTTCTACCATTAAATCTGCGCCTTCATATGCGTATGCTCGGAACAATTCTGGAAACCTTATGTCATAACAGATACTCACCCCAATTTTGCCAATATCCGTGTTTACAATAAGTCCTTCTTCTCCGCTAGTTAAGTATTTACCCTCATTATAGAGAAAGTGCGAAAAAAGATGTACTTTGAAATAATGTCCCAACACTTCACCTTTTCTGTTTATAATTGGACATGCGTTTCGAAGCAAATTTGTTTTTTCCTCTTTAAGAACGTAGCTTCCTCCAATTACGTTTGAGTTAAACAGTGTTGCGGTTTCTTTCAATAGGTTTAAAGTTGGACTGTTGTCAAGTGTTTCCGCATTTTCGACAAAAGATTCGGGATGCCAGCCTACAGCAAATAGTTCAGGCAAAATTATCAGGTCAAAGGTTTCGCCTTTGTGTTGTTTTAGCATGTTTTTAACATCTTCGAGGTTTTGTTCTTTGTGTTTTATTGCGGGTGCATTTTGTACAATTAATATTTTTGATTTTGACATAATTTAGCCTCTATTTACGGATGAAGTCCTCTCAAACATGAATCTTGAGCCGGAGAGGGCAAGGCTTTTTAGTGAGCACAATCCGTTTTCTTTATCATATACGCCTATTGAGTTAAGTCTTGCGCATACTAACTCATTAAGGTCATCAGGTGCTATAAAAAGCGCGCATTCTGCGTTGCATTCGTTGTTATTAAAAGGACATTTTTTCATATCTTCTCCCCTAAACTATGCTTAATATTATATCATTATTAAAAAAAATAGCCATAATTTCAATCAATATTTACCCATTTTTTTCTTTTGCTGTTATAAGAGAACGTTTTTATTTTGTCTTTTGAGATGGATATTTTTATTGCATTGTGAGCGTCGGTTCTTAGCAAGTTTACTTTTGCCTTTTGTATATCGTAAATTGTTTCATATGAAGGGTGATTATATTTGTTTGGTCCTGTTGACAGTATTGCTGTTTTAATGTTTTTTGAAGTTAGAAAGTTGTAGTCAATTGAACCTTTTGCTCCGTGATGAGCGACTTTGAGTATGTCTATATTTGATGGTAGGTTTAATCTCTTTGTTGCTTTAAGCTCGCTATCGCCGGTAAGTAGTATCGTTTTATTATTTTTAGTGAAAACGGTGTTTATTGACGCATTGTTTTCGTCATTTTCCTGCGGTGCAAAGAATATGCGCATGAAGCCTTCTTTGTATTTATATTCGGTTTGATTTTTGACATATATGATTTTGATATTTTTTGCTTTGGCTTCTTGAATAATACTTTGTGCAAGTTTTGAGTTGTTTATCTTTGGGTTTAGTATAAGGGTTTTAACCTTTATGAGATTTAATAAATCGATTGCGCCTCCGGCATGGTCTGTGTCATAGTGGGTTATTATAAGATATTCAAGTTCTTTAATTCCGTTGTCTTTCAGATATTCATATATAATCGCTTTTGCTTGAGATAAGCCTTGTTGATATGGAGGATTTGCAGTATCAATGAGAGTGTATTTGTTGTCTGGAGTTTTAACCAAAATTGCATCAGCATTACCTACATTGAAAAATATTGCTTCGAGATTATTATTTTGGGGTGAAAGTGTTGTGATAAAAAGCACTATGGCTGCGATTATAATACTTACAATATATTTTCTTGAGAGTCCGTTTTTTAGTATAAAGTATAAGATTGTAATAATAACGTAATAGATTATTATTTGATAAAAATTACATTGGGTTGTGGTTAAAAGCGAGTTTGGCAGGGTTGAAAAGAAATTTGAGATCCAAACAAGTGCGCTCAATATTGGGTTCATTACGTAGTCAAAAGAAGATATTACAAAAGAAGGAATATTTGGTACTAATGCCAGTATTGAACTGCTAAAACCAAGAAAGCTTATCATACTCACAAAAGGCAGTGAAACAATATTTGCAAAAAGGGAATAAAGAGCAAAGGTGTTAAAGTAATACATTTGTATTGGCGCGACCATAATTTGAGCAACCAGAGGTACATAGATAGCTCCGGCAATAGATTGAGGAAATTGTTTTGTCTTGTTAGCGATAAGAGGACAAAACTTGAGCAGTCCTAAAGTTACGACAAAAGAAAGTTGAAAACCGACGTCAAAAAGGTAAGCAGGATTGTAAATCAAAATAATGGATGCAACGAGCAGCAAAAGAGCAACATTGTCGGCATCTCTGTCAATTAACTTTCCAAAAAGAGCAAAAGTAAGCATTAGTGCAGCTCTTAATACAGGTGGTCCCAAGCCTGTCATCATTGTATAAAACAGTATTATAAAAATGCCTATTGTTGTACCTGTTTTGTATGGAATTTTCAGTTTTGAGAATATAAAGAACCATATTCCGAATATTAATGCAACATTTAATCCCGAAGCAGCCAGTATATGCATTAGTCCTGAGTGTATGAAGGAGATTTTAATATCTTCAGGCGGAGTTATTGCGTCGTCACCGAATACTATGCCTCCAAGTATTTCTATGTTTGGAGATTTGATAATTCTATTGTGTTTTTCGATGATGCGATGCCTTACAATGTTCAGATTTTGAATGAATTTTGATTTTAAATTTTGCGGAGGGGATGTTATTTCCCACTCACCGGATTTTGTATATGCAGTTGTGAACGTATTAAAGTTCTTAAGGTAGTTTCTATAGCTAAATTGGGATGGATTTGTTGCATCTTGAGGTATTCTTAATTTTGCATTTAATTTTATTTCATCACCAATTTTTATGTTCTTGTATTTCTCCTTTGTGTCATTGATAGTTACAAAAGTTTTGCCGGTTGTTTCATATAGTTTATAATCCGTTGTTACTTGTTTAACGTTCAAAAAGAATTTTGTCTTGTTTTCTTGGGCGGACGTTGGAATTGATGCAACTTGACCAACTAAAGTGACCTCAGCAGGTGCAATAGAGTTTAGGAAATCTTCTTCTTTCATCTTAAAGTCAGCATAAGAAATTCCAAAGATAAAAATTAATACGCAGATAACTGCATAGTGCTTTTTTATTTTGTTTGTAAAAAGTAAATATATTGTTACAAAAAAGACGATAATGGAAAAAAGGATTTCACACTCTTTAAAGAAAGAAAAAATACCAAGCATGTACATAACAGTCAATAATGCTGTATATTGGGTTTTTCTAAACATTTCCACTCAACTCTTACAAGTACGCATTTTATTATAGATTGTTAACATATATTTTACAAACAGTATTTTTGTGTCAAAATTGTATCAGATAGCATAATAGCTGTTTAATAAGTAATAAAAATAAAGAAAAAGAGGAAAAACAAATGGCAAGACAAACACCTTTAGAAAAGGTAAGAAACTTTGGGATAGCAGCCCACATCGATGCCGGTAAAACGACAACGACGGAACGTATATTGTTTTATACCGGTAAAACTCACAAAATAGGTGAAGTACACGACGGTGCTGCCGTAACTGACTTTATGGATCAGGAAAGAGAACGTGGTATTACAATTCAATCCGCAGCGGTAACGGCAATGTGGAAAGGACATCAGCTCAATATCATTGACACCCCCGGTCACGTTGACTTTACTATCGAAGTTGAACGTTCATTGCGTGTTTTAGACGGTGTTGTAGCTGTATTTTGTGCAGTAGGTGGTGTTCAATCACAATCAGAAACCGTTTGGAGACAAGCTAACAGATACGAAGTTCCAAGAATGGTTTTTGTTAACAAAATGGACAGAACAGGGGCTAACTTCTATCGTGTATTAGACCAAGTAAGAAACAGACTAGGTGCTAATGCTCACCCAATTCAGCTTCCTATAGGTGCAGAAGATAAGTTTACAGGAATTGTTGACCTTCTTGATATGAAAGCTCACATCTATACAAATGATTTGGGTACGGATATTAAAGTTGAAGATATTCCTGCAGATATGGTTGATAAAGCAAATGAATATCACGCAGCATTGGTAGAAGCTATTTCTGAGTTTGACGATGACTTGATGATGAAGTTCTTGGAAGGTGAGGAACCTTCTATGGAAGAACTGAAAAGAGTTCTCAGAAAAGCAACTTGCGAGAACAAAATTGTTCCAATGTGTTGTGGTACAGCTTTTAAGAACAAAGGTGTTCAATTGCTTTTGGATAACGTAGTTGAATATTTACCTTCTCCGCTTGATGTTAAAGCTATTGAAGGTGAGTTGGAAGATGGTTCTAAAGTTGAAAGACATTCATCAGAAAGCGAACCCTTCTCAGCTCTTGCATTCAAAGTTATGACTGACCCATATGTTGGTCGTTTAACATTCTTGCGTGTTTACTCAGGTAAACTGACTGCAGGGTCTTATGTTCTTAATGCTACTAACGGCAAAAAAGAACGTATTTCAAGACTTGTTCAAATGTATGCAGACCAAAGAAACGAAATTCAAGAAGTATACGCAGGTGATATTTGTGCTGCTGTAGGATTGAAAGATACTACAACAGGTGATACTCTGTGCGATGAAAAAGCGCCGATTATCCTTGAAAGAATGTCTTTCCCTGAACCTGTTATTTCTGTTGCAATTGAGCCTAAAACAAAAGCAGACCAAGATAAAATGGGTATTGCATTGCAAAAATTAGCAGAAGAAGATCCTTCATTCAGAGTTAAATCTGATAATGAAACAGGTCAGACAATTATTTCCGGTATGGGTGAGTTGCACTTGGATATCATCGTTGATAGACTTTTAAGAGAATTTAAAGTTGATGCTAACGTTGGTAAACCGCAAGTTGCATATAGAGAAACAATCAGAGGAAATGCTGATCAAGATTCTAAGTTCATCCGTCAATCAGGTGGTAAAGGTCAGTATGGACACGTTAAAGTTAGAATTTCACCGGCTGAAGAAAATGCAGGATTTGTATTTGAAAACAAAATTGTCGGTGGAGCAATTCCTAAAGAATATATCGAACCGGCAAGAAAAGGTATGGAAGAAGCTCTCGAAGGCGGCATCTTAGCAGGGTTCCCGATGATAGACGTTAAGGTTGAACTTTATGATGGTTCTTACCACGAAGTTGACTCTTCTGAAATGGCGTTTAAAATCGCAGGCTCTATGGCTATGAAAGAAGGTACTAAAAAAGCCAGACCTTGTATTCTTGAACCTATGATGAAGGTTGAAATAGAAGTTCCAGAAGAAAATACCGGAGATATTATCGGAGATATTTCTTCAAGAAGAGGACGTGTTGAAGGTATGGAAATCATTGAAGGAACAGGAATTCAAAAAATCAATGCAATTGTTCCTCTTTCTGAAATGTTTGGATATGCTACAGACATTCGTTCAAAAACTCAAGGTAGAGGTACTTTCTCAATGGAATTCAAATGCTATGAGCAAGTTCCGTCTAACATTGAAGCAGAAATTATCGCAAAATCAGGCGCATCTGCTTAATTTTGTGAGATTGTATAATCGAGAATGCATCTGCAAAAAGCAGGTGCATTCTTGTGTTAAAATCTGTAAATATTTTTGTTTTTGGGGCAAAATACTTTGATTAGGAGGTTTACACTAACCAAAAAAAGGAAGTTTATTTATGATGAAGGTTTCGCCGATTTTAATAACACCCTATTCACTTGCAAAAAATAATACTAAGACTGAACAATCTGACCAGTTAGGAGTTGAGGCAGCTGGGCGTATATCAAGTATTCCTTTGGTATCGGGAAATTATTTTTTAAGTTTTAAAGGTGGCAATAGCATAGATTTGAAAAAAACTATGGAAATTTTTGACGAAGCGGAAGAAGAGGAAGGTAAATCTATAGTTCCTGATAGAGTTCGTGAGGCTGCGAATTTTGTTTTAGAAAATGGCAATCCTAAAAACCTTACTTTGATTGATGTTCATAAACATGTTTATGATGATATTAGATATGCTGAATCATTGGATGAGGTTAAGGAGCTTTATCCGGAATTTAAAGATGTAATATCATCAGATGACTTGGACGCTTCTGAGGGATCTTTGATAAGTGATGTAAAGCAAGGGAAGTCCCAATATTTTAGTAAAGATGAGGATTTAGCACTGCAGATGTTGAAATTATACTGGGCTGAAGGTTTTTCGACAAGAGATTTGAAAAAATATACCGATGATAAAGGTGTAGTTTATGCTATGAAAAAAATGCAGATTCCTCTTTTAAATAAGCATTATTCTATAGTTTTGAAGTTTTCGGATAGAGAATACAATGAGAGAATGAATGCAGAGATGTCAGCAAGAAAGCTTCAAAATTTAGAACAAAAATCCTCTAGTGGTGCATATGTGTATATTCCGCGGGGAGAAATGTCAGAGGAGCAGAAGAAGAAAATTTCAGAGTCATTGATAGATTACTATTCGGGAAATCCGCAGAGAATATATGCTCAATCAATGAGACAAAAAGAGTTTTATAGAAATAATCCGCAGGCGGCAGAAACGTTTAGGCAAGTTCTTGAAGATGCATGGGGACTAGGTTCGAGTAAACCTGTAAAAGAGGCGTTGAGTCGTTTTATGAAAAACAGGGGTGAAAAATCTGTTAATTATGCAGAAATTTCTCAGACAACGTCTTTAAGTTCCAAAATGAGATTAAGAATGCAAGAATTTTGGGAGCAAAACCCAAAAGCAAAAGAGAAGTTTTCAACGAGTATGAAATGTGCTTGGAAGAGGATTAAAGCCACTCAAGAGGCAGATAGAAATAAGATAGAGTTTCCAATTCCGGGATATCCTGATGCAATAAAAAATAAAATTAGAACTTGGGCGGACAAGAATGGTTATAAAAATGTTGATATAAATTTTAATCTTATGGCATTTACGGCGAATACAAAAGTTTTACAACGATTAAGAGATGCCAAGGTAGTAACAGAATTTTTCGATACAAACGAGCTTATATCTAATGTTTATGCGGATACACTTGTATGTACATTAGCTGCAATCAGGGATTATATGCTTATGTATGAACCCAAAACAGAGGCGTGTTATAACGTAGTAAGAAAGATAGAAAGTTCAGTTACAGGAAAAAAGATGATGTGTACCAATGATTTGGTAAATTTATATATTGATATATCTCGAATTTTGCTGGATGGAAGATGTGTCAATGCTATATGTCAGCTTGGAAAAATCATGAACGATAGTTATCTAGCCGTAATCAGTATGAGGAAAAGTAAAGGCATGCCGGTTCCACAATAAATTGTGGATTTGTGTCTTACTGCATTGCGGTTTTATAATAATCAAAGCTTTTCTTTAAGCTAATTCGTCAATATTGTTTTCTTCTTTTTGTGCTTGCTTTTTATCCATATGCAAGAGTTTGAGAATGGGGTGTATTGTTATGTGGCTTACCTGTGGAGCTAAAATTGCAAGACCGACAACAGAGCCGACTATAGAGCTTAGTTCATCTGCTCCTTTTACCATATGGTAATCTCTTTTTGAAATTCGTTCTTGAGCGAGTATATTCTCAATGTCTTCTGTGAAAATAGATTTATTGGGGTTTTTATCTTTTAATTTTTGCAATTCTTGTTTGCGTTCTTCCAAAGGTAAATCTTTCAGTTTTTTAAACATTGAAAATTCATCAAGATTTCTAAATTTATCAAAGCAGTGTTGGTCTTTAAAAATATATTTTTTAAAGACTTGAAAACCGCATTTTCTAAAAACGGGCAAGACTAGTCCCATGTAAACAGCAAGACATGTCAATTGATAGAGAAATTCTTTTGTTGCTGCATATTTTTTTGTATCATCAGATATTTTTTTATCCATAAGAATGAACGCAGGTCTGCCTGTAGCTTTTAAGCCTGTTTCTATGCTCATAGCTGTTCTTGTGCTTTGTGCTATATTCACCAGTGTAGGATTTGTTAAGATGTTGGAGATTGCTGTAATCATTAGTTTCCACCTCCAATTTTTAGTCCGACGTTATAGTTAACCGGAGAAAAGTTTGCAAAAGTTTTTGGATAGGTCATTTGAGGCAAAGTTGTTTGAACTTGTTGTTTTTCTGTAATCTGGGGAACATCTATTTGGGGTTCTTTTATATCGAGATGATTTTGTTTTGACTTTTTTTGTTCCAACGCTTTTTGTCTAAAATCCATAATCGGATTTATTATAGCAGAACAGGCTGCCGGAATAATTACAAGTGCAGCTGCGCAGACGAATAAGAAAGATAGAGTTTTTGCAGCTTTTTTTGTAGCTTCAGAGGTTTGGCTTTTGCATATCATAGGAGCTGCAATATTTTTAGCAAACCATGCAACAGATAAATAACAAGGAATAGCGATAGCTTCTGTCAAGCCTTCTCTCATTGCGGTATATTTTTTTGTTTCATAATCTTCTTCTTTGTCCATCATCGTGAACATAGGACGAAAAATTCCCTTTGCCGTCGCAACAGCTACAACTGCATATGATGCGTCGTTATTTTTGCCCAGAGCATGGCAGAGTTGTTCTATTAGTGTTCTTCCTTTGTTCATCTTGCTTGGTTAAAGTATAAAAAAATATTTTTTTGCTAGTGTATAGCTCTATTGTTATACAAACTTAATACTAATTGCAAGATGTATGTGCTGCGTGTAAAATTGGTAATATGTTTATGGAGGAATATTTTGAAAAAACTTATAAATATAGTATTTTTTCTTTTTGTTATAGTTGCGTTTTTTGCCTTGACAAAAAAGGTCGATGCGTTAGAAGTCGTATACCCCAGAAGGGATAATTCAACGATAAAGGCTAAATCAACTTTTTTGGTGGGAAATATAGGGAAAGATAAAACACTGTTAATTAACGGACAACCAGTTAAAACGTATAAAGATGGTGCATTTGTCCATGTTGTCCCGCTTGAATATGGCGATAATAATTTTGAGTTGAAATCTGTATCAAGAGATAATAAGGTTTCTGTTTTGAATTATAAAATAATAAGACCCAAACCGGTTCCACCCACAGAGGTTTGTACAAATAAAAAAACGCCAATACCTATTGAAGAATTTTCAGATTATGTGATAGCAGAGGTGGTAAAGAATAATTCTCCGCTAAGGGATGGGGCATCAGACAATGCAAATAGGGTTTCTCATTTAGATAAGCAGACTATGCTTGTGCTTGATGCCAAAAAAGGTGAATATTATAGAGTGTATGCTGATAAAAATACAAAATATTGGATTAAAAACGGATATTTTACGGAAATTTCACGCGCGAGTGAGCCGTTTAGTGCGTGTTTAAGAAAGTTTAAGTATACTTACGACAAAAAATACGAGTATTTTAAATTTAAGACGGATATGGCTGTTCCGTATAAAATGAAAGAAACTGATTGCGGGGTAGATGTAACTTTTTATTATGTTTCATCGGTGCCTGAAAATCTTGAAAAGTACGTACAAAATATAAAAATTGAGAATAATATTTTAAGTTTTAGTATACCGCATGAAAAGCTTTGGGGCTATGATTGTTACTATGACGGAAGTTATATGGTTTTTAGATTAACAAGGGCTGTAAAAATTGATACTCATCATCCGTTAAAAAATATAGTAATAGCCATCGATCCCGGACATGGAGGGTATGATAGCGGAGCTATCGGACCTACAAAATTACGCGAAGCTGATATTGTTCTTGATATTGCCAAAAGATTGGAAAAAATACTTGAAAATGAAGAAGCTAAGCCAATTTTGACAAGGAATGGAGATGATTACGTAGACTTGTATAAAAGGGTTGAAATAATAAAAGCAGCAGATCCATTATTCTCGATAAGTATTCATGCAAACGCTCTACCTGACGGAGCAAATCCTTATGTAAAACATGGTACGAGTGTTTATTACTATTATCCGCAGGCAAAAGAGCTTGCTCAAGTAATAAAAGATAGAATGATTTTTGCGCTTGATACCCGCGATGATGGAACTTTGTATTCGAGTTTTGTTTTAACAAGAATGACTTCTCCGATTTCAATACTTGCGGAAGTCGCTTATATGATAAATCCTATGGATTATGAAAAATTATCCGAAGAACAAAAAAGACAAGCAATTGCTCAAAGTATTGCAGATGGATTAAAAGCATATATGCACGCGTCAGTTCCTAAGTAGTTTAGTTGTTTTGTGAATAAAAGTGTACGGCACCTTTTGCTCTTAAATAGTCCAAAATAGCCCCGCCAATTTCTTCAGTTGGGTCGAAAGGGCTATGTTGAGGCAAAATAGAATTCTTTATCATCATTTTCATAAGCGGACCAAAGGCATCCGGTATTAGTGTTTTTCTGTAAATCCCTGCAAGGTAGACTTGAACAGTTGGTGAGTTTGTATCATTAAAACGAGAAATATTTGGATAGAGCTTTTTTATCCCTTTTACATTGTTTTCTATCATCCTATCTATAACATATAGCGTCTCGCAAATTTGTTTTTCATCATTAGCGGTTTCCAACACATTTGCGAGAGCCGGAAGTGCATTTTCTCGGTGAGTAAGTATTTTGTTTACCAATGCGTAGTTAAAAATTGCGTGTTTTGAGTTTTGTGGATTAAGATTTGTTTTTTTACCGAGTTGTAAGACAAGGCTATTTATATCATCATTGTTTTTGTTTGTGATGAATGCAGGGTAGGTATAAAAAGTTTGTTGTTTTATACTTTCAATCATTCTAAGAATATATAAACGGAGGTCCGTTTTTTATCTCCATTAATATGTTTTCTGCCATAGTTTTTAGTTCATTAGGGTTTTTGCCCTGTTGGACTTGAGCCAAAAATTCATCCATAAGTGGATTTATTACGCTTGATTTTTTTGCGTAGAAATTTTTAAGTTCAACTTCTACAAGGTTTTTTTGTAGATTTAGTTCTGTTTGCGCGTTAGCTTTTATTACTTCAGATTGTTTAATTCCATCAAGTGCTTGTTTACCGATATACCCCAGTACTGAAATAATGCTGAGTGCACCAAACATACAGCCTAAGATTGCACTGTCAAAATTTACAATCCAGTTATAAAAGTGACCTCTGATGTCATTTACGTGCGAATAAAAAGAGGCTTTCCAACCGGGTTTTCCGGCGATAGCTTCTGCTGCTTCTTGTGTGATTTTTCCGGATTCTACAATTACGTCGTTGATAAAGTCTTCTTTAGCCTTTCCTTCTAAAGGAATAGACTGAAGCGATTTTTTTATGAAATCAGACTTTGCCTGTAATGAAACCATAATATTTTTTATAAGACTTAGGGTTTTTGCATCTGTTGATTTGTTATTTTGTATGAGGTTTTGAATTTTTTCAAGCATTGACTTTTCGTATGCGTCATAGTGTTTGGCAGTTTTTTGAATATTTTTCAACGATAAATATGTAAATGCACCCATTAATGTAGTTACGCCGGCGCCGATTAAGAAGTCATTATTACGTTTTTGGGGATTCTGTTTGTTTGTTGAGCCAAAGGGAATAAAATTTTTAAAAGCGGGGTTTTGGACTGTTTTTGTATCTTTTTCACCAAGATAGTCCTCAAGCATTTTAGCTTTTTCACTGAGCATTTTACGTTGAATTTGCATTTTCCCCGAGAAAGATTGGGTTTCAACTTCGATTAAGTTTTCTTGCAAATTCCTTTGAACTTTTGCTTCCTGCTTTTTGACCCAAATGTCTTTAAACCCGTCAACAAAGTTTTTACCAACGGCACCTGCTGCAGTGAGCGAAAAAACTCCCAAAGCACCAAGAATGGTTTTTCGGTTTGGGTTTTGAATCATAGCATATGTAGCAAAGTGAGTTTCTTCGTTAAGCGCAATATTACGGGGAACTTCGGGTAGTGTTTTCCAGTTTGGAAGTGTTGCTTTTTTCTTTGCTGCCAACAGAATCGCAAAAGTTGCCGCGCTCATAGCTCCAAAAAACCCTAGTGTTACGATACTTAGTTTTTTCAGCGCTGATGTGGGCATCTCTTTTTCTTTGATAGTTTGAAGTTGTTTTGGGTAGTTCAAATTTTTTGAAATAATGAGTGTATCGTATATTTCATTAATGTTATTTTCTGCCGGTTTTACAATATTATTTACAACAACGCCTTCAAGTGTTTGATTATTCACTCGTTTTTGCGATGTTGTAAGGTTTCTTTGTTGTCTTATTGTTTCTGCGTCTCTAAATTGTGCAACTGTGCTCATCTTGTGTCTCTTTTATTTCTTTTTTGTATTTTGTAAGGTTCAAGGAGGTGTCTTTAACTTTTTTTAGTTCAATTTCTCTTTCACTTTTTTCTATTTCTTTAATTTCAAGTTCTTCTTCTGTTTCTCCTTTGAAAAAAATTGAAAAAATTTTTTTTCTGGCTAATTTCAGTCTTTCACTGATATTTTTTTCTTTTGCATTAAATATTTCACCAAAAATTGCTGCAAGTTTTTCTTGCAGACCTTGAAGATTTTCTTTTATTCCTGCGAAAATGTTTTGAATATTTTGATTAATAGTCTGGGTAAAATTGTTTATGGTCAATAGCGTTTTTAAAACGGGGAGAGCCAGATATTTCAATGTTGTTGCGGCAATTTTGTTAACTGGCGAAGGAAGTAATTTGTTGGCGAGTTCTGTTAGTCTTTCAAGTTTTATTGTTGCATTGTAGAGTTTTTCTTGAAGTTGCAGTTGTATTCTTTGTGCTTCAATGTGTTGCTGGATAAGTTGTTGGCGGTGGAGTTTATCGGCTTTTAATCTAAGCCCCATAGCAAAACATTCGGACCAGCTCATTTCACCGGGTTTTCTTACATCGTTTCTTTTAGAAATTGCTCCACCTCCGCTCATTCCATTACAGATAGGACAAGAGCCTGCAGGCATTCCATGCGGACACATTCCGGGCTTTATTCTTGATGTACTCGTGTGAATATGTGATGACATTTGGTACCTTTTTCAGATAAATTTTCGGATAAAAGGCAAAGTTTATTGTTATTGTAAAACAAAAGGTGCTCGCCGATTTTGTTGAAAAGCATTCTGACTTGTTTGTTTCTAAAACATACTTACAGCTGCGGCACAGTTTTGGATTTTCACCAAATTTCCTTTTCAACTTTATTCATTTTATAATATACAAATATTAAATCAACACAAAGTAAAGAAATGTAAGTCTTTTACCAGCATGAACCAATAGAGCCTGCGGCACAAGTTTTGCCGTCAATCCATATTGCATATTCAAGTTCAGCGTTCTTAAAAATAGTGTCTTTTATCTTTGCGCCACTCAGGTTTGCTTCCTCAAGATCGGTATTTGTGAAGTTTGTGTTTGTAAGATTAGCGTTAGACAGGTTTGCTTTTTCTAGGTCTGCATCTGTGAAATTAGCATTTGTGAGGTTTGCATTTGAGAAGTTTGAATCTTCAACTTCAGCATTTGTAAAATTGGCGTTGGTCAAATTCGCATTTGAAAAATTCGCATCGTCTAATTCAGCGTTAGAGAAATCATATCCGGTTAGATTTTTTCCGGAATAATCTTTGCAAAAAATCATTTTGGGAGTTTTTAAGCCGGTTTTTTTATTTGCAGCAATCGTTAATGCAGGTGAGGATATAACAAGCAGAGTAGTTAAGATGATTGAAAGTTTAAGTGCATTTTTCATAGTTTTTCTTCCTCTTTTTTTATAATATCAAAAATATTTCCAACGTATTGTGATATTGAAATGGTGAAAGCCAGGCGGTCTTCGTTGCTGTTGGGTATCATAATTGCAGTAGTGATAGAGGTTTTTGGGAGAGGTCTGATTTTGAAGCCAGCAGAGAGCGAGCTTCCTGTATCTCCTCGTGACATCCAGTCCGCAACAAGTCTTAACTTGTTTGGAATAATAGTTTGGTCAATACCTAAAATAGCACCGGGCATATCAGGTAAATCACCTAACCCCATAACATAGACACCCGAGGTTATAGTAGTTCTTGTTTTTTTAATGAGGTAGGAACCATGAGCATATATAAGGCTGTCCGGTCTTTCTCCGTCTGTTAGGTTTGGTGAAATCCTTCCGCCAACTGTAAAACGAGTTGATTTTCCGGCTTTAAAAACTTTTTTTGAAGCAATATCAAGCTTAACACTTGTTGTATCATCAAGGCTTGTTCCAACTCCAATTGATGTTTCAGTATCTTTGCCTGTTCCGACAATAAGAGAAGGGGTCAGAGAAACAAATGAATCATGCCAGGGGGTAAACCTGTTTGATTCTTTTAAAATAATTTCTCCGGCAGGCAGAACATCTGATGATGGAACCGTAATAATTGTTTGTTGCGAAAAACATTTGCCATAGCTTGCAAAGAACAAAAATATAGATAATAAAATTCCAAACTTTTTCATTGATATTATTATCGCTTGAAAGTTATTAAAATAGCAAGAGGTTTATTTTGTAAGTTCAAAGCTGTTATTTATTAAAGTTTGCAGTAAGTCTTCAGGTGATTTGTTTACCTCAACTTTTATCCAGTGAGCCTTATTCATATGCCAACCTTGAGTTATGAACGGGTACAAATCTCTTAGTATAGCGCTATTTTCGGGGGTACATTTAAGGTTAATATATAACTTGCCCTCTAGGCGAAAAATTAAGGCAAACCATTTATTATTGCTTTTGTGTCGTAGTACAGGGATTTTAACATATTTTTTGTCCGAAAACGGATAAGTATTTACTGCATCCTCAGATATTAAGCATTTTTTTATTAATTCTTCTTGATTCATTAGCATATAATGGCATAAAAATGTACTTAATTAAAGTTTTTAAGTATTTATAAAAGTTGTAAAGAAACACCTTAAATGATTATTTGTAACAGTTAAAAAGATTATTTGAGAATTATTCTCTATATTTATTTTTAACTTCAATTAATAAATAGTGAAATGCTATATTTTTACTATCATCATTAG
>CALVAP010000002.1 GCA_944325625.1 Candidatus Gastranaerophilales bacterium | reverse complement strand
CCTCTTTCGACTCGCTTTTTCTCACGCTCGCTTTCGCTTCGCGTTTCCTTTTTTCGTCCGTCTTTCATTTCTCTTGACAGGCATTACTTTCGTCGTTCTTAACTATTCTCTTGTCAATGTGCAAACGAATTCACTCTTTTGAGAATTCATTCCTTTCTCTTTTCCGCTTCCTTTCGGTTGCTATTGCTTGCGTTAATCTAATCCGTTAAATAATTTATAAAACCTTAAGCTTTATGGCTTTCGCCCCCAGATTAGCTTTTTTCACTTCGGCAATCTCAGGTTTTCAACCTGCTTTATTATACTAAGATAAACATTTTTAAATTTCAACATGGTTTTTTAATTTTTTTTTATATTTTTTCTTTTTTCTTAAAAACCCCATAATATCAATAAATTCGAGGTTAATATAACTTAACATCAACCTCCTGACCTTGTTCGTGCCCAACTAACATGTTTTTTTCCATGCCTTTTTCCTTCTATTATTAAATTAAATTTGAAAAATTTTTGCTCAATGTTATAATATAAACTAATTCGCTTTATTATTAAGCTTAATGTTGGAGAGAAAAATGATTCAAACTACTAATATGACTGAAACTCTAAGTGGTGCACAGATTTTTTTAGAATGTCTTAAGAAAGAAGGCGTTAAGGAAATTTTTGGATACCCCGGTGGCGTAATTCTATCTATATATGAAGCACTTTATAATGATACAGATATAAAACACTATCTGGTAAGACATGAACAAGCTGCGGTGCATGCCGCTGAAGGATATGCCAGAACTACAGGCAAACCGGGTGTTGTCCTTGTAACTTCCGGTCCGGGGGCTTGTAATACCATTACAGGTATTGCCAATGCCTATTATGACGGATTTCCTCTGGTTGTTTTTACCGGTCAAGTCGGCTCCAGTCAAATTGGTAATGACGCTTTTCAAGAGGCTGATATCGTCGGTATCACTAGATCATGCTGTAAGCATAATTATCTGGTTAATAATGTTAAAGACTTACCTAAGGTAATAAAAGAAGCTTTTCATATTGCAACCACCGGCAAACCGGGTCCTGTCGTTGTCGATATGCCAAAAGATATTCTAACTGCTAAATGTGCGTTTGAATATCCTGCTGAAATTAAGCTTCCTGGATATAACCCCACTTACGAAGGTCATCCCCGCCAAATTCTTAAGGCTCTGCAAATGCTTTGTGAGGCTGAACGACCTGTTATTATTTCTGGTGGCGGTGTTTCCAGTTCTGATGCCAGTTTGGAACTAACAGAACTCGCCAACAAACTTCACATACCCGTTTGTAACACTCTTATGGGCATGGGAACTTATCCGGCGAACAACGAGTTGTCCTTAGGCATGCTCGGCATGCACGGTAACTACTGGGCTAACTATGCTGTTACCCATTGTGATACTCTATTTGCAGTCGGAACACGGTTCAATGATAGAATTACAGGTTGCCTTAAAAGATTTGCCAAAGATGCTAAAGTTATTCATATCGATATTGACCCTTGTTCAATTTCAAAAAATGTTCCCGTCGATATCCCAATAGTTGGTGATGCGAAAATCGTTCTTCGCCAAATGCTGGATGAACTTGGCAAAAATTCTTTTGAAACCAACTCCTCCTTGAAAGATATTTGGTTTGAGCAAATTGAAGAATGGAAGAAAAAACGTGTACGTCCTTCTGTTCAGTCTGATAAACTTAATCCGCTTACGGTGATTGACAAAATTTATGAATGCACAAAGGACTTAAACCCTATAGTAGCAACAGAAGTTGGACAACACCAAATGTGGACTGCTCAAATTTACAAATTTAACGAACCCAGAAAATTTGTAACTTCCGGCGGCTTAGGAACAATGGGGTTTGGCTTCCCAGCTGCAATGGGTGCAGCTGTCGCTCATAAAGATTCCGTTGTTTTGAATATTGCGGGTGATGGCTCTATTCAAATGAATATTCAAGAACTCGCTACCTGCGTTCAATATAATATTCCTGTTATCACTTGTATTATAAACAACGGCTATTTGGGCATGGTTCGTCAATGGCAAGAAAAACTCTTTAATAAACATTATTCGCAAACACAAATCTCCGGTCCTGATTTTGTTAAGGTTGCGGAAGCATACGGAGCTTTAGGGTTTAGAGTTACTCAAGAAGAAGAAATCATCCCAACTCTGCAAGAGGCTATTGAAGCCAGAAGACCTGTTTTTATAGATTTTGTTGTTGAACCGTTTGAAATGGTTTATCCTTGGGTTCTTGCAGGTAATCCTATCAACAAAATTCTTATGTCCAACTGCTCTGATGAGGACAATTAACAAATTTTAAAAATAGTGTTAACTATTCAAATCGTCTGCACGCAAGCAGCGCTATGTTATCAGGTCTGACTTCATCCGCTTCATCACGCCCGTATACCGGAGAAACCCTTGATGCATCAAAACTTATAGCATATTTTACCGCATATGTGCCATTCTGAGAGTCTTGGTTCCCGCCCTCTGTACGCCACTCACCCGTAAACGCACCACGATAACTATCTGACAAATAATATAGCGTTTCTAGAGCATAAGAATCCTCTGAAGCAAAACGCCCCCATATATTCGGAGCTGCACTCTGCTGGAAACTACCTAAACCACGAGATATTCCGGATATATTTCTTATAAACGCGCCCTTTGCATCAGGGTACTTATTTACCAATGGCTCCCAATGCTCGGGACAACTCGCAAGATCAAAAAACATAACGGCGCCAACCGGAGCAGTTCCTCCTTCTTCCAGCTTTTCTATTCGATTAATTAACTGCTGAATTTGCAAATTCCCCGTTGCTGTATTCTTCATCGACTTTGAAATTATCGGTGCCGATGCCGCCAGTGCTAAACTAACCGCATCAATGTTATCATTGCTTCTGCTACTGAAAAAGCGTTCCTCTGCGTTAACGAATTTACACTTTTACTTCTATGCCCCATAAACATTGTTTTTACCTATTAAAGCCTCTAACTTAAGAAATATTATAACACAAATTATAAACCTGTCAATACCAATAAAAGCAAGGATATTTTATATTTTTGTAATATCAATATTGCTGTAATACCGATATTACATGTCAATATGTTTTATATGGGTATTCGCAAACTAAGAAACAGTATAGGTCGAAAGGTGAAGGCTCTGAGGTTGGAGCATGGCTTGTCGCAAGAAAAACTCGCTGAACATGTAAATATGTCAAGAGAGCATATCTCTTGCATTGAGCGGGGTAAAAATCTCGCAAGTACAGAGACATTGTATTACCTCGCTGAATTTTTCAAAATTGATATTAAAAATTTTTTTGACTAAACCCTTTTAATTTTTAAAACTTTTTATTGTGTTTTTCCATATACTATTTTATAGTTACTCGCAAAACCACTTCATTCCGCATCAGCATTTTTTCCTAATGGAATTTGAGGCATATCTGATTTGGGTTCAGCCTTTTTCTTGAGTGGTTGTGCAAGATTTTTTACAGTACCATTAACGTTCACCTTTGGTATATCTAATTGCATTTTTTGCTGGAATTTTTTATCCTGTTGAACTTTGGGCTTTTCTTTTTGGATAACTTGAGCCTTAGTCACATCTGTAATCTTTTTTTCGTTTTTTTCTTTGGATTCTGATTTAATAATTTTTTGCACTTGCTTAGCACTAGGCTTATCGGATTGAAGTTCTTGCTTTTCTTCGATTTCCTTTGCTGTTACTTTTTCCTGCGTACTTTGTGCTTCTTTCAAACGTTGTTCTTGTTTTTCTGTGTCTACTTTAAATTTTACACCCTTTTTTACATATATGTCTTTTTTTGTAGAAGATGAGCCGGAAGACACAGAAGAATAGCTCCCAACATAGTTAACAGGACCTTTGTAGTAATACAAGTGCTTGATATTCTCGGCATGCTGTCTGCCCGAAAGAGAATTCAACTCTCTTCTATATTTCTCATTTTCTTGCAAAACATTAAAGGCTAAACCATGATGTGATAACAGAAGTACACAAATAATTGATAAGAAAAATTTCTTCATTAAGTGTATAGTCCTACAAGGCGCTTGAACTCATCCGGACGAGTGGTTTTGGCAAGCGCATCATCCATAGAGATTTTCTTATTCAAATACAAATCCTTCAATGCCATCTCTATAGTTTGCATTCCATAACTTGCCCCTGTTTGCATTACCGAGTATAACTGAGCCGTTTTACCTTCACGAATAAGGTTAGATACCGCTGAGTTTACAATAAGTATCTCTTGCGCCATAATTCTGCCTTTTTTCGTTACACCGTCTTCGGACAAACGAGGTAAAAGCGTTTGCGCAAATACTGCCGCCAATGAGTTTGACAACATAATTCTTATTTGTTGCTGTTGTCCTTCAGGGAAAACATCAATCATACGGTCAACCGTTTGCGCTGCGGATGAGGTGTGCAACGTTCCCATTACCAAGTGACCTGTTTCTGCCGCTGTTATGGCAAGTGAAATTGTTTCCAAATCACGAAGCTCACCAACCAGAATAACATCCGGATCCTCACGAAGTGCTGATTTCAATGCGTTTGCAAATGAACGAGTGTCTTGTCCTAATTCACGTTGGTGAACAATACTTTTCTTTGATGTATGCACAAACTCCACCGGATCTTCAATGGTTAAAATGTGCTCTGCACGATTGCAGTTAATATGATCAACCATCGTCGCCAAAGTCGTTGATTTACCGGACCCTGTAGGACCTGTAACAAGTATCAGACCGCGAGGCTTGTCAGTTATCTCACGAACAATCTCAGGCAACCCCAACTGTTCAAATGACGGTGCCTCTGAATTAATCGAACGAAATGCTGCTGCGTAATTCCCTCTATCTTTGTATATATTTACACGGAACCTTCCCAAACCATATACACCATAAGAGAGGTCCAACTCCCAGTATTGCTCAAGCGTCCTTCTTTGTTCGTTGTTGAGCATCGGAAAAACTAGCGACTCAACATCGTCTGCAGTCAATTTTTGCATATCAACCCTTATCAACTGACCGTCAACACGAATTACCGGTGGCAATCCTGCTGATATATGCAAATCGCTTGCTTTTCTATCTCGAACTAACTCCAACAATTCATCTATTAACATTCTAAGCTCCGTTATTTCATAAACTTATTTTACATTTTTTCCCAGTTTTGAGATTAAAATACCAAACTATAATATAATGTATTATATTATGAAATTGCAAAAAGTTCAATTTTTAAAGCATTTTTACGCAAAAAAGAGGATACTATGACCGATATAAAAAAAATTAAACTTAATGATTTTGAAATAGGCTCCGACAAATTAACAATACTTGCCGGTCCTTGTGTAATTGAAAATAAAGATTTAATAATGCAAACCGCTCAAGAACTCAAAAAAATAACATCCGAACTCGGTATCAACTTTGTATTTAAATCATCATTTGATAAAGCAAACAGAAGCTCTATCAATTCATTCAGAGGTCCGGGGCTTGACAAAGGCTTGAAAATTTTGAACGAAGTTAAAACAAAATTCAATGTTCCAATCGTAACCGATATTCATTCACCGGAACAAGCCTCTATAGTGGCACAAGTTGCTGACATTTTACAAATTCCTGCATTCCTTTGCAGACAAACTGACCTTCTTGTTGCTGCCGCAAAAACCGGTAAAATAGTCAACATTAAAAAAGGGCAATTCCTCGCACCGGAGCAAATGAAGTCACTTGCCCAAAAAGTTTCCGACTCGGGTAATGATAAAATTCTTTTTACGGATAGGGGCACAACCTTCGGATACAACAACCTTGTTACCGATATGAGAGGAATTCAAATTATGCAGGAAATAGGCTATCCCGTTGTATTTGATGCAACACATAGCGTCCAACTCCCCGGCGGACTTGGAAATTGCTCAGGCGGAGATAGAAAGTTTGTTCCTATTCTCGCCAGAGCTGCTTGCGCCGCAGGCGTAAATGCATTGTTCTTTGAAGTCCACCCAGACCCGAATAATGCTCTTTGCGACGGACCTAATATGATTAAATTATCCGATGCCAAAGCTCTTTTTAAAATTTGTAATGATATTTTTAAACTTGTTAGACAGTAAAAATTAAGGCTATGCGATTTATGGCAAAAACTAAAACAAAATGGATATGCCAAGAATGCGGTTATGAAACGATAAAATATATCGGCAAATGTCCCGATTGCGGTGCTTGGGGAACTATTACAGAGGAGATCGAAACCGATAATTTAATACCAAATTCGACTATAACCGATAATACAGAACCGGCTTGTCCTATAAATTCCGTTCAATTAAGTCAGTCCATAAGATTTACAACAGGCTTGTCAGAATTTGACAGAACTCTTGGCGGGGGATTTGTTCAGGGCTCAATTGTCCTGATTGCAGGCGATCCCGGAATAGGAAAATCTACAATCCTCTTACAAACCTCAAACTCCATAGCAAAAAATCAAAAAGTATTATATGTCTCTGCAGAAGAATCTGTTTCACAAGTTAAACTTCGAGCTCAAAGACTTAACGTGGATGCGCCCAGTTTGTTTGTTTATTCTCAATCTAATTTTGAACTCATAAAACAACAAATTAAAGAAGTTCAGCCTGACGTACTTATCATAGACAGTATTCAGGCGGTCTATACACAGAATATAACCTCCTCCCCTGGAAGTGTTTCTCAAATTAGAGAATGCACAAACGAGTTGATGAATATCGCTAAATCTCAAAATATAACCGTTATAGTCGTTGGGCACGTTACAAAAGATGGTACAATTGCAGGACCTAAGGTGCTTGAGCATATGGTTGATACCGTTATTTACTTTGAAGGGGACAGGTATAAATCATACAGAATATTACGCTCCATCAAAAATCGTTTTGGAAATACTTCAGAAGTAGGTATATTTGAAATGTGCGACAACGGGCTCAAAGAAGTTCTTAACCCAAGCGAACTTTTCTTGCATGAACGTGAAAAAAACATAACCTCAGGGAACATAGTTATAGCTGCAAAAGAGGGCATACGCCCTGTATTAATTGAACTTCAAGCTCTTGTCGGGCAAACCTCTTACCCCTCTCCTCGAAGAGTTGTAAACGGTATTGATTACAATCGTTTACTTCAAATTCTTGCCGTACTTGAAAAAAGGATAGGCTTAAACCTCAGCAAATTAGATGTATATGTTAATGTTATAGGGGGCATTGACATTGATGAACCTGCCGCAGATTTAGGAATTGCTCTTGCTGTTGCAACTTGCGCAAGAGATGTAATTGTGAGTCCTGATACTGTTATTATCGGTGAAGTCGGGCTTTCCGGCGAGATTAGAAACGTAAGCAGTATTGAAAATCGTGTTAAAGAATCCGAAAAACTCGGATTTAAAAAAGTAATAGTTCCCGCAGCTTCTCATCTTAATCAAAAAGATTTTAATATCGAAATAATTCCCGTAAAGAGACTTATGGATGCTATCTGCGCCTGTGTACATAAAGAAGAAGCTCTTTTAACAAAATAAAATCGTTAAAAAAACTTTTGTAACAACTTTCACAATATTAATCATAAATCGGCAATTTATTAGTATTACTGGTTTTGTATACTATAAAGGAAGGGTTAATATGACAAGTTTAATTCCAAATATTGTAAATAATAATGTTGCAAACACAACGTTGACACCAAACAATATCCAAACAACTTCTGTAACCCCATCACAACAAATACCCCAACAACCGGAGTTGAGTCCTGAAGCCAGAAGCACTTTTTGGTCTGGTATTATGTGTGCTATCTTAGGCTCGACTTGGTTTGCTCAAGACAAGATAGGTGGACCAAACTCCCTCTTGCAATTAGATAAGGATAAGTTTGAGTCCGCAACAAAAAAACTAAATGATTTACAAGAAGACAGCCCAATCAAACAAGCCTTTAATCAAATTAAGCTTATAAAAGAAAAAGCAGAAACACTGCCACAACAATGTATTGAAGAAATTTTTAAAGATAAAACTGAACTCAGCAAAGAAGAACTTATTAAAAGCTACAACAAAGCAATTAAATCACCGGCTCAACTGGAAAAACACCTGAAAAATATAGAAACCAGTCTGGGGAAAATATCCCCCATCCTAATGGATGAAAAAGAAGTAACTGAGGAGTTCCTGAAGGGTTTACGTGAAAATAATTATAACAAAGGATATCTCAAAGCTTTTGAAAAGACATTCCCAATTGGGTCTAAACCAACAACCCAAGACTGCTTGAAATTTTACTCTGAATATACAAAAAAAGCATACCTAAAACTTGCTGAAGGAAAAACAATAAGCTTTATGCTAAATTATGCAAACAGTGAAGGGAAAATTTCAAGATCAACTGCTCAAAAGGCACTCAAACAAATGCTCATCGACTCAGAATTAGATGACCTTAGGGTCTGTTATGAGGAAATAAAGTCCAAATTACCAAAAGCACGACTGAAAGGTGCTGCCAAATGGTTTGGACTTGGCATAGGAATTTCTATTTTATCTAATATGGTGTTCTCTCTGTTTAGAAAAGAACCTGCTTCCAAATAACAATTGAACATGTTATGCAATGTAAATAATTTGCACAAATCTCGTTTTTTTTCTTTATCTTCAATGAAATTTAAAATATAATCATGTTAGATAGAGAGGAAAGTCATGCTGCAAGAATTGGGTTATAACAAAGAAAAAAGCGAAAATAAAGCTTTTACACCTAAAATGGTCAGGGATTTGTTAAATGTTGATAACGAACGAATTATTAACCTTTGTAAGAAAATTTCGCTTGTTCCGAAGAAAAATTCTAAAGGACAGACATATTTTTCGAGAGATGATGTAAAAATTTTAAAGCGTGTTCAAGATTTACAAACACAGGCCCTAAAGGCGCAAGCAGAAAAACAAAAGGCTGCTATGCTTCCTGCTAAAAAAGAGCCTCAAGTAGTGGTTGACGCCAAGTTGACTAAAGCTGCTATTGATACAATCGAAAGGTTAAATAATACCTTAAATATTCTTGAGGAAAATTTATCCAACAAAATTGTTTCCGTATTAGATGAAAAACTTGACGGGATGGACGAAGTTGTGGTTGAACTTATTCGTTCAAAGACTGAAAACGAGAATCTTCGCCACAAGTTAAACGAACTTAATAAAGAGAATTTTTATCTTAAGAATAACCTAAATTCATACAAACCACTTGGTTTCGGAATTTATATTAAAAAAGAAATAGACTCGGACGAATTCTAACATCAGCTTAGTCTTTTGAAATTTTTCTGCATGCCAGCATGGAAACACTTTTGGGTGTAGTTTCTTCTGCTGTTGGAACCATAAGCTTGGAATCAAATTTTGTTAAGAAAAAATAGAAATAAGGACCTGCTGAACTAGGAGTAAATGAGAGTATAGATGGGTCTATGTATCTAATATAGTCGCCATGTGTTGAGTACTCCTTTGAAAGTTTACTATACATATAACTTTGATAATTGCCCGCATCCCAAGCATCCCCCGCATCGGCTGGCTTTACATAGTCAAATACCCCTGTTAAAATTTTTAAATCTTTAAGAGCCTTAACATAAGAATTCGGTATACCAATTGATCTATCTATTAAAAGGGATGAATACATAGCTACATCAGCATCCATACCAGGGAAGGTTCCCTTAATCCGCCTCATACTATCGCCTGAAAATGTTCCCGGCTCAAGATTAACAGTTTTATCCACATTAAAATTACAACGTCCTGACGCAGAATTTTCTCCGTCTTTATCGCAAACATCATATGTACCGGATGTTCTTATAAATCTTCCTTCGTATTTGGAAGGCAGTTTTTCCCAACCGCTTGGACACTTTTTAACAAGCTCCGGATCAAAAAACATAACTGCCCCGTATGGAACCAAAATATCTACTTTATTCCTATCTTCAACAATTTTCTTTGACTGCTTAGAAATAAGTGGCGCCGAGACTCCCAAAACAATACTCATAATTAATAATACAACCATCGCTTCAGCAACAGAAAACGCGCACTTCTTTTTAATTTTTTACCTCACAGCCTTGCTAACGCTTTAATTTTATCATATTACTCTTGGTTTTGCAAAACCATCTAGCTTGCCTTAAGATATTTTAGCCAATAATCTGAGTCTATTTTGGAATACTTTTTGAGCTCAAAATCCAAATAATCTTGAGGTCTAAATGGACGTCTAAGAAGCTTCATGCCAGCTTCTTTTGGTGTTCTGTCCGCCTTATACTGATTACACTCCTTACAACAGGCAACAATATTTTCCCAGATATCCGGTCCAAATCTCGACTTTGGATAAACATGATCAAGCGTAAGTTCTGCGTATGACATTTTTCTTCCGCAATACTGGCAGGTATAATCATCTCTTATAAATATATTCTCCCGACAAAATGGCAGTTCCATATCAGGAACTGCCACATTATAATTCATCTTAATTATTCTGGGAATATATTGATTTTCAATGTTTATATAATCCTCAATATTACTAATATGCTCAGCACACCTTGCCTTTCCCTTAATAAGCAGAACCAATGCCCGTTTCCAACTCGTAACGTGCAGGGGCTTCTCATTACTGTTTAACAAAAGGACCTTGGCCATGAATATTCTCTTCATACTACTACATTAGTAATATTCCCAAATTTTCAAATTTGTAACACATTTTTTAAGTTTTATTAAGATGAGTTTAGGATTAACACAAACAGGGGCGTTTATTTTAATACACCAACTTGTTCCTCATCTACAACACACTCATATCCTGCAAGCTCAGCTACAGCCTTAGCCCAACGCTTTTGGATTTCGTCTATCTCCAATGATGAGGGAATAGGTTTTCCAATTTTTATAGTAATTTTTTTCTTATGCCAAAAATCCCAATTGTAACTTTCACAACCGGTAATTCCTATGGGGAGGATATCAACACCAACCATCTTTGCAAGAACAGCAAAACCTTTGTTGACATTCTCAATTTTTTTATTCTTGCGTATACCCCCCTGTGGAAATATCCCCAAAGTCCATCGTTTTGTTTTTAGCGCATCTTTAGCGGTTTTTATGGTTGAAACCTCCAATTTTTCTCTATTTACCGAGAAAGCACCCAATCTATCCAACCAACCTATACGCCAATTATCCAAAAATTTGGATAATAATGTGTTCTTAGAACTTCTTTCAAAAAGTTCTTTTTTTGCCATAAAAGCAACGGGCTTCCACGTAGACATAAAAACCAAGAATGGGTCAAAATATGAAATGTGATTTGCCGCAGGAATAATTTTGCGGTCTTTGGGAATATTCTCTCTACCAATTACTTCTATTTTATAAAACAACGACCAGAAAGGCTTACACACGAAAAATATAGCATAAAACTGCACAAGAATTTTATACCAATTGTATTCTGACTGATATCTTCTTGTAAAATTTTTCTCTTTCATACAGATTCCTTCACATACTCAAATCCTGTTAAGTTAGAAATTGCTTCACACCACTGCTTAACCATACCATTAATATCATCACTTACGGGAATAACCTTACCAATCTTCAATACGACCTTACCTTTAAAGGGAAGCTTAGTTTTTTTATCCGCACCTATTATTGCTATAGGCAAAATGTCTGTTTTAGTTGTCCTAGCAAGGGCGGCAAAACCTCTTGATATATCCTCAAGTTTACCGTTCAAAACTCTTGTGCCTTGAGGGAACAAACCCAGAACCCAACTTGAATTTTTCACAGCAAGTGCTGTTTTGATTGTAGAAACATCGAGTTTATCACGATTAACAGCAAACGCACCAAGCCAATCCAAAAACAACGTCATAACAAAATTTGACTCAAACAAATCCGATTTTGCCATATAAGCGACAGGACGTCTTATTGCATAAATGGTTAAAAAGGGGTCTGCTGCTGATAAGTGATTTGCCGCCACTATAAACTTTCTATCTCTTGGTACATTCTCGCGCCCTTGAACTTCAAGTCTGTACATAACCTTATAGTACAAACCGTATATACAAGTTGTTACAAACCACTGAAAAAATGCTCTTATTTTGTTGAACTCTTTTGCATCTCTTTTTGTGAATTTTCTCATTATCCCTTAATAACCTTATTAAATCCTCACTGGTATTATAACAAAAACTAATAAATAGAACAAATAACCTTTTGAGTATTGCATACACTGTTCAAAAACTATAAATTAGTATAAAATATAGTCAATTGGAAAATTAGCGAGGATGTTATGTATAAGAAAATTTTGGTATCTGCAGCAATATGTACAATTCTTGGGTTACCTGCGCTATGCGACATTTCACAAAAAGACGTAATGGAAGCTCAGTCATGTTATGAAAAGGCTGATTATTATTCAAAAAACAGCCAGTACACAAGTGCAATAACGGAACTAAAAAAAGGACTAAGACTAAACCCCTACGATAATAACATCAGAATAGGCTTAATAAACAATCATCTTTTAAGAGCTACATATTATAACAACAAATCCCATGAATACACAAAAGCAATGAATGATTTAAGGTCGGCATTATTTTATCTAAAGTATTACGGACTAAAACTTACCGATGAATCTGCAGAAAAAGCAATTCGAGACAATGAAAGCAACTTAAATTATCTATACAAGCAAACACAAATAGCAACAAACCTCAAAAATCGCTACCAAATTGCTAAAAATCTAAAAAAAGAAGGTGAATTTGCAGCAAGTGCATATGAGTTTATACAAGCAAGTGAAGAAAATTCCATAAAAGAAGACAGCCTATCACAAGCCGGAGATTTATTCACAATTCTTGGTAATCATCAACAGGCGGCTGATTACTATAAAAAAGCACTTACAATCAACAAAAAGAATGCATCAAATCACCTTAAATTAGCCAAAGCATACGATGCACTGGGCGAAGTCAATCTTGCAAACGCAGAATACAACTATACTCTGAGTGAAGCAGAAAACAATCAGCCTTTAATGTTGGAACTTGAGAGTATATGGATAAAAAAAATAGGAATAAATCCCAATGATGCAGAAGCGCACACAAACCTCGGAGCCGTTTATCAAAAACTGGGAGATTATCCAAAAGCCTTACAAGAATATTCAAAAGCAAAAGCACTTAATCCCAAAAATCTTACCACTCGATTTAACATAGGTACACTATATCAAAGTCAAAAAGAGTACAACTTAGCAATAAATGCATATGATGAAGTACTCCAATTTAATCCGCAAGATACATCCGCAAGATACTATAAAGCCTCTTGTCTAAATGAACTAAAACAATTTGATAAAGCTGCTGAAGAATACAGAAAAATTTTAGCAATTGAACCAAACAATACAGAAGCTAAAAACCTAATGCTAGATGCCATGAGTAAAATCTCAAGTCCGGAAGAAATGCTAAATCACTACGCCAATGCAACTCAAAACGGCGCCAAAGATGCTACAACATTATACAATTACGCCTATCAACTTCACAAGGCTAACCGACTGGATGAGGCGATTTCCAACTACATAAAGTCAATTCAAATGGATCCAAAAAATCCGGATTGTTACATAAACCTGGCACAAGCATATAAACAAAAAGAAGACTTCACAAATGCAACCAAAGTTATCGCAGACGGGCTTGTTCAAAACCCCAATAATGAAGCATTGAAAAAATATGAGTCGGAATTAAAGGCAGATAACGCAGTATCAAAATCAATAACCGCTGCTGATTTGTACAAAGAAGGACGATATGCAGAAGCAATAACTCAATATCAAGCTATAGAACCCAAAACCGCTGAAACTTATGTAAACATCGGATCTTGTTATCAAGCAATGAATGAAGATAAAAAAGCTATTGAATATTACAAACTTGCCATAACAAAAGAGCCTAATAATGCAGATATTGCCTTTTATCTTGGACAAGCATATGTTAATATTGAGGACTGGACCAATGCTAAAAGTTATTTAACCAAGGCACTAACAATCAAACCCAACGACACAAATATAAAAGAACTTTTTAATTATGTAGTTGACCAGCAGGATCAAGTAGCTCTGGAAAGAGCCTTGGACCTTTATTCGAAAGGTGATTACGCAAATGCAAATGCTGTTTTGAACAACATTCTTTCACAAAACAAAAATAACGCCTTTGCATATTACTATCGCGGAATGGTTTATGACGCTCAAAAGAAATATTCACAAGCCCTAGCAGAATATCAAAAAGCCGTATCTCTTTCAAATGCAATTCCCGAGGCATATTATTCTATAGCGCTCGATTTAGATTACCTCGGAAGATACAAAGAAGCCTATTCAAATTACCAAAAATACCTGAGCCAATCTCAATCCGATAACGAATATACACAATACGCAAAAAATAGAATGCAAGAACTTAAACAATATGCAACCCAACAAAATTAAAATAAAAAACTATCAGTTAAACTCAAACCTCATGCTTGCACCAATGGCAGGAATAACCGATACGGTGCTAAGAAGCATAGTCAGAAGCATGGACAAAGATTGTCTGCTTGTTACGGAAATGCTAAGTTCAGAAGCACTTGTAAATAATCCCAACGCTAAAATTCTGGAATCAAACGAGAATGAATCTCCTTTAGCTTTTCAACTATCCGGACATAAACCTCATATAATGGCAAAAGCAGCAAAAATTATTGAAAACAAAGCAGACTTTATAGATATTAATATGGGCTGTCCGGTAAAAAAAGTTGTATGCGGCGGTGACGGCTCTGCGCTTATGAAAACCCCACAACTCGCATCAGATATAGTAAAAGCAATAAAAGACCATGTAAATAAACCTGTAACAGTAAAATTTCGATTAGGTTGGACTTTAGATACCAAAAATTTTGTAGAATTTGGCAAACTAATGGAAGAATCCGGAGCTGACGCGATAACACTTCATGCCAGAACCAGAAGCCAAATGTATGCTGACAAGGCAGACTGGGCAGAAATATCTAAACTTGTTAATGAAGTAAAAATACCCATCTACGCAAACGGTGACATAACAAATATAAAAAATGCCATTGAATGTTTAAACCTCTCTAAAGCAAACGGACTGGCAATCGGTAGAGGCGCACTGGGTAACCCTTTTCTTTTTAAGCAATTAGAACACTACTTTAATACAGGAGAAATTCTACCCGAGCAGTCATTGAAAGAAAAAATCGAAACACTAAAAGAGCATCTTAATTGTGAAATTGCACATCGTGGAGAAGAAAACGGAATAAAGTTTTTCAGAAAGTTTTACCCATACTACATTAAAGGAATTCGAGGCGGAGGCGCCTATCGTGGTAAACTCGTAACAGAAGACAATTACAATAATATTATAAATTTGTTGGACGAAATTATTGAAAATGAGCAAAAAATATTACACATACATTCTGCTAACTGAAAAAAACACGTATTATTGCGGCTACAGCGATGATGTTGAAAAACGATTTGAAAAACATAAACAAGGTCTTGCCGCAAAATATACAAAAGCATTTAAACCCATAAAAATCGTATATGTAAAGGCATTTGACACAAAACAAGAAGCACAAAAAGAAGAATATAGAATAAAACATACTCTCAACAGAGCTCAAAAAGATAAACTCGTCAGAGAATATGAAAATTCACTCAAAGAGAATAAGCAATAAGCTCACAAAATTCAATAATTTTAGCCGAATACAAACAAAGTAATATTGTCACAGCTGTACAAACATACAACGTAATCTTAGTAAAAACAGCTTTATTTGGCATATTAATATTTTCTGACGTTTTTTCGAACATAACTCTTAGTGGTTTTAAGTATACGCAAACTCCAACTACCATAAGTAAAAGCGCAACAAGTAAGAAAATGATATACATAAACCCTAGTCTTGCAATTGCTGACATCACAAAGAACTTAGCTAAAAAACCTGAAGTTGGAGGCAATCCGGCAAAAGCCATCAAAACAAATATCATAGCAGTAGTATAAAATGGTCTACTATAAGCTACCCCCCTATATGCTCCAATATCATCTCGACCCGTAGAATTGTAAAACATAGACAAACCCGCCCACAAAGCAAGAGCCATAAACAAATAACAAATCAAATAATACAGTAGACTTGAAATATTATAAGCATTCACAACCCCAAGTACGAGCAACATAAACCCGCTTTGAATTGTAGAGCTATAACCCATAAACCGTCTCATATCCGTTTGTCTTAATGCTCCATATACACCATAGCAAATTGTTAATAGGGCAAAAATCATAATTACAACGCCCAAAGCAGGAGAATAAGGAGAAACAATTAACAAAAACCTTGAAAGAAATGAAAAACCAGCCACTACCGGAACAATTGATAAAAATGCTCCAACAGGATAACTAGAACCGTTATACACATCCGGAACATAATTTGCAAAAGGCATAGCTGAAATTCTCATAGTGAGTGCACTAACAACCATAATTGAAGCCAGTGCAAACAACATACTTCCCTGATATCCTTCTAAAGCCAACATTAAATTATCAAAATTAATTGTTCCCGTTATTCCATAAATATAAGAAACTCCAAAAAGAAAAACAGCCGAAGCTACAATCCCGCTAATTAAATATTTCAAAGAAGATTCTTTAGCCCTATAATTTTTTAATAGAGCAGAAAGTAAATAACAACTGATGCCCAACATTTCCAAAGCAGCAAAAGCACTTAAAAAGTCGTTTGCACTAACCAAAAGCATAGCTCCAAGTATCGCGCAAAACAATATTGAAAAGTGTTCAAACGCCTTTGCTCTTTTTTTCTTTATGACTTTGTGTGAAATTAAAATCACGAAAAACGAAGCAACAAGAATTAAACTCTTAAAAAATACCGTATAAACATTACAAATTAATGAATTATTAAACGCCTGATAAGTTGGTTCTGCCTGCACCATACCAATCGCCGCAAAAGCTGATAAAACCCCCAATATCGCAATCCACTGAGAAGTTTTATAAAATTTTTTGTTGAAAAACAACGACAAAAATATGTTGATAAAAACAAACCCTGCAATTATCAATTCCGGAAGGAATGCAACTTTTATATCTGTCAAAAAATCCATATCTAAACCTTCATAAAATCTAAAATAATATCTGATGTAACCTCGAATATATCAAGAACCGAATTTGGGAAAACACCAAAAAATATAATAGCAAAAGCAAGAAGAGAAAGAACAACTATCTCACTTTTGGTAATTCCCCTTTTAGGATAAACCACTGTAATTTCATTACCGTCTTCGTCAATCTGAACAGTATCTGCCCTAAATTGGGACAAAACAGAGCCAAAAAAAGTTTTGTGAAAGAGCCGCAAAATGTATCCCGCAGAAAGTACTGCTCCCAAAACACACAACACAATCATACAAACCAAAAAGGCCTGAGGCTCAATATCACTAAGGAGCAGCCCAACTAATACCATAAACCCTGCGGGGAAACCCGAAAAAAGCGGAACACCTATTGCACCAAGACAAATAATAAGTCCCAAATACATACATATCGGCATTACTTGACTTAACCCGCCAAGCGCAGAAATTTCACGGGTTTTAGTACGTAAATATATAATCCCTACAAGCATTAACAAGCCTGAAGCAATCAAACCATGTGAAACCATTTGGAAAACAGCCCCCTCAAACCCGGCTTCGCTCAACGAGCCCAATCCAACCAAAACCAACCCCATACTTGATAATGAAAAATAAGCAACAATTTTTTTAATATCAGTTTGAACAATGGCAAGACAAGCACCATACAAAAGATTAACCACACCCAAAATAATCAGCAAAGGAGCAAAATTACTAAACACTTCGGGGAACAAACCGATGTTAAATCTAATAATCCCATATCCGCCCATCTTGAGCAAAACACCTGCCATAAGAATACTAACCGGAGTAACAGAACTTACTTGAGCTTCTGCAAGCCAATTATGAAAAGGCACAATAGGTAACTTCACAGCAAAACCGAATAACAAACACAAGAAAATAAAAGCTTGAAACCACATTGCAAAGACATTTTCTGACATACTCAAACTTTCTATATCAGCTGTTAAAACTCCGCTTATAGAAAAACTGTAAAAATACAAAACCAGCATGCCTAAGAGCATCAACATGCTGCCAAAAAATGTATAAACAACATACTTCATAGCAGCAGAACTATCTCTATCCCCCCACTGACTGATAAGAAAATACATAGGAATTAATTCCAATTCCCAAAATAAAAAGAAGAGAAATACGTCTTTTGCACAAAAAACACCCAACAATGCACTTTGCAATATCAATATAAGCGGATAATAAATACGATGTTTTGTTCTAATCATACTCTTACTGGCAATAATAGCAAGCATAACAAGGAACGAAGTTAAAATAACAAAAACTAATGACAACCCATCCATCCCAAACGTTGCAGTAATTCCCAATGTCTTAAGCCAGCTAACATTAAAAAAGGTAAGCTCTTTCTGATACGACCAACCAAAATTAGTCGGATTAAAGAATAATAAGAATAAAGTACTATATATAAAATGCAAAATTGCAAACGCCTTGCTAAACCGTCTGATTTTAATCTCGTTGTTTGGAAAAAACGGGCTCAAAATCAATAAAGCCACAATCAAAGGTGAAAATATCAAAACAGGTATCGACAAAAAATTCATCTTAAACTCCCATCAAGCTTCCTAAAATATAAAGCACCGCTACCACTGCCAAAACCCCGCTCAGAACAATCAACGAGTAAGTAACATAAGATTGAACATTCCCGGTTTGGCTTCTTGAAAAAATATAACTAAAAACACGTGTAGTTAAAGCTAAAACCACAAAAATCCCTCCAATCACATACTTTTCTATAAAATCAAAGAATCTGCACAAACGTAAAAACAAACTTTCTGCAAACCAATCACTGACTTTATCAAAGTAAAAAGCATTATATGACAACTTATAGGGAAGGTTACTTTTATTCAAAGCTTTTTCTTTAAGAATAATGTACGTCTTATTCTGCGCCATATAAAGCTGATACGCAATAAAACCGGCGCCAAATACTACAAACAATAATAAAACATTTTGCACCAAATTCAAATAATTAAGCTTATCCGGACTAATAAAGAATATAAAATCTCCAAAACATCCGCGTAAAATATATCCGATAAAAATAACAATTAAGCTCAATAACACAATTGAACATTTAATAGTCCATTCTGAAAAATCTTGGGAAATATCATCTTTTTTATCACCTTCAAAAATGAGAAAATAAGCTCTAAACAAATAAAACGCACTCATGAAAACAAAAAGCAAAAAGCCAAAACTTAAAAACTCATTTCCAAAATCTAAAACGCTGTTAAACAAAGAAGCCTCCGAGTAAAACCCACTAAAAAGCGCTCCACACAGTGAAATAGCACCTATAAAAAATGAAAAAGCGTAAAGCGGCAATTTTTCTCTACAAGCTCCCATATATCTTATATCCGCCTCATTTTTCAAAGAGGTAATCAACGCCCCGCCAACCAAAAACATCAAAGCTTTAGTAACTCCATGAACAACAAAACAAAATATCGAAGCAGAAAATGCCCCAACACCAAATCCGACTAAAACAACTCCCAACTGGGAAGAAGTTGAATACGCCAATATTTTTCTTAAATCATTTTGACTCATAGCAACATAAGCGCCAATCAAAGCCGTAACAATTCCAATAAAAGTAATAAAAATCATTAACGACTTGGAAAGAATAAATAAAGGATAAAATCTGGCACACAAATATACCCCAACCGCAACAATTCCAAACGAATTCATAAGTGCCGTAGCAGGAGCAGGCGCCTCAATAGTTCCAACAATCCAATTTTGCATAGGAATTTGCGCTGTTTTAGCCATTATCCCCAAAAAGATTAATACGCCAATGGCTAAATAAGCATTATCAGAGACCATTGAATACAAAGTCTCTACAGCAAACTGCAGCGTTGAATAAGATAAAGTAACCATATTTTGAGCAGAATTGAAAACAACAGAAAAATAGACCAAAACAACTATTCCAATTAATAAACAAACATCTCCAATTCTGTTAATAATAAAAGCTTTTCGAGCCGCACGAGTCGCTGACCTTTTTTTATACCAAAAACCAATCAAAAGATAAGTTATAACTCCCACCAACTCCAAAAACACATACGACTGAATTACATTTGATGCCAATATAAAGCCGAATATACAGAACATAAACAAATTCAAATAAATATAAAATCTATGAAAACTTTCATCTTTCTTCATATATCCAAAAGAGAATAATTGAACAACAAAACAAATTAAGCTTGTAAAGACAAGCATCAACGCACTCAGATTGTCAACAAAAACCCCAAAGGAAATTTGAAAATCCGTACTCATCCAAGTAATATTGTTTTCCACAAGGGCTTGCGGGTTTTTAATACAATAAAAAAGACTAAATACTGCAAAAACAAATCCCAAAAAACTGGACCCCAAAGTTAAATTTAAAGTCATTTTCTTGGATGCGAGAAACGGTATTGAAGAATTAATAAAAATCATCAAAACAACCCACAACGGTAAAAAAAGTACTGTTGCAATACTTTGCACAAAATATTCCGAAATTGTAGTCAAAACTGCATTCATACTTTATTTCTATCCTTTCATATCAGTCAATTTTTCAACATCCGCAGAACGTTTATACTTATATATGGAAATCAAAAGAAGAACTCCCAACACCAACTCTGCAATTGCAAAAATTGTTATAAAGAGTGAGAAAACAAGACCGCTTAAATTCTCAACATCAACATACGATGCAAAAGCAACAAAATTAATCCCTGCAGCATTAAGAATAAACTCTGCACAAACCAATAACTTTATAATATT
Organism: Candidatus Gastranaerophilales bacterium; assembly: GCA_944325625.1. Taxonomy (GTDB): domain Bacteria; phylum Cyanobacteriota; class Vampirovibrionia; order Gastranaerophilales; family Gastranaerophilaceae; genus RGIG2134. The sequence goes on along the minus strand of CALVAP010000002.1, from coordinate 100,451 downwards.
TTTACAAACAACAATTCCCCATAACCCAATACAAAAAATTACCAATGCAAGGATAAGATAATGATACAAACCTATATTAAAAACAACGCTCATTAACTACACCTCCTCATTCTGTTTAATAACGCAAATCATACCTATTGAAACAGTCAAAATAAACATAACAAAAGCCACAAGCTCAAAAGCCACGCTATAATCCGTTAAAAGTCTTTCACCTATTGTATAAACAGTGGACAAAGACCGGCTTAAAGTAAAACCGCCGGACATAATATCCAAAATATGTACCAAATAATCATCAACAATAGCCCAAGCTAAAGTCACAAAAATAATCAAAAGCGATAAAGCACTGATATAAATTCTTGGCTTTAAAATCCCCCAAAAAGAATATTTTTCTTTTTCAAAAGGAATTACAGCCACAAACAAAAGCATCAGCAACGCACTTACATATGCAAGAACTTGAATTGCAGCATTAAAAGTGGCATTCAACAAAAAATAAATTCCACCAACACCCAAAAACCAAACAAGTGCAAAAATTAATGATGAAATAACTCTTCTTGCCAAAATGGCGCCAAATGAGCAAACAATTAAAACAGCCGCCAAAATATAAAAAAATATGGTTTCAAGTGCCGCCATTTAGACCCACCTCCAATTAGAAATCAACCACAGACCCTGCTTTCTAAAATCCACAGAAATTTTTATCATAATACCCCCATACCAATCAAATGTTTAAAGATACAGACAAAAATGAAATTTGCAACCGAAAGAGGAATCAACCGTCTCCAGGCAAATTTAATAAATTTCTTACTTTTAACAAAAGGTAGCAACCCTCTAACCCACATCAAAACAAAAACAACCAAAAAAGTTTTAGCTATGAGCCAAAAGATTTGCTCAAAATACACAGCAGTTGTATTAAAAATATAATTAATCTCGTAAAGTTCACTTAGATAGAACCCCAAAGGCGGCAAATATCCACCCAAAAATAGACAAACGAAAAACAAAGCCATAACAAACATTGCAGAATATTCAACTAAAGTAAAAATGGTCGAACAAGGATTTATACCCCCATCCTCAGAAGAAAAAACCGTATCTTCATAACCAGATGGAAAGTTGAAAGAAATGCAGTCAATCTGAACAATCATGCCAATAAAAAATATCAAAAACGCAACAAACATTGGAATAAAATACCATCCCAATGCACCCAAAGTTACAGATTGTGCAAGCACAATCTCATTAATATTCAAACTTGAAGCAAGAACGACGACGCCCAAAACCGATATCATCATCGGAATACCATAGCTTATTGACCTGACAGAACTTATTAATACCTTATGCAAAAAGAATCTGCTTTTACCTGCCACCCCTAACAAAATTATTCCAATCAAAGGCAAAACCCAAATTGATAAGAACAAAACCAGATTAACTCCCGAAGATACAGGCATATATTTGTTGCTATAAGGAATAACCGCCCAACCCATAATAATTGGGGCAAAAACAATCACAGAAGCCAATACCAACAATAACTTATTAACATTATTTGCTCCACAATCTTCGCAAGAGAACTTCGGATCTAACAAATGCCCCCCGCAAACCGGCTCTACATATTCCGCTTGTTTATTACTCTTTGCAATAAATGGTATAACCAACTTTTTTTCAATAAAATACAAAACAAACACAACAAAGATTAATGCTAAAACAGTCAAACAAAAAGGCAGCACAAACCATATTGCAATAACCAATGCCTCGGATATTCTGAAGTTTTCAAAGAAATGAATATAAAACTGATACAAAATATCCATTATTTCCACCTCAAAACATTCTTACGTAAAGCATAAAATAAGCCTAAAAGCATAATAAACGAAAATATGCAAACTTCAACAAAAGCAAAAAAACCTAATCTGCCGTAAACAACCGCAAAAGGGAGTAATAAGATTGTCTCAAGTACAAAAATCAAAAAAACAACAGCATAAACAATAAACTTAGTTTCGCCGGACAAATGTTTTTGTACAGGAAAGGCTTTTTGCAACTGATTACTTTGTTTTATTTCCGGCTGTTTTTTCCGCAATAAAAAGACATTACAAGCTACGCCCAATACGAAGGCAAAAGAAATCGCCAACAGTAAAAAAACAAATAACCCGACAAATTCTTGCACTTTTTAGCCCCTTGTTAAAACAATCTTTATTATGCCAAATACCTTTAAATATTTTATTATACTATCAGAATATCAGGATAGACTGTATTAATATTTGTAAATGTAAATTTAGAAACCCTTATGTAGAAGGTTTTTTCATTTTTAGTGTAACAATATATGTAGTTTTATTAAGCGGTAAATAATAAATATATAAAAATAACGCAATTTTTTTATAAAGAATGACTTTATATAAATACGAGAGATAAACCAAAAGAAGAAAGAGTTAAGTAAATCACAAAGAGAGAGAAAAAAGTCCGCGCTAAAAAGCACGGCAAACTGTACCTTGAGAAAGTACGGTTAAGTTGACCACGAGAGAAAAGAGAAGAAAAGAGCACAACAGGAGGAACAATGGCAAGAGTACTAATTTCAATGCCGGAGAAATTTTTAGACGAAATTGATACTGTAGCAGACAACGAAAATCGAACTCGCTCTGAATTAATTAGGGAAGCTCTCAGAACGTATATGCACAGAAACAAAGTTCGTGAAAACTCACTGGCAACCAAAAATGCTGCAATATTAGAAGCATTGTTGGATTAAAAAACTTAGAACTAAACACGAGGAAAAAATGATTTACAGACCGCAAAAGCGGTCTTTATTTTTACAGAACAAAATAAATTAGTCCAAAACTCCCACCTGATTTCGCCCGTTTTCTTTAGCTTTATAAAGACCCTTGTCAGCATATTCAATAAGTTCTTGCGGAGTTGTTCCGTTTTGCGGATAAGAAGAAACACCCAAACTTATTGTAACGTGTTCTTTTTGATTATTAACAAGGTCAAAAATTCTATTTGAGACGGCATCACAAAGCTTTTGAGCTGTTAACACGGCTTCTTCTTTTTTAGTATTAGAAAGTATAACCGACATTTCTTCTCCGCCATATCTGCAAACAATATCCGTAGAACGAACATTCTTTTTAAGAGTTTGAGCAACTTGCCTTAATACTGCATCCCCAGATTGATGACCGAACTTATCATTAAATTTTTTGAAGAAATCTATATCAATAAGAATCAAAGAAAATTCAGAATTGTATCGTTTAGACGTTTCAATATTCAAAATCATTTGTTCTTGAAAATATCTGTGATTATATAACTCAGTTAAGCCATCAGTAGTCGCAAGTTTGTATGTATGTTCAAAGTCTCTGGATTTCCTGAAATACTTAACCAAATAAACACCAATAAACGTGATTAGAGCAAATATGACAGGAAAAATCACACTAATCCACAAATTAAAATCTCTCATAATCCAAGTAGCTGCAACCACATACAAGGTTACAATCATAGCACTGGTAAGTGATGCTGCGACAGTAGAAATAAATCTAAGGACAATAAATCCGATAATTAAACTAAGAAAAATAGTCAATGACATATCAATCCAAAGCGGAGCTCTACGAATAAAATTATTGTCCAACAAATTGTTTATAAAAGTTGTATGAAGCTCCACACCCGGCATATTACGTTCTGTTGGCGTAGATTTTATATCATACATTGATGTTGCGCTAACTCCGACATAAACAATTTTGTCCTTGAAAAACCCTTTTTCAAGCTCCTCTGCCCCATCAATTTTTTCACCATATGCGAGTTTTTCTACCTTCCAAATAGGAATATACTTGAATGAATTCGAGTTATACTCTCCGCTTTCGCCATACCAGTTTAAAATTGCAGAACCCGACATATCAAGAGGAATCTTTCTCTTTCCAAGAAGCAAATTCATGTTTTTATCTATTTTAAAGTTTTTTGTATCGATATTTTCAAACCTGCGCAGGTAGTCTAAACCTACCTTTAACGCCAAATGCGGGTAAAAATCTCCTTTATAAACCACAAACGGGCTTATTCTACGGGCAATTCCGTCATCTTCGCGAATAAGATTGATATGACCTATATTTTCTGTTACATCAATAATCTCACTCAAAATCATCCTGCAATTTGTGTAGTTTAAAAATGGATTTTTAAGATTTATTTTGGACTCATTATCAAGATTAATTTTTAACTTCTGTGGTAAATTCTCAGCTTTTCTTATTTGTTCATCAAGATTATCGAAATTTATTGAGGTATAAAGATTGTCATACTTGCTAAATTCTGCAGCTAAAAGTCTGTCCTCTTCTTTTGAACTTTTCAAAGAATTAACAAACATAAGATCAAACGCTATTGCTGCAGGATTTTGTTTTTCGACATAATTTGCAATATCCGCATATACTTTTCTGGGAATTGGCCATTCTCCATATTTTTCTGACAAATACTCATAACTTGCATTATCGACTGTCAAAATGACTATGTTATCGTTCACTTTTTTACTTGCCGATACAGTTTTTTGTCTCAAATCGAAACTTTTGTTCTCCATAACGATAAAGAAAGAATCTGCATGAGTAATGCGAAACAACCAAAGTAAAATACAAATCCCAAATATAACCCCAAGTGAATAAACAAAATATTTCAACAGAACTCTTTTGTTATATTCTTTTTTAGAAATCATAACTTCCCCACAGATTAAATTCAAATTAATTTTCTGGAATATTCTTCATGACATATTCCGCCGCCACAAACAGTTTCAACAACCTTAAGCAAAAATTCACGAGGCGCATCCATCTGATTGATATAAAACTCCCTATTTCCGAGGTGTTTAATTTTGATAATAGCATTTTGAGTTTTATCTGCAGGAATAAACAAAGAGGCAATTTCGGCATCTAAAAGTGCCTGCATTTCATTCTCGGGATTTTTTTTGACAATATCTGAATATATTCCATTGATAGCCATAATCCTGCCTGTGATAATCGGAGTTTCTTCTTCTCTGTAAAGAGCTTGAGGCTTATTATTGCACCTCGTTGTAAAACTCATAGCATGCCAAAGAATGTTTAGTATAGCAACCGTCTTTGATGTATCTGCATCGTAATAAATATTCTGCGTAGCGACACCCCTTGCGGCAAAAGACTGCTTCAAAAACTCTACGGTAGCTTCCATATTTTCAACCATTTTCAAAAATGTTTCGGTTGTATTCAAGGTTGAGTGCTGATACTCAAGAAATTGCTTGTACATATGGGATGATACAAGGTTTATACGTTCTTGAATTACCGAAGATTTTCTCATCGATGATTCTAAATTATCAAAACTGTTAATATTATTATTCAATTATTGTTACCTTACTGCGAGTATACTGCTATTTTAGGACAAATCCTGATTTTATAACATTATTGTATCACTTTTTTTTACAATATAAAACACTTTACAAAACTGATTAGATTACTGTTTAAGTTTTTCGACAACAAAATCCAAAGCACCTCTTGAATTGTCAAAAATTCTTTTACAATCCGAAGCAACCTTGTCATGAAAAACAGTGTCCTCGTAGAATTTTTGTACCAGAGATGAAAACTCAGCCTGGTTAGAAACAATAAATGCAACCTGCTCTTTGGTTAAAAGCTTATACATATCTTTAAAGTTAAACACAGTAGGTCCGCTAATAACAGGCACATCCCAAATATTTGCCTCAAGTGGATTATGACCTCCGGTATTCGAAAAACTACCGCCAATAAAAGCTAAATAAGCTAAAGAAAAGAACTTGGCAAGTTCACCCATAGTATCAAGCATAATAATATCATTATCGGCAAAATTTCCGCCAAGCGAACGCTTTGAATAGGAATATTTTTGCGCGCGAAGTAAATCCTCAACTTGCTCATATCTTTGGGGATGTCTGGGTGCTATTAAGAGTTTTGCATCAGGATATTTTTCTTTAACTCCTTTAAACACCTCCAGCGCAATTTCATCTTCACCCTTATGCGTACTTGCAACCACAAACAATCTGTAATTTAATATTTTTACTTCATTCTTGAGTTCTTCAACTTGCTCAGAATTCAAATTCTTTTGAATATCAAACTTTAAATTTCCCATAACCTCCGTTTTGTCAACAGGCGCACCAATATTTATAATACGGTCCATATCTCCTTGAGTCTGCATATAGATACTCTTAAACCAACTCAGAACTTCTCTAAAAAAGAAGCTCAATTTTTTATAACCATTGTACGATGTAGGAGAAATACGACCATTAACAAGAATAAGCGGGATATTCATCAAATGGGCAACAAATGAGAACATAGGCCATATTTCGGTTTCCGCAATAATTATTTTATCAGGTCTTATGGATTTCAAGCACGCAAAAACAGAAAAAAAGAAATCATACGGAAAATAAATAATCTCATCAGCAACAGACGCAAGTTTGCTTTTAGCTACCTCTTGTCCTGTTTTTGTCACGGTAGAAAGGATTATATAATCATCCGGAAATTCAACTCGCATCTTTTTAACAAGATTTTCAACCGCATTGACTTCCCCCACAGATACAGCATGAACCAAAAAAGTTCTTTTGGAAGATTTATTTGGAGAATAAAAACCTATTTTTTGCCAAAACCCTGCTCTAAACTTTGGTTGAATCAAGAACGCCAACAAAATAACTGGCAGTAATATCACTGCTAAAATCGGTAGAACAGCTCCATAAACGAAAATCATTATTTTACCCTCGAAAAAACTTCCTGTGTTAAATCATCCATTGTATTAGCCAAAAAATAAGCCGCAGACGCCACCATAGAGGCATTATCAGTGCAATACTTCATAGGTGGAGCATAAACCTTATACCCACAATTTTCAAGCTCAAAAAACTTTCTTCTAATCTCTGAGTTAGCAGCTACGCCTCCTGCAAGAGCCAATGTCTTAATATCACATTCCTGTGCTATATGCAGAACTTTTTTAACCAAAGTATCTGAAATACATTCTTGAAAACTTGCAGCTACATCCTCTTTGGGAATATCTCCAAGTTCTTTATTTAGTCGCTGACACAACTGCAAAACCGCCGTTTTTAAACCCGAAAAACTGAATTCATTCTCTTTAACTTTTGCCTGAGGAAGCTTAAATGCATTTTTATTGCCGTTTTTAGCCATTTTATCAAGATTTGGGCCACCCGGATAAGGCAGTCCGATAAGCCTTGCAACTTTATCATAAGCCTCCCCGACTGCATCATCAATAGTTTCGGCAACAATACTCTGTTTCAAATAACTGTCAACTTTTATAACCTGAGTATGTCCACCACTAACCAAAAGGGCAACAAAAGGAGGCTTTAAATCAGTATCAATGTAATTTGCACAAACATGTGAATTCAAATGATTTACACCGATAAAAGGTTTATCATGCGTAATCGCTAAAGCTTTTGCCGCATTCAACCCAACAAGCAAAGAACCGACCAAACCCGGTCCAACCGTTGCCGCAAAGGCTGTAATTTCATTGGCACTCAAATGTGCCTGCTCAAAAGCTGATGCAATTACCAGATTAATTGCCTCTAAATGCTCTCTTGCCGCAACCTCCGGAACAACTCCACCAAATGCTTGGTGCGTTTTGATTTGGGAAGCAACAACATTTGAAAGAACTTCTCTGCCGTTTTTGACTATTGCGCATGCTGTTTCATCACAACTGGATTCTATTGCCATGATAATCACATCTTTTGGGACATCAGGACCTATTTCTATGTTTTTTTCAGTTATAGGTGTTTTAAATATTTTAGTAATCTTTTTCATGTTTACAATCTTAACGCAAAATATTTTAGTACGCCAGTTTTTTGTATTTTGTCATATAATATGTATATGCGCATCACCAGTTCTGCAAATCTTCCATTATCAATACTGCTGACTATTGGAGCGGCAAAAACCGCTTATGACTACCATAAAGCCGATGAAAAAGATAAAAAATCGATACTCATAAGAAATGGAGTAATTGTTGGCAGTTCCATAGCAGGTGTTGTAACTGCACAAAAATATGCGGACAAAGTAATTAGCCAACAGCCTGTAGATAAAGCCATTAATTCCTTTTCCAAATGGGTTGTAGACCTTCCAAAACCCAAATTTCTGAAACATTTTTTTGAATCACTCTTAGATGCAAACCACAATAAAAAAATCGACCCCAAAGAAGATATTACGCAATTTACAGAAATAGTTCAAAACTGTTTCAAAGATTGCTTTATGGTATGTTCTGCGATAGGTGCAGGCATAATAGGTGGAGAAGCGTTAAATCTGACATATTTTAAAAATAGAAAAAAACCCAATGGAGATATAAACATTAACTCTCTAAAACCGAACTATAACCTCAAAGAAAATCCCGATGACGGCCTTGAACAAATTTCCAAAGTGCTTGGCGGAGATTTTAAAGTCCTAAAAGCCGTTGACCAACCTATGGCAATGTTTGATGCATTAAAAATTACGGAAGGTAAAGATGCAACCACTAAAATGAAAATGACCGCTTATGAACTTATTGCTAATGCACTCGTACCAACATTTTTCATTTCTATTGCGATGTCAATGACAAAAAATCTATCATTATTAAAACGAATAGGTCTTGTTGGAGCTTCTGCAGCATTGGGATTACTTCTGGGACACAAATGTGCACTTCAATTTAACAGAAGTGTAACTCCTGAAATTGCTAAGAACATCGAAGAATTAACTGACAATATTCCGTTACCAATAGAATAACCCAAAACTGTAATTGAAATTTTAGTAAATATACTTATACTTAAAGAATGAAAAAATGTATTACTGTGGTATTTGTAATTTGTGCACTATTTTCAGGGTTATTGAATAAAGTGCAAGGGCAAACAATTCAAGGCGGGATTTCCATGCTTGAGAAGGTTCCTCTTGGATTATACGGCGTCTGGTCAGTAACTTCCATACAAACCTACACCAATGATTCAGAATATCTTGCACCACTAGGAATTGATTATTGGAACATTTATAGAGAAAACGACGTCTTAACCCTTGAAAATCCGAAAACCGGAGCAATCGCCTCTGTAACGCTAAACGAAGTAAAAAACAACACTGTAAAATTCACAAGAAAATCATTGAAAAATAATGAAGAAACAATAGAAACACCAACTATAACAATCGAAGAGGAGGATTTCTGGGGAACAGATAAAATAGTGGTAAAAAAGTACAAAAATGATATACTGGTGAAAACAAGCGTTATAAAGTTCACAATAATGGGAAAAAAAGTCGGAGGCACCTCCACAGAAAAACTCCTTAGATAAAAGAGATAAATAGAGGGATTTAATATGACAGAAGAGCTTAATTTTGATGTAATAATTCTAGGTGGTGGGCCGGCAGGGTTCTCGGCCGGTATATATGCAGCTCGCGGTAACGTAAAAACTGCAATAATAGACATAAGTATGATGGGCGGGCAACCAAGCAACTATTTAGAATTGGAAAATTATCCCGGATTTGATATCATCGGCGGATATGATCTTATGGAAAAATTTGAGTCACATGCCGATAAATTCGGAGTAGAAAAGTTTCCAATGCAAGAAATTCAAAAAGTTGAACTTTCAGGAGAAGTTAAAAGGATAATAACAAAAGACAAAGTTTATAACGCAAAAACAATAATTATAGCAACAGGAGCACAACCTAAAAAACTAAATATTTCAGGGGAAAAAGAATTTGTCGGAAGAGGCGTTAGCTATTGCGCAGTATGCGACGGTGCGTTTTACAAAGAAAAAACAGTCGCAGTAGTTGGCGGTGGAAATGCCGCTATTGAAGAAGCTATCTATCTAACCAGATTTGCAGATAAAGTATATGTTATCCACAGACGTGATAAACTTCGTGCGGATAAAATTGTTCAACAACGAGCTTTTAAAAACCCTAAAATCGAATTTATATGGGATAGTGTTGCAACCGAAATCCAAGGCACAAACAATGTTGAACAACTTACCATAAAAAATCTGAAAACAAATGAATCAAGCTCAATACTCGTTGATGGAGTATTTCCATACATCGGTTTTACTCCGAACACCGAAATGTTTAACGGACAAATCCAGCAAAATGAACAAGGTTTTATTGTAACAGATGAATACTTAAACACTTCAGAAAAAGGCGTATACGCGATAGGCGACGTAAGAACAACTCCACTAAGGCAAGTAATTACAGCCGCTGCCGATGGTGCAATTGCAGCAGTTAGCGCAATAAAATACCTCGAAGAAATCGAATCAGAAGTTCTGGTATAAATTTTTGTAGTATAATTTTTATACTATGAAAAAGGTTTTCATCGAAACAATGGGATGCCAAATGAACAAATCCGACTCCGAGCGTATAGTCGGAATATTGTCTCATTTCGGATATGAAGAATGCGAAAATCCCCGCGAAGCAGATTTATTAATTGTTAATACATGCTCAATAAGACAGCTTTCAGCAAACAAAGCTTATAGCCAAATCGGAGTTTGGGGCAAATGGAAAAAACATAAACCCATTAAAATCGGTTTTTGCGGCTGCGTAGCGCAACAAGACAAAAAAGGTCTGCTAAAAAGGTTCCCATACCTGGATTTGGTTTTTGGCACCCATAATATCTATGAACTCCCAACACTTATTCAAAGGGTTGAAAATGGGGAAAAAGTTTGTGCAATAACCGACACAGCTTATAAAGCTGATGAAACCCAATACCATATAAGCAGAAAAGGCAATCTTAATGCCTGGATTCCGATTATTGAAGGCTGCAATAACTTTTGCACATACTGTATTGTCCCATATACAAGAGGACGTGAACGCTCAAGAGATTTTGATGTAATTGTTGAAGAAGCAAAAAGAGCTATTAGTGAAGGATTTAAAGAAATTACCCTTCTGGGTCAAAATGTTGATAGCTATGGTAAAGACTTAAAAGATGAAAAAAGTACACTTGCAAATCTTTTAAGAGAACTCAATAAAATTGAAGGTAAATTTAGAATTCGCTTTGTAACATCTTACCCGACAGATATCACAGATGATTTAATAGATGCAGTTGATGAATGCGAAAAAGTATGCGAATATTTCCACATACCAATGCAATCGGGTAACTCAGAAGTTCTTAAAAAAATGAACAGACGCTACAACCGTGAACAGTACAAAGCAATAGTAGAAAAAATAAGAAACAGATTTAAACACGTTACAATTACAAGCGATTTTATTGCAGGCTTCCCAGGAGAAACAGAAGAGCAATTTGAAGATACACTCAGTGCAATAAAAGAATTGCAACTTGACTACTCAAACACAGCCGCTTACTCTCCACGAGAAAAAACAGTTGCTGCAAAATGGATTGAAAAATTTATACCCGAAGAAATAAAATACGAAAGACTCGAAAGACTAAACGAAGTAAACAAACAAGCTTCAATTGCCTCCAATAAAAAGTTTGTAGGAGAAACTCTTGAAGTCTTGGTTGAAGGAGTAAAAGAAAAAGACGGAAAAAGACAAATAACCTCGCGCGCCGGTAATAATAAAATAGTCCATTTCGAAAGTAATACAGCGCAAATTGGTGACTTCGTAAACGTAAAAATAGATGCCGCCTCACTTTGGTGTATTAAAGGACAAGAAGTTTAAATTAAACAACAAAAGTTAGTCAAAATAAAAGCCCTCAATGAGGGCTTTTATAATTAGTTTACTGCTTTGAAGGTACTATATCTTTTCCCTTTGTTTTAATTTCCTGTTCTAATGCACATATGAATTCTTCCACTGCAAATACACCTATATTACCACGGCCTCTGGCTCGCAAAGCAACAGTATTTGCCTCTATTTCCTTATCACCCATAACAACTACATAGGGTATTTTTTTATCTTGGAGTGCTTCACGTATTTTGTAATTCATGCTTTCTGAACGATCATCCAACTGAACCCTAAGTCCGAGTTCACGAAGTTTCTTATAAAGTTTCGAAGCATGCTCATTGTGTCTTTCAGCAATAGGTACAATGCAAACTTGAGTAGGCGCAAGCCAAGTTGGAAATGCACCGGCATAGTGTTCGATAAGAATACCATGGAATCTCTCCATCGAACCGAATATAACCCTATGCAACATTACAGGTGTTTTCATCTGACCATCTTTGTCCTGATACTTTATATCAAATCTCTCAGGCAAGTTAAAATCAAGCTGAATTGTAGCACACTGCCATGTTCTTCCAAGTGCATCCTTTACCTTAAAATCAATTTTAGGTCCGTAAAATGCACCATCACCCTCATTGATTTCATATTTCATGCCCCTCTTGTCCATTGCCTCTTTAAGACCGGCTTCTGCCAATTCCCAATTTTTGATATCCCCAACATAACTTTCGGGACGGGTTGAAAGCTCAACTTCAAATTCCATATCAAAAATTTTCATAGTATCTGAAACAAAGTCAATGATTGCATTAATTTCATCTACTAACTGCTCCGGAGTACAAAAAACATGAGCATCATCTTGAGTAAAGCCCTGAACTCTTGTTAAACCGGACAAAGCCCCCGATTTTTCACGACGATAAACAGTACCCAACTCCGCCATTCTCAGTGGCAATGAACGATATGAATGACGCTGTGATTGATAAATCAATATATGAAAAGGACAATTCATCGGTTTTACAATATACTGTTCATCTTCATCACTCTCTTTTTGTATAAAGAACATATTTTCTTTATAGTGGTCAATGTGTCCTGAAAGTTCCCAAAGTTTTGATTTTGCAAGCTGAGGTGTTTGAACGATAACATAGCCGCGTTTTCTATGTTCTGTTCGCCAGTAGTTCTCTATCTCTTCTCTTACCGCATAGAGATTTGGGTGCCACAAAACCAAACCACCGCCAATTTCTTCCCTTACAGAGAACAAATCCAACTGAGTACCAAGTTTTCTGTGGTCGCGTTTTTGTGCTTCTTCTAGTATTCTCAAGTGTTCTTCTAAATCTTCTTTGGTTAAAAATGCTGTTGCATAAACCCTTTGAAGCATTTTGTTCTTTTCATTACCTCGCCAGTATGCTCCGGCAACTTTTAACAGCTTAAAGGCCTTAATTTTACGTGTGTTTTCAAGGTGGGGTCCTGCACAAAGGTCGTTGAATACTACATTACCATCTCTATCCTTTGTCAAATACAAGGTTGGATTATCGTTTTTATGTTCTTCCAAGAGTTCTGCTTTGTAGATTTCCCCTTGTGACTTAAATTCCGCAATTTGTTTTTCCACATCAGGTATAACGTATTTTTCAAAACGCAAATCCTGTTTAACAAGTTTTTTCATCTCGGCTTCTATTTTTTCTAAATCTTCATGAGTCAGTGTATGACCCTCGATATCAAAATCGTAATAAAACCCGTTTTCTATTGCAGGTCCGATTGCTAACTTTGCATTAGGAAACAGATTTTGTACTGCCTGCGCCATTATGTGCGATGTCGAGTGTCTTAAAACTTGCAAATCTACGTTATTGTCTGACATATAATATCCTTTTCATTTACTCCTATATAAATATATTTATACCACTCACAAAAAAGAAAAAAAAGTTTTTTATAAAAAAAGAGAAGGGACATCTCTGCCCCCTTAAGATATCGTTGTATGGAAAAGTACGGTTCATATGAACCAGTGAAGTAAAAGAAGTTTTTAATCAGTTATACATAAATTCAATTACTTCCGTATTTGAGCTTATGATAAATCATTACGGCACAAATGTATATTACCCGATCGGGCAATATTTTTCCCGTAACAAATGGGTCTTGCCTTCACTAAAAAATTTGAGAGTAAGTTACAAAATACTGGTTAACAACATCCATAATCATAGGCAGAATCCAAACCAAAATCGCGGCACCCATAACGGGTTTAAAAAGGAAGCTTAACTGAAAAACGTTAACTTGCGGTGCAGTTTTTGAAATAATCCCAAGAATTATATCCTGCCCCAAAGTTGCAAGCAAAACAGGCGAAGCAATTTGAAGTCCCATATACAAAACGCCTGATGTTATTTTTACAAGGTAATCCATATTTACAACAGCTTGAAGCGAAAAAGATACTCCATAAACAGGAAATACTTCAAAACTTCTTATAAAAGCATTAAACAACCAAAACAACCCCCCAATATGGATAAAAACCAAAAGCCCTATAAGCGAAAAGCACTTTCCAACCAATGACGTTTGAGCTGAAGTAGTCGGATCAAGAACCTGCGCCGCTTGCAAGCCCATTTGCATATTAATCATATCCCCTCCGGCCTCAATCGCTATTAAAATACATTGAGCTACCCAACCAATAATCGCGCCAAACGCAAAATTCATTAGCAGAGAATATACCAATGCAGAATCCTCCGGCGGATGAGGAGGTTTGATATACATTGTCATAAATACTGCAACTAACAATGCAAGCGCTATTTTTGCCATCGAAAATATCTCTTTTCTGTTGAAAAGCGGTGCAAATCGCATAAACCCAAGTAATCTGGCAAACACCAACAACCCTGCGCTTAAAGTGTAATTTACCTCAGGAAAATATTTGCCAAAATTCTCAAGAATAACATTTATCACTAATGCTCACCCCTCAACATAGGCGGTTCATCAAGTTCGAATGAATAATCCTTACACATATTTACTTTGTCTACTATATCAATTTTTTCAATAGCCTTAATAACTTTCGAATCCAGAGTTATTTCTTTATCCTCGTTGTACCAATCAGTATTAAACTCTATTATCGCAATATCTTTATCCGTTGCTATATATAACCTTGCTACACCTTGTTTTAAGGTATCCACAAGTATCTGATCTTTTTCATTGTACAAAGTTGTTAAGATTTCTGACCTTAACATTTTTTTATTGCTAACCATCTCAGCTATGGCAGAAGAATTTAGCAAAATAAGATAACTTTGGTTAGGTAATGTATTTACGCTGAATTTTTCAATTGCATCTGCAATATTACTAAAAGATATAAGCGCTAAAATTGTTAACAAAAATTTTTTCAACAGCTATCTCCCCAGAATTTTATTTGTCTCTATAAAGTTTGGACGCGGACGTGGAAACTTGTCTGCAGGAAGATATTTTGTACGTTCATTTTTGTCTATAAAAGGAGCCTTGCCCGGATTTTTCATAATTTCGTTAATAGTAGGCTGGTTATCAAAACCATCAACTTTCATCTCTTCGGCAAACGGACGAGTATATTTGTAATAATCAGAGGAAATAACGTAATTCTCATTTTTGGGCACAATGTTGAAAGCAAGTGCACTTCCCTCTTGTACAAGATTAGTCAGAAGTCTGGCAAACCCTACCCCAAAAATCATAATCACAAGAAATACCGATAAAATTTTAGGTGCTGCAACTATTGTTTGCTCTTGAACTTGCGTGACAGCCTGCAAAATACCTATCACTAAACCTATTGCTGCTGCTGTTAATACGCAAGGCATTGAGATTGACAACATTGTCATAAACCCTTTGCTTAAATATTCAAATAACATTTCCATAGTTTTTCCCTTTAATTAAAGCTTCCGACCAATCCTTGAACTATCATTGCCCAACCATCTACTGCTATGAATATTAGCAATTTAAACGGCAAGGAAATAATTGTCGGAGATAACATCATCATACCCAGTGCCAAAAGAATATTTGCTACTATCAGGTCTAAAACAAGAAAAGGAACAAAAATTATAAATCCGATTTCAAATGCAGTTTTAAGTTCACTGATAATATATGCAGGTGCTACTTCCCAAATAGTTATGTCCTCAGGCGTCGCAGGCGGAGTTTTTCTCGTTAATGATACAAAAAATTCCAAATCCTTCTCCCGTGTTTGTTTCATCATAAACTCTTTCAACGGTTTTGAACCTTCCGATAACATGCCCGCTATATTCTGGTTTTTCTGATATGGCACAGAACCCATTTCCCACATTCGTTGAAAAACAGGCGACATTGTATAAAACGTAAGTATTATCGACAACCCTATCAATACCATACTGGGAGGTACTTGTTGTGTTCCAAGTGCTTGTTTCAATATTGAAAACACTACCGCAAATCTCAAAAAACTTGTCATACAACTAAATACAAACGGTAAAAGTGAAAATACCGTCATTAGCAGTAACATCTGTAAAACAGGGTTTAAATCCTTAAAAACCGAATCCATCTTTCACCTCTATATTTCTGCAAGTTTTCTTGCCAATTCTTTCATTACTGGTTTTTTTCGTATCTTTTTTACATCTAAATATTTATCAAACTGTAGCGTAGAAGGGTTACTAAAAGCCCTTTCCAAAGAATCTTGCGCCTCTGAAAGCTCTGTTTTAAATTCGGGTAATCTAACTGTTCTTGTTTCTCTGCTTATGAAAGATTTCTTATCCTCCAAAATTTGTTTTTTCTCCTCCAGCTGTAAATTATTGTCATCACTGCGAAAAGCAGATTCCGCTTTGGGCATTTCATTTTGCCCCAACTTTGCAATCAATGACGTATTATCCAAATCTCCTGCAATCAAAAATCTTTCGCCTCCTGCATTAACAACATACAACGATTTTCTTGCATTTAGTGCTATCTTATCGTCAATCTTAAGTTCGCTTTTTTTGCCAACACTCATAACAGTACTTTTCTTATACACCAACAGTGCCACTACTATTATTCCAACCATAGCCATGGTGTAAACTCCAAAATTTACTATATATCCACCCATATATCTCTCCCTTTTTTATGTAATGCCTTTTAAATTTCTGATTCTTCATCAAAATCATCGTAATTAAAATCTTCGTCCTCGAACTCTTCCTCTTCGAGTTTTTCTTGAGCGGTCGTTGAATGCTCAGGAGCAGCCTCTTTCGTAGGTTGCGGCGGTACCTCGTCTTTTATTACCTCATCTATTCTAACCCCATACCTATCATTGATAATTACGAGCTCTCCTTTTGCTACCAGTTTGTTTTCCACCCTTAAATCAATTCTGTTGTCGTATATTGACCCAATATCAACAACCAGACCTTCAGATATTTGCTTTAATTCTCCCAGTGAAATTTGTACCTTCTCAAACTCTGCATTTATATCGACCTGTATATTATCCCAAAGATTACTTACAGATTGTGTATTATCTTCCATTTCTTCTCCTTCATTATCAGTATTCAAAATTATGCTTGGATCGGGACTTATATTGAACTCTATCTCTCGTCCTTCATTACATATTTTCATTTTGTAGATATTACTGTTTTCCAACAAAACTATGTCCTCAACCTGAAGACTTTTTACCTCTCCCAATTTTATTTTTGATGAACCAACTTTTATTCTTACATCTGTTTTGCTTGTTTTAAAATTCGCTATCGAAAATTTTTCCTGTTCACACTTTACCAACTCCGGTTCTATAAGATTTGTTGGAATTGACAAAACTAATTTGCCAAAATCCCTGCCTTTAACGCTGAGATAAAATACCATATGGCATAAAGAGTCTTCAACTGCATTTTTATCAATCTTTTCTACAGGAATAAGAATTTTTTGAATACCGTTATACAAATAATCATTGAATGAAGTAATAATCTTTACTTCCAACTCGCTTAAATCTTCCATTCTAAATGGCTTCTCGCTTCTGCCTAAAGCCTCATCCAATATTGAACGTATTGCCGATTGTGATAACCTTACTCCAACAGAAAGATTTTTCGTTACCTTTATTTGAGTAACAAAATATTTGTCCCCCTTGAATAAGACATTACTGTTTTCCCCAATGGCAAAAAGCTTTAACTCAAAATCTAACCCCCAAAAATCCGATATTAATTCTCGGATTTTTGACGTAAAAGTAGCGGAAAACCAATTATAAGTTCGCCACAAATTCTTTGAAAAATCTGTTTTAACTCTTTTTATGGTACCGTCCATTACTCCGCCTAAAAATCCCCATTTAATATCCAACGGATAGAATTATCCCCAAGTATTACAATAAGCGGTTTTTTACGGTTTAACATCAACTATTTGTTGTATATTATTTATTTTTATTTCGACAAAACTTCTTCTGAACCAAGCATTATGTCTATAACATCTTTTGGCGTCTTTGCTAATACAAGAATATCCATGTCATTTTTAAATACATAACCATTCTGGTAGCATTCATTTTGTATCCAATCATATATAGGCTTCCAATAAGACTCCGGAAAGAGAATAATTTTCTTATGACGAGGCTGTTTTTGATAATCCATCGCAAGCTCTTCCCAAGCCTCAAAAAGTTCTCTTAATGTTCCCTTCCCTCCGGGGCATACAATTTGATAAGAGCTCTTTTCTTTCATTGTTTTTAAGCGGGATACAAAATCTCCCTTGGGAAACAAAATCTTCTCATCCAGCCGCTTATATGAAAATGATGGATAATTGCCCCAGTCAAGATCCACTCCTATACACTTTGTATCAGGATTAATGTCTTTTGCCCCATCACAAGCAGCGCCCATCATTCCAACGCCACCACCGGTCACTATATCAAATCCGGCTTTTCCTAATTCCAACCCAAGCTCGTAAACAAGCTTTTGATGTTCGCTCATCAACTCTGATGTCGGTTTATCCACGTATGAACCATATATTATCACTGACCTTTTAAGATTTTTTCTCATTAAAATTTTTTCAACCTCGCAAAAGTACTGTCCATAGCTTTTTTACCTTGTGCTCCAAAATCAATCATATACATTGTTGATGTTCCAATCTCTTGCACAGATTCAATATGTCCAATTCCAAATTTTTCATGAAAAACCCTATCTCCTTGCGCAAACAAACTAGAAACTACTACCTTTGGTTCTTCAGATGTTTTTTCCTTCTCTTTTTGGGCCTCAGAAAGTTTTTTTATTTTGCTGTTTTGAATAATTTGTCTTATTTTTTCTTCATCTGCCAACTTTGCCGCAACTCTTGCAGCTTCCTTTTCAGGTGAGTTGTTCTTCTTAACAAACGCTTTATTGGGTGTTCTTTGAGGAGCAACAAAATCTTTGCCAAAGCTGTTTGTTGGTTTTTTATTAATAAAAGTTGTCGTTGATTTTACATTCTTTGGTGCAGTAAAATTTGAACCAAATCCGTTATTCATTGACCTTGAAGAAGTTATGTTATCATCAATTTTATTTTTTTGATATGCATTACTTTTAATCTTTTCAACAGCATTACGGAAAGTTCCTCGAGAATAATCTTTGCTATATGAACCTGACGAATTCTTGGACTCAATCAGTGCCGGAGGGATTTCGCCAATAAAACGCGAAGGATTATAATATTTGTATTCGCCCCACATTTGCCGACGCTTAGCGCATGTCATATAGAGTTTTTGCATCGCTCTTGTAACCCCGACGTACATCAATCTGCGTTCCTCTTCCATTTCGGAATTATCCTGCAATGAACGATTATGAGGGAAAATCCCCTCCTCCAATCCTGCAAGAAATACTATCGGAAACTCCAACCCTTTTGCCGAATGAATTGTCATTAGGGTTACACTCGAATCTCCTTCTTCTAAGTCATCTACGTCTGAAACAAGTGCAACTTGGGCAAGAAATTCACCTAATACATTACTCTCATCTTCGGGCTCAAATTCTTTTGCTACATTCACAAGCTCTTGCAAGTTTAAAATTCTTGCTTCTGCCTCTTCTGTTTCTTCTTCTTTAAGTTCATTTTTATAGCCTGTTTCATCAATCACATACGCCACAAACTCATAAAACGCCATTTTGTCTTTATTATCTTGCAATCTTCTTATAAGTTTTTCAAAATCACCCAATTTTATGGCAATTTTTGAACTTATTTCGTCGTACATCTCTATATTTTCGATAACTTCGTACATTGAAATATTTTCTGATGAAGCTAATTCCTCAACTTTTTGTATTGTTGCTGCTCCTATAGACCTTTTAGGCACATTTATTATCCGTTTCAAACTTTGAGAATCATTCGTGTTATATAAAAGTTTTAAATAGGCTATAATATCTTTTATCTCTTTTCTGTCATAAAACTTTAGTCCACCTAAAATTTTGTACGGAATACCTTCGGCAATTAAAGCTTCTTCTATTGCACGAGATTGAGCATTTGTTCTGTATAATATTGAAAAATCTTCATAATTAGTTTTTGAAGTAGTATTGTTAGAAATCATTCTGGCAATAAATTTGGCTTCATGCCCTTCATCTAACGCCTCAAAAAGAGTTATAGGCTCGCCTTGTCCTTTATTGGAATAAAGGTTTTTACTGACTCTTTGCGTATTATTAACTATCACTGAATTTGCAGCCTGCAAGATATTTCCCGTCGAGCGGTAATTCTGTTCCAATTTTATTAACTTGGAATTTCTAAAGTCTGTCTGGAAGTTAAGAATAATTCTATAGTCTGCACCTCTCCAACTATATATAGATTGGTCTACATCACCAACTACAAACAAACTCCTTCCACTAAGTTCTGTTTCTGCCATATCATTTGTAAACAATGCTTTTATCAACTTGTATTGGCTTAAGTTAGTATCTTGAAACTCATCTACCAATATATGTTTAAATCTTGCAAAATATTTCTCTTGTACCTCTTTATTCGACTCAAAAAGTTTAACCACAAGAAGTAACATATCATCAAAATCTATTGCGTTATTTTCCTGTAGTGCCTTTTCATACAAATCATATATCTCCGAGATTTTTTGAGAACGATAATCTCTTGCCCTTGTTGCATATTCGTATGCATCTTGCATTTTACCTTTGGCATTGGATATTATTGACTTTATAAGTTTTGGTTGAAAAACCTTATCGTCTAAATTAAGCTTCTTTATTGCATTTTTAATGAGTGCAGAAGAATCTGTTTCATCATATATAACATAGTTGTTGTCCCAAGTTCTACCTTCGGGATTTTTGTAATTTGCCAAATCCTGACGCAAAATTCGACCGCAGATATTGTGAAATGTGCCGACCCACATCTTTTTTACAACATCTTCTCCCAATATAGAAGCAAGACGCTGTTGCATTTCTTTGGCTGCTTTGTTTGTAAACGTTACAGCCATAATAGAGTAAGGATTTATTCCATTTTGAACAAGATTTGATATTCTTGCAGTCAAAACTCTTGTCTTTCCTGACCCTGCTCCTGCAAGAACAAGCATGCTTCCTTCCTTATGTAAAACAGCCTCTTTTTGCTGTTCGTTTAAACCTTCCAAAATATTCCCCATTGCAATTTTTCACATAATACTCTATTATAAATAATTATAGCATTAAAAAATAAATTAGATATCAGGGTGAAAAAATGTCAGAAGAAGAAAAACAACAGCCTCAGATTATGGTTCCCTTGGGCGACCTTGACTCAGTGAGCGAAAAAGACCAAGCTAATCCCGATGCTCTTGCTATGGAACTTGCCACTATTCAACAAATGGCTAAAAAAATTGCAATCATAGGAAGCCGGAATTTGCCTATTACTCATCAGCAAATGATTGAAACACTTGCTGAAGCCCTAGTTAAACAGGGTAATACCATTATTACATCAGGCGGTTCTTCGGGTACAAATGCCGCTGCTATTCGTGGAGCGATGAAAGCTAACCCTGATAAATTAAAAGTTATTCTTCCACAAACAATAGGTCAACAGCCTTCTGATGTTCAAGACCAGCTTATTGGTGTTCCTAATATAATCGAACATCCCGATAGGGCAATGATGACACTCTCTGATGCTTCTCGCATTTGTAACAGAGAGATAATTGACGATTGCCAGCAGCTCATCTGCTTCCTTTCTCATACATCCGGTACGCTGCATAAGGCTATCGAATATGCGGAAGAAGTTTACAAAGTTGTTACAACTTTCTATCTGGATTAGTTATTTTGTAACTTCTATTTCATTTAGTTTTTTCAAATCGACTTGCTTATGCAAGTCTTTTTGCTCCATTTCTTCTTTAGACTCAAAATGAGAACTATCTATCTTATCCAATAAGGTGTGCTTGGAGAGCTTTTCTTCCATCTCTTGCTGTTCTCGTCTTAAATCTTCTAAACTACATGCACCCCCTGTAGGCAAATCACAATTTGCGTAAATTGAATGCGCAGTAAAGCAAAATGATATTATTACTAAAACTAAAATTCTTACCATATTTATATAATAACCGCCATAAAAGATTTATAATTCCCCAAAAAGATAATTTTCCGAAGGTAAAATTAATTTTTGAGAACAATTCAACTTACATTTAAAATATAAATATAAAAAAGCGACCTGCTTATTTCAGGTCGCCTTAAAACTATTAATTTATCTACTTTGAAGCAACAAGCTCTTTTTCTTCTGCTTCAACTACATCAGCGGGTTTAAGCTTTTCTCTCACTTTTGCTTCTACTTCTGCAAGTATGGATGGATTATCTTGCAAAAACTCTTTCGCCTTTTCTCTGCCTTGACCGAGTTTTTCGTCATTATAACTAAACCATGCTCCAGCTTTCTTGATAATATCAAAACTTACAGCCACATCAAGAATACATCCAAGCTTACAAATACCTTTTCCGTAAAGCAGATCGAACTCTGCAACTCTAAATGGAGGTGCTACTTTGTTCTTAACAACCTTAACCTTTGTACGATTGCCTAAATCAGAAGTTTCTCCTTTGATAAGCTCGCCCTTCCTTATATCTAAACGCACACTTGCATAATATTTAAGGGCATTTCCACCTGTTGTAGTTTCGGGATTGCCGTACATAACCCCTATTTTTTGACGAAGCTGGTTGATAAAAATAATCGTTGTATTGGTTTTACCGACAACACCTGTAAGTTTCCTCAAAGCTTTACTCATAAGACGAGCTTGAAGCCCCATTTGCTGGTCTTCCATTGTTCCTTCAATTTCAACCTTAGGAACCAATGCCGCAACCGAGTCAACCACAACTACATCAATTGCACCGGAACGCACAAGTTCTTCCGTAATTTCCAGTGCTTGCTCTCCGGTATCCGGCTGTGATATTAGCAATTCATCAACATTAACCCCCAATGCTCGTGCGTATTCAGGATCAAGAGCATGTTCTGCATCCACAAAGGCTGCAATTCCGCCCATTTTTTGACACTCCGCCACTATATGTTGCGCAAGCGTTGTTTTACCCGAGCTTTCTGGACCATATATCTCAATTATCCTTCCTCGCGGAACTCCGCCAATACCTAAGGCTATGTCCAACGACAAAGCTCCTGTGGGAATAGCTTCTACCGAAACTGCGGTCTTATCTCCAAGTCGCATTATAGAACCTTTTCCAAAATCTTTTTCTATTTTTTCTATTGCAAGCTTAAGCGCCTTTTCTCTCTCCGGGGATAGTGCGGATGTTTCTTTTTCTTTTGCCATCTTTTTCTCCATTTCTCAAGTCTTATTCATATTATACTATTATCCGTTCAAAAATCATATAAATGTAACAATTTTGTGTATTTCTTCTTGTAAATCGCCTGCTAAAGCAATTTTTCATGATTTCATGTTTTTATTGGTTTAGAAGGCAGGGATTTTTATGGCTAATAATATAGATACTTCTTCTCCATATAAACAGTTTTTGCAAATTCCTAACGCTCAAGCAAAGACTGATGTTTCTACTCAAAATCCAAATTTAAGTATCCCAAATGCGCCTATTGCCTCCATTTCGCTCGAAAGCATTGAAAAAGAAGAAAAAAGCAATGCCTTTACTAAGACTGTAGCTTCTGTTGCTATTATTGGCGGTATTATTGGGCTTGTTTTTGCTAAGGGACTTTCGGGAAAATTCTTTAAGCAACTGAACTCCCATTTACAACGCATGGATGATAAAATCTATGAATACACCCAAAAATATAACTCACTAAGCACTTTACAAAAATTTTATCTTAATTTCACTAAAAAGACTAAAAATGTTTTAGAATGGCTTAAGGGTGGAAATAATATCACAGCAATGAAAGATTCCGGCTTTAAATGGCTATGCGATAAGCTCTATCTTACAAAACCTATGAATTGGGTTACAGAACAGTTTAAAAAACTAACTGTCTTAACCTCTAAAAAAGCTTATGAAAATGCAAGAAATGTTACCGATACAAATATAGCAAAACTAAGAGAACTTATACCTCTTCTTAAAGAGGAAGATGCAGCAACATTAAAAATACTGCTTCAAAAACTCGAAACACAAATCTCCGGTATAACAAATGCTACAACACGAAATCAAAGACTTAAGGCCGTTGAACAAGCAACATCTGATGTCGGCGAAAAAGTAGGAAAAGAACTGTGGCAAATTACAAAAAATCCCACTAAGGAAAACCTTGAAAAACTAAGAATTTACCGAACAGATGTTCACGCAGCAACCGGCAAAGAAGCATTAACTAGTGAACTCCAAAAAGCTAAACGTGATTTTACTTTTAATATTGAAGATAAAACCAAAATATTAAGGGAAGCTAAGGAGGAACTTGGACAAATAATTAAAGCCGATGATAAAGAAGCAAGGGGAATTCTTCGCAAGCTAACAAGCCAAATCAAGCAATACGCTTCCCTTTCCGGAACTAATGAAGCTCAAAAACGATCTGCATTAATTACTGATATAGAGCAAACTCTAAACTCATTAAGCAAAGAAAGTATTCTCGGCAAGTATAGTGAAGATACTAAAAAACTCTTTAATCTTCAAATAAATGAAATAAGAACCGTTTTAAATAATACAAACCAAAAAGGTACGATTGAAGACATTCTTGTCTTATTGAATAAATCGGGATTCAGAGAGGCAAATCCAAATGCCTATAACCGTGCAAAAGTTCTAACAAATGAAATTCGTAATGTAACAAATAAAGCTTTCGAAAATGAACTAAAATTATATGATAAATATGCGGAATACAGTGTTGGATCTGCCCCTACAGATGTTTTAGGCTTAATTTTGCCAATAGCTCTTGGCGGATACGCCATATCAAAAGGTGATGATAAAGATGAAAAAATTTCTGCAACACTAAAAGCTGGGATCCCAATACTCGGAGGTATTGCAACAACATTTATTGCCACGGCTAAAATGATGACAAATATGCAAGGTCTTGTGCTTGGTGCTGTTGCAGGTTTGTTACTCAATGCTTTAGGCTCCAAGGCAGATGAACAGTACAAAGAATACAAAGAAAATAATCTTTTTGTTCAAAAAGCCATTGCAGCCTATAAACAAAACAATCTTGCATAATCTGCTTAGTATTTCTTAATGTTTTTATATTAAAAATGAACCTTTATATTTTAATTTCGTTATAAAAATATAAAGGAAACAAAAATGAAAGAAAATTGTAACAAATACGAAATTTTGACAAACTTTGGCAGTGAAGAAGAACTGCTCGCTCATATAGAAGAATGTGAAATATGTAGAGCTGAGCACGAAAAAATAGCTGCCGTCACAAAACTTATACAAGAAGCAAAACCATACTACTTAAAACAAAAACAAAATTTTCAAAAGTTAAAAGTAGCTTGTGTAATGTTTCTTACCTTATTTTCGGGTGTATCAGCCGGAGTTTTGAATTACAACTACAAAATAATTGATACACTTTCATACTATGATGGAATTACCATAGAGGATATGGGATTTCCAACTGACGAATACGGTTTTATTATGGTAGATTAATGGATTTTAATAAATTAATAGAAGATAACAAGAATAACGTTCAAAACATTATTCGCCTGATAACCAAAGAATATAATGAAGACCTCGAACAAGAAGTCTACATTAAAGCTTGGCAAAACAGAGACAAATACAAAGAACAAGGTAAACTCAAAAGTTGGTTAAATGTAATTGCTAAAAATTTATCAAAAGATTACCTAAAATCAGCAAAAAACAAATACGAAACCAATTCCGAAAACAACGATCTAATTCTTGAGTTGGTTAAAGATAAAAAACAAACACCCGAAGAACAGTTTACAACAAAACAAAGACAAATATTAACAACAAAAGCAATTAACTCGCTCAAACCTAAATTTAAAGAAGTAATAATATTATTTGAAATAGAAGGAAAATCACACGAAGAAATATCAAAAAGAATAAATTGCCCTATAGGAACAGTAAAATCAAGAATTTATTGCGCAAAAAAAGAACTATATGAAAAACTAAAAGACTTAATTTAGAAAGGAAAGAATTATGAAAAAAACATTAATTTTAGCAAGCTTACTTGCGTTCACAATGACAAGCGCGTTGGCAAATACTCAAGGCACATCATGCCCATTGACACCAGAAACGCCAAAACCTCCGGTTGAACAAGGTAGAATGCTTCCACCTCCGCCTAATGATAATAAAATGGCAGAAAAACGTACCAAATTTGAAGACAAGCTTCAACTTACTGAAGAACAAAAAGCACAAGCTAAAGCTATTCGTTTGAAAGGTCATGAAGAAATGAAACCCATCTTCGAACAAATGAAAGCAAAGAAAACTCAAATTGACACAATTAAGAAAAGTTCAATAACAGAAGAAGAAAAAGCTCAACAAATTGCTCCTGTTAAAAAAGAACTAAAAGCTCTTAAGCAACAAGCCAGAGATTTAAGAATTAAGAACATGCAAGAATTTGAATCAATTCTTACTGCAGACCAGAAAAAAACTCTTGCAAAGATGAAAAAAGAAGGTAAAAAGAACTTCAAAAAACATCATCCAAAACGTCCTCCCTGCAATTGCAAACCAAAATGCAATTGTCAAAATAAATAAACTAAAACAACAGAAGGTGCCGCCTAGACTAAGCGGCACCTTTTTTAATGACTATATAAAAACATAAACGTCAGATTATGTTAAACCCAACATTTTTTTATACCAGCTGAATGTCTCCATTTCCAAGCCATTAAAAGTTGTTTTTAAGCATTGTTTTTTAAGATACTTTTCAAATTCATCAGTGAACTTCGATTTCACTTCTTTCACTTTTACTTCCGTAGATATTGCCGTCATACGAAGCCTCCTATTTAACACAAACACGATTTATATATATAATTAACCTAGCACTTAATTATTGTAACACATTTTTTCAAAACTTGCTACCACATAAAAACAAAATTTTATTTTTTTTTGCTATCATAAAGAATTTCGCTTGTAAATTTTTGTAAAGCTATTATATTATTCGAAAATTCATTCATATCATAAAACCGATTACAAACCCTTTGCTCGTATAGCCAGACTTGAGGCAGGATGCTTCGAATCACCTGCGGGCAGATAACCATACTTCTGTTGTAATCGCCTAATCAAGGCTATTTTATTAATATCTGTATCAAAAAACAATTTTTCATACACACTCACTCCATCTTTTACAATCAAAGAATTTGATGCAACAAACATATACGGGTAACGACGTTGCAAATCCCTATGAGCAAGAGCATTAGTTCCAAGACAATTTATTTCCTCCTGAATAGAACTTTGATTATCATTATCCTTGGCATGCCCGGCTTCATGCAAAATTGCTTCTGCCATTGCCAATATCTCCGGTGTATTGAGTGTGTTTTTATAAATAGAATTTATCTTAACAAAATTCTTCGAATAATCGTATTGAGCATGAATATCTGATGGCATATCATCAAACAGAATTCTTGTATTAGAATCTCTCAAAAATTTTACGGCCTCAGCACCGGAATAAAACGGAGGCGTTACACCAATATTTTGCAACAACTCTACTTCATTTTTGGCAAATCTTATCTGCTTCAACTCATTTAACGCCATCAAAATGTTTTTATCTTTAACCCAAGGAAATTCCGTCTCAATAATATCTTCGGTCAACGCCTCTTTAATAGGATTACTGGCATTTAATAAAACATTTTGATATATACTCTTTTTAGGTGTAGTCGCTATGCTTACAGGCAAAATACTAACCATAACCGCTCACATATTATCTCTTATCTGTATGACTTAACATATTGCGGATTAACCGCCAACCATTTAAATGATTGTGCGTTATCCTGTGGAATGTCAATGACATAAATTCCGCCAAATCTTCCGCGTGAAAGACTTAAATACCCCTCATCCGCAAGAGTTAATATAGCTTTTCTTATCGTATTTGTAGAAACATCCATTATTTCAGACAACTTTTTCATAGACGGAAGTTTTTGACCTATGGAGTATTCATTCTTAATTTTCTTTCTTATCATATTTTCTATTCTTTTATAACTGTATACAGCCGCTTCTGCCGCAGGCAGGAATATCGAATTTTCTTTTGCCGGTTGAAATGCGCTTTGCTCAGGCATCTTTACAACTATTGTTCCGTATCTTCCCCTTCTTGCTTGTATTACGCCTTGATTAAACAATATTTGTATTGCGTCATATGCCGTTTTATCACTTACATCAAAACGTTTTGCAAATGAATTTATAGAATCTAATCTATCACCAATTTTGCAATTTTTTGTAATATATTCCTCAATCTTCTTCGAAACTTTTTGGGCTAATGTTTCTGTTTGAATTTCATCATCAGCATTTATGACATCTTCTTGTTTTATATCTTTGATAATTTCCCATGTTTTGTTTTCATAATCCTCTTGAACAGGAAGCAAATACTTATGAAAACATAAATAATCAATTGCAGAACGAATTGTATTCCTTTTGCACAGCAAAATATCTTCCAAATCCCTCATATCTGGAAGCCTGTCCCCTTTTTTTAGCGCGTTATTGTATATATACCACTTGATTTTTGAAACTACTTTATCACGTTTTGATGTCAATTTATTCATTTTGAAATCATTTGCAGAAGCAATCAACGTCCCTACTCGCTGCTTTGAAATTACAAAACCTTCGTCCTCCAGTTTACGAACAGCACTTTGAACTGTGCCTGCGCCAACACCAAAATAATATGCCAAATCTGCTTTTACGGGTAAAAGACTATTTTCTTTTATCGTTCCTTTTTCTATACCTTTTAACAACCATTCTTTTAGCCAAGTTTTTATGATTTCATCTTTTGTACCTGTATATTTTCTGAAATCAGGCTTTGACAAAGGAAAACTACTCATTTTTATACGTGGGAATTTATCTTCACTACCCTTTGATTTATTTTTATATACTCTTGGCATTTGCGCTCCTTACTCAACCCTTTTGGCATTATACAACTATAACATTAAAAAAACATTATATATTTTTTTGACAGCGATAAGTTGAAATGTTAATATTTTGTAACTTTTTTATATTATTTGAAAAATGACATAAAATATCTTTATGAAAAAAGTCTTTTTATATCTTCACACTCACTGGGATAGAGAGTGGTACAGAGAATTTGAGGAATTTCGACTAAGGCTTATCGAAGTTGTTGACGATGTTGTAAAAAAACTTCAGACAAAAGAGATTCCCAGTTTTTACTTTGACGGACAAACCGCTGCAATAGAAGATTATTTGGAAATATATCCAGAAAAAAAAGAGCTTATCAAAAATCTTATTAAAGAAAAAAGACTTTTTATAGGTCCTTTTTATTGTTCTGCTGATAGTCTTTTGGTATCAGCAGAATTTTTGATAAGAAACTTAAGTATTGGAATCAAGACTTCACAAGAATTTGGCTGCAATCAGTTTATAGGATATCTTTCCGATACATTCGGACATTCCGCCTGCATGCCGGAAATATTAAAGTACTGCAATATTAAATCCGCTATGCTATGGCGAGGACTCGGAAACCTTCCTTCTGAGTTTATTTGGAAAAACCTACCCGTAACATATTTAATCCAAGGTTATTTTCAAGATATTCTGTCAATAAAAACAGACATTGACAAAAAAGCCGAATTATTGGAAAAATTTATCGATAAAATATCTTCCCGTTCTTCTGAAAACATATTATTGCCCTGCGGCGCAGATCATCTAAAAGTTGCGGATAATATCAAACAGCAGATAGAAGAAATTAATAAACGACTCAAGAACTATAATTTAATTCTTTCCACGCCTTTTGAATACTTACAAGCTGTCGAAAAAAATCATAAAAAAACTTACGAAGGTGAATTCCTGGATCAGAGCAAAAACTTCTTGCTAAAAGGAGTTTATTCTTCCAGAATTTATCAAAAACAGCAAAATGCTAAATGCCAATGGGAATTATCAAGAATCACAGAACCACTTGCCAGTCTTTGTCAATATTTAAACATTTCCAAAAGCTGGCAAAATGAAATTGATTATGCATATAAAAAACTTATAAAAAACCATGCACACGACAGCATTTACGGATGCTCTACAGATGACACACACAAAGATGTTGAAAGAAGGTTTGCACAAACTTTACAAATTACTAATGGAATAAAAAAACGACTGATTAGAGATTTAGCCAGTCCAACAGACGAAATAAAAGTTTTTAATCTTTCTAATTTCCTCTATAGTGGGATTGTTGAGATTGCAACCGAAAAAAAACTAAGTAAAAAATACAATGCCCAACTAATATCTTCCCAAAAGGCATTCCCTGATAAAAAGCTGTATTCACCGGACGAAATACCGATAACAGAAGATATTACACAAATTAATAAATATCTGATAGAAGTTGAAAATATTGCACCGTTTTCAATTTCTTCTCCTGTTATATCGAAAAAAAGAACACTCAAAATTACTGATAAATCAATTGAAAATGACTTTATAGCCCTTGAGGTTAAAAACAAAAAAATAATTGTAAAAGATAAAGTAAAAAACAAAATATATAATAATTTTATAGAGATTAATGACCGCGCTGATATCGGAGATAGTTACAACTTTGGCGCGCTTAAAGACGATAAAGCCAGTATTGCAAAACTCGTTTCTTCCAAAATCTTAAAAAATGGAAAAATCAAGAGTACACTAAGATTAACTTATGAAATTAATATACCCAGAACGTCTTTCATAAAGACATTGAAGAGAAGCAAAAATACGATAAAACATAAAATATACACAGATGTTTCCCTCACAAACACAGCCAATTATTTAGAATTTAACATTAATTGGACAAATAAATCTCAAAATCATATTTCTCAGGTAAAAATTAACCTCGAAAAAGAGATAAAAGAAACCCATAGCGAAGATTTGACAGGAATAATCAAACGAAAATTTGCCCCCGATTATGATATATACAAACTCATACCCGCACCAAAAGGAATTGAACTAAAAACAAATACAGCTCCAATGCAAAGATTTGTCTGGGCTAATGGTGTGGGAATAGTTACAAAAGGACTTAATGAATATGAAATTGCCGGAAAAAGTCTTAGTATAACAATCCTTAGAGCAACCGGAATAATCTCAGAACCTCATAACCCTACTCGAGGCACCCCCGCCGGACCACCAATAGTTTGTAATGATTTACAGTGTCTTGGGGAAAATAATGCAAATTTTACCATAGAATTTACAGATAATCCTCAAAATCTTTATAAAACCGCAGAAAAGTTCTATGGTTGCACCATTCCATTCTTTGGAGAACTGGAAATAAAAGAAATTTTAAAAATAGAAAATAAAAATATTCTGGTTCAAAATATAAAATCCATATCAAAAAATGAAATAGCAATAAGGCTTGTAAATGTTTCAACTTCAAGTCAAATATTGAACTTTAACCAAACTGATATATTCAAAAACACCTATATAGGAGATGTTCTGGATACAAAGTTAAAACCTGCCCCCCAAACCATAGAAATGGCACCAAATAGTATAAAAACAATCATCTGCCAAAAGTAAAAACCCGCGTAGCCGTGCGGGTTTTAAAATTAACACAAATTAGGATTTCTCCTTTTAATCTCCATAGATAAAATAGGAATAGGTATATTTTCTATTTTATTGTAACTCATAGTCCAGTATTATTCGTATAGTCCACAATCTTCGAATAATCCGTTTTTCGCTGTATTAATCTTTGTTTGCCTTGAAGTTGATAAGTGCTTTATTTGTGACTGCGATGAAGCTCATAGATTTCCAGAAATCATCAGGAGACAAAGATGAAGTTCTGTCCAAATTTACAGTAACTTTTTGTGCATATATGGAAGCTAACTTTTTATCTAATTCATTATTCGGAGTAACTGCCATCTTTTAACCTTTCGTTCATCGCTCACATTTATATAAAAAAATATATACTGTTGAAATTTCACAGTATATACTTTTTGTTACAAATGTTTACAATTAATTTTAGTATCTAGCTAGATACTTATCAATTTCCCACTTAGAAACAAAGGTTCTAAAAGAATCCCATTCTTGCCGTTTGGCGTGCATAAATTCATTATAAATATGCTCTCCCAATGCACGTTTAGCAACCATACTTTTTTCCATATTGTCCAATGCTTCAGCCAAAGAACCCGGCAATGAATCTATTTTTTGTCTTTTCTTTTCTCTTTCCGAAAGATGGTAGATATTAGCTTCTACAGCCTCCGGCGGTTGAATTTTGTTTCTCAACCCGTCAAGACATGCCTCTAAAATTGAAGCAAAAGCAAGGTACGGATTACAAGATGGATCCGGTGAACGAAGCTCAACCCTCGTTGCATTACCACGTTTAGCAGGTACACGCAACAATGCGCTTCGGTTTGCCAATGACCATGCCAAATATACCGGTGCTTCATACCCAGGAACCAGACGTTTATAACTGTTTACAGTCGGATTACATATTGCAGTAATTTCTTTGACGTGTTTTAACAAACCGCCAATAGAGTATATTGCTTCTTCTGAAAGTTGTGTTGATGTATTTTTGTCATAAAAAGCATTTTTACCATTCTTAAACAATGAAATATTACAGTGCATACCAGACCCGTTTATTCCAAAAATCGGTTTTGGCATAAAAGTTGCATGCAAACCATATTTTGCTGCAATTGACTTAACCGTTACCCTAAATGTTGCAACATTATCTGCGGTTGTAAGGATATCAGCATATTTAAACCCGATTTCATTCTGTCCGTCTGCTACTTCATGGTGTGATGCTTCAATATCAAATCCCATCTTTTGTAAAGTAACAACAATTTCACCTCTAATATCTTCTGCAAAATCATCAGGGCCAACATCATAATATCCGGCTTTATCATGTGTTACTGTCGTTATGTTGCCTTCGCTATCCTTTTCAAACAAGAAAAATTCACACTCTGGTCCTATATTCATTTCATAACCCAGTTGCTGTGCTTCTTCCATAAGTCGTTTCAAGTTACAACGCGGACAACCTTCAAACGGAGTTCCGTCAGGATTGTATATATCACAGATTAACCTTGCAACCTTTCCCAATTCTTTTTCTCTCCAAGGTAAAACTACAAAAGTATTTTTATCCGGATACAAAAACATATCCGAAGTTTCAATACTTCTAAATCCCTTTATGGACGAACCATCCAGCATAATTTCATTATCTAAAATTTTATCTATATGGCACGCCGGAATAGATACATTCTTAACTTGTCCATTGATATCTACAAACTGAAGTTTTACAAATACGACATGCTCTTCTTCAATAATCCTTTTGATGTCCTCTGCTGTATAACTTTTGCCCGATAGTGTTTTATGACAAAAATCTTTCATTCTTCCTCCTTCTAATTAAGTGTACTAACAACACATAAATCATTATAAAGATTTTTTTTCAAATGAGGAAAATTTTTATAAATATTTAATATTGAACAAATTTAAACACGACTTGAACTTTGTAAACTTTTTCAAACAAATCTTTTTTCTTTATTGCAGAAGTAATATCTGGCGTTCGCTCAGGAATATTTGATAGTAAAAAGATAGTAAAAATATTATTTTTTTCATCATAATCTGTTTTTAATGCCTTTATAAGCTGCATGTGGGCCCTATCTAAACCATCACATAAACGTAATATTGCAGAAAGCCTCTTTACAATCTTACGTTCTTTTTTATCCAACTGCCCATAATCTTGATGCTTTTTCTTATCCGGCATAGCGCCTCTATGATACCTCGCAATCAATGCGATTAGCTCGATTTCTTTTTCATCAAAACCTTCTAAGCCTGTTTTGGTAATAATCTCATATGCATGTTTATTATGATTTTTAGAGTTTTTATTATAACCGATATCATGGAGTATCGAAGCAATCTCAAGGATTTTTCTGTATTTTAGAGGAATATTTCTGATTGTTTCATTAACACAATCAAAAAGCATTAGCGATAATTTTTTTACCTCATATACGTGTGTACAATCCCTATAATACTTCGCTACATATCGCTCCAGCGTCAATTTACTCATCTTGTTTTAGCTTTCTCTTTCCAATCAAATATTCTATGGACTGAAGAAAATAGTCCTGATTAAAATCATTTTTGCTAATAAATAAATCTGCTCCAACCTCTTTTGTCTTTGCTTTACAATCACTTACCGGTAGTGATGAAATCAGGATTATGGATGATTTATTCATTAACTCCGATTTAAGTTTCTGGACAAACTCATACCCATTCATCTGAGGCATTTCTATATCTGAAATTATTACATCATAATTTTTGTGTGAAACTCTATCTATAGCTTCAATAGCATCATTAGCTACATCTACATTATAACCTTTTGCACTTAAGATATTTTTAAGCATAATCCTTGTTGTCATAAAATCATCCACAACAAGCACATCGGATTCTGCAGGGTTAATCGCTTCTTTTTGCGTCACCTGTAAAGGTCTTGAGGCTGATATTAGCCTGTAATCAGTAGATATTATTGTCTTAAGAAGTTCAGCTACATTTATAATCAGACAAATTTCCCCATTAATAAGTGTAGTAATACCGGAAATGTTTTTAAGCTTGAATAAAGGTGGAGCAAGTTCTTTTGTCAAAATCTCCTGATCACCTATTAGCTCGTCTACTATAAGACCTATCAAATCACTTTCTGCCTCAATAAGCAAAACAGTCTTTCTATTCTTGTATTCTTCAGACGGTTTAAACCCAAGAACTTGCGAAAGATTAAATATCGGCACAGACATATCATGATATAAAATATTATCTTTTCCGTCTTTTGTGTAAATATCATCGTTAGAAATTTTTATTACCGATTTTACGGCTAAAACAGGAATAGCAAAAGCCTGAGAGTTAAGTTTGATAACAAAAGACCTTATAGTCGCCATAGTAACCGGAAGCTCTATAATTACTCTTGTTCCACGTCCGATTATAGATTGAACCTTAACTTTACCGTTAAGTTGTGTGATTTTTGTTTGAACAATATCAAGCCCTATTCCCCGACCTGAAATGTCTGTTACTGTTTCTTCCGTTGAAAAACCGGGCCAGAAAATTAAGTTCATAATCTGCTCATCTGACATAGAATTAATCTCTTCAAAGGTTAAAAGTCCTTTAGTTATAGCCTTTTGACGAATTTTTTCAAGATTAACTCCGCGTCCGTCATCACTTATCTCGATAATAATTTTATTCTCACTATGACATGCGCTAAGCTGCACCTTTCCTACAGGATCTTTGCCCAATGCTATTCTTTCATTCGGTTCTTCTATGCCATGATCAACTGCATTTCTTATTATGTGGATAAGTGGTGTTTTTATTTCTTCTACAATTTTTTTATCCGCATTAGTTTCACTTCCCGATATTGAGAGCTCTATATCTTTACCCTTTTCTTTCCCAATATCTCTAACCATACGCGGAATCATGTGAAAAACAGTAGCCAAAGGCAAAAGTCGAATATCTTTTACCATCTGCTCCAACTTATTTACAACATGCGTTAATTTGGCATCATCTTCCAACATTCTTTTGTGGAGATTATAAATTTCCCGCATTTCATCATGTAAACGACCTTGAGCGTCAGCCCAATAAGAAAGAAACTGTTTATTAAAATTCATAAATACGTTAATATCTGCATCTCTTTCATTTTGGGAGATTTTTCTATCATAATATTTTAAATAATTTTGTGACTTAGCCGCAAATTCATATAAATCCAGTAATCTATTATTAATCTCATCTAATTCCAAAACATGTTTTTGGGTCTTTATCTTTGAAATTATCACCTCGCCAATCTGATTAACAAGTTTATCCAACTTATGTGTATCAACTCTTAGGGTTTTTATGGCCGTAGATTCAAATATCTGAAAAACGTCCTGATTCTCCATTTTAGGAAATTTTTGTATGGGGCTTTTCATAATTTGCGGCGGAGTAACAGGAACATCTGAGAACATTTCTTCCTTGTTCAAGGTAAGCATTTGTCCTGTAATATCCAAACTTTGTAAAAGTAAATCTATGTCCTCTTTATCAGCAAGAGCTGAGTCATTAACCAATTTTTCTATAAGTCTGATACTCTGCTTCAAAATATTTAAAACTTCGCTATCCGGTCTTATATTTTGTGACTTAATTACTCCTAATATATCAAATACTTTTTGAAAAATTGCCTCTGCCGGTGAATTTGCAAACATTTGTTTTAATTCGCCTAATTCTTGAAGGATAACCTCCGCAACCTCATTAGAATCAGCCAACTTGGAGATATTTTCAACTAAATTTTCTGACTTAAATACCGGCTTAACTTCAATATTTTCTTCCTTGGGAGGTTCCGGGACAAATAATTTTTCTTGTGCCAATGCCTCATAATCCAATACCTTTAGATTATAACAATTTAAAATATTGACAATATTTTCACTTACAAATTTGAATTTATTTTTTAACTCCTCGATCTCCGCCATATTCAATACACCTGAATTTTTTGATACAAATTCAAGTTTGAGCAGAATATCTGACAGATTTTTTTTCAAATCATTATTACTACAATTTTCAAAAACCGAGTTTAAAGACTCTATATTATATATAATTGCTAAAATAAAGTTTAAATCTGCTTTTTCCTGTACTTTATTTAACAAATAAATAATCTCAATAATTCGGGCATTTATATTGTCAACTTCATTGGTAACATTATCTATAAACTCTTTTGGTTCCTTGTAACTCGAAAATTTTTTGTCAACCTCAACATCAGCTTTAGTATTTACCTGAAAACTTCCACCGCTTTGAAATGTCTTTGAAACTTCATCAAGTTCACCTATAAATTTACCAAAATCACTAAGTTTTACTTCCTTTTTAGCCTTCACCGAAAGTTGTATGCTCATATTCACAAAGTCTATAGACTTGTATATAGCATCGGTAACCTCAGAACTTATAAGAAGTTTACCATCTTTTGCCAAACCAAGGATATCCTCAATTTTATGCGCAATTGCCTGTATATCATTAAACCCTATCATTCGCGCTGCGCCTTTAAGACTGTGCGCATCACGAAACAGTTCCATTATAATATCTTTATTATCAGGATTTTTTTCAAGCGCAAGAATATTGTTATTCAAGCGATGAACTATCTCATCGCTCTCCTCACTAAAAATACTAAGTATTTCATCAAATTCTTCTTGCGAAAACTCCATTTCAAGTCCTTCTAATCAGTAATTTTTGACTTAACAGAATCTGACAAGGATGATAGAAGATACATAAGTTCTATGTTATCATCTGCTTTTGAGATAGCACCTTTTATTGAAGTTGCCAATGTTTCCATAAACTGTTCTGATTTTGCAACGTAATTTAACTGTTCATTAACTGACAACCATATATTTTCCTGTGTTGATGAAATCTCGTCTATAAGCTGAATAAGTAAGTTTATATTTTTGTCTATTTGATGAGCAAGTTTAACACCTGATTCAATTTCTTTTGTTCCTTCTTCTGTCGCCATAACCGTAGAGTTCGTAGATTGATGAATATTATTAATTAACACAGCAATTTTTGCAGTAGCTTGTTTAGATTCATCAGCAAGCTTCCTGATTTCCCCCGCAACAACCGCAAATCCTTTACCATGCTCACCTGCCCTTGCTGCCTCAACCGCAGCATTTAGGGCCAACATGTTTGTTTGCTCGGCTATATCTTCTACCACTCCTATGGTTGAACCAATTTGTTGAATTTGTTCCGATAATTCCAATATAAGCTCCGCTATAATTTGAATTTTTTGCTTTAAAGTAAGCATTTTTTCAATATTACGTTTTGCTGCTTCTTGCTCTTTGTTAGAGAAAATAAGCGATTCTTTTGTTTTCTCCAAAACCATTTGTCTTGCTTCTGAGTTTTTGTCAAATATATTCTTGAGCTTCAATATATAATCTTTAGCTTCGGATATAACGTCTGCTTGAGATAGCAATGATGTCTTTTGATTTTTTGTTTCATCTATAACAGATTTTATTGAATCTTTTACTCCGGTGATATCCGATTTAATGTTCGTCTTAAGCGAAGTCAGAACCCAGCTCTCTGAAACAAATGACAAACCTATAAATGCAAAAAACATCAGTAAGAATATTATAAATCCGGTCTCCGACATATTAAAATGCGGACTTATATACAAAACTAAAAAGAAAACCACAAAGATTATAAGTTCTAAAGCATTTTTAAGTCTTATTTTTTGATTCAGATTTAAGTTAATTCTACTGTTTTTCATAATGCACCCTTAATGTCCTACAAAAGTATTATATTTGATTAAATTAATTTATTAATTCCAAGATATTATGTATAATTTATTATATCGTATTATGGCAAATTGGAAAATAATGAGCAAAAAAATACTCTTAATAGACGACAGCAAAACTCAATTAAATACACTAAGAATTCTTTTTCAACGTGAAGGCTTCGACGTTGAAATTGCCTATGATGGAATAGATGGATATCAAAAAATATTTGAATGTACTCCTGACATTATAATCTCTGACATAATTATGCCAAACCTAAACGGTTACCAACTTTGTCGACTTGTCAAAGATAACCCCCACACAAAAAGTATTCCGATTATTTTGCTCACTATCTTGGAGCAAAAAATTGATAAATTTTGGAGTAAAAAATCGGGTGCAGATATGTTTTTGCTGAAATCCACCGAATTTTCCAATATAATAAACTGCATAAACAGAATTCTACAGGACAAACCTCTAAGCGAAGACATAAAGAAAGATATTAAAAGACAGTCCTTTTCAAAAGGGATTATACAGGCAGAATTGAACCATATTCTGGATAATTCGCTTATGCAAGCAACAATATTGAACGAATTTCGTTTACTTGCTACTCATTTAGAGGACGAAGGATTGATGGCAAAAAATCTTTTTGATATTCTTTCCTCCGTACTCAACTTTGATCTTTCATTACTTATCCTTAATCCGCCTGAAACAAATGAAAAAGAAGTATACGCAAGCAGCTGTTTAAATCTTGAGAATGAATCAATTAAAAAAGCTGTTAAAAAAAGTATAGTAAGTATTTTTGGAGAAGACGCAGAATACAATTACAAAACCGTATACGAAAACTGGTGTGGTCTAGAAAGACTTAATGACAACATTTTTGAAAATTCATACATTCACCAAATCCAATACAGAGATAATATTCTTGGTGCAATTTGCTTTTTCTGTACACAAGATAAAGACATCGAAAATCAAAAACTTTTCTATACCTTGCTAAAAGAAATTGACCTTTTGGTAACAATTCAATCACTATATGCCCAAAACAAATTTCTTTCACTTACAGATAGCCTAACAGGGCTATACAATCGAAGATATCTTATGGAAAACATAGAAAGAGAGTTCCAACGTTCTCAAAGGTATGAAAAAGAACTGAGTCTTGTAATGATAGATATAGACTTTTTCAAAAAAATTAACGATAAATACGGACATCAAGCCGGAGATTTTATACTAAAGCAGGTAACACAAATTATTAAACGCGGACTACGCAAAACAGATTTAATTTTCCGATATGGTGGAGAAGAGGTTCTTGCATTGATGCCAGAAACAGAAAAAGATAAAGCTTTACTTCCACTTGAAAAAATACGAAAACAAATTGAAAGCCAAGAGTTTTTATACAATGAAATTCCCATAAAAGTAACTGTAAGTATGGGGATAACAGATACATCAGAAAATATCGAAACTCTTGAAAAATTTATAGAACAAGCAGACAAAGCAATGTATCAAGCAAAGAATAATGGTAGAAACAGGATAGAAATCTTATAATGGCAGATATTATTACAACCGACTCGAGTAATCTTCAGGAAAATAACTGTTTGATATTTACTCTTAATGACAAGCTTTATGGCATTAACGTTGAGAATATTTTAGAGATAATCAAAGTTCCTAAACTTGATATTCCTCAAAAAATGCCTAAACACATCTTAGGTGTAATAACATACAACAATATATCCGTAAAAGTTGTTGACTTAAGCACAATATTGACCCATAAAGCCCAAAAATACTCACTGGAATCAAACGTAATTCTTGTCAAAACAGAAGAGGCTATTTTTGGAATTATTGCGGATAAGGTTGATGACGTAAAATTATTAAAAAGTTCTCATATCCAACCTTTGCCATATCACAGCGAAGAAAATCTTATTCAATATTTATATAGAATTGAGAGTAGTTTTGTATCTATCATAGACCTTAATTCTGTGCAAAATGTCATTCAAAAAACCCAATTTGAAACCAGTGATATAGATGTTGCAGAACTTCTTCCTCAAGACGAATCTTCCATAAAGGAAATGGAAAACAGACAATATGAACTTATAAAAAAATTCGAAACAAGCATAGAACAAATATATTATGACCAAGAACAATACATTATTTTTGCTCTTAACAAAAACTTGTACTCTCTACCAATAAAGCAAATAAGGGAGATTGTAAATATAAAAAATATTTCGATAGTAAAACTACCCAAAATGTATAATTACATAGAAGGAATTTTCAGCCTCAGAGGCGACTTTATATCGGTTTTGAACTTCAAAAAATTTCTAAATATTGAAACTTCCGCAGAAACTAGCGAAAACAGTATGCTTATAGTATTAGAATTAAAAGATTTTAAACTTGCAATTCTTGTTGATGAAATAATTGATATAGTTACAGTTACATCCAATGAGGTTATTAACAAATTCGATAACAAATTCGAATCGAAATATATAACAAGTGAATTGCATATAAATAAACAAATAATAAGTATAATAAATCTGGAAAAACTGCTTGCTGACGAAAGATTATACATAAAAAGCTAATAAGGATAAAAAAGAAAGAATATTACCGATAAAGCTGCAAACATAATTGAAACCAGATTTATATCTGCCAGTTTTCCTGTACAAATTTTTAAAACAATATAAACAATAAAAGCAGCACAAATTCCTACTGCAAGGTTAACCGTAAAACAGGTCAAAACAACCATCAGAAAAGCAGGCACATAATCAGAAAATTCATCTGCACTAAAGCCCTTATGTTCAATTTCACTGGTAAGTAGAATGCCGATGTATACAAGAACCGCAGCGCAAATATAGTTAGGTATCACAGACAAAAAGGGGATTAAAAATACCGAAAGTAAAAATAAAACCCCAAGTGAAAACGGAACAAATTTTGTTTTCGCCTCACATTCAACAGCAAGAATACTTTCGGGATACACCCCCGAAGAAACACAACCAAATACAGGCGCAGCACAAGATGAAATTGCAGTGGCCAACATTGTTCCTTGATAATCTGTTGCATCTTTTTGTTTAGAATGATTTAACGCTGAAACCGAAACTGCTGTCATATCATTTAATAAAAATACAAAGAAAGTAATTATCAAGACCAGATAATTAAGACTAAAAGTTCCCCTTAAATCAAGTTGTAAAAATATATTAGAGAACTCCGGCATAGAAAAAACAGGCAGCGCAATTAACCCCTTAAAAACAGCAATCAAAAGCGTAATTGCAATTCCGAATAGAACATTTAATCTTACATTCAAAGCTCTTAAGATAATAATGATAAGCAAACACAACATTCCCATTATAACAGGCAAAGATGTCAAATTCCCCAACTTAAGCATAAGAGTCTTAGAAGAAATTTGCACAACTCCCATTTCTAAAAGCCCCAATATTGTTAAAAATAAGCCAATTGAAACCGGAAGCGCACTTCTAATACACGCGGGGATATTATCAATAAGATATTTTTTGATATCGGTAAGTGAAATAAGAAGAATAACAACAGCTGCCCAAAAAGCACATCCCAACGCCTCTTGATACGAATACCCCATAATCATAACCGCAGAAAAAGCCAAAAAAGAATTTTCTCCGATATACGGAGCAAAAACAAACGGCTTTTTAGCAAAAATGGCACACATAAAACAGCCAAAAGCACTTGCAAGACAAACTGCCAAAAATGCTGCATTATAAGGAATTCCAACTCCTGAAAGCACATTTGGAACAATAATAAGAACATAAATCATTGCAAAATATACACTTGCAACAGCTGAAATCTCGCTCAAAATTGAAATATTACTACTCTTCTTTCTCATCCTTCTATAATACCCTTAAACTTCTTAATATTCAACTTGCATGAAGTACAAGTTTGTGATTTCATAGAATAACAATGCATAATTATAATAATTTAAGGAGATAAAAATGCAAGTTATACTCAAAAAAGACGTACAAAATTTGGGTGAAGCAGGCGACGTAATAAACGTTAAAGACGGATACGCAAGAAACCTTCTAATCCCGCAAAATCTTGCTGAAGTAGCTACAAAAGGTGCTTTGGCTAATCGTGAAAAAAATCTTGAAAGAATTAAAGCAAAACAAGAAAAAATGCACCAAGAAGCTTTGGCGTTAACTGAAAAAATCCAAGCACTTGTTAAATTGGAACTTTCAGCACGCGCCGGCGAAAGCGGAAAATTATTCGGTACAATCACTACCAAAAAATTGGCAGAAGAACTTACTTCAAAACTTGGTATGGATATTGATAAAAAATCACTTACGCTTGATAAACCTATCAATAAAGTAGGTGAATATGTTATGACTGTTAAATTAACATCAAAAGTTAAAACAGAACTACCTATAACAGTTACAGCTTCAGAAATTCTTAAGGAAGAAATTGAAGAAGTTGCTGAGAATTCTACATCAACTGAAGAAGTTGAAGAATAAATTTATTTTAAAAATAATTAAAGAAAAGAGAACAGACATTGCGAACGTTCTCTTTTTACTTTATATTAAATTTATAAAAAGAGCTTATTATTTAGACATATGAAAATTCAGGAAATAAACAGCAAAAAAATCTCCTTTAAGCGACAACTCACCCCCAAGGAGCTTAACCAATACCAAGCAACGCTCAAAGAAGCCAAGGAAAAAACCGGCAATAATGGTAAATCCGTGCTGATTGTTCATGACGCCTGCCTGCCACAAAGTGTTAAAACCAATACAGGCGTAGGTAATCTTAACACAAGTGAGGCACAAAATTTTTTCAAATTTATGAAGAGTTACCTAAATATTAACGCTATAGAAGTTTTACCGTCGGGAGAATTATCTCCGCTTGCAGACGGAAAGTTTTTTTGTGCATATTCTTCTTCTGCACTGTCATTAAGCCCGCATCAAATAAATCTTTTGGCGTTAACAAAACCTGAATATGGAAGCATATTAAAACAAGAAGAGTTTGATGAAGTAGTAAAAGCAAATATACTGCAAGATAAAGCTAAAACAGTAAATTACGAAAATGTAGTAACAGAAGAAAGTTCATTTAATCAAGCCTTGAAGCAAGCATTTAAAAGATTTCTGACAATGAAAGAAACAAGTCCGTTAAAAAAAGAATTTGAACAATATAAAACAGAAAATGCTTCTCGGCTCGAGCCTAAAGTTTTATTTAAAGCACTAGAAAAAGAATACGGCCATAACCATTGGACAGAATGGGATGAAATCGATAGAACATTAACATCCAACAATTCAGAGGCATCAAAAAAAAGAATTGATTTTCTTAGAAGCAAATACAAAAATGAAGCAGAGTTTTACAAGTTCAAACAATTTATAGCCCAAAAGCACCTTCAAGAAGCCCGCAAAAATTTAAACAAAATGGGACTAAAACTTATTGGCGATTGTCTTGTCGGATTTTCTAATGATGAACAATGGGCATATCAAAAGGCTTTTAATTTTGACTACTCAATAGGCTGGGGACTCCCCGCATACAATTATGATGAAATTACAGACCCTAATAGTCAGGCAGCAAAACTTTTAAAGCAAAAAGTACAATTTTTTGCCAAGAACTATGATTCTATCAGATTTGATGTTTCATGGTCATACGTAGAACCGCATATAATCCCCAATGCACATGTAAACACCAAACCATATGCCAAAAGAGTGAATTTTGAATCTCAACTTTTAGAAAAAATTGAAGGTTATGTTAAAGAGATTAAAGGTGATGATTTTGATGTAAAAGACCTTATACACGAGTTTGATGCGGAGTGGGAGGATTTTCAATCCTGTGAAAACGGCAAATGGCGCTCAGCATTACAAGGAAGAACCAAAGCCCTAGGGACAACGTATATGGATAATCAATGGGGCTCAAACAAAATCTATCTTAAGTTAAACAACGGAACACCTAATTTTATCCTAGGCGCAGGAAACCATGATCCTCAACCGCTAAGACAAATTGCATACTCAATACCTGACCTCGACGGGAGGATACACAAAACAGCACAAATACAACCTTTATCAGAACTCTTTGAAATACCTCCAGCAATATTAGAAAATCCGATTGAATTTATAAAGTACAAGTTTGCAGAGGTAATGACAGCCAAAAACAACCAATACTTCTACATGGACGTTTTTGGCAGAGAGGAGCGATTTGACTCACAACAAAATAATACATATATGAACTACAGACAAAAAATACCTTTCGACTTTGAAAAGAGCTACATCGAAGCCCTAGAAAGCGGTCATGGTTTTAACCCGATGGATTCAATGGAAAAAATTTTTAAACTAAATAACCTTGATAAACTTGAACCCAAATTATACGCATCCATATTAAAATTTAGAAACATATTACTTGAAAAAACGCCACAAATAAAAGAAAAACGCTATATTTTAAGAAATACACTTATTGCAAGTGCATGTTTTCTAATTG
The DNA here is from genome assembly GCA_944325625.1 of Candidatus Gastranaerophilales bacterium. Taxonomy (GTDB): domain Bacteria; phylum Cyanobacteriota; class Vampirovibrionia; order Gastranaerophilales; family Gastranaerophilaceae; genus RGIG2134. Next base: position 55,988 of record CALVAP010000002.1, on the reverse strand, counting down.
GAGGGCTATTAGCTTTTTGGGGAGACAAAACAAGCAAAAAACCGGCTTCAAACATTACCATAAGAAATAATTTTGATAACAATCGAAAGCCGATTTATAAAGATTTTATCTAACAAGTTTAATCAGTGCAAACATGCGTAAGAAAGAACGCACCTGCAGCAAGAATTCCGCCAACAAAGTTAGCGATTATGGTCAATAGAGCCATTTTCCAAGTAACCAAGCCCAGTAAGCCAACCCCAACAGCAACAGCAGGGTTAAATGCGGCAGCACAAATTCCTCCAACGGTAAAAATACCAACCATAACACAAGAGCCAATAGCCAAACCAAAATACGAATTTTTTTCTGTTTCAGCCGTTGTTGCAGTGTGCAAAACGACAAAAGCAAGCAAAAAAGTAAACAACATTTCACCTATGAACATAGGCACAATATCTAACTCTATCGGTGCCAGGGGAAGAATGTCTTTTGCAAGAAACATAACAGTCATACTGGCACAAATTGCACCAACAAACTGAGCCACCCAATATTGAATGGAATGTCCCCATGGAAGTGCCTTTCTAATCAATGCAGCAAGAGTAACCGCAGGGTTGTAATGTCCACCCGAAATATATCCTCCGGCATAAACAAGTAACATTAAAACTGCTCCAACAGCAATTGCCGGAATAACCCCGATTGTACCCATAATAACAACACAACCAACAGTCAATACAAGAAAATAGGTACCTATAAACTCCATAAAATACTTTTTTAAATTTGTTTTCATATTTTAACTCCTTTTTCAATTAACGTTACAACAAGGAGTTTAGCACTATTTACCCAACAGGCAATTGCCCAGTAGAATATATTTAAGACTAAATAAAATTATTATCATCTATACTTTTGAATATATTTATCCACATCAAATTTTGATTTTGCACCATTATATGTCATTGAGCGAACTTTACCAAATATGTATCTTTGCTGAAACGCTCTATCATGCAATGCGCCTATAGACCATAATATTCCTACATATCCGCTTGCAGCTGGAGCATCATATGCGTATTTATCATTGAGATATATTGCATATTTTAATGCTTGTAATGGAGTTTGTGTCCAAAGAAGGAACTGTTTTGCCCAATACATACGCATATATCCATGAATTTTTCCCTCTTTTATCAATTGTCTTTGAGCACTATTCCACAAATCATCACTTGTTTGTGCTTTCTCCAGTTGTGTTAAGGTATAAAGTTCAAATCTTATGTCTTTTGTATGCTCCTTGAGCGTATTTTTAGCCCAAAGCGGAGTTCCATCAAAAGTTTTAAACTTTTTATTATAGAAACAAAAATTCTGCGCCAATTCACGTCGAACTATAAGCTCTTCTAAAAAAGCTTCTTTATTCATTCTCATAGCATCCGAACGTATAACCTCCAAAGCAACTCTCTGAGCGGAAACAAACCCCCAATTTAAGTACGCAGATAAGTTAGATGTAATATTTTCAAGAGGGTTATTTCTCTTTTCCTCGTACATATTAAGTTTGTTTTGCAAAAAATCTTCCAGCACATAATACCCTTCCGTTAGAGTAAAATCCGTTTTTGGGAAACTAGTCAGAAACTCAGCAATATTACAATAAATTTTTTTTCTATAAACTGCTGCATTATAATCTTGTTTATCACTAACATAGCGAATAGGACAAATATTATTCCCGTCAATTTCAATAATTTCAAATCGATTATTAGGAAGATTAATTCCTGTGATGGGGTCAAAATCCTTTATCAATTTTGCAATATTTTCATTGTCAATATAAAATTCCAACTCCTCTTTCGATGAAAAAATCTTATAATCCAGCTTTATATTTTTCTTAAAAAGATTAAAGTTTCGCATAAAAAATTCGTTTTTATTTTCAACCTCAAACCTCGGAAAAAAAAGAAGTAGTTTTGCATCATATTTTTTAGCAAGATTCATGGCGAAATTGTCTTCTTCTCGAAAATTTCTTGTAATAAGGTAAAAAATACCACCTTTTGATTTCTTTAAACGACCATAATGGAAAACCCTTTTAGGATTGACATCATTTTCAACACCAATACTTGTGGGGAAATAATCAAGCATCGTATATTTTTTAATTCTACTTAGCATGATATATATATATAAAACAAGCCATTAAATATTAAATCCTCCCTCTTACCTGTATGTTATGGCAAGTTTTGGTATGACGAACATAAACAACAATTTATAACGCAAGAGTATTTATTGGACATTAGAAAAAACCAAAACCATAAACATAAAGCACCCAACTCAAGAGCGAGCTTTCTTGATAATCAGAACATTCTCCTCAACTGAAAGATTAAGCTTATCTGTATCGGGTTTCACTTCCAAAAGTTCTAGAATTGAATTCGGCATATAAAGCCCATAACTGGAGTTCTTTTTACTTAACGAACGAACAAGATATTTTTCACAGTCAGGATTTTCCGGAGAAATTTCTTGTATGTATAAATTTTTATTTTTTATTTTAAATTGAACTCTGGATTTCTCCGGATTAAGTCCAAGCAGTTTTATTATAGCTTTGGGGATAATAAGCAACCAGCCATTACCTCTTTCTGTAAGTGTTTTTATCATAAAATTACCTTAATTAATGTCCTATTGATTTATATTATTAGGGTATGTTATAGTATTTTGTATGAACTAATGATGTACTTAATGTGGGTATAAAAATGCGCAAAAAACTTATCAGCATAGATTTAGATGGAGTCCTAAATATATATAATGGTAAGTTTAACAAAGATGAGATTCCACCAATTAGAGCCGGCGCATATGAGTTTTTAAAAGAATTATCTAAACTTTTTCAAATAGAAATTTTTACAACCAGAGAAAAAGAATTAACTAAAAAATGGTTGAAGGATAATAATTTGCTTGATTTTATTAAAGATGTAACAAACATAAAGAATTCCTCTTCCAGTATGTTTTTAGACGACAGAGCAATCAACTTTGCAGGAGATTACAAATCTGCTCAAATTGCAATAAAAGAATTTCGCCCATATTGGAAAGTAATGTAATAAATACGAACTATTTTTGTTGATTAATATCAATCACTCTTCTTAGGTTATTGAATTGAAATAGCTTTGAACGAAGTAGGTTAGTATTATTAAGCAGACAATTTTTTATCGAATTTGTAAACTTAACCAATAAACTAAATAGTACTTTCTATACTAATAACACTTATGTTCCCTCATTGAATAAATACACTTTTTATTCATAATCATGCTTTGTATATCATCACTTTGGGCTTTACATTTTCCATTTAAAGTCTGAGTTAAATCAAGAACTTCTTGTCTGGAAATTTTATTTGTAAAATATAAATTTGTAAACGAGTATAATCTTTCACAATCTGGCGCCGAAGTTGACCTAAAGTAACCAGTGCATTGAGCAGAAATTTGTTTTGCATAATCAGAAAATTTTTCTGAAGAATCCCTCATATTAATATAATTTTGCCAAAACTCTTCTGGGGTAGGACATACAAAAGAACTGTCAGCATTATTTAGAGTATTATTTACAGTAGAATTATTATCACTTTTATAAAAGAAAAATATAATCAAAATGAGTACAAAAATTATAACAAAATTTTTCATAATAAGCTCCTTTCATGATAAAGTTTTAGATACTTTCCGTTGAGATTCTACACCACCCTTTTGATTATAGTATAAATACGAAAAATGTCGATAAGCTACCGAATATAAACCCTTTTAACTACAGTATAAAGTCGTTATATATAGAACCCATATCAATTGTGAAACCGTCAACTCAAAGGTATTAAAATATGAGAATAGCTTTGGATTTGGAATCTGTGCAGTATTATTGAGTAAAATTGACTTATTTTATGTTAGAATATGTGAGAGGTGTATTATGGCTAATGATAATTTAAAAAAGGCAAAAAAAGCCAAAAATGATGAATTCTACACTCAATGGGCTGATATTGAAAAAGAGATAATGGCTTATATTGATTACAATCCCGATGTTTTCAGAGATAAAACTGTTTTACTCCCATGTGATGACCCTGAATGGAGTAACTTTACAAAATTCTTTGCTCAAAACTTTGAAGCATTTGGGTTAAAAAAGCTTATTAGCACAAGTTATGCTTACGAGAGTAAAAAGATAAATATCCCTTATCAAACTTCATTATTTGAAGAACAATCGCCTCATTTTAATCCAGATATTAACAAGATAAAAGGTAAGATTTTTACTCTTGACCATGATACAAATCAAAACGGTGTTATTGATATAGAGGATTTAGAATGGCGATATTTAGAGGGCGATGGAGATTTTAGAAGCGATGAAGTCAAGAAATTACGAGATGAAGCTGATATTATAATCACGAATCCACCTTTTAGCTTATTTAGAGAATTCTTAGCATGGATTGTTGAAGCCGATAAGCACTTCTTAATAATAGGAAATATTAATTGTTTAACCTATAAAGAGATTTTTAAATTAATAAAAGAAAATAGCATATGGTTAGGTACCGGTATGGGACGTTGGATTTCTGGATTTATTGTGCCAGAAAGCTATGAACTATATGGAACAGAAGCACGTATTGAAAATGGAAGTAGAATTGTAGCAACTAATAATTGCTTATGGCTAACTAATATTGACCATGGAAAAAGGCATCAACGGTTAACATTGATGTCAATGGCTGACAATATGAAATATAGCAAGCATAAGGAGGTAAAGGAACAAAAATATAAAAAATATGATAATTATGATGCAATAGAAGTTCCTTTTACAGATTCTATTCCTTCAGATTATGATGGTATTATGGGAGTTCCTGTAACTTTTCTTGATAAATATTGTCCAGAACAATTTGATATTGTAGCGTTAGGAAATTTGAATGGATTTACACCTAATAAGCTTTACATTAATCCTAAATCCCATATAAATGGCAAAGAAAAAAATAATGAAATGATAAATTCAGTTTTAACATTGAAAGGTAAAGATAAAAAAGGCAACTATTATAGTGCAGATAATATTGATTATTACATTTATGCACCATATGCACGAATACTTATCAAGAAAAGAGGTGACTCATGATAACAGAATTGCACACAGAGTGGACTGTTGAAGATATATGTAAAGGCTTTGTTTATAACGAGCTTGAAGGTAAAGGCTTATACGGTATGAGTGGCAAACTTACTATTCAGCCCGAATATCAACGAAATTATATCTATGCAGACGGAAAGAAAGATGTAGCTGTTATTGAAAGCATATTAAAAGGCTATCCAATAGGCTTGATATACTTCAATAAGAATGGTGAACAACTGGAAGTACTAGACGGACAACAAAGAATAACATCTCTAGGTCGTTTTGTTACAAGCAAGTTTGCTATCGTAGATAATGGAGTTCCTCAATACTTTAGAGGCTTATCGGAAAATAAGAAAGCAAAAATACTTAGTACAAAGTTGCTTATTTATGTTTGTGAGGGAGAAGAGTCTGAAATTAAAGAATGGTTTAAGACAATTAACATTGTTGGCGTACCTCTAAATAAGCAAGAAATTTTGAATGCTATATATTCGGGGGAATTTACAACGCTTGCAAAAGAAGAATTTAGCAACTCGCAAAATACTTTTGTCAATAAATGGAGTGCTTATATTAGTGGCGTTGTTAATCGTCAAGATTTTTTAGCCTGTGCTTTAGACTGGGTTAGCAAGGGTAATGTTGAGGAGTACATGTCTAAACACAGACACGATAATAATATAAATGAACTAAAAACTTATTTTAATTCTGTTATAGACTGGGTAGATAGTGTATTTATAAATGTTTATGACGAGATGAGAGGTTTAGAGTGGGGGAGATTATACGAAACATATCACAAACAACCATACGATAATCAAGTAGTGGCTGATAAAGTTTCCGAATTGTATAATGATGATTTCGTTAAAAACAAAAAGGGCGTTTTTGAGTATGTTCTTGGTGGGTTTGTAGATAGTAAACTTTTAGAAGTTCGTATTTTTGATGATAGAGATAAGAAAGCTGTCTATAATAAACAAACAGCAGAAGCGAAAGAAAAAGGAATCTCCAATTGTCCATTATGTGCATTAGGAAATGATAATAATAGAACTAGAATATGGCAATTAAAAGAAATGGACGCTGATCATGTAACAGCATGGTCAAAGGGTGGTGCGACCGATATCAGCAACTGCCAAATGCTATGCAAAACTCATAATAGAGCTAAAGGAAATAAGTAATACAAAATTGAATACTAAGGCTGTCCGTCCGCAAATCCGTTGTCTTGGTCGCTCGCGTTTAACGGCATTTCCGTGTTTTGTTTTCGTGATTTCATCACTCCAAACAAAAGCACTTCAGCCTCAGCTCGCTCCCGCTGAACCCTTAAAAAGCTTCGCTTTGGGTTTCTGCGTCCTCTTATCACCAATAAAAAAGAGCCCCCTAAGGACTCTTTTTTATTGTCGACGGCGGGACTTGAACCCGCACGGGTCACCCCACACGCCCCTCAAACGTGCGCGTATACCGATTCCGCCACGTCGACATTCCTATTCTTCCATTTTCAACAACAAAATCTTACACAAAACATTCTTAAAAGTAAACTATACTTTTCCGTTTATTACGTAATCATAAATTATCTTTGACGCCTCTACTATAAACTCTTTGCCTTGCGGACTGTTATAGGGACGTTTTGCCAGTATTGTCACTACATATCTTTTTCCGTTTGGAGCATACACAATACCTGCATCTCCCAACATAGAGCCAATATCTCCTGTTTTGTGAATAAACTGCGCATCTTTTGGCAATCCTGCTTGTATTAATCTGTTATTCTTAACATGCGACATATAGTCAATAATACTTTCCCTACTGTTGATATTCAGCAAAGATTCGTTGTTAATATTATAAAGCATTACTGACAATTCTCTTGCCGTAGAAACATTTTCTCCTCCCAAATCAGGAAGCCAATTTTCTATACGCGTTTTTTTCATTCCCCAATTCTTCAGTGAACGGTTAACCGAATGTTTTCCGCCTATTTTGGACATAATCATATTTGTAGACGTATTATCCGACTCTTCTATCATATGGCGAGCAAGCGTATCCAGGCTGTATTCAGAGTTTGCAGGTTTAAATTGTAAAGACCCGGAACCACCTGTTCGATAATATTCACCCATTGTCATCCTATCGTATAACTTGAACTGACCTGCTTCTATTGAGCGAAACATTTCTATTAAAACCGGAATTTTTATGATACTTGCAGTTGGATAGAGTTCATCCGCATTAATATTTGCGTACTTACCATTTTCGTACTCCCAAACATAAATCGATGGAGAAATAGTTTTATAACTTTGCATAAGTTGATTTAGTCGAGTTTCCAACATTGTCATTCTGTCAGACTCGAACAACGGCTGCATAAGCGGTTTTTTATCCTCTGCCGAAACTCTTAAAGGTTGATTCATAAAATACTCATTACTCATATAATTAAGTGTTGGACTAAGAATTTGTCGGTAATCAGCCTTTATGCTTCTGTATTTTACGGGATTAAAAATTGTTGTTTGAGTCAAATGCTGGTATGAATATGGTAAAACCGCCGCACCTAAAACAATTGCCATTGCAAACTTTGTTAGAGCCAGAAAGGGATTTACCCGCCTTTTTACCTTAACCCTTCTTATCTGAGGTTGCTTTTTAATCGGCTGGGTTTTATATCCGCCATGTCTTCTATTCGGCGCAGTATAAGCCGTTTTATTAAAACTTTTTCTCTCATAACTATACTGATATTTTCCAGCTAATTGTGGCAACGTTCTAAATCCTCTCCCTAATGTCATGTAACTTAACAGACATTCTCCCTACTCTGACATTATAATCTTATTTTATAATTTTTTTATACTCCAGATAATGTATTTATTCGAAATTATTTATACTTGTGGGCATAAGTAAAATTTCAACAATAGAATTATCGGGTTTTTGTATTGTTAAGGCAATTTTCTTATTTTTTTTAACATAATTCAAATAGTCTTTGAGCATCTTTGCAGATTCTGCTCTTTTTCCGTCAACATCTATAACAACATCTCCAACCTCAACTCCTGATTTTTCAGCCGGTGTATTCATAATAACATCTTTAACTATTACCTCTCCCTCCGTGTCCTTAACTCCAATACCAATCAATTTTGAAGAATTACTATACTCTCTCAATATCTTTGTATCACTGAAATATTCTTTTAGACTTTTTGTGTCAATATAAGCAACAAGAATAAACAACAAAACCAAAACAATTACTAAACGGTAATACACGTCAAATTCCTTTCTTTAATATCGAATTAGATATTAACAAAGGAATTAAAAATAAAAAATTACCCACCAGACTACTTCATTTTATAATTTTTTCAGATAAAACTAAATCGAATATAACAGAAAGGGCGGACGCCTAAAATACGTCCGCCCTACATAATTTATAAGATTAGCGCACTATTTTTGAAAAATCTGCAATTCTTTCAAATTTTTCTTTAATCTTTCCAAGCAAATTTATTCTGTTGGTCCTAACTGCTTCATCTTTATCCATTACAAGAACATCCGCAAAAAATCTCTCTACATCCGCAGTAGTACTCATAAGCTCGGATGCCAATTCATCGTATTTATCCGATTTAACTTCTAAATATGCGTTGTAAAGTCTTTTTTCCGCGTCTTCTTTTAGCAATTTTTCATCAACAGTTCCAACCTCACTATCCTTAATTATTCTAATTATACGATTCGCGGCTTCATGGAATTTGTCGTAATCGGCAGATTTAACCATCTTATTTACCAGCTCTAGCCTTTGGACAAAGTCGCTTAAATCAGAAAGAACATTTTTTCCGGAAACACATGCCTCAAGAACATCATAACTGTATTCACCGGAATAAAGAATAATTAACCTCTGAGTAAAGAAATCATTAATATCTTCAATCAGACTTTCCTCGTTTTCAACCTTCTTAGGTAACAGAGTCAAACTTAAACGTATAAGGTCTGAAATATTAATTTTTAAACTATTAGCTATTACCGTTTTCAATATGCCCAAAACAGCACGTCTAACACCAAGAGGATCAGCAGAACCTGTAGGTTTTCTTCCGTCTAAGAAAACGGCACAGACCGTATCAATTTTATCTGCAATACCGACAACCTGTCCCTCAATCGAAGATGCCAACTCACTGTCTGTTCCAAGCGGAAAATAATGCTCAGTAATACCTTTTGCAACATTCTCTTTTTCGCCGCTAATTCTTGCATAATCCCCGCCAATAAAACCTTGAAGCTCTGTAAATTCAAAAACAAGTTTTGTTACAAGATCACATTTACATAGTTTTGCTGTTCGCAAAATATCAGAAGCCTCAACCCCGATTTCATCAGCAATATGTTTTGAAAGTTTTTCTATTCGCTTTGTTTTATCAAACATTGTTCCCATTCCTTTTTGGAATGTAACGCCCTTCAAATCATCTTCCTTGAGAACCAGTGGAGTTTTTGTATCTTGCTCGAAGAAAAATAAACCGTCCTCAAGCCTTGCAACAACAACTCTTTCATTTCCTGCTTTAATATTATCAAATTCATTACCAATATAATTCGTCATAGTAATAAACTTGTTCAACAGTTTACCATTCTTGTAAAGTGGGAAATAACGCTGATGAGTCGCCATTACAGTAACGTTGACTTTCTCCGGAATATTCAAATATTTCTCATCAAAACTGCAAACAGCCGGCACCGGAAATTCTGTAAGATTAGAAACTTCATCAACCAAATCTTCATCCAGCACAACCTCCGCACCAATCTCATAAGCTGCCTCTTTTGCAAGTTTAACAATCATATCTTTTCGTTCTTGAGGACAAGCATAAACATTATTTTGACGAAGTATCGAAATATAATCATCGATTGAAGTAATTTCAACCTTATCGGATTTAAATCTGTGCCCGCGAGAAAACCTTGAAGATTTAACTCCGGCAACTTCAACCGGAAGTTCTTCACTGTCCAAAATCGAAACAATCCAACGAATGGGTCGCTGGAATTTAACATCCAAATCCGCCCAGCGCATAAAATGTGACCCCTGAAGCTTAAGAACAACAGATTCAATATTTTCACTCAAAATATCTTTTGTCATTTTACCTTTCTGCTCAACTTTCGCAAAAACGTAATTATCCTGAACATAAAGACTTTCCGGCTCTATATTGTTCTTTTTGGCAAATCCCAAACCTGCTGGAGTAAGCTTTTTATTCTCATCAAACGCAATATTTGCAATAGGTCCTTTCAAAATCTTCTCAACATCTTCTTGTTTTAACGCCAACCCCTCAATTTTCACAGCCAAACGACGAGGAGTAGCATAAGTTTTTATACTCTCAAAAGTAATTTGATTGTCATTTAAAAGCTTCTCAAAACCTTTTTTCAATTGTTCTTGTGCAGAGGGAATAAACTTGTGTGGCAGTTCCTCTGTACCAATTTCCAATAAATATTTGCTCATTTTTTCTCTCGCTAATCTAATAAAGTAAACATATTATATAAAGAACATGAAAAAGGGTAAAGCAAAAACTATCTTGGAAGCTTTTTGAAATAATCAGGATCAATCAATGCCTGTTTTGTACAATCAAAGCCTGCAAAAACATCAATTTTATTACAAGCAGAACCAAAAACAGTTGCAGGCACAAGCTTGTTCTTAGAATCTATCTGGAAAGCAAACAAATCATGCCCCATTCTATTTGGTGGTTTTTTTGTTCCATTAATATCAACAAAAATGGGAATAGCTGCACACCCTCCCGAACACTCAAAAAAAAATAGCAGAACCATCTTCAAGAACAAAATATCCAGTCCAACCCCAGTTACCCCAACCACTCATCGTGTTTTGATAGTTTCTGTAATTTGAAAAATTGAGAGCAGGACAAGAATCCGAACGACAATCTACCGCCACTTTTAAATATGGCTTAAGTTTGTCTTTAAAATAGTCTATCCCGACAAGATTATTTCCAGTCTGTCTTATTTCATCATATAGGTCTGGGTTTTCTTTCACCGCTTGAGCTACTGCTTGTTGAAGAGTAGAATAAGATTTTTTAAATTGAGATTGTAAAACTGCTGCTTGATATTTTCTTGTCAAATTTGGAATAGTTAATGCTGCAACCACTCCGATTACAGCTAAAGTTATGAGCGTTTTTGCAAGAGTAAAGGCTTTTCTTGACATAAATTCTCTAATCAACACACCATCTATACACTATTATAATACTGTAGAAAACACTATGTCAATACTATAAAATTTTATTATGTATTCATACAGTGAAGTTTTGAAGCGTATCGGAAGAAATATAAGGATAGAGAGAATAAAACTTGGATATTCTCAAGAAAAGTTTGCTGAAATAGTCGGAGTACACACAAATTATATAGGCAAAATTGAGCGCGGCGAACAAAATTTAACTATAAAAAAACTTGTGGAAATACTAAGTTATATAAATACAGACATAGAAGAAATAGCAAAGAGAAGCTGATACTCATAAATTGTTTTTATAATTAACAAAATCTTTTAATTGTTAAGAAAAGTTTACACAGCATGTCAAAACACAGCCTAAAAGGGCTCAAAGGCTCATCAAGCCTCAAGCGTATATATCACTACATTATATAAACAACAAAACAAAATATTGCCCAAATACCATGCAAATGCACGACATGCAAAGAAAAAAGCTTGTCAAAGAATTTTTAGCATGTACGATAGAAAGACGGTGCAGTGTAAACCCACCGAAGTAAAGGAAAACAAATGTCAAAAGATGTAATTGAATTTGAAGGAACGATATTGGAATCAATGCCAAACGCAATGTTCAGAGTAGAACTCGAAAACGGACACGAGATACTGGCACACATATCAGGAAAAATCAGAAAGAATTTTATAAGAATTCTTCCCGGTGACAAAGTTAAGGTCGAAATGACTCCATATGATTTAACCAGAGGAAGAATCACATACAGATTGAAGTAATATACAAAACCGAAAGGACAGAATAATGAAAGTTAGAGCATCAGTAAAACCAATTTGCAAAGACTGCCAAGTAATTAAAAGAAGAGGCAGAGTAACTGTAATTTGCAAACACCCTAAACACAAACAAAGACAAGGTTAATAAGTGGATTAGGACAAATAAAAAGAAGAAGAACAATAAACAAAAGGAGCAAATAAATGGCAAGATTAGCTGGGGTAGATTTACCTCGTAACAAAAGAATGATAATAGCCCTTACCTACATATTTGGTATAGGACCTACTCGTTCAGCAAAGATTCTCTCAGCAACCGGTATATCACCTGATTTGAGAACGGATGATTTAACAGAAGATGATATCAAAAAACTTAGGGATGAACTCTCACACTACGTAATAGAGGGTGACTTGAGAAGAGAAGAAGGCTTAAGCATAAAAAGGCTTTCAGAAATCAACTCATACAGAGGAATGAGGCACAGAAGAAAACTTCCATGTCGTGGACAAAGAACAAAGACCAACGCAAAAACAAGACGTGGAAAAAGCTCAGGCCCAGTAGCCAAAAAGAAATAGTTTAAAATAACGAATTAATAAAAGGAAAATAAAAATGGCAAGACCAACAAAAACAAAGAAAAAAGAGAAAAAGAACGTATTGCAGGGTGTAGTACATATTCAGTCTACATTCAATAATACAATCGTAACTTCTACAGACCCACAAGGCAATTCGATTGCATGGGCATCAGCAGGTGCTTGCGGATTTAAAGGTGCAAGAAAAGGAACACCGTTCGCAGCACAATCAGCAGCTGAATTAGTTGCAAAAAAATCAATGGATCAAGGTATGAAAAAAGTTGAAGTTTATATCAAAGGTCCCGGTTCAGGTCGTGAAACAGCGATTAGAGCTATTCAAGCAGCAGGCTTGGAAATCACATTAATTAAGGACGTAACCCCAATTCCACACAACGGATGTCGTCCTCCGAAAAAACGCAGAGTATAGTAATAAGGAGCTGAAAAGTGGCTAGATATACAGGACCTTCAAACAAATTATTCCGCAACTACGGAGTAAAAGATTTATCTAACAGAAAGCTCGTTTCTTCAATGAGACAAAGTGCATCAGGTCAGCACGGAGCAGCAAGAAAAAAACTTTCTGAATACGCTATTCACTTAAATGAAAAGCAAAAAATAAGAATGACATATCTTGTTAGCGAAAAACAATTTGTTAAATATTATACAAATGCCGCTAAGAAAAAGGGCGTTACTGGTACAATTTTGCTTCAAATGCTTGAATCAAGATTGGACAACATAATATTTAGAGCAGGATTTGCTAACAGCCGTAAACAATCAAGACAAATTGTTAACCATGGACATGTACTTGTTAACGGAAAAAGAGTTGACATTCCATCATACCTTGTTAAAGCGGGTGATGTAATTTCAATAAAAGCATCAAGCTCAGCATTTATTAATTCAATAATCGAAGGAATTGACGCAGTTAGCGCACCTGCTTGGATGAGCTTAGATAAAGCAGCGTTAAAGGTAACTTTTGATAGAATTCCTGAACGTGATGAATTAGACCCAGAATTTAAAGAACACCTAGTAATTGAGTACTACTCTAAGTAATTAACCGGGAGAAAACAAATGATGGAATTAAAAATTAAATGTGTAAATACAACAACAAGTTCAGACGGTTCACAATACGGAAAGTTTGTAATAGAACCGCTTGAAAGAGGATTTGGAGCAACAATAGGTAATTCATTGAGAAGAGTATTACTATCAAGTCTTGAAGGTGCAGCATGCACAGCATTGAGAATTGAAGGTATAACTCACGAATATACGTCAATACCCGGAATTGTAGAAGACGTAATTGACATAATGCTTAACCTTAAAGGTTTAGTTGTTAAATGTGATTCACCCGAGCCACAAAACCTCAGACTTGACATAGACAGACCCGGTCCTGTACTGGCAGCTGACTTGCAACTACCTGCAGGTGTTAAGGTTGTTAACCCTGACTGGTTAATTTGTACTGTAGCTGAAGGTGGTTCAATACACGGAGACATTACTGTTGAAACAGGAAAAGGATATATTGCAGTAGATGTTCTCAAAGAAAACAAAGGCAATATGCCTATAGACATGCTTCCTATAGATGCAACATTTATGCCAATCAAACGTGTAAGCTATAATGTAGAACCTACACGTGTTGGAGATGTTCTTGACTATGACAAGTTAACTCTTGAAATCTGGTCAAACGGTAGCTTAGATGTAAATCTTGCATTGTCACAATCTGCAAACCTTCTTATCGAACATTTTATGCAAATTGCGGCAATAACAGGACAGATTACAGCTTCTGCTCCCAAAGTTGCATCAATGACATTGGAAGAAGATTCAGAAGAAGTAATTGAAGAATCTGCTCCAAGTTTGACAATTGAAGATTTGGAATTGTCAGTTAGAGCATATAATTGCTTAAAAAGAGCTTCAATAAACTCAATGGCAGAACTACTTAAGAAATCAGAACATGATTTGCTTAACATTAAAAATTTCGGAAAGAAATCATCTGATGAGGTTATCGAGAAGCTCAGACTAGCAGGTTTGGACCTTGCACCAAATCCTGAAGGCGTAGAAATCGAATCATAAATTAAAAGGATAATAGAAATGAGACACCAGACAAAAAAACATATGCTTGGAAAAGCTCAAGACCAAAGAAAAGCATTATTGCGTTCATTGGCGACTGAGTTATTTCTCCACGGCGAAATAAAAACGACAATGGCAAGAGCAAAAGCACTTCGTCCTTACGCTGAAGGTTTAATCACTTTGGCTAAAAAAGGAGATTTGCACTCACGCCGTCATGCTGCCAAATTTATCTTTGACAACAAAACAGGAAGACTTATGAATTCAATAACAAAAGAAGTTGTAACCGAAGTCAAAGAAAATGAAAAAGTTATGGCAGAAACTGTATTGAGAAAGTTATTCTCAGAAATCGGCAAAAAATATGCCGCAAAACAAGGCGGATATACAAGAATACTAAGAATGCCTCCAAGACGCGGAGATGCGGCTGAAATGGCATTAATCCAACTTGTATAGGGAAAAGGCGTTGACACGATATAAGCTCGAAGTTGAATATATCGGACTTAATTACGCAGGGAGCCAAAAACAATCACAAGAAGTCAAAACTATTCAAGACGAAATTGAAACGGCTCTTAGAACATTGACAAAACAAAATACAAAAACAATTTTTTCAGGACGAACAGATGCCGGCGTTAATGCCAGAGGGCAGGTTCTTCATTTTGACATTGAAAAAACTTTAGTTGCTTCAAAGTTTATCAATTCTATGAACGGACTTTTACCAAAAGACATTAGCGTGAAAAATCTGGTGGAAGTACCCGAAACATTTCATGCACAAAAGAGTGCAAGATGGAGATGGTATAGATATCTGATTATAAACCGGGCCCAACGGTCGGCATTTGATGGTGAGAGGCTTCTTGTAAGAACCCCGCTGAGTCTTGAAAATATAAACTGCGCCCTAGAGCAATTGAAAGGTGAACATGATTTTTCATCATTTAAAAGCACAGGCACAGGTAACCCCAATGATATCTGCAAGATTGTTTACACCCGAGCAGAGCGTGAAGGTGACAAAATAATCATAGACATCATAGGTACAAGGTTCTTATACAACATGGTAAGAACAATTATTGGGACAATTTTGATGTTGGAGAAAGATGGTCGTAATCCAAAAGAAATGAAAACCATACTTGCCTCTAAAGACAGGAAAAAAGCAGGTCCCACAATAAATCCATACGGACTAACCTTTATGAAAGCGGGTTATGAAGAATGGAGTGAAGACACAAAAAACAAAATAATAAACGGAGATAAAGAATATGAAAACTTATTCAGCAAAACCTCTCGAAGTTGAAAGAAAGTGGTATGTAATAGACGCAACAGATATGCCTCTTGGTCGTCTTGCAACTGCTGCTGCCAACTTACTCAGAGGAAAAACAAAACCTGAATACACTCCAAACGTTGATACCGGTGATTTTGTTATCATTATTAACGCGGAAAAAGTGATTGTTACAGGTAAAAAAGAAACTGACAAAATTTATCGTCACCACACCGGATATCCGGGCGGATTAAGAGAAATAAGCTTCAAAGCTTTAATGGAAAAAAATCCGACAGCAGCAATCGAGAAAGCAGTTAAAGGCATGTTGCCACATAACACACTCGGTTCTGAACAGTTTACAAAATTGAAAGTATACGCAGGTTCCAATCATCCGCATGCGGCTCAAAAACCTGTTGAATACAAACCGGAGGTTAAATAATGGCTGATAAAGAAATTATGGCAACAGGCAGAAGAAAGACTTCTATTGCAGTTGTAAAATTAGTTAAAGGTAAAGGTAGAGTTTTTGTTAACGGTAAAACTCTTGCCAACTATATTGGAAACAGACCTACTTTAGAAATGATGATTTTCAAACCGCTTGCTTTAACAGATACTCAAGAACAATTTGATGTAAGAGTAAAAGCTGTAGGTGGCGGGGTTTCATCACAAGCGGGTGCTATTAAGCATGCTATCTCAAGAGCATTGTTGAAAGTTAATGCAGACCACAAAGCTGTTTTGAAAGCAGAAGGAATGCTTACTCGTGACCCAAGAGTTAAAGAACGTAAGAAATACGGTAGAAAAAGAGCTAGAAAAAGATTCCAGTTCTCAAAACGTTAATATTTTTTATACAAAACAAAAAACCCGACAAATTGTCGGGTTTTTTCTTATTGGTTTCGAAATTAAGCAACATATATATAATTTTAATATTTTGTTACATTTCTATAACTCAATATTTAAGGATATTTTACCCCCTCAAAAGCATGATTTGGCATGCATTTGAGGCAATTTTTTATATATAAAATATTTTATTTATATATACAGAATTGAGAGTGAGAGAAATGGCAAATTTACCAAGCATTAACCAAAAATGGGGCAAGTACGCAAGCACTGATACAAGCTCTACCACTTCAACAACAGTGACAGTTGGAGGAACTAAGGTTACTACAAACGGTAAAACTCAAATAAATATTTTTAATCGTCCGCAACAAGGTGGCAAAGGTCCTTGGAATGCATGTTGGAATGATAACTTTCAAAATGTACCGGTAAGAATATATAGTGGTGGAAGTGGTAACATTTTTAACCAAAAATTAAAACAGATGAATATAGGACATCCCGGACATAATTGCGGGTGCACCTCCGGCTCAATCTTTGGCGGTGGATATTTAGGTGGCGGCGTTGGTTATGTAGCATGCCAACCATACGAAATGTCCGGAACGGAAAAGGCATTAATGGTAATGAACGCACTAGGTGGTCCACAAAATGCATTGAATCTTGTTGGCAGCGTAGTCGGTGGTATAGCTGATTTTATCGGCAGTCTTTTCGGAGATGACGATAAAAAAACACAAACACAAGGAGAACTTCAAGGCGGTCTGAACACAATATCCAATAATGGTGCACAACCGACAGTTGTAAATGGTGGTGGCAATGTAGCCCAATCAGGTGGAACATACACAACCGGAAGTACCGCAGCAAGCCCAAGCGTTGCGGGTAGTGCCGGTGGAACAGTTAGTAAAACAGGAACTACAGCTAACACACAAACACCAACTAATGCCTCCGATAAAAGTTCATCCGAAACAACAGTAGATAGTTCACAGCTTATTAGTTCTGCGGAAGAGGCATTAAAAGAATATGAAGCCGCAATAAAAGGTGGAGACCAAGAAAAAATAGCTACAGCTAAGGGTAATCTGGAAACTAAAATTAGCGAACTCGGAACTCAGATTGATGATTACTCTGTTCAAATTGCTACGCTAAATATGAATATAAGAGATTACGAAAACGAAATAAAACAATATGAACAACAAGAGACAGAGGCTCAAAAGAATCTGGATAAATCAAAAGATAATTATAACAAAGCAAAAGAATCTACAAAAGAACAAGAAGAAAAAGTTGATAAGCAAAAGAATGAAGTAGAAAAACTATCAAATTATAAAAAAGCAGCAGATCAAGAAGTTGCCTCAGCAAGTGCAGAAGTCTCACGCCTCAGTAGCGCACTCACCAATGCGGAAAGCAAACTTAATGGCGCTAAACAATACGAAAACTCAAATAATGAGAACGAAAAAATTGTATATGAAAATGCTAAGTCAGAATATGAGAAAATAAAGAATGAACTAGAAGCGGCAAAAGAAAAAGAATCAACTGCTAAGAAAAAACAAAAAGAAGTAACATCAGAGTTAAAATACGCCCAAACAGAGTTAAAATCACAAGAAACAATTTTAAAAAGCAGAAAGCAAGCAGAAGAAGCTGCAAAAGAGAATATTACAAGCAGAGAAGAAAGCCTTAAGACAGTAAAAGAGGGCTTAAGCACCGCTAAAGCTGAAAAAGAAAAACTTGACATTGAATTATCAAAATTATTATCAGCGCGAGACGAAATAGAAAAGAAAACAGTCGAACTAGAAGAAAATGCCGAAAAAGAAGAAGCTTAAAGCTTCTTCTTTTTTCTTTATAAATTTAGTTTTATTTATAACATTTCTTAAAGTAAATTGATTTTTTCTGTTACTTTTTTAAAAAAACTGATATGATAATTTAGATTAATGATGGATATTATCATAACAGGAGAAAATCAATGAGAAAATTATGTACAAAATTAATTCCGATTGTATTAGGACTTGCAATTGGAGTAAACACAGCATTAGCAGAACCGGCATTTACAGATTTGTCTAAAGAATACTGGGCATATCCTCAAATTATGCAATTAGCGCAAGAAAACATTGTAGTTGGATATCCTGACGGGTCATATAAACCTGATGCAGAAATAACCAGAGCAGAATTTGCTACAATGGTTGTTAAAGCTCTTAAACAACAAGATGCTGAAATTACTGATACTATAGATTTTGTTGATGTTCCTAAAGATAACTGGGCTTGGAACAGCATACAAAGAGCGGTTAGATTTGACTTAATCTCAGAAGCAAAAGACAACAAGTTTCGTCCCGATGATAGTGTAACAAGAGCAGAATGTCTCGAAATTGTTGTAAATTCGCTCACAACAGAAGATATATCCCTGGATAGAGCAAAAGAACTTTTGGAAGCGAAATATATAGACGCCAACACTGTTCCTGAATGGTTTATAATCAAAGCAGGAAAGGCAGAAGCGCTTGGAATTATAGTTAACGTTCCGGGTCAGGAAGCAAAATTGTTTGCTGAAAAACCCGCAACCCGTGCTGAAGTAGCTGCATTTCTATACAATATGATTGAACAAGTTAAACTTGCCCCAAATAAAAAACTTGCTGAAGTTATGAAACCTATCGAAGCAGATGGGGTTGTTTTGGAAAATTCTATTGTAAAAGGCACAGTCGGAATTATTCCACCGGGAACTATTCTTCCTCTTATAATCCAAGATGATATGAATTCTCAATCAAGTGTAGTTGGCGACGTATTTGAAGCAAAAGTTCCCAAGAACCTTATCACCCCGCAAAAATATCTTTTGATAAAAGAAGGTTCAGTTGTTGACGGAGTTTTGATTGACAAGAAAAAAGCTTTGCTTTTATTTAGAAACGGCAAACTTACTTTAAATACAAAAACAATTTCTACACCCGAAAAACAAACTTCTGCACTCTATGGCGTAACAGAAACAGACCCCAAATTAAGTATCTGGAGAAAAATCTTCAAAGGTGCAAAAGTTAAATACACAAGTGGCGAAGTTATAAATGTAAAAACACTTAAAACAATAAAAGTGGACCTTACTAACAGTTGGATTATTGAGTAATCTTTTTTATAGTAAGAAAGCGGAAGGACAAAATAATCCTTCCGCTTTCTTCATGGCTGCTGTTATATACTAAAAATCTTCGGGAAGATAAATATTTGTTTCACGCAAAATATCAAGGATTTCCTCATATTTTTTGGTTCGCCCTATGGCGTACTGATAAGCTCTCACAACACTAATTACATCATAACTTGAAAGTAATATTTTTCTTCGTCCGCCCTCAATATTTTCTACAACTTTAGCCATAATTCCTCACTTTCTATTATTCAGAATTAACGACAAATTTTGACATTACTAAAGTCCGTTTTGCTAAAATCATAACATTGATTTAGGAAATCTATTTCGGATTGTAAATCTTAGTTGAAAATTAGCAAAATTTTATTCCATTCAGTTTTAAACTCGATAGAAAATGAAAGGTGTGAAGCTTTGCAAATAGAAACCTTCAACGACTTTATAACGCCATCTCCAATACAAGTTGGAGATAAACCTACGACTTCGCCCGTAAAAAAAAGCCAATCCACCAATAAGACCGAGGAAGATTTTTTTGATACAAATGAAGGTAAAGCAACAACTGATGCCGGTTTGACTTTGGCTATCGGTGTTATAGTAAGAGAAGCTCTACAAAAATGGAGTAATAATTTTTTTTCTAATTATTTCTCAAAACACCCTGATGTAAACAAAGACGAACTAATTATAATTAACAACAAAATGCTAGCCGATAAAATAAAGGAATCAAAAAATTTTGCATTCAAAAATATTCATGTTGAAATAGCGAAATCGGGACAAGATGCTTACTTTGACCATATAAATAACAGAATTCGAGTTACTATGGATACTCTTATTTCCCTCCCGCATGAAATAGGACATGCAGTTCAAGAACATAGTACAAAAATTTTTAGGACACTACAACGTAACCGTGGCAATTATACCATACTTGCATTACTTTTATATGGGATAGGAAGAAGCAAGCCAACAAATAAAAAAGGGGAAAAAACAACATTTAGCAAAATACAGAATTTATTATACAAATATAACGTAATCGTTCCGTTATTAGCATTTTCACCCGAGCTTATAACAGAGTTTAAAGCTTCTCAAATAGGAATAGATTACCTTAAAAACTATACCAAAGAAGTAGAAACTCAATTAAAGAAAAAACCCACAAACAAATCACTCATGCAAAAAGCAGCTAATTCAAAAAGTATACTAAAAGCTGCAAAAAAACATTATGCAATCGCATTCTGCACATATCTTTCATTACCTGTATTTACAATGCTAGATAACTTTATCATCGACAAATCTGGCAAAATTTAAGCAAGTTTCAGGAAATTATTAGAAGAAAAACTACGCCCTTTTTTAATTTGTTCCATACGAGAAATAACATCAGGAGCGTTTGCTGAATTCGGCTTTAATTGTAGAAATTTTTTATAATATCTCAAAGCACTACTTGTTTTCCCCAATTTATCAAAGCAAATTCCTATACCCAAAACTGCCTTATAATATCTTGGATTAATTTTTATAAGTTCACAAAACACACTAGCAGCCTCTTGGTATAGATTTAGCTCTACCAATAGCGCTGCCTTATGCTGATATGCCTTTAGAAACGAGGGATGCTCCTCTATAATACGCTGATAAACCATCAACGCCATTTGAGCTTCTCCCATAAGCTCATGCGCTACACCTAACTGTAACTTTGCTTCTAAGTTATTTTTGTCTAAAAGAATAGTTTCTTTCAGACTAACGCTTGCAACACAAGGCAAACCCATTCTCATAAAACATTTGCTAATTTCAAAACAAATATCAGGATTATTCGGCTCAATTTTTTTTGCCTTTTCAAGTGTTTCAACTGCTTTATCTGTACAGTCCATATGCATATATGACTGAGCTAATCCTATGTAAATCTTAATATTTTTTCTCTCAATCATCAACGCCCTAAGGTAATGTTTAATACTTTCTTTAAACAT
This sequence comes from Candidatus Gastranaerophilales bacterium, assembly GCA_944325625.1. Lineage (GTDB taxonomy): Bacteria > Cyanobacteriota > Vampirovibrionia > Gastranaerophilales > Gastranaerophilaceae > RGIG2134. The sequence goes on along the minus strand of CALVAP010000002.1, from coordinate 34,329 downwards.
CTGATTGAGTCTGAGCGCATCTGCTTTAACTATAAACTTATAGGCTTTTTTCATTTCAGAAGAAATAGAGCTTTTAACCAGAAGCTCCTGCGTCACATCTGCATTATTTCCATCAATTAAAAAAGCCACACTCCCCGCCCGTTTAAAATATCTTCTATTATATTTTAAGAAATTTTTCACAAAAAAATATCAACCCAAGGGTTTAACTTTTATTAACCTTAAGGTTGATATTATAGACTTTTAGAAATCAGAATTATATTTCTTCATCTCCACAACGAAACGAAACTATGTAACGTCCACTAATGCCTATCCAATCAACAGATTTATGTTGATGCTCACATCCGCAATCATGTTTTACATTGGCATTTTTAAGAATTAAAATACCATCAGCATTCTTTGTTGCTTCGCAATCCACCTGTGCGCAAACTCCGCCTCTTGCTGTACATACTTTAACCCTGTCCCATCCGTTTTTTTCTGCTATTTCAGCAATTTGCTTACAAATACATTTACTCATAATTTTCTCCTTTTTGAAATTAAAAGACTAGACTAATCCCTCTCTAATAGCCTTAACCGCCGCTTGAGTTCTGTCATCGACAACCAGTTTTTGGATAATATTGCAAACATGCGCCTTTGCAGTATGCTCGCTTATACATAATTGAGTAGCTATATCGCTATTAGAACTCCCGTTAACCAACAACTTTAATACTTGATACTCTCGCTCTGTAAGATTTGCATGTTTTGCTCGAAATTCTGAACGTGTGACGTGTTTTTTGGGAATAATATTCCCGCTTCGTGAACGAAGTTTTGGAACAATTCTGGAATCAAGCCATATTGCACCGTCCTTAACAGTTTTTATAACCGTAATTAAATATTCGGTATTTATATCCTTAAGCGCATATGCATTGACCCCAACACACAGCGCCTCATTAATCTCCGCTTCATCTTGATGAGAGGTTAGAATGATAATTTTTTGCTCGGAATTTTCTTCTAAAATTCTCTTTGCTGCCTCTATACCTGAGATATCCGGTAAACCTATGTCCATCAAAATTACATCCGGTTTATAAAGCCTTGCTTTTTCTACAGCATCTTTACCGTTTTCTGCTTCCGCAATAACTTCAATATCTTCACCATCCTCAAATAAAGCTCGCAATCCAACTCGAACCAATTTGTGATCCTCTACCATCATTATTTTTATCTTACTTTTTTGACTACACATTTCACTCTCTCTATTAAAAAACTCAGATTATCTACATAATAGAAAAACAAAGCATTCTATTCATTAGCCTGAATATAGTTTTAGAAGAGAGTATTAAAAATCTTTCTATTTAAATTAATATTTTAATTCTACATTGAATTTTTTAACATCTTTAAGTTTTTGGCAGCTTCCTTATGATCCGGATTGAGTTCCAAAACCCTGTTATAAGCTTCAAATGCATTTTTGGTATCACCTGATAATTCATATGCCAGAGCCAAATTATAAATATAATCCCAATTATTCTCATCAAGCTTAACTGCAATACTAAGATGCTCCAATGCATTTTGCATTTCCTTTTGTTTAACTTTTATCACACCAAGCTTTGCGCGACACACAGGATTGTCAGGATTTATAAATATGGCTTCTTTATACATTCTTTCTGCATCATAAGTATTATTTATCTCGCAGTATATATCTCCAAGAAATATATAATAATCACAATTGCTCGGATCCAAATCAATTGCCTTTTGCATTTGTCTTACGGCATCTGAATAATTCTTTGCCAAAAAATTAACCCTACTCAATCCTTCATAAATATCAGGATTGTCAGGATTTAACTTTAAAGCTTCTTCAAATTTTGAGAAAACATCTTTTGTATTGCCCATATTGTACAAATAAAGTGCCCAATCGCAATATACTGAACTCAACTCGCTATTATATGCCTTTGCTCTTTTAACGTCAGACCAATTTATAAGCTTTTCATAAAGTTCAACTGACTCCTCATATTTTCCGTATACTCTATAAGCATATGCAAGAGTCTCCGTTAGCCGAATAGAATTGGGATAACTTTTCATAATAGTTTCAAGATTACTTATTCCCTCCTCAATTCTATTAGTCTTAATATAAATGTTAGAAATAATATCTTGAAGGACCTGTATATCCGCATTGGGGGTTTTTAAAGCCGGAATAGCTATATCCAAAGCTTGATTATACATTCCTGCCTTATAATAAAGCGTAACCAAATCTAATTGCAAATAAGCATCTGTTGGAGCAAGAACCAGTAATTTGTTCATAACTTCTATTTCTTTATCCGTATCACCTACAAGTGAACATAAATCCTTGTATAAATAGAGTAACTTAATATTCTGAGCATCAACGTTCAATCCAAAGTTTACATATTCAATTGCATCGTCAAACTCACCTAAATCTTTATATAGAGAAGCCGTTTGATAATAATAATTTATCTTTTCCCGCTCACTAATATCAAGGTTTAAAATTCTTCTGTATATATTTAGCGCAGATTTTTTATGATTAACACTATCATACAACTCCGCCAAAGGAAGCAAAACATCAATAGAATCAGGAGTATTTTCCAAAAGTTGAAGGTAAGTATCTATTGCGTTATTATTCTGACCTGTACGTCTGTATGAATCTGCAAGCATTAGAATGATATCAATCCTATCAGGATAAACTTTCTTCAAAATCTCAAATTGTTCAATAGCCTCGTTTAATTCACCGGTATCGTAATAAGAACGAGCAAGAATAACCCGCAATTTATCATGCTTGGGATTTTCTTTAAGATATTTCTTTGCAAGTTTCTGAGCGACAGGATGATTACCATTAGCTATAGAAAGCCTTGTTTGCTCATAAATATCTTTTTCACTAATAAACAGATTATCCCCACTGTTTGAACCTTCGCCAAACATAACAGATTTTGTTAACTTATATAGAACCGCTACCAATATGATAGCACCTAGAGCTATCATAATAACTAAGTTTTTTTCCATAATACAATTATAACCGTAAATCTTTATTTGATAACCGTCTAATAATACTAGTTATTTAATGATTTTTCATCAGTTTTTATAAAATCACACATTGCCTCAAGTCGCCTATCTTCCATATTGTCAATAAGTTCTTGTATGTTTTTAATTTTTCCCAATGCAAAACCTGTTTCTGCAAGCAGAACACAGTCATTACACAAACGGTACTCGCTATACTTAATAGACCCCGCATAATCCTTAGATTGTCCACAGGCAGCACAAGTAAAAAATTCATTCAAACAATCAGGATTCTCCTCTATGTCATCTGCTCTCATCTGGGCTGCAACCTGTTGCATTTCCTCTATTATCTTCAGTTGTTCTTTTTTGTCCATTTTAACCCCTTTTAAAATTTTAACGTGCTAAAAAAACTTGTTTAAACTATTATTTAGATATGAAAAATAATCGTTCATCATATTTAAGCACAAGAAGAGATTCATGGGTAGAGGTCAACATTGCTAATGTTGAACACAATATTAACGAACTTAAAAAGTTTATAAAAAACGATAAAAAAATATTTGCAGTAGTAAAAGCTGATGCATACGGACATGGAGCGTTAATGCTTACTCCTACATTCATTGCCTCAGGGGTTTATATGTTGGGAGTTGCTTCTTTGGATGAAGCCAAACAGTTGCGCGAAGGAGGTTTTGAGCAGCCAATTTTGGTTCTTGGGGCGGCACCAATTTGGGCATTTGATTGGGCAGCAGAAAATAATATTTCACTCTCAATTTTTTCTGAACAACACCTGCAAGCCGCACAACAAGCATTTGACAAAACCGGCAAAAAAATTCAAGCCCACGTAAAAATTGATACGAGCATGAACAGAATAGGAATAAATCCCAATAACGCTCTTGACTTTATAAGAAAAATACAATACACAAATTGTATTGACTTAAAAGGGATTTTTACCCACTTTGCATGCGCTGAAAATCGTAAAATCACCAATGAACAAATTGAAACGTTCAAGAACATTGTCGAAAAAATAGAAAACAAAAATAATCTGCTAATTCACTGTGCAAATACAGCAACAACAATAGCCTATCAAGACAAACTCGGCTTTACTAATATGGTGAGAGAAGGAATAGGGCTTTATGGTTTGATGCCTGATTTGCCTTCAGATATTGAGAAAAAACCGGATTTAAAACAAGTTATAGGACTAAAAGCCCGAATAGTAAACATTCACAATGCAGAACAAAATGAAGGAGTAAGCTATTCATACTCTTTTATTGCAGACAAACCAACCAAAATTGCAACTATTCCGGTAGGTTATGCCGATGGCATACCAAGAGCCTTATCAAACAAGATTATTGCAAAACTTAATGGTAAAAAAATTAAACAAATCGGCAATATCACCATGGACCAAATGATGTTTGATATAACAGATATAGATGCACAAGAAGGAGATATAATAACACTTCTTGATGAGGAGCTATCAATTGATAATTGGGCAAATGAGCTCGGAACAATAAACTATGAACTCACTTGCAGACTAAAAGTTCGCCTTCCAAGAGTTTATGTAAGGTAATTTTTAACAAAAAAAAGCTCCGTATGGGAGCAATGCTTTTAATAGGAAGGGAAGGTTAGGAAGTTAGTTAGTTAGTTAGTTTTTAAAGTCTGTGTTTATTTAATGTTTTATTATCTTTATGTCTTACATATATATAAAGTATATATATGTAATAAAATTGCTTCCTGCTTATAATTATTTTACAATTCTTAATAAATCAGTCTGCTACTCGCTCAAACAATTTCTTATAATTTCTATCAGACCCGAATAAAACACTCAAATTATCACTAAATGCCGCAAGACAAATCCATACCACAACACCGCAAAGAAGTATAATCAACACATATTCTACAGTAACAGCAAAAGCTTCTTTTTTCATTTATTTTTTGACATCCTTTATGCTAAAATCAACTTATGTACAAAATAAGTTTAGCACATCTTTATCCAAAACTACTAAATATATACGGCGATATGGGGAACATAATAACCCTAAAAAAACGCTGTGAATGGCGTTCTATATCTCTTGAGATAACAAATATTGAAGCCGGTGATACCATAGACCCCAATAATTTTGATATGTACTTTATAGGCGGTGGTCAGGATTTACAACAGATAATGGTTGCAAATGAACTCCGAAAAAACAAAGAGGCACTCCAAACAGCCCAACATAAAAATGCGGTTTTTTTAGCAATTTGCGGGGGGTACCAGCTTCTTGGGGAATATTACCAGCCAAATACAGGGGAAAGGCTTGAAGGAATATGTCTGCTTGATGCATACACAATTGCAGGAGAAAAAAGATTTATAGGAAACGTTACTGCAAAATCTGACTTCTTGTCACCAAACGAACTTGTAGGTTTCGAAAATCATAGCGGTCTTACCTTCCTAAAAGAAGGAACAATTCCCCTAGCTAAAACCATCATAGGAAACGGCAATAACGGTAGAGACAAAACCGAAGGTGCACGTAAGAAAAATGTATTTGGCACATATTTACACGGGTCATTATTACCTAAAAATCCTCAATTTGCGGATTACTTGATTTCACTTGCCTTAGAAAAAAAATATGGTGAAAAAGTAGAATTACCCCCCCTTAATGACAGTATTGAACAAGCAACACACAATTCATTGATAGGAAAAAAATATTAAGATGAATATGAAAAGCGGATTTGTAACAATAATAGGACGTCCAAATGTTGGAAAATCAACCCTTTTAAATAAATTACTCGGACAAAAAATAGTAATTGCAACAGATAAGCCTCAAACTACCAGAAGGCGAATAAAAGGAATTTTAACAAATGAATTAGGGCAGGCAGTATTCATTGATACACCCGGAATTCATCGTCCACTGGATAAGCTGGGAGAATTTCTTGTTGAAGAAAGCAAACTGGCAATTCCTGATGCGGACTTAATCTTATTTTTAGTAGACGGTTCAGAACCTGCAGGGCTTGGAGATAAATGGATTGTTGAAAATCTTCTTACGGTCAAAACTCCAATAATCATAGTTCTCAATAAAGTTGATAAAATTAAAAATATGCAAAAACGAGAACAGATTCTGTTAACATATAAGTCTTTGTTTCAAGAAAACATCCCAATAGTTAAAATTTCGGCACTAACCGGACGAAATATAGATACTTTAATTAGCACTATTTTCAAAAAATTGCCAAAAGGTGAACTTATATACTCAGAAGATGAAGTAACCGACGAAAGCATACGAAGTATTGCACAAGAAATTATCAGAGAGAAAATTCTTATCAATACAAAAGATGAAATACCCCATTCCGTAGCGGTTCAAATTGAAAAATACGAAGAGCAAACCGAATTAGATAAAATATATGTAAATATATTTGTTGAGCACGACAGCCAAAAGGGCATATTGATAGGAAAGAACGGCTCAATGCTAAAAAAAATAGGAATGCAATCAAGAAAAGAACTTGAAGAACTTGTACAAAAAAAAGTCTTTCTTTCACTACAGGTTAAAGTTGAAAAAGATTGGCGTAAGAAACAGAAAAACATCGAAAATTGGATTAACTCTTAATAAATCTTAACACTTCATCAGGCTCTATTTTCCCTACTCACAATTGTTTTCATTTTAAAGCTTATAAGTTGTGTTACAACTGATATCTTATATATAAACATGGTTTTTTGTTTATGGTATTTTGTTGTTGATAAATTGTTAGAGTTTAAAGAGGAATAAGACATGTCATTACCAAAAGTAGCATATATGTCAATGGAAATTGCCATGGATCAATCGCTTTCTACGTACTCAGGCGGTCTTGGATTTTTGGCGGGTTCACATATGCAATCAGCAGGCTATTTGCAAATGCCAATGGTCGGCGTAACAATGCTATGGTCTTATGGTTATTATGATCAACGTATTGATCATGAAGGTAACGTAGAAGTTGCTTATATCAAAAAACATTATGATTTCTTAACAGATACAAATATTTATACAGAAGTTGATGTAGTTGGAGAAAAAGTTAAAGTTAAAGCTTGGAAAGTTGAACCGGAACTTTTTGGTACATGTCCGGTATTCCTTTTGACAACAGATATAGAAGGAAACTCCGACTGGGCAAGAAAAATTACTCACAAGCTCTATGACGGAGATGAAAGAATAAGAATTGCACAAGAAACAGTACTTGGTATCGGTGGTGTAAGGATACTTCAAGAAGCAGGATATGATTTTGACGTTGTTCATATGAACGAAGGACACGCTCTTCCGGCTGCATTTGAATTATTAAGACAGTATAATGGTGATTTGATTGCAGTTAAGCGTAAAGTCGTATTTACAACACACACCCCTGTTGCTGCAGGAAACGAAGTACATTGGGTTGATACACTGCTTGAAGGCGGATTTTTCGCAGGATGTTCAAGAGAAAGAGCTGTTGAACTTGGTGGTGAACAATTCTCTTTGACCGTTGCGGCATTGAGAATGTCAAGAATTGCCAACGCTGTTTCCCAACTCCACGGTCTTGTTGCAAATAAAATGTGGGAATGGGTTGAAGGTAGATGTCCTATAAGAGCTATAACTAACGCTGTTAACCTTCACTATTGGCAAGATGAAAGAATTGCCAAAGCTCAAACTGCCGACGAACTTCTTGCAGCAAAATATGAGATGAAAAAGGATTTATTCAAATATATTGCTGATACTGCAGGTAAAAGATTTGACCCTGACGTTTTGACTATCACTTGGGCAAGAAGATTTGCTGATTACAAACGCGCTTGGCTTATCTTTATGGACAAAGACAGAATCGGCAAGTTACTCGAAGAAAACAAGGTTCAATTAATTTTTGCCGGTAAATTCCACCCTGACGATACAATGGGTAGAGAAATGTTCAACAAAATCCTTCACAAATCATACAGCCTCAAGAATGTTGTTGTTCTTCCGGGGTATGAGCTTGAATTGAGTGCAAAACTCAAAAAGGGTTCTGATATCTGGTTGAATACACCTATTCGTCCACTTGAAGCATCAGGAACATCAGGTATGTCAGCTAATATGAACGGTGCTTTACACTTCTCGACTTATGACGGTTGGACAGTTGAAGGTACATTCCCCGGCATAAACGGTTACACTATCGAATATCCGGGATTGGATGATGATATTCCTTGGGAAGAAAGACACTGGAAGGATCATGCCTGCATGATGGATATCATTGAAAACCAAATCATTCCTACCTACTACGAAAATAAAACCGAATGGGCAAGAATGATGCGTCAAGCTATGAGAACAGCTGAAGCATATTTCAACTCCGATAGAATGGTTATTGAATACTATAACAGAATTTACAAACCTATCGCTCATGAAGAATTCTCTGCAGAAGGCGAACATACAGAAGTGAGAGTTGATAAAAAAGTTAATGCTGATGCTTGGACATACTCAAACATCAAATAGGACTAGTAAACTTAGAATAAATAATACAAAAGGTGGTTGAAAAACCACCTTTTGTATTTTACTGTCAGGTAATGAATAACACAACGGCTCTGGATTATGTATGTATCTTAACCGGTGGCTCTATCAGAGGCGGGGCATACGTTGGTGCATTAAGAGCGTTAGAAGAACTAAATGCTAACATAAAATGCTTTGTAGGCTCATCTGTAGGGTCAGTAATGTCGGTTTTTTATGCTGTAGGGTATTCCACTTTCGAACTTGAAAAGATAGTTAATGAAATCAATTTTGACCTTTTCAAAGACATTAATATCTCATTTAACAAAGAATTCTCCATTAGCAAGGGTGAATACTTTCTGGAATGGCTAAAAGACACAATCGAAAAAAAATATTACAAAGATAAATACCAAAAAGGCAAAAATCCTCCGGTTACGTTTCGAATGCTTGATCAAGACATCATTATTATAACAACAGACTTATACACAACAAGCGTAAAAACTTTTTCTAAAAAAACAACACCAGACTTTGAGATTGCAAAGGCGGTAAGAATTTCTTCCAGTATGCCCGGACTACTCAAACCAATTTTATATAACAATCATCTGCTCGTCGATGGCGATTTATCCAGAAGCTGGCCTATATGGAAACTTTTGCCGGAACTACTTGAATATAAATCAAGAATACTCGAATTCCGCTTAGAAGGAGGAAAAGAACGGTGTAAACTCGATAATACTGCAGACTTTCTAAACTCCGTATATACAGCCTTTTCTAATTTTTCTGCGGACTACGTTATTAATACTTATAAAAATAAAGATAAATTTGATTATATAAGACTCGACGCAGGTTCTATAAATGTCACGGATTTTAATATTTCATTAGAAAAAAAACAACATCTATATACCCTTGGCTATGAAACAACAATGAACTTTTTTAGAAATGAATTACCGATAAAAAGAGCTTCAATACTCCCACATTACAAAAAATTTAGGGACGAATTGGCCCAAATAAAATCCTCAATTGAACAGTCAAAATATATTATAGCCAAAAACAGGCTCGCAGAACTCTTTGTACATATCTCTAAAGCAAGAAAAGTTATAGATACATATTTTTATGACAAAATCCTTGAATTTTATGAAGCATATATGGCCAATCTCTCTTTATCCATGGGCATATTTGCCATTCTAAAATACAAAAAGGATATAATTAACTTTATATCGGACATAATACTCGAATTAGACAACAAAACCAAAGAAATAGAAGAGTTTATCCGTACTGCTGAAGCAAGTCATTAATAGTAATTTTTTCCGTAACTGATCTATCAGCAACCTCCGAATTATCAAGTTGTGGAACATAATTTTTCATCGCGAGCATCTTATTAAGCTCACAACTTAGAACTGAAAACGGTATTGACTCCTTATGACTAAATTTTCGGTTAGCAGCATACTCAACTACCGTTTCTAAAATATCAACAAACATATTTTTATTAATATGTGCAAACTCGTAATCTTCAAAAACTTCTAACAAATAAGAATAAATATCCGTAGCGCCAAGTTTATTAATCTTTTCAACAAGCCTTCTAATATCAACATCGGCTATATCTAGAGTCAAAATTTTTAAATAATAAGTAGAGTAGCGATAAATATGTTTAAGAATATTTTCATCTGACTTCATACGAGAAGCATACTCATAAAAATCCCTAAAATATACGTAAACGTCCTCATTATCAAAAACATTTCCGTTGCTATAAATAGTTAAATAATCACATATGAAATCTTCAAACTTGTTTAATAGACCATATTTAGCAAAATTCTCCTCTATACGAGCAAAATAGTTTGCAAAAAGATTAATCGAATTTTTACGGTTTAAAGTTTCGATTAAAAAAGCTTTGATTTTTTCTACTTTGTGTTTCATAGAATTTTACCCTCGATAGCACAAAAACATTTTAATGCCTATATAAAATAAAAGCAAAAACGTTAAGAAATTGCCATATAGCAGAAAGGAAACCTTATGCAAGTACGATTTTGTTACCTGCGCGTCTCGCAGGTGGGTGCCCGCCTTAGTATAATCCCGTTTCCTGCTACATCACCAAAAGGCGGACAGGTCTACTTCGATACTAATAGAAACTAAGCTCCCTATTTATAAAATTGAAGGAACAAAATAGTGCCCTGCATAAGGCAATAGTATTGTGTCATATATTTACAAAAAAGTCCACTATACAGGAGAATAATATATTAAGTTTTTAGAATAAAAGTAAAGAAATGTTCATATATTTGCATTAGTATATAGAATTGTGTAATAATCAAATATAGTTAATAGTCTAACCATTCCTTTCTTGACTTATGCGGCTTTTAGCCGCATTTATTTTGCGATAAAACATATCCGTACAAAGTCAAAATTTATTACGCTTTAAAAATTATTTTCTCAAATCAGCAAGCTTTTTGTAAAGAGTTACTTCCTCTTCTGTCAAATCATTAGGAATAACAATATTCATTCTTAGATTAAGATTGCCATATCCTCCTGATTTTTTCGGCAAACCAAGTTCTTTAAGGCGCATTATCTTGCCGGAATTAGATTTTGGAGGGACCTTGACCGTTATCTTACCATGCGGGGTAGAAACCTCCTTCGCCGCACCCAAAACTGCATCCGAAGGTGTAATATCAATATTCTTGGTCAGGTCTGTTCCATTTATTTCATAGTTCTTATCGTAAAAAGAAACTTTTAAATACAAATCGCCTTTTCTACCATAATTGTCAGTTTTTCCCTCGTTCTTGAGTCTAATTTTTTGACCCTCTTTAACCTCTTTGGGAATTTTCACCTTAAGAGTACGATTTGTATTAACAAAACCTGTACCGCTACAATGCGGGCAAATTGACCCTGGGCCTGCACAATGGGTACATTTCTCAAAACTTTTTAAAGTAACCGAAATCGGACCATCTTTCATTAAGTCCGATACAGATAATTTTAAATCCTGAGTGACATCTAACGCGGCTGTGCTTTCAGAAGCATTTGTTCTGGTTGTTCTTGAACTTGTTTTACCACCCCGCGTACTAAAAGACGAAAAACCGCCTTGAGTTCCGGCTGAAGAATACTGTCCTGCAAAATCACCAAATAATGTTTTAAAGAAGTCCGAAAACCCGCCCATGCCTGAAAAATCTGCATACTGAGCATTTCCACCGCCACCAAAAGCCTGCGAAAAATCAAAACCCATATTTGAGAATTGATTTGGGTCAAATTGTGCCCCACCTTGCCAGTTTGAACCTAAAGAATCATATCTTTGGCGTTTTTCTTTATCTCCCAAAACCTCATATGCTTCATTGATATCTTTAAACTTCGCTTCTGCTTCTTTGGTTTTATTTACATCAGGATGGTATTTACGCGCAAGTTTCCTGTAAGCTGATTTTATTTCCGCTTCGGTTGCTTCTTTTTTTACACCAAGTATTTGATAATAATCTTTGTATTCCATATAAAACCTCTAATCTCATAATAGTATAAATTTGGTATAATCTATACATTTTTAATGAAAATTTAATCTTTTATAAGCCTCCTTATGACAACTATGGTGTTACCATTGTGAAAACATATGGCTTAGAAAAGTATTTATTTGCCACTGAAATTACATCATTGGGAGTAACAGCTTGTATAAGCTGAGGATACTTTTTGTAAAAATCATATCCGCGATTTGTTGTTTCAAACCATCCAAGAGTTGCAGCTTTTTCGCTATTTGTTTCTTGCGAAAGAATAAAATTACCTATCAATTTATCTTTTGCGGCTTGAAGCTCTTTTTGTGTAACAATCTCTCGTCTTAAAACATTTATTTCTCTTAATATTTCATTTTTTGCATGCTCAGCTCTTTGAGGATTTGTACCAATATATGTTATTAAAAATCCTTTATTCATATTCACTGAAAAAACCGAACCTATTTGATATGCAAGCCCCTGTTTGTCACGAAGATTATTAAAAAGTCTTGAGGACATACCTGTACCTAAAATAGAATTGATAACCTGCAGCGTTGCATAATCTTTCTCATTTTCAAGTCCGCATGTCTGCCAACCAATTGTCATCCAAGAAGCTTGTGTATCTTTTTTTACAACCTTTTGATTAATTTGCTTAAGTTCGGGTACAGAGTTTTTGTATGCACCATAACTAAATGGTTTTTCATTGACTTTTTTAAACGCACCTGCAAAAAACTCGGCCAGCTTTTTTGTTTGCTCCTCAGAAATATTACCGTTAATCGAAATTATTACATTCTCCGGATTAAAAATTGTATTGTAATACTCAATTACATCTGCCTTTTCGATATTAGGAACAGATTTTTCAACCTTTTGGGTCGTACTACGAGAATATGGCGAATTTTGATATATAAGTTCTTTAAATTCTTCTACAGCAACATTGAACGGTTTGTCACGCGAAACCTTAATCTCATATAACTTATCGGTTTTAATTTTATCCAGCTCGTATTCATCAAAAATCGCATTATTTATAACCTCATTTAATAAATCCAATGCCATATTTAATTCATTTTTAGTCGTTTTTACCGACACATCAAAGCTTTCCAATCCCTCTGTTGTCGCAAGTTTTATCCCTTTTTCTTCCAAAATCTGATTGAATTCATTTTTTGTATATTTTTTGGTACCTTTCATCATTCCTTCTGCTGTTATTGATGAGGTGCCTGGTTTCTTTTCTATCAGTTTTCCACCCTTTGCAAAAATATTTATTGCAATTATATCATTCGAAGTGTTTTGGCTTATTAAAAGAGTAGCTCCATTTGAAAGAATATATTTTTTTACCGAATCGCTCTGGCTTACCAATTTGGGCAATTCATTGTCGGTTTTAAGGTCCTTTTCTGTTTCTACTTCCGAAGTATAATTCTTGGGCATTACTATGGAAATCGCCATTTTATTTATATCCAAAAATCTTTTTGCCGCAGATTGAACCTCGTGCGGAGTAACCTTTTTTATATCATCAATATAGGTATCGTACATTGTGATATCATCAAATATGGTTTTGATATAACCCATTTCTGATGAAATATTTGAGACGGATTCTCGTGAATAATAAGTGTCACGTTCAATTATACTAAAAGCTTTATTCAACTCTTCTTGTGTCGGTGGGGTTTTCTGGATTGATTTAATTTCTTCAAAAACAGCCCTTTTTACTTTTTCAAGATTTTGCGGTTGAAAGTTAGTACTAATCATAAATATACCATCATCTCTGCTTGAAGAGTTTATAGCACTTATACTTTGTACCAATCTTTTTTCATCTTTAACGCTTTTATAAAGACGAGAAGTAACGCCATCACCCAAGATTGCTGCAAGTACATCAAGCTCATAGTTACTTTTTTTATTCTTAGCATCTACCCCCCTAAACCCCATAAGCATATATGCAGTTTCAACATCTGCTTTTGCTATTACCTCTGAAGTAGCGCTCATTGGTTTTTCTTTTTCATACTTTGGCAAAACAGATTTTTCCGATAATGCACCAAAAAGATTAGTAATTTTTTCAAGTGCCGAAGCAGCATCAACATCCCCAACTACTATAGTAGTCATGTTTGAGGGGGTGTAGTAGGATTTATAAAAATCCAGCATTTCCTCTCTGGTAATCGTTTCTATTACTTGCTTTTTTCCAATAACCTCGCGTCTATAGGGGTGAGTTTTATACATTTGTGAGATTAGGTTTTTGTACAAGATACTTTGCGGATTATCCTCGTTTTTTGCTATTTCCTCCAAAACGACTTTTCTTTCTTTTTCCATTTCTTTTCGAGGTATTAGGGGATTAAGCAACATATCCGCATGCATTTCCAATGCTGTATCAAAATCTTTTGACGGAATTGTTATGTAATAATGTGTAAAATCCTTGCTTGTTGCGGCATTTGTAATCGCACCTTTTGATTCAAGAATATTATCAAATTCCCCAGTCGGATATTTGCTTGTCCCTTTAAAAAACATATGTTCTAAAAAATGTGCTACACCGTTGTTCTTGTCTGTTTCATTAATTGAACCTGTTTTAATCCAGGTATCAATTGTGACTATTGGATTTTCTTTAACCTCTTTTATTATTACCGTTTGACCATTATCAAGTTTGTATGTTTGATACTCCTGTGCAAAAGCAGGACAACTAAGCAATATAGTAATTAAAATTAAAATAACTTTCTTCATATTTACCTCAAAAACATCTTTATTAAAGTTTACTATATTATTTTAATTTTTTAAAATTATTCATATTGGCTAGACCAATTTTTTATGAAACTTTACCTACCTTTTGCTTTGGTTTTTTACAAAATGAAAGAAGATATCGAAAAAATTCCGAAACTGAGGCAATATTGGCATTTCATACTTTTCACACAGGTGAGCAATCATATTCTCCATAAAAGAAATTTGTGGCAATACACCGCCTTTAGGTGAACTGTAAATAAGATGTTTTGTTTTACTTTTAGCCTTATCTTCAACTGTCAAAAAGAACTTAACCACTTTTTCGCCTTTTCCCCTGCTAAACGTATATTTATCCTCTCCAAGATAAGCTCTCACCCCTCTCAATTCTGAAAACCGTTCGACCCAATCAACATTTGCGACAATAGCATCTTTTAAGTCTTGCGAATCGGCAGGCCTAATGAGTTTTTTCAGAGGACAAATAACATTTTTTCCAAACACAACATTCATAATCTCAACAAAAAACAAATACAAAAATATTTGCTATTTCTAACGATTTACTTTTTCCCAAATCATTCTAAGCCCTTCTAAAGTTAGCTCAGGGTTTACAACATCAAACGGACGTTTTAAATTGTCACTAATAATAGGTGAATAACCTCCGGTTGCTACAACCGTTGCCTTTTTACCCAATTCTTTTTCACACGCTTCTACCATACCATCAATCATGCAAGAATGACCCCGAACCAACCCCGAGAGCATAGCATCAATCGTATTAGTACCAATTGCTTTTTTAGGGGCCTCAATCTTTACATTTGGTAATTTCGAAGTGAAATTACTCAAAGCATCCGCCTGAATTTTTATCCCAGCAGTAATCATACCCCCTACAAACTTATTATCAGAGACAATATCAAAAGTTGTAGCCGTACCAAAATCGACTACAATAACAGGTTGCTCATAAAGTTTTGATGCAGCAAAAGCATTCACAATCCTATCTGCACCAGCTTCTTCGGGGTTATCAAGAGCAATTCCCAACCCTAAATCAGTCTTATGGTTAACAACAAGTGTTTTTACATCAAGATATTTTTCTATTGCAAGCCTTACTCTCTCTGTTAAAGGTAAAACTACAGACGAAATAGCCGCACCAGAAAGTTTACCCTGCAAACCGGCATGTTGCATGAGGTTCAAGAACATAACCCCATACTCATCCTCAGAGCGTTTCTTGTCTGATGCCAGACGCCAACAGGCTAAGAGCTTATCTTTTTGATAAACTCCTGCTGTTATTGTTGTATTTCCTATATCTGCAACCAATATCATAGAATTATTTTACTACAAAATAATTCTTAACAAGTCTATCCTTGTGATGATGTTGCCCCCAATGTACCATTCAAAAGACCGGGTAATTGATTTGTATTAAACCCGCCAGCCCAGCCTAGTGTTTCTGCTTTAGGTTGTTCTTCTTTCAGTTTAAAAACTCCCAAATCTTTAAATTTGTCTTGTCCGCCAATTGCACCAATAGATTCTGTCATTTTCCCTCCTGCATAAATTTCAAAAGTAATCCTGTGTCTTACATGTTTTTAAAAACATTTTCTTTGTAAAAATTGCACAATTTTCTTCCGTTTTATACTATAATGTGGATTATGAAAGAACTTAAAAAAGTAGGGATTATTTATAAACCAGAAGCCACAAATGTTTTGACGATTTGCGAAAAAATTGAGAAGTTTTTTTTCTCGAAACAAATTGTTACAAAAGTTGCAGAAATTAATCATGCCATTTGTGATATAGATATGGCTATCATTGTTGGCGGAGACGGGACAATACTCAAAGCTGCAAGGTTTTATGCTCCGCATAATATTCCCATTTTCGGTATCAATGTAGGACGACTTGGCTTTTTATCACAACTAAAAGTTGATGAAATAGAATCAGGGCTTGAAAAATTAATTAACAATAATTACAAAATTGATGAAAGATTAATGCTTGCGTTTGAACATAGCAACGCCCTCAATGATATAGTAATAAAAAATTCAAACAGCTCAAAAACCGTAGAGTTTATGGTTTATTTGAATGATAAACCTGTTTGTAATTATCTTGCAGACGGCATGATTATTTCGACACCGACAGGGTCAACCGCATATACCCTATCTGCCGGCGGACCAGTTGTAGAGCCCTCGCTCGAGGCTATAATTCTTGTACCTATATGTGCTCATACCCTTAATGCGAGACCCTTAGTTATTCCTGCAGATGAAACAATAGAAATTCGACCCCAAGATTATAACGAAAACTTCACTACCTTCATAGACGGTCAAATCGAAATTAGCGGCAAAAAAAATATTGTTATTCAAAAATCACAATACAAAGCAAAGATAATACTGCTGAATAAGGACAATACCAACGAAGACGGTTTCTACAGCGTACTTAGAGAAAAACTCAACTGGGGCATAGACCCAAGGACATAATATGATAAAATCACTCTACGTAAAAGATTTTATATTAATAGACGAATTAAAACTCAATTTTGACAATGGCTTTAACGTTATTACAGGTGAGACAGGTGCCGGAAAAAGCATAATAATCAACGCCATAGACATAATTTTTGGTGCTCGTGCAAAAAAAGAAGTTATCAAAACCGGCTCACAAAAAGCCGTTATAGAACTCACCATCCAAGATAACAAAGAAAGTACAAAAGAACTTTTTATTGAAAATGAGTTCGATTATAATCCAAATGAAATAATAATATCAAAAGAAATAACAGAAAATTCAACAAAAACAAGGGTTAACGGGATAATAGTATCTCAAGATTTTATAAAAATTTTAAGAGAAAAGCTTATAGATATCCACTCACAACATCAAACATATACCTATATTCAACCGAAATATCATATTGCGCTTCTGGATGCTTTTGCCAATAACCAGCATAAACAAACGCTCTTAGAACACAAAGAAACATATAAAACATACATTGAAACACTAAAATTGTACGAAAATGCCAAAGAAAATTATTCCCAAATAGAAGACAAAATTGAGTTTTTAAAATTCCAAATAAAAGAAATCGAAGAAGCATCAATAGAAAACCCTAATGAAGATACAGAGCTTGAAAAAGAACTGGATATCCTCTCAAATGCACAGGCTTTAAGAGAATTGACATATAGCTCATACTGGCAACTATACGGAAATGACGGAAATATAGTCGATGCCTTAAATAGCATAAAAGTTAATATAAACAAAGCCAGTACATATGATGAGAGTTTGAACCCCATACAAGAAGCTCTCATAGATGCACTAGAAAATATAAAAGACCTATCTTCACAACTTAGAGACTACTCAGAAAGTGTTGAACCAAACGAACAAAGAATAGATGAAATTAATGAAAGAATCTCCCTTTTAAACAACCTCAAACGCAAATACGGAAAAACTCTTCAAGATATACAAAACACATATAAAAAACTTTGTGAAGAGCTTAATTCAATTAATTTTTCATCAGAAAAAATCTCAGAACTTGAACAAGAACTGGAACTTTTAAGAACAAAACTTGATAATACTTCTAAAACCCTTTCTGAATCCAGAAAATTAAATGCCTCAGTTCTGGAAAAAGCAATCACTGATGAACTCGAAAAACTTGAACTGCCAAAATCCAGATTTCAAATACAAATTCAGCCTTGCAAAATTAATTCAAACGGGATTGATGATGTAGAATTTTTGATTTCGACAAACATATCAGAAGGGCTTAAACCATTGATTAAAGTTGCCTCCGGCGGAGAAATTTCACGTATAATGCTGGCAATAAAATCAATTTTTGCAAACTCCGATGAAGTAGACACCGTGATATTTGATGAAATAGACACAGGAATATCGGGAAAAGCTTCGCAATCTGTAGCAGATGCCCTTCTACACCTTTGCTCATCTCATCAGGTAATAGTAATAACCCACCAGCCTATTATTGCAGCTAAAGGCAAAAAACACTTCTACGTGGCAAAAAGCCAAAAAGATACAACAAAAATTTCCGTCCATGACTTGAATGAAGAAAACAAACTAAAAGCAATAGCGATTCTTGCCAGTGGAGATGTTACGCAAGAAAGCCTCAACCTTGCAAAACAACTGGTTATTAACCGCCAATAAAATTACGATATTGTTCCTGACTGAACTCTATTTTGTTTAAACGGGTTTTTCCCCTGTTGTTCAAGAATATAATCACAAAACTCTCTCACTGCGCCGCGACCGCCATTATTTTTACATACCGCGCTAACAACAGATTTGACCTCCGAAACCGCATCTGCAGGACATGCAGAAAACGCAACCCTTTCCAAAACACAAATATCTGGCAAATCATCCCCCATATAAGCAACTTCATCATATGTCACATTAAATTCTTCACAAAGCTCATCAAGCGCAAGCAATTTATTTTTACATCCTTCAAAAAGCCTTGTCATCCCGAGATTTTCAAAACGATGGCGAACTGTACCATTAATTCTGGCGGTTATTATAGCTGTAATAAATCCTGTTTTATTTAGCATGACAATACCTTGACCGTCTTTTGCATTAAATGTTTTATACTCAACACCGTTCTCATCAAAAGTCAAGCTCCCGTCTGTCAAAACACCATCTACATCGAAGGCAACAACCTTTATTTTTTTTACTTTCTCTTGTAAAGCGTTTTCCTGACAGTTAAACATCAACATTATGCAACACCTGCTTTCAATAAATCATGAACATGCAAAAGTCCTATAGGTTTATTATCTTCATCAACAACCACAAGTGAAGTAATCGAATATTTTTCCATAACAGCAAGAGCCCTTGCCGCAAGCTCACTTACACAAACCGTTTTGGGACTATGAGTCATAACATCTTTCACACAAAGACTTTCTATACTTGAATATTTGAGAAGTGTTCTTCTTATATCCCCGTCCGTAAGAATGCCGCTCATAAACCCTTTTTTGTCCACAGCAATTGCACATCCAAGTTTTTTGTCAGAAATAATTTTTATTGCCTCTTTAAAGGTTATATCTTCAGAAATAAGAGGAAGGCTATCACCTTTAATCATCAAGTCTTCTGCTTTATAAAGTATGCCCTTGCCCAAAGCTCCCGAAGGATGAAAGAGAAGGAAATCTTCTTCACTAAACCCTCTTTTTTGGAGTAAACATATAGCAAGCGCATCCCCCATAGCGAGCGTAGCCGTAGTACTTGTAGTGGGGGCTTTTCCAAGCGGACATGCTTCACGTTCAATACTGATATCCAGAGTAACATCCGCTTTCTGAGCAAGTGTAGAAGACAACTTACCAGTCATCGCTATCATAGGAACCCCAAAACGTTTAATAAGCGGAAGCAAATTAAGTAACTCAGCTGTCTCACCACTGTTTGAAATAGCTATAACTACATCTTGTCTGGTAATAATACCACTATCACCATGCGTACTTTCTGCGGGATGGAGGAAATAAGAAGGGGTACCTGTTGACGTCAATGTTGCAGCAATTTTCCTGCCAATATGACCTGATTTCCCCATTCCGGTAATAATTATACGTCCCTTGCAATTATAAATAAGCTCTATTGCCTTTTCAAAATTTTCACCGACTCTATCTTTCAGTTTTAAAATTGCCTGAGCTTCTATATCAAAGACTTCTCGTGCAATATCTTGAATTGTTTTTGTCCTGCTTAAAACCATTGACATAAATTTCTCCATTACGCTTAATTTTAATAATATTATACGACAATCTCCACCATTTGGTGTAGTTTCGTTTCAAAACTTCAACTTTTTTAAAATCATAACGATAAATAAAATATGGATACCCCAAAACAAGAAAGTAAAATGAATTATTTTGATATACAAGACAACTATCTGACCATAACTTCAAATGTAAGTGATACGGATAACATAATTGACGAAATAAACAGACATATTCAAAAACAAAATGTTGATAACTTGAATGTTGATATAAGTTCACTGAATATGATTGATGCGCTTAAAGTCAGCGTAGGTTGTTCAACAGCACATTTTGTGAAATATCCGTTTGGGAAAATTCGTTGGTTTGTGAAAGATATCCAAACAAGAAACCTGATAAAAACTCTTTCACTAAAGACCGTAGAAATTAGTATAAAAAAGCCAATTATCAAAGATTTTTATGCAACAAAATCAAATAAAGTTGTTGCTCTAAGGTATTAATATGGGGAAAAATGTATTAATCACAGGCGCATCAAGCGGAATAGGTCGTTGCACCAGCATATATCTTGCAGAAAATAATTATTACGTTTACGCCGGTGTAAGAACTGAAAAGGACTATGAGTCCTTAAAATCCGAACACAAAAATATTATGCCGATTTATCTTGATGTGCTTGATGAAAAAAGTATTCAAAAAGCATACGAAGAACTTAAAAATAAGAATATATCACTTGAAGCAATAATCAATAACGCAGGAGCGGTAATTGGACAACCGATTGAGTATATAAATTTAGAAGATTTAAAATATCAGTTTGAACTAAATACCATCGCCCCGGTTGCAATTACACAGAAATTTTTATCACTAATGCCAAAAGGGAAAATAATCAATATAAGCTCAATGGCATCAACAGGAATTTTCCCTTACATTTCCCCATATTGTGCCTCAAAACGAGCAATGGATATACTTTTTAACTCCCTATCGATTGAACTTAAAAATGATGACATAAAAATAATCTCCATAAAACCAGGAGTTATAAAAACTCCTATATGGAATAAATCGATAACAAGAAATAAAGCTCGACTGGAAAAACTTCCGGATGACTTTAAAGAAAAGTATGGAAAAGAATTGTTGGCACTGTCTGAAAATGCAAATAAAAATAACTATAAGGCACTTGAGCCCCAAAAAGTAGCACAAATAATACTAAAAGCGCTAAAAGCAAAAAAACCTAAATCCTCATATTGTGTAGGATGGGATTCAATAATTGTTTGTCAATTAGCAAAATTACCTCAAGACTTTTTAAACAAAATAATAAGATTACGTTTAAAAAGCCAAACTTAGTTTTTTCGACAAGCCAAAAAGGCAATATTATCAGGTCTAATCTCGCTGGAACCATCGCGCCCATAGGCTGAAGCAGAACGAGAGGCATCAAAGTTCCATCCCTTGGTTCCGGTCCAACCACCATCACCATTTTCTCCTCTGGAACCCGTGTTAGTATTAGAAAAATATACCGCACCGGAAAGCCCGCTTCCGTTGAAAATTTCAGCAGAAAACCTTGGACCAACTCCGGTTATATTAGGTGCCGCATTTTGTTGAAAAGAACCCCTTGTTCTACCAGAACCACCCGTGTTTCGAATAAAAGCATTTGAGGCCTTAGGATACTTTGATGTTAAAGCCGTCCAACCTGATGGACAACTATCAAGATCAAAATAAACAATAGAACCTGATGGAATTGCCGAAAAAGCATCAAGTTCTTCTTTTAACTCTTCAATTTTTTCTGTTAACTCTGTATTTTTTTCGGTCAAATTATTTTCCAATTGATTAAGTTTTTCTTCGAATTCTTTCCATTTTAAATTATCCATACCATCACTTTTCAACGATTTTGAAATCAGTGGACTGGCCGCAGCAAGTGCGAGACTGGTTATCAAAAGTACGACCATTGCTTCTGCTATTGAAAAAGCTTTCTTTTTTCTTTCACCCTTTTTTAATACTGAATGCATAAAAAACTCCCAAACACTCGTCTACAATATTCTAACATCATAAAGCTTAACTTACAATAAACAGTATTAGCTTAGAAAACATGTTAATGACAGAGAAGAATATTTGATGTAGAATTATTTCCATACAAGTCGGCTCGAGGTGTTATTTTGTTCGAAAAATTTACGGAAAAAGCGCTGCAAATTGTAACTGGCGCAAAAAAAATAGCAGAAGAAAATGATTTTGAAAAGATTTATCCCGAACATATTCTAATCGCTTTTACAGCACAAAAGTCTTGTTTTTCTACAAAACTGCTTACTATGTCAAAAATTTCGCTGGAAGCTGTTGCTGATAGTGCAATAAAAAATCTTGAAACTAAAAAAACTATTAAAAAAAGTGATTTTATTGGGTTTTCTGATTCCGCAAAAAATGTTCTGAAAGGGAGTTTTGATTTGGCGAGAAAAGCCAAAAGCTCATCAATAACGACTGAGCATCTTTTTTTGTCATTGATAGAAGACAGAAAATCCCCCATAACATATCTATTGGAAGACTTGGGTTTTGATACAGATAAGGCAAAAACCGTTTTGGGTAGGCTTTTCGAAAAAAAATCGAGAAAAAATGAACATCCTGAAGGCATTCTTCCAAAAAAATATGTTAGCGAAGAATATTCAAAAGTACTATCAATAATTGAAGAACCGGAATCTAAAAGCATTTTTGAGCATGCGGTTGCAAAACTAACTGCCTCAAATTACGAAATTCTTGGTACAGAACAGATTGTGCAATCTATACTGGAAGATTCTACATCAGATATCTCCAAAATAATGTCAGAACACGGGATTAACCTCGATAGTTTTGGAACTAAACTAAAAGAAATGACATCGAGAAAAGCCGAATACGAAGAAAAGCAAATTATATTCACTCCAAACGCTTTTAAAACCATCCTGCTGGCAATAGAAACCGCCAAAGAACTCGGAGAAGCCACAGTAAAGCCCGAACACATAATTCTTGGTGTAATAAAGGCCAAATCAGGTATTGCGTATAATATTTTTAAAAGCCTAAAAGTAAACGACGACAATCTGGCGCACCAAATAATTAAACCAATAGAAAAACAGATGCCGGAAACATTGACAATTCTTAGACTAGCTAAAAATGAAGCACGCAGATTGGGCAGAAATATAGTAGGTTCCGAATTAATTCTTCTTGGAATTATAGCCCAAAGTGCCGGTGTTGGTGCTGTCGTTTTATCAAAATTGGGAATAAATATCAAAGATGCAAGAAATGAAGTTGAAAAACTTATCGGATATGGGGATAAATATTCTGACACCGAGATTATTTTCAGCAAACGAGCAAAATTAATACTTGAGCGAGCTGCCAAAAAAGCTAAAAAACACAATCTCAGAATGATTTCATCAGCAAATCTTTTATGGGCAATAACCCAAGAACCGACCTCACTTGCAATGAAAGTACTTGAAAACTTAGGTGCTGACACTGTTGAAATTACTCAAGGCATTTTAAAGGAGCTAAACGAATGCTAAAAATATACAATACCTACTCTGATAAAGTAGAAGAGTTTAAACCGCTAAAGGAAAATGAAGTAAAAATGTATGTATGCGGTCCAACTGTATATGATAAACCACACCTGGGACATGCCCGTTGTTATACAACTTGGGATATATTATACAGATACCTGAAATTTTTAGGTTACGACGTAAAATACTGTAGAAACGTAACAGATGTAGATGACAAAATTCTTGCTCGTTCTGAGAAAGAAGGAATTTCACCTGATGAGGTTGCAAAAAAATATTATGATATTTTTTCAGATTCAATGAAAAAATTAAATATTCTAAAACCTGATATAGAGCCTTTTGCAACAAAAACACTGGGAGAAATGATTTCAATTGTAAAAACCCTAATAGAAAAAGGATATGCATATGAAACCGATGGTGATGTATATTTTCGAGTAAAAAAATTCCCAAAATACGGCAACCTGAGCAAACAACCGATAGACGACTTGGTTGCAGGTGCAAGGGTAGAAGCTTCGTCAAAAAAGGAAGATGTACTTGATTTTGCATTATGGAAAAAAGACGAAAAGCATGGATACAAAAGCCCATGGGGAATAGGACGGCCCGGTTGGCATATTGAGTGCTCTGCTATGGCTAGAAAACACCTTAGCAAAAATATCGATATTCATGCAGGCGGAGCCGATTTAATGTTTCCGCACCATGAAAACGAAATTGCACAATCCGAATGTGCAAATGATTGTGAGTTCTCAAAATACTGGATGCACAATGGTTTTGTGACCATAAACAAAGAAAAAATGTCAAAGTCACTTGGTAATTTTTTAACAATAGATGACATACTGGCAAAATATAACTCGAATACAATAAGGCTGTTTATATTGACAAACCACTACCGCATGCCTGTAGAATTCTCTGACGAAGCACTGAATTCGGCACAAGCCGGCGCACAAAGGTTGCAAAACGCCGTTAATAACGTTTTGCCGTTTGTTGCAGATGAAAAAGAATCAGATGTCGATATTAAAGCCGTTGAAGACTTCAAGGCAGCAATGGACGATGATTTGAACACTGCAAAAGCACTTGCAGTATTATTTGACCTGGCAAATACAGCTAACAAAGCAAAGGATACAGCAGACAAAATAAGTGCTAAAAAAGCAATTACAACGATGTTAAAACTTTCTGAGGTTTTAGGTTTTGATTTTTCTAACATAGAAATTGATGAAAATATTCTATTTGAAAAACTTTCACCCATACTTTCCGAGTTTGACTTTTTAACAGGCATAGAAACCCCAAAAGCTGTTCTTGAAAAGATTTTAAAAGTAAGAAATCAAGCAAGAGCGGAAAAAAATTGGGAACTTGCCGATTTAATAAGAAACACACTCGCTAAAGCAGGTGTAGGACTAAAAGATACAAAAGACGGTACAATATGGGAATTAAAAAATAAATAGTTTATTTTAAAATTTTCATGTATAATAAGTGTACCGCAATTGCGGATGATAAGAAAAAAGGAGAAAAAAATGAAAGTAACAGTTACAGATGATTGCATTTCATGCGGCGCATGCGAATCAATTTGCGATGCAGTATTTTCAATCGAGGATAAAGCCGTTGTTAACGAAGCAGCAGTTGCAGGAAACGAAGATTGCGTTAAAGAAGCAGCAGATGCTTGCCCTGTAAGCGCTATCGTAGTTGAATAATTTAATTTTCAACATAAATAAAAAACGCCTATAAACTTAGGCGTTTTTTATTATTCGCCAAAAGAAAAACTTTCTAATACAAAATTTTAATAATATAATCTGACTATGATTGACAAAATAGTAGAAAATCTAAAAAATGATAATACGCCAAGAACCCAGTTTGTGCAGCTAATGGAAACCTTCAAGGACCCTTTTTTAGTCTTAATATCGTGTATTTTAAGTTTAAGAACAAACGATAAAACAACCTACCCCGCAACATTGAGAATGCTTGAGCTTGGGAAAAAACCACAAGATTTTTTAAACATAACAGAAGAAGAACTGGAAAAAGCTATCTATCCTGTGGGTTTTTACAGAAACAAGGCAAAGCAGATTATCGAAATATCCCGCGAACTCGTCGAGAAATATGACTCTAAAGTTCCCAAAAGCATAGAAGAGATGACAAAATTCAAAGGAGTAGGCAGAAAAACAGCAAATCTTGTTATGGCTAAAGGTTTTGGACTACCTGCAATATGTGTCGATGTGCATGTACATCGAATTTGTAACAGGTTGGGATATGTCAAAACAAAAGAGCCTGATGAAACAGAATTGGTGCTAAGAAAAAAATTGCCTGTTAAATACTGGATGGATTTTAATACACTACTTGTTACACATGGTCAAAACATTTGCAAACCACAAAAACCCAATTGTGAAAAATGTTCAATAAGCCAATATTGCAAGAAACTTATCTAATAGACATTTATGTTCGAATAAAGTATAATCCGAAAGTGAGACAAAATCGGAGGCTTTATGCAAGAGCTTAAAGACAGAATAACAATAAAAAACATAATTTTTGTTTTTCTTATAATTTTAGTAGTAAAGTTTATTTGTTCAGTAAAAGACCTTGCATTATTGGTTTTTGCCTCATTTGTAATAGCAGCATCATTGGATCCGTTAGTAAATAAATTACAAAAATACATGAAAAGGTCATTAGCTACAACCATCTCATTAATAGGTTTTTTGGTAGTTGTCCTTGGTGCCTTTGTGCCTCTATTTATAATACTTTTAGAAGAATTAAATACTCTAATTCTTCAGTTTCCACAAAAAATCGCTATGGTACAAAACTTTATAGCAACCAAAACGGTATTTGGAACAAAATTATCCAGCATAATAGGAACAAATACCATTTCTATGCCGTCAAGCGAATTTTTAGGAAATGCAGTACAAAAAACAATAGCCGCCTCAGCAAGTATAGTTGGTGCAATGGCAATAGTATTTATTATTGCAATGATAGTATTTTATATGCTTAATGACAAATCGCAAATGCGCAGATGGTTTTTGAGCCTTTTTCCTCCGGATATCAGAGAAAAAGCAGCCCAAATATCAGCCAACATAACAATAAAAGTCGGAGGTTTTGTAATCGCCCAAAGTGCTTCAATGCTTGGAGTAGGGATAGTTACAGCTATTGGTTTGGCTATATTGGGAATACCATATGCGATGGCATTGGGTTTGATTTCAGGTATTTTAGACATAGTTCCGATTGTCGGTCCTATTATAGCAACTCTTATGGGTGTTTCTGTTGCATATTCAAAAGGTTGGGCAATAATAATTGCGGTTATTATGGTTTACATAATCGCTCAGTGGATTTCAAACAATTTCATAAGACCATTTATATTTGGTAAGTTTATGGACTTGCATCCGCTGGTAATATTGCTTTCCTTTTTGGTAGCGGCAGAATTTCTTGACGTATGGGGTGTAATTTTAGCGCCTGCAATAGCTGCAGTGGTGGCGGTTTTGTTTGATGAACTTTATGTAAAACAAATTAACAAAGCTAAAAATGAACAAGTTCTTGATATATCTCAAGAGGAGGGAAAATAATTGGCGGTAAATACTCAAGAAACTTTTTTATACAATCAACCGCCAAAAAACGATTTTGAACTAAAAATTTGGTGTGCTTTTCCGGGAATTTATAATTTCGGTATGTCCGCACTTGGGTATATGTCAATTTTCAAACTATTAGATTTACAAAAGAATTACTTTATTGAACGTATTTTTGTTGATACAGAGGTACAAAACACCAAATTGCAGACCAAAGAAGTAGACATTATGTGTTTTTCAATGTCTTTTGAACTGGATTTTTTGAATATTTTTAAGATAATGGAGAAATTTAAAATTCCGTTAAAAGCAAAAGACCGCAACAAAAATCACCCGCTAATATTTGTTGGTGGTCCGGTAGTAAGCACCAATCCGGAACCTTTTTGTGAATTTTTTGACATTATTATGCCCGGAGATGGGGAAAATATTGTAGAAATAATGGAATGCATAAAAAAGAATAAAGACTTAGACAAATCTGAACTTTTGAAAAGGCTTGATGAGCTTAAATGCCTTTATTTACCTGAACTCACCCAATATAATCCCTCTACCAGAGAAGTTACTCAAAACGGGCATAAAATTGAAATTAAGAAAAATTTAAGTAAACTCTCAAATTGTTTATGTACACCTATATTGACGGAACAAAGCTATTTTTCAAATACATATATAATAGAACTTGTGCGCGGATGTCCACAAAAATGCGGATTTTGTTTGGCATCATATCTAAATTTACCCGTTAGATTTGCTGAATATGAACAAATTATTGAGAATATAGATAAGGGATTACAATATACAAACAAAATTGCTTTTTTAGGTGCATTAATCTCCTCTCATCCCAGATTTGATGACATATGCCGACACGTATCGAAGAAAATAGAAAATGGAGAAAATATAGAACTTTCAATATCCTCACTACGTGCAGACTCTATTTCTCCTGATGTTGTAAAAACACTTGTTTCTGCCGGACAAAAGCACTCTACAATTGCTATTGAAGCAGGAAGTGACAGATTAAGAAAAGTGATAAACAAAAATTTGACTCACGAACAAATTCTTCAAACCGTTAAAATTGCGAGAGAAAATGGACTAAAAGGGTTAAAAATATATGCAATGATTGGGCTTCCCACAGAAACACAAAAAGACATAGACGAAATGATTGAACTTGCAAAAACATTAAAAGAACAAAACAAAGGTTTTGATTTTACATTCTCATTTGCTACCTTTGTACCCAAAGCCCATACACCGTTTCAATTTTGCCAAAGAGAAGATACAAAATCACTTGAAAAAAAATACGAATATATCAAAAAACAATTTCATAAACTGGGTATAAAAGCTCGCCTTTCTAGCGTAAAATGGGACTATATTCAAGCAATATTTTCCAGAGGAGACAGAAGATTAAATGAATATGCTCAAAAGGTATACTTTGAAGGTGGGAACATTGGTGCGTTCAAATCAATTTATAAGGAAATGAAAAATTCAAATCTATTACCCGATGCTGATTATTACGCGCTTAGAGAAATAGATTTTACCGAGAACAATCCTTGGGATTTTATAAAAACTTACACATCAAAAGAAGAGTTAATCAAAGAAAACAAAAGGTTGCTGGGATAAAATGGCTGATAGAATAAGATTAAACAAATTTATAGCTTCTTGCGGGTTCTGTTCTCGCAGAAAGGCAGACGAATACATACTAAACGGAGAAGTAAAAGTCAACGGTAAAGTTGTGAATGAAGTTGGAACAACAATAACCCTAAAAGATGAAATAATGATAAACAACAAACCGCTGAATGTACCAAAACTTTCGTATATAAGATATTACAAACCGGCAGGTTATATAACAACAATGGATGATGAAAAAGGCAGAAAAACAATATATGACATTTTACCTGATGAAGTAAAACATTTAAAACCGGTTGGCAGACTTGATAAAGACTCTACAGGCCTGTTAATTATGACAAATGACGGGGATTTAATAAATCAACTAACCCATCCATCAATAAAAATTCCAAAAACATACAGGGTAGTAGCTCAAGGCAAAGTGAGCATCGAAAAATTACAAATAATGGCAAAAGGAATAGAAATAGAAAAAGGTCAAATTGCATATGCAGATTCCAGAATAGTCGAGTACGAAGGCAAAAACACAGTACTGGAAATAATTCTATATCAAGGTTTAAATCGTCAAATAAGGAAGATGTTAGATTACGTAGGTCACCCGGTAATTTCACTTAAGCGAGTTTCTTGCGCTAATATAGACCTTGCCGGACTAAAGAGAGGTCAGTTCAAATACCTCAAGCCAAAACAGGTTGCAGATCTAAAAAATTACATAAAAAAAGTTGAAAAAATATCTAAATCTCAATAAAAAGTCTTTGACCGACAATATTAGGCTTACCATTGTAATATCCGGCAAAATAACCACCCTGAACTGGTTTATTTTTGGCATAGAACTCACTTTTTGCGGATGCCGCAGATGATATAAACGGATTACCCAACTGTTTTGTACTATCCACAATCGGAGCAAGATTAACGTTTCCAACTGCTTGCGGTTGCATAAAGAAATTAACCAAATTCATTGCCATAATTAACTTTCACCTTTCAAAACTTTACCCTTATTTTCATGTATAAGGATTTAGGAGCGATAGTAACTTTATTATACCAAAATATTAAGAATTTTTTACATTGATTAAAAAAATTCCGTCAAAAGGAGGAAAGCAAAAGCGATTTATATTATAATCTCAAAGGAGTTTGTATGAAAAAATTAATCAAACATAGCATAAAATGCCTGATAAAAGCAATTTTTAAAGATGCCGAAAAAAGAAAAAAGCTTTTTGGCAGATTTTATAGCCCCAAAATAATGAAACTTGGTGCTTCTTATTCTGTTTGGAATGGAGAAGAACTTCTTCGCTCATCTTTAAAATCTATAAGGAATAATTGCGATTATATAAACGTAGTTTGGTCAAAAACCTCCTGGTTTGGTGAACCATGCAATGATAATTTAGAAGAATTACTAAAAGAACTAAAAAAAGAAGGGTTAATTGACGAAATTATATTTTTTGAGCCAAACCCAAAGCTTCATTCAAAACAAAATGAACTTAACAAACGTAATCTTGGACTGGAGTACGCCAAAAAAGCCAACTGTACTCATTTTCTAATGATGGACTCAGACGAATTTTATAAAGAGTATGAATTTAAAACAGCCAAAGAATATATACTGAACAATGGGATAACTCATAGTGTATGTAATCAATATCTGTACTCTCACATCAATTGTCGTGAAAGCACTGCTGCAAACTTTTTTGCAGTCTTTATACACAAAATAGATAAAAATACAAAACTTGTAATGAATAGCTGTACACCAATTCCATGGTATAGCGACCCAACAAAACAAATTCCAATAGATATATACAGTCGACCTTGTATTCTACATAATATATCCATGCACCATTATACAGGAGTAAGAAAAGATATTAAAAGCAAATACAGAAACGCAGCCTCCGCACTAAATAAAGAAAAACAAGAAATATACATTGACAAATATTCGCAGAAGACAGCCGATTTAATCGCAAGCGGAGAATATGTAAACTCAGAAAATATCTTTAATATCCAACTCGATTAAAACTGGCAAATGTTTTTTGCTCATGATAAATTACAAATATGTTTACAGGATTAATCGAAGAAACAGGGAAACTTACAAAACTGGAAAAAACACCTCAAGGTGCAATACTTACAATTGAATGCAAGATTATTCCCGAGGACATAAAAATTGGTTCAAGCGTTTCCATTAATGGAGCCTGCCACACAGTTATTGAATACACCAAAAACACAATAACAGTCCAAACAAGCAATGAAACTTTAAAAGTAAGCAATTTTTCATTGTTGAAAATCGCTGATATAGTAAATCTTGAACGAGCTATAACGCTAAACTCCAGACTTGACGGACACATAGTAACAGGACACATCGACGGAACAGCAGAATTCTTACAAAAAACAAATGATGGTTTTTCAAACAAGTTGTTTTTCAAACTTGAAGAAAATCTTTCCAAATACACAATATATAAAGGTTCAATTGCAATAAACGGAATAAGTTTAACAATAGCAAGCAAAGATAAAAATATAATTTCGGTTGAAATAATCCCCCACACAATGTCACAAACCAATCTGGAATTTCTTAAAAGAGGAGATATTGTGAACATCGAAACCGACCTGATTGCAAAATATATTGAAAATTTTTCACATGTAAGCAATAATACTACTAAGATAACAAAATCGTTTTTGGAAGAGAATGGTTTTATATAAAATCTAGGTCAGGGAAGAATATGGATAATAAAAATTACGAAGCTGAAAACAAAATTTTTGATACAGTAGAAGAAGCAATTGAAGATTTTAAACAAGGAAAAATTGTCATAATAGCAGATGATGAGGACCGAGAAAATGAAGGGGACGCAATTTGTGCCGCAGAAAAAATAACCCCTGAAATTACCAACTTTATGGCGACAAAATGTCGAGGTCTGACCTGCATGCCAATAACTCAAGAAAAAGCGGAAGAATTAAATCTCTCAGAAATGGTAAGCAACAACACTGATGTAAAAGGAACCGCCTTCACACAAAGTATCGATGCAGACCCCAAATATGGTGTTACGACTGGTATATCCGCATACGATAGAGCAAAGACAATTGAAGTAGCCGTAGCCCATGACGCAAAACCGTCAGATTTACGCAGACCGGGACATATCTTCCCACTTATTGCAAAAAAAGGTGGAGTATTAAAAAGAGCCGGTCATACAGAAGCAGCTGTTGATTTAGCAAGACTTGCAGGTCTGAAACCCGCAGGTGTGCTTTGTGAAATTCTCAATGATGACGGGACAATGGCTCGACGAGATGAACTTAAAAAATTTGCAACCGAGCATAACTTAAAATTTATAACAGTAGCCCAACTAATAAAATATCGTATAGCAACAGAAAATTTTATAAGCAGAGAAGCCGTTGCAAATCTCCCAACAAAATTTGGAAACTTTAAAATTTACGGCTATAAAGATCATCTCTCGGGATTTGAACAAGTAGCACTGGTAAAAGATGATGGTACTGATAAAATTCCGCTTGTGAGAATGCATTCTGAATGTCTTACCGGTGATACGTTTCATAGTTTAAAATGCGACTGCAACAGCCAGCTACACAGTGCAATGAAAATGATTGAAGACTACGGAAAAGGTGCCGTCGTATACCTAAGAGGGCACGAAGGCAGGGGAATCGGGCTTATTAATAAAATAAAAGCCTATGCACTGCAAGAACAAGGACAAGACACAATTGATGCAAACATATCTCTTGGTTTCCCTTCAGACTTAAGAGATTATGGAATTGGTGCGCAAATTCTTAGGGATTTGGGATATAAAAAATTTAATTTGATTACAAACAATCCTAAAAAAATAATAGGACTGGAAGGCTACGGACTTGAAATAGTAGAGCGAGTTCAAGTGGCTTCTTGCGTAACACCATACAATGAAAAATATCTCCACACAAAAAAAGAAAGAATGCATCACCTGCTTGGAAATGAGGTACATTAATGGCAAACATAATGGTATATAAAACAGAAAATCTAAAACCTGAACATCACAAAATATTTGCAGGTGTTTACAATGATTTTTATAACAAAGCAAAACCGGAATATAAATTTGAACTTGAACCGCTAACATGCGAAGAATTTTGTAAAGCGGTAGAAGACGGACTTTTTCAGTGCTTAATTTTAACCGAAGACGATATTCCAACAGCATTTCTAGCTGCCACAACGGTAATCTCGGATGCAATTGAACTTAATATCATCCACTGTCTTGGAGAAGAAAACATAATCCCCAAGAAAAAAGTTCTTTTAGAAAGATTTTTGGAAGAAAACAAAGATTTAATAAAACAAAAAACAACAACATACCCACTTCTCGGGAAACAAGATGACTTTGTTTGTGACATAACTCACTACGGATTTAAACTTGTAGGACTTGCCGTTACAAAATTCAAGTTTGATGAAATATCAAGTTTAGCGGTTCTAAAAAATGTGAAAAATCCGGAAATTCCTGACGGGTATAGAATTACTAACTGGTCAGATAATTATAAAAAAGAAGCAGCTGATATAATAAACGAAGCCTTTAAAACAGCTTCCGATGCTTTATTTGACCCCAGATTTTTAACAAAAGACGGTTGCAAAGATATTATAGAAAAATTGCTTGACGGTACTTACGGAGAGTTTCTACCAGAGGCAACGAAAGTTCTTTTATACGAAAATAAACCTGTAGGAATTTGCTTTGTGAATATAACAGGTGGAACAATAGCAAACTTGCCTTTGGTCGGATTAAAAACAGCTCACACTAAAAAAGGATTGGGCAACGCACTTGTTTACTATGCGACCGAACATTGTTTTAATCTTGTTCAAAAAAAAGAACTGGAACTCTCTGAAATCAATGCCAGTGTGGAAACAGATAACTTCCCCGCAATAAAAATGTATCGTTACTCAGGTTACAAAGAAGACTACCACTACCCGCAGGCGTACCTACCCGCAGGTGGTGCAAGGCTCTAAACTCATAAAATTAGATTTATTGGATTGTTTTATTGTTCATCGCAGAAAGGACCGCAACAGGAATTAACCCGAATAAACAGCCTAAAACTGCGGTAAGTCCTGTTGTTGCAACAAGTAGCAAAATCATACCAAAATCTTTAAAAAGCCCCTTTGCCTTCATAATTAAAACAGCCAACAAAGTTGTATAAATACAAGAAATAAGAACAATATAAGGAGCAGTAATTTTAGACGCCGCAATTGCTGCCTCCGGCGTGTTAGCACCCGGAGCAACCATAGGAACCAAAATCATATTGGCAACTGCACCAATAATAAACCCGAGCACAAAATAAGCAATATAAAATCCAAAAGCCTCAAGTTTACTTCTTTTATATCCAAACTCCATTAAATTTTTAAACATAATAACCCTCCAAAAAATAATTATTTTATTATCGAATTGTAACACATATTTGCAAAAGAGGATAGCTAATTAACAAAAAATGGAGCGTACGAGATTCGAACTCGTGACCCCGACACTGCCAGTGTCGTGCGCTACCAACTGCGCTAACGCCCC
>CALVAP010000001.1 GCA_944325625.1 Candidatus Gastranaerophilales bacterium | reverse complement strand
ATTGATACAGGCGATGGAGATGACTTTATTGTTATTTCATCTGGTGGTAACATAGTTTATTCAGGAAACGGCAATGATACAATTAAAATTACTGGGGAATATTATCACGGTTCTCATATAAATACAGGTATTGGAACAAATGATTCAATTATAGAATACAAGCCTGACAACACAATTACTCAATCATACAATGTCAATGAAACTAAAACCCTCACTATTGGCGGTAAAACTTACACCGTCAAGAATGTCGGCGCTCAAGGTAACGAACTTTTATATATTCTTGATTCCTCTACAGGTAAGATTACTTTCACAGGTGATGACTTCATTATCACCGCTGCT
Organism: Candidatus Gastranaerophilales bacterium; assembly: GCA_944325625.1. Taxonomy (GTDB): domain Bacteria; phylum Cyanobacteriota; class Vampirovibrionia; order Gastranaerophilales; family Gastranaerophilaceae; genus RGIG2134. The sequence goes on along the minus strand of CALVAP010000001.1, from coordinate 293,689 downwards.
GACGGGCAAGATGATAACATAGGCGTTAATGGCAACAATAACACTATCAACCCCGGAGATGGTAACAACACCGTTGATATTGACGGCGAAGGCAACACCTTCAATCCAGGTTCCGGTAACAACGATGTTACAGTCGATGGCGATAATAATACCGTTAACAAAGGTGATGGCAACAACGATGTTACTATAGGTTCAGGTAGCGGTAATACCGTTGATCAAGGGGACAACACTACCGTCGATGATAATGGTTCAGGTACTACCGTCATCACTCCTACCAGCGGTACTGTTAATATTAACGAAGGTCAATCTACCACTGTTACTATTGACGGTAAAAAATATGATATCGAAAAACTTTCCGGTTATGGCTCCACTTATGGTACCGACAGAGTCCTCAATTGGAGCATAAAAGACGGTCAAATAACTTTCGAAGGTAACGCTTTTAAAATCACTGCTCACTCCTCTCAGGAAGATAATATCATTATTGACGGTGCACATAATGATGTTGATACAGGTAATCTTGATGACAGCATTGAAATTATTAACGGTTCACATAACGCTGTTTCCTCTGCTAGCGGTGATAATTCCATAATTATTAATACTGACTACAACACCGTTTATGGCGGGGTTGATGATGACTACATTCAAATTGTAGATGGCTCTAACAATACAGTTCACGGTGAAGCCGGAAATGATTCAATCATAATAAACTCTGATTACAACCAAGTTTATGGCGGTGATGGAAAAGACTACATAAATGTTTCCAATGGGGACTTCAACGAAATTTACGGTGAAGCCGGAAATGATACTATTAAAATTATTGGCAACCAAAATATCGTCGATGCAGGCGAAGGTAATGATTCTACTTCTATCATTTCGGGCAAAGACAACACAGCCTCCGGCGGCACGGGATATGACAAAGTATACAACCGAGGTTCTAACACCACCTACTCTCAAATGGATGAACTAGTTGATGCAAATATGAACTACAATATATTTGTCGATGCCAATTTATCGTCTAATTCCACTTTCGGATTCTCTACAGGTATATATTTCCCTGACTTAGATATCGATGTATCCAACCGAGAAAGTGCTATTGATTCTTTGGCTCAAATCGATGATATAATACTCGGATTAACCAGCTCCCGCGTTGATATCGGGTTCCAAAAGGATATGTTAGATGGTATACTCAAGACAAATCAAACCCGTCTTACTAACCTTATGAACTCCAGAGCTACTCTAATTGATGCTGATACGGCTGCCGAATACAACAATCTTCTTGCCAGAGCTGCTATGATTTCTAACGCTCAATTACTGCAAACTCAACTACAACAAAACTACTCGTCTACTATACTAGCACTCATTAACGGTATTGCGGGTTAGGTTAATAAGTTTCATTTATTTTACCTATTCGATATCCTTCAGTATCGGAATTGTTTGATTTATCGCATCCAATAAATATTGAAGCTGTTCGTTCACGTATTCGGGACTATAAATATAGCCCTCCTCACTATAACTCAAATATTTACCATAATATTGAGCCTCTCGTCTAAGGGTTGCCACACTGTATGCTTGATTTGAAAGCTCCATTATTTTGCTATATGACACATAACTGGATTCTGATTTTTCACCGTACTCCCTTTGCAAATAATACGCCAAATCTATAAAATAACTTACTTGTGCATTAAATACCTGTGTTTTAGCGCCTTGGATTATTGAAACTTTGATTTTTTCAAGAATGGTTATAATATCATTGACATCGTGAATGTAGTTGGAAGTTTTATCTTTCTTTTTGATGATATCAATATACATTTTTTCTTTACGTGGCGCAGGAATGAGTTCTTCTATTTTAGCATTTTCATCCACACGAATAAGGTCTTTTGAGCTGGTACTGGGGCGCAAGTAGTCAAATTCCGCCTGTATATCAGGTAACTTGCCTGCATAGCCGGAATTATTATTTTGGGATAAAGGTTCGCCATAATCTTTTTTCTTTGCCAATGACGGCAATCCTATAACCAACCCTATAACTATAAAAACAGCTACTAACTTCTTCATACAAATATTATACTTACGAATAATCAAAAGTCACAATTGTAAAGTTGTAAAACATTATAATAAATTGTAAAAATTATACAACTCGTTTTAACAACAAAGGATTAAGAACAGGTTTTCATGCTAAAATCTAATCATGATGATTATTTAGGGAGTGAATTATGAACAAAAAATACAGAATAGGGGTTGATGTTGGCGGAACAAATGTTAAAATTGCGCTTGTTGATACAAATGGGAATATCGTTTATTCAAACTCAATTCCTACAAGAGCAGAAATGGGCTTTGAATACACTATTTCAAGCATTAAACAAGCTGTATCCGACCTTATGAAAGAAACCAAAACTTCAAAAGACGTTATAGAAGGAATAGGATTTGGTTTCCCCGGACAAATAGACTGCACAAACGGTATAGTAAGACTTTTACCGAATATTCCGGGTTGGGTTAATGTTCCTATTGCAAAAATCATGCAAGACGAGTTTCAAATTCCAACCAAAGTTGACAATGACGTAAGGTGCGCTGCTCTTGGTGAATTAAACTATGGAGCAGGCAAAGGCTGTCAAAATCTTATCTGCATAACAATCGGTACTGGTATTGGTTCAGGTCTTATTATTAACGGAAAAATTGTTCGCGGAGCAGACAACGCAGCAGGCGAAATCGGTCATATCAAACTTAACATGAGTGATGAATCACCAATTTGTGGCTGCGGTGATACAGGCTGTCTTGAGGCTTATGCTTCGGGTCCTGCTATAGTTGCACTTGCGGAAGAATACATAAAAGGTGGTAAATCTACAAAATATCGTGAACTCGCAAATCCTGATATTACACCATATGTTGTAGCTGAAGCAGCAAAACAGGGCGATGCTGTTGCTAAAAGAATTTTTGCAATAATAGGCAGATACATTGGAATCGGTCTGGCAAGCGTAGTTAATCTTTTGAACCCGGAAAAAATTATCATTGGTGGCGGGGTAGCTGACGCAGGTGATATTATTATTAAACCTATTGAAAAAGCCCTAAAAGACAGAGCTATGCCAATTTCCGGAAGTTCCGTCCAAATTGTTCCCGCTCAACTGGGTAATACAGCCGGCGTAATTGGCGCCAGCCTTCTTATCGATAATTAAATTAAACAGGTAAATATGACTTTATATTTGTTTTATGGTCAAGAAGATTTTTTGATGGATAAAGATATCGGGAAGCTTAAAAATAAGCTTCTCGATAAGTCTTTTGTTTCTATGAGCTATAAAACATTTTCCAACCCTAAGTTCTCAGATTTGATTGATATTTTAAATACCCAACCTATGATGTTTGGTAATAGTGTAATTATTATCGAGTGCAATAGCTTTTTTGACAACAAGCCGGAAATATCATTCGACGATAAACAACTTACGTTGCTGGAAAAGTCACTCTCTCTCGTTCCTGAACAAATTAATATAATTTTTTTGTATAAAATCGATAGGAATATTAACAAAAAAATTGATACAAGGAGAAAAATATACAAAATACTTTCTAAATTCTGTGAAATTAAAGAATATAAGCAGCTTCCCACGTATGATAAAGGGCTTCCTCCTGTTGTTATAAAGCTTGCAAAAGAAAATGAGCTTGAATTAACCTCCGAAAGTGCCTCTAAACTTATCGAAATGCTTGGCTCTAATCTTAGGGTAATAGATAACGAATTAAAAAAACTCAAGCTCTACATTTACCCCCAAAAAAATCCGACCATTAAAGATATAGAAAGTATCTGCACAATTAACCAAAATATATTTAAGTTGGTAGATAATTTTGTGCTGTCACAGAAAGATGATGCCATAAAGGAACTTTCTCTCCTTACACAAACGCAACACCCGCTTCAAATATTATCTATGTTGCAAGGGACTATCTCCAGATTTATCAACCTAAAACTTCTCTCTCGCAATATGAACTCGTTTGAAATATCAAAAAAGGTTAATATGCATGAGTTTAGAGTTAAACTTGAACTCGAAAAAATTCGCAACTACAGGTATGATGAACTTTTGCAGCTCAAAAAGAACTTGATTGATTGTGAATTTAAAATAAAAACAGGTCAAATATATTCGGAAGAAATAGCAATCGAGCAACTTATATTAAGCAAGGCAGAGTAATGTTTTCACCATATATCAACAACAATTTAAACTTTATAAAAAACTACTTCTCACTTCTTCTAACCAATGACAAGAAGAACTTCCCACAATCCATCATTCTATATGGCGAAGATGCCTTTACTCAATACATGCTGGCTTTAAATCTTGCCAAAATTCTCAACTGCACAAACGACAAAAGTATAAACTGCCAATGTCTAAATTGCAACTGGGTAAAAGCAAACAGCCATCCGGCTGTTATAACTGTTTCAAAACTCGATTTTAAGCCCGAAGACGATAATACCAAGACTGTTATTTCCGTTAAGCAAACTCAGTCTATCAAAAATCTCCTTGCTTCGACCAGCGAATATTACCGAGTTTTTATACTTTGTGATGCAGAGATAAAAACCCCAAATTATGTTGAAAAAGAACATATAAAAACCTTTAAGGATAATCATTTTACTTTGCCGTTTGAAGACGAACAAAATGACAAATACTGGGTTCCCAAAGGGCTTATCAGAAAAGTTTTTCAAGAAGAAAGCGCAAATTCAATGCTCAAATCAATAGAAGAACCTCCTCAAAACACGACTTTTATCTTTTTGGCAAGGAACAAAAGCGACCTTATAGATACTATAATTTCGCGCTCTCAGTGTTTTTATGTGCCAACAAATTACACACAAGATGAAGACATAAGAGTAATACCACAAGAACTCAAAACCTATCCTCAAATAGACAGACTAATAATTAACGATATAGCAGAAAGGTTTATTACAAACGCCGAACTTGCTAATATTAGCGCAGAAGAAGCTCTTACAAAGTTTCAAATTTTTATCAAACAAACTGCACTTGCAAATTCTAATAACCCCAAAATTGTATCAAGAATGATTGAAGATATAAAAGTCATAAATGAAGCACAATCTCAAATAAAATCATACATTAAACCACAACCTGCATTAGAAAATGCTCTATATAAAATCTATAAAAATTGGGAAACAATCTCCCCCTAAACCTTTAACTCGCCCAAGACATCAAGCATAAGCCTGTTTTTCCTAACATCATGAACTCTTAAAACATTTACTCCTAAATCTGCCAATTTTGAAGAAATAACAACACTTGCCTCATCCAACTGCACTGGGGTAAAGTTGAACTTCTTAGATAAAAAAGACTTTCTGGAATGCCCAACCAAAATGGGCACTCCAAGACTTCTAAACTCTCCTGCGCGACTTATAAGTTCATAATTTTGTTCAATATTTTTTCCAAATCCTATACCAATATCCGCAATAACCGGAGCATTAATTTTTTGCAAAACCTCAAACAACTCACCATATACAACATCACTCACACTACCTTGAACCTGATTATTGTGCATAACTATATATGCAACATTATTGGCATTAACAAAGTCAATCATTTTATAATTAAATCCGTCAAACCCGACATCATTAATAATTTCAACTCCCATATCTACTGCCATCTGAGCTGTTTTGACATTTCTTGTGTCCACAGACAACGTAACTTTACAATCCAAATTTTTAATTTCCTTTAAAATCGGGCGCAACCTTCTTATCTCTTCATCATAAGGTAAAATCTTATGATTGGGTCTTGTCGATTCCGCACCAATATCTATTATATCCGCTCCACTGTCAACAAGATTTTTAAACTGCTGAATCGCATTTTCCAACTCAAAAAACTTTCCTCCATCCGAAAAAGAATCAGGTGTAATATTTAATATCCCCATTAGATAAGGACTTGTCCAATCAAAAGTTTTATTTTTGAACACAAATGGCTTTAATTGGGAAGAAAATGCATCAATAATCAATTTTGAAAGCTGTTTTAATCTGAAAGGCTGACGCATAATTGATTGGGATAATCTTTTAAACTGAACAAAAGAGCCGCTGATAATCGCATCACTGCTTTCAACAGTACAATCCAACACCCCTCTATTTACCGCCGCATCAAACCCCAATGCCAACGCTGCCTGTTTTAAAATTGTTGCCTCTTGCGGCTTTAAATTCTTTATCTTGATTGTCTTATAACGATTTTTTTCAACCGCATGCGCTCTGTATGTATTATCAAAACCTACAGCCACTATTTCTTTTTCTATGTATTGTGGTTCAACAAATTTTACAAATATTTCCTCATTCATTTCAAAATATTAAACCAAAATCTCTCAATCTACAATATTTGTGATATAAATTAAACTATGCACAAAAACATTTTCAATCTACAGAATTTGGACAATTTTATTAACACAACACTAAAACCTAAACTTCTGCTATTGGAAAAAAGAAGACAAACCTTGTTGTTTCTCGCATTTAGCCTGTCTTTATTTATAATCGTACTTTGTGTAATATTTGCAAAACTTGTCAATATCGATGGTAAATCTCTGGGTGCCCTTATTTTTACTTCTATTCTTCCATATCTTTTAATTACAGAAAAATACAAACTTGATATTCAAAAAAAAGTCATGAATATTTTTATGTCATACTTTGAGAACCTTCAATTTATGCCTGATGAAGTTGTTCCTGACTACAAAATTGTTAAATCGAATCTCTTTAATTTCACACAGAACATTGCTGATATAGGCTTCTATGGGACAATAAACAATCAAAAAATAATAATATCGTTACCAAAGCTTAAATTCTATGACCAAAAAACTCAAAAAAATGACCTCGTATTTGAAGGAATTATGGCAATGAGTTTGATAAATCAACACATCTCCTCTCAAGTGACATTGGCTAACAATGCTGACGTGGATATGTTTAATAACCTGCCACGAGTTCCCAGCGACAAACTTTTTGTCTTTTCAAATGATACTGAGCTTGCACAAAGCCTTTTAACAAACGAACTTAGTGAATGGTTTTTGAGTATAAAAGATATTTTCAAGACCGAAAAATATGCTCTTACATTTTTTGAAAACACAGCATTGATTGCAATATATTCTACTGAGCTAAAATTTTTTAACTACAAATCAACATACCAAAAAATACGGTACAATGATAATTTTAGAATTCTTTATAATTACCTGCTAAAGCTTCTCGAGCTGAATTCTCTTTTGCCCCCTCTACCTGAACAGAATTACGGGGAATAAAGCTAACAGCAAGATTAATCAAAGCGAAAACTGCAGAAAAAACAACCAAAGAACACATCAATATAGACTGATGAACAAACGCAACTGCCAACGCCTCCGATTTAGGTACAAAATAAATTCCTAATGCCAAAATATATGCATATTGATACGGGCCTATAAATATTGAACTTGAGGGAATCATAGACCCAAGAGCAACAAAACAAATAACAAACATAGCCGCCGATATCGGACAATGAAGCCCGAATGACTTTATCACCCAATATGTGATAATACACTCCAAGAACCACACAGCCAGACTCATAACAATCCCTTGCACCGTGTAATAATTAGACTTTAAGACCTCAAATCCATCAACAAAAAGAGTAACCTGATGAGAAAGTTTTTTTACAAAACCTACAGCTGCTCCTTTAACCTTCTCAGGAAACTTTCCTGCTAATTCAATCAAACAATCACAGATTTGATTTATTTTATCAAACTTTACAATGAGATAAACAGAAACCAGGCTTCCGCCAAAAAGTAATGCCGATAAATCAGCCATATGCCTAATCCATGAAAGATTTGCATACATCAAAATACAAAAATATAAAATCGCACAAACGCTCACTCCATCGAGTATCCGCTCAAGCATTACACTTCCGAAAATCTTCATTTTGCTTTCCCTAGAATTAGCACCAACTTCGTAAGAACGCCATATATCTCCGGCTCTTGCCGGCAAAAACGCATTCATTAAGTTACCGATTACCCATGTTGATGTCAACTGATACAAAGAAAACCTCTTGTCTGACTTTAGAAGATACATCCAACGGCAAGCCCTTATCAAAAGAGAAAAGGCAAACATCGCAACTATTGCTCCAAGATTATTTACTTTAAATTGTCGAAAAGTTTGGATTAACTCATTTATATCGACGTTGTAAAATATCAACACCAAAAACAGTGCCGAAAAAAACAACCCCAATAATGTTTTACGCTTATTCTGCATTACCCCTCTAAAACTTAATCAAAACCTTGATGCTAGACTTGTCCTTATTTTTCTCAAACGCTTCAAGTGCATTATCAACATTATACACATCACTAATCAATGGTTTAAAATCAATTCGCTTTTGTTCCAACAATCTTAACGCAGGTGCAAACTGACCGCATCTTGAACCCAACACCGTAATTTCATCAATTACAATCGGTGCAAAATTAAACTCCTTACCACTCGCAACAGTACTTTTTAAAACCAAAACGCCGCGAGGTTTTGTCAATGCGATAGCAGTCTCAAATCCGTTAATCGAACCCGTTGCCTCTACTACGACATCCCAAGTCTTTGTTATTTTTAGGTCATTCAACAAAACCGTTTTAACACCTTGTTTTGCCGTAATATCTAGCTTATTTGAATGCTTTCCAACCTGAGTTACATCCAATCCAGCTGAGCTTAATGCCAATGCTATCGTCAAACCAAGCTTTCCATCGCCCAAAACAAGAACTTTTTCAAACGGTTTTATATGAAGCTGCTCTAATATCTCTAATGCCGCAGCTAATGGCTCAACCATTACAGCTTCCTCATCACTTACATTATCAGGCACAACCAGCAAGTTTTTTACAGGCATTGTCACATATTCCGCCATACAGCCGTCTTTTTTCCATATCCCCAATGTTTGTCGATTAAAACAATGCCGCTGCAACCCCTTTGCACAATAATCACAATCCATACATCCAAAATTAATTTCTCCAACCACCCTCTTTTTTAACAAAGACTTATCTTCACCATTAATTTCTTCAACAATTCCGACAAATTCATGCCCGAGAATGCCGTTATAACCCATATACCCTTTCGTTATCTCAAAATCGGTATTACATATACCTGCCATTAGGACTCTAATCAAGGCCTCATCTTTTTTAGGCTGAGGCTTTGCATAATCATTTACTAATTTTAAACTATCGTTAAAGACAACTGCTTTCATATCCACTCCTAAATTAATAACTTCAAAAGCGGGGCAAATGCCCCGCTTAAACCCATATTCTACTACATAGTTCCCGATTGCCAACTATTCAGATACGCTTCTTGCTCCGAAGTCAATGTATCATATTCAATTCCCATCGAAGCAAGCTTCAACTTGGCTATCTCCATATCGACTTCTTGAGGAAGTGTATAAAGTTTATTCTCCAGCTTACCTTGATTTTTAACCAAAAATTCCATTCCAAGCGCCTGATTTGCAAAGCTCATATCCATAACAGATGCCGGATGTCCTTCAGCTGCGATAAGATTAACCAATCTACCCTCAGCAAGAACATAAATCGACTTACCATTTTTAAGCTTATATTCCTCAAGACTGGGTCTAATTTGCTTAATCTCAACAGTCTCTTTACGCAAATCACCAACATTAACTTCAACATCAAAATGTCCTGCATTACAAACCATAGCCCCGTCTTTCATCGTAAGCAAATGAGGCAAATCAACAACATGCTTATCACCCGTAACAGTAACAAACAAGTCACCTTCTTTTGCAGCCTGAGCAATCGGCATAACCCTAAAACCTTCCATTGCCGCTTCAAGAGCCTTAAGCGGGTCAACTTCTGTAACAATAACATTAGCTCCCATTCCTCTAGCTCTCATAGCACAGCCTTTTCCACACCAGCCATAGCCACACACAACAACAACCTTACCTGCCAAAAGGATATTGGTTGCTCGAATTATTCCATCCATAGTACTTTGTCCCGTACCATATCGGTTATCATACAGGTGCTTTGTCATTGAACTGTTTACACCCACAGCAGGCCATTTCAGACTTCCGTCCTTTTCCATAGCCTCTAATCTGATTATTCCTGTCGTCGTTTCCTCTGTTGAGCCTATAATATCCTTTACCAATTCGGGTCTTTTTTGGTGGATAGTCGCAACGATATCGCAACCATCATCTATAATCAGCTGTGGATTATGATTCATCGCTTCTTCCACATGGCTTGCATATACTTCTTTGCTTTCACCGGCATAGCCGAAAACAGGAATTCCATAATACTTTACAAGCGCAGCAGCTACATCATCTTGTGTTGACAAAGGATTTGAAGCAACAAGTATTGCATCAGCTCCACCTGCTTTCATCGCTATACATAACGCCGCTGTTTCCTTTGTTACATGCACACAGCTTGAAAGTCTTATTCCTTCAAAAGGTTTTTCTTTTTCAAATCGTTCCTTTATTCTCGTCAAAACAGGCATATCTTTATACGCCCATTCTATTTGACGTTTTCCTTGCTCTGCCAGGTTAATATCTTTTATATCACATTTCAGCTGTGTCATTGTCATTTTAAACTCCTTTTTTGGATTGTTTTTCTTTAATATTTATAGCCGCATCATGAGCAAGAATATATATCGAACAAGTTTTATAATTCTTCATATACCAAGCACATCTTTCTTGCGCGCAAACTATTTGCATCTCGTTGCCCGCGCTCATAAGCGGACATAATGGAATTTGACTACTTGCCATATAATTTTATCCTCACTACTTTGCTTGTAATTCTGCTGCTTGTTTTAACAGGTTGCAGTTTTCGGAACGTTTTCTTTCCTCATCTTTGTATATTCTTGTACGATTGATAACTTCATCAAAGTCTATTTCATGAGCGTCAAAGTCCGGACCATCAACGCAGGCAAACTTAACCTTACCACCGACAGTAACACGACATGCGCCACACATTCCCGTACCATCAACCATAATCGGGTTCATGCTTGCTTCTGTTTTAATACCTTTACCTCTTGTCAACTCTGCCACGGCTCTCATCATGGGCATTGGACCTACTGCTATTGCATAATCGACTTTTTCACGCTTCATAATATCTTCCATTACTCCGGTTACAAATCCTTTTGTTCCTAAAGAACCGTCATCAGTGGTTATATAAAGCTCGCTACAAGCATCTTTCATCTTATCATTCCAGAAAATAAGGTCTTTATTCCTTGCACCCATAATCATATATACTTTATTTCCAGCTTCTTTGAACGCTTTAGCTATAAGATAACAAGGTGCAGCTCCGTATCCACCTGCAAGACAAACCACTGTACCGTAATTTTCTATATGCGTCGGCTGTCCGAGGGGTCCTACTATATCTACTATTTCATCTCCTACATTAAGCTTTGCCAGCTTCTTTGTCGTATAACCAACCGCCATATATACTATTGTAAGCTCACCTTTTTCCCTATTAAAATCGGCTATTGTCAGAGGAACTCTCTCACCTTCCTCTTCCACCCTTAAAATTATAAACTGCCCTGCCTTTGCATTTCTTGTAATATATGGTGCTTTTATTGTCAACTCATACTGATTTGGACAAAGTTCAACTTTTTTTAAAATTTCATATCCCATGTTCATACCCCATTACTTTTTGTGTATACGAACATTATAATATAAAAAGCCCTCTAAGGTACGAATTGTAAATATTTACGTATAAAATAATTAACATCCGATACTGTTTTTAGACTTTAGGTTTTGAGCAAAACATTGTTCTTGCTTTTTCAAAAGATTTTTCCAACGAATTGTTTAATCTTTCTATTTCAGCTTCTTCGCGATAATCTTTCAATATGCTAACAGCTTTAGCAAACATAAAAAGAAGATTATTTAAGCTGGTTGCTTGCCCATCGGAAACAAAACCTCTAAGTTCTTCTATAACGGCGTCCCCAACTTTTGACTTATTCTGTGGCATTGAATAATGACGGAAAAGCTCACATACCTGATCAGCTATTGTAACTCTGTAAAGACGGAACATTTCGGGCTTTTCATCAAAATAATCAAAAATTAATTTAAATTCTTTAGTTTTTTTCTGAAGTCCATACTCGGCACAACGAATACCCAAACTCATATCATAATCACGAAGTTTTATGCCTTTTTTCTTCGCATACCCTTCTATTTCGTCTTTTATTCCTCGAGGAAATGCCGGAAAATCAAGAACATTACGCATAACTTTGTATCTTTCATCAACTTTCATTTTTTCATACGCATGGAGCATCGATTTTGAGAATTTCTTTTTGAGATATGGATTTTTATCCCAAAATTCTTTCATCACATTACTCTTTTCATCAAGGAACAAACACTCATCATTACTATCCGCATTTTTCTTATTATGTGCCTGTTGTTTAAGATATTCGCTCATTTTCCTACGAACAACTTCCATAGCGCTCATATTCCAAGTTTTCAACATCACAAATTTAAAAAAGACAGCCTCCTCAGGATTTTGGGAATAAAAGTCTTTCTGACGCTGTGTCATCGCCTGTATTTTTTCAGGATGCTCCGAATAATAGTTTATTAACGCATCAGAAATTTTTTTCTTCTGCTCTTCGCTCATTTTTCTTGGAACAACCGGAGCACCACTCCTTTGTGAAGCGATTTCTTCCTGCCTTAGCGACATCTCTTCACTAAATCGTTTGTTATATTCAACATCGGAAAATTTCAAAACATGCCCATAGTGTGGGGTGAGTCTTGGTATATTTAATTTTTCCATTAATGTTGCAATATTAGCCTTGGGATAAGCGTCTATAGCTATATCCTTCAAAGAAAATCCCTGAGCCCAATAAAGCTTCATTAACTGTAAAGCTATATCCTCATCAGGAACAAAAATCTTACTCTTTCCGGCTTTTGCATCCCTAACTATAGGATTATTAATCAGTGAAACATCTTGTGTCGACTTTATCTGGGTAAATTCCGGAAATTTTTCTCTTATTTCATCTAACGTAGTCGCAGACAAAATTTCTCCGTAAACTTTTTTATGAACATCTATGAGTGTAAGTTTTTTTTCGTTTCCCTCACTAAGAACTATATCTAATTCATCTTTTACACGTTGTGGAACAGAATTATATCCATGTTTTTCCTCGTGTTTTCTAAATTCTTTTGCTGTTTGCTCCAAATCTAAACTATAACCGCCTGAAAAGCTCAAAGCATATGCCCTAGGCACCCCTTTAAGCTCTCTTTTTATGGACACTGTAGAAACTAAATTACTATTATCTGCTTTCTTAAAAAGTTCACTTCCGGTTTTTCGATGCATATCTGCTTGCGAAATATTCAAAATTTTCATATTTATTCCTATCATATGTGTTACACAATTACTTAATATCCGTAAAAAACATTTCTTGCATAAAATCTTTTTTGCTTTTACAAATCTAAACATAGAAACAAAAGTCGCTGCGATTAAATCGCAGCGACCTAAAAGTTCAACTCAGCTTTTTACTTGGATTCAACTACCGCCTGAGCCGCAGCGAGTTTTGCTTGCGGGATTCTAAACGGTGAGCAAGAAGTATAGTTCAAACCAATTCTATGGCAAAACTTCACAGAATCCGGATCTCCACCATGTTCTCCGCAAACACCTCCAACAAGTTTCGGATTTACTGCCTTACCCAATGTCATTGACATTTCAACAAGCTTTCCTACTCCTTTTTGGTCTAATGTCTCAAAAGGATTTGCCGGAAGAATTTTTTGTTCAACGTATCTGTTGAGGAATTTGCCTTCTGCATCATCACGAGAATATCCGAACGTCATTTGAGTGAGGTCGTTTGTTCCAAACGAGAAGAATTCGGCATATTGCGCAACTTCATCGGCGGTGAGAGCCGCACGAGGAATTTCAATCATTGTACCAAATTTATACTCAACTCTTATTCCTTTTTCTAACATAACGATTTCAGCAACTTTTTCAAGTATTTCTTTAGCCACTTTTAACTCATTAACATGTCCGATAAGCGGAATCATAATCCAAGGCTGAACATTAATTCCTTCTTTTTTAACATCACAAGCAGCTTCGAAGATTGCTCTAACTTGCATTTCGTTAATCTCCGGATATGTTAACCCCAGACGACATCCTCTCAAGCCCATCATAGGGTTAGATTCTGACAAGCCTTCAACAATATGCAACAATTCTTCTTTTTCTTTAGCATCTTGATTTAAAGCCTTTAATGTTGCAACTTCTTTTATAAGTTCTTCTTTTGAAGGCAAAAATTCGTGAAGCGGCGGATCTAAAAGTCTGACCGTCATTGGTTTTTCGCCAATTGCCTTAAACATCGCATAAAAATCTGAATATTGCATAGGAAGCAACTTGTCCAAAGCTTCACGTCTTGCATCAGGCGTACCAGCAATAATCATTTTTTGAACCCAAGGCAACCTATCCGGATCCATAAACATATGCTCTGTTCTGCAAAGTCCCACACCTTCTGCTCCAAATTTTAAGGCATTTTCAATGTCTTTAGGAGTATCGGCATTGGCTTCTACTTTGAGTTGTTTAATTGCATCAACCCAAGAGAAGAACTTGTTCCAATTGTCATCAATTTGAGCCTCAACCAGCTTAACTGCGCCAGCCATAACAACACCTTTTCCACCATCAAGAGAAATAACATCATCCTTGTGGTAAACAGAACCATCCGCACCTGTTAATGTTTCATTTGCAAGATCAATTTTCATATCCTCACAACCAGAAACACAAGGCTTACCCATTCCCTTAGCAACAACGGCAGCGTGAGAAGTAGCTCCACCCCTAAGGGTTAGAACGCCTTGAGATACTGCCATACCATGGATATCATCAGGACAAGTTTCAACGCGAACAAGGATAACCTTTTCACCTGCCTCACCTCTTTTTGCAGCTTCTTCCGTATCAAAAACTATCTTACCAACTGCTGCCCCAGGAGATGCATTTACACCGTGTGCAATTTTTTTGGCTTCTTCCATAGCTTTTGCATCAAAACAGGGTAAAAGAATTTGATTAACACTATAGGGATCAACCAATTGAATTGCGCGTTCTTTGCTAATAATACCTTCTTCACACATTTCAACTGCAATTCTCACTGCTGCTGCTGCCGTACGTTTTCCATTACGAGTCTGGAGAATTTATAATTTACCTTTTTCAATGGTAAATTCCATATCCTGAACATCTTTATAACCCAGTTCAAGTTTTTTTGCGATATCTACGTATTGTTTATAAAGGTCAGGCATTTCTGTTTCCAATTCAGCAATCGGTTTTGGTGTTCTAATACCCGCAACAACGTCCTCGCCCTGAGCATTAGTCAAATATTCACCATAAAACTTATTTTCACCGGTTGCGGGGTTACGAGTAAATGAAACACCTGTTGCACAATCATCACCCATATTACCAAAAACCATTGACTGAACGTTCACAGCCGTACCAAAATTATGGTCAATTTTGTTCATATTCCTATATGCCACTGCTCGAGGAATATTCCAAGAACGAAATACCGCTTCAATTGCTTCTTGAAGTTGAACATATGGATCTTGAGGAAATTCTTTACCTGTTACTTCTTTGATTATATTTTTGTAAACTGGAATTAAAGATTTTAACCCCTCTGCAGAAATTTCGGTATCTTGTTTAACCCCTTCACGTTCTTTAACTTTTTCCAGCTCAGATTCAAAATACTTTTGTCTATCCATTTCCCAAGCAACAGACCCAAACATAGTTAAAAATCTTCTATATGAGTCATAGCAAAAGCGAGGATTGTTGGTAAGTTTAATCATAGCTTCTACAGTCTGGTCGTTTAAACCAAGGTTAAGAATAGTTTCCATCATACCAGGCATCGAAACCCTAGCACCTGAGCGAACAGAAACCAAAAGCGGATTTTGAGCATCACCAAATTTTTGTCCTTTTTGGGCTTCAACGTCTTTCAACGCAGCTCTCACTTCATCCATCAAGCCTTCTGGCATCTTATTGCCGTTATTAATGTAATCCATACAAGTTTCGGTTGTAATAGTTAATCCTGGAGGAACAGGCAGTCCCAAATTTGTCATTTCAGCAAGGTTAGCACCTTTACCACCAAGCAAATTGCGCATGTCTGCATTCCCTTCACGGAACAGCCAAACTCTTTTTTCTGTCATTTTTTTCTCCTTAAATTTTATATTTTTAAATAATGATTGTCAGCAGAATTATATAACAAACAGGCTCATTTAGAAAGACCGAATAAAAACGAAAACACTAACTTGTAACGATTTTGTAACTCTTAGCATTATTAGTTAACCGAGAAACAGTTTTATTAATTTTTGTAACAAAAATATATATTATTGAAAACCATAGTATATACTTTGTTTTTATTTACATGTAGGCACTTAACGAGGTATGTCATGATTGACGGTATCGGAACAACAATGAGATTTTCAAGAGCCGCAGACGGTAATGTAATAATAAATATTACAGATGCGACAAATGCGGAAATTACTAATGTTGGAACCGTTTCTGGTACAGCACAACTTCAATTCGGAATAACAGGCGAAGATGACTATACTCAGTACTTATTCAAACACGAAGGCGACAGTGATAATGAAATAAAGTTATCAAACACTGACGGTAATCACTACAATATAGTAGGCGAAAACGTGAATGTAACCTCAAGTGGCGGAAATGCAGAAAGAACAATTCAGGTTGATGCAGTAAGTTCAAATATAGACCTAACAAGAGGTAGCGGCAGCCAGTTTGTTTATATGAGCAATGAAAGTCAAGATAACAAAGTTACACTTGGAACAGGAAGCGATAACTACATAGACGCCGGTAAATTCAACAACGCACAAGACAAAGGTGGTACAAACCGACTTGAAACAACATTCGAAAGCCACGGGGCAGTAATAGTTGGTGGAGGCGGTAATGATACCTTTGTAATTGGAGGAAAATACGGAGTCATCGATGGTGGAAACGGCTCAAACACTTTTGAAGCAGTTGGCATTTTTGGTGAAAACGGAGAAGCAAGTTATCGAAACATAATCATTGGAGGTTCTGGTGATGATACCCTTATAGATAAGGGCGGATACAATATCTTCTTTGGTGGAGAAGGAAACAACACATACGAATCACACGGTACTTGCGGCATAGCTCAGCTTGGTACAACAGGAAACGGCTCAGGAATATTTGGAGCCAGCGCAGAAAAAACGTATGTATTTACAGGAGAAGAAATAACCTCCAGTTCCGGAACAACATACTCTATTTATGAAGTAATGAAAAAGTTTAACTGGTCATTAAGTGACTTTATCAATGTTTATTCTCAAATAAGCGAAGAAAATCCTGACTCAATTGGCAATCACGATGTAATAGACGAGAAAACGATGAGTAAATTAGAAGAATACTTTGTAAACAACCCGTAAGAATAAACAGAAAAATAATTAAAAAACAAATTATACAGAAATATAAAATAGCCTGACAAGACAGCCGTATTGGTAATGATTGTCGGGCTGTTTAGCATTAATAATTCTATATGAATATTAGAGATTACTAAGTTTATGGAAAAATGACCTGAGGGAGTTTATAGGGTCTTAATAATAAACCGGTAGATTTCTTACGTAAGGAGGGAAAAATGACTATCAAAAAAATGACACTAGCAGCGGCATTGACAGTCGGACTTGTTGCCGGAACAATGAATCTGGCAATGGCTGAATGCGGATGTGAAACCCCTGTAGTAACAGGTGGCGCATGTCCGTTAAACGACTGTCCACAAGTAGTTACGCCAGAAAACGCTAAATGTCCGACCTGCAAAAAGATGAAGGACGAATGCGGATGCAAACCTAAAAAGGAAAAGAAATGTGACCCTTGTGAAACAGAAAAGAAAAGCTGCACAGACTGCGATGAAGATATCGCAACATGTGACGGACCTGACATTGCAGCCGCAGGAGTATGTCCAAACAACATTTGCGCTGACAAATGCAAACATCAAATTTATGCATATCCGGCAGGAATATATGGACTGGATAATGTACGAGTAGGAGAAAGCGACCAAGGTGTCTTGTTGGGCGAAGGTAACATAAATGCTCCAACAGTAGCAATGACAAATGGAGTACCTGTAGCTCTTGCACCTGATTGCGACTGTGCAACTACAGGCGCAGCAGCACCAATGCCTTGTCTTAATGATGATTGCTGCGGCAAAATTAGCGGAATACCCGTTGATAGAAATTGTGGTGACATTGACGGTGTAAATTGTCCGATTAATATTCAAACAGAAAGCAGTATGGAAGCAATTAAAAAATCAATGGTTCCGTTCAACTACTCACAAGAAAACAGCATCACAGGCGCAGCAGCACCTGTAGTAAGTGCGTTTGAAGATGTACCAGATGGATTCTGGGCAAGTTGTGACATCAATAAATTAACAGAAAACAAGGTTATAGCAGGTTACCCTGACAGAACCTTCAAACCTAATCTTCCTGTTTCACGTGCAGAATTTGCAAGTATGGCAGTTAAAGGTTTCAACTTGAATGAAGATTTCACCTGCCCTGAAGCAAACTTCAAAGATGTACCAAAAAATCACTGGGCAAACAAAGTTATAAACAAAAGTGTTGCTGACGGCTTAATGACAGGATACCCGAATGACACATTCAAACCAAATCACCCGGTATCAAGAGCGGAAGCACTTACTATTTTATCAAAAGGTGTAAAATGTGACATGGATTCTTGCCAAGCACAAGAAATATTAAGCAAATACTGTGACGGAAATGAAGTACCGTCTTGGGCAGCAATTCCGGTAGCAAAATCACTTAACGTTGGTGCTATCGCTGATTTGCCAAATCCTAACCAAATCAGACCAAATGCAGATGCAAGCCGTGCTGAATTGGCATCAATGCTTGAACAAATAAGAATTGCAGGCGGATATTCAAATCGTGACATTGCAACAGCAACTGACTGTGAATGTACAGGTGGGGCTGCATATATGGAAAAAACTGAAACCGTAACAGTTCCAACATTGAAAATTTGTTTCGAAGACGAATTAACAGCTCGTACAGCACACGTCAATGATAGATTTGCTGCAAAAACAATAGACCCGATGACAATTAATGGAGTTTTATACCCCGAAGGCTCTATAGTAAGAGGTAAAGTTCTTGAAGTTGAAAGACCTTCTAAATGCAACAACGGTGCTTTGAAATTATCATTTGATACAATCGAAAATTGTGATTGCAAAGCAGATCTTCCAAGCCAAGTACTAACAGCTCAAGTAAATAGAACACACACTCCTAATCCTGTAGCAAGACTTGTACAATGGCCATTTGCAACTGTTGGACAGGTTGTAGGAACAGCCGGTCGTGCAGTTGGTGGTGCAGCTATCGGTGTATCAAACGCTTTTGAACAAGTAATGAGCGAATTTGGTACAGGTACAGGTGAAATGTTCCAAGGCAAATTTATGGCCGGTGGCAGAAGCTACCTCGATGCAGGAAAAGCTCTGCTCAAAGCTCCTGTTGACCTTACGAGAACAGCCATTAGCGGTGTTTCCGGCATGGTTCAGGTTACCGGCGAAGAAGTTGCTTACTTGGTTGATCCGGATGGAAAGAAAATTTCATCTATTAACCCAAGAGAAAAGGTTACAATCGCCTTTGGCTGCAACTCTTGCAAATAAAACAACTATCTTGAATAATAAATTCACACCCAAAGGAGGCTTAGAAATGAGCCTCCTTTTTCCATTTAGCCAATAATCGTATATACACACATTTATATTTCTTAACATGCTTTACTTTTTTAGCAATATTTCAACAATAAATTTGTTTTCAGATATATGTGGATAGATTTATAGATAATATTGTAGGAGATTTGTAAATGAGTGATGTAACTATTAAACCTTCTTTAATGCAAGGTTCCGGAGATTCTCAAAGTCTTATTGTATCAGTTATTTCAGGACGAGAATACAGAAAACTTGATAAAGATGACAGGAAAACTAATAATCCCTCTGAAAACGTACCAAAAGGAACATCCGTTTGGCAAGCAATGCAAAATATTGTCGATGAAAACGGTGAAAGAGTTTTCACAGAAAGCGACATTTATAGAATAGAAAAAGAGCTCAGGAGGCAAAGAATAAATACTTCTGACGGAAATGTTAACGTAACACCTGCTGTGAAAAAAGCAGGACTTGGTTATAAATTAGACAAACTTCTAAGCGGCTCTGGATCTTCACAAAGCCCTGACATTCCAAATCAAGATATGATAACAATTACAACTACAGATACAGCTAAACCAGATGTTCCAGAAGAAGTTACACAGGAGCCCGAAACGGCGCCTGCATCCCCACAGCCTACCGTAGCTGGAAATCCGGAGATTCAAGACACAACCCTATACAAGATATTTGGTGCAGCAGTACAGACAGCCCGTAATCAGGATAAGTTTAATAACTCAGATGAAACCGAATTTTTAGCAGCATACGACCTCGATGAAAATGGGGAAATAGATATTAACGAAATGGCAGAGGGTATAAGGAGAATCCAAAAAGATAACAGGAAAGGTCTATACCGAGACAAATACAGAGGTAAAGAAGAAGCAGATAATACTGAGGCAGACATCCAAGCTTATAGAGCTCTTGATGAAGCCGGATTTTACAACTGGAAAAGCAGTCGCACTCAAGCAACAAGAGCAGAACAAGTTGAAAACAATCAAAGAGACGCTGCCAAAGCCGCTCGTTCTATGCTAAGTTCTCTCAATAAAAAAGATATTGAAAAATATGTAACAGAAGCTGAAGAAGTTCAAACCAAAGCTTGGGCAGAAGCTCAAGCTCAAGCACAAGCCGAAGCACAAGCTAAAGCCGAAGCCGAAGCTCAAGCACAAGCGAAAGCTCAAGACGAAGCTCAAACTCAAGCCGAAGCACAAGCTAAGGCCGAAGCTCAACCCGAAACTCAACCAGAAACTCAACCCGATACAGATACAACTCAAAATCCAGAACAAACGAACCCACAAGATGTTGATTTTAAAGATATATTGCAAAAGGTTTTTGTTTTCCCGAACAATCAAGGTTCACATCGAATTTTAGATCCAATAAGCTTTAGAAAAGCGAAAGATAATTTTGAATCCTCCGAGCTTAAAAACACTTGCGATCCACAAACTGTGGAAGCGATAAGAAACATGACATACGAATATTATATTAATACCTGCAAAGGAAACAAAGGAGAACAGCAGTCAAACAATAATACTACCTTGGAAGCTTCAAAAGGAGAAAACGCAAATGATATAGCCGAAGCCGAAGCACAAGCACAAGCTAAAGCAGAAGCAACTTCCCCTGCCCAAATTGAAACAAAAACCCCAACCGAGGTTAATACCGAACCTCAGGCAGAACCCTCAACTGAAAAATTGCAACCTACACAACCCCAACAACCAGAACAAGAAAGTGAAATGGTAGAAATAAAAGAACAACTTGCCGATATAAAAGAAGATTTGGAAGAACGCGATCGAACAATTGACTTACTTAGAAAAGAACTTGATGCACTAAAACAACAAAAAGAATTAGCAGACGCTGAAGCAGACACAGCCAGCGAAGCCCAACAAAAGGCAGAAGCTGAGGCTGCGGCTGCGAAGGCGGAAGCGCAAAAGCTAAGAGAAGAACTTGAAAAGTTAAAGTCCACACAAACCAAATCGGACGTCACTGAAACTGCTGCTGAGCCAGAACAACCGACCCCAGAGGTCCAAGAACCACGAGTGGCAACACATACACCTCAAAACAACAACCCACAAGATAATCCGGCAGAACCTGAAAAAACCGTTGCTACAGACACTCCTGCAGAGGAAACCCCAGACTCACAAAAATCAAGCGATACAAAAGCTGATAATAAACAGGCTGAAGAAAATAGTCAAACAACCCAAGAAAACACTCCACAAATAAATGTAGATACATCGAAACCTATATTCAATTTATTTGATAGAAAAATTAATCTTAAACCCAACTTAGAAAAGGATGTATTCAACTCGCATATTTTTGCAGAAACGAATAACGGAGTATTTTCAACTCCACAAACTCAAACAGCTCTCCAACAAGAAGTTACCCAAGATAAAGGAACATCTGCTACTGAAACAACAGAAGAATATACAGATATACCTGTAGACTTTATGGAGCCAGAGGCACCTAAAGTAGACGCAAAAATTGCATTACCAACTCCCCAAGATCTAAATATCGGAATGGACACACTGGTTGATGCAGCACAAACGAAACTAGGAGACGCAACGCCTGAAGAATTACAAACTATAGTAATTGACGAAGCACCTGCCGAATTAAATACTTTTGCAAATGCAGAATCCTTTGAGGCTATCCAAGCCGCATCGCCTGAAGATTTGCATGCCTATGCACAAACATATGCAAAAAACAACGGACTAGACGGAAAATCTGACGAAGAAATAACTACGCTCATGACAGATTTGACGAATATAGATTGGCGAAAGATTTCCAAAGAAGACTTATTATCAAAATACAAAGACATAGAAGCTATAAAAGACTGGTTGACTCAAAATCAAGAAACAAATGCCTCTCTTTTAGAGCAACTAAACCCTGTTTTTAGTAAATTTGAAGAATATGTCGGATATTACAACCTGCCACAAGAAGTCGTCCAACAAAAATCAGATGACTTTATAAATCTTATCTTAAATGGCGCAAATAAAGAAGTTATTATGGATGCTGCAAAAGGTTTAATACCTCTTGCACAAGTCAGAGATCTCCCGATTACTGGCAAAAGAAATCCTGACAACGATATAGATTCCAGCAATGAACGCCCCTACCTCTGTGCGGAAGGAATTAACAATATTTATCAGGGCATAAAGGAATGTTTAGAATCCGGTGAAGATGATACCGAATCGTTGGAGTCTCTAATAATTACAATTAAATATGCTAAAGAATTGGGATATCCAATCTCACCTAATGCATTAAGCGAAGAAGAAATTAAAGAGTACCAAAGATATTGTGAACTAAAAGATAGCATCCACACAATGATTAAATCTGAAGTGGTTAGCGACAAAATAGTTGACAGCAAAGAGTTCAAAGAATTATCCGCCATGATGAAAGGTTCTTCTTTGGTATTATTCGACATAAGCCGTGACCCTAATAATGATGTATTACCTCTTACTGTAGGAAAGCAGCAAATAGATGCCAATTATATAATTGGACAATACAAAAAACTTACGGATGCTCTAAGAGAAGGGAATACAGAAAAAGCACTAATCGCCATAAAAGGACTTAAACTGGCTAATCAATATGGTGTACCAATCTCGCTTAATGAACTTAGCGAAGAAGAGATAAACAATTATGGAACCCAATATTACAATGCTTGGCCGGATATGGGACTAAATGATGATTTTACAAAAGGATTTGTGAAGGGCGCATTTAACCGACCTGATTACAAAAACACAGATGACTTTGGTTCAATGGCTGGTGCTATGTACGTAGCTTATCAGAACGCTACACAAGAAGAAGGTATACCTTTCTTTAAAGAAATTCCAGACCCCAATGCATATGAATTTTTGGACAACATTTACGCAATAAAAGATAAAGAAAGGCTTGATAAAATAAATACTATATTGAAAGGATTGTGTAATTTTAACTCAGATAACCCAATTGCAGAAATGCTGGAACACTTGCCGGTCAAAGTTAAACTGGAAACATACAGACACCTAAGTTACATTGACCCATACTTCAAAAGAGAATACGAAAAAATGAAACCAGCAGGAATGGCTGCACAAACCATAGTGGATAAAATGTTTAAAGATGAAAAGCAATAGAAAGGAGAAACATTGGAAACAGCAATGGCTATTTGTACAAAACCCATTGAATTTGGTAGTATCGGTTGTTTTTGGGAACATAACACACCGACAGATACCAAAGCAGAACCAACATCAATCTTCAATGCTGAAGATAAAGAACTTACCTTAAAAGACTATCAAAAAGCCAGAAGAATTGCAGATCATTGTATATTTAAAAGCTATGAAGAAATTAAGGAACATATAAACAACGAAAAAGATTTAAAAAAGAAAGCGTTACTAATAGTGCATATCATTGAGTCCGCCTCAAGAGGTTGGGGAACAGATGACAATGCTTTTGCCGCCGCAATCTATTCAATTTCAAAAGACGACTACGAACTAGTTGAATACTACATGAAAAAAGTTGGGCACACTTATAAAGGAACAGGAATAGAAAATTACATTCTTGAAGAAACAAGCGGAGATGAACAAAAAGATTACCTTAGACATATAAATCAATTCAAAAATAAAAGAGGAAAAATAGTATGAATTTGACTGCAATTCCAAAAGACGCAAATTTTAAAACATTAGACCGAAAATCCGAATACAATAAAAAAGGGGAAATGACAAAAAGCACCGTCACCCTTGGGAAAGGAAAATGTATAACTATATTTAATCAAGATGGAAGTTACACGGAAACTATCATAAAACCCGACGGCTCCAAAGAAACTTTAAAAGTAGATGCAAACGGAAAACAAATTGCTTTAGTAAAAACACCTCCTCTTGATATCAAAGGATAATTAATCATAAAAAAAGAGGTCTTAATAGACCTCATTTTTATCAAAGAGTTTGGATTACTCCTCAACTTGCTCTGTCAATTCTTCCTGAACATCTTCTTCATCAAGAGCATATTCTTCTTGAAATTCATTTTCATCTTCATCTTGAACATCAATGTCATCTTCGACATAAATTTCCTCTTCAACAGGCTCTTGTTCACGGTCGATAGCTTCTTGTGCCTCCATCTGTGAAACACTCTTAATATCGATTTTCCAACCAGTTAGCTTATGAGCTAGTCTAACGTTTTGTCCTTCTCTTCCGATTGCAAGGGACAACTGATCATCAGGTACAACTACAAGCGCTTCATGAGCAAACTCATCATCAACAAGTATATCCACAGAAACTATTCTTGCCGGAGAAAGCGCATTAACAAGGTACTCAACCGGATCTTCCGAATATCTTACAATATCAATCTTTTCATTTTTCAACTCGCCAACAATGGTCTGAATTCTTGAGCCTCTTGGTCCGATACAAGCTCCAACACTATCTACATCAGGATCATTTGAATGAACGGCAATTTTTGTTCTATATCCTGCTTCTCTTGCAATCGATTTAATTTCAACAATTCCATCTTCTATCTCGGGAACCTCGAGTTCAAACAGTTCTCTAACTATTTCCGAATGCGCATGTGAAACAATAACTTGTGGCAACCTATTCGTTTCTTTAACATTAAGAACAAATACACGAATTCTTGTTCCGGGTTTATAATATTCTCCCGGAATTTGTTCTTTCGCAGGCATTATAGCATCTGTTCTACCTATATTAACAATTACGTTACGGTTTTCTACCCGCTGGATAATACCTGTAACTAACGTTCCCTTTTTATCCATAAACTCGTCAAGCACAAGTTTTCGCTCTGCTTCACGAATACGTTGTGTAATTACCTGTTTAGCACTTTGTGCTGCTATTCGTCCAAAGTTTTCGGGCGTAACTTCTATCTTGACTTCGTCTTCAAGCTCTACTTCATCATCAATTTCTTGGGCATCAGCCAGAGATATTTCATAATCTGCATCTTCAACATTTTTTACAACCAATTTTGTTCTAAAAACGCCAATTTCTCCTGATTGCTCATCCAAGATTGCCTCAACATTTGTTGCTTCTTTCACCTTAATATGTTTTTTGTAAGCCGTTACCATTGCATCGCAAAGCGCTGATACAATTGCGTCTTTAGAAATCCCTTTTTCTCTTTCAAGCTGTTCACATGCTTCAAACAAAGCTGTTCCGATTTTAATCATCATTTATCTCCTTTTTATATTGTTTTTCATTTTCTTCAAAGCACAATCTTGACGAAAAAATATTATCAAGTGGTATATTAATTTCTTTATCGTCATCTAATCTTTTTACCAAAGCTCCAATTCCCTCATTGTAGTCCAGGAGCAAAGCCTTAAATTGTTTTTCTTTTTCTCCTTCAAGCGGATTTTTCAATTTCAATTCAATTACTTTTCCGCTAAAGATTATATATTCTTTTTCGGACTTAAATCTGCGTTCTAAGCCCGGAGAGCTGACTTCCAAATAATATTTTACAGGAATAAGCTCATCCAAAAAATCGCTCAATGAACGTGATATATTCTCACAATCCATATGATTGACGTCATGGTCTGTCGAGTATATAAATATCCTCAAAAACCACTGCCCTGATTCTTTGGAAAAATCAACCTCAATTGGAATAAGGTTATAACGCATACAGGTGTTTTCTATCAACGGATAGATATTTTTCATTACTTCTTTTTTACTAAAATTTTCACCTGACATAATTTCCAAACCTTTAATCTGATAAAGTCTAAAGTAAATTAAAAAGGAACGGCTTAGTTCCTTAAGGCTTCTCAATACCGAGTAACCAACAGGACGCTTTCGCGGTTCCTTTTAACAATTTTAGTATATCATTCTTTGGGTCAAAAGCAAAGTATTTGTAAAACATTTTTTTACATATGAACTTTTTACTAAACACTCAAAACTATCCGTTTATAAACTGGCATAATATCACATTACTAACTAAAAAACCTTTATCTGACAACGCATAACCCTTATCAGTTTTTATAACATGTCCGCTATCCAAAAATTTGACGATAGAAGCTCCATTTTGACTATCGAAGTCGTATCCGAATTTTTCTTTTATCTCTTTAACATCAATTCCTTCTGCTTTCCTAAAACCTAAAAATATAGTTTCTTCTCTTTTTTCTTCTTCTGTAAGCAAGTGATTATGAATTTTTTTAAACGGATTTTGAATATACTTATCTAAATCAATTTCATTTTCATAACGACTATCAAATTCATATCCATGCGCCCCGCATCCAAAACCGTAATAAGTATTTGCATCCCAATAATTGAGATTATGTTTAGATTCAAACCCAATCTTTGAAAAATTACTGATTTCGTATTTATTAAATCCCGCAAAACGAAGAACATCCCCTGCCAGTAAATACATATCTGCCTGCATGTCATCATCGGGTAGATTCAAAGGAGGCTTTTGTGCAAAAGGAGTATTTTCCTCAATCTTTAGTCCATAAAGTGATATATGCTCAACGCCCAGCTCTATTGCCGAATTCAAGGTCTTTTCAAAGTTCTCCAATGTCTGGGTAGGAAGCCCATAAATTAAATCTATACTAATATTCCCAAACCCTGCCAAACGTGCATTCTCAACCGCTTTTGTTATATCTTCGGGGGTATGGAGTCTGCCTATAAGTTTTAAAATTCCACTATCAAAACTTTGCGCTCCTATACTCAATCGATTTACTCCTAGCTTATATAATTTTGTAAGATATTCAACACTAAGCTTATTTGGATTAACTTCGAAACTAACTTCCGCATTATTTGCAAATTGGAATAATGAAATAATCTCCTCAACCTCATCTATACTCAACAAAGAAGGTGTCCCGCCCCCAAA
Organism: Candidatus Gastranaerophilales bacterium; assembly: GCA_944325625.1. Classification (GTDB taxonomy): domain Bacteria; phylum Cyanobacteriota; class Vampirovibrionia; order Gastranaerophilales; family Gastranaerophilaceae; genus RGIG2134. The sequence continues at coordinate 266,337 of CALVAP010000001.1, read as the reverse complement.
GTATAATGTATTAAGCCTTTCACCATTGTAATTCGACTTTATTTCCGCGATTAAAGATTTTATATAATCTTTTTTCTTTTGTAACTTATTATACGAAACAAAAGCACAGTAATTGCACTTCTTTACACAGAAAGGAATATGGATATATGCATTTTCAGTCATAAAAAGATATTAGCACACTTAGCCTCAACGGGGAATGCCCTTTCTCAATTTTCTTGCAAACATAAAACTGTACTTTTATAGGAGAATAACTATGCAAAGCTATCCGAACGTAACTTTTAATACTCACCGAGCAAAAGATTTTTTTCTGGATAAAATTTCTTTCTCTATCGGACCTGTTGAACTAAAAAAAATGATTGAAAACGACCTTAATCATTTTAATTTGATTGATTTAAGAAGCTATCAAGATTATCTTGACGGGCATATTCCTTTTGCAATGCATCTTCCACCGGAAGAACTGGAAGAACATTGGAATATGTTCGAAAAAGAAAAAATAAATATAGTATACTGCTATAACCCGTTTTGTCACCTTGCGGCAAAAAATGCCGTTATAATAGCAGAAAAAGGCTATCCTGTTATGGAGCTATGCGGCGGTTTTCATGCTTGGAAGGAGTTCTTTGGCTTCGATGTTGTTTCGGACAACAATCCGCAGGAAAGAGATTAGCCACTTAATTATTAAAAGCCCCTATTATTAATAAAGGGGCTTTTATACAGTTATTTGATTATTAAAATCTTCTAAATATTCTTCGACAAGCCTGCCATTAATCTTTTGTTCTATCCTAACTATTTGATTCGGTATTTGCAATCTCTCCTTAACCGCTGAGCTACGAACTTTATCCGAGGATTGAACAAGTTTCTCCAGCACACTATCATTCAGCATACTATTTGAGTCTGCTACTCTTGTATTTATGCAACAATAGTCGCTTTGCCCTGTTCTATCAACAATAGAATCATCAATTTTGGCTGCAAATCTTCTTTTAAAATCTGTATATGCTTCTTCTACGCTTTTGTAGATCTTTTTCATCCACAAATCGACAACAAAATTGTCCTTTTGGGCACTTCTATAATTTGTAAACGGTTCACTTCTATTTGCTACAACAAAGCAGTGATCTATACTTTTATCGGCAACAACTCTACTTGGAATTCCTTTTTTTTCTAACTCACGACCGACAATAATAGCAGCTTCGCCACAATTTAATACCCTAAGCCTATCAACAACTTTTCTAAGCCAACTACCCGCTTCATTCTCATCACTAAATTGAAAAAGATTTAACATAGCACGCCTATAAGCAAATATCATGGACTTTATCTCTGCTATTTTTAACATAGCCAATGCTCTATGTTCATGATTCATAAATTTCTTTGGAACATATCTTACATCTTCAAAAAAAGTACTGCTCTGCCAGCCTTTGCCTGCAAGGTCTTTTACAACTTGCTCTGCGGCTTTAATCTGAGGCGTCAACCTCGCACCAAAGGATGGGCTATGAGCCAAAGTTTTTTGCGAATTATACATGGATTTTTCACTACTTATATTCATACCTCATTTAAAATTAAACTAAAAAATTATTGCCTCTTACACTATAAATATTAGACAAAAAGAAAAAAATCTTTACAATACGACATAAAAATATTAATTATAATAAAAGAATGCAAAGTATAATCAAAAAAGCTATAGAGTCGCACTCTCTCAATAAGTCAGAGCTTATCGAACTGCTCTCAACAAACAATTGGAATGAAAATCTTTTTTCTGCCGCCAATTTTATTAGAGAAAAATTTGTTGGAAATGAAGTTTATCTTCGAGCACTCATTGAAATTTCGAATATATGCCAAAACAACTGCAAATATTGTGGTCTACGCCGAGATAACAAAACTATTGAACGATATAAACTTGGGGAAGCTGAAATTATTGAATGCGCAAAAAATGCCGTATCTCTCGGATTTAAAACAATAGTCCTTCAATCCGGAGAAAATCAAGTTTTAAATATAGACGAACTTTGCTACCTAATAAAAAAATTAAAGGAATTTAATATTGCAATAACATTGAGTCTGGGCGAAAAAACCTATGAAGAATACAAAGCCTTAAAAAAAGCCGGTGCAAACAGGTATCTATTAAGAATTGAAACAACTGATAAAAAACTATATGGAATAATGCACCCCGATATGGATTACAAAAATCGGCTACAGTGCTTATATAACCTAAAATCACTGGGATACGAACTGGGAACAGGTTCTTTAGTCGGACTTCCCAATCAAACAATATCTTCTATTGCTGAAGATATTCTATTTTTCAAAGAAATAGACGCCGATATGATTGGAATAGGTCCATTAATTACTCACCCGCAAACACCGCTTAAGGACTATCCAAATGGCGATTTTTTAACGGCACTAAAAGTTATGGCGCTCACCAGACTTCTTTTGCCAAACATAAATATTCCTGCAACAACGGCAATGGAAACAATCCAAAAAAATGGTCAAATAACAGCTCTTCAATGCGGAGCAAACGTTGTTATGCCAAACGCCACAAATGATTTGTACATACCAAAATACGAAATTTACCCTAGCAAAGCCAATGCAATAAACATCAAAACAAATCTTGCTGATTTGACTTGCAAATTTAATGCTATCGGTCGTACAATAAAGATGTCACAAGGCAATAGCTTAAATTGGATAAACAAAAATAAAAACAAAAAAGAAGGTTAATATGAAAATTGCTGAAAATATATTAGAATTAATCGGAAATACACCACTTGTAAAAATAAATTCTCTCAACAAACTTCAGAATGCAACAATTGCAGCAAAACTGGAATCTTTTAACCCCGCAAACTCAATCAAAGACAGAGTTGCACTCAATATGGTTGAAACAGCGGAAAAAGAAGGTAAATTAACAAAGGGAGAAACTCTAATTATTGAGCCCACAAGCGGAAACACAGGAATAGGGCTTGCGCTAGTATGCGCAATAAAGGGCTACAAGCTAATTCTTACAATGCCGGAAACCATGAGTATTGAAAGACAACTTATGGTTAAGGCTTTTGGGGCAGAAGTTGTCTTAACCGAAGGTGAAAAAGGAATGAAAGGCGCAATAGAAAAAGCCCAAGAGATTGCAGACAAAAATCCTAACTCATTTATTCCCCAACAGTTCTCTAACCCCGCCAACCCTGAAATTCATCAAAAAACAACAGCAAATGAAATCTGGAATGACACCGAAGGCAAAATTGACATTTTAGTTGCAGGTGTAGGCACAGGCGGGACAATAAGCGGAATTGCAAAAACTCTAAAAGAGAAAAAACCGTCAATTAAAATAGTAGCCGTTGAGCCAAAAGATAGCGCGGTTTTATCAGGAAATCCTGCCGGTTTACACAAAATTCAAGGAATTGGTGCAGGATTTATTCCCGACACTTGCGACAAAAGTTTATTTGACGAAATTGTTCCTATTTCCAACGAAGAAGCCATGCAAACTTCTCGCGAACTTGCAACAGAAGAAGGAATCCTAACCGGAATATCGGGTGGCGCCGCTATGTCCGCTGCTCTTTGTTTGGCTAACAAAACAGAAAACAAGGACAAACTAATTGTCGTTATTCTTCCGGATTCCGCGGAAAGATATCTAAGTACAGAGCTTTTTTCTCAACTGAGATAGCTAACTAAAGAACTCATTTATCAGTTTTTCTATTTTCTCACTTGAATGCCCGTCACCATATGGGTTTTTCTTCACGTCAAAACGCGTTTTTGCCTTTGGTTTTGATAAAATTGCACAACTTTCTTCTACAATTCGCTCATAATCCGCACCAACAAGCATTGACACACCCGCTTGTACACCTTCTGTTCTTTCTGTTTCATACCTCATAACAAGAGTCGGACAACCAAACGACGGAGCCTCCTCCTGTATTCCTCCAGAATCAGTAAGAATTAGTTTCGCATTTTTCATTAAATACACCAAGAAAGGATAATCCAACGGTGATAATAAATATATGTTCTCCAATTCGCCTAATCTTGAATATATTTTATCCTTCACATTCGGATTAGGATGAACGGGAATTACAAAACTATGGTCGGAATACTTTTGTGCAAGGTATTTTATTGCTTCAATTATTCTGTCAATTCTTTCACCATGATTTTCACGACGATGCGCAGTTATAAGAACCAACTTATCATCAATAGGAATGCCTTTTTGTTCATAAAACTTTCTTGCATTTGATATAACATCATCAGAAAGACAAAAAAGTGCGTCTATAACCGTATTTCCAACCACATGAATCTTACTTTGAAGGATATCTTCCTTCAAAAGAGCCTCTTTGTTAAAGCCTGTCGGAGCAAAATGTAAATCGGTAATCCTTGATGTCATCTGTCGCATAGCTTCCTCGGGAAATGGCTCAAATAAGTCATAAGACCGCAAACCTGCCTCAACATGAAAAACCGGAACCTTATTATAAAAACTAACTAAAGCTCCGCTCAAGACCGAAATAGTATCTCCCTGTACAACCGTTGCGTCAATTTTATTTGCATCAAAAACCTCTTGAAGCTTGGTTAAAATCCTTGATTGCACACCCGACAAAGATTGATTTTCTTTCATTACATCAAGATTAATATCAGCCTTTAAGCCAAAATACGAAAGAGTTTGATTAGAAAGTTCTTTTTGCTGTTCTGTATTACAAATAATTACATTATATCTTTGTGGATATTTCTTAAGCTCCAATATTACAGGTGCAAGCTTTATAACCTCCGGTCTTGTTCCAAATACAAACAGAATATTTTTAACCATATTTACCCTTAAACAACATATTTATCATCTTTTTTTATACGTCTTATTATTGCAAAGGCAAAAGAATATATCAACAACAAAAGTGTCATCTGAATCCAAGGATGAATATTAGTGCGGAACTTAAAAATATAGAAGAAAATCATCATCGGTATAAAACTAATAAGAATTTGCTCTATTCTTCTGTAAGGAACCCTCCACTCAAGCCCCGGCATAACAATCATTAAACTGAAAACAAAATACAATGCGTTAGTTGCCAAAGTCGCAATACCCGAACCAACAACACCCATTTTGACAATTAGCACATAATTAAGCGCAACACCAATAAGTCCAGCAATAACTTTAATTATCGTGTTAATATAAGTTTTTTTTGACAACATATACTGCATTGTAGTATATTCCGCAAGACTAAGAAAGAAACAAGATGCCGCTAGATATGGTATAAGAACATAAGCTTCTTGAAACTTAGCATTTGCTAACATTGTAATATCTTTTGCATAAAGAGAAGAAAGCAAAATCAACGGTAACGAAACCAAAAAGTAATATCCGGTTATCTTAGATATAATCGGTCTTACATCCATCTTATCCTCGTACATATTAATAATTCTGGGGAAAGATGCAATTGTAAAAATGGCAAAAAACGTCATCAGTATTGGGAAAGTTAAACTATACCCGACCCCAATAATTGCCGACTCTGAAAGTCCTTTAAGATGCTGAATAATAAGCTTATTACTTTGCGTAATTACCCACAAACTTGTAGAGGCAATCGCTATAGGTATACCATATTTTATTATTGACAAAAGCGTTGAAACCGAAATCGGCTCAAGCTTGAAGTGTTTAAGAATATTACTTTGATAAATAAGTAAAATATCAATCAAAGAAATAGAAATAGCCATACCCCACAATATAGAAGCACCACCCAAATGCAAATACTTAATAATCAATACCGAAAAGATAATGGTGGTAATCTGGTTAACAATCGTTGATATAGTAAAAGCACTGGGCTTAATCTGCGCCCTTAAAATTTGGAAAAGAAGTGCCCGTATCGCAACGGGAATAGTCAAAAACACTATACCCATAAACAATGCCGGAGGTATTTTAAAAAACTCATAAAAATTATGCCGGAATATAAATGCGACAAGAAATAACAAAAAAATATTCACTCCCAAAAGCATAACCAAAATAGATAGATATTTGGAAATTTGATGATGCAACTGGTGTTCTCTAAAAAATCTAAGACCACTTAAACCAATCCAGTCGGAAAAAATAACACATAGAAAAGACAAAACCGCGACAGAAACAGTATAAACTCCATACTCTTCCCTTGAGAGTAAATTCGTATAAACCGGTACTAACACAGTGTTTCCCAACAATCCGCATAGCTTAGAGGGGGTATATTTTGCCATATCCTTGAAAATTTCTCGCATAGGAAGGGCTACTTCGGTAATATATTTGTTAACGTGCTCACTCATACAAAACTCTGAAACTATATTTGTGTACAAATCTTTCTGTATCATAACATATAAAATGATTTTTAAATATAAATCTTTGTAAAATTTTTCAAAATAAAAGAGGTTTTTCCAAAATATTTTTTTATCTTATGGTTTATGTCTTTCCAGATGATAAGTATAACGCCTTACAACAAATATACCAAAACCGCCCCCGCAACATTTTGCGGCAACTTTGTTGTAAAAAAAGCAAACCTCTTTGAACGATACAGATTAAATTATCTTTCGCTTTCATCAATTATTGATGACCCCAGAAACAATCTTAAAGGTTTAAAAGCTAACATCGCCTTAACAGCCCTTTTGCATGCAATCAATCCCAAATTCGATGCTTATTGTTTATTTGACAAAACCAGAAAAATAGTTGGAGGTTACACAGGATATAACAACCCCATGTACTATCATGTTAATACAATGTTTCTGGATAAGGCCATAAGGTGCAAAAAATCCGCAATTGTTGCACTAGGTCAAATACAAGAAAAGATTAAAGAAAGAGCAATACAGGGTCATAAAAGTCTTATAAGCTGCTTTGTATCTGCTCGCAATAATTCAAATCAAAGACTTTATAAACGAATAGGCTTTGATGACAGCTACGCCACTGAAGATGAATTCGGTTTTATAAAACTCATTTCAACAACAAAAGATTTTGGCAGAAATGTCAAAAAAATACTAAAAAAAGTAAACCTTGAATAAAAAAAGTTGTATTAAAAAAAGTTAGTGCTAAGATAATAATATGTTAAAAACCTTGGGTCGGTAGCTCAGTCGGTAGAGCAGGAGCCTCTTAAGCTCTCGGTCGTGGGTTCGAGCCCCACCCGACTCAAGTTTTCTTCTGTTTTATTATTGCCTTTTTGGCTTTTATTTTTTGAGTAATAGTCAGTGTTAACTTTCTTCTGAGAATGTCCTTAGCAAATAACCTTGTTGTAAAAAATAATTTTTACAAGAAGATAAAATAAAGATACATATAAAACAGCTATAAAAAATGCGGGAGCTAATAAAGCTCCCGCATACATAAATATCAATATTACTTTGAAATCCTACCCGGAACTACAACTCCACCCTTAAGGTTCTTTTTATAGAACTCGACATGAGGTTGAAGTACACTATCAAGAACTTCGGGGAATGAAGTTTTTGTCGTAATTTTTTCAACAATTTCTTGATAAACTGTTGCAAACGCCCTCAGCTGTGTCATTGCGCCCGCAGCCTCCGGAGTTAGCCCCATTCCTCTCGTCGGGATTGTTTCTAAGAAAAATGCACCTGAAACTTCATAAGATTTTGTAAGGGCTTCGATATAACTTTGTGCATTTTCACGACAAACTCCATTGTCTTGTGGGACGCTAAGAGCAAAACAAAGCTTATTTGCAGGGTTAAAATGAGCCTCCGCACTGTGATGCATTGCATCGGGAACTTTTGCTACCTGTTTTAAGGTATCTTTTACAGATTCATTTTGCATTTGAGCATGCCAGTATACAGTATTTTCAAATATTGAACCCATATATTGATGCACGGATGCTAATATTCCATTCATTCTTGCATCTGCCCAAAAAATTCCTTCTTTCAGCGCATCATTAACTTCTAAATTCGTACTCAGCGACATAGTTGAAACTTCTTGTGCTGCATTTAGCATTGAAATCATATCCTCTTTTTTCATCCCTGCATAAGCAAGCGTAAATAATGCATGATCATCAAATGCTGAAAAACGTCCACCCACATCATCATGGATAAACAAGTCACCTAACCAATTATTTTCGTTAGAAGTTCTTCTCAGCTCACTTTTTTCCGCATTAGCGTCAGTAACTGCGATAAAGTGTCTATTTGCGGCAACTTTAGCATCAGCCTCCGTTTTACCCTGTGCTTTATACGCATCAACCAACATTTGCAAAACTCTTAAAAATCCGTCTTTTGTTTCAAATGTAGAACCTGATTTTGAAGCAATTAAGAAATTTGATTCTAATACATTATTTGAAAGCCTGTATAAAAATCTTTCTAAACTTGCAGAATCGACATCAGAATAAAATTCAACAACATCACCCCTAACATTTAGCCCGTTAATTGATAACATATGCTCAACCGTATGTTTCGAACCACCTATACCCATAACGCTAAGTTTTTTTGCACCGGTTTGAGATTTCAAGCCTTGTGCCAGAGTATAAATTTCATCAACTCTTTTAGCTTGCTCTTGGGGAAGGTTAACCCAGTTTAAAAACTGTCCCTTTTTATTTGCACGTGATGAAAATTCCTCAACAAATGCACTTACATTAGCAGAATATTTGCTAAAATCTACCCCGCTAAACTTTGTAATAACGTTTGAATTTTTGGTTAACATAAATAATTACCTCATTTACTCTTAATATTTACAATAATATTTTAGCAAAAGAATAAATAATTTTTACTCTTCACTTTGCTCCTTATATTTTCCAAGCTTAAATAAACGTTTAACTCTATTAATAAGTTTGGCATCTTCTTTAGCCTGCAAGGCTTCTTGTTCTGCTTTAGCCGCCATAATTTCTTCATAAGTTGCATTTTGCGGATTTTCAACTATAGTAGGATCCGGCAAAGAACTTACAAATGTTTCTGCTGCCGCAATTTCACTGTCTAATGCCAGCCACTTGAATGACTTAATCATAGAGAGCGGTTTTTCCATATTTCCCTTGAGAACAACTTGAAATTTTGTTGTACTCATTGCCGAGAACTCATCATTGAAATCAGGCAACAAATTCATTTCTTCCAACGTAACAGGTTCACAGAAGAATTGAAACGCCTGAGCAGCCATAACATTAAGTCCGGGCGTAACTTTTACAAGATTAACAGGATTTATTGCTGCCAAAGGTCCAAGCATGTTAAACAACTGCGAACCCATTCTTGCCCTTAGCTTCATATCTGCATCGTTCGTCAAAAGATTCATATCGCCTGCAATATACAAACATAATACATCTCCAACTGTTGTTATAGGATTTATCTTAACAACACCGTCTGAGAATGTTAAATGACCATTCATAACATTAAAATGTGAGGTCTCGATAGTTGTAATAGAGTTTATGACAGACCCTATAGCTGTTTCAAAGAATTTAGAGTTTCTTATATTCTCTGCAAGTATAAGATTTTCAATTCTACCAAATGGTCCAAGCTGTCCTTTTCTTATTTCAAAATCAACACTTCCTTTAATAGACTTCATTTGCTGAGCCTGAGTCGCTGCTGCAGCATCTAGTGTGATGTCCGTATCAAACGATGCAACACCTTCTAAGGCATCTTTCATATTGGCAAGCACCAAAAGTGCATTTTTTACATCAAAATTTTCACCATGCACTTTTACTCCTAGCAATGAATTAACAAGGTTCATATTAACACTGCCATTGACACTACCCCCAAGAGCAGATGTGCGAAGATTATCCAAATGGAATATGTTATCGCGAAGCCAAATTCTACCACGCGTATTTGTTGCCTCTATTGGCGGAGCTATAATCTTTTTAAAATCGATTCTTCCGTTTTGAACAACAACAGGTATTTCTACATTTGAAGAATTGCCTGACTGCGAATTCGAAGCCTGCTGAGATGATAACAATTTTGTCGCAGCCTCACTTACTAACAAAAGTTTATTTACATCTATCCTTTCTGAAATGACATTTAATTCCGGTATAACAATCAGCGGTAAGGCATTTAAGTTAACACTTCCGTCAATGTTAAAATCAGAATCATTGACAAGAGCTCCCGTAACATTAAACATCAACCTTCTGGCTCTCAAATCCAATCTTATTTCTTCTACTGCAGTAAATAATTCAGGCATGGAGAGATTATGAATTTGCAACACGCCTCTTAACCTTGGATTTATCGCTTCACCAAATGCAAAAAACATTGTTTTATCAAGTTTAAACTTAGAATTTTTCAAAGCATAAATATCACCGGTCAAACTCTTTGGAATTGATATTCTTAATAAATTGATATACGGTTCAAAATCAAGTCTTGTTATCGTTGATGAAAGATAAACAACCGGCGTCGCACCAGCAATATTCATTGCCAAATCATCACCGAACTCAACACTTGGGGTTTTTGTATATATTCCTGTATCCTTAATCTTTATCCTGTTTCCTTTATAATCTGCATTAAATTGTATTATGTTCTGTTTCCCTCTCAATTGATCAAAATTTATCGGGGTAAAGTAATTTGTACCGTCCGTCATTAACTGGAGGATTATTGAAAGCTTATTTAACGGTCCTTTAACTTGAGCTTTTAGCGGCATTGCGCCTTTTCCGTCAATAAATCCTGATATTTCTTTTCCAACAAACATTTTAAGATCATTGGACGCCACTCTGCCGTCTACATTAAAATCTATATTCGGATTTTTCATATAATCGAAGATATTACCGTCAAAGTTTATTACCGATGAGTTATTGAATTTTAGTCCCGAACGAGGAATAGTTATATTATTCTCATCAAGATTTACCGCTACATAGGGAAAATACACCGATGATGATGTAGACGGAATATTTATCCTAAAGCTTTTATTAGCTATTACGCCCTCTAATGACGGTGAATGTGCATTGATTTTTATAGCCAAATCCTCATTTGATAAAACAAAAGCATTCTTAGATTCTGCCATAGAAAAATTCTTTAATCCTGCATTTATTTCTGCTGATGCTTGTTTTAGTTCACCTTGAATTCTGGCATCCAAAGATAAAAGTCCTGATTTTACCTCAAATTGAGATTTCAACTTTCTTGGCGCAAATACACTATAAAGCTCCCTCAACGACAACCCTTTTGTTTTCAATTGCAAATCAGAAACCGCATCTTGGGTTATTTTTCCGTGCGCATTAATCCCAACTCCATTTACCAAAACTCCTGCCTTTTTAATATCAAAAGCATTATCATCAAGACTAATATCAACATTTCCATCTTTTATGAATAATCCGGCTTTTTTATTAAAAAGTGCACCGTCCTTAACCAAAATGTAGCCTTGGGACTTTAATTTCTTTAAATTTGTATTAAATTCTGTATCTATTTGGAAATAGCCTTGAGCTTTTATATTCTCAAGATTATTTGGTATCGCAAAAGTATCCAAAACAGATTTTGCCAAAAGAATTACTTCATTAAAACCTATTTTTGTTGTCAGAATTTTCATATCCGCTTGTAATCGTTTACCATAATTAATTGCTCCTTGAGCTTGGATATGTTGATTTGGTGTTATATACAAATCCGTGTCCAACTGGACTTTTTGTCCCCAAAAACCATAATGCATATAACTTTTTGGCAATTGATATCCCGAAAGGTTCATAGTCAAGTCATCAATATAAGCAAAACCGTTTAGAGATAACCTTTTATTTTTTTCTCTTACTTTTACTTTAGCATTGACATTCGTTTTTAAATCATACGTTTTATAAAGCTTAATCGGATTTACAAATGGGATTTCCAACCTTTGTGTCGGGTCGTCCTCCTCATCCAGCGATGGTTGAAACTCAGGTATAAAGGAATCAATCAAAACATTCGCATTAATCTTGGATTGTCCATCAACCAAAAGCTCAGCGTCTGCCTGAACTTTTGCTTTCTTACCGTTGTAATAGCCCAGCGCTATCTTATCTCCGCTTAATACCATATTTTGTTTGTTTTTTATATCATTTACCGATAACTCATAATTCTTTAACGTAAACGCCGGTACTAAAATCCTAATCCAAGACGGGTCAAACGGGACCTGAGAGGCAGGAGCCGTATTAACCTTTGTAAAAGCAGGTTTTTGCGAATTTGCTATATCTTCAACAAGCTTAACCACCTTATACTGCCTGTCATCAACAATATCCAAATTAACCTTTGGATTCAAAACTTCTGCTGTTGAAACACGCAAAGTTAGCCCCAGCAATGATGGTAAGGATATATTCAATGTGACCTTATCAGCACTAAAGAGTTCTGACGCATCATCAAATTTTACATCTACATCATAAACCTTAACCCCCGCGCCCAAAGTTGGAGTCGTCGATACCTTAACTTTAGAAAAATCAATATTCAATCTTGAATATTCTTTAACCAATTTTTGTATCATTGGCTTATATTGATTAAGATTAACCACTTTTGGAACTACAAATAAAAATGCTCCATATAGCCCCAACAAAATCACTAAAACTATTATTGATAATATTCTGAAAAACTTTTTCATACATTACCCCCAACTATCCGCTTAATATAAATTACAGTAAAATTAAAAATATAAACAGTGATTGTAAAGTTTTATATCCTTTACAGTGCAATTTGTGTCGCAAAAAGCAAACGGTGCGCATCGCTTTGATTTTGGGTCTGGACATATATATAGTTTAAAACAAGCTTTAATGCTTGTCCCTTTATGTAATAATTAATGCCCGCTGTGTATTCTCTTCTATGATCGTTGCTTATTTTTTTATCAGGGTCAAATTCATCATATCTGGCAATTAACTCCAGTTTTTTTGTAAGGTGATATCCCAAAGTAACGTACCAACCTTCCCGTTGCTTTGAAGAAAACCCGGTTGACCCGTTAGAACCATCAGCATTAGCATATTCAGCTCGCATCCAGAACTTTTTGTATTCATATCCTAAATTTGCGCCTGCAACAAAGAAATCTGATGAATTTCTTTGTCCTGTAGCTATCCCCCCGCCCAGAACAACTTTTCCATATCTTCCATCTGTTTTTCCCAATGGTTTTGCATTTACCCAGCCATTAAACTCAACTCCGGGCATAAACTCCGTAAAGTACGTATCAGAGCTATACCCGCCAAAATCATATTCTATAAGAGAATAATCCCCTTTAACCCTAATACCTGCTTTTCTTGCATTTGCAAAATGTCTTGAAATTTGAGAACGGTTAATCAATGGTAATGTATAAGGAGATTGAGCCCCCTCTATTCCGACTCCGGGGCGTGAATTACCAAATAATACCGTATGATGCGGAATTCTTTTGGTCTGAATATATGCATCTTGCACAAACATATGCCAAAAACCAGTCTGAGATTGCGGCGTCGGGTCTAACATCAACCTAAACGCCTCATTTCCACCTCTAAACTTCCCATCAAACAACATATTTATAAGTCCAACTTTGAATTTTTGGTTTGTATCTCCGTCCTCATAAAACTCAAAATTACTGTTTGTCTGTAAAACACCCCAAACATGCAACTTCTCTACCGGACCTTTTTCAAAATCCCAAGTGAATGTATCTTCCAATAGGCTTGAGGGAACATTTGTGTTTTCTATCTGGAGCTCGTAGACATTTTGGGCAGTGGTCTTGATACGTTCTTTAAACCTTGAACTTAGCGTTTGATTTTCTGTTATCGGTTCATCAACTATTCTTATTTGCGTTGCTTCTGTTTCCAATAAAACAGGTTCTTCGTATAAAATTTGAGAATCTATAACATCATCATAAATCTCTTTGTAGACATCATCCTGCGCCTGTTCAATCGCTTCTACAGAACAGCCGGCGCTTAATATAAAACCTAAACTCAATATTAATAACTTAAGATATATTCTTTTCACAACAATTCTTAAAACAAAGGCAGAAGCCAAAACTTCTGCCTTTAAGCTCTCTATTCACTTACTCTTTATCGTCACGCAAATAAGCAGTCCAGAAAAGAAGAACTACAAAAACTAACGCTCCGACAAGGTTTCCTAATGTAACAGGTATAAGGTTATTCAAGATACAACTCTTTACGCTCAATGTTGCTAACTGCTCGGGTGTAAAACCTGATGCTGCAACAACCGCAGGAGTATTCTTCAAAAATAATCCGTTTGTTAAAAAGTACATATTTGCAATACTGTGCTCATACCCTGATGCGACGAAAGTCATTATTGGAAAGAAAATAGCGAAGATTTTTCCAATAACATGCCTTGATGAAGATGCCATCCATATAGCAAGACAAACCAACCAGTTACAAAGAATGCCTCTGGTAAATGCCTCTACTAAAGGAAGATTAACCTTGGTATACGCAGTGGTCAATCCCATAACACCAAGCTCTTCATGCGAATTGTGCGAAGTTCCCGAAAAATATATCAATGCTGCTAATATCATCGAGCCAACAAAGTTTCCAACATAAACCAATGACCAGTTTCTAAGAAGCTTAGCAAAACTTGTCTTTCTCTCTATTACCGAAAAAGTCATCATAACGTTCCCTGTAAAAAGTTCTGCGCCCGTCAAAACAACCATCATCAGCCCTGTTGCAAATGTCATAGCGCCTATAAGTTTTGCAAACCCCCAACTGATGCTCTCAGAACCTGTCATAACGGTGAGCGAAACTTGTGCCCCGAAAGCTATTAGAGCACCTGCCGCTATCGCCAGTACAAAGGTTTTTGATTTCCTAAAATTTGCCTTAGCCGGCATTACACTGTCTGTAAGCTCATGCGCTACTCCGCTGGGGGCTATACAGTCCTTTGTGTCCAAGTGTTGTGTTTGTGTTGTTGTCATTTTATTTCCCCTTTTGTTTATTAATGCTGAACCATCAAGCACTTATATGCTTGAATTCATTTAATCTCCAACTCGGCTATGTCTTTTAAACAATTATAGATTTTACAATCTGAAAAAATTGTAGTACGTGAAATTTTAATTGCAAGCGATTTTTTCATCTAACTCTAAACATCTTTATTCAACTAAATTTAACCACTTGACAATGATTTTTGTTAGGAATAAAACAGAATTCATAACACTCAGCCGAAGTTATATTGGGGAATATATTTTTTTCTGTTGAAAATAAACCGCAGTAATTTTGACTGTAACGGTATATCATTAGTTTTATGGTGGGAATATGAATAATTACTTTATCGCAATAGCTATCCTATTTTTAGGCGGAATAATTTGTGCATTTTTACCTCAAAAGATAAAAACATCAGCGTTGAGTATTTTTGTCACAATTGCTTCTGTCTTTTCTATTATACCAGCCTTGAGCGTTATACATCACGGTGAAAATTTAACCCGAGTATTTAATTTTAACCCTATTTTGGGTGAAATTAATTTCACAATAGACCCGCTTAGTGCTTTTTTCATAGTTGTAATAAGCATAATGAGTCTAGCCTCGGTTATATATTCAAATGGATACTTAAAACCTTATATGGCAAAAGAAAAAAGCTTGTCTTCCCACTTAATATTTTTACCTGCACTAATTGCATCAATGCTTTTGGTTGTAACTTGCGATAATGCATTGATGTTTTTAATCTGTTGGGAAATTATGTCGCTGAGCTCTTTCTTCTTGGTTATTTTCGAAAGCGAAAAAAAAGAAACACTCAAAGCCGGAATAAAATACCTTGTATTTATGCATATTTCCGTAATTTTTATAATCATTGCTTTTGCTCTATGCGCATTAAATGCAGGTAGTTTTGATTTTTCCGACTTTGCGCAAGTTCTTCACAATAACCAATATCTTGCCAATATTGTTTTTGCACTTGCTTTTGTCGGATTTGGTACAAAAGCAGGCTTTGTCCCGTTTCACAACTGGCTGCCTGACGCACACCCGGCAGCACCAAGCCATGTAAGTGCTATTATGTCAGGAGTTATGATAAAAACCGGAATTTATGGAATTTTAAGAGTAATAAATCTTATTGGAACACCTTCAAAAGCTCTTGCTTACAGTGTTTTAATTATTTCTGTTATCTCTGCTTTATATGGGGTATTATACGCAATTACTCAACATGATTTAAAAAGGCTTCTTGCTTATCACAGTATAGAAAATATTGGAATTATTGGTATTGGTATAGGCGCAGGAATGCTGGGATTGGCTTACGGCAATAATCTTGTTGCACTTCTGGGATTTGCCGGAGGTATCTTACACATATTAAACCACTCAATATTCAAAGAATTGTTATTCCTTGCTGCCGGAAGTGTTTATACTAAAACCCATACCAGAAATATAGAAATACTTGGAGGTTTGATTAAATCAATGCCCATAAGCGCAGTTTTATTTCTTGTGGGTTCTGTCGCAATCTGCGGTCTTCCACCGTTTAACGGTTTTATAAGTGAATTTCTTATATACTTTGGAATGCTTAAGGGACTTACAATAAACAGCTTTTTTGCTTTAACGGTAATTATGTTTTCTATTGCGGGTCTCGCACTTGTTGGAACAATGGCAATTTTATGTTTCACAAAGGCTTTCAGCATAATCTTTTTAGGAATGCCAAGGAGTGAAGCAGCCGAGCATGTCGATAGTGATACCGGTGCTTCAATGATACTTCCTATGAGTTTTTTGGCTGCGCTTACTCTTTTAATCGGTGTATTTCCCCAATATGTATTTGCGTTCCTAATCCAGCCTACGAGCGTACTTACCGGAGTTCATATAACATTAAGTACTGAACCTGTTGAAATTATGCACCAAATTGCAATAATTGCGCTTGTATTCTTGGTAGTATGCGCAGGCATTTGTATTATGAGAATAAAATTAAACAACCAAAAAATAGAAATGCACCAAACTTGGGGTTGCGGTTATGACAGACCTAATAATCGCATGCAATACAGTGCATCATCTTATGCAAATCCGTTTTTGACAATGCTTAGACCACTTTTTAAAAAAGTATATGATATTGAAAAGCCTAAAAAGCTTTTTCCAACAAGTGCTCACTTCAGTCTTCACATTGACGATATAGAGGAGGCTTACCTCATTAATCCGCTTGTAAAATTTGACGAATGGTTTCTGTCAAAATTTGAAAAAATTCAAAGCGGCAACATGCAAGATTACATAAAATACGGTCTGATATTTTTAATTTTGCTACTGGCAGGATGCTTTATCGGATAAGAAATTAAGGAAAGAACGATGACAACAATAATTTTAAACCTAATAATTTTAGCAATCATTCCTTTTTTAATGATAGGGGTGATAAAAAAGACAAAAGCGTTCTGGGGCGGACGAAAGGGCGTTTCGGTATGGCAACCTTTATACGATTTTGTAAAGCTTCTTAAAAAGGATTTTGTAATAAGCAAAACAACCTCGAACGTTTTTAGACTGGCACCAAGCATAGTTATTTGTTCCACAATTACAGCAGCTATGTTTGTACCGATGCTATACGGAAAAGCGATAATAAATATTCAAGCCGGTTTCATAATATTTGCTTACATATTGGGTTTGGGAAAATTTTTTGCGCTAATATCCGCAATGGATACAGGAAGCAGCTTTGAAGGAATGGGAGCATCCAGAGAAGCAAGTTTTACTTCTATAGTTGAACCGGCATTCTTCATGATAATGGCTTCAATTATGGTTTTAAGCGGAAACTTTTCATTCGAAAGTTTAACAAAAGTTTTGGATAGTGCCGGAAGTTACGGATTTTTGATTATAATTTTTGCAGTCATTGCCCTGTTCTTAATGATTTTAATTGAAGGTTCAAGAGTTCCTGTAGATGATCCTACAACCCATTTGGAACTTACAATGATTCATGAGGTTATGATTTTAGACAATTCCGCGAGTGATTTAGCACTTTACACTTGGGGTAACTCAATCAAAATGTTTTTGATTTCTTCTCTAATCGCAAATCTTGTAATTCCGTCAACATTGGGGACATTTGATGCCTTATTAGCTTATCTGGCAACTATTTTGATAATTTCACTTGCCATAGGAACAGTAGAATCCGCTATGGCAAGAATAAGAATGACGCACGTTTTTGAATTTGTATTTATAATGAGCTCGTTTGCTCTTATTATACTTTCGCTGGTTATTGCGAGAATGTTTGGAGGCTAAAAATGGAGAAAGGTTTTATAATACTTTTTGGACTAACAATGTTATATCTGGCGGCAACCAGTCGGATTATTTCGCACATTAGACTTTTAATTGCACAAGGTGTACTTTTATTTTTAATATGCTGCACGAATTTTGCACATACTGAAATATTGAACTTTGCTTTTCTTACAGTTGAAACCTTGATTGTTAAGTCAATATTAATTCCGTTATTTTTATGTAAAGTACAGAAGAAAACAGGCTCAAATCGAGATTATGCACCAAACGTTCCTCATTTTTACAGTTTGGTTATCGCAAGCATTATACTTCTTGGCGGCTTTTTGGTTTCCAATTACTGGATGTCGTCAGTAAAAATGATATCTCCAATACACTTTGGAGTATCTGTTGCAACGATTGTGATAAGTCTTTGGCTCATTACAATAAAGCATCACATAATCTCGAACGTAATATGTTTCATAACAATGGAGAACGGTATATTTTTGCTGTCACTTTCGGTTGCAAAAGAAATGCCGATGCTAGTGAATATGGGCGTTTTACTTGATGTATTTATAGCTGTTTATATTCTCGGATTGTTTGTAAACGTAATAAACAAAGAATTTAAAGATTTGGAAGTTTCTCACTTATCAGAATTAAAGGATTATGAATAATGATTAATACTATCTTACTTTTTCCAATATTAGCCTTCATAATGATGTTTCTAGTAAGACGCAAATGTTTTGATAAACTCATGCTCAACATATATGCGCTAGGGCATTTTATAGCAACAATTTTTCTTGTATTTAAGGCAAATGCGCAAAATACTTTTATACCATATTTTGCAGTAGATAATACAAATAAAATATTTCTTTTAGTCCTCTCATTAGTATTTTTGATGACTGTAATTTTTAACAACGGCTATGTAAAACATCTGCCGTTTGATGAAAAAAGAATACGACGTTATATATTTATGACAATGATTTTCGTACTGTCAATGAGCGCGACCGTGCTAAGCACAGATTTGGGTATTGCATGGATATTCATAGAGGCAACAACCCTATCAAGTGCCTACCTCATATATTTCAACCGAACAAAAAACGCAATAGAAGCAGCTTGGAAATATGTGTTTATATGTTCAATCGGTATCGCTCTAGCCTTTGTGGGATTAATTTTACTAAATCTTGCTGCAGGTGAAACAAATTCTATGAATTATGCTGTTTTATACCAAAATGCAACTCAATTTGACCCATTCTGGTTAAAACTTGCCTTTGTATTTATGGTGTTTGGTTTTGGGGTAAAAATGGGGCTTGCTCCGGGACATTTTTGGCTCCCCGATGCACACTCAGAATCTCCATCACCCATTTCGGCACTACTTTCAGCAACTCTTTTAAACTCCGCTTTTCTTGTGATAGTAAGAGTGTTTAAAATAATGAATATAGCCGGTGTTGACACCTATGCCAGACTTATTTTAACAGTAATGGGATTTGCTTCGCTTTTCATCACCGCAGTTTTTGTATACCATATAAAAAATTACAAAAGAATGCTTGCGTATTCATCTATCGAAAACATGGGAATACTTGCAATAGGAACAGCTCTGGGTGGAGCAGCTTACTATGCTGTTATTCTGCACCTTATAGGACACTCTTTGGCTAAGGCATCTTTCTTCTTGACCTCGGGGAATATTTTGGAACTATTTGAATCTAAAAGGACAAAATCAGTAAAAGGCTTAATTAAAGCCGACCCAAAAACAGGTTGGCTTTGGGTCGTATCTTTCCTCGCTATTTGTGCATTTCCAACATCAGTGTTGTTTATAAGTGAATTTTTAATGATAAAAACAATGCTTAATCAATCTCATTACATACTTTGTATTTTATTTGTATTGCTATTGACGATTATATTATTTGGCATAGGAAAAGTGGTAATTAATATGGCATTTGGGGAAGAAAGCAAGGACAAAGAAGAACTAGTCAAAGAAAACAAAAACAAACTTTGTTGTTGTATGTACACCCCACAGGTAATAATGCTTATTATTGTATTTGTTTTAGGAATATATATTCCACCATTTTTGAATACACTGATAAACAATACTTTAGCCGGATTTTAATATTTAAAGGATATAGAGATGACAAATTGGATTAGAACTACAAATAACACAAAAATAAATCTAAACGATATCCCAACACTAAAAATAAGGGAGCTCAGAGCAGCAATAATTGAAGAAAAAAAACGACCCATAGGCTTTTTTGGAAAGGACTGGGGAGAAGGCAGAGTAAAACTTTTCTGTATACTTGCTGATGATAAAAATTCTCAACTACTGGTTTCATCAGCGCTATTTGACGCTAATGAAAAAACATACGAATGTATTACAAACGAAATACCAGCTTTTCATATCTTTGAAAGAGAATTTTATGAAAACTTTGGCATAAAGCCGCTCAATCACCCTTGGTTAAAACCAGTTAGAAAAAATCAAAAAGAATACCCATTCTTTGAAATGGATGGAGAAGAAGTTCATCAGGTGGCAGTAGGTCCAATTCACGCAGGCGTTATAGAACCAGGACATTTTAGGTTTATGTGTCATGGAGAAACCGTATACCACCTTGAAATTATGCTTGGATATCAAAACCGTGGTGTTGAAGCATTAATGGTAAAAAAGCCCTCAAACCAACTTGCGGAATCAATATGCGGAGATAGCGTAATAGCCTATAACAGTGCATATTCTCAGGTTATGGAAGCCCTCAAAGACATTCATATTTCAGATAAAGCACAGCTTATTCGAAAACTTGCATTGGAAATGGAACGCGCAGCAATTCATATTGGTGATTTAGGTGCAATAGCAGGTGATATAGCTTATCTTATGGGCGCATCAGTCTTTGGAGCGACAAGGACACTCGTTATCAATACAATGCTGGAATTCTCGGGAAGCCGGTTTGGTCGAGGCTTAATTAATGTTGGCGGAGTAAATTTTGACCTAGATAAAGAAACCATAAAACGAGCAAAACAAACTCTATTAAAGGTTGAAAAAGATGTTGTAAGAATGTGCGAAACAATGTTGAAAAACACCTCCGTTATGTCCAGACTTGAAAAGACAGGAACCGTAAGCACAGAACGAGCCCAAGAAACAGGACTTGTTGGAATGGCAGCTAAAGCATCAGGCTTAGACCTTGACAGCCGCTTCGACTTTCCTGACAAATGGATGCAAAAGCTTGATATCGTAAGAACGCCTATTCAAGGAAGCGGAGATGTAAATTCAAGGTTCAAACTACGTTACAAAGAAATCAAAGAATCAATATCAATGATTAAAAAATTCTTTTTGGAATTGGAAAATCATCAAAACGAGCCAATATTAGTTGACTCCAATGTTCCTTGTGCAAAAGACGCCTTTGCTATATCTATTGTAGAAGGTTGGAGAGGTGAAGTTGTTCATGTAGCATTAACTGATTGGGAAGGAAAACTTTCAGAATACAAAATCAAAGACCCATCATTTAACAACTGGTACGGACTTGCTCTTGCAGTAAGGAACAACGGTATTTCAGACTTTCCGCTTTGTAACAAAAGCTTCAACTTATCATACGCAGGAAATGATCTATAATTAACAAGGAAGATATTATGTTTGATACACTAAAATCAAGAATCTATCAAGGAAAACAATTTATAAAAGATATCCCAAACGCACCAATGAGAGAGCAATTTAGAGGTTTTCCTATTATTAAAGATACAGAAGGAGAAAATTGGCAAAATTGTGCTAAAGCATGCCCAACCGGAGCATTAAAACTTAATCCGCTGTCAATTGATATGGGTAAATGCACATTTTGCGGAGCCTGCCAGAACGCTTGTAAAAACAGAGGAATAACGTTTTCAAACTTCTATAAATTAACAGCCTCAAAACGCGAAAACCTTATTATAACCGAAGATATGAGCGCTGAAGAATTTGAAAAGACAGCAATAGAAGTAAAAAAAGAAATAATATCAATATTCTCAAAATCGCTCAAGCTTCGTCAAGTTTCAGCTGCAGGCTGCAACGGATGCGAAATGGAGTTGAATGCCTGCTCAAACGTAAACTTTGATATGGGTAGATTTGGAATAGATTTTGTCGCATCTCCAAGACATGCGGACGGAATAGTTATAACCGGCCCGATATCAAAAAATATGGCATTCGCATTGGAAGATTGTTATAAATCCGTACCAAACCCCAAATTGGTAATCCTTTGCGGAGCATGCGCCATATCAGGCGGCATCTTTACCAACAGCACAGAGATTGATAGAGAATTTTTGGAAAAGTATCCAATTGATTTGTATATCCCAGGCTGTCCTGTACACCCTCTTACGTTTATAAACGGCATACTGGGTTACATCCGCAATAAACATTAATCAGTTAAAAAACGTTAAGAAAAATTCAAAAGATACGGTTTTCATGTTAAAATCTCAAAACAAGGGATTAACGTATGAAAAGTATTTTAACAGCAAAAGAAGCAATAAATCTTATAAAAGATGGCTCAAAAGTTATGATAGGCGGTTTTTTGAGTTGTGGAGCTCCCGATAAACTTATCGATGAGCTTGTGCACCAAAACCACAAAAATTTGACGTTGATAGCCAATGACACCTCAGTTCCTGACAAAGACAGAGGTAAACTCATAGTCAACAAACAAGTTAAAAAAGTTATAACAACGCATATAGGGACAAACCCTGAAACTGTTAGACAATACAACAGCGGAGAAATAGAGGTTGATTTAGTTCCAATGGGGACTTTCTACGAAAGATTAAGAGCAAAGGGTTCCGGTCTGGGCGGAGTTCTTACCCCGACGGGCGTCGGCACATTGGTGGAAGAGAACAAACAAACAATGATGGTTGACGGAAAGAAATTCATACTAGACACTCCAATTGGCGCCGATTTTGCCCTAATTTACGGTTCTAAGGTTGACAAATTTGGTAATGTTTCTTATTATGGAACAACAAGAAACAGTAACGTAGTAATGGCAACAGCTGCAGAAACTGTTATTGTGGAGGCAGAAGAATTCGTCGATTGCATAGACCCCAACGAAGTCATCATACCCGGAATTTTTATTGATTACATTGTAATTCGGGAGGAAAAAGATTAATGAGTCCGGTTGCAGAAGAAACTTTATCAAAAGAAAAAACTCGTGAGATTATTGCCAGAAGAGCCGCAAAAGAGTTCAAGAACGGTGATACCGTTACACTCGGAATAGGGCTTCCCACAGAGATAGCTAATTACATTCCAGAAAATATCAATGTAATTATTCAATCTGAAAACGGTATTCTTGGAGTAGGGAAAAAACAATCCAAGGACAATCTTGACCCGAGAATTATAAATTCAGGCGGTGTCTGTGTAGAAGCACATCACGGAGCTTGTTTTTACGATTCACAAATGGCTTTTACTATGATGAGAGGCGGGCATATTGATGCTACTGTTTTAGGTTCATTACAGGTAGATCAAGAAGGAAGTCTTGCAAACTGGCTTATTCCGGGCAAATTTGTACCCGGTATGGGTGGGTCTATGGACCTAATCGTTGGCTCTAAAAAGGTTATAGTTGCAATGGAACACCTTTCTAAGGGCGAAATCAAAATTCTCAAAAAGTGTACTTTGCCGCTAACCGCATATCGGGAAGTAAACCAAATAATTACTGAGAGATGTGTTTTTGATGTTACACCGGACGGCTTGGTTTTGACTGATATTAACCCTATGTTCTCAATAGATGATATAAAAGCAACAGTCGAAGCTGATTTTATCGTCAGCCCCAACTTAAAATATATGGAAATTTAGCAGTTATTTTTAGTTATTTATTGCGCTGCTACTTGATTTTTTTCAGCGAAGATATAAAGTTTCCTGTTTCAACTTCGCCATCAACTTTTGTTAAAAAGACCTGACAATCTTTTTCATCAGCGTCAATAGGCGGAAGCTGACTAAGCTCAGAAGCATAATAATTGCTATCATTGCGACTACTAAGCGGAACCCTATTAGCAAGGCTGTTTAAAGATATATTCCTCAACACACCTGCCAAACCTTTATTTGAGCTGCTAAACTTTGTATAAATTCGCAATGTTGCGTCTCTGGTATTTAAGTCAAATCGACCAACGATAAAGGAACTCAACTGAGGCGCAGAAGATTTTATCATAATTTTTTCAACTACGTTATCCTTAAACATAAGTTCACCATTAATTTTGTCGAAATTACCTTCTGGAATATTGACCAAATCAACAAGGGTTGAAGGGCTAATCATTGCAAGCGGATTTCTAAATAGTGCTGCAAACTTAAGCACATATTCAACCAAACCTACTTTACCGATTGTTCCGTTAAAGATAGCAAACTTCATCTCACCGTTAATTTTTAGTGAATCGTCTGTATTTAACTTAATTATACCTGCGGCTTTACCTGAAATTTCTTTTTTCAAACCTAACAAAGTTGAAGCTATAAGGTCCGAATTTATATCTTTTGCGCCCAAAAGTATACTGTAGAGATGATTTTTGAGATCACACGCAACCTTAAGCGATGATGTACCTTCAGCAAAATCGAACTTGTTAGATTTTATCTCCAAAAGTCCATTTTTATCCAAAGTCAAATTGGCATATAAGTTCCCAAAATTTATGTCTTTATAAAAACCTTTAACCACATGAAGAATACATCTCTCAACAATCAACAACCCTGTATCGAACACAAAAGCGTCATCTGCCGCAGTATCATTTTCATCTGCATCCGCTATTTGTGACTGAGAAGCAGTACTCAAGTCAGACACAGCTTTTGTATTCTGTTCGTTCATTGATGCCATCATTTTATCTACATCAATATTATCAACAGTCAAATTAACGTCTCTGACAACCATTGGTAATACCAACGCATTTCTGATTTTACCATCAAACTTGTATTCAGAACGCTTAAACCGTCCCTCTGCATTCAGGTAAACATTCTTTTTATCGGTTTTAAAGCTGCCTTTTTTTATGGACAACCGCTGAGATGGAATACGAACTTTTTCCATTCCAAGATTGCCGTCAAGAATTGGATATTCACCGGTATTAACCATCTGCAAGTTACCATAAATAGTACCTTTTCTAAAGAGTTTCTGCCCGATAAGAACATTTAAAAATTCACTTGGCAAAGGTTTAGGAATCTCAAACCCAATATTTTGAACCTGAGCATTTTTTGCCATATCCAAATTTCCGTTAATGGTTAAAAGTGGTTTAATACCCTTTAAATTTTTATCAATAACAGATGCAATATAATAGTTTATAGCTTTTATATTCAAAATATTATCTTCAAGGTGCAAATCTGCAGTCAAAGCTCTATCGTAATTAACCGGGCTAAGAGAAGCACCGTCTATGAGTATATCGTACCCCTTCGGAATTTTAAACTGCCAGAGTACATCTACTTTGTCATAAATCGAATTTACAAATAATCTCATACCTGAATTACCGGTCAATTCAAGCGGATATCCAACAAGTTTTGAAATATAAGTGCCAAAAAATTCGTTTGTAGCAAGCCCCTGAATTTCTATATTTGTCTTAACCGACTTTGTATAATCATCAACCGTTCCCTTAAGCGAAACATTATTCTTTAGACTTTTTCCGTAATAACCCTTAAAATCATGTAACACAATTTGATTAGACGTTATATCAATAACCCCGCCCAAAACTTTAACAGGCAAATTTGCCAGAGGAACAAGCTTAAAAGAGCCTTGTTTAACATCAATTTTTCCATTTAAACCCTTATTCGTCATATTAATGTTGAAATCAAACTTACCTTGTGTATCTTCAAAAAATGACATAATTTCTTTACCATTAGGAATTATTAAATTAGTTTCCAAGATATTGACAATGTGCATTAAGTCAAAATTCTTAGAAAAAAGCGTCAAGTCAAAATTCTTTTGCTCATCACCGACATAATTAATTGCCACACGTGAATCATTAACCCTCATTTTTCCATTTTCTACAATGAGTTTTCTATCTTTAAGATAAACGGTGTCATTATCATTTATACCCAAATGGACAACCTGATCACCTTTAGTAATATCTGCAGCAATCTTAAATCTCACATACTTTGGATTTTTGGTACCTGATATCGAAATACCGCCACCATTAATCTTAATCTTTGCATCTTCGTTTATGCTGCAAAGTATAATCATGCGTTTTATATAAAACAAAGAATCAAACCACTCGACTTTCCAATCAAGAGGTTTTGCTTGTTCATCTTCCTTTTGCTGAGGAAATATTTCAGCCAACTTATCCGCATCCACAAAAATATAATCAAGCCCCATCTGCTTTAATATCAACTTATGGCTCAAAATTTTTTTAAACGAAAGAACAGTATTGTAATTTATAACAACCAAAATATCTTTATTATCTTTCTTAAGTGCAATTTTCCCTACACGAAACCCAATATTTGGCGAAAAACCTGTCCATAACTTAGGGTTTTTTATTTCCAGCTGAGCATTAAAATTTTTCTGAACATAATTTTCAATAAAATTTATAACTCTTGTACTCGATACTACTGCCGGTAAAAGCACCATGTATATTGAAAAAATAATAGCCGTCACAAATAGCACTACCGCAGCACTAATAGTTAAAACTTTTGTCCTCTTCGTTAAATTACTAAATTTTGGCATTTCCGACCCCAATAAAATTGTTTTTCATATAAAATAAATTTACATTAAAATTATAACATAACAATTTTATGCTAATATTTAATTATGAAAAAGATATTGATTATACTAGGTTTAATTTTTATTGTTCAACAAACGGGCTTTGCACAAGCCTCAGTTTCTAATGCACTTGATAATACTAAATTTCAAGCTTTTAGCGAAGACGGAAAATTCGGGTTGAAAGACAACCAAGGACAAGTAACAGTTAAAGCTGATTACAAAAAATTAATACGAATAGGTGAATCTTCCTGGCTTTTTCAAAAGGGTTCAAAGTTTGGACTTATGGACTCCAACGGAAACTACCTAATTAAACCTAAATATCGGCATGCTGACAGAATTTTCGGCAAATACGTAAAACTTGGCAACAGTAATGATTATGGACTTTATGATGAAACGGGAAAAACAATAATTGAACCTGAATACTCATCCATTGATCCGCTTTTTGGAAAGATGTTTTTGACATGCAAAAACTATCACTACGGAGTAATTAGCGAAGACGGACAAATACTTTTAGATAATATTTTTGAAGATATCTACATGCCAACACCAAAGACAATGCGAATAAAATCAGATGGAGAATGGTTTGAGGTGGAAAGAATTGCAGAAAATGAGATAGAACTTCCTCAAAACCAAGAGCAAGTAAGAGTAAAAGACGGAATTAAAATCACACATTTGGTAGCTGCTACCGGCGCTGCGTCAGGCTATTCAGTTGTTACAGCAACTGACTATACTCTGAAAATCTTTTCATCACTCTCGACGGCATATGAACAAACAATCGATGAACTTATGCTTTCTCAAGGAGCTGAAACTGTTAATATTTTTATGAAACTCGGTTGGCTGCCTCGGTTCCCGATTGTTTATGCACAAAAATACTACCAAAATATAAGAAATCCGTATAACGGTCCGCTTACAGATATTAAGTCCGACCTTAAAAAGAAAATTTAAACCTATTCTCGAACATGCTC
The DNA here is from genome assembly GCA_944325625.1 of Candidatus Gastranaerophilales bacterium. GTDB lineage: Bacteria > Cyanobacteriota > Vampirovibrionia > Gastranaerophilales > Gastranaerophilaceae > RGIG2134. The sequence goes on along the minus strand of CALVAP010000001.1, from coordinate 238,836 downwards.
CAGCGCCTTTTCCAGAATGTTTTTGACATGGTAGTCATCTAGCGCATAGATTACATTTTTTCCTTTTTTCTGCGCTTTGACGAGCTTTGCAGTTCTTAAAACCTTCAATTGATGAGAAACTGCAGACTTTGTCATATTCAATAATACAGCAAGATCTCCAACGCACATCTCACTTTCTTCTAATGCCCACAAAAGCTGTATCCTTGTGCCATCTCCCATAACTTTAAAAAAATCAGATAGTTCATAAAGTGTATTCATCTCAGGCATGTTTGGTCGAATTCTCTCTACCAAATCAAGATTTATTGCTTCACAATCAGATTTTTTATTCTCCATATTTACCCCGGCTTTTTGCCCAAAATAACACATGGCTATTATAGTTCAATAATTGTTCAATTGTCAAACTATTGTAAAGATTTTACTTTTTTGTATTGACAGTTGAACAATTGCTCAATTATAATATTATTATAGTTGAACAACCACTCAATTAAGGATCAATCTAATGTGCGAAGATAAAGACAACATCCACAATCACAGAAAAACAATAAACCAAAATTACACATTGTTTAAAATTATAATTGCAGTTATATTTTTCTTACTGGGAATATTTTCCAATGTTGAAAACTTTGCAAAATTCATTATCTTCCTTTTAGCTTACCTTATAGCAGGGTATGACGTTGTTTTTACGGCAATAAAAAATATTTTAAAAGGGGAAATATTTGATGAAAACTTTTTAATGTCCATCGCAACCATTGGGGCTTTTGGAATACAAGAGTACCCTGAAGCAGTAATGGTTATGATTCTTTATCAACTCGGAGAGCACCTTCAAGAAAGAGCTGTCGAAAAGTCACGAAAATCCATTACAGATTTAATGGACATAAAACCAGATTACGCAAATATTGAAAAGAACGGTAAACTGGAAAAAATTTCACCTGAAAAAGTAAAAATCGGGGAAATATTTGTAGTTCAAGCCGGCGAAAAAATACCACTGGATGGGACGATAATAGAAGGAAGCTCAAATATCGACACCAGCGCATTAACAGGCGAAAGTATCCCAACTCCGGTTAAAATCGGTGATAATGTCCTAAGCGGCAGCATAAATTTTAACGGATTAATTAAAGTCAAAGCAGAAAAAGAGTTTAACGCCTCAACCGTATGCAAAATATTAGAACTTGTTGAAAACGCAAAAAACAAGAAATCAAAATCTGAAAAGTACATAACAAAGTTTGCAAAAATATACACCCCGATAGTATGTTTATTTGCCGCTATTATAGCTATAATTCCCCCAATATTAACAAATAATGATTTTTCAATATGGATACAAAGAGCACTAACCTTTCTGGTCATTTCATGTCCTTGTGCATTGGTCATATCTGTTCCGCTAAGTTTTTTTGCCGGAATAGGCAAAGCTGCAAAAAAAGGGATATTAATCAAAGGTAGCAAATACATTGAAACTCTCAGTAAAGTGGGGACAATAGTGTTTGATAAAACCGGAACAATAACACATGGATCCTTTGAAGTTACAGAAATTATTCCCCAAAATGGTTATAACAAACAAGATGTTATTAACACTGCCGCTTTAGCTGAAGCCCATTCTAATCACCCGATTGCTATTTCTATAAAAAAAGCTGCAAGCAAAGAGCCTGAACTAAGCCTTATACAAAGCACTAATGAAATAACAGGAAAAGGTATTATTACCTTGACAAATACCGGAGAGATTCTGGTCGGAACCGAACAACTAATGCAAGATAACAACGTAAACTATTCACACTCTAATACATTAGGCAAAACAAGCATTTTAGTTGCACTGAATAAAAACTTTATAGGTGAAATAATTATTTCAGATAAGATTAAAAATAATACAAAAGCTGCAATCAATTCTTTGAAAAAGCACAAAATAAAATTAATAATGCTAAGCGGAGATAACCTGCCGACAGTAAAAATGACCGCAGAAACTCTAAACATAAATAAGTATTACGCAAATCTTTTACCACACCAAAAAGTAGAAAAAATAGAAGAAATTATGCGCCAAAATAAAAGCAAAACTATTTTTGTCGGTGATGGAATAAACGACGCCCCAGTATTAAGTCGAGCAGACATAGGCATAGCAATGGGAGCAATAGGGTCAGATGCTGCAATCGAGGCGGCAGATATAGTAATTATGGATGATAAAATTTCTAAAATTCCACTCGCAATTAAAATCGCTGACAAAACCATCTCTATCTCAAATCAAAACATAGCCTTGGCAATAAGCATAAAATTTTTATTTCTTATCCTAGGAGGATTTGGCTTGATAACCATGTGGGGGGCTGTTTTTGCTGATACCGGAGTATGTCTTGTGGCCATACTTAACTCGCTTCGTGCCTTAAAATAATAATTTGTAAAAAATTGTAATAATCCCTCTGCTGTGTTATCATGAAAAGTGTTTATCATGTTTTTTTAATAATAACAGATAAAACAAGGGGAAACTGTGAAGAAAGTACTTGTTTCATTTTTACTGATAATGTTAACGATTATCTTGGGACAAACCGCGATTGCTCAAGACACAATGGAAACACTCCATGATGGAGGTTCCTTTTACTATTCTCCCTCAGACAGCTCCTGGTCCAGGACTTCGAACTCGCCTGATGCTATCAAAATTTCTAAACGAGGCGAAAAATACTATGCAGCAGGAAAGTATGCTTTTTCGATTAAATCCGACTATGATTTTATAAGCAAAAATCAATTTGCTGCAGTTAATAATACAAATCTAAAATTTTATACAGCTGAGTATAAAGACGGTAAATTCACCCCAAAAGAGATGACACCAAATGACGTTCAGTCAATGTTTGATGACGTCAAAGTTTTCAGCACATCTGCGTTACAAAAAGAACCGGATAAGATAAAACGTGACCCATTCTCGGTTAAAGCATATTTAATCGTAAATGATACAGACTTTGATTATTCTGATTATGTATTTTCTCCAAAATCACTGCAACGCTCTCCAATTAAAGGAATGTTTACAGTAAGACAAGCCGGGCCTGTTAAATTTATTAAACAAGGCGATATTTGCCTACAAAAAAAATATCCGTATCTTCTTATAAATGTTCGCACGGACATGGATAAATATAAAAACATGCAAACTCCCGCACCAGTACGTGTTCAGGAATTTTACTACAGAAATTACTAATACCAATTTACCTGTAAAATTAAAAGAAAAATTGGTTTTATTATTTTTATTGTTAAGTTATGTAAATCTTTGACACAAATTATGTTATAAATTTGAAAAAATGGGTACATGCATAATAGAGGATAAAAAAGATTTATTTAATTTCTCTCTAATTCCTCTCTCTAATATGTGGTAAACTTAACCGACCTTCCAGTCGGTTTTTTTTTGTTTAAAACAAGGATTTTAAATGCAATAGAATTCCAAATAAGGCTGAAATCCCCAAATACAAAAGCGGATTTTTCTTTACCTTAATACTCAAAACAAGAAGTCCAACCAACAAAAATAAAGCCTTAAAATCAATAAAAGCAGTAAGTCTGTGTATATCAAAAACAGAAATATCTCTAAGAATATAATCATGAAACAATCGCACACCTACAGCCGCAATCAAAGCACAACCCGCAGGTTTTATTGAATAAAGTACAGCCTGAACATAAAAATTCTCACTAAATTTGTTAAGAAGTTTATAAATTAATATAACTAACAAAAAAGATGGCAAAATTATTGCAAAAGTAGAAACAAATGCCCCCAAAAGCCCTGCCGACTTAAATCCGGCGAATGTAGCAACATTTATCCCGACAGGTCCGGGCGTAATACTGGAAACTGCAAGCATATCAACCAACTCTCTTGCACTATACCAATGATAAATCTCAGAAATATGATACAAAAACGGTAACGTTGCATACCCGCCGCCTACCGAAAACAGACCAACCTTAAAAAACTCATAAAATAAAAGAAGGCAAACCACTATTCCACCCTCCTTTTAATAAGTTTATAAATAATCCCTGCAAATGCAGCTCCTATAATACTATAGACAGGTGAAAATGTGCAAAAGACGGTCAGCGCAAAAACAATTAAAAACAAGAACAGTGTAAATTTGTCCACAATACTTGTTTCCCAAATTTCTTGAACAGTAAGCAATAATAAAATTAATATCCCAATTCCTACTCCCCAAAATATATCAACAACCAGAGGAACTTTTGTTAACTGCCCTAATACAGTCGCAAGGCAAACAATTGCCAAAAACGGAGATGTACACATACCCGCAACCGCAGCAGCTGCACCGTATTTTCCTTTGAGTTTATAGCCCGTAAAAACTGCCGTATTTGCTGCAATAATTCCAGGCAAACACTGACTTATGGAATAAAATTCCACCAAATCTTCTTTTGTAATCCAATTACGTTTTTCAACCAATTCTTTGCTTAATAAAGGCAGTATTACGTACCCGCCGCCAAGTAAAATAATCCCTACCTTTAAAAATACAAGATATATTTCTCTGATTGTTATTTTCATTCCTTCATTTTATATCAAAAAAAAACACATAAAAATCATAAAAATTAGTTTATATGCATGATTAAATAAATTGTTATATAATCTAAAATATACAATGTCTGAGATATGGAGATATCAAATGTTACCAATCATTACGGAAGATCATGCATCTTTAGCTTTTGCGGAAATTTTTCAGGACGTTCACGCCTGGAGAAAAAGGATGATTCACTATATAAAAGACGAAAATCCTGAAATCAACTCCGCAATAATAGAAGCAGCAAACAATACCGACCTTGACCCTAAGGCCGTTGCTCTTGGTGCTTATATGACATATATTCTTCTTGAAATGGCTGCAAGAGAAGAAGATGCGGGAATTGATTTTAAGGAATAATTCTTACCTTTAAATTTTGAATGTTTTCCTGTCTGATAAGTCTTTTTTGATTTTCAGTATTATTTTTTACTGCCGAAATCCAACCTGTCTTAGGATTAACAAATATAAAGAAAGCCGCTGTACTTTCAACAACTCTTTGCGGTTCATCTATAATAAGTTCACCACTGTCTGACATCTCAAATACCGTAAAAGACAAAGGGCTGACTGCGCTACTGTCTATATAAAAATCAAACTTTGTATTCGAAAGGTTTGTAGTATCACGAACAACCGGCGTACCATTAAATGTGCAAACCCAATTATATAAAGCGGTTATAATCTGCTCGCGCCTGCGTTTATTTTGCTCACTTTTCATCTTTCATCATCTCTATAAATTGAGAAACGAGCTGCTCATTCCATTTTTTACCTGCTTCTCCTTTAATAACAGCCAAAGCTTCTGCTTTAGTCATAGCAGGCCGATAACTGCGAGGTTTTATCAAGGCTGTATATGCATCAACAAGCAAAACAACCTGAGAACTCAAGGGGATTTGTTCCCCTGTCATCTTATTTGGATAACCTGAACCATCCCAGTTTTCGTGATGATTTTCTATAATTGGTATAACCTCCGCAATTGAAGATATAGGCTGAAGAATTTCTTTTGCTGCAATAACAGGGTGTTTTTGAATAAAGTTTTGTTCCTTTTCATTGAGTGGATTAGGATTTTTAAATATTTCATCAGGCACCATCGTATTTCCTATATCATACAGCAACATAGCAAGCTTAAGATTATCCTGCTCTTCTTTTTTCATATTAAGCTGCTTCGCCAGCTTTACCGCAAGATGAACCTTTTGTTTAGTTATCCCCTCCTCATGAACAGGGTCATATGTTCTGGCTATTGCATCTGAAACTGAATAAAGCATTTCCTTTACAGTTGCTCCAGAAGTAGAAACTCTCTCCAGCTTACTGCGAATTTGTTCTGACAAAGACTTAGAAACAGGAATACGCTGTTTTGATAAAATATCCATAAAAGCATCAATGGCGATTTGCTGCCAGTTGCCTCTTTCGTGTTCTTTTGCAAGAATAACCCTGTTTCTCCCAGCGACTTTTGCTCTATACATAGCCTGATCAGCCATCTCAAGTAACTCATCAAGACTTTTTGTATGTTCAAGATATGTTGAAACACCTATACTTGCAGTAATTTTACCGATTTTTTCAAGTTTTTCCGACTCAATAGCAGCCCTGATACGTTCTGCCGCAATAAGTCCTCCTGCAGAATCAATCCCCGGAAGCATAACATTAAACTCTTCTCCACCAATACGAGCAGGAATATCAATCGAGCGGGCATTTCTCTTTAAAACTTTGCCTATTGTTTTTATTGCCATATCGCCATAATTATGTCCATATGTATCATTTATCTGTTTTAAATGGTCCAAGTCCAGCGAAATAAGGGTAAAAGGCTGATTTAAACGTTCAGAACGCTCTGCTTCTCTTTGCATAGAATCTTCAAAATATCTGCGATTATATAACTCTGTTAACGGGTCAGTTATAGCTTGTTTTTTAACTTTTTCAAACAAATCCGCAATCGTAACTGCAAGTTCCATCTGTTGAGCAAAGAGTTCCAAGAATCTTACTTCATCTTCCAAAACTTCTGTACGGGGAGAAAACACGAGCATACAACCAAAAGGTCGAGATTCTGGCTTCAACGGGAGCACAATTAATAGCTTACTCCCGCTTTCTTCAATAATTTCATTAAGTCGAGTTTCATTCGTTATCTCAGGCAAAATTGATTTTACAAAGCCGGATATATCATTTGTTGAGAGCACAGAACGATTTTCCAATGCTCGCATAAGTATCCCATCGTTTTCACATCGAAGCTTAACCGCTTCCACTTCCCTCTTAAAGTATACTTTCATTGCATTAAAAAACGGACACTTTGTATACGATGTAGTCAAAAAATAAGGATCTTGCTCCGTATTATCAACTTTCTCCACTATCGCTCCAAAAAGATATCCAAACTCACCATGCAAACTTTCAACTATCTTATCCAACGCATTTGACAACGGGGTAGATGAATTCATCATATCCCATATATTTTGCAAAGTAAGCAGGGCTTTATTCGCCTGATTTAACTGCTGCGTTCTTTCTATAATTTCTTTTTCTAGTATCTGGTTACGTTCATATATTGCTTGAAGTTCACGACGATTTTCGCTTATATTATCTTCAAAATCATTCAACTGCTTAACGTAACTTTTAAATTTATCAAAAATCTTCATTCGTACTTAATGCCCAATTACAAAATAACATTATAAACCCAAAATCCTTTTATTTAAAGAGGCTTTCCAAAAATTTTATAATATCGTAATAATTAATAGATTTTTTACATAATTCAAAATCTTTTGAAAAACATTTTTTTCTATGGCAAGGATAACAAGGAATTTCAGGCGAGAAGCAAATAGCTTTTTCTCCAAAAGGTGCCGTACGATTTTTGGCGGTAGAAGTAAAAATCGAAATGACATAAGGTTTACTGCAAGCCCAAGCAATTTGAGCAGACCCGGAATCGGGAGCAATAACCACATCAGCTCGCCTAAAAACCTCAGCCAATTCACCGAGTGATGTTTTCCCTGTCAAATTCAAAATATTTTTAAATTTACCAAAAAGCAAAATATCATCAACCAAATCTTTATCCGCTTTGGTTGCCGTTATCACTATATTTGCCTTATCTTCGAACGCCCTTATAATTTCAGCCCAAGACTTATTTTGCCAATGCTTTGTATCCCAAGTTGTTGCAGGCGCAATAACCAGCGTCGGTCGGTCTTTTTTCAATGGCAACAATAACCCATCTACACGTTTTTTGCTTATTTTATCGAGTTGGGGGAGGACAAATTTTATTTCATCGGTTTCACATCCCAAATACTTTGCCAGTTCAAGGGTTCTATTAACAACATGGTAGTTACTGTCAAAGAGTTTATGCGTTGAAGTAACAATTTCGTTTGCAAATATCCGAGAAAATTCTCTGCCTCCGCTTAAAGCTATTCTTCTGGGCGCTTGACTTAAGCTCAAAAAAACTGCACTCTTAAAAAGCTGCTGCGTATCAATCGCTATATCATATTTTTGTTTTCTTAAGTCTGCAACAAGTTTATTAAATTCATCAAAATTTTTGAAAGAAAATCCGCGTCTTTTCCAATCTCGACGGGGCAAAATATGAACATTATCAATAAGCGGATTGTTTTGAACAAACTCTGCCGCTTTGTCTTCCACCAACCAGTCTATTTGAGCATCAGGATATTTTTCACGCAACGCACAGGCTAATGGAAGCGTATGTATTGTATCCCCTATTGCTGAAAGTCTTATTATCAATATTTTCATATTCTTATCCACATCAAAATTTTATCACTGCTTTTTTGATAATGCAATTTTTTTTAAATCTTTTAGAGTAGTGATTTTTTTTGGCTTATATATTATGATAACTGAGTAATTTGTTAAATTTGTTTTTTAAGGCACTATTATGAGTAACAGAGAAAAGCAAAAACGTTTGAAGCAGACGATGGCGTTGCTGAAAATAAAAATAGAAAATCTAAAACCCCACGTCGAGTCCTCAGACAGGATTAACAGTATGTATAACAAAATGCTTATTGAAAAAGCTATAGTCAAAAATGAGCTTGATAATCTCGGAAGAAAAAAGACAGGCCTATTTGAAAAACTCTTCAAACTCGTACGCCCCAAAAACAAAAAACTTATTTCCGACTACTTTCATTCATAAGTGAATTTGGTTGAAGTCTTAGTGATTGGAATAAAGGGTAAACTATGTGGAAATATTTTGGTGAGTCTATTGTTTTAACAGTTATAGGTCTTTTTTGCGCATATTTTTGGGCAGAACATATTACTCCTGGCTCGGGATTTGCTAGTCTGTTTATTGTTTTCGTTCTCAGCGCACTCGAAGTAAGCTTGTCATTTGACAATGCCGTTGTAAACGCAATGAAACTCGAACATATGTCTGACAAATGGCGCCACCGCTTTTTAACATGGGGTATTGCCATTGCTGTATTTGGAATGAGGTTTTTATTCCCGGTTTTAATCGTTTCAATTTTTGCAAAGCTTTCAATGATTGACGTTACCAAAATGGCAATAAATGATGCCAATGAATATGCACACTATCTTCATCTCACACATGCTCCAATAGTGGCATTTGGCGGTTCATTTTTAATGATGCTGTTTTTACATTACTTTCTTAACCACGAAAAAGAAGTTCATTGGATAAAATGGATTGAGGAAAAACTCGCCCACGCAGCACATATAGAGGGAATTGAAACAATTATAACCCTTTTGGTAATCTACTTTACACAAATGCATGTTGCGGAAGAAAACCGACTAAGTGTCGTTATTTCCGGAATGTTTGGAATAATCCTTTATCTTCTTATTGATGGAATTAGCAAATTTTTGGAAAAGAAAGAACGACAAAGAACTGCAAAGCTTGTTGGAGATGCCGCCAGAACTGGTGGACTTGTCGCATTTTTATATTTAGAACTTATAGACGCATCATTCTCTCTTGACGGAGTTCTTGGTGCTTTCGCATTGAGCAAGGATGTAGTTATAATCACAATAGGTCTTGCAATCGGCGCCATATTCGTAAGGTCATTAACTATTATGTTGGTTGAAAAAAACACCCTAAAACAGTTTTTATACCTCGAACATGGTGCTCATTGGGCAATCGGTGCACTCGCTTCCATTATGTTTTTCACAACATTCCACGAAGTACCGGAAGTAATAACAGGACTTCTGGGTCTGGTATTCATTTTAGCTGCATTGGTATCTTCAATACTCCACAATCGAAAAACCTCAGCCTAAAGCCCTTTTATTATGCTCCTTTTTATATTTCTATCGGTTGGTGTATGAATGATTTTTCGCCACTTACATAATCGTCAACTACTTGACCGTTACCGTAGAGTTTGTACTTATAAATAGTGAGCCCCTCAAGACCGACAGGACCTCTGGCATGCGTTTTGTTTGTCGAAATCCCGACTTCTGCCCCAAATCCATACCTAAATCCATCTGCAAACCTTGTTGATACATTGTTATAAACCCCTGCGCTATCAACCAAGTCCATAAATACATCACAAGCTGCTTTATCTTCAGTAATTATACAATCCGTATGCCCTGAACCATAAGTATTGATGTGTCCAACAGCCTCAATCAAATCGTTTACAATCTTTATCGCCAAGACTAAGTCAGAATGCTCACACGCCCAATTACCATTCGCGGGAACAATGTCCGCACAAATTGCACAAGCTCTCTCACACCCTCTAACTTTAACATTTGACTTTCTCAAAGCCGATATCAAAACAGGCAAATATTCTTTAGCAATATCCTTATGAATAAGAACCGTTTCTACAGCGTTACAAGCACTTGGATATTGAGTTTTCGCATCAACTATAACAGGTGTTGCTTTTTCCCAATCCGCCATTCTATCAACATATATATGACAAATTCCATCCGCATGCCCAAGAACTGCAATTTTAGTATTTTCTTTGATATACCGAACCAAAGCATTTCCGCCTCGAGGAATAATCAAGTCAATATAATCACTCAGCTCCAGCATCTGAGCTACATCTTCACGAGAAAATACTTGATTAATGGAATTTTTAGGAAATTCTTTAATGCTGTTTAAAGCCGAAACAATCAGCTCAAAAATTATAGTATTAGTATTTACGGCCTCTTTTCCGCCTTTTAAGATAACTGCGTTTGCAGACTTAACAGCTAACGCAGAAATTTGAGCAATGACATCCGGTCTTGCTTCAAAAATTACTCCTATAACCCCTATTGGACAACTAACTTTGTACAAATCCAAACCTTCATCCAATTTCATAGCCCATAATTTTTTATTTACCGGATCAGGAAGTTTTTTAACATCTCTAATACCGCAAATCATATCCCTAAGCTTATTTTCATCAAGCTTTAGCCTTGCATATACAGCTTGAGATATCTCACCTGATGCCAGAAACTTTTTTGCTTCAGACAAATCTTTAGCATTTGCCTCAAAAATTTTATCGGAATTGACCTCAAGTTTGTCCGCAATAGCATCCAGAGCCTTGTTTTTAAGCTCTGTTGGAAGCGATGAAAGCTGATACGAAGCTTTTTTTGCAAGTTTTGCAATTTCTTTAATATTACTCATATCTGTCCTTAACTATAAAAATACAATATTATCCCGAGTTATAAGCGCGTCGTAATTCTTATACCCGAGCGTTTCAAGAATTTTATCAGAGTGAACCCCTGCAATTTTTTGCGCATCACTACAGTTGTAATTTACCACTCCGCGAGCAAATTCAACCCCGTTTAAATCGACTATACTTACAACGTCTCCTCGCTTAAAATCATTCCTAAGCTCAACAACTCCAATTGGCAAAAGACTTGATTCCTTTTCCAAGATAGCTTTCTTAGCACCATCATTGACAACAACTTGTCCCAAAACATTAGTAGCATAGGCAATCCAACGTTTTTTTCCGGGTAAACTTTCTGTCGGTAAGAACACGGTGCCTGTCTCAATTCCGTCAAAAATTTTAGAAATAATTTGAGGAATTTTGCCATTGGCGATAATTGCACTACCACCTGAGCGTGTGACAACTCTTGCCGCCTCAAGCTTCGTTTTCATCCCGCCTCTTCCTCCTGCAGATGCTTCTTGTGCATATTTTTCCAAAGTTTCGTCTACTTTCTCTACAACAGGAATAATATGAGCCTTCGGATTTTCCTTTGGATTATCGTCATACAGCCCATTAACGTCTGATAATATAACTAACAAATCGGCATCTAACTTACTTGCCACCAACGCTGCCATTTTGTCGTTGTCAGAAAAACATATCTGCAATTCTTCATGATAAAGTTCCAACTCTTCAGTCGAAACCGTATCGTTTTGATTAATAACAGGAACAACCCTAAGCCCCAGTAAGGTGTTAAGAGTATTATTAAGACTTAAGTACTTTCTGCGATTAGAAAAATCTTCTTCTGTAAGCAATATTTGGGCAACGGTAATATCATAAGCCTCAAAACCATGCGCATAAATAGACATAAGCAAACTCTGACCACACGCTGCACAAGCCTGTTTAAGAGCCATACTCTCAGAACTGTCCACACCAAGTTTTTTAGCTCCCAATCCCACAGCACCTGATGTAACTATGATGACTTCTTTACCAAGTTTTTGGAGCTTTGAAATATCCTCAATAAAAGAATAAACTCGAGAGAGCGAAATCTCACCCGCATCGTTACGAAGTACGTTTGTACCAAACTTAAAAACAATTCTTTGAGCATTTTTTATTAGTTCATTCATATGAGAATTATAACACGAAAATCCTCCATATCTACGGTCAAAATAGAATTAAAGTTCGCTATACTTTTTCGCGTAGACTTAAAGACTGGGGGAATCGTGGCTCTAGCAAAGAAGAAAATAAAAGAACAAAAGCAACAGGCTGACTTAAGAATTGTTGAACAGGAGCAAGTACTAACAAAGCCCTACAACGATATTAATTTAAAGAAATGGAAAGATTATCCCCATGTTCTGACGGATACGCTATGGGAATTTAAGTCACGTGAAAAATCAAATGGACATAGTTATGACTATCACGGAAACTATATTCCTCAGTTGGCGCAACAACTGTATGAAAGATTTACCAAAAAGAACGATATAGTTTTGGACTTGTTTTTTGGTTCAGGAACATCAGGAATTGAAGCCGTAAATATGAACCGCAGATGCATCGGCGTTGAACTTAAAGATGAACTTGTGGACTACGTTAGCGCTAAATTTACAAAAAAACAACTTGTAACTGACGTAAACATTATCTGCGGAGACAGTGCTTCAGCCGAGATAAAAGATAAAATCCAGGCAAGACTTGATATTATGGGCAGAAAACAGGCTCAATTTTTGGTTTTACACCCGCCATATGATGATATAATTAAATTTTCCGATAGAAAAGAAGATTTATCGAATTGCGAGAATACAGAAGAATTTTATGAATTATTCGAAAATGTAGCCAGAAACGGCTATGACGCACTTGAAAAAGGAAGATTTGCAGCCCTTATTATAGGCGACAAGTATGCTAACGGAGAACTTGTTCCTTTGGGATTTGGCTGCATGGAGCGCATGCAAAGAATGGGATTCTTGCTTAAATCGATAATTGTTAAAAACATAGAAGGAAACGAAAAAGCAAAAGGCAAACAAGCCAACCTGTGGCGCTATCGAGCATTGTACGGCGGTTTCTATATTTTTAAACATGAATATGTTATGATTTTTCAAAAAATATAATTGATTATTGTAAACTTTTGTATATTAGAGAAGTATTATTCACAGTCATTTTTGATTTTTAGAACTATACTTTTATAATGATGTTGGAAGTTGAAGAAAATTATCTAAACATAATCCGCCAGCGCATTAAATCACTTAGAGAGAAAAAAGGCTGGACACAGGAATACCTCGCCGAAAAAATCAATCGGTCGAGAGAGTTTGTAAATAAATTTGAAACAGGGAAACAAAAAATTAGCTTCTCAACACTGGTAAGAATTGCAGTTGCCTTTGATTTATCATTAAAAGAGCTTGTGGATTTGGAATAATTTTTTCGATTATTCGTAATAATCAAATTCTATATGACCGATTTTGACGCTATCACCGTCTTTTGCACCGGCTTGAACCAGAGCCTCAAAAACTCCCATTGATTTTAAAATATTTTGAAACCGATTAATCTGCTCTGTATTGCGGCTATCCGTAACATTAGCAAGACGAAAAAGCTTCCCGCCCTCAATTACAAAGCTATTCTTGTCAACCTTATAAATACTAAACGCACTATCATCATTGTCAAACGCGGCATCATCCTCATGCACATCAACAACAATCTCAGGCTTTGGAATTTCATCCACCTTAACTGACATAAATGCCAAAAGGTCGTCTATTCCTTCTCTTGTAACTGCTGAAATCAAAAAGACATCATTCGAAACAGTTTTAAATTCATTAACATAGTTTTGAACAGCATCAGCAGAAACAGCATCAATTTTATTAAGCACAACTACCTGATAAACCTCAGAAAGCCTTGTATCGTGTTTTTTCAATTCCTGATTAATTTTTTTATAATTATCAATAGGGTTATCAAGGGTTAAATCCACTACGTGCAGCAAAAAGCGACATCTTTCGACATGTCGCAAAAACTCATGCCCCAACCCCGTTCCCATAGACGCGCCTTCAATTAACCCGGGAATATCTGCAACAACATAACTATCCCCGTCCTTTTTCTTCACAACGCCAAGGTTGGGAACAAGAGTAGTAAAGGGATAATCCGCAATTTTAGGTTTTGCGGAACTTATAACACTAATAAGAGTGGATTTGCCTGCATTAGGCATTCCCAAGAGCCCCACATCTGCAATAAGTTTTAATTCCAAATCCAAAGTTCTTTCTATTCCTGCTTCACCCGGTTCGCAAAACTGAGGTGCACGTTTTTGAGCAGTAGCAAACCTCGCATTACCACGACCACCGCGACCGCCTTTTGCTACCAGTGCCGTTTGCCCTTCTTCAGTTAAATCCGCAATAATTTTCCCCGAGGAGGCATCTTTGACAATAGTTCCCAACGGCACGTTTATATATATATCCTTGCCACAATGTCCGTGTTGTGATTTTCCCCGTCCGTTTTCACCATTTTCAGCTTTAAAAATCGACTGATACTGAAAATCAAGCAACGTTGAAATATCCGAAGATGCAACAAGATAAACATCGCCGCCCTTGCCGCCATCACCACCGGCTGGACCGCCTTTGTCTACGTATTTTTCCCGTCTCCAGGCAACCATTCCGTTTCCGCCTTTGCCTGAGAGTATTTTTATTCTTGCCTTATCTAAAAACATACAGAAATTATACTACAAACACAAAATATCCTCAATTTGTATGAGCCGAAGAAAAAACTCATGGTGTAAGATGTCAAATATCTAAACTAGACTTTTTAAGGTGAGGAAAATTGAAGAAATACAAGTTCAGACTGCAAACTGTTCTTGAAATCAAGGAAAAAAATCTTGAGCAAAAGCTCCTTGAGCTTGCCCAAATTTTGGAGCGTTTAAATACTGAAGTTGAGATCGAAAAACAGCTAATTATAGAGCAAAACACCTTACAAAGCCAAATTATAAGCTCCAACTCAATAGATTCACCGCAAAGTCTGTTTGAAATACAAAATGCGAGAGATTACTGGAGCAATCTGGGAATAAGGATTGCTGAGCAAAAAGAGCGAATAAAAAACATCCAGACCTTTCTCAAAGCCAAGCAAGAAGAAGTCAATGAGGCGGTAAAAGAAAAGAAAGTCCTCGAAAACTTAAAAGCAAAAGAACAAGAAAAATTCTACAAAGAGTTTCTCGAATACGAAAGAAAAGAGTTGGATGAAATAGCGATAAGCCGATTTGCACAAGCATATTAAGGAAAGATATGAGTACAGAATTATTTCAAAATTTAATACCCAATATTTTGAACGTCATTAGTTCACAATCACAACAAAACGCAACCACATCACAAAACTTTGAAGTTAATGAACAATTCACAAAGGTATTTGATGACGCCAAGTCAAAATACATGTCCAAAGAAGAAAACTATGATTTTGCGAAAAATGATAGCAAAGATGCTTCTAACAATGATAAAAACCAAATATCTTCTCTCGATTCCAATAATGAACTTGAGAAGCAAAGCTCTAAAATAGAAAGAAACGAAGCAGAAACATATGCAGAAAACAAAAAAGAAACAGAGGCAATAAAAAAGCCTGAAGAAAACTCTGAACTAAGTAAAGATAAAAATCAGGAAGAAAAAACACAAACATTTGACAAAAAAACAAATACAAAACCTGAAGAAAATAATGAAGCCAAAACAAGTAAAACCGACACGCCAGATAAAGAAACCCAAACAACAGCTGAGCTAACCCCCGATGAAAAGGCAGAAGACGAAAGTGATGAAAATCAGGAAACTGAAGCGAACATTCTATCTGTTGAGCCGAATGTTTTAAACGGCGCGATACAAAAAACAGAAGTACAAAACACTATAAATACTCAAACATTAGCCCAAACAGAAGCTATCGGTGAAAATCAAATAAAAGTTGATGCTGGCAGCACAATCCAACTAAATTCAACCGACAACAAAATTACTAACGAAGCAAATCTCAATAATACTACTGCTAGCAACGAAAAGACTGACATAAATTCAACAACCATAACAGAGCCATCACAAACAACCGCCACAGCCTTAAACTCACAAGAAGCTGAAATTGTAAATAGCGATGTACAAAGTCTTGATAATCTGGAAATTGAAAATATAGAAAAAGAAATACTTGTAAAAGCAGAAGAAATAGCAGAAGCGACAGCAGACGAAATAAAGCCTGCAGAAACATCGAAGGAAACAAAGGTTTCTCAAGACATCATAGATAGTATGGATGTAACAATAAAAGAAACAGATTCAACCAATAAACAAAACCAAAATCTTAACAACGGACAACAATCTAAAAACCCAAACAGTAATGCACAAGAAGATATTATCAAAATGTCAATAGAAGATTATTCTTCATACGAAAGTACAAACACGACAGAAACAACTTCAACAAGCACAGATTTTGTCGACATACCATCAACTCCAAAAAGCACAGGCGAACCCCTAACCACAGGAGCGTCCGGTATACAAAATATAACAGCAGCCGCAACAACATCACAGCCAAAAACGATATCAAATGCTGAAATTCTAAATCAAATAACAAACAAAATAACTCTTCCGCAAGACAATGGTACAAGCAAAGTAAACATAATACTACAACCGGAAAATTTGGGAAAAGTTACAGTTGAAATAATGCAAACTAAAGACGGAGTCGCTGCAAAAATAGCAGCAGAAACCCCCCAAATCAAGGAACTTCTCGACAAAAGTATAGAAAGTTTGAAAAATAACATCGCTGCTCAAGGCGTAAACGTAAATAACATAACCGTAAAAGTTGAAGAAAGTACATCAGCACAAAATAGCAACCTAGGATTTGAACAAGAGCAATTCAACAGAGAAGCATCAAGTCAATCAAATCAGGAAAGACAAACAAACCAAAGTCAAAATAAAAACACAGACACAACAACAAAACCAGTACCAGAAACACTGGCACAGGAAGAAGACATAAACACATCACAAACACAAGGTGAACAAATTCAAGAACACAACGGGTCAATAAACCTTACTGTTTAAAAATGGGAGAAAGAGGTAAACAAAATGAGTACTAGCATTCAAAATCAAATAACAAATATGCAAAGTTACACCAATATGATGAAAGCAGCGGAAGAAGCAGCCAACGGAGCATCTCAAGAGCTCGATCAGGATGCATTTTTAATGCTTATGATGGAACAGTTAAAATATCAAGATCCACTAGAACCTGTTGGTAACACTGAATTTCTGGCACAACAAGCTGCTTTCACACAAGTAAGCGAATTACAAAAAATGAATGAATCTTTAAACACAAGTTCACAAGTAACACAAGCCTGTACACTTATGGGAAAAAATGTTACGTTAATGAATCCTGAAGACACAACTCAAACAATTACCGGGGAAGTAACAGCCGTAACATTCACAGGTGGCGCAGCACAAATAGTTGTAAATGGTAAAGAATATCCGCTCGGTCTTGTACTTGGAATTTCCGAACCATCTTCAACAAAACCTGACACAGGAAATACAGAAGAAACACCAACATCATAAAAAAAAACAAAATATAGCACTGAAAAGAATATAAATAAATAACAATAAAACACGGGAGGAACTAAATGTCACAAGCTATGTACACATCGGCTAGCGGTATGGCCAACGCACAAATCGCAATCAACGTTGTTTCTAACAACATCGCAAACATGAACACTGTAGCGTTCAAAGAATCACATGTTAATTTTTCTGATGTATTCTACAGTACACTATCATCAGGAGCACCTTCAAGCCAAACAAACGGAGGGGTTAACCCAAAAGAAGTAGGCTACGGTTCTCAAGTATCCTCAATTACACAAAAATTTACAACCGGAACATTCCAATCAACCGGCATTTCAACAAACATGATGATTCAAGGTAACGGTTTCTTTACAGTGCTTTCTCCTGCTGATGAAATGTTATACACAAAAGCCGGTAACTTTACCGTCGACACCCAAGGCTACCTTGTAATGCCTAACGGATACAAAGTAATGGGTACAGATACTATTTTTGGTAATGCCAGTTTTAAAACTCCAATTAAAATACCACAAATCATTCACTCTGAAGTAACAGCAAATGAAAATGCCGGTACAAAGGCAATATCAGAACTTAACGGTATCTCAGGAATTACAAAAGGAACATTCGGAATGGATATAGCCTACAATGATGATGCAGGTGACCCTCAAGTAGCAAAGATTGAAGTTACACTTGATGGAACAGAGGCAAACATGGATGCCATTGCTGCCAAAATTAATGTGGCACTGCCTGCTGAGGTGAAAGACGAAGTAAGTGCAAGTGTAGCTGACGGTCAATTCAAAATTACAACGACAGGAGACGTAACCGGTGTAACTTTTGTTGCCGGCTCTTCAAACTTTCTAAGTGAAACTCAGCTCTCATCGGCAGAATCGGATGGAGGTGTTTACTCCTCAAAAACCCTTGATTGGAAAGCCGATTTGACTGCAAGTGTCAATAGTCAACTTGATATCAAAGCATCAAGCGTAGATTTCTACGAAAATGGTGCAGTTGAGGTTACATATTCCAATGGTGACAAACTAACCGTTGAACAAAAAGAAGGCACAAACGAACTCCAGTTCAAATACACAACAAAAGCAGGTATTACTTTGACAGGAGATGAAGTCAACGTAAGTGAAGATGTTGCAACAACAGGTAATCTCCAGCTTCAACTTGCTCACTTTATGAACCCTGATGGACTATCTCAAGAAGGTAACAACCTCTATGGACTTGGAACTAACAATGGATATGCCCTCTACGGAATTGCTGACTCCAACCTTTTTGGTAGTATAAAAAGCGGTGGCTTGGAAGCATCTAACGTTGACTTAACAAAACAATTCTCTGATATGATTATTGCTCAACGAGCTATCGAAGCAAATAGCCGTGTTTTCAACACTGCTAACCAAGTTATGCAAAGCCTTGTTTACCTTGGTCAGTAATAATTTCGTTATCAAACAAAAAGAGCCTTTTCAGGCTCTTTTTTTATTTTAAAATACCCACGCGTTTAATCCGTTTCATAATCCATAAAATCCCTAGCCCAAGAGCAACAATTCCCATGGAAATACCAACCTCATTCGCAAGATTATACCTTCGAATAAACGAATCTTCGTCCATCTCCCTTTGTGAAGAATAACTGCACTTCTTGCCAAAATATTTATCTGAAACATTTTGCTTTTGCTGCGTTTTTGCTGAATTTTTGTTAATAGGATATATTTTCATTTTGTATTTATAACTTCTGCTTAAGTACTTCCAAACCAGACTTTTCAATATCGGGTGTATCTATTTCAAAAACATGGAACCTTGCTTTACCCAAATCAACAGCTACCTTTCCATCTTCTTTGACTTGGAAATAACTGTTTTGTCCATACTTTCCAACAAGATTTTTGAGTTCACTATCTTTTTTCAATCCCGGAACTTCTACCATACCTTTTTGTCTTTTATTCACATCCCTATTTGCAATTACTAGTAAAGTTTTTCCATTCAGATGCCTTGCAAATGCTATAATTTGGTCTGCCCCATTTTCATCTGTTTCAAGCGGAATAAAAGAACCCTTTGAAATAATATCTTGGTATTCCTTGCGGAACTTCATTGCAGACTTCATAAATTCTCCAACTTCAGGATTAGCTCCGCCTGGTTTACGAGAATGATTAAATATATCCAGCTTTCCACGGTGAACATCACATTTGGTAGTATCATGCGGGTTCATACTTTGTGTTTTTAAATTTTCGTATTTATAAAGATATTTATCACCGGATTGAAAACCGTCTACAAAATAAGGGTTAAGCATAGGCAATGTTGCCTGCAAACCTGTTGTTAAATTGCAATAGTCCACCCCGCCATGAAACATCGGAGTAACATCATCATGTGTTGCAAAAGAACCAATCAACGACTTTTTAGCGGGCATATCCTTTTCATTGGACATCTCAAGATTTTCTTTTACATAGTTTATGAGGTCCTGAGCTTTAGACCACTCATGGAAAATGTGATATTGTCCATAATAGGTATCAAACCCTGCCTTTAGACTATCTTTGGGTCTATCGTACATCATATTAAGCTGAGGAGATGCATCTTCGTATGTGTAAGTTTCAGCCAACCACGCAAAGTTCGGATCCTTTGAACGCGAATAAGGAATAATTATATCCCAAAACTCAGAAGGTTTCGCACGAGCAACATCTGCACGAATTCCATCAACTTTTAAGTCAATACACATATCAATAAACTTTTTATGTAAATCTAAAAGATGAGGATTTAATGTTCGTTTTGTTTCATCAGCCCATGGCTCAAACATTCTTATATCATTCCAACCTTGTGGGGTTTTTGCATTTCCGTTTCGTTCAAATGCCATATATTCAGGACTGGCATGGAACAAATCACAAGACGCGCAACTTGGCAAATCCAACATTACACGAATATCTTTTTTGTGGCAAGCATCAATAAATATTTTGAACTGGTCTTCCACGCTATAAGGACATCTTGGATCACGCAACTCAGGGTCTAGCTTCAACATATCTTTAGGTGCATACACAGAACCTGACAGTCCCATTGCATTAATTTTTCCTGGTGGGTGAATAGGCAGAACATGGATTGTATTAACTCCCAACGCAACAAGCTCGTCTAATCTCTCTATTGCATTAAGGAATGTGCCTTTTTGTTCCCCTGCTTCTATCAAATCATTCCTGTCTTTATCCTTAGCATTAAATGTCCTTGGAACTATCGCCCAAATAACTGCTTTATTGTCCTGTATCATCGTTCTAAGGTCATTTTGCCATTCAAAACGCTCCAATGGCTTTGTCATATCAACATTTTTTACCATTTGGGAATGTCTAACATACTGTGCAAGCATATTTGACGTTGGCAAATTCATAAGCTCCGTAATCTTTGACATCGAAATATTAGCCTCAGATGAAGACGAACCCGGAACAGCCCCTTGGGGGTACATTACCTGCTGTGCTTTTACGGGGTTGCCGATATTAAGTTGTGAAATTAAGCTTGTCACTAGCGTTTATCCTTTTTTGAATATACATCATGTTTTTTAAGATTGCCAAAGAATACTTCAGCCAAAAGCGTTACTCCGATAAGAGCTGCCGTTGCGCCACCGAACATTTTTAACCATTTTGACGTGTTAAATACTTCTGATGCAGTTTCTCGCACTACTCTATCTATTCTCGGACCGGCAAGAGAATCACGAACAAGAATATCTCCGCCGCCTCCGGAAACTCCTAATGTAGTTACTTTTTCTGCATGCGGATAACTAAAGTTTCCGAGGTTTGCAAGTGTATCTTGGATTTTTTTCGTAAATGTTTTTACAAAAGTTGTTTCGCCCAGCTGTGCTTGCTCTACAGCTGCATTATCAGATATTCCTAAAATTTCTTTTGTACTGTCCGCAAAATCCGTTGTGAATATATACTTCATCATTCTGTCATATAAAGCTACCTGCGGGTTCTTTAGTCCTGATTTGGTTGTGTAATCCGCAATCGTACCTTTTACAAGCAACGCTTTATATTTTGCGATATCACTCATAAGGGTTTCTTTTGTTGCTTTCAAATCTAACCCGTTAGAAGCTCTGTAGCTTAAATATCCGTTAGCAGAGCTTTGACCTTCCTTCTCTATATCGCCTGCACGTTTAAAGAAGTCTAAAACTTGAAGGAATTTATACATTCCGTTTCTGAGTTCATTTATCCTTCTTGATATTCTATCAAGTACATTATCTTTTAAACAGCCTTGCCTTGTGTTTCCACCGACAAGTCTTTCTTTAATTTTTGAGAATCCCAGATTATCAAATACCTCTGCGTATTCATCAAAAAGTGTTGTATACCTTTTTTCCAAAATTGATTTTATTCCCTGCGAAGTGCCATCCGGCGCATCCGGAAGTACAGTCTTGTCAAAATCGAGAACTGCAGTATAAACCTTACTGAATGCATTTTTATACGCTTCATCATCTTTCGCTAAATTTTCAAGTTTTTCAACTACCAACTTATATGCAGCATCTTCACCCTGTTTTGCTTTTGCAATTTCTTCACTGCTTAATCCCAGAGAGTTAAAAAATGCCTTTGAAACATTATTCCAACGATTTGCTGCTATTGTTCCTTCCGCGTTATTAAAATATAACAAGTTATAGTGGTCTAGAAGTTGTTTCTTGATTGAAAATTCATACAACTTTTTATCCAAAACTCTTAACTGCTCAATATCATCTATTGTCAAAATTCTTTTTGAGTTTTGAGCCTTAAAATCATTACATAAAGTCCTAACTTCTTCTAAAAGCTCTTCATTATCAGGGTCTAAATTATCAACATAATGCAACAAAGAATTTGTAAAGCCTGAAAGATTTTTACTCTTTTCTGCAAGCTGTTCGATTTGAGCCTTCTTATCCGCCAAGACATTTAATTCTACATCATCATCAAATGTCTCAATGTTTTCCATAATGTAAGAATAAAGCCTTGTTGCGTAATCTTTAGTCAAAGAAGGTGATTGATTTTTTACTATATCTTTAATTTGCTTACTTACGTATTCACTTTGCAACAAATCTGAATCATGTGATAATTCTTTTGCTATCACTTCTATAAGTTCATCGTCAATAGGACGATTTTTATACATGCCTAAAAGGGCATTAAGCTTTCTTTGCTCATACTTCTCAAGTTTTTTAGATGCGATTGCTGCAGAATTTTTAACTTTGTCTTCTGCTTTATCTATCCTTCTTTTTTCTATTGAAGATGCCATTGCGTATATTACATTGCGAGGGAATCCGCTCTTTTCACTCGGAGGATTGAACAATTTTTCAATACCGTTACAACCCAATGCACAGAACAATGGAGTTGCAAATCCTGCTGTCAACATCCATAAAGTATTACCCTGTAATGCTATTTTATGTGCTTTCTTTCTAATTACTTCGTTACGATTATGTACATCTTTCGGCACACCCAACCTGTCACCCAAAGCTGAAAGTTCCTCATCAGTATATAAGTTCCACGGAATATATTGAGGATCCTGGAAGAACATTTTTTTACGTCCTTCATTATCAACGTAACGTTGGTGAATATCCAAACCATACATAGCTTTTATCGGGGCTTGGATAAACAATTTTGGCCAAAGTGCCATAGCTGCAAAGAATGCGCCAAAACCTACAAATTCCATTGCTTTTGTTCTGGCAGATTTGCCTCTGGTAAAAAGATACCCCGCTAAGCCCAATGCACCTGCTTTCATAGCAAAATCATTCATTCTGCCCAAATCATGGTCATTCGACTTACCTTGTATTCCATTTTTAATGTTTATAATATTTTCCTTAATATCATTCAAAAAATTTATCGGTGCCATATAAAACGGATCATCTACAATATATGACCTTTGTGGTCTGTCAGGCTTTATCAAACCATCTGTAGAAACAGGTTCAAAGGTATCTGAAGCCCACTTCAACAAATTGTGAGCATGAATAGCATTGTTTTGAGCTACCTGTTCATTTTTTTGTACAGATGTGCCGTTTAAATTATTCTGTTTGTTCAATGCTGCATCTAGTAAGTTCATCTAGCCCACCGTATAATCATCTTTGTAATCAATTTTGGATTCGTCTTGCTCTGTTTTGTCATTGAAGAAGTCAAAAGCAGACATAAATATACCCGCAAGAGTTGTTCCAACCGCAGTATAGATGTATGCTCTACCTGCCAAAGCTTTCAACTTGGAGTTATTTACTCCTCCATTGTATAACTGTTTACAAGAAGTTTTAAATGCTTCTTTTGTATCCAAAAATGCATCTTTGGCAAATTCACCGAACCCTTTTCCTCTATCTTTAATCATAGAAAGCGTTCTTTTTACTATGCCACCGCCTTTTCTTGTCAAAAGGTCATTCCAACCATCTTGGACAGCAAGCGCAACACCCAAACCTGCCCAAATATATGAGGTTAATGTTGTCCAAGTTCTTGTTCTAATAATCATTTCCCTTATTTTTGGCTTTGCTACCTGATCTGATGCCGGAAGGTCTTTACCCAACCCCATATTCTCGGCAACTCTATCATAGTAATAATTGCGCGGTTTGTCCTTCTTATAATCATATAGCAAGTCCCATCTTGGGAAATCTACACTTTCAAATACCTTATGATATTCTACACTTTTTTTACCTTCTTTATCCCCCGGATATTCAGGAAGTTGTGATTTCATATCTTTATATGGAGTATTTATATCAACTCCCGTTTTTAAATAAACGGGAACCTCTATAAATTTCTTGGATAACGATTTCATCAAACCATAAAAAATAACCCCTAATGCCATTTTGTGACCTAATTCTCTGGCATGTTTTGCCTGATTAGGTTCAAAGTATTTTGTAGCAAGATTAAATACAGCCATCAGCATGGCGCTTCCTACAAGATATGGAACGGTTCCCATAGTCAAAAACTCATAAAAGTTAGAGTTAGGACTTCCAGTAAGCCCTTTTGCCGGATACACCGTCATAGCATTAAATAGTTTATCTACCTGTATTCTTGACTGATTTAGAGGGTTACCGGAAACAAGGTGAGCATGAGAATCATGAATAGCCTTTTCTAGTTCAGGTGTCGTATAAAAACCATCATTTTTCTTTATTTTCTTCGTATTCTGCGGACCTACTGCAGAAATCATGTTGACCTCACCTTCACAAAAACTTATGTCATGCTAAACTGCTGTGAATATTTATCCTTGCTACATTGCGCCCCTACGCGTAACAAAAATTTACAAAAACAATAAGCATTTCTTAGCCTTAACACTATACTATTTATATCACGAATTTTTACTTCGGCAAACCAAATTTTGTATATTTTACATTTTCACAACAAAATTTGATTTTTTAATAGCACTGCCATAAAATGTATTCATGCTTAAAATTGCAATGATTCCAATAGACAATCGTCCTGTATGCTATGGTATACCTACAGATATAAACCTGTTTTGTAATGACATAGATTTGTATCTTCCACCAAGAGAACTTCTTGGCGACTTAAAAACCTGCGCTCAAAGCGAAAAAATTTTAGATTGGCTCGAAGCACTTGATAGCTTCGATATCTTGGTTGTCGCTTTGGATACGATTGCGTACGGAGGACTTGTTCCTTCTCGTCGCTCCAGTGAAAGCGAGCTTGAAATTATACAAAAAATTAATCGACTAAAATCTATAATTAATAAGAACAAAGCAAAAACTTATGCTTGTTCCAGCATAATGCGAATTTCTAACAATAATATCAATGAAGAAGAAAAAGAGTATTGGTCTTTATGGGGTAAAAAAATTTTTGACTACTCATTTAACCTTCATAAGTCCCAAAAAACAAAATCTTATGACAGCAACGCTAAGTTTTCTTGTATTAGGCAAGTTATTCCCACAGAAATTTTAGAAGATTACTTTGCCACAAGAAAAAGAAACTTTGAAATTAACAAAATATACCTTGATTGGCAAAAAGAAGGTATTTTGGACTTGCTCGTTTTTTCTAAAGATGACTGCGCCCAGTATGGGGTAAATGTCTCTGAAGCAGAAAAACTACAAGAAATTATCATCGAAAACAACCTAAATGCACTGGTTAAAACCGGTGCAGATGAAATACCATTAACACTTCTTGTTAGATCCTTTTGTGATGCACAAAAACTCCACCCACGCATTTATCCTCAATTCCTGCGCCCTGAACAAACCGATATCATATCAAAGTATGAAGATATTTCTATAAAAGAATCCACTGACGCACAAATATCTCTTTGCGGCGCATTAACTTGTCAATCACAAGAGGAAGCAGACATCGTTCTTATTATAAATAATTTTGAAACAGAACAAGGCGAACTCGTTATGAATATTGACACAAAACTCTTTGATAAAGAACTAAAAGTCCCCAACAAGCCCTATATTCTTGCGGATGTCGCATTTGCCAACGGTGCTGATATTAACTTTGTAAAGGCATTTTTTGCACAAACAATTAATTGGAATAACTTCCTTGGATATGCCGGTTGGAACACCTCGGCCAATACCCTTGGCAGTGCTTTGTGCATGGGAATTTTCAAATTCCTTTCCAATACAAATAAGGAAAACTTTAAACAGTCCCAGTTCATAAGATTTGCGGACGATTGGGCTTATCAGGCTATTTGTCGCAAAGAGCTTAAAAGCTTAATATCTGAACCCAATATTGAAAAGATTTCTGAGTTAATGTCACCATATATAGATGAAATTAAAAGAAAGTTCGAGATAAACATATCCCGAACCAATTATACTTTTCCTTGGAAAAGATTTTTTGAAATAGAAATCATGCCCGAATAAAATACATAAAATACTTCTATCCGACGGCATCAAGCTTTTTGCGAGCCTTTATAGCTCTTTCACCTTCAATAGCGCACTCACCTATCTTAGATGCTGCAGTATAACCACCAATTGAAGCCGCAGCAAAAGAAACGCCTTCTAAAAGCGCAGCTGCTACTTTACCATGCTTACCTGCGGATTTCGTAATATTTTCCATAAAGGTTTTTACTGCTTTTGTTTCTTGAAGAGCCTTAAATCCGCTTTCCGCCGCAAGCATGCCCAAAAAGCCGGGAACTTCTGTACACAAGGCTTTTTCCTTGTCATCCGCCATAGCTATTTTTATTCCGGCACAAGCACCAATAATAGGGTTAACATGTGTCTGTGCCCATTTAACACCTTTGAATGTTTTTCCCCAGATTGAATCTTCTTTTGCCATTTTATCAATATTACTAACAAAAGCACCGGCTGCTTTTGATCCAGCTAAACCCGACTTAGCATAACCTTCTGCCGCATTTACTCCCTGCGCTACACATGTAATTGCCCTTGGCGCATTTCCGTCAACTGCTTGGTTTCCGCTTCTACAAGAAAAAATTGCACTGCTAACTAGATTTCCCATAACTATTCCACACTAATTTAATCACTTCTACTTATAAAAAACATTTTTTTTGTAGAAATTGCCTAATATTATAAAAGTTTTACAAAATTAACAAACCTATTCTTGTGTGAAATAATTTTTTAAATAAACTTAGCGAGATAACTGTTCCTCAACAGCATTAAATCTATTTTCACGAGTTTTTTGGACAGTATCAACCATAGACTTGCTGCGAAATATCTTTGCAGAATCATCCACAATGCTTGTATTATTATAAACCCACCATATTCCTGCTAAAACTAAAATAAGAACAAACCACTTCATAACCTGTCCCCCTACTAGCTAACCTTTTCTGCAAGTTCATCATCTATATCAACATTGGAATAAACATTTTGAACATCATCATGTTCCTCAAGTTTTTCTAAAAGAAGTAAAACTTTACGAGCCGTATCTTCATCAGTAACTTCAAGCTCATTTTGAGGTAACCTTGTTAGTTCTTCACTAATGGCCTTGAACCCTTCTTTTTCCAATCCCAAAGCTACGTCTTGAAAACTTTCAACAGATGTAAGAACACGATATTCATCATCATCTTCCTCTATATCATCCGCGCCAAGATTTAATGCAGCTTCAAACAATTTTTCATAATCAACTGTAGAAGGAAACACAATAAGTCCAACAGGTTTAAACATCCAACCCACACAACCGGTTTCACCCAAATTTCCACCGTATTTCGTAAAATAGCTTCTTATATCTCCCGCTGTACGGTTACGGTTATCCGTCATTGCTTCTATAAATATAGCAACACCACCAGCTCCATATCCCTCATATGTAAGTTCTTCATAATTATCTTGATTAGAAGCACCTGCTCCCTTTTCTATAGCGCGTTTAATGTTATCTGCCGGTAATCCCGCAGATTTTGCCCTGTCGATAGCCGTCTTTAAACGAAAATTTGCACTCGGATCAGGTCCGCCAAGCTTCGACGCTACCATTAATTCCCTTGAAAATTTTTGGAATTCAGCTGCTCTTGCTGAATCAATTTTGGCTTTTTTTCGTTTAATTGTTGACCATTTTGAGTGACCTGACATATTTTCATCCTTTTTATAAATAATTCATATTTTTATTGTATTATAAAATAACAAAATTGAAAAATAAAACTTAAAGCAGGTAAATATGGGCGAAATTGAAAAAGCACTGGAAGCATTTAAAAAACAAGACTATAAAACAGCACTTGAAATATTTAATTTTGAATTAAGTAAAGATGAAAACAACCCTCACATCTTAAATAATATAGGTTTATGCCATATTTATCTTGATGAACTTAAAGAAGCTGAAGCAGCTTTTCTAAAAGCAATCTCACTTGACGACAAAATTGTGCAGGTATACATAAATCTTGCCGACCTCTACTACCGTCAACACGAGATGCTAAAAGCCATAGAAATACTACAAAACGGAGTCTATAAAATACCCAATGAACCGGCACTAAGACATTATCTGGCAAGAGTGTACATAGATGATTCCCGATATGATATAGCAATAGATCAACTAGATGCAGTTTTAGAAATTTCACCAAAAAATTACGACGCTTATTGGGACTTAGGTCGAGTATATTTTGAAATGGGTGTTTGGGATATGGCCATTTCAAATTACGAGAGAGTTCTTGAGTTTGTAGATGATAATCCGCTTATATATTACAACGTTGCTCTTGCCTATGAGGCAAATGATGAAGTGGATAAAGCTATCTCAAATCATCTAAAGGCAATATCCATTAACCCTCAATTTCCCCACTCATACAAGAATTTAGGAGTACTGTTTCTTGCAAGAGGTGAAAAAGATGACGCTAAAGAGTATCTTGAAGAATACATAAAATTTGAACTACCAAAAGAAGAAAAAGAAAACATTTCAAAAATCTTAAAAAAACTTAATTAAAGCTAAGAAAAGAAGAAAGTAAGGTTGCAAAAAGTATATCTTTATGTTAGCATAGCTTTGGCGAAATGGTCATAAAAATTGAATAAAAGGGAGACAAGGTATAATGAAAGTTGAGTTTTTGTCTGCTGTACGTTCGACCCCCCAGAATCGAACTACAAGTTTAAGTCGTACCCGAACATCTACATCTGCAAACAATTCGGAACCTCTGGGACCTATAGTAAGAATAAGTTTTAAAGGTAATGAAAAGAATTACTCACAGTTTGCAAGTATAGCCCCGGAAGATAAAGGAATGGGTATCCCCGAATACAATCGTGGCGGACTTGCAGTTGTTGCACAAGAAGCACCTGACAGTTGGGCAAAAAACCTTAAAGCAGACGTCAGAACCTTCCTTCCCTATCACAGTTATAATAACCCAAATGGTGGCATAAAAGTTTTAAAAGTTCCTTACGGACAAGACGGCAAGCCTCTTACAAGTGCAGATCCGAGTCTGTTTAAAACAAAACCTGTTGACTACGTGCTTGAAGATGGTGAAAAATTTGTAATACAAAGTGCACCTAATGGTGGAAAATCAAAATATGTAGTCCTGGAGAGGCTTGATGATATTAAAGGGTCAGTTTCACGAATTAGCGACAGAGCCCTTAAAGAAGAAACAATAGGTTATCAACTTTTTAAAGCTATACTTCCAAACAAAGGCAAAGGTGTAACCAGATACATTATGCACACTCAGGAAATGGCAAAATTTCCTCAAGCATATGACGGCAATTCAGGCGCATACGGAGCATACGGTGCATATTCAAACAAAGGTGTAGCCGGGGCATATAGTACCGGTGCATATCATGTCGGAACCTCGGACGGTTTTTACGCAGACAATGCAAGAGCTATAGCTGATGCACTTCCAAAACTCAATACAGAAAAACATGGATTTTATAACCCCGCAAACATCTGGGCACATGATAGAGTAGCTTTTCCCATAATTAATGAAGTCGCAAACAGAAGTGCAGCAGGAAACAAGTACTATAATGGGTTGAGAATGCATGGAACCTACCATAACCCCGGTCGAGCATATCAAGGTGTCTATGATGATGCATTACAATTTTTGCGCATAGTAGGAAGCAGCAACGATGACCTTAAAGCTATTCAAAGCCATCCTGCCTATGACAGAATCAAGGAAATAGACGAAAAAAGACTAAAAGGCACCGTAACAAAAGAAGAAATTCAAGAGGCGTCTGAATTATTAGACCCAATCCTTGGTCGTTTTAAGGACTCAAAAGGGACATACAACCTCACAAAAATTCCGCTTGTATCAACAATGGTAAACCCTCATAATACTTCATCAGGAACAGTTTCCCAATACTACGGAAAAGAAATGATGAATCACAATTCTTACGATATAGCAGGCGGATTAACTGATGATTTTGCCTCGGTTAGAACAATAAATATCACAAACGGTTCAACACCTGCAAATCTTCGAATTGATGATGAAAGCGCAAATTTTGGCAGAGGGAACAACGGCTTAACAGCAAACAAGGCTGGCTTTACGACCTATAAACCCGTCATTGAAAATGGCGAGATAAAAAATATAGACGAAATTCTCAAAGCTAAAGAGAACAACAAAAGATGGCTGTTAGACTTAATTGGAAATGCTGACAAAGGTGACGGCAAATTAGAACGTTTGTTCTTTAGTGAAGAGCAGCTATCAGGAAAAAGACCATCCAGCGTAGTTGGACAACTTTCTCCATATCAAGAAGGGGACAGACTATTTATGGGCTGGGGACGCCCCGACCCGCAGAAAGGGTTTCCAACAACATTTGAAGGTTTCCTCAAGTACCTGCAAGACCCAACTGTAAGCGAAGAAACAAAAAAACACACCAAACTTATAGTCGGTGCCGGTGCTGACACATGGCAAAAAGATGCCAGAGATTGGAAAAATATTCAAAAACTTATTGATAAAATCCAAAAACTAGATAACGGAAAATACCGCGGAAACGTGATGTACGTCAACGGACTATTCCCCAATAGACTGGTAGCCTGTGCTGATTTTTCATGTTTCACCTCGGTGTTTGAACCTTGCGGAATAACTCCTTTTGAATCATTCTCTTCAGGAACTCCAGTTATTTCAACTAATACGGGTGGTGCAGGAGAATTTGTATTCAACTATGATGCAACAAAAGGAGCAGTTAATTCTGAAACCGGATTTTTGACGGAAGGACCGTATCTGAGAAATCCTGAAGCACTTGGAATTACACAAGAACAACTAAAAGATGATAAAACAGCATTTAGAATAGTCGATGATGCTCGTAGAGCAAAAACGTCTGATGAGGTTGCTGAATGTTTCAAACAAGCAGTAAGCCTTGATACTAAAAATTATAGGCAAATGAGCATTAACGCATTCTTGCAGAAGGTTGATTGGCATGAAAATGCAGCTTACAACGGTGGCGTTTCAGCAAATACAAGATATATGCGAGATTGTTTCCAAATAGATGAATTAACATTTAAACCTATCTCAGGCCTTGAAAGAAATACCAACCCACTAAAACGCTTACTTGGTTCATTCAATGAAGTTGCACAAAAAACACAGATGAGAGTTATTGAAAGTATAGATAGTGCCAAGGCTACAAAAGTAGGAAAAGTAATAACAGGGGTCGGAATTCTTCTTGTTGCTGCCGGCACAGGGGCTATGGTTTATCTTAACAATAAAAAAGCGAAAAATAAAGAAAATAAAACCGTATATCCGTCATTTCGAACAAATACTCCTCAACCCCTAAACAACTACAACAAACCAACTACGTTTTCAAAATTCGGTTAATTAAATAACATAAGATTACTATCAAAACTACCCGTCACGACAATTTGGTGGCGGGAGTTTTGTGCTAAAATCATTTAGCAATGAAAGGAGAAATATATGAACGTAGAATTATACACAGTAGATTATTGTCCCTACTGCCATAAGGCATTAAGATTTCTTGATGAACACAATGTTGATTATACAAACCACGATATAACAGCAGATGAAGATGAAAAAAGAAAAGAATTGGGCAAAAAATACAACATCAAAGGTGATGTAACAGTGCCTCAAATCTTTATCAACGGAGAAAGAATCGGAGGTTACACAGACATGATAAAACTCTACGAACTGGGAAAATTAAAGTTTTAACTGACATAAGTAGAATTAAATTAAGTTTATTTAACTTTTTGGCATCGCCCGCCTGATTAGCTTGACACTGCGCTTTATGTTTAATAAGATTAATATGCGAGGCGGCATGGCCAAGTGGTAAGGCAGGAGCCTGCAAAGCTTTTACCCCCAGTTCGAATCTGGGTGCCGCCTTTTTTAAAGGTTTTACAAGTTTATTTAAAGAACCGAGTACGGTTCTTTTATTTTGCCTTAAAGTATAATATAATTTACAATGCAAAAGACATAAATGGAGTTTAAAATGGCTAATATAAACCTTAATGAAGATCAGCTTGTTATGCAGTCCGTAATAGGAGAAATTCACTCTCCGCAATTAAGCAATCCATACAGAGTAAGCTACGACGGCACATTGAAAGTTTACCCTTCTACCGGTGGAATAACTTATAATAAAAGAATAGGCGATTATGTTTGTAAAATGAAAGCAGACCACGTTGAACCTGCAGTAACAATAAAAAATTCTTCAGAAACCGCCAATGGTGCACTTAATACATTTTCTTGCATAGGCAACGAAGCATTTGTTGTCTCAGGTGACGCAAAAGGCGAGAAAGGTTTTGTAACAGGCAAGCATGGAGGATGTGAACATGTTCTCATAGATTTTTCACGCGAGGTTATGGAAAAAATGGTTATTGGTGACAAAATACAAATTCGCGCATTTGGTTGCGGACTTGAATTTACTAATAATTCAGATATAAAGATATTCAATATTGACCCTAATCTATTGAAAAAAATTAACCCCAAATTCAATGGCGAAAATCTAGAGTTCCCTGTTACACATATAGTTCCGGCAAAAATAATGGGCTCAGGTCTTGGACGTGATAATGTTAATCGCGGAGATTACGACATACAACTTTTTGATGAAAAAACCAAAAAAGAGTTTAATCTTGAGTCTCTACGCTTTGGCGACTTCGTTGCTATAACAGATGCAGACCATTCTTATGGACGAATTTATAGGTCAGGCGCTGTTTCAATTGGCGTTGTTGTTCACTCTGATTGTATAATATCAGGTCATGGGCCTGGGGTGTGCACAATCTTAACCTCCACATCAGGAAAGATTTCACCCGTCATCGATGAAACTTCTAACTTAAAAAAATATTTCTATGAAGTATAACTTTTTCCTAAAAAATTTAACAGAAAGTCGCTTATGTGACCTAAAAATCCATTTTTTTGTCCTTTATTGCTATGCTGATTTTTAGTAATCGCACCAAGCTTAAGTCTTTCCAATAAATCAGCTTCTTCTTTGCTAAGAGAGCTCTCGCCACTAATACGTATTTTGGCATAGAGTTCCGCAAACAATTCTGGCAAAATATCTTTGTCTGTAAGATACTCGGTTAATCTATATGCCGTTTGCTTATCTTGATCGCTTAAATCCATAAAAGACAACCAAGGCATATTTTTAGGTTGATTAATATGCCCTAGTTCATGAAAATAAACCTGTGATGGAGAATCTACAGAAAACCTTTCCACACCAAAATAAGAACGTACGATTTTTTGTTCCATTTCACTTAAAGCCAAATATCTTTTGTCTTTCTCGAGTTGGGAAAATACAATACTATAATATTCATCAATGAATTTCTTTGTCCCAGCTGAAGCATAAACAACAAAAGGCTGCTTTAAGGGGAAACATATACCAGCTGAATTATGTCCTCGCTCTATATAATCCGATACAAAGATTTTTTGTGGTAACATATCACCGGAATTCTTGGTTTTTTTTACTGCTTCTAAAATTCTTTCTGCTTCTATTTCGCTTTTACCAATGCGTACTTCATGAACACCCAGTTGTTCGATTGTTTTTTCTATTTCTCTCAATCTAGGGCTTGCATTTTTTCTCGAAAACACTCTAAAAAAAGCAGACATAACCGCATTTTGAGAACTATCAAACTGAGAACGGATTTTATCCGTATCCTCGTATAAGTAGAAATCTCTAGAGCGGCTGCTAAAATATCCGTTTAAAAACCTTTTCACCGTCTTACGAATATGTGTTTCGAGATTATCGTAAAAATTAAAAAATTCTTTGGGACTTTTTACCGTTTTAAAGAAGTTTGCAAGTACAACTCCAAACCCGGCACCATCTCCATCCTTCATATCTTCTAAAATAGTTTGTTTTACTCTTTCAAACCCGCCGGAAAAAACATCTTGCTCTAATATCTTACGATTTTTATCCAGCAATTTTAAATACAATGGCGTAACCTTGCGCTCCACTGTGTCTGCCAATGAGCAACACTTGCTGATTGTATTACCCATGTTCGGATATAAAGCATTATAAATTTGACCGACCACATTATTCATATTTTCTGTAAAATACCTAAACAAAAATATTTACTCTTAGAGGTACTTTATTTAAGTTTTGTTAAGCTCATAAAATTAAATATCCGCCAATACCAAAACAGCTCCTTACTTTATAGTAAAGAGCTGCTTTAATAAGTACATATAAAAATTTTTACTTAACTACAATGTTAACAAGTTTTGAAGGTACAACAATAACCTTCACCACCTGTTTTCCTGCAATAAGTTCTTTAATCTTTTCACTTTGCATAGCTATTTGTTCAAGTTCTTGCTTAGAAGCTTCAGCATCAGCTTCAATTTTATCTTTAAGCTTACCGTTAACCTGAACAACAAGCGTAATACTGGAATTTTTTGCCAAATTATCATCATACTTTGGCCAATCCGTAAGATGAACTGATTTTTGAGAACCCAAGCCACTAAAAAGCTCCTCAGACATATGTACTGTTACAGGTGACATAAGCTTAATAAGCGTCACAACGGCAAAACTAAATACTTGTTTATCTTCATCACTAAATGCCTCATGCTTTGCGACATAATCATAAAGGGTATTAACAAATTCGCGATATTTTGATATCACAGTGTTAAACTGGAACTCATGAGAAACATCCAAAGTAACGCCTTTAATAAGCATATGGGTACTGCGAACAAGGTCATTGTTAGATTTTTCCAGAGTTTTTACATCTGGCAAACTATAATCCAGAGTGACTTTATCCTGATTAGCCGAAACCAACCGCCATACACGGTTTAAGAACTTATAACAGCCCTCAACACCCGCATCTGACCAATCAAAATCTCTTGCCGGAGGCGAATCGGAAAGTATAAAGAGCCTTGCTGTATCTGCCCCAAAGTTTTGGAAAATATCATCAGGATCAACCGTATTACCTTTCGACTTCGACATTTTCGAACCGTCTTTGAGCACCATTCCTTGAGTTAGAAGATTTTTAAACGGTTCATCAAAACTCAACATTCCCATATCTTTCAAAGCTTTGGTGAAAAATCTTGAGTAAAGCAAGTGCAAAATAGCATGCTCAATCCCGCCAACATACTGATCTACAGGCAGCCATTTATCTACAAGCTCCTTATCAAACGGTTTTTGGGTATTTCTAGCATCCGCATAGCGCAAATAATACCAACTTGAACAAATAAATGTATCCATAGTATCAGTTTCGCGTGTAGCAACCCCGCCACAACATGGACAAGTTGTCTTTAAAAAGGTTTTAGAAGTCAAAATCGGTGATTTTCCGACCACAGAAAAATCGACATCCTCGGGCAACTTAACCGGAAGTTGTTCCTCAGGAACAGGTTGAATACCGCATTTTTCACAATAAACAACAGGAATAGGCGCCCCCCAATATCTTTGACGCGAAATCAGCCAATCCCTTAACCTATATTGTATCTTAAATTCACCAAAACCGTTATCTGCTGCATATTGAGTAATAGCTTTGATAGCTTCTCGATTTTTCATTCCATTAAACTGATTTGAATTAACAAGAACTCCATCTTCAACAAAAGCCGATTCTAAACAATCAGAAGGGTTTTCAGGATTTTCAATAACTACCTTAACCGGTAAATCATAAACCTTAGCAAACGCCCAATCTCTCTCATCATGAGCAGGAACAGCCATTACGGCACCGGTTCCGTATTCTACAAGGGCATAATCCGCAGTCCAAAGAGGAAATTCTTCTCCAGTAAAAGGATTAATTGCATGAGTGCCCAAAGGAACACCTGTTTTCTTCCTATCAGAAGAAAGTCGTTCAATTTCACTCATTTTTCGAGCATTTGCGCGATATTCTTCTACGTTTGCTTTGTTTTCATCTGTTGTAAGTCTTTCAATATCTTTATACTCCGGTGCAACAACGAGATATGTTATACCATAAACAGTGTCGGGTCTTGTTGTATATACCGGAATTTCAAGACCTTCAATTTCCTTGACTTTAAATTTCAAAATAGCACCGGTTGACTTTCCAATCCAGTTTCTTTGCATAGTTTTTACGTTATCGCCCCAACCTTCAAGCTTATCTAAATCTTGAAGCAGAGTTTCCGCATAGTCTGTTATCTTCAAAAACCACTGAGAAAGGTATTTTTTCTCAACAACTTCGTCACATCTCCAGCACTTACCGTCTATTACCTGTTCATTTGCCAATACTGTAGCACACTTATTGCACCAGTTAACCGCAGCTTCTTTTTTGTAAGCAAGCCCTTTTTTATAAAACTGCAAAAACAACCACTGTGTCCATTTATAATAATCCGGTTTACACGTAGCAACTTCTCTATCCCAATCGTAAGTGAGTCCGAGCATTTTGAGTTGTTTTTTCATATATGCAATATTTTCGTCTGTCCAAACCGCAGGGTCAGCACCTTTTTGCATCGCTGCATTTTCCGCAGGCAAACCAAAACTATCCCAACCCATTGGATGCAATACATTATATCCGTTCATACGTTTAAATCTGGCAATCACATCTGTTATTGTATAGTTTCTGACATGACCCATATGAAGTTTTCCCGAAGGATAAGGAAACATCGACAATGCATAATACTTTGGTTTTTCAGAATCATCATATGTTTTATCAATTTTATTTTCTTCCCAGATTTTTTGCCATTTCGGTTCAATTTCTTGCGGAAAATATTGCTCTTTTATCACGACATACCCCTTACTTTATATATATTTTCAAACGTAATTCCATATTATTACACGCATACTCGTAAATCAACAAAAGTACGTAATTTTACTTAATCTTTTAGTTATTTGGGCAGTTTTTCCTGTAAAATGAAGACATGATTGTTGTGGGGAGTTTAAATACCAATAAAACAGACTTGCTTATTCAAGAATATATCAGGCTAATTAAGGCTGAAAATAATCCTTGTGAAATTTTATTCTTAGCTTTAAACGGATATAAGAAAGAACAAATTAGTTCGGCAATAAAAGCTTTTGAGCCGGGTATTATCCCAAACGTACAAACATTTTTAGGGCTATGCTACAACAGTATTTTGAAAAACCAATCAGCGTTGGAAAAACTTCTTCCCCAAAAAACATCGCATCCTTTTACCCTTTGTGGGTTGGAAGTTTCCCAAAATTTATTATTTGACGCAGTTAAACAAGCTGGATTTAAAGATTATAATTCTAAGATTAACCTCATGCACCAACTTTTACGCCGACACGCTTTAATTGTCGAAAACAACCTTTCCGAAAAAGAAATTGAGAAAAAAAGCGCAATTCTAAACGAAACGTTTTCCCAAGAAGCAAAAACTGCACTGAACATCTTTAAGTCCAAAACCCTTGAATTAAGAACTTTTGACTACCTAAGACAGCAATCGCTTTTTCAATGGCTTTACCAAAATACTCAAGCTCTTAAAAATATAAAACATATCATAATAGATGATTACGACGAACAAACCCCATCCTGCACAGATTTTTTCAAGTTCATAAAGCCCCAATTGAAAAGCTACACAATCGGCATTGATCCAAATGGAAGTTCCAGATGCGGATATCTGTGTGCGGATTTAAACTGCATTGAAATTTTAAATTGGGGTGAAAAAATAATTAACGCAAAACCCCTCACACCAAATAATAAAGAAAATCCCCACATCACATCCAACTCAGCTGGAAAATTTATAAAATTTCATTACACAAAACGATTAGAAATGCTTCAAGCATGTGCAAAAGAAGTTATTTCACTTGTTAAACAAGGCTCCTCTCCTGAGGACATAAGTATAATTTCGCCTGTTTTTGATGAACAATTCAAGTTTGTACTACAAAACTCTCTTGCAAACAACGATATTAAAATTCAGTTTATATCAGGGAGCAAAAAACTGGTAGAAAGTCCTTTTATCAAAAGCATATTAAGTCTTTTAAAACTGATTAATTCTGATAAAGAACTACATGCCGGAATAGATGAACTAAGTTGTATTTTTTCAACATTATTAAATATCCCCATACGACACACCTGTCAAGTTTTAAAATCATTTAAAGAAAAAGGCGGTTTTATCAAACACGATTTTTTAATAGAAGAATATAATAACAATTATCAAAAACTGCTTTCACTAGCACAGAAAGTCCACACAAACGATACTTTAGAGGCACAGCTTGATAAAATTTATAAAGATTTTATCTGTAGCCGAAAAAACACAGAGGAAGAAATAACCGAATTCAATTTTTTAAAGAAGCAAATACAAGACCTCGAAAAAGTAGTAGCGCAAAACGAAAAGAACAAAATTATAACACAACTGGAAAACTCAATTATCGCAGAAACTGATGCCGGTGCACAAAAAATCGAACGTAATACAATAATTGCTGCAACAGCACAAAAGTTAATAGATTATGAGATTAAGACAAAACACCAATTTTGGCTCGACACCACATCTGATGACTGGATAAAACAAGATACAGGCACAATCTACAATGCATGGGTGTTTGCAAAAAGCTGGAACAAAGAAGAGTTCACATACGAGGACTCTATAAACTGCGTCAAAAACAAAACATCAAGGGTATTAAGAAAACTAAAATTACTGGCAACAGATAAAATATATGCATACTCATCCGACTATAGTCCTTTAGGACTGGAAAATAATCAAGGAATAAACGAATTTATAATCCATAATCTTGGACAGCCAGAATCCTTAGAAGCTAAAATAAAACAGCCAAACTTTGAACCAAGATCCGATCAAAAACCCGTATTAGAATATACGAACGGTAAACTTGCAATTACAGCCGTTCCCGGAGCCGGCAAAACAACTGTACTTCAAGCTCTAATTACTAAACTTTTGGATAATTCCATAAATGGCGAAAACATTTTTGTATTGACGTATATGGACTCGGCTGCCAAAAATCTTAAAACACGTATCTCAAATACAATTCCACCTGACAAAATCGGACTTACACCCAATATATCAACTATTCATGGACTGGCTCTACGGATTATAAAGGAAAATAGCAATTATACAAAGGTGAATCTTGGTGATGACTTTGAAGTCTGTGACGAACTTACAAGACAAAGACTTATCAGAGAAACTATAGGTGAGCTAAACCTAAAATATGATGAATACGAAAAATACGAAAAAGGAATATCCATAGCAAAAACCCTTCCCCCTGAACTAAAACCGCAAACGAGGGAATTACGAGAATTTATAAGTTTTTACCAAAAGTATCAAAAAAAGTTATCACAAAATAACTTGATAGATTATGACGATATGCTTAATCTTGCAGTAAAAATTTTGGAAGAAAACCCTCAAATTTTAAACTATTATCAGAATTTATGTAAGTACATCCTTGAAGATGAAGCACAGGATTCGTCTGCTGTTCAACAAAGGCTAATAATGCTTCTATCAGGTTTACACAAAAATGTAGTTCGCTGCGGAGACATAAATCAAGCAATAACATCAACTTTTACCAATGCCGACACAAACGGATTTAAAATTTTTATTTCTCAAAACAATTCTATAGAAATGAACCACTCACAAAGATGTGCAAAAGGGATCTACACACTGGCAAATCAATTGATTAAAATCAGCGAACAAAGTGAAGAAAAAAAAGGAGCTTTTTACAAAATAGAAATGAAAGGAGTCCTAAACAAAAATCCGATAAGTGAAACACCTTTAATAACACACATATCAGAAACCGAACAGGACGAAAAAAACTACCTTATATCAAAAATCAAAGATATCTTAAAAACTGATGCAAGCGCATCATGTGCTATTTTGTTAAGGAATAATTTTCAGGTTTCGCACTATGCAGCACTTCTTCGAGAAAATGGGATTACGACAATCTCAAAAACAGATTGCCCTGAACAAATTCCAATTTTTAACATAATATTAAATATCCTCAAATTTTGTTCCCGACCTTGGGACAACAGCGTTGTGCAAAAAATTTATGAAATACTTAACAACACAACAAAAGAAAATTTGTACTTATCAAACCTTGAAGTACCATTCATCTCAATTGATGCAGGCTGTTTGGACGACAAAAACCTTATCTCACTCCACTGGGAACTAAACTATTGGCTTTCACAGATAAACTGTCCTATCGAGCAGTTTGCCCTAAAAATAGGCGAATACTATGCTCAAAATGACCTCGAGCGCTCTAATCTCTACATAATTATAGAAATAATAAAAAAATTGGCTCTAAATTCTAATCACAATGAACTCCCCACCAAGCTTGAGCAAATTGCCACTCGTCCAACAATCGCAGGGCTGAAACTTTTTTCAGAAGATGAAACCACACTCTCTACAAAAAAAGGAGGAACTGTACAGGTTATGACAATGCACAAAGCCAAAGGCGATGAATTTGACTTTGTATTTGTTCCAGAATTTAGTGAAAATTCACTAGCATCATCAATTAAAAATGTAAAATCAGGAAACTATACATCTTTTTACGAAGATTTAAAATCACTAAATGCCTCTTACGCAAAAAAAACAATCCCGGAACTAAAAAAAGAGATTTTACAAGAAAACCTCCGCCTACTATACGTTACCATAACACGAGCAAAAAAAAGAATAATCTTTACCGCTGCACAAAAGTATAAAAAATTCGGACGACTTCGGCAAACAGAGCCCTCATATTTGTTTGAAACGCTATTGAAGGACTAATCAAGGACAAAACACCTATAAAAAACTCAAGCATATTGTAAATATTTATTAAATATGTTTATCTCTTTTTTTAAAACCAGCAAAAAAATAAATTCAGCATCCTTAGCCCAAAAAGTCGAGATAAAGGAAAAAGACAAATGACAGTAACACAAGTAAGTTTAATTAAGAACTCTAATTTTAACACTCTAAACGCAATAACAAACAGCACAAATACCATCACAGCAAACAGTGCAACTCAAAATAAAGACACACTGCTCCTAAATTTTTTAGACTTAATGTCAAAAACAAATAGACAGTCAATCTCTTTTGGTGCAGGACAAGAATATGCTCGCCCCGGTTGGGCATATGGTGATTTCGTTGTAAAAGTGCCAAGGGATGGCACCTATCTGTATGATGAAACCCGAAGCGATATCCAATTTGAAGCCGCAAATAGAATTACAAACTATTATAAATGGCCCCAAATAGATAATATTAATGCTTGGATGGTATCTGCCGAAACAGAACACTTTATGTCAATCGGTGGACTAGCGAAAGTTGCAGTAGACCTTCCAAACAGTTTTAATAAACGCTACGAAGGCAAGAAAGACAAAATGACTATCCTAACCCCATTGTACGTAGACGGCAAAACCAATAAAATCGAATTTGACGGCAACAAAGCCAGATATAGCACAAAAAACTCAGTCATTACCCTTGATAAAATAGCCGATTTAGACGTAGAAATTTTTGATGAATGGTCCTACGGCGGAGAGATGAAGCCCAGAAAAGTTAGTGTATACAAAGGGGTAATGGATAACGGAACGCCTTATATGATGTTCTATGAACCGGAAATATTTGACATCTCTCCCGATAACAGTTCTCAAAAATCGAGAGAAAAAAACAAAAACTGTTCAGGATGCTATGTGACAAACCGTTATGGATACGACGAAAACATAAGGTTTGCATTTTTCTCAAAATGCGTATATGAACTGGCTAAGAAGCTAAAATCCGAACCACGTAAAAATGGGGATAAAGCTCCAAATATAATGATAATGAATGATTGGCATGTTGGTTCTCTCGCCCCAATGATGAAATATCTCTCCATGGCTGAAGAAGAAAAAGGAGAAATATCCACTAAAGTAGCAAAATATTTTCACACAACACCAACCTTGTTCATAGCACACAACTTAGGATATCAAGGTGAAGTTGGACCTAGAGATGAATTTGGCGATTGCGATGCCATAAGAACCAAAGTTCTTGGCACACTTTTTGGCAAATATACCAAAACAATAATGGAAAATTCGCGTAACCACGAATTTTTACCACCTGAAGACAAAAACACGTTCTTTAAATATAACAAGCTAAATGCAGGAATGATGGGGTTATCTTTAGCAGACAGAGTAGTTCCTGTATCAGTAAACTACGGTGAAGAGCTCTTAGCTTCGAGCGATATCGCAAACGGTATGCAGAACCTGCTTAAGCTAAGAAACGCTCATAGCACCTTCACTCCGATAACAAACGGCTATTCCAAGGACCTTGTAGCTCCAACAAAAGCCAACTTTGACGGATGGTTACACCAAGTTGCAAAAGATTTGTCACTAGGTACAGATTATAAAATCCAAACTGATGACATAAATCTTCAACCCTACACAATAGATAATATGGAAAAAGTCCGAAAAGAAAATAAAAAAGAGATATTTAAACTGCTAACCAGAATAATCGAACGGGAACGCCAATGTCCCGAAGCTGAATATAACAGCCTTGACACAGCAAACCCCGGCAGAAGATATATGCTCTATAAACCGCTGGAAACAGACTTATCAGACATAACCGACCCTGCAAAAGTTCCTGTAATGACTTTTGTAGGCCGCGTTGCCGACCAAAAAGGTATGGATACAAACTTCAAAAAAGCAATTTTAGCTTTCGCAAAAGAATACACCGAAGACCAAAACAAGCCTGATGCACTTAGAAAGTACAAAGGTTGGGAAGTACCGGTTATTGTCGTTGGCGGAACTGTGGCAGAATTATCAAGTTATAAGGAATTGGAAGACCTAAAAAATAAACTTCGTGACATTAACCCCAAATTTGCAGATAGAATGCTGCTTTTCAAAGGTTATGCAAATACCAACCTCCTTGCGGCAGGTACTGACTTTTTCTTAATTCCTTCAAATTTTGAACCTTGTGGACTTATTCAAATGGAAGTAATGGCAAAAGGCGTTTTACCTATTGCAACAGCAACAGGTGGATTGGTTTCAACAATCAGAGATACCTATGACGGCTTTCTTTCTTCCGTATTTTATGACCAGAAAGACTCTTGGGATGCAATTGCACCCAATAGAGGAAGAATAATATATGCAGGAACCAATATGAAAGACCTTCCATCAACCAATTGGGAAGGATTTGAAGACGCACTTAAAAAAGCACTCCATACGTATAATAAGCTACCCAAAAGATTGGTAAGAATGCAAAAAACTGCAATGGAAAAAGATTTTAGCTGGGATGCAAAAGGTGGTGCATTAGACCAGTATGTCAGATTAATGAAAACCGGCGACTACCACAAAACAAGCCGTACATCATATTTTGACATGCCTGATGAAAAAAATAAACTACCTTTCACACTCTAAAACAATAAAAAAAGCTACAAGAGCGAGCGGGTAAAAATACCCCGCTCGCTCTTTTATATAAACCAAAAAATATTGTAAACTCGTTTAAACGAATGGTTTACTTTTCAAATAAATTTATTAAACTATACTTGGGTTGATAGAAACTGAAATCGGAGGTTTATATGACACTAAACAGTAGTATATTTGCAAGTGCAATGGCAGGACTAAATAATACTTTTGTACAATTGGCAAAAGGCAGCACAACCGGAGGATTAACTCTTGAACAGATTACAAACCCTGATACAGAAAAAGTTAATACACTTAGTCTTAATTCCGGTTTTGTACAATATTTAACGAATAATTTTAGCTCAATAGACAAAGACGGCGATGGAGAAATAACATCCTCCGACCTATCAAAATTAATGCAAAACATTTCTAAATCCGGCTTGTCATATGATGAACTTTGTCAGCTCGGAGCATCCGGTGCTATACCTACGGATATGCTCAATACTGTTTTGACATATTTCAATGAAATTGATAAAAACCATGACGGTAAAATTACAAGTGAAGAAATTGCTTCTTATCAAATGGATGCAGACAGACATGAACTTGAAA
Organism: Candidatus Gastranaerophilales bacterium; assembly: GCA_944325625.1. Taxonomy (GTDB): domain Bacteria; phylum Cyanobacteriota; class Vampirovibrionia; order Gastranaerophilales; family Gastranaerophilaceae; genus RGIG2134. Next base: position 194,785 of record CALVAP010000001.1, on the reverse strand, counting down.
ACAAATACAAGTCTTTCCAAGCAAGTTCAATAAGTACTTTTTATGCGGATGAAAATGCAACTGAAGATTACTCAAGCGTTTTAGATTACAAATATCCGACAAAAAGCAGTTCATAACGGAATGGATTAGATTAAATCATCTTATAATGATTATCAGATAAGACCCCAACGGGTCTTTTTTTTTTAATGAGAGCAATTATTTTAATTAAAATGTTTTTATATAATTAAAATGATAGTTTAGGGGATACCTATGGAAAAATTTTTTCATAAGCTTTTGCAGTTTGTACTAAAGCAGCAAGAAGCCAGATATAAAAAACTCACAAAAAAACTAACTGCTCAAATAAAAACAGGCAGTTCAAAAACCGTTTTTTATGGCGCAAATGAGTTAATTTTAAATGCCAAAACGGAAGAAAAGAAAACACAGTTGGATAATAAAGTTAAAGAAATTGTAAAGTCGCGAATAAATAATCCTCAAGCCCTTCTCGATTTTATTGAAAACGAAGGTAGCGACGTTTTCAGACTTAAAAATGCAGATATTTTCTTAAATATAATTGGCGAAGAAGAAGGCTTTATTCCTCCAACAACCGGATTTAAGGCACTATTAATAAATCTGTATGTAAATTTTGCAAAATACAGAAAAATTGTTATTTCTTTTAAAAGCAATGAAATGTTTATTTTAAGACCCCTTGATGTAAATATATACTATATGATACATCAATTCCATTTATGGTACGGTTATAAACTGGGCTTGCCGGGATTTAATACAAAGTCACGCAAAAACTTCCAACGTGTTTTTAAAACACTTAGCGAGCAGGATATCTCGAAAATGACACTTGAAGAAGTAATCGCCCTAAAAGAAACAATTTCAAGAGACAAAGAAGCAATTGACTTTGTTGTAAATCTTTCAAAAGAATATGATGCCTCAAAAAAACTTGTTAACTTAATAAGAAAAGGCAAAAGCGTAGAAGTTTAATTTATAAGGCAACAACCATGGTTATTGTCATATTGTAAATAGCCCCACAAGGCTATTTTAAAAAACTTTTAAATATTCTGTTGTCTAATTTTCAAAAATATTTCACGCTCTAGAATAATCATGTAAGACAACAGGAGAAAGAAATGGGTACGACTATCTTAACTGCTCCAAAAGTGGAGCTTAAAAACTTGGACAATTTTTACATAGAACTTACAAATCAAAATTGTAGTCTTAAGTGCAAACATTGTTATATAAATTTTGACCCTTACAAAAAAATCAAAGATTTTTTACCTTTGGATATAATAAAACAAGCCCTTACAGACACTTCTGAACTAGACGTAAAAATGATATGCTTAACCGGAGGAGAACCGCTCCTGCACCCCGATTTTAACACTATTTTAAGAACCTGCTTAAAATATAAGCCCGTAACAATTTTTACAAACGGAATGAGCATTAATGATAAAAAAGCAAGATTTCTAAAAAAAGTTGAAGACGAAGGGGATAATGAACTATTTTTCTACATTAGCATAGACAGTTACGACGAGAGAAAAAACGATGATTTAAGAGGTCGCGGTTCATTCAGAAAAGCAATCGGCGCAATTCAAAGCCTTATAAAATACACATTTACCCCGGTTATTAAATACACAAACTATTATAAAGAGGATGAAAAAACAATCAAAACCTTGATGAATGGAGTTTTAGAACGCTACAATATCGAAAAAGAGGATGTTTACTTGGAAATACTCCCATGGTTTGATAAAAACGCTCAAATAGAAATGCAAAACCTCAAACCTGAAAATGAAAAAATGCTAACCTGCCATAATTCGAGAATTCTCACAACAAAAGGCATCTATAATTGTCCAATGCTAGTAAATGACTACAGAGCGCGAGCAGGAAGCAGTTTTAGCGCATTTTCAAAAAAATGCTATTTGGAAACGGAATTTTGTTCACAATGTGTTCAATGGGTCAACAGCCGCTAAATAGTTAAAAACACTCATACTTCTATTTTCTATTAAAACAAAGGCGCGCCTTCGAATATCGAAGGCGCGCCCTAAAAAACACACTAAAACTGTTTCAAAAATCTAATATCATTATTAAAAAACAGTCTAATATCATCAATTGCATACTTTAACATAGCAAGTCGCTCAACTCCCATGCCAAAAGCAAATCCACTGTATACTTCAGGGTCAATACCAACGTTTTTAAGTACATTGACATGAACCATACCAGAGCCCAACACCTCTAACCAACCGGTACCTGAACAAACCCTGCAACCCTTTCCGCCACACATAATACACTGAACATCAACTTCTGCAGACGGTTCTGTAAATGGGAAATAGCTGCTTCTAAATCTTGTCGGTCTGGCTTCACCAAAATATACCCTAATAAACTCATTCAATACACCTTTTAAATCACCAAACGTAATATTTGTATCAACAAGCAGTCCTTCAATTTGGTGAAAGAGGTTATTTTTTCGAGCAGATACCGCTTCGCATCTATAAACTCTTCCAGGACAAATAACGCTTATCGGCGGTTTTTTAACGAGCATTTCTCTAATTTGAGCACCGGAGGTTTGACTCCTCAATATAACATTTGGTGCAACAGTAGAATAGAATGTATCTTGCATATCTTTTGCCGGGTGATCCGGAGGGAAATTAAGCATATCAAAATTTACATATTCTGTTTCCAATTCAGGACTATTTTCATTCTCCATAACGCTAAATCCCAATCCTTGGAATATTTCTACAATCTCATTAATTGTAGATGTAAGCGGATTCAAATGTCCTTCATGATGTGCAGTACCGCTTAGCGTAACATCAATCTTCTCATTCTCCAACTTTTGAGCAAGCTCTGCTCTGTATATTTCAGCTGACTTATCTGCTAATTTTGCCTCCAGTGTTTGTGCCACCTCATTTGCAAATGACCCCACAATCCTTTTATCTTCTACCGACAAATCTTTAAGATTTTTCTTAATAGAATTCAAAGTTCCCTTACGACTCAAATAGTTCAATTTTATATTTTCAACATCCTCGGAAGTCTTTGCGCAATTAATCTCTGCCAATGCACTATTAAGAATATTTTCTAACTGTTGTTTCATTTCCGCCTCATCAATCCTAATCCGTAGAACAATTATAGAACAAAAAAATAAAAAGTTCACCTAATAATCAAGGTTTTCCTTCTTAAATATTATTGTGGCAAACAAAACAGGTCAACTTGATATCTTTTTTAAACACCAATCTTTTTTTCTTCTCGTCTTTTTCTGGCAATAACTCGCAACTCTTCTAACCTGTTTTGCCTATATCCGTAGGCAAAATATATCACAGCACCGATTAAAAGCCACAATGGGAACAAAATAGCTGAGTCTGAAAGAGTTTTGAGCTTACAAACCATTAGCCCCAAACAACATACCACGCCAATAACAGGTGTAACCGGTGAGAAAGGAACCTTAAAAGGTCGAGGACGATTTGGTTCTTTTTTCCGAAGAATTAAAACCGCAATACAAACGATTATAAAAGAAGTAAATGTTCCAAAATTACATAAATCTGCTGAAATACCTATATCCATAAACAAAGCACCAATAATTACAACAACTCCCGTAATCCAAGTTAAAACATGTGGAGTTTGGAATTTTGGGTGTAATTTTTGCAGCGAACGAGGCAAGAATTTATCACGACTCATCGCATATAAAATTCTTGTCGTCCCCAATTGATAAATGAGCAAAACAGATGTCAAACCTGCCAGCGCGCCTATAGATATTATAAAAGCAATCCAATCCTTGCCTACCATACGCATTGCATGTGCCAAAGGTGCCTGAAAATCAATATTCTGATATGGAACCATTCCCGTTAAGACTAAAGCAACAATAACATACAAAACCGTACATGCTACAAGTGTTCCAATAATCCCAATAGGCAAATCCCTTTGGGGATTTTTAGTTTCTTCCGCCGTAGTAGAAATGGCATCGAACCCAATATAAGCAAAAAATATAATAAAGGCGCCCATAAATACACCCTCAAAACCGTTTGGTGCAAATGGAGTCCAGTTCTCAGGCTTAACATAAAACATTCCTGCAATGACAAAAGTCATAATAACACTAATATTAATAGCAACCATCACTCCTGCCCAACGTGCAGATTCTCTCACTCCCTTGATAAGTATAAGAGAAATCAAAACAACAATAACAATCGCCGGAAGATTTATTGCAAAAGGAATTTTATCAAAAAGATATGGTATTTGACTATGCGGGTCTATTCCATTTTGATTACAAATAGCAATCGCCGAACGATAATCATTAACAAGCCAAATAGGCGGGTTTAACAACCACTGGGGCAAAAATGGAAAACCTTTTAAAAAATGAAAAAAGTATCCTGTCCAAGCGCTTGCAACCGCAATATTCCCGATAGCGTACTCCAACATCAAAATCCACCCTACCATCCAAGCTGCAAACTCACCCATAGTTGCGTAAGTATAAGAGTATGAGCTCCCAGCAGTAGGAATCATCGAAGCGAACTCCGAATAACATAAAGCCGAAAAGAAACAAGCCACAGCGGCAACAAGCATTGATACAACAAGCGCCGGTCCAGCTGCAACTCCATCCGCCCCTCCTTGTGCGGCTATTCCCACTATAGTAAAAATTCCCGTTCCAACAACAGCACCGATACCCAAAATTATTAAATCAAATGCCGTAAGAGTTTTTTTCAACCCCGAACTTCCTGCCTCGCTTATAATTTCATCAGGGGTCTTTCGTTTTAATAAATTATCGATAAATTTGTTTGCCAATGTTATACCTTTATTTTTTCATCTGTATTTTTCATTTCTACTGAAACTGTTTGTAGTTCTTTTGCCTCAATTTCACGATTTTTCTTGTACCCGTATGCTCCATAAATCACTACACCAACAATCAACCACAACGGAAATAACATCGCTGAATCTGACTGTTCTCTAAGTTTCATAAACATCAGAAACAAACAGCATAAAATACCTGCAGCCGGAAACCAAGGAGAAAACGGAACCTTAAAAGGTCTATATCTTTTAGGATCAGTTTTTCTAAGAATAAGTACCGCAACACACACAATTATAAAAGAAGTAAACGTTCCAAAGTTACAAAGCTCGGCAGCAACGTTCAAATCCAATGTCAATGTACCAATTATACAAATTACCGCAACAGTCCAAGTCAAAACATGAGGAGTTTTAAATTTGGGATGAAGCTTTTGAAATCTTGTTGAAATAAAATTATCACGACTCATAGCATAAAGAATACGTGTTGAAGCAAGCTCCAAAACAAGCAAAACAGAAGTCAAACCCGCAAGCGAACCTATAGAAATCAACCCCGCAGCCCAATCTTGCCCAACCATGGACATAACAAAAGCCATAGGTGCTTTCAAAAACTCTGCCGAAACATTTCCAGATGTCGGATAAATTCCTGTTAAAACAAGTGCCACTGCTACATAAATAACTGTCGTCATAAGCAATGACCCAATAATCCCGATTGGTAAATCTTTTTGCGGATTTTTGGTTTCTTCTGCCGTAGTAGCAAGAGCATCAAACCCTATATACGCAAAAAATATCAAAAAAGCTCCTGCAAAAATCCCCTCAACACCATTGGGTGCAAAAGGAACCCAATTTGCAGGTCTGACATAAAACATTCCGACAAGAACAAACAACCCTATAACTGCAAGCTTAACCGCAACCATAATACCTGCCATTTTAGTAGAATCCTTTGTTCCCCTAACCAAAATTACAGTCGTAATCAAAATAATTATGATAGCAGGAAGATTTATAGCAAATGGAATTGTTCCTATATGAGGCATAGCCGAAAGAACATCAACTCCGCTATCCGACAAAATTTTTGTTGCAGATTTTGCATCATTAACAAGCCAAACAGGCGGATTACAAATCCAATCAGGCAAAAACGCCGAGAACCCCTTAATTAACTGCATAAAGTGATTAGACCAAGCACACGCAACAGCAATAAATCCTATAGCATACTCAAGCATAAGAACCCAACCCACCATCCAGGCACCAAATTCACCAAGAGTTGCAAAAGTATACGTATATGCCCCACCGGCAACAGGAATCATCGCCGCAAACTCAGAATAACAAAGTGCCGAAAAAACACACGCAAATGCAGCAATAACCATAGACACAATCAAAGCCGGTCCGGCTCCAGGGCTTGCCACACTGCCTGCTGCCGCTATTCCCACTACTGCAAATATTCCCGAACCGACAATCGCACCTATTCCAAGAATTATCAAGTCCAACGCTGTTAAACTCTTTTTCAATCCTGCTTTTTGTGATTGTGATATCAAATCATCGGGATTTTTGCGTTTCACAAGGTTATTCAGCAAACCTAATATTAAGTTTTTAATATTCATTCTTATTCCTTATTTGCGGGTGCCAGCGCCTAAAAAGCATTTTTAGACATTAACAGAGCATTTTTTTAATAAAGGAAATCCCATTTTTTCCCTCTGCTCTACATAAAGCTTTGCAACCATTGCAGCCATTTTTCTGATACGATTTATAAAATTTATCCGCTCATCTTTTGAAATAACACCTCTTGCATCCAAAAGGTTAAACGTATGCGAACATTTTAACACATAATCATATGCAGGAAGTACAAGCTGAGCTTCTACACAGCTTGAAACTTCTGCCTCAAACAAATCAAACAGATTGAATAATCTATCCGCACTTGAATACTCAAAATTGTATTTGGATTGCTCTATTTCGTTTTGAAGATAAATATCACCATACTTAAGCTCATTGTTCCACATAACATCATATACAGAATTAACATTTTGCAAATACATAGCAATTCTTTCAAGCCCATAAGTCAATTCAAGCGCAACAGGCTTAATCTCAAGTCCACCGACCTGTTGGAAATAAGTAAATTGTGTAATCTCCATACCATCAAGCCAAACTTCCCAGCCGACACCAGCCGCACCAAGTGTAGGAGATTCCCAGTTATCTTCAACAAATCTTACATCATGCTTCGAAAGATCTATCCCCATAGCCTCTAAGCTCTTTAAATAAAGCTCTTGAGCGTTATCAGGCGAAGGTTTAAGTATAACTTGATACTGAAAATAATGTCCAAGACGATTTGGGTTTTCACCGTATCTTGCATCCGTTGGTCTGCGACAAGGCTCAACCATAGCCGTATTCCATGGTTCCGGCCCCAACGAACGCAAAAAGGTCGCCGGATTCATCGTGCTCGCACCTTTTTCTATATCATAAGGCTGCTGAATTATACAACCATAATCTGACCAAAACTTTGAAAGATTTAATATTAATTCTTGAAACGTTAATGCCAACTTTAATTCCTTCTCTTTGTGTAGTAACCATTTCGCCACAAATGTGCATTTTATATTCTACTACAACCTGCTGAGATTTCAAGTTAACATTTGTATCAATTGTACAAAAGACACTTAATAAATTCCCTTGCCCATTTGAACCTCTACAATATTCAGGTCCTCATCCCAGTATATATAGTCATCAAATTTAAAATCAAACAGCCCTGAACTATTAGAGGCAAAACTAACAGCTTCCTCAAGACTAAGCAAATTTGACTTAACTGCTTTTCTTATAATATCTGCTAAAAGCATTGAACTTCCTGCCAAAGTCCCGTCTTTATCTGTTGCTCGACCTTCATTGAGATATATTTTTTTTGAACAGAACTCCATTTCTTTTTTATCACTCTTTGCTATCGGCAATGCGTCCGATATAAAAATCACCTTTTGAGAAGGTTTCGTTTTTAAAACAAGCTTTATATTATCAAAATTCACATGAAATCCATCTGCAATTACCTCACAGTACAAGTTATCGTCTAAAAGTGCTGAGGTTACAGTATTTTTGCTGCGATGTTGAATACCTGCCATTGCATTAAATAAATGGGTAACCCCATCAACATTTCCTAAATCAAATGCTTGTGTATGTCCTGCAAAAACTTTAATCTGTTTGGAGTGCAAATATTTTTGTAATAACCCGTCTTCGTCCAACTCCGGCGCAACGGTTACAAGCTTTATTACGGCATCTTCAATTAATTTAAAGTTGTCAATCGTCGGCGCTAATAACTGCGAAACATCATGAATCCCCCTTTTTTCAGGTGAAATAAAACAAGCTTCAAGATTAACACCATAAATCCTAGCACCAATATTATCTTTTTTTTGCTGTTCTATGGCAGACTTCACAACACCAATTTGCCGTCTTAGAATTTCAATCGGCGCAGTAGCAAGTGTAGGAAGAAAAACAGTGACCCCGTCTTCTTGTAGCTTTTTTGCACACAACAGCAGCTCATCGGCACTACAATTTAAAAAATCAACCCCATAAGCCCCGTGCAAATGCTGCTCAATTATTGCTTTTGTTTTAATCAGTTTCATACAACAATTTTACAGATATTCTCAACTAATTGCAACTACATGCAAACATTAGTCATTTAGGACTTCATGCATGCCAAAAGAACAATCGTTTTGGGTCGGACTTCATTCCCTACAGGAACAACACGACTTGCCTGAAATCTTATTGCACTCGTCATATTATTCAACCAAACTCCAGAATCTGCTCCAGTCTGAGCTCTTTTGGTTTCGACCCAAAGAGCCCCACTAGACGAATGAACAGGTTCTGCAAATAACTGAGTTCGCCCCTCTGTAGAAGCCCCTTGAGATAAACGTCCGGTAATCTCTCTTATCGCATCACCAAACATCGTACCGGTGCTATATGATATATTACTTTTCGCAATACCATTTGAATCACAACCACCAGAGCCGTTTTCTGCGAATTTACATACATTATAATTCCCGGATATTTTTATATAACGACCGTTCCAAGAACTGTTAACTCTGGTCCAACCACTCGGACAACTGGTCGAATTAAAAAACGCAACCGTTTTGGAAGGAACGAGCTTGTCTTTCATTTCTCTTTGTATTTCATTCTTAACTTCTGTTTTGGAATTAGAAATTTTGTCATTTAAGTTATTTATTATCTCCTGCTTTAACTGATTATCCGAGCTTGTAATTTTGTTTTCAAGCTCTACCAGAATTTCTTGTTTCAATTCTTCTTTTATAACTTTTTTTAAGAACTCGGGACTGGATGTTGATGAAGATTTCATTTGCCGTGAAATAATTGGCGCAGATGCCGCAAGCGCAATGCTTGCTATCAACAAGACCACCATTGCTTCTGCTATTGAAAACGCTCTAATTTTTAATATACTTTTCTTCACTACTAAAACTCCCATGTCTGAATACGACACAAGTATATCATAAATCTTAATATTCGCACTAGTACTTATAAGTACAAACAAAGTATATAAATACACGGCATTTACACTTAACATGATTTAGAGGTATGCAACATGTTTAAAGTTGAAAAAACAGAAATGATAAACAAGACATTTAGGTTGCCTTTAAAATTGGTGCAGGAACTGCAAACCATCGCGCAAAATAAGGAAGTCTCACTTAATAATCTTGTGCAACAATGCTGTGAATATGCAATTAAACATTTGGATAAAGAATGATTTTGTTTAGCTATATCAGCTTTTACAAAACTTATTGAAATTTATTACATAATTCTGTAAAATCATATATGCTAAATATGTACACAATTATAGGAGGCAATATTTTATGAATTTTGACAGTTACATCGTTCAAAATGTTGAAATCGCACAAACAGTGCCATTAAACTGTCCTGCTCTCCTACGACAGGAATTAACTTCTAACAAGGGTTTAGGGCTTTTTAGGCGTTGCAAAAAACGCGCTTTTACCTTAGCTGAAACTCTTATCACACTTACTATTATCGGCGTAGTCGCTGCTATGACTATACCTACTCTTGTTTCTAAGTACCAAAAACATACCTACGTCACAGGGCTTAAAAAAGCTTATTCTACTCTTTCTAATGCCATGGCTCTTGCTATGCACGATGATGAAGTGTGGGAGTATTATAGCAATGGGGGTATTGATTGGTACACCAGCCGCGAAAACATTATAAAAAAATACATGAAAGTTGTTAAAAGTTGTGATAGCAGTAATTGGGCAGAGTGCATTGATATGAATTCACTGCAGAGCAATACTGGTATTTTTGTAACCGCTGATGGCATGACTTGGACTAGTTATATTACTGTTGATATTAATGGTAAAAAAGGCCCAAATAAATATGGCAGGGATATCTTTGTGTTCAGGTCAGCCGAATACAACCGCAATGGCGTAGCTCAAGGCACAGTTATTCCTCGCGGCTCAAAATTAGATGCTAAATATCTATATAATACCGAGAGCGAATACTGGAATAATAACCCAAGTTCACCTAGGTGCGATAGTACTCGTATAAATGAATATTGCACAGGTCGGGTGTTAGAAGAAGGAGAGATGAATTATTAACTACCTAAGACTTGCATTTTTTCAAAAGCGCAACGTTTTCTATATGATAAGTATGACAGAACATATCTACAGGTTGGACGTAGCTTACTTCAAACCCTTCTGTTTTAAATAGTTTTAAATCTCTCGCCAGAGTTGTAGGGTTACAACTTACATATATGATTATTTTTTTGCTCAACTGAGCCGCTGTCTTTATTGCCTCTGAAGCAAGTCCTTTTCTTGGCGGGTCAACTATTACTACATCAAACTTTTTTTGTGCTTTTAATAAGTTTTCAAGCTGAATTTTTGCGTCACCTGTTAAAATTTCAAAATTGCTGTAATTATTCAACCTTACATTTTCTATTGCATCCGCAGTTGCAGGTGGAAAATCCTCCACACATGTAACACTTCTTGCTATATCACCTAAAAATATGCCAAAACTCCCAACTCCTGAATATCCATCCAGAATATCAGGATACGATATTTCATCGGTTATCATTGATTTTGCTACATTCAAAATATTCTCTGCTGAAGCCGGATTTACTTGAAAAAACGAACCTGCTGAGATTTGATAGATTTTATCACCAAGCTTTTCCCTAAAAAAGCCCTGCCCTATAATAGTTTCATATTTACTACCCAAAATTACATTTGTTTTCTTATTATTAAAATTTACAGTACAACCGATTATTTGCTCAAAGTGTTCAAATACATTTTTTGCAAGCTGCTTTATATTCTTAGTGGTTTTTGTATCGTTTATGACAAAAGTTATGAGAACATTTTCCTCCGACATAGAATGTCTAAAAATTATATGTCGGAGTTGTCCTTTGTGTTTTTTTTCATCATAAGCACTAACATTAAATTGAATCGCTTTTTCCCTTATAAATTCCATTATGTCATCAATAATAGGTGGTTGGATAGGACAATGTTTTATGTTAACAAGCTCATGTGTATTTTTTTTGTAATACCCCGCCAATAGGCGTTTAGAAACCTTCGTTTGTGAAACCGGATACTGCACTTTGTGTCGATATTCCAGAGTTTGAGGCGAAGGAATTACATCTCTAACTTCATAATTTACGCCTGATATTTTTCTTAAAGTTTCTTCTACTATAAGTTTTTTCTGCTTGAGTTGTTCATTATAATCAATATGCTGCCAACTACAGCCTCCGCATACGGATGAGAGGGCGCAAAATGGTTTTATTCTGTATTTTGAAGGTTCTTTTATCTCTAAAATCTTAGCTTTTGCAAAGTTTTTATTCACAGAAACGAGTTGTGCCAGAATTTTCTCTTGCGGGGCAGCACCTTCAACAAATACTGTAAGGTCCCCAATTCGAGCCAGACCGGCACCTTCGAAAACTAACTTTTCTACAAAAAGCTCTACTTTATCGCCTTTTTGCATTATAAACTCATAACTTTTAAAATATCAGTAATATTTGAAGTTGTCTTCTTAACTTCCGCTCCTGAGTATTTAATTGCGCTATCAGGGTCTTTCAATCCGTTTCCTGTGAGGATACAAACAATTTTCTTACCTGATTCTATCAGACCCAATTTATTTGCTTTAATCACTCCGGCTACGCTTGCTGCTGATGCGGGTTCTGCCAATACACCTTCCGTTCTTGCCAAAAGTCTGTATGCTTCAACAATTTCTTCATCAGTTACAAAATTTATTACTCCACCGCTTTTATCTCTTGCATTTTCTGCTTTTTCCCAACTTGCAGGATTACCTATTCTTATTGCGGTTGCTATTGTTTCGGGATGAAGAATTCTTTCACCCTTAACTATTGCTGCCGCGCCTTCTGCTTCAAATCCCATCATCTTTGGCAATTTTTTGGATTTACCTTGAGAATAATATTCTTCATAACCTTTCCAATATGCTGTTATGTTCCCTGCGTTACCCACAGGTATAAAATGATAATCCGGTGCGTCACCAAGTGCTTCTATAATCTCAAAAGCTCCCGTCTTTTGACCTTCTATTCTGTAGGGATTAACGGAATTAACTAATTTTACGGGATACTTGTCTGAAACTTCTCTAACAACTTCAAGCGCTTCATCAAAATTGCCGTCTATAGCTATAATTTCTGCACCATACATCATCGCTTGTGATAATTTTCCCAGTGCTATATACCCGTCAGGAATAAGCACAAATGTTCTCATCCCCGCTTTGGCTCCATATGCTGCAGCTGATGCGGAAGTGTTTCCAGTTGAGGCACATATAATCGCCTTTGCTCCCTCTTGTGCAGCTTTTGAAACTGCCATTGTCATGCCTCTGTCTTTGAAACTTCCTGTCGGATTAAGCCCTTCCAATTTTAAATAAATTTCGCAATCTAAACCAATTTTTCGCGCCAAATTTTCTGCTTTTACTAACGGTGTATTCCCCTCATTCAGCGTCACAACAGGCGTTTCATCTGACACCGGAAGGTTAGCTCTGTATTTGTTTATTAATCCTTGATAATGTTGACTTGTTAGCATATTTTCTCCTAATCCATTACTCTTATTAAGTTTATAACTTCATTTATGCATCCGCTTGAACTTAGCTCTTGGATTGCAGACTGAACATCCGCTTCCAAACATTTTGCCGTTACCACAACAACCTCTGCTGTCTTTCCGTTACCTTCTTCACTTTCTTTTTGCAACAGGCTGGCAAGGTTTATATTATGTTTTCCACATATGGTTCCTATAGTACCAATAACCCCAGGGGTATTACTTACACTAAGAAGCATATAATACTTATTCGTGGTCTCTGATATCAATACCGGAACGGCATTTTCACTATGTGTACATCTCATCATAGGAAGCATCGAGTCTGTCTTATGCAGTTCTGAACATATTGCTACTATATCACCTACAACTGAACTTGCCGTCGGAAACTCTCCTGCCCCCGGTCCGGAAAGAATAATCTGACCAACCGGTTCGCCTTCCAACAAAACTGCGTTTGTTACTCCGTTTATGTGTGCCAATGTATGTGTAGACTTAACCAACATAGGGTGAACTCTTACGTCTGCATTATTACCGTCTATTTTAGCGAGTGCTATAAGCTTTATTTTATATCCGAGTTGTTTTGCATATGCCATGTCTTTTGCCGATATTTTTGTTATCCCTTCTCGGTATATATTTTGGATTTTAACTCTCTTTTTAAATGCTATGGTTGCAAGTGTCGCAATTTTATATGCCGCATCATATCCTTCTACGTCGCCTGTTGGATCTGTTTCTGCATAACCAAGTTTTTGCGCTTCTTGTAAAACTTCTTTGTAATCAGCATTTTCTTCATCCATTTTCGTCAGAATATAATTTGTTGTCCCGTTCAATATTGCCGCTATCTTATCAATCCTGTTTGCTCCCAGTGTCATTTTTACAGGCATTATTATCGGAATTCCACCGCCTACGGCAGCCTCGTACATTATTACAACATTGTTCTCGCCTGCCAGCTTAAATAATTCCTCGCCATGTTTTGCAAGCAACTCTTTATTTGCTGTTACTATGTGTTTTTTGTTCAATATAGCCGTTTTTATCAGTTCAAATGCCGGATTTACACCGCCTATAACTTCCACAACTATTTCTATATCTTTATCATTAACTATTGAAAACGCATCTGTTGTTAACAAGGATTCATCAAGATTTTCTATATTTCTTTTTTTGTTTAACGATTTTACTGCAATTTTTTTAATCTCTATATTACTGAACCTGCGAAGCGTTTTAACTACACCTGTTCCTACTGTCCCTAATCCTATCAATCCTATATTAACTTTATTCATGTTGTCTCCTCTTTTGTATTTATAAATTAAAACATAAATTTTAAAAATTGTCATTTTTATTTACATTAGAGAAATTTTGACGCAAAAAAAAAGGGACACAACGCCCTTTAAAAATGGTAAGTTTTAGGTAAGTAAATCTTATATATAGTTCAACAATGAACTTTGCTGCAACGTCATAGCACTAACTTGCATTGAAGCCTGCAGTGCATATTGCTGATAAACCAAATTGCTGTATGCTTCATACAAATCAACATCTTGCAAATCCGACCTGTCAGATTCTAGCAATATTGCCGTATCTGAGAGTGAATTTTCACTCAAATCTGCTTTTTGCGCGTAAGTTCCATATTGAGTGCGAACATTGGTTATATTTCTTAAATCATCCTGAATAGAAGTAATACTGGCTCTGATTTCTGCAAACCCTTCTGAACTAATATCAGCATCTTCGTTTGCCGCTTTGTCAAGGGACGCCTCCAAGTCTGCTATAGTTTTAAAAATTCCTGTTCCTGTTCCTGTCGCTGCATCATATGAACCAAACAAACTATCACCTGCCGCATTCAATGTCAGGTAGGTTCCCTGAGAAACCTCTACCTGCCGCTTATAATCACCGGTAGAAGGTGTGCCTCCGTATGTAACCGTTCCATCATCTGACATTGTAAAAGTTGGTGTTCCAGTGTTTGTTCCCGAAAATATATATCGCCCGTCATACTGAGTATTTGCAATATCTATTATTGTTTGTTTTATTGATGATACTTCATTTTTTATGGCATTAAGATTTTCTGGGGTATTATATTCATTACCTGCTGAATTAGCCAGCTCATTTAGGCGTTGGATTTTCTCTACTACTATCGCTAAGGCGTTGTCCATCGCTTCATACTCGCCTTGCGCTGCATTTACATTTGTCTTGTAACTCTCAACTTTGCCCTGTTCTTCCAATACTGACAATATCTTTGCAGCATCCACAGGATTGTCCAGTATAGAATTTACTTTTTTACCCGTCAAGGCCTGAATTTGCAATTCGTATAATTTATTTTGATTATTCGATATTTGCGATATTAAATTATTTTGCATTAAAGATGTTGAAACTCTTGTTATCATTTTATTCTATTTTCCTAACGCTACCAATACTTGAAGCATTTCATTACATGCAGAAACCACTCTGGACGCTGCCTCGTACGCCCTTTGATATTTAACCATATCTATTAGTTCCTCATCCAAATTAACTCCGCCTTCGGAATAGTATTTTGTTGAAACCTGATCCACCACATTTGCCTGAGCTTCCGCTTGATTGTTTAAATCTGCTGCTTCTAACCCAACTTTAGTAACAAGGTTTTTCAAACAAGTTGAAAAAGTTACTCCGCCAAGTTCACCTAAATTCTTGTTTTGTAAAGCTATAATTTCTTTAAGGTTGTTAGAATCACCTATCGCGCGAGGGTCTATAGGGTTTCCTCCACCATCAACTTCTACTCTTGCTGCTGCGACCAAATTAGGGTTATCATATACGGCTTGATTTATCTTTATGTTAGATGCATCAAATTCACCATTTGCCGGTATCTCAAAGAGTGGTTCGGTTGAGGGAACCAAAATTTGATTTCCATCTGCATCAATCCCTATAGCCATTGCCCCTGTATTACCATCACTATAAGTTTGTATTTCGTTTACTGCTTCTGCAAATGTCTTTGCCATCAAATTTATCTGGTCTAACACTTTTTGATACGTTAAACCTTCTGCCGTTGATGATGCTGCTGTTAAGACACCTTTTAGCTCGCCACCTGTTATCTTGTCACTAATATCAGATACTTTTACCTTAGGAGGATCATCCAGTGTTTGAATTTGTACCTTTGCCGGATTATCAGCATCTCCTACAGTTATATTGAGCTCTGCTACCTGTTCAGCACCTTGAACAACGTCTACTCCTGCTATTGAAATATTTATCGTGCCATTAGTGTTTGAGCTTGTCGTGAAATCAACTATCGAAGATAATTCCTGCAAGAGCTGATTTCTTTGATTTATCAAGTTTGACGGCGGAGTATCCGTCGTACTCATTTTGGTTATAGAATCATTTATTTGCGCAATTTGAGAAATTATCGAATTTGCTGATGTTGTCAGTCTACCTGCTTGACTCTGCTCCACTGACGCAGGATAATTTATGTCACCTACTAAATCATTCTTCTTCGTCGTTATCGCATTAGATATTTCATTGAACTTCTCCGCCACAGTCTGAGCAGCATTTACATAGTTAATTCTCAAAACTGAGTCAGAGGGGTTTGTTGTGAGTCTTTGAGCAGCTGAATAAAATTCTGTCAGTGCCGTTGATAGTGCCCCATCACCAAGTTCATTCATTATATCCGCTAAGTCATTCATCGCTCCCAGTTGTGCGCTCAAGTCGCCATATATTGAGTTTTGCCCGTTTAGATAATCAAACAAAGGTTGGTTTGTATATTGTGAAATATCACTTATTCCTACACCGCCACCTGTATATATTTGAATCCCTTTACTGCTTGTATATGGAGTATAACCCTTTAGCTCCTCAAGATTTACTGTTTGCTTCAAATAACCTTCTGTATTCATGTTCGCTATGTTATTAGAAACCACCGTTAATGCAAATTGATTCACGTTCAGTGCTGATTTTGCTATATTTAAACTCGAAATTATTGACATTTTTACCTTCCGTTAAACCTCTTCAACTATCGAAGATATTCTATCTATATCACTTTGTACATTCTTGCCTGTCCTGTTATAATCTCCCGCCATGGATACTGCATTCGATATCAAATTCAAAGTTTTGTTAACCAGATTCATACCATGTCGCAACAACTCTTTTATTATTCGCTCTTTTCGAGCTATCTCGTTACTCAACTCAATTATTTGGTTTTGCGCCGCTTCAAATTCACCTACAAGCGTAGGCGCAGATGTTTTTGCCAATTCTATCATCTCTGATATGCTCAAATTTTTATCCGCCAAAATTTTTGACAAGGTTTGCCTATGATTTACAGCAGATTTTATAGAATCTACAACATTCAAAATTTTCTCGTCTACCTTTAGTAAATCCTCTGCCTTGTTTGAAATTATTACTTTGCGCTTTTCTTCAAACAATTCATCCAGTGTCTTGTATAACTGAATTTCTTCATATATCGATTTTTTTAATTCTTCTAAGTTTTTCAATGCTTTTCCTCTATGCTGAATAATCTACCAAAACACTTCTTCCAAATCTTAATCCGTATTTTATATCCTCATCGCTAAGATTATTTTCTCCTACTGAGCTTGCAAATTGTTTTATCTCCTCCACGTCGACATTTTTCAAAATAGAGTTTTCTATGACATCAGTTGATACATCTGATATTTGTTGAGCTTGCATTTCTGGCTTTTGTGGATTTGATTTCCCGAATGCATTAGTGGCATTAAAAAGCCTCAGTGCGCTTATATTTCCTGTTTCTACTGCTCCTATCATCTGAACTGTCTCCTAATCTGTTGTAAATCTTTCCATTTGTTCATAAATTTGTTTGGCAAATCCAAATGTTGTATGCGGATCTGAGGCCATTTCCCGACCCATTTCGTTGTATATAAAAGACTTAAAGTTTTCCATATACTTGCCTTTACCAAAAATTCCACCTTCCTCATCTACAGTTTTGTCCATCATGTTAAGCATTTTGGTGATAAATATGGACTCAAATTCTTGTGAAACTTTCTTCAACTGAGCTTTTTGCCCACCTGAGTTTTTTATTTCGTTTACTATTTGTGTTTCCCTATTTACCGCATCTATTGCCGGTGCCATATTTACTGTCGGTGTTATCATTTATCGTTCCTATATTATTTCTATTTCTGCCTGCAACGAACCACACTCTTTTAGTGCCTGTAGTATTGCTATTAAGTCAACTGGCGTTACGCCTATCGCATTGAGTGCCTTTACCAAGTCATTCAGCGTCGAGTTACGAGGAATTTCAACAAGACTTCCGGGAGTTTTTTGTATATCTACCGTGCTGTTTGAAAAACCTACCGTTGACCCCATCGAAAATGGCTCAGGTTGAGATACCATATTATTTGTAGATATTGATACAGTTATGTTTCCATGTGCTACTGCCGCAGGCATTAGCTTTACTTGATTACCTATTACTACAGTTCCTGTTCTTTCGTTAACAACAACTTTCGCTTTCTCGTTTGCCGGTGCTATTTCCAAATTTTCTATTATTGACAAGAATGCTATTCTGTCGTTCTGAAATTTCGCAGGAATTTGTATTTCCACACTGCTTCCATCTATCGCTTTCGCTTCTGCTATATTCTTTGAAATAGTCTGTGCTATTCTTGCTATCAGGGTATAATCAGCCTTATTTAACGTCAATGTCAAAGTTGTATCATCACCTATTTGGGTAAGGATATCACGCTCTACTATACCTCCGTTTGGAACTCGACCGGTTGTAGTTATTGTTGTTCTTTTCGATGTTCCATTTGCACTCGCATTTACTCCACCAACCGAAACAGGACCTTGTGCTACAGCTACAACTTCCCCATTGGGAGCTCTTAATTGTGTTTGTACCAATACTCCGCCTTCCAAACTTTTTGCATCCGCCATCGTTGATACTACTACATCTATCTTATCTCCATTTTTTGCAAACGGCGGAACTGTCGCTGTTACTATTACCGCAGCTGTTGAACCTTTTTGAATATAGTTTGCTTGGTCAATAACTGTTCCTAAATTTTGCAACATTCTCTGACTGGTTATTTGGGTAGAACGAGAATTATCTCCGGTACCGGGTAAACCAACTACAACACCGTATCCTACAAGTTGGTTATCCCTTATACCTTTTACGTGTGATACATCTTTTATTCGAACCATTACTGATGCCAATGACGCAGGCACTGCCATACTCATTATCATCATAAATATTATTAGTGTTCTTAGTAATTTCATTTCCTCTTTCTCCCCAATTGAGATTTTTATTAGAACAGATATCTTATTACTCTGTTTATTATGCCTTCGTTATCAAGTCTGGATGTTGAACCCTTTCCATTCAACGCAAATTGCAGATTTGCTACATTCGCCGAGTTTATATATCCTTGCTCATTTATAAACCTTGGATCAACTATTCCGCTTACTAACAAATCTACTCTTTCATTTGCGTTTATAAGTGTCTTTTTCCCTTGCACCATCAAATTTCCGTTTGGCAGTAACTGTACTACTTGTACTGTTATACTATTTTCAAAAGACATAGATCTGTTTGTTGACGAGCTGGAAGTTACGGAGTTTCCGCCTCCAAATTGGTTCCATTGGTCATTTAACGGTTTTCCGGGTAAAATTTTATTTATTAATGAACTAAAATTATCCGTTGTCAATGAAGTCCGCTCTGAATCATATGCCAGATTATCAACACTTTTTACCGACTCACTTAAGACAATCGTTACAACATCGCCGACACTTCTCGCTCTTACTGAACCATATAAGGACTTCGGTTCCGACACATATGACTGCATTGCAGACATCGTAAACAACGATTCACTCCTTGCCGTTAACGAACCTATCGTCACCATCATTACTATTGCTATTAAACTTCTTTGAGCTATATTCTTCATCTTTCACCTGCAAATTATATGTTTACTTTCACTATATTCTTATCTATAACTTCACCGTAATATACTTTTTTGTTATCTGCATTTTGTACTGCTACCATATCCCCTCTTGAAGCGTTTGCCAGCGCCTTAGCCTTTATGGATACCGAAAGATTATTCTTCATATCAAAAATTACAGTTACATATTCATCTTTCTGAACATCTGAGCGCATTTTTGCAAAACGTCTGTCTATCGGCTGACCTGCCCGATATAATTTTGTCGCTATTATATCTGAATTTAATGCATTGATACCTACAAGATTTGTATGATTGCCGTCAACTTGCACCTTCTTTAACACAACATTTGTCGAATTTATTGATTTTCCCATACCTATTTCTTTTGTCGCTACTAGAGCCGTTTTATAGGCAGTAACTTCCAAAGGAACTCCAAATGAGCGAATTAATGTATTTCCGACATACACTCTCAACGCTTTTATACATCTTTTTGAGTATCCGCTGCCTTGGTTTTGTACAATTACCATTTTCATCTTACCTTCTGGTAACTCCAATGCCTGAAAAGGCACACCCAAAACATTTACTTCAACATCTGAAAAACCTTGAAGCTCCAAATCCTTTTCTACTGCTTTTACGACCTCTCCTTTTATATAA
Organism: Candidatus Gastranaerophilales bacterium; assembly: GCA_944325625.1. Classification (GTDB taxonomy): domain Bacteria; phylum Cyanobacteriota; class Vampirovibrionia; order Gastranaerophilales; family Gastranaerophilaceae; genus RGIG2134. The sequence continues at coordinate 174,516 of CALVAP010000001.1, read as the reverse complement.
TCAGCACTGAGCGTTTGCCCCATTGTTACAACCGAAGCAAACATAAAGGTTAATACTATTAATGCTGACTTATATATTTTTTTCATAATTCCTCTAAACTATTTGATTTGTTTGTTGCAATATATCACTTGAAGTATTGATTACTTTTGAATTTGACTCAAAAGCTCTTTCTGCCTTGATAAGATTTATCAACTCATCTACTATTTGAACATTTGAACCTTCCAAAAAGTTCTGTTGCAAAAGCCCTATACCCTGCTGACCGGGTGTAGCTTGTATTGGCGTTCCCGAACCGGATGTTTCTACATACAAGTTGTGACCAATCGAAAGCAGACCTGCCGGGTTCTGGAATTTAACAAGTTGAATTTGTCCTACTTGTGTTTGTTGTGTGTCATTACCAATTTTTACAGCAACGTTTCCGTCTGAGGTTATACTGATTTCTGTGGCATCTTGTGGAATTTGAATTGATGGCTGCAACAAAAGTCCGTCTGTGGTACATAACTGACCTTGAGCATCTCTTTTGAATGAACCATCTCTGGTATAGGCTATTGTTCCATCCTCTCTTGTTATTTGGAAGAAACCTTCGCCTTGTATCGCTATATCTAGCGGTCTTCCAGTGGATTCCATTATTCCTTGCGTATGTATTCTGTTGGTTGCAGCTGTCATTACACCCAAACCAACTTGTACGCCTACAGGCTGAAATGTACCTTGGTTCATCATAGCTCCCGGCGTTCTTGATACTTGAGACAATAAATCTTGAAACTCCGCCCTTACTTTCTTGAACCCTGTTGTATTTACGTTCGCAATATTGTTTGCGATTACGTCTAAATTCGTTTGTTGTGCCAGCATTCCGGTTGCTGCTGTTGTTAATGATCTTAACATTTTTATTTCCTCTTATTGCAATAATTCTTTCTTATGAGTTCGGTCTGCCTACCCCTATCGCGGTCGACAACATAGACGACTGCTCCTTCATAAACTTCGATAACGTTTCGTATCCTCGCGATACATTTATCATTCCTATCATCTCGTTTACCAAATTTGTGTTAGACGTTTCTATCGAGCCTTGCTGAATTAAAAATTTCTCAGCCTTAAGTTCCGGATTATATTCAGGATCTTGAGGTCTGAACTTTGCATGCCCGTTCCACTGCATAAATTCTTTGTCCTGAAAATCATATATTCCTATAGTTTGCAGTACTTCTTTATTATCTTCGTGGTTAATTTCTATTTGACCGGTTTCTGTTATGTTAATATCCCTGTAACTTCTCATCTGAAGCTCGTTTAGGTTTATTATAATAGGTCTGTTTAGAACATCTAAAACATTATCTCCCTCTTCAGTTACCAGTTGGTTGCGATTATTTATCATAAAAGAGCCATTTCTGGTATATGAAATTTGTCCGTCTTGCGAACGAACCTTAAAAAATCCATCACCTTGAATTGCCAAATCTAACGGATTATCTGTTTTAACAAGATTTCCTTGTGAAAACTCATGCACCAACTGTTGAACTCCCGAACCCATAGATATCTCACCCACGGCTTCGGACTCCCTGTATTTAGGATTTTGCGTTCTGTCTGTTTGCTCTACCATTGTATTATAAAGGTTTTTGAATACTAGCGAACTTTTCTTAAATCCTGTTGTATTAACATTCGCTATATTATTAGCTATTACATCATTTTGTTCTATGTATCCCAACATTCCTTTTGCTGCAGCGTACATTCCCGGAGTAATCATTATCTTATACCTCCGTTCTTATAACCTTGATACATGCTCATAACATTCTTTACATAATTCTGCGTTTCTTGATATGGAGGAATTCCACCATATTTCTTTACAGCATTTGGACCAGCATTATACGCCGCCAGCGCTAACTGCTCGTTACCTTGAAATCTGTCTATCATAGAACGCAGATATTTTGTACCTCCGGCTATGTTCTGCTCTATGTCATATGGATTTGTAACACCAAGCCCTTGTGCTGTTGCCGGCATTAACTGCATAAGCCCCATAGCCCCGCATTTGGATGTTGCATTGGGGTTAAATCCGGATTCTTGCTTTACCAATGCCTTTACAAAATCTTTGTCTAATCCGTTTCTTGCTGAGTATTTTTCTATTAACCCTTCTATTTCTGCTCTTTGGGGTGATTGTGGAGAAAAAACCTTGCTTTGGCTATTTTCATTCCTTGATGTATTTATTTTAGCATCCAATATACTTTGAAAATCTACATCCGGTACACTTCCAATATTTGAAAGTGTTGCAAACTGCCGTTCTATAGATTGCATACGCCTTATAGCTATATCAAGTCCTGATATTTCTACTGACATTAAGTTTTTCCCCAAGTTTTTTACTTACCATATGAAAAGTTACAACTCTCCACAACTAAAGGGTACTACATATCTCACGTCTGACTCATCATCCATTAGGTTGAATTTTTCTATAACAAAATAGACCTTTCGATTTATAACCTCAATCTTTCTTTGAGATTATCCACTATTCTATTAATTTTGTACCTGTAATAACTATAATTCCTTATTTCACAATAAATTTTGTAGAAAGGCTTTTGCGCCAGAATCGCCTCATTATAATATAGTAAATCGATACTTAGAAATTCTTCCTGCAATTTATAGAAATACTTCCGCTCAGTTTTTCCACCCAAAAACTTTAATGGCCTAATTAAACTGTTAATACGATATAACAAGAAATATAACTTTATGCTCTCATAAAAAGGCTGTTTCTTTAGCAGGGCTTCCAAACGATCCATTATCTCAATCATATCGAATACTCGTTCTTTTGGATGATTCATTATTGAACTAGGCACGTTTAATCTAGTGTTGTATAACTGCCTGCGATCTATAGAAATTCTGTTTGTCTTAAACAATAATTCAAAAAAGAAAATATTGTCTTCATAAATTAACCCGTCTGGAAATCTTACTCCACTTTTTTTCAAAAACTCTGCATTATATAACTTTGCCCAAGCCATCACTGGTAGTATGAACAATTTATCTATTAACTCAGTATATGAAAAAGCCCTATTATCGAAAGTACTATCTATCCAAGAAAGCGTAAGATATGGTACCTCCTTTGGTAATCTGGTTTTTGTTAAATCATCATAAGGCCAAACAGCTTCAAAAACTATATCCGTATCATACGTTATGATATTTTTTAACATAACTTCTATCATGTTAACTTCTATAAAATCATCCGCATCAACATATGTTATGTAATTTCCGCTTGCTTTATCCGTACCGGCATTTCTCGCGGCACTGAGTCCTTTATTCTCTTGATTTATTACAACTATTCTGGAATCTCTTTTTCTATATTTTTCAATTATCACCGAGCTTTCATCCGTCGAACCGTCATTTACACAAATTATTTCCAAATACGGATAAGACTGAGTTACTATACTGTGTAAACATTTATCCAGAAACTTCTCCGCATTATAAATAGGAACTATAACCGATACCGTATGTGTTTCTCTAGTTACACTTACCATTTTACTCAGCCCTCATTTTTTCCAGTTTTAAATTTGCCTCTCGACCTATTTCCAGCAACTTATATTTTATCAAAAATACCATCCATGAGCATGTGAGAAAATCAAAAAACAAAAAAGAACTTTTTATCTTCATAACTGCTTCTCTATCTTCTGAATTTTCTTCAATCTTTTTTAAATTATCTTTTATCTTTGAATAAAACTTCGGTTTCGCGAATAAGGATGAATCATTCAGATACATCCCTCTGTATAGGGATAACATTAGTTCAAAATAACTGTATTTAAGATTTTCGAAACGACCTTTTTGTTCAACAATTTTCCTAAGTTCCTCCAGTATAGGAAAAATATCAAAAATTCTTCCATCCCGTCCCATTGATCCCATAAAGGATGCTTTAATATTTTTTCTATAAAAGTATAATGAACTATTTATTACACCAATTCTGCTTGCGTCCATAAATGATTTGAGATGAAACGGCAAGTCTTCAAAATTTAATTTCTCTAAAAATCTAATACCATTTTCTCTCAAAAACTCCAGTCGGTATAATTTATTCACAGAAGAAAAATTTCCACAAAATATATTCCTGTAATCCTTCCACGTCAAGACCATATTTTCTGCATTTCTTGGCCAAAAATTATGAGGATAAAATTGATTTTCCACTATCAATTTTGTTTCATTGTCATAATTAGCTACATTAAAACAGACTATATCCAAATCACTTTCTTGCGCTTTTTTTACACACTTTTCTATTGCATCGGCACTTATCCAATCATCTGCATCTATAAATTGTAAATACTTTCCTCTTGCAGCATCTAGCCCTTTATTTCTTGCAGCGCCTATACCCTCATGCTTTGAGTCTATAACTTTTATAAAATCATATTCCTTCTCATATTCTTTCAGTATCTTCAATGAATTATCTACAGAACCGTCATTTACACAAATAATCTCAATATCCTTGTATGTCTGGCTTATTATGCTAAACAAACAATTTTTTATATACTTCTGCGCATTATAAACCGGTATAACTACCGAAACATTAACCTCTTTGTCCATATCCATCCTTTAATACATCTTCCAATAGTTTTTTATAGGGTTCTACCTTTTTCCTCATATTATACTTTTCATTATCAAGCAATAATTTTAACACCATGCAAGTGAACCAATTATAATTTATAACATCCGTAAAATGGTAATACTTGGGTATCGTCTTGCATATATTGAAATCATAATCTTTGTCGTAAAACTTATAGAACTCTTCTTTCATTTTTTTATAAAACTTTGGTCTGGTAAATATGCTTGCTCGCATATAGTAATGCACAAGGGCTTCGCACTTAAATTGAAAAAATGCATATTTCAACTCATCCCACAACTTACGACGTTCAATCATTTCCTCTATTGCATCAACCACGCCAAATATATCATATATAACCTTAGTCGTTAAAAGCGTAGTCATCATTGAGTTTTTTCGATTTTGCCGGTAATAATACAACTGCTCATCTAAAATATTAATTCTCCTAGCCATAAACATCGTCTCAAGATGAAAAGGATGGTCTTCAAACCTTGTACCTTCGATAAACTTAACGCCTAAATCATCTAAAAAACTCTTTCTATAGAGTTTATTTGCACAGGAAAGATTTCCGTAAAATATAGCCTTACAATCTCTAAAAGTGTGCAAAGTATTCTCATCATTGTGATTTCTCCAATGTTTAATCGAGAAAAAATGTCCTTTTGTTATCGCCATCTTTTTTTGGTCATAAAAAGCTACATTAAACATAACAATATCACTATTGTTCGCCTCAGCAATATCATAAACTTTTTTACAAAGGTTCAAATCGACCCAATCATCGGCATCAAATATCAAAATATACTTTCCTACAGCTTCAACTAACCCTCGATTTCTCGCACCGGCAACACCTTTGTTCGTCTGATTGACAACTTTTATTCTGTCATCTTTTTCAGCATATTTTCTTAAAACAGCTAATGAACCATCTGTCGAACCATCATTTACACAAATTATCTCTATTTCCTTAAATGTCTGGTTGATTAAACTGTCCAAACATCTTGGCAAATATTTTTCAACATTATAAACACTAACTACAATAGAAATTTCCGGATTCATTATTTCCCTTTCAAAATTATGCCCGATGGGATTCGAACCCACGACCAACAGTTTCGGAAACTGCTACTCTATCCAACTGAGCTACGGGCATATATCAAGGATATTATATCAACAACTATCCCTAAAGCACAAGATTTTATTTGTGTAAATTTTATGCTATACATGTATTATGAAAAAGATTTTTGCCTTATGTTGTATCGTTACGCTATTAACTCCGCTCATTTGTTCGGCAGAGGAAATTAATCTGGAACGTACGGAAAAAAATCAAATAAATCTCCATAAACCCGTTGATAAAGAAACAAAATCCCTCGCTATTAACAACGAAGAAGTTATAAAGTCACTTTTAACACAACAACAAAAAAAAGATATAGAAGACATAGAACTGCTTTGGGATGCGGCTGTGGGGAACCATAATGTAATTAAATTTGCATTAAAAAAACTTGCAATTCCCGAAGAACAAAGGAGAGTTCACTCATCTCTAATGACAAAAACTCTTTCTGCAATAATAAGCGGGGCATGTTATTTACCGTCGTTTACAGGGCAAAATTCGATGATACAATCAGCATCATTTGCCTCCGCAAGACTTGCAAATACATTGATTAACAAAAATTCGACACCCAAAGAAGTTCCCCTGACAGATACAGAGATTATAGAACTTGCCGGTGTCATAGAATCCTTGCAAGATAATATTATAAGCACCTACTATGACTACAAAATGGCACTTAATCAGCTAAAAGAAGCTCGCTCTATGCTTGTCTTGTACAACCAAAATTTTACCAATGCCCTCCAAGCCGGAGATGAGCTTGAGATTTTAATTTCCTCAAATCTTTATGATAATATCCAGCTTGAAGAACTTGAACTAAAAGAAAATGTTAAAAAATACGAACTTGCTCTTGTAAGACTCGCAGGTGAAAAAGCCGTCAAAAAACTCAGTCTCTATCAATACAACATTAACAATGAACTTGTTGACCAAGAGCTCTTATATGCAGGAAAGAAAGGAGAAAATAAATGAAAAAATTATTTATACTCCTAAGTGCCCTAGCACTAAATCTTCCGAGTTTTGCAATCACCCCCTACGAAATTCGCCAACCCAAACCTCCTTTAAATAAGCTTGGAGTAACCTATGAACCTGAAAACAAGTTTGAAATAATAAAAAAAGATAATGACGTCCAAAAAAATACTGCAATCCTTATTCAAGATAAAGCAGACTACTCAAAATACACATATGCAGATTTAAGTCTTAACAAGCTTGCCGGCGAAATTTCTCAAGACTTAGATATGGATATGACGGACATAATGGAAGATGTAAAAACACTTTGGGTTGGTGCAGCAACAAGAAGTGAAACTATTAGCTACGCTATGTATAAGCTTGCAAACCCTGACGCAGAAAAACCCAACCAAAATGTTGTAAAAAAAATAATTAAACCAATTGCCAATCTCACATCAATGGCAGGTATAGGCGTCGCAGACCCAATTCTTGCAACCTCTGCATTAATCAGTGGTAATATTATGGGCGCTGTAGCATCTGACAATAATGAAATAAACTACAAATATTCCAAAGTAACTGATGCTGATATGGTTATTCTCGTCCGTAAAATTGACGACCTGCAAAGAACATTAACCGATAAGTATTGCGATTATATGACATCCAGAAAAGTTTTAAAAATGGCGTCTGACATAACAAAAAAAAGACAAGAAAGAGCTTTAAGCATGACCAATCGCTCACGTAATGAAGTTCTAATTGCTGATGCATACTACCGTGAAGCTATGAATTTTGAAAACAAAAAACGTGCAGAATTCTTATCCAGACGCTCAGCACTTGAACAAATTGCAGGCAACGAGGCTCTTAGAGAGTTTGAAGCTAACCTCGCATCAAGAGAACAATAATCTCTTAAGCTTATATCCCCTAGCTGCTTGAAAAAAAACTCTACTGAGCAATAAATTCCTTAAACGCAACAGAGGTCTTATTGTTGCCAGAACCGGAAAGAGCTATAGGTACTGATTTTACCTGTTTTTTATCGTCTTTGTTCAACTCAACATTCTTTGTATCTTGCGTTTTTATTTCATTTTTTTCGCGTTGGCGTTTTTTCGTGAGTTCTTCGTTCATTCTGGGAATAAACCAACCTAAAAGTACAGGTACAACCGCAAATATTGATGCAAAATTGAATGACGAATTCATTATTTTGGCTTTTCTCAAAATAGCATTTTTATCACTCTTGAAAATTTGATACATTTTATCCAAAGCCTCAGGTGCTTTGTTATTTTTCACAACATCCAACAAAGCCTCTATAAAGTCTTTGTTTGTTGCTTTAGCAAAATCAACTGTCTTCGCTTTTTCAGAACTATTATAAAGCTCTTTTAGTAATCCGCCTGTTTTAGAATCTATATCGAACATTTTGCGAATATTTCCGCCTTGTTCATCAACAAATTTTGCCATACCTGCAATACCGTCTTTGTACCTATCAATGTTCGAGTATTTAGAAGCAAGCTGATCACTGGTTAAAACTTTGTGTCCCTTAACAGGCCTTAAATACGACCAGATTTTAGATAAAGTAGAATTTTCATTTCTTTCTGGTTTGATTGACAATGCAAGCCCAGTCATTTTTGAACAAAATCTGGCAAAAACCTGCTGCAAAATTTTTGCCGCACAACAAACCGTAGCAATTGTTGTTGTATCTCTGAACAGAACTTCTTTATATTCGTTTTCCTCTCTCGCACTTCTAAGACGAGGCATTAAAACCCCCAATCCGCAAGCCGTAAGAAAACCGAGGAAAGACGCGTTGTAACTGTCAAACTCAAATTCACTAAGCCATTTGGACAATTTACCTTCTTTTACCGCAGATTGACCTATTTTATCAACAAGCCCGCTAAAAGCTACTTTTTTAGCGTCTTTTGTTTTGTTTTTATCTTCATTATCGGATAAATCAACACTATCCGCACTTGAATTTCCTTCAATACCCTTCAACCCGGGATTTTTTTCACTCAACTGGTATAGCTTGGGAATAACCGAACAAAATGCTATGATTCCTGTAAGCATTGAGAAATTGGTTAAAACCCTAGAACCAGCTCTTAAATCCGTGAACTTTTTAAAGAACTCTTGCATATCCATATTTGTCAAAAGTCCTTTTTTAGCACGCTTGGAAACAGTTTCTACAGCATCTTCCACGTAATTTCGCATATCTGCAACAAGCTTATCTATGGACTTAGAAACTTTTTTATCACCAACAGAAATTTTAGCCTCAAGGAAGTTAGTCGATGGGTTAGCAGCATTTGACTTGGAAATCTCACTAAACTTTTCCGTCAAATCAGCAAGCTTGTCCTCTGCCGTATTTTCAACCCTGACACCTCTAAATCTTTGCCAGAAAGTTTTTTTCTGCTTATTATCAACAAGCTTTTCATACTCCAAAAGCTCCTTGGTAAATTCTCCAGCCTCTTTGGATATTATTTCATCAGAAGTGCCTTCTGCATAAGTATTTTTGAGTATATTTTTGAACAAGTCATTGTAAAACTCTTTTTTTACAACGCCTACATCTTTAAATTTTTCAACATCTTTACCTTGAGAAAATTTGGAAAAATTATCGCCTAAAGCATTAATAATATTTGCTGGAATATCATTAGCCTTACCAAAAAGTCTTTTTATTGCCCAAATCATAAGCATAGGTACCGCAAACATGACGGGACCTGACAAAAATTCTCGGATACCAACCTCAGCAGCTTCCATATAATTGTACTGTCCGGTAATTTCACTATTTCTGAACAAGCCGGTTGCTGTTCTTGGAATATTCATTCCCAAAAAATCTTGAATAAGAAATGATGCAACCAATCCGCCTCTATCCACTGCGTCCATTACGCTTATTACTGCATTTCCGACTCCGCCTGCACCAAAAGATTGAAAATGTGTATTCGGTACAATTTTCGTACTTTGTAATGGTTTTAAAGAAGCATTAATCTGTTTCGAACTACTGTTGTTACTTGTATCTATCTTCATAATTGTAAAAACTAACTATATATTTATAAATTGCTCTGAAATTTAAAATTTGCGCATATTTCAGGCATGTTTAATAAAATTTTACATTGCCGATAATGACGAACTCATTTCAGAGTCTGCCTCTTATTATAACCACCTGATTACTTATTCACAATGCATTATAAGAGTAGTTTCATAAATATTTACAATAATAATTGTACTCATAACACCTTCTCGAATTAAACAGTTATAACATAATCGGGTAATTATAAAGCTACTGAATAAATTTAAAATAAACATAAGGATTTTAAGATTGGAGCCCCTATGAGAGGAATAATCTTATTTACACTAATAGCAACAATGCTTAACTTTCATATGGCGGCTTTAGGCGCGCCAATTAGCGGTTATGCAAAAAAAGACGGTATAACTATCAAACCCAATCGAGTAGTAGACTCAAAAAACGGGATGCCAATTTCCTCAGCAAAAATAAATATTCCATCCAAAAACTTCTCAACAACAACAGATGAAAACGGAAGCTTTCAACTTCAAGCAGATATCAACGCACCAACAATTATGAGTGTGGAAAAAGACGGTTACAAACCCTTTTCCTTAACTATGGACAGACTCGCAGTATCAAAACCCATAGTTATCGGCATCGAAAAATCTAACCCCGCAGATGTAATTATAGAACAAAACTTGCTTCACCTCGGTGATGACAAATTTTCCGACACATCAGCCAATGCAGAAGAATTTCAATCCAACTCGCATGGTCCGTTTTATAGCAAAAAATTTAGAATTTCACAACCAAAAATGAACGAAGACGTTTATTTTATAATAGGTTCCGTCATAGGCATTGACACAAAAATGGCGATAGATATAGGTCAATCAAGAGTAAAAACTGCTTATTCCTCACCACCTGAAATATTTTTTAATAACCAAAAAATTGCCGAACTTAAAATTAACGGTGACCACCAGGAAATAAAGCTACCAAAACACCTTATAATCCCGAACCAAATGAATGAAATTACAATAAAAACCGGTAGAAATCTCTTTCAAACACAATCCATAGACTATGATGATATAGAACTTATGAATCTTTCTGTAGAAATCCATTAAGCATAGACTGCTAAATTGTTTTCTCGCTAAATATATTCTTTTGAGTAAATTTTCTTAAGTTTGTTGCAAATTATTCCATAATTTTGTAAAATCATATATGGTGAATATGTACATGATTATAGGAGGCAATATTTTATGAATTTTGACAGCTACATAGTCAAAAATGTCGAAATAGCACAAACTGTGCCGCTAAGCTGCCCCCCCCCCCCCAGAAGTTAGCTTCTAATAAGGGTTTTGGGCTCTTTAGGCGTCACACTAATCGTGCTTTTACCCTGGCTGAAACTCTTATCACTTTAACTATTATCGGTGTCATAGCTGCTATGACTATCCCCACTCTCGTTTCTAAGTACCAAAAACATTCTTATGTCACAGGGTTAAAAAAAGCTTATTCTACTATTTCTAATGTTATGTCACTTGCTATGCATGATGATGAAGTGTTGGAGTATTATAGCAATGGATGCATTGACTTCTATAACAGTTGGCCCAATATTATAAAAAAATACATGAAAATTGTAAAAACTTGTGACGAAAGCAATTGGGAAGAATGTACAGTTTTAGATAATTATGGTGAGCCAAAAATGGCAGCAGGAAATGACAAAATCTACATAACAGCTGATGGTATGACATGGTCAGATTATGCTGTAACTGTTGATGTAAATGGTAAAAAAGGACCTAATAAGTGGGGTAGGGACATATTTGCTTTTAGTATATATCCTGATTGCGCTAGTAGCAGCGTTGGAATTACAATAGCAACAGGGACTGTTATACCCTATGGCTCAAACTACGACAAAAATTCTCCACTCTGCACCACTGAGATTGTAAACAGAGATGAAATTGAGGGAGCTCGATGGACTCAGGCGGTATACTGCGCAGGTCGGGTGCTTGAAGAAGGCGCGATGAACTACTAAGTAATATAACTTATACAATATACGAGACCTTTTACAACAAAAATGGCAGCCATCTAACAGGGTTGCCATTTTGTTATGTTATTTTGTTGTTCAAATTAGAAGTTCAAACCTGCTTCTCTTGCTGCATCTGCCAACGCCGCTACTCGTCCGTGATACACAAAACCTCCACGGTCAAATACTACGTCTTTGATTCCTGCTTTTAAAGCTTTTTTAGCTACGGCTTCGCCAACAACCTTAGCTGCTTCTATATTTCCACCATGTGCAAGTTTTTCCTTCAGCTCTTTATCATTTGAAGATGCTGCTGCAAGAGTAACTCTTTTTACATCATCAATAACTTGCGCATAAATATGCTTTGTACTTCTGTAAACAGCCAAACGCGGACATTCTGTCGTTCCCGAAATTTTGACTCTGATACGTTGATGTCTTTTTCTGGTTTGTTCTTTTTTGTTTAATTGTTTAATCATTTTTCTTTCCTTTCACCCAGTCTTTTTCGCCACTTGCGGAAAGACTATTCGGGCTTTTATTATCTATTTTGCCAGATTTTATACCGGCTTTTTTCCTTTTTTCTCTTTATCACTTAAATCACTTGATTTATTTGGTATCCGGTATAATCCAAACTTCAAGCTTGCAATTTAGGATAAAGATTACTTTTGACTTATGCAGCCTTATTTCTTACCTGCTTTACCAGCTTTTCTTCTAATGAATTCGCCTTCGTATTTAATACCTTTTCCTTTGTATACTTCAGGCGGTCGTTTGCTTCTGATTTCAGCAGCGACATCACCAACAAGTTGCTTATTTGCACCTGATACTTTTATTTTTGTGTTTGCTTCTACTTCAATTCTGATTCCTGCAGGAGCTTCCACAATTACCGGGTGAGAATAGCCTAATGAAAGGTTTAAGTCTTTTCCTTGCATTGCTGCACGATAACCTACACCATTGATTTCTAGTCGTTTTTCAAACCCTGTTTTTACTCCGTTTACAAGGTTATTAACCAATGTTCTGGATAGCCCGTGCAATGCTCTTACTTTTCTGTCGTCGTTGATTCTTGTTACAACTATTGAATTTTCTTCCTGTGCTACATTAATTTCAGGGCATAATTCCAGTGTTTCAGTTCCCAAAGGTCCTACTGCTGTGATTTTATGACCTTCGATTGTAACTTTTACGCCTTCCGGAATAGCTACAGGTAATTTACCTATACGTGACATTTTCTTATCTCCAATTTTATTTTTTCTAGTATTTAATTATCGGCTTGAATAAAATTCCTTACCATACGTAGCAAAGAACTTCCCCACCAATGTTTTCTTTTCTTGCTTTTCTGTCTGTCAACAAACCTTTGCTTGTTGACACTATCGCAATACCCATTCCACCAAGAACTTTTGGAAGATTTTTTGACTTGCAATAAGTTCTTAAACCTGGTTTAGATACTCTTTTTAGGTTTGTGATTACCGGTTTATTGTGTTCGTCATACTTAAGGATAATGTTCAAAACTTTAAACTTTCCTTCGTCTTTAACTTCATAATCGGAAATCATACCTTCTGACTTAAGAAGTTTTGCCAACTCTACTTTCAATTTTGAAGAAGGCATTGATACTTCAGGGTGAGAAACTGTGTTTGCGTTTCTGATTCTTGTTAGCATATCTGCTATCGGATCTGTGTTCATTTCTTTTTCCTTTTCTTTTGTCAATAAAGTTTTAAAAGTCCCGCGAATCTTGCCTGCCTTAGCTCTTAAACATTTACCTCAATTTTCTACCGAAGCATTGTCGCCGGATTCATAACCTCTGAGCTTCTCGCTCTTTTGCTTTGACCTTTCGGACTCTTAGATTTGTCCTCTCCGGCTTCGCGTCCTTTTAAAACTTAATGAGCTAACTACTTACGTGAATTTTCAGGCAGTATAGTTAGAAATTTATTAAACAATAAAATTCTTACCAACTAGCTTTTGTCACACCAGGGAGAAGACCTCTGTGAGCCATTTCTCTCAAGTGGATTCTGCACAAGCCGAAGTCTCTGTTGTATCCATGCGGACGACCACAGATTGAACAACGGTTGTGAAGTCTTACTTTGGGGTATTTACCTTTCAAAGCAAGTTCCATTCTTTTTTGTTCTTTGTTTATCATCGCTTTTTTAGCCACGATTTATCTCCTTTTTGTTTGTTTTTATTTTAGCATAAACATATTTTTTGTTTATTTCTCTGTAAAGTTAATTTACAGTTTATTTTTTAAACGGCACACCCAATTCAGAAAGAAGTGCTTTTGCTTCTTCATCTGTGTTTGCCGTAGTTATTATCGAAATATTCATACCTTGTACCACATCAACTTCATCATATGAAATTTCTGGGAACAAAGCTTGTTCTTTTAAACCAAGCGTGTAGTTTCCGCGACCGTCAAAAGACTTTGCAGAAACACCCCTAAAGTCACGAATACGTGGAAGAACTACGCAATTAAGCTTTTGCAAGAAATCATACATTCTTTCACCACGAAGCGTAACCATTGCACCAACCGGCATTCCTTCTCTCAATTTGAAAGTTGCTATTGATTTTTTTGCTCTTGTTATAACGCATTTTTGTCCGGCTATCTTTGAAAGCTGCTTTACTATTGTTTCAGCAAACTTTGAGTTGTGTGTACACTCGCCAGCACCCATATTTATAACAATCTTGCTTAATTTTGGAACTTGATGCTGGTTTTTGTAACCGAACTTGTCAATCATTGCTTTTTTGACTTCAGTTTCATATCTCTTTTTTAAATCTTGTGTTGTTGTCATTTTATCTTTCCTTTTCTTAAGTAGAATTCGGGTTCAAAATTTAACTCTTAGCGTATGTGCTTACGCAAATCATACTGACTTGTGTTACCTTTCAACCCGCCCATACATTAATTATACATCGAGTTGTTCGCCACATTTCTTGCAAACACGTACCTTCTTGTCGTTCACTACTTCATGTTTTACTCTTGTAGCTTTTTCACAAGACGGACAATAAAGCATTACCTTTGAGCAATTCATCGGTGCTTCTGTTTTTGTCAATCCACCTTGAATTCCTGCCATAGGATTAGCTTTTACTGCTTTTGTTACCATATTTACACCTTCAACAACCACTTTTGCCTCTGTTGTAAATACTTTGCTTACACTTCCGACTTTTCCTTTATCTTTGCCGGAAATCACAATAACTCTGTCACCTTTTTTTACGTGAAGCTTATTATTGATTTTTGATTTTTCTTTTCTTTTCATCATTGTCGTATTCTCCTAAATTACCTCGGGAGCCAGAGAAATAATCTTCATAAAGTTTTTATCTCTCAACTCACGGGCAACCGGTCCAAACACACGCGTTCCGCGCGGGTTGCCGTCTTTGTTTATTATTACTGCCGCGTTTTCGTCAAATCTGATTACCGAGCCGTCTGCTCTTTTTATATCTGCTTTCGTTCTTACAACTACAGCTTTTACAACTTCAGATTTCTTTACCGGCATATTCGGGTTAGCAGACTTTACTGTCGCTACTATAACATCACCAACACCTGCAAACTTTCTGTTTGAACCACCCATTACGCGGATGCACAAAAGTTCTTTTGCCCCTGTGTTGTCTGCTACTACTAATCTTGACTCTTGTTGTATCATTTTCCTTTTCCTTTTCTCGTCCCGTTTTGGAACTTTCTTCTATTCAATAGTGGACAGGATTCTTTCGTTTCTCTGTCATATTGCCTTTCACCGTTTTATTATCTACAGTGCTCGTCTTCTGCAGCTTTAGACTGCAAACATTATCAAATCTACTTAGCCTTTTCAACTATAGACTCAACCATCCAGCGTTTATCGCCTGAAATTGGTTTAGATTCAATAATTCTTACTACATCGCCTTCTTCGCATTCATTTTTCGGATCGTGTGCTTTGTAGTTCTTTGTTGTTTCTATAATTTTCTTATATTTCGGGTGTGGTGCAAATTCTGAAACTTTTACAACTGCCGTTTTATCCATTTTAGAACTTACCACAATTCCTTGTTTTTCTTTCTTAGGCATTTTATAACCCCTTAATTGCTTTTTTCTGTAATTACTGTTTTTATTTGTGCAATAGATTTTTTAACTTCGCCAATTTTAGCCGGATTTTCAAGCTTGTGCATCGATTTTTGTAATCTCAAATTAAATAGCTCCTGCTTGAGTTCCACTACTTTATTGCCTAGTTCTTCTACTGACATTTCTCTGATTTCTTGTATCTTCATAATGTCACCTATTTCTCAACAATTCTGACTTTTATCGGAAGTTTTTGCGCAGCCAGCTCTAACGCTCTTACTGCTGTATCTCGTTCAGGATAATCTAATTCGAACAACATTCTTCCCGGTTTTACTACCGCTACCCAATATTCTGGGTTACCTTTACCTTTTCCCATACGGGTTTCAGCAGGTTTTGCAGTAATCGGTTTATCCGGAAATATCTTTATCCAAACATTACCACCACGCTTAATCTCACGAGTCATAGCACGTCTTGCCGCTTCTATCTGACGACTCGTAATCCAAGCCGGCTCTGTAGACTGCAAACCGTATCCGCCAAACTCTAACGTCGTTCCGCGTGTTTCGGATCCTGTCATTCTTCCTTTCATTTTTTTACGATATTTTGTCTTTTTGGGCATTAACATGATTGTTTTTCGCTCCTAATTATTCTTCTACTTTGTCTGTTCTCGGTCTTCTCTTGCCTCTTCTGCCTATCGCTTTTTCCTCAAAATTTTGACCGACTTTTTTAGATTTGATGTTCCTATCAGCCATTTCGCCTGGCATTAAGTTGCCCTTAAATACCCATACTTTTACGCCGATTTTTCCCATCACTGTATCTGCTTCCGTGAATCCATAATCTACATCTGCTCTTAATGTTTGAAGCGGTATTCTACCTTCCTTCGCCCATTCAGAACGTGCAATTTCTGCTCCACCCAGACGTCCCGATACCATAACCTTGATACCTTGAACACCTGCTCTCATTGTTCTTTGCATAGCTTGTTTCATTGCTCTTCTGAATGCTATACGTTTTTCTAACTGTTGAGCTATATTTTCTGCAACAAGTTGTGCTTCCGCATCTACCCTTGCAACTTCTACAACATCTATAGTTACTTGCTTATCGATTAGCTTTTGAACTTCGGCTCTCAATTCTTCTATTCCTTGACCACCACGTCCTACTACTATACCGGGCTTCGCCGTCACTACAGTTACGGTTACGTTTTGCGCTTTTCTTGCTATCAAAATACGCGCTACGCCTGCTGCATATAGCTTTTTCTTAATGTATTTTCTTAGTTTAGCATCTTCTGCTACAAATTCAGGATAATCTTTCTTGGCAAACCATGTGCTTTCCCAAGGTTGGATTATTCCTACTCTGAATCCTTTCGGGTGAGTCTTTTGTCCCACTTTATATTCTCCTATTTAGTCTTACTTGCTACTACGACTGTTAGGTGGGATGTACGTTTCTTTCTTGAGTACATTCTACCTTGAGCTCTTGGTCTTGCTCTTTTCAGTGTTATACTTTCATCTGCAAAAATCTCAGAAACTTTTAAACTTGCTGCACTTGCACCAAACTTCTCAGATGCATTCGCTACTGCTGCTGTTAAGTTCTTTTCTACGACTCTTGCTGCAAAGTACGGCATAAAGCGTAATATTCTTACCGCTTCTTCAACCGATTTTCCGCGCACTTCATTAATTACTCGTCTTAACTTACGTGCCGGCATCTTTATATTTGTTTGTTTAGCCTTTGCTTCTTGCATTGTCCTTTTCCTTTTTTTGTGAGGCTTCGCCTCTTTGTAATCTCTTACTTACGTTTTGCTGTTTTGTCCTGACCTGCGTGACCTCTGAACATTCTTGTCGGCGCAAACTCTCCTAGCTTGTGTCCTACCATTTGTTCAGTCACATATACAGGTACATGGGTTTTTCCGTTGTGAACAGCTATTGTATGTCCCAACATATCGGGTACTATCATAGATGCTCTCGACCATGTTTTTACGACCTTCTTCTCTCCAGCCGCATTCATCTTTTCTATTTTGCGTTGAAGTGATTCTAGTACATATGGACCTTTTTTTAATGAACGAGCCATTAATATTATCTCCTTTTAGTTTTTGTCTTTTCTTATGCTCTTACATATTGTTTTCACAAAATGTTATCGCACTATTTTTTACGTCTTCTTACAATCAATTTATTAGATTGCTTATTATTCTTACGTGTCTTGTACCCAAGTGCCGGTTTGCCCCATGGTGTCTTTGGATGTCCACCGGGTCCGGTTTTTCCTTCACCACCACCATGCGGGTGATCACATGGGTTCATCGTTACACCTCTTACTGTTGGCTTGATTCCAAGATATCTCTTTCTTCCTGCCTTACCTATTTTCATGTTTTTGAATTCGGCATTTCCCAGTGTTCCGATTGTTGCAAGACATTCTTTTCTTACCATTCTCATTTCCGAGCTAGGTAATTTTATCGTTACATAATTTCCTTCTTTTGCCATTAATTGAGCAGCTCCACCTGCAGTTCTGACAATTTGTCCGCCTTTGCCAGGTGTCATCTCAATGTTGTGAACCATTGTACCCAATGGTATAACATCTAATGGCATTGCATTTCCTGTCTTGATTTCTACTTCGGTTCCGGAAACTATTACATCTCCAACGTTTAGTCCATGCGGCGTTAAAATATATCTCTTTTCACCATCGGCATATACCACAAGTGATATCCTTACATTTCTGTTTGGATCATACTCAATTGTCTTCACTGTTCCCGGTACACCAAATTTGTTTCTCTTGAAGTCTATTACACGATAAGCCCTTTTCGCTCCGCCACCTCTGTGTCGACATGTAATTCTTCCTTTGTTATTTCTTCCCCCTTTTTTTCTTAGAGGACTGAGTAATGACTTTTCAGGTTTATCTGTAGTGATATCTGCAAAATCACTCTTTGACATTCCTCTTTGTCCCGGAGAAGTAGGATTTATTGTACGGATACCCATTTTTATGCTCCTATTAGTTCTTCAATTGGTTCACCCTCAATCGTAACTATTGCTTTTTTGCTCGATTGAGTTCTGCCTACACTGTAACCCATTCTCTTTGCGTGAGATGGCATGTAAACAGTTCTTACTTTTGTTACTTTTCTGCCTGCAAATGCTGCTTCTACCGCTTTTGCGATTTCTATCTTTGTAGCATCCTTAGCAACTTCAAAAGTATACTGATTCATTGTTGTCGCACCCATCGACTTCTCTGTTATGAGCGGTCTTTTTAGGATGTCGAATAATTTTTCCTTGTTAGTTCTAGTTTTACTCATTATTTTAACAACCTTTCAGTTATTTCTTTAATAGCAGCTTCCGTGATTACAACGTTGTCAGCTTCTAATAAATCTTTTACATTTAAGTTCGACGGTAAAATGATTTTTACACTCGGAATGTTTCTTGCAGACAACTCAAGATTTTGATTTTCTGCTGCTTTCGTATCCGCAATTATAAGAATTTTTCCTTCCAGCTTCAACGATTTTAATGCTTCTACCATTAATTTCGTTTTTGGCTCTTTGATTTCTGAAAAATCTTTTACCACTACTGTTTGTTCTAATCTAGCAGAAAGCGCTGAACGTAATGCCAGTCTTCTTGCTTTTTGAGGCATCGAGAAGCTGTAATCTCTCGGCTTGGGTCCAAAAATTACTCCACCACCTGCAAACAAAGGTGATCTTAACGAACCTGCTCTTGCTCGACCTGTTCCTTTTTGTTTCCAAGGTTTCTTTCCGCCTCCTGAGACTTCTGCTCTTGTCTTTGCACAAGCAGAACCCTGTCTTGCGTTATTTAATTGTCTTCTTAAAGCTAAGTGCATAATGTGAATGTTCGGTTCTACCCCAAAAACGTTTTCGTCAAGGGAGATTTGACCTAAACTCTTTCCATTTGTACTTAGTAATGATATTTCTTTTGACATTTTTTGTTTCCTCAATAATTCTTACTAAGAGTTCCATTTAACTCTTGACGGTTTTACTGTTACCATTCTGCCTTCACATCCGGGCACCGCTCCCTTCACTAACAGCAAGTTGTTTTCTTTGTCTACTTTTACCACTGTTAATTTCGTGATTGTAACCTTTTCGTTACCCATATTTCCAGCCATTCTTTTGCCTTTGATAACGCGTCCGGGAGTTGTTCCTGCTCCGATTGAACCAGGTGCTCTGTGATTCTTTGAACCATGCGCCATCGGTCCTCTTGAGAAGTTCCAACGTTTTACTGTACCTTGGAAGCCCTTTCCTATAGATTTACCGGTTACATCAACTTTTTCTATGTTATCTAATACGGATAAATCTATCGCTTGCCCTACTTGATAATCAGACGCATTGTCAAGTCTAAACTCTTGCAATAATCTGAAGTTATCCAATTTGTTCTTTTGGAGGTGTCCTATTTGTGCTTTTGTAAGGTGTTTTTCTTTTGCAGCACCAACACCTACCTGAATCGCATTGTAACCGTCTGTTTCAACAGTTTTTACCTGCGTTACGGTCAAAGGATCTACTTTGATTACCGTTACCGGTATTGCGAGTCCTTGTTCGTCAAAAACTTGTGTCATTCCAAGTTTCTTTCCGATTACACCTAATCTAGAATCTCTTTTGGTCACTTTTCTACCTTTCTTCTTGTGAGCGCTACGTTTGCGTCAGCTTCGACTCAAATCCCTTTGGGAATCATCACCTCTGCTTCTGCGGTTTTTACTCGGGGTACCTTCGCTGCTCCTTTGCTTTTTCGGCTCTTCGCCTTCGCTATGCAGCCCCCTCGTAGATCACATTAATATTCAATTTTCATGGTATATTAATGCTTCTCCGGCTTAACCGGATTCGTCTTTTACAACTTAACTTCTATTCCTACCCCTGCCGGTAAGTCCATTCTGCTAAGTTCTTCTGTCGTTTGTTGGGTCGGATCGTAAATATCGATGATTCTCTTGTGAATTCTCATCTCAAAATGCTCTCTCGACTTCTTGTCTACGTGTGGTGAACGAAGTACACAATACACACGTCTTTTCGTCGGCAAAGGTATAGGACCTGCCACCGTTGCATCAGTTCTCTTTGCTGTTTCTACTATCTTTTCTGCTGACACATCTATTAGCTTGTGGTCATATGCCTTTAAGCAAACTCTGATTCTTTGTCTCTTTGTTGTCATTTCAGTTTTACCTTTTGCTTGTTTCTTTTGTCTTTAGCCGGGAACCTTTTGCGTAATGCCAATGAGTCTTGTATCTTTCGCCCCTTTCAAATTATTCCTGTAAATAACTTGTTGGAACTTCCTTTCTCACTTATTTTAGCCTGTTCGCCTTATCTGCTTACGTTTTTCGAACCTTTGTAACTTATCCGTCACCCTCGGCTCTGATGGCTCGCCAGTGTACTCCTTAATCTATAACAAACATATTTCTTCGTCAATTCTTTATTTTGTTTTTTTCTTACATTTGTAATATTTTCTTAATAATTTTTTGCAATTATTTATGTATCGTTACTTTTCTTAATAAAAAGAGCCCCTCTCGGAGCTCCGTTTCATCTTCTATTTTATCTTCAATCTTTCAAATCATCAAACGTCCCAAATAACCATTGGAAAAAGTGTGGATCTTTTCCGACTTCTGAGGCTGGTATTGTTATACTTGCTCCAGAAACCAATATTCCGTCATCAGGTGTAGAGCCCCACCCCCTCACTATTTCTTTACTATACCTGTCACCTATATCCGGATTATGCTCCTTCAATACCCCTTTCCTTAAACCAAGCTTTGACCTAATCTGTCCCATGCTTCGCTCAGAATGCGCATCATCAAACCAACCGAATTCTTTGTCATTTGCAGTTATTGTTAATGTACCATCTGCATCAACTTCTACATCCAAAAATTCTCCCAACTGCTCTTGAGCTATTTCTTTTGTTAATATCAACTTTGGACTTGGTTTGGCATCCTTATCACTTGATTTTACCAACCTGTCACCGACAGTTTCTGTGCCTGTATTTATTACTTGAGTGGCAACTTTATTTTGTGCACCGCTTTTCGCTGCATTTAATCCTTTTGTTACCCCAATCTGTGCATTTGCTTGTGAGCTAAAGTTTTGCGCTTGTAGTTGAACATTTTCCATACCCTTATATCTCCCTTGCTTTCATTCCTTCCTCATAGTTAAATGAAAAATTTTTCCAAAGGAAAATTGCTCAAAATTACAAACTTTGTTCTTTATCTTAAAAAATATTTACAAGACCACATTATTTATTAAAAAATACGCCTTCGAATGAAAACTCTGCATCACCTGTCATATAAACTGGTTTCGCTGTATTTTCCATTGTACCTGACCATTCTATTGTCAATACACCGCCTGGAAGGTTTACCTTAACTTTATTATCCAACAAGCCACTTAAAATTCCGGCAACAACCGAAGCACAAGCACCTGTTCCACAAGCCAAAGTTATACCGCAGCCACGTTCCCATACTGCCAAATCTATTTCGCTTCGCGATTTTACTTTTATAAATTCTACATTCGTCTTTTCGGGGAAAAGTTCGTGCACCTCTATGTCCGGACCATAATCCTTCGCCAATGTTGTTATATCCTCTTGTGTAAATATTACACAGTGTGGATTACCCATGCTAACTACATTTAAATCAAACTTCTTTGACCATATTTCCACAGTATTGTTAAGGTTCTTTTCACCCTTGAACGGTATATTCTTCGGCTCTAAAATCGGATTACCCATATTTACCGTAACGGTACCATCTTCATTTATTCTGGGGGTTATTATTCCTGCTTCGGTTTTTACCGTAAATTCATGCTTGTTAACATAACCCTTATTTAGTGCATATTTGGCAAAACATCTCATTCCATTTCCGCACATTTGCGCAGGTGTTCCATCTGAATTGTAGAATATCCAACCCAAATCGGCACCTTCTACCTCCGGAACTACTACAATCAATCCATCTGCACCAACTGCGAAGTTTCTTCTGCAAATTCTCTTTGCCAATTCTGCAACCGGCATCTTTATCTCTTGATATTCTTCCCAATCAATAACCACAAAATCATTACCAAGACCTTGCATTTTTGTGAAAAATATTTTTTCCATTCTCCCTCTCCGAAGGCACCTTACCTACGCTATATCTTCCTTCGCTTCTACTACCGCAGTGCTCTCATTATTTTTCTGCGGTAACTTTATAAGCTCTGCCATATTTTCATGCTTCTTAACCATATCTGCCGTAACAACAAATTCCTTTATTTCCGGCTTACTCGGCACTTCATACATTATATCCAACATTGTCTCTTCGACTATTGAACGAAGCGCCCTTGCTCCTGTTTTACGTTTCAGTGCTTCTTTCGCTATATAATCTATAGCTTCGGGTTCAAATTTTAAGTCTACACCGTCCATTTTTAACAAACATTGATACTGTTTAATAATAGCATTCTTTGGCTCAGTCAAAATCATCTTCAACGTTGCCTCATCTAACGCATCTAACACCGCATATATTGGTATACGACCTATAAATTCAGGAATTAAACCAAATTTTAATAAATCTTCAGGCTGCAATTTCTTTAGCATTTGCGCTGCTGCCAATTCTTTCTCTGCTACAGTAGCCGGCTTTTTGGCTCCAAAACCTATGGACGAACCTTCGTCTGCTCGTCTTTCAACTATCTTGTCCAAACCGACAAACGCACCACCGACTATAAACAAAATATTCTTGGTATCTATTTGAATAAATTCTTGGTGAGGATGCTTTCTACCGCCTTGAGGGGGTACATTTGCTACTGTTCCTTCTATCATTTTTAAAAGAGCCTGTTGAACACCCTCTCCAGACACATCCCTGGTTATGGATGTATTTTCGGACTTTCTGGCAATCTTATCTATTTCATCCACGTATATAATTCCACGCTCTGCCCTTTGAGCATCAAAATCCGCACTTTGATATAACCTCAACAATATGTTTTCTACATCATCGCCAACATACCCCGCCTCGGTTAATGTTGTTGCATCAGCAACTGCAAACGGGACATCTAACATCTTTGCCAGTGTTTGTGCCAACAATGTTTTTCCGGAACCAGTCGGTCCTACAAGCAATATGTTACTCTTTTGAATTTCTATTCCCGTATCATCTGCTTCCGAATTGTTATGCGCAATCCTCTTATAGTGGTTGTAAACGGCTACCGACAAAACTCGTTTTGCATCATCTTGACCAACTATATGTTCATCCAAATATGCCTTTATTTCTTGGGGTTTAGGAATTTCCGTAAAAACCTCTGATTCTTTTTTGGCTTCAGGTTTGTCTTTGTGCTCAAAAAACTCTTCATCCAGAATTTCGTTGCACAATTCTACACACTCATCACAGATATATACTTCGGGTCCTGCAATAAGCTTTTTTACCTGATCTTGCGTCTTTCCGCAAAATGAGCACTTTAAACGATTTTCGTCAATATTTGCCATTAATTTCTCCTGCTATTTCGCGCCTTGCGAAACTACCTTGTCTATCATTCCGTATGCAAGCGCTTCCTCGGGCGTCATTATGTAATCTCGGTCTGTATCTTTCTCTATTTTTTTCAAAGACTGACCTGTGTTTTTAGCCAATATTTCATTCAATGTCTTTTTAATCCGTACAATTTCTGCTGCTTGGATTTCAATATCCGTTGCTTGCCCTTGCGCTCCACCCAAAGGTTGGTGAATTAGTACTCTTGAATGAGGTAACGCCAATCTCTTCCCTGGCGTTCCGGCAGCCAACAAGAATGCTCCCATCGATGCCGCTTGACCCAGACATATTGTCGATACATCTGCCCTAATATGTTGCATCGTATCATATATCGCCAACCCTGCCGTTACTGAACCACCAGGACTGTTTATATATAACATTATATCCTTCTCGGGGTTCTCACTGTCCAGTAACAACAACTGTGCAACTATCAGATTTGCCACCATATCATCTACGGGCGTTCCTAAGAAAATGATTCTTTCCCTCAGCAATCTCGAAAATATGTCAAAAGATCGCTCTCCTCTCGATGATTGTTCTACTACTACCGGTACAAAACTCATATTGTTTCCTTTCTAATTGTATTTTAACCTATTATTTCTTGTATTTCACTGTGTTGTTATCTAAAATAAATCTGCTGACCTTTTCACTGATTATTTGCTGTGTCATTGACTGTATCAGACTAACATTTTTGTACATTTCTTTCAACATTGTTGCTTGATCTACGCCATACATTCTCGCAACTTCATGAAGTTTTGCTTCTATATCTTGAGGAGTTACTTGTATCTTTTCTTCTTTTGCTATTTTGGAAATGACAAGAGAATTTTTTATTCTTGACAAAGCTTCTTTCTCCATTTCTTTTTTTACATTGTCTTTACCTTCTTTTTCGATAGCTTCGTCTATGTTTTGCCCTCTTTGTTTTGCTCTATGCTTCATTTCTTCTATCAACGCTTCTGCTTCACGTTCTACCATCTCTTGGTGAATTTCCATTTCCGCATTGTCCAATATTTTTCCAAATATTGCTTCATATGAGCGTTTTTCATTTTCCGCTTTTGCTGTACCATCAAGATACTTTTGAATATCTGCCTTTAGTTCATCTAATGTTTCAAATTTACCAACTTTTTTTGCAAATTCATCATTTATTTCAGGCAGTTTTTTTTCTTTTATTTCATTTATCGTAATTTTAAATTTTGCATCTGCACCTTTAAGTTTTTCGTCATGGTACTCTTCGGGGAATTTTACATCAATTGTAAACTCTTTGCCTACTTCTTTATCAACCAGTTGCTCTGCAAAACCCGGGATAAATGTCGAATTTGCCAAATCAAGCATATAATTCTTTGCAGCACCGCCTTTGATTAACTCATCTCCGACTGAACCTTCAAAATCTATCATAACAACATCTTTGTCTGTTGTTTTTCTGCCTTCTACTTTTACAAACTCCGCATATCTGTCTGAAAGCTTTTCCAGCTCTTTATCCAATGCACCATCTTCATTTTTATATTCTTCGGTTTCTACAGTTAATCCTTTGTAGGCGCTTATTTTTACTTCTGGTCGAAGCTCAAACTTTGCTACAACTTTACAAGGCTTACCCTTTTCAAAATCAAAAGACATCAATGTTGGTTCTGTAATTAGTTCATATTGATTTTCTTTTATAATATCCGTAAAAACTCTTGGTAACATTGAATCCAAAGCTTCACGACGAATTGAATCAACACCTACATATTTTTCTACTATATTTCTTGGTGCTTTTCCTTTTCTAAACCCTGCAATATTTACATTTTGCGCAATACGTTTACAAGCCTTTTCGTATTCCTTTTCGGCATTTTTTTCTTCAATTTCAATATTAACTTCCACCACATTTGTGCCAAGCTTTTTTACTTCTGTTTTCATATCATAATTCCTTTTTTTATGTTTACTCTTGTCAACATTATATAACAAATATAAAATACGTCCAGTGCCTACACAAAGAGTACGTATAAGAAACTATTCGTATTTATTTTTACGAAACTGTAATTTATTAAACTTCTTAGCTCTCCTTCTCAACAATAAAATAAACCTGCCAAAACCTCGTTCGGAAGTCAGAATATAGTCATGTCAATTTTTCCGATAAACTGTTAGATTTCAGTTAAAACGAGGTCTTACGAATACCTTGAAGTGTTTAGAGGCTTCGTTTGGCAGGTTTATAATTATTCCAAAATTCATATTTCTTTTTGTAATTTTATTTTAATCTTTTATGAAAACCACTATCTTTTTATTTGGGATTACAATAATCCCAAAAACAAAAAATATTCTTTGTATAACAATCAGCAATTAGCTATCCAACAAAGCTTTGCGGGTCTATGCTCTTTTTCCCCCATAATTCTAATACGATAAATACGTTTTCGATTATAACATGTCTTTTCGGTTTTTGTAAATGTTTTTTTGGCTTTGATTTATATTTTGCTAAAACTTGCTACCTATTAATACAAATTTAATGCTACAGCTTCCTTACTTGAACAATATTTGACCCTTGCTCACTCACATATAACATATTGTCCTTTATAAACAAGTAATATGGTTTGTTAGAATACTCCATAAATACGCTTACATTCCCCCATTTATCAATCTTCAATATGTTATTTTTATTATAATTTGCAACATACATATTTGACATGTCATCTATGGCAATACCTATCGGACCACTAATTTGCGTACTTTTGGAATAAAGTTGGTGAATATTATTCGGCATAATTTTGAATATTGCGTTATCGCTAAAACTTGCCACATATAAATTGCCGTTCCTATCTTGTGCTATCCCTGTGGGGGCATTTATGCCTGTGATTTTCTTTGTAATGGGGACCGCCTCTGCCGCTTGCTGAGCTGTACCAAATTCATTCTTAGCCTTATTTTCTAAATTTATTCGTTCTTTTAAGCTTTGGGCTTTCGAATATTCCTGAGCCGTTGGTGGTATTTTCCCCAATAAATCCAGCGCCTTTTGTACATTACCTTGTTTATAACTTATTTGAGCCAGTTTGAGATTGGCTGCGAAATCCTCAGGAACCTGCTTCAATAACATTTCTAAAGACGAAACAGCCGCTTGCGAATTGCCAACATAATCATATACTACCGCCAGATTATAATACGCATCATAAAAATCATTTTGGCGCTCTAAAGCTGATTTAAAATATTCTATAGCCGCAGAATAAGCTCCCTTTCTATACTGCTCCAAACCTAGATTGTACAGCCTTATCGCTTCTAAATCGTAGTTCTCTGTCGCACATAGCGCTTTTATACCAAGTGCAAAAACTAGAATTGTAGCTGCAAGAAGTTTTTTCATCATCCGTTAAATATTTGCAATTTTCTTGTGAAAATCTGTTGCTTGTTCAAAATTATATGCCGCGCACATCATAACATCCTCTTTTAAAGCAGGAGCCAAAATTTCTAAACCTATCGGCATACCATCTTTATCAAATCCGCAAGGCACACTCATGCCCGGAATTCCACCAAGGTTTGCTGTAATTGTTCCTATATCCGTAAGGTACATTGAAAGTGGATCAGAAACCTTTGAACCTATTTCAAATGCGGTATACGGACATGTCGGACAAATTATTACATCCGCTTGAGTAAAGACCTTGTCAAAATCATTTTTAATTAACCTACGGACTTGCTGGGCTTTCTTGTAATAAGCATCGTAATAACCTGAACTTAGAGCATAAGTTCCGAGCATTATACGGCGCTTAACTTCATCACCAAAGCCTTCTGCTCTTGTTTTACAATACATTTCTATAAGCGATTTTGCTTCTTTTGTTCGATGTCCGTATTTTACTCCATCAAATCTCGCAAGATTTGAGCTTGCCTCTGCCGTAGCAATTATGTAGTAAACTCCGATTGAGTACTTTAATAGAGGTAGTGAAACTTCAACTATCTGAGCACCTAAATCTTTATATTTTTGAATTGCTGCTTCTATCGCCGATTTGACACAAGGAGAAACTCCATCGGATAAAAGCTCGGTAATAACTCCAACCTTTAGTCCATTTATGTCATGTTTTATCAATTCTGAATATTTAGGAACCTCCAGTTTTAACGAGGTGGAATCTTTTTCGTCATGACCTGAAATAGCTTCGAGCAATAACGCGCTATCTTCTACACAACGAGAAAAAGGACCTATTTGATCCAATGAAGATGCAAAGGCTATCAAACCGTATCTCGAAACTCTTCCATAAGTGGGTTTTACACCGACGATGCCACAAAAACTCGCAGGAAGCCTAATACTTCCACCGGTATCAGAGCCAAGCGAAAGAGGAACTTCACATGCCGCAACAGCCGCTGCTGAACCACCGGAGGAGCCTCCGGGAACTTTATTCAAATTCCAAGGGTTATGTACCAATTTTGTTGCCGAATTTTCATTGGAACTTCCCATGGCGAATTCATCCATATTAGCTTTACCAACTATCGGTATCATATTTTCTTTGAGCTTTTTGGTAACTGTTGCGTCATATGGAGAAACAAAATTTGCAAGAATTTTACTTGAAGCAGTGGTATATGAGCCTACCATATTCATGTTATCTTTCAATGCCAGAGGAACACCTGCCAATACGGGCAAAGATTCTTTATTTTTAAGCTTTTCATCAACCTCTTTGGCTGTCTTTATTGCTTCTTCTTTTGTCAGGCTATTAAATGTCCCTAACTTTTCATCAACTTCTTCTATTCTTTCAAAATGAGCTTCTACAAGCTCTACAGATGAAACTTCTCTATTCTTCAACAATTTGCTTTGTTCTATCGCTGTCTTGCTAATTAATTCGTTATTACTCAACTTTTTCACTCCCTAAAAAATTCTTGCTGCAAACATTATAAAACAAAAATTTTAAAATTAATAACTCTCAATGTAATGTCAATTTTTATTAAAAGTATTTTAATCAATTGAATAATGAATTATGTATTATAAATAAAAATTGCCCTATAACTTATGCTTTAATATGTTACAATGTAACTATGGAGAAAAAGTTTAAAATACATTCAAAATATTCCCTTTCCGGCGACCAGGGCGAAGCTGTAGAGGCACTTGTAAAAGGGATTAATCGTGGAGATGACGCTCAGGTTCTAAAAGGCATCACAGGTTCAGGCAAGACCTTTACTATCGCCAACGTTATTGAACGAGTTCAAAAACCAACGCTGATAATAGCACACAACAAAACTCTTGCTGCTCAACTTTACAACGAATTTAAAGAGCTTTTTCCGGAAAATGCAGTTGAATATTTTATCAGCTATTACGACTACTACCAGCCTGAAGCCTATATACCAAGGACAGACACATTTATTGAAAAATCTGCAACCGTTAACGAGGAAATAGACCGCCTAAGACACAATGCAACACGATGTATGTTTGAAAGAAACGACGTAATTGTAATAGCATCTGTCAGTTGTATCTATGGGCTAGGGCTTCCGGAAAACTACTTTAAAGGCACATCTTCCTTGAGCGTCGGGGATGAAATTGACAGAGATACGTTCCTTCGCAAACTGGTTTCCAGTCAATACCAAAGAAATGATGTTGAACTTAAATATGGCACTTTTCGCGCAAGAGGTGACATTGTTGAGGTTATGCCCAGCTACGAAAAAGTAATTACCCGCATAAATTTCTTTGGCGATGAAGTTGAAAAAATTACTAAAATTGATTTTGTCACCGGCGAAATCATAGAAACACCAAAAACAATAATAATTTATCCCGCAGTCCACTATATAAGTAACGATGAAAATCAAGAGGAAACAATTGCCCTTATTCGACAAGAATTAAAAGCTCGCCTTGCTGAACTACAAAATGAAAATAAATTAGTAGAAGCTCAAAGACTTGAACAACGCGTCAATTACGATATCGAGATGATGAAAGAAATGGGCTATTGTTCCGGCATTGAAAACTACTCAAGAATAATTGAAAGACGCCCCATAGGTTCACCCCCTGCAACCCTTTTAGAATACTTTAAAAAAGACTTTCTCGTTGTAATAGATGAATCTCACGTAACAATTCCACAGCTAAAAGGGATGTACAACGGTGACGCCGCTCGTAAAGAAACGCTTATAAATTACGGATTTAGACTGCCTTGCGCAAAAGACAACAGACCACTAAAGTTTGATGAGTTTATGGAAAGAGTTAATCAAAAAATTTATGTTTCAGCTACACCCGCTGAATTTGAAAAACAAACATCAACTCAAATTGTCGAGCAAATTATTCGACCGACAGGTCTTCTAGATCCTGATATTGAAGTCAGACCAATTGAATATCAAGTAGATGATTTAATAAAAGAGATTAACAAACGGGCAGAAAAAAACGAAAGAGTTCTTATCACAACACTTACCAAACGAATGGCAGAAGACCTGTGCGATTATTTTACTCAAATGGGAATTCGGGTTAGATATCTTCACAGCGAAATTCAATCCATTGAACGCGTTGAAATTCTTAGAGACCTAAGACTTGGAGAATTTGATGTATTAATAGGTGTTAACTTGCTTAGAGAAGGGCTTGATATTCCTGAAGTTTCACTGGTAGCAATAATGGATGCAGATAAGGAAGGCTTTTTACGTTCTGAGACAAGTCTTATACAAACGATAGGACGCGCGGCCAGAAATGCTTGCGGAACTGTTATTATGTATGCGGATAAAATAACAGACTCCATGAAAGCCGCAATCGATGAAACCAAAAGAAGACGAGAACTTCAAATAGCCTTTAACAAAAAACATGGTATAATTCCGCAAACTATTAAAAAACCGATAGAAAACAATTTACTCCAACTCGTAGCCAGCTATCGTAACTTGGAAGATATTATCGCAGAAGAAATGGTCGAAATGAATATTGATACAAAAGACCTTCCAAAACTTATTGATAAACTTGAAAAAGATATGCACAAAGCTGCAAAATTACTTGACTTTGAGCGTGCCGCTGAAATTCGTGATCAGCTGAAAAAACTTCGCTCAATGCTAAAATAAATTTGCTATTCTATGCTATCAAGCCCCCACCCATAATATCTTTGTCTGTGATATATTCACTAAAACGGTTTTGAATAGCTTTTTTGAATATATCTTGATGTTTTTGAGTATCAGAACTTTTTGCAAACTTAACCAATTCCGAAAAACTTGACTTACGAGCAAGCTGATTGGCAACTTTAGTATTCATGTTTCCGGAAAGCTTTGCCATAACTCTATCCTCAAAACGAGCAGGAATTTTACCTTTTTCCCACATCTCAGAAATTTCCTCAGAAGAAAGCATACTAAAAACTTTTTCTTGTGAATGTTTACTTAAAGCAACAAAATTACGAGTAAGCG
Organism: Candidatus Gastranaerophilales bacterium; assembly: GCA_944325625.1. Classification (GTDB taxonomy): domain Bacteria; phylum Cyanobacteriota; class Vampirovibrionia; order Gastranaerophilales; family Gastranaerophilaceae; genus RGIG2134. The sequence goes on along the minus strand of CALVAP010000001.1, from coordinate 143,230 downwards.
AACTCTTGTGACCTGATGCAATAACAAGCTCAGGTGTAATTGTTCCCCTCGCAAGTAAATCAACAAACACAGAAAGAGAAGCTCCGTTAGCAGAAAGCTGACCGTCTACTACCATATTGGTAAGTTCTACATTACCTCCGGTAGCTGCCAGAACTATCCTTCTCAGTTCCTCTTGGGCTTTTGCCTGCGGATTTTCGGGAGTCATTTCGACAAGCTTACTCTTTTTTATTTCTGTTTCGATTTTATTTACAACTTCATCAGAAATTTTTCCGGTTTGCTTCGCTAAATCCAATAACTCAGCTTTTGACTTATCATCAACTTGCAAGTTTTGAATTTCGTTTGCAAAAACCTTTGTAACCGCTTCTGTTTGATTTTCTTTCGTGTTAACAAATGTCTCTGCAAATTGTGCTTGAATAGATTTATCAAAATACTTTATCTGAGTAGCCAAAGTAGCTCTATTTTGTTCATCTGACATCTTACTTGCATTGGTAAAGTTAGCCAAATGCAGTTGTAATTTAGCATCATCGAAACATTTTATGTCAGATATCATCACGCTACGCGCTTTTGAGCCAAAAGTCGAAGACGAATAAAACTTCTCATACACGTCTTTTCTTGAGTTTTTATCCCACGAATGTATATTTTTAGAAACAGCAACTTGGAATTCTTCATTTTCCTTAACTCTATCTGAAGAAACTATTGTTTCACTCACCTCTGGAATAGCATCTTCACATGTATGATGAACAACTGAACCAAAATCGCACAAAGCCTCATCAGAACCTTGCTTTACAAAATAATCCGCACTAGAAACTTGGTTCTCAGCACTCATAAATTTAAAAGAAAGATTTAACAATGTCTCATTTGCATCCAAAGCTTTTGCTATAAAATCAACATCTCCAGAAGCATCAGGATGTTCGATTTTATAGGCAGAAAGAGCGTATATTCTTACCCCATCTGAAGTTGAGTCTGACAACAAATTGGCAAACATCCTATAAACCTCATCTTGGTTCAATTTACGACCGTCCATAATTGCTTCTTTAAACAAAGCGGCTTGTGCTTGAGATGGTAGTTTTCTGAAATTTTCTTGCATTTTAATCCTAAGGGTCGGATCTTCATCGAATTTTTCCCTTAAATACCGGGCTACTAAATCAACTTGCCTTATTTGATGAGAGCGGATATCTCTACTAATTTCTTCATCTGATAATCCTTTTTTTCGAAGTTCATTGCAATGCTGAGCAATATCAATTTTAGTATTTTCCATGAACTCCATAAAGTCTTGATACCCTTTGTCAGAACTCATATCCCAATCAGGATACATCATTTTGGGTTTACGCTCTTCAATAGTTGCTATTATGCTCTCCACCTTTTTGCGTTTTTGTTCCATTTCCGGTGTAAGCTCATCACTAGAAGTTCTCATGACTCTAGAACAAGCATTGTCTTCTGTTGTACTAGCGTCGGAATTTGCCGTAAAAATACTCTGTTGGTTGGTTATAGTTTTTTTAGATTTTCGATCAGCATCAATAACTTCTTGCTTCTTAATTGCCTCAGCCCCAAGTTTCTTAAATATGGCCATCCAATATTTATCATCGTATTCCACTTGCATGAAAACTATACTCCCTCTCTCCTAAATAAATAGGACTTAAATATATAAAAACAATATATAAAAAAGAATTGCATGAATTCCGCCCCTAAACAGCAATTTTGTAAACTTTATTAACACATAAAAAGAGCCGCTATCAAAAGATAGCGGCTCTTTAAAAATCATTCAACTATTTTTTAACAGGTGCCGGCGTGTTGTTAAGATACTTGATAATATCGTCAGAAATATCTGTTCCGCCTACAAAAATTACTCGATAATCAACAACCATGCTTATACCTTTTTGCTTTGCTACTGCTTTTGTTGCATTAAGTATATTTTCATATATTTGGTCTTGCTTACTGATTTTTAACTTCAAAATAGCATCTTCTTTGTCTTTGTATTCTTTTTGGGTTTTTTCTTCAAAGTTTTTCTTTTGGATTGGTGATTCGATAGCCTTGAATTGTTTATCCTTGTCTATTACAAACTGTTGTAATTCAAGAATTTTATCATCAAGCTGCTTATAAACTTGTTTTGCATAATTATATTCCGACTCAATTTTTTTATAATTAGCAACGCCGATAGTTTCAGCTGCATTAGCGGCAGACGCTGCAACCATCAAAGCCAAAACCGTAACCAACAATTTAATTTTTTTCATAAACATAATCTCCTATATCTTCTTTGAGAATACTAACAGTAAATATCAATTTTGACAATAGTTTGTAAAAATCTATGACGGGTATCGTTCTGAAGCACTTAAAAGCATAGAAGCAAGTTTATTAGCACCATCAAACTGTTGACGTTTCAGCTCTTCTGCCGCTGCCTCTTTATCATACGAAATATTTCTATGTTCAACATAGAATGTCCCCTCTTTATCAACCGTCAAAAGAACATAACAAGCTTTTGGTATTTCACTGAGAGGTCTGCCCACACTACCAACATTAACGACCGTTTGTTTGGAATTTGTTTGATAGCCGCAAGGCTGATGAGTATGACCGCAAAATATCAGATCTGCATCTGTATCTTTTAACATTTCTTCAACTTTTTCAACCGGCATAGACGGAAAAATATTTTCATTATTTGCTCTTGGCGAACCGTGAACAAGCAGAATTTTAAGACCAAATATTACCAACTGCTTCTGAGCGGGCAAATTTTTTAAGAATTGAATATTTTCAGGCTTAATAATTTTCAAATCATAAGCATAAGCCTCCGCCATAATTGGATTAAGTTTTTTTATATTCTCATATATGGACAGACTTTCTAACCCGAGATACTCATCCGTGTTACCTTGTATAAGTTCAAAGTTATCACCTTGGGCTAACTGCTTAATTTTATCTATAGTCTGATCAGGCTGCGGACCTGCCATAGCGAGATCACCAAGACAAAAAATCCTGTCGCAACATTCTTCTTCGATGTTTTTAAGAACACTTTCCAGCGCTCTTAGGTTACCATGAATATCAGAAATAACAGCAATTTTCATAAATTTCTCCATATTGTTATGTTAACAAAAATTTTTTGTGCTATATAAATATTATGATAAAAAGACGGAAAACAAAACAAATTCAAATCGGAAACGTAAAAATTGGTGCAGATGCCCCAATAAGTGTTCAGTCAATGTGCAACACCGATACTAGGGACATCAAAGCAACACTCAACCAAATAAAAGAGCTGAGTGACGCCGGTTGCGAACTAGTAAGACTTGCCGTACTAAACAAAGAAGCGGCAGAAGCAATAAAGGAAATTAAGAAAAAATCAACAGTTCCTCTCATTGCAGATATACACTTTGATTATCGGCTGGCGATTCGATGTATAGAAAATGGAATTGACGCACTAAGATTAAACCCCGGTAACATCGGACGTGAAGAAAATGTAAAAAAGGTTGTTGCCCTTGCAAAAACCAATAAAACTCCAATTAGGATAGGAATAAATGCAGGTTCATTAGAAAAAGACCTTGAACAAGATAAAGAAATGACACTTGCGCAAAAAATGGTTGAAAGCGCATTGCGTCACATCAAAATACTTGAAAACAATAATTTTGACATGATGAAAATTTCATTAAAGTCCAGTTCTGTTCTTACAACGATTGAAGCCTATAGGCTTATATCCGAAAAAATAGACTATCCATTACATTTGGGAGTAACCGAAGCCGGAACATTAAAATCCGGATTGATAAAATCTGCCGCAGGAATAGGAACCTTACTGGCAGAAGGTATTGGAGATACAATAAGAGTTTCGTTAACAGAAAATCCCGTTGAAGAAGTAAGAGCCGGATATGAAATTCTAAAATCGCTGGATTTAAGACAAAAAGGAGTAAACTTTGTTTCTTGTCCGACATGTGGAAGAACTCAGATTGACCTGATATCTTTGGCAAAAAAAGTCGAAGAAAGGTTCAAAGACTTTGAAAAAAACATCACCATAGCAGTAATGGGATGCCCTGTTAACGGTCCGGGAGAGGCAAAGCATGCCGACTTTGGTATCGCAGGAGCTATCGGCGAAGGGTATATTTTCAGGAAAGGAGAAATAATAAAAAAAATTCCTGAAAACCTATTACTTGAAGAGTTTGAAAAAATTGTAAAAGAATACGCCAAATAGTCGGTGTACATTCTGTAACAATTAATTATAATTTTGATAATTCTTGAATAATATTGTAGAATTTGTTTAGTAAATATTTTGTAGGAAGAAATTATGAAAAAATTGATAACCTTAACAGTTCTAATAATAACAGCAACATTTACAATGCCCTCATTGGCGGTTGTGGATAGCGCTCAGCTTTTATCGGAAGACTACCTAAGAAATCAAGGGTATTCACCTGAATCTATCAGAATGATTAATTTAAGAATAGTAGATCCATACGCACCACATCAGGAAAAGGAAGTAAAAAACACCCCTGTAAGTTGGCTAAAGCGTTTTTGGCAATATGCTGACCCGGCCGTTGATAATGAACGTTTCGGAGAAGGAGTCATTAACCCAAGTATAGACAGGCCAAGCGGATTATAGAAAATTTCTCGATAGAAAAAGGGCGAATTTCAATTCTGAAATTCGCCCTTTTTTGTAAAGATATTAAAAATATGTAAGATTTCTTGAACCATAAGTATTTATGTAGTATTATTAACAAGAATTTTGATTATTTTACAAATTAGTTATAAAATTGACATAAGACTTATTAATACTTAAAGAGGATGTTGAAATATGAAATCTTACACACAGGAACAAATCAGCGAGATTGTAGGAGGAATACTTACAAAAGTTACTACAGCAACCATTAATCGAATAGCTCCGCCGTTGTTATCTGATGAAAATACATTAGCTTTAGCTTTAGGCGAAGAAGAAATAGAAAACCTTTCACAAACAAAAGCACAAGTTGCGCTTGTTCCGCTTGGTGTAAACCTTGAAAATATATCAACAATAGAAGTTGAAAGACCACGACTGGCAATGATGAAATTACTTCATCTTTTTTATATTCCACCCGAAACACAATCAGGTATTCACCCGACAGCAGTGGTTCATCCGGAAGCTAAAGTTGCAGAAAATGTTTCAGTCGGTGCTAATGTAGTTATATCAAGAGGCGCAGAAATTGCTAACGGTACAAAGATACTGCCTAATTGCTACATCGGAAGAAACGTAATAATTGGCGAAAATTGTTTGTTTCACGCAGGCTGCCACATAGGAGATGAAGTGCAAATCGGTAATCGTGTAATTTTACAACAGGGCTGTTCTATTGGTGCAGACGGCTTCAGCTTTGTAACCGAAAACCCTGACAACATAGAAAAAGCCAAGCACGAGGGAGAAATTAAAGAAGCGAATACAAAACAAAAAATATATAAAATTCCATCAATTGGCTCTGTAGTTATAGAAGATGATGTAGAAATCGGAGCAAACACCGCAATAGATAGAGGAACAATAGAAAACACAGTAATCGGCGCCTCCACCAAAATTGATAATTTAGTTCAAATAGGCCATAACTGCAAAATTGGAAAAGCCTGTATGATAGTATCGCAAGTGGGTATAGCGGGAAGCTGTGTAATTGGTGACAGGGTAGTAATTGCAGGTCAAGCAGGGTTGGCTGATCACCTGAGCATAGGTTCTGACAGTATAATAATGGCACAAGCAGGCGTTACAAAAAGTTTCCCCGAACGCTCAATCATCATTGGTGCGCCTGCTGTACCAAGAAAAGACTTTGTTAAACAGCTTAAAATAGCAAAATCAGCAGAAGAGTTGGTTACTAAGTTTAAAAAGTACGAACACCTTCTAAAGGCACTAGAACCTGAAGAATAAACAACGGAAGAAAAGAAATGACAACATTAAAACAAGAAACAACAGCCAAGTCTGTTGCACTAATGACAGGCCAAGAGTGTGAAGTCAAACTTGTTCCATCTGAACAACAGGGAATAAGGTTTCATATTAATGGTCAAATAGTAGAAGCCAAAGTTGAAAATGTAGTTTCTACAGAACATTGTACAGTTATAGGAAATCAAAGTGCACAAGTAATGCTTATAGAACACTTTATGGCAGCATGTGCTTTATGCAAAATAGATAGTTTGGACGTATATTTAAGTCATTTTGAAATGCCAATATTAGACGGCGCATCAAAACAATGGATAGAGATATTTCAAGAGGCGGGAATAACAGAAACAAAAAGCAAATCATATACCATAAACGAGCCTCAATATTATATTAACGGAAAAACACACCTTATAGTATTACCTTCAAATAAGTTAAATATTACGTATTCCGTCAATTTTAACCACCCACAATTAAATCATCGCTGGGTAAGTGTTAATGACGATTTTCAAGATATTATTGAAGCAAGGACATTTGGTTACCTAAAAGACTTAGAAATGCTCCAACAAGCAGGATATGCAAGAGGAGTAAGCATAGAAAACACAGTTGGAATGACCGAAGACGGATTTACCACAACGCTAAAGAGTGATATGGAACCTGCAAAACATAAGATACTGGATTTGCTTGGCGATTTTTATCTAACAGGTGTTAACCCATTGGAACTCAAAGCGGAAATAATAGCAAAAGAAGCAGGACATGCAGTACATGTGAATTTTGCGAAACAAATTCAATCAAAATTAGTGGAGGAGATATAAATGAGCGAAACCAAAACTTACAACATAATGGAAATAATGAAAATGATTCCGCACAGGTATCCGTTTCTTTTAGTGGATAGAATTACCGAGTGCGTAGAAGGTGAATACTGCAAAGGATACAAAAATGTAACGATGAATGAGGAGTTTTTCTGTGGTCATTTTCCGGAAAATCCTATTATGCCTGGGGTTTTACAAATCGAAGCAATGGCTCAACTCAGTGCCGGAATACTAATGACAATGCCTGAATACCAAGGTAAATTAGCGTTATTTGCAGGGATAGACGGAGCCAGATTTAAAAATGTAGTCCGTCCGGGAGACCGACTGGATATGGAAAGTCGTATCCTTAAAAGAAAAGGTCCGATAGTTAAAGCAGAAGTTAAAGGATTTGTAGACGGAAAACTAACAGTATCTGCTGAATTGACATTCTCAATTATTTAAAGAAAGAGGAGAAAAATGATACATAATACGGCAATAATTGCGCCTGATGCAATAATAGGTGAGGGTTGTAATATAGGTGCGAACGTAATTATTGGAGAAAACGTAAAACTGGGAAACAACGTAACCATAATGCCAAACGCATATCTTGAACACTGTGAAATAGGCTCAGGTACGGTTATTTCTCCATTTGCATCAATCGGAACCGCGCCTCAAGATTTAGGATATAAAAATGAACCGACAAAAGCATACATAGGGGAAAACTGTATAATAAAAGAATATGCTACAGTTAACAGGGGCGCTGTTGGTGATGGAGATTGCACAAAAGTAGGTAATCGTTGCATGCTAATGACATCATCACATGTTGCGCACAATTGTGTATTAGAAGACGAAGTAATAATGGCAAACCTTGCTACATTAGGCGGTCATTGTCGAGTTGGTAAAGGTGCGTTTATAGGCGGGATGAGCGTATTTCACCAAAACGTTAGAATTGGTGAAATGTGCATTATAAGTGGATTTTCAGCATCAAGACAAGATATTCCACCATATTGCAAATGCGATGGCAGACCACCAATGGTCCATGGTATAAATGCCATCGGTCTTAAAAGACGAGGTTTCAGCATCGAAGAAAGAGCAAACCTCAAACGTGCATTCAAAATTCTTGATAGCGGTGAATACACCACAACCCGTGCACTGGAAGTGATTGAAACAACACTGCCTCAAGACAAATATATAAAAAATCTTGTTGAATTTATAAAAACTTCAAAACGAGGAGTAATGCTTCGTTCAAACGGAAGAAATACAATTCTTGCGGAGGAATAATGACAAATATTTGGGAAAAATACGCAAAAGTTTTGGTTGAATACTCAACAAATGTACAAGAAGGCGAACTCACAATAATTAAAACAGACACGCCTCAATCCACTCCACTCATAAAAGAAATATATAAAGCAGTGTTGAACCGTGGTGCAAATCCGATATTGCGTTGTGGGGTAGAGGGTATAACTGAGACTTTTTTTAAAAATGCTACGCCTCAACAGCTTGAATATGTTGATGATATATCCAAAATGGAATATGAAAAGGCAAAAAACTTTATATCAATTTCAGCCCCGACAAACGTAAAACAGCTTGCGCGTATTGCACCCGAAAAACAAGCACTACGTTCAAAAGCAACCCATGTTCTATCAGAAAAACTTATGAACCGTTCTGCAAAAGGCGAAGCAAACTGGGTTATAGCTGATTTTCCGACACAAGCACTCGCACAAGAAGCTAAAATGTCGCTTGAGGATTATACTCAGTTCATAATAAATTCTTGTTACCTCGATTATGATGATCCGGTTGCAAAATGGAAAGAAATAGAACATGAGCAACAAAGCAAAACAGACTACCTTAATACAACAACAAAAATACGATTTATCGGAGAAAAAACAGATATAACATTCTCAACCGAAGGTCGCAAATGGATTAACTGCTGTGGAATAAATAATTTCCCTGACGGCGAAATTTTTACATCTCCGGTAGAAAACAGTGCAAACGGTCAAATTTACTTTGATTTCCCCGCAATATACCGAGGAAACGAAGTTAACAAAATTCTTTTAACACTAAAAGACGGAAAAGTTGTCGACTATAAAGTTGAACAAGGTGAAGATTTCTTTAGTGCGATGATAAATCAGGATGAAGGTGCAAAGTTTGTAGGCGAGATAGCAATTGGTACAAATGACAGAATCCAAGAGATAACAGGCAACATATTATTTGATGAAAAAATCGGCGGTTCAATTCATATGGCACTGGGTGCTTCATATCCCGAAACAGGCGGAAAAAATGTATCAGGGCTCCATTGGGATTTAATTAAAAACATGAAAAATGGCGGCAAAATATATGCCGATGAAAAACTGATATATGAAAATGGTCACTTCTTAATCTAATATTTGCCCAATATATCGCCCTATGGATGATAATATCCCAAATAAGCACTGACCAGTTTTCTATTCCTTTCATTTGCCTCTTGAAGTTTTTGCTCAGTTTCCTTAATTAGAGCTTCAAATTCTTCTTTCGTCATAGAGGCTTTATCAAAAAAGGTACTAATCTTTTTTTCACTCTGGCTTTTGCTTGAAAGACAAACTAAATCTTCACTTAAGGGTGGAGCCATTTTGGTTTTACCTAATAGTTTTTTACCATCATTAATCTTATTTAGATTAATACCATCGCCAATAGCATTGACAAGTTTAGCCGCAGGACACTGTATATCCATTTTATCTCCTTGAATATGAATAAACACAAATTACATATATATGTAAACCCAAACAGGAAGAAAAGTGCATAATTTATAAAAAAATTCACACTATTATTAAGAAAACGTTACAAGAAAGGCAAAAAATAACATACTTACATAAGATTGTAGACTATATTTATTTATGGGATATAATAGAAAAGGATAAGAAGATGGTGAAATAATGGTAAAAACAGACGCTAGAAATGTAGATTTTAACTGTGATTTGGCACAAAGTTATGGGATATACAAGAATGGAGAGGAATACGAACTTTTACCCTACGTATCCTCTGTAAATATATCTTGCGGATTTCATGCCGGAGACCCGCTTACAATGAGAGAAGCATTGTTAAAAGCAAAAGAATATAACGTTGCTATAGGTGCTCACATTGGTTTTGACGATATTCAAGGTTTCGGTCTGAAAAATATGGATTTGAAACCTGATGAAATCGAAGCTATTGTAATATATCAAATTGGTGCACTAAATGCCCTTGTCAAATCATATGGATTAGAATTGGAATATGTTCGTCCGCATGGGGCTATGTATAAAAGAGCCGCAACTGATTTTGAGTTTTCACTGGCTATAGCAAAAGCCATAAAGAAATTTGATAAATGGCTCATATACTATGGTGCTACCGGTGAGATTTTAGATCAAGTATCTCAAGAAGCAGAAATTCGCGTAGCTCATGAAATACAGCTTAATCGAATATACAATGAAGACGCATCAATTGATTACTCATCTTCAAGTGTGGGTAATGTAGATTTTGCTTTTAATCGTCTGAATAACTTGTTAAGGCACTCTTCAATAAGGAATAATGAAGGCAGCTTAAGTGAAGTAAAATTTGATACAATCCATTTTTCTACTACATCCAAAAATATTTTAGAAATCATCAAAAAAGCAAACGAAATAATAACCCCAGTCCCAGTAAACTACAAGAAAGCTGTAGTATCTGGTTGGGTGTAAATAAAATCCGGAGTTAGTATGTTTAAAATATTCAATAAAAATGTAAAAATCCCAAAAGATGCAACTTGGCTTATTCCCGGAATGCAGGTAAAAAGGTGGTTGCTTGCGATTTTTGGAGGTGTAACTCTCGCCGGATTAGGAGTTCTTATATTGCTAGACCTAAGACCGGTGCTTTCAATAATGGAATGGATTAAATCCCTAGCCAGCGTTGTTCCTTCAGAATTGTTCGCTTGGATATTTGTAATTATTGGGGCTTTAGTGTTTTTTATTGGTTGGAAAAATGCAAACTACTCAATATTAGATGTGCACGAAAGCAGAGATAAAAATGCACTTATTGACATCCTATATCGCAGAAGAAAGCTAAATTACGGGCCTAAAATTGTTGCAATAGGCGGGGGAACAGGGCTTTCTACTTTGTTAAGAGGAATAAAGCACATAACAAATAATATAACAGCGATAGTAACCGTAGGTGATGACGGTGGCTCATCAGGAAGATTAAGAGAAGAAATGGGAGTATTGCCTCCGGGTGACATTAGAAACTGTATTGCAGCCCTTGCTGATGATGCAGACTTGGTCACAAAATTATTCCAATATCGATTTAAAACAGGAGAGGGATTGGAAGGCCACAGCTTTGGGAATTTATTTCTTACTGCACTTTGTTCTATAACTGGTGATATGGTTAATGCGGTTAAGGAGTCTTCTAAGGTTCTCTCTATTAGAGGTCGCGTATTACCTTCTACTTTAGATGATATGCGACTTGCAGCTGAGCTTGAAGATGGGACGATTGTAAATGGGGAATCCAATATTCCTGAAACTCCGGGAAAAGTTAAAAGACTCTTTACAATCCCTGAAAACTGTAAACCCTTAGACGAAGTAATAACAGCAATCCGAAATGCCGATTTAATAATTTTAGGTCCAGGAAGCCTTTATACCAGCGTCATTCCCAATTTGCTAATTAAAGAAATTGCAAAGGAAGTTTCACTCTCAACCGCAAAAAAAATATATGTATGTAACATAATGACCCAGCCCGGTGAAACGGATAATTACACAGCCTCTGAGCACTTAAATGCTATAATTGAACATGCAGGTTCTAGTAAAATAGTTGAGGCAATTCTCGTTAATGATTCTTTGCCGGAAAAACTCGCAGAAAAATACCTTGCGGCGAACTCTTTCCCCGTAAAAATTGATGAAGACAAGTTAAAGGCTATGGGAGTAGAAATTGTTTCAAGGAAATTAATTGAAGATAGCAAAGAAGGTTTTGTAAGACATAGTTCAAACAGACTTTCCAGAGCAATATATTACTGGTACAGAAAAAATAACAAAAACTCAAAACGAAAAACTGATAAACATAAAGGGTAGTTCTATGGCAAAAGTTACAACAACCGAAACGATAAGAAGATATTACAATTCGGGTAAAAAAATAACAATGCTCACCTGCTATGATTACTCGAGCGCAAAAATACTGGATGAAGCCGGAATAGACGGCATTCTTGTTGGTGATTCCCTGGCTATGGTTGCTTTAGGCTATGAAACAACACATAAAGTAGGCATAGAGGAAATGAAAATTTTTACAAAAGCCGTTGCAAAAGGAGCCCAAAGAGCTTTAATAGTAGCTGATATGCCATTTATGAGTTATCACACCAGTGTAGAAAAAGCAGCAAAGAATGCTGGAAAATTAATTAAAGCCGGGGCTAATGCTGTTAAAATAGAGGGTGGAAACGAATATATTCTTTCCGTAGTAAAGCATCTTACAAATATTGGAATTCCGGTAGTAGCTCATTTGGGATTTACTCCGCAGTTTATGAATACCCTTGGGGGATACAAAATACAGGGTAAAAATATTGATAAAACTGTTACAATGCTCCAGCAAGCTCAAAAACTTGAAGAAGCCGGAGCTTTTATGCTTGTTCTAGAAATGGTTCCGGATGAAACCGCAGAATTTATAACAAAAAATATCTCTATTCCAACAATAGGAATAGGCGCAGGGGCAAAAACATCCGGACAAATATTGGTATTAGATGATATTTTAGGCAAATACCCCAACTTTACACCAAAATTTGTTAGAAAATACACAGACCTTAGTTCCATAATGACTGAAGCAATAAAAAGCTTTATTAAAGATGTTGAAGATTGTTCTTTTCCCAATGATAAAGAAGTTTTTAAGCTTGATAGTGAGGAAAAGGAAAAGCTAAATGATTACAGTTATTCATACAATAAATGAGTTGCGAACTCACATAAAAAATTATAGAGATGAAAACAAAAACGCCCAAATCGGATTAATCCCAACAATGGGAGCATTACACAAAGGACATGCAAGCCTTATTACAAAATCCGCCCAGACTTGTAGTTTAAGCATCGTTAGTGTTTTTGTAAACCCAACTCAATTCGGTGTTAATGAAGATTTTTCAAAATACCCAAGAACGTTAGAAAAAGATATAGAAGTTGCAAAAGAAGCCGGAGCAAACATCATTTTTGCGCCTAGTGCAGAAGAAATGTATGGAAAAGGATATTCAAAAGATTTTATAACATTGGTCTGCCCGCCATATGATTTGGTAAACAAGCTTTGTGGTAAAACCAGAACAGGTCATTTTGACGGAGTTGCAACAGTTGTTTCAAAACTTTTTAATATTGTTCAACCAGATTATGCGTTTTTTGGACAAAAAGATGCTCAACAACTCTATATTATAGAAAAAATGGTAAAAGACCTGAACTTTAATATAAAAATAATCCCTTGCCCAATAGTGCGCGAAGACAGCGGACTTGCAATAAGTTCAAGAAATCAATATTTGAGTGAAAAAGAAAAAGAATATGCTTCATCACTTTTTAAGTCGTTATCTGCAATTGAAAAATATTACAAACAGGGAATAAAAAACACAAAAGCATTATTTGACACAGCTATATCTATGCTTGCTAAAGAGGCTCAACTTGAATATCTCGACTTTATAGACTATGAAAATTTTGAAAAAACTGATATAATCAAGGGGAGAACTCTGATAGCAATATGTGCTATCATAGGTTCTACCAGATTGATAGATAATATAGTTTTGGAATAATGAAAAAAATACTACAAAAATCGGGTAAAGAGATGTTTGCCATGCTGAAAAACATTTTCAGCTTAATTCAAATCGCGGGCTTCATATACGCTTTCTTATGCGTACTGTATTGGTTTTTAAAACTGGCACAAGCCGACTTTATTACACCATTTAAGTGGCTTTTTGAACCATTATTTTCTTTTGTTAAAATCTTTTATACGCAAAAAACCATTCCAATTGAACAGGTTGATTTGGCAGGGATAATTGTAAGCATAATATTTATACTAATTGCGGTAGGTGCACATATCGCAAAACAATTTGTAGAAACAAAAGAAGAACTTTTTAACATAAAACTACAAAGAGAAAAGGCACAAGACGATATTCGTGCACAAATGCAAATTGAACGAGAATATATCGCTGAAATGAAAAAATATAACAGGTTTATAATATTGGTTGACTTTAGTATCCACCAAATAAAAAGTTATCTTTTTGACGACAATGTTGATGAAGATGAACTTAGAGGTCTGAAAATAAGTCTTATGGCAGAATTATTTAATTCAATAAAAGGTTCTTACATAACCCACAAGGCTAAATATGAGAATGATAGTTTTTTTGTTATCGGAAATATAGAAAAAACTCATGAATGCGTAAAAATGATTACAACCGCAATCCATGAGCTTTCGAAAAAATATAGTGATATGAATATAACGCTGTCTCATGATTTATCTTTTGACGCAATATCAAACAAAACAGAGTTAAATGATAAATTAGACTTTTTGAAAAAGGTTATTCAATTAAACTTCAATGACAGCACCCTCACAACTTCGCTTTTCAAAACTTGCTATGAACTGATTTCCAAAACACATATGCGATTCACAATGCTTGGAACCTTCCAATTTCTCGTAGGAGGAAAATCCAGCAACTATGAGCTTTATAGTGTTAAAATAATAAACACCCCAAAAGCTAATTAATTATTTGGACACAGGGAAGTATTTGCTTTTTCCTAACTCTAAGTTATCAAGTTCTGTGAGTCTTGATTTGGCTTCTTGTGAATTTGGGTTTAGGGCGAGAGCGGATTGATAAAATACTCTTGACTTTGAAATATCCCCAACTTTTTCATATATAGACCCTAATTTTAAATTAACATCATAATTACCCGACAAACCGTTTGCATATGCCTTTTTGTAAAACTCCAAAGCCTTTAGGTAGTCTTCATTCTGGTAAGAATATTTTGCCAGATAATAATTTGTTGTAGCATCATTCTCATCCAAGCTGTATGCCTTATACAAATATTTCTTTGCACGCGAATATAACTTTTTCTCAATAAAAACCATTCCCATTCCAAGATAACTTGAGGCTGAGGGGGTAATTTCAGAAGCTTTATAATAATTAAGATAAGCTTTATCCAACAGCTCATTATTCTTTGTCACAAGATAATTTTGATAAAACTTATTTGCATCATTGATATAAATGCTACTCTCAGTAGCACTTGAAACTGAACACAAAAGACAAAAAATAAATATTAAACTTAAATTATTTTTTAAGGACAACAGAGCTCTCCAATTAATCAAGAACACCCCTAAGCGCTTTTAACTCTTCATAGCTCGCGCCCGCTTCCGACAACTCCTCTGCCGAAAGTCCAAACATCGTAATCATATCACGAGTCTTGGGGTCAAATTTATTATACTTCAAATTTCTAACAACACCAAATATAGCATCCTCTCTTCTCATCGACATTTGATAAAGATACTTACACTTATTAAAAATTCTTTTTTTTGATTTCCCCATTATTTGACAAATCCCATTCTCTATAATAATGTTCCTGACTGTTTATTCAGTATCTTACAAAAAATGTTTTAAGTAAATATAATGTTAAACTTTTAGAACTTTTGTTACAGTTTTTATTAAAATATTCA
Organism: Candidatus Gastranaerophilales bacterium; assembly: GCA_944325625.1. Taxonomy (GTDB): domain Bacteria; phylum Cyanobacteriota; class Vampirovibrionia; order Gastranaerophilales; family Gastranaerophilaceae; genus RGIG2134. Next base: position 127,945 of record CALVAP010000001.1, on the reverse strand, counting down.
ACAAAATGATGTATTAAGTTTTTTTATAAATATGCTATAATAGTAGTAGAGTGTTCTTAACTGAAAGGGAAAATATGTCTTTTAGTTTTAACGGCCCAAGCTTCAGACCAATGATACAAGAGTCGCAGTCGATGAAGAACAATGGTGGCGGCGGTAACACTGGCTATTATCAAAGAGGCAGGAAGAAAAAAGAAAAAAAAATTGATGTATTCTCAGAGGCAGAGAACAAAGATTCTTTCACACTAGAATCTGAAATCAATTCCGAAGAAGCAAAAGGAAACAAGCTTCTTGATAAAATCATCGAAAAAACAAAAAACATCGTGAAAAAACCTCAGCCCGAAGAACATCAAAACACACCAAGTAATCCCTTCAAGCCAATGTCTGAGTCTGAAGAATAAACTACATATCCAGACCTATGTCAAGCGTCCCCGCCTTGGCAACAATTGCACTGGAAGAAATTATGTCTACCCCCACCGAAGCAATTTCATTTACCGTAGATAAATTAACATTACCACTTGCCTCTACTATTGCTCGTTTCGCTATATAATTAACACAATCTTTCATTTGCGCAACAGACATATTATCTAACATAATAATGTCTGCTCCCGCTTTCACACTATCTTTCACCTGTTCAAAAGTATCGCACTCTACCTCTATTTTATGCGCATGTGAAATATTCTCTCTAACTTTTTTTACCGCTAACTCAATTGAACCAGCCAACTTGATATGATTGTCCTTTAGCATAACACAGTCGCTCAAATTAAACCTATGTAGTCCACCGTTTCCGACCTTCACTGCATACTTTTCAAACATCCGGAAATTTGGAGTTGTTTTTCTCGTATCAACTATCTTAGCTCTATATGGTGCAATTGCTTCTTGATATTTATTTGTTTCTGTTGCAATTCCACTCATTCGCTGAATATAATTGAGAGCTGTTCTTTCACCGGTAAGTATATATCTGGCTTTACCACTAATATCGGCTATTTTATCACCTTTTTTTATTTTATCTCCATCTTTAAAATATGTTTTTATTTGAATTTCAGGATCCAAAACCCTAAAAACTGTTTTTAGAACATCAATTCCGCACAAAATTCCTTCTTGCCTCGTATTAAGCTGTGCCTCAATATAATCACTATCACTCGCAAGATAATCCGTCGAGATATCTCCAAATCCAATATCTTCTTTCAAAGCAGCCTTGACGTGCTCTTCTATCATAAAATTATGCAATAAAAACTTTGTCATTAATAATATCTTCCTTCCCTATCACAAATGTACTATGTTGTGCTTTATCACTCGGCTGTGGGTAATCTGTCCTGTAATGACCTCCCCTCGATTCTTTCCTTTTAAGCGCCAAAAGGGTAATAATCTTGGATACACACAACAAATTTCTTAACTCATACTCCTGAAAAGTTGAACACTTATCAACATATTCAAATCTCTGTTGAAGTTGTATTATTTTTTCATATGCTTTTTTCAAATCTTCCTCACAACGCTCAACACCCACTAAATCCCACATTGTTTGTTGAAGCTCAGATTTTATCTCTCCCACATCTATATCGTGATATTCATCATCATTTTCATATTTTCTAATGATATCCATAATACAATCATCAATCATATCGGGTATCTCAAGATTAGCAAAGCTCAAATAATCTGCCAACTCATAAGCAGAAACAACACACTCAAGAAGCGAATTACTTGCAAGCCTATTTGCACCATGCAAACCTGTACAAGCAACTTCACCTATTGCATAAAGCCCATTCAACGAGGTTTTGGCATTAGTTATATCAGTTTTAATTCCACCCATTAAATAATGACATGCCGGTGAAACCGGAATAAAATCTTTTGTAATATCAATTCCCTTCGAAAGACACAACTTATAAATATTGGGAAATCTTTTAAGAATTTTTTCTTTCCCAATAATTGTTGCATCAAGGTAAACATTCTTATCACCTGAAGCCTTAAGCTCAGAAAAAATAGCTCTCGTAACAACGTCCCTAGGCGCCAAATCCGCTAATTCATGATACTTGGCCATAAAAGGAATTCCGTCGGAATTAACAAGCTTTGCTCCCTCACCTCTAACCGCTTCTGAAATGAGAAATCGACTATCATCGTTTGGAACACTCAAAGCAGTAGGATGAAATTGAACAAATTCCATATCCGACAAAACAGCACCTGCTCTATACGCCAAAGCCATACCATCGCCTGTAGCAACTTCCGGGTTTGTGGTATATTTATAAACTCGTCCCAAGCCGCCTGTTGCCAGAACTGTTGCAGAAGAATAAACTGCCTCATATTCATCGATGGCGGACTTATAACAAATCAACCCCTTAACTCTGTTGTTCTCGTCTTTTATTAGTTCAACCGCCAAAGCTTGCTCATAAACTGTTATATTAGGATTTTCATTCACTTTTTTGACAAGAGCCTTTTCTATATTTGCCCCTGTAGAATCGCCGCCTGCGTGCAAAATTCGTTTTACACTATGCGCACCTTCCAATGTGAAGTTAAACTCATTTTTATCATTTCTATCAAATTCTACACCATACTCAAGAAGATCTTTGATAACTACATTTGAGTTCTCTGAAATAAAAGTAACAACCTTTTCATCAGACAAACCTGCACCGGCTTTTAGAGTATCTTGCACGTGGATTTTTACGGAATCAGCACTATTTTCGGGCAGAACTCCGACAATGCCACCTTGCGCATGGCTTGAATTGCAATCCGATAAACTCGCCTTTGTAAGTACTAACAACCCGTCCGGCAAATTCATCTGTTCTGTTAATTTTAGTGCCGCATACAATCCGGCTATTCCACTTCCTACTATTATTACCGAATATTTTGAATGTTTCACTGTGATAACCTCTGAGCTGCTTTATCTTACAAAGTCTTCTTTCTAAACATTCTATTACAAAAGAACTTTTTTTTCATCATTAAAAAAAATCAACCTAAAATTTGATGAGTTTTTTAATATTTAGTTTAAAATAGTGTTAAGGAGATTACTAACCGGTGCTTAATTGGGATTCCTCAGAAGAAGACAAAGAACTTAAAAAAGTTGGCATGGAGCTTATGTTCCTTACTCCCGAAAAATACGCAAATGACGAAGGTATTACAGCAGTAGAACTCGCCAAACTTGTCGAACTGCCATTGGATACCGTTAAGAAAAAACTAAAAATTCTCTCTGATGCCCAAATTGTCCGTGTTCGAGGTATTAATCCCAAATACTGGAAATTCGATGAATATAAGTTTCAACGCATGCATGAAGATGACCCTGTTTACAGACACCTGTGCAGTTTTGATGACGTAGATTTTGACAGATACTTCAGTTACTAAAATTACAGAAGTATAAGGCTCAAGCCAATAACAAACATCCCTGTGATAATCCCAGTAATAACGTGATGATTTTCGCCATATTCACGAGCCATAGGAAGTAACGTATCAAAAGAAATATAAACCATAATCCCGGCAACAGCCGCAAACATCGCACCAACCGCCCACTCAGGGAGAAAAGCCTTCAAAAATATCATTCCAAGTAACCCGCCTATAGGCTCTGATATTCCTGATAAAAAAGAATACCATATTGCTTGGCGTTTTTTACCACTCGCATGGTAAATAGGCAACGCCACTGCAATACCCTCAGGTATGTTATGAATCGCTATCGCTAATGCAACTGGAATTCCAAGACTTAAATCCTCTGTAGAAACCAAAAATGTTGCTAACCCTTCGGGAAAATTATGTACAGCTATAGCTACTGCCGTTATCAACCCTACTCGTTTAATTCTGTGTTTATGGTTACAATGCTCATTTTCGTCAAGGAAATCACTCTCAATATGGTCCGGTATAAAATAATCTATCATTATCGCTATTAAAATCCCCGCAAAAAATGATATAAATGTAATAATATTCGCCAAATTGACCCCAAATGAAGCAGATAGCATATACTCCGAAGAATTCATAATCTCCGTAAGACTTATATAAACCATCACACCCGCAGAAAAACCCAAACCAATCGATAGTGCCTTCATATTATCACGTTTTACAAAAAACGTCATAAAACCACCAAGAACCGTAGACATCCCTGCCATTAAAGTAAGTATAAGCGGTAACGCAAAACTATTATTCATAACCTAATTCTATCACACGAAAAAATTTTGCACACTTAACTTTTAGTTCAATTTCAACTAATCTTTTGTTCTATTTCTTTACGCACTCATTAACAAATTCTGATGTCATCAAACAAGCCTTTTCATAAGCTTCAGGGTCATTTTGTGCACACAACCGAGCATATGCCTTGTCAAAAAACTCATCAGATAAAGCTACCAAATTGGGATTAGCGCCAAATGTTGCAATATCATTTTGAACGTTGTCAACTTTACCTATTTGTGATTTTCCTGCAATTGCACTTTGACCAACCGGCACACCACTCGATTTTGGCGCCTCACTATCATCCACTGGTGCAGCTGCTATTTCTTTAACTTCTTCATTATGTTTCACTGTTTTTGGTGTCGAAACAACCCCAAGATTTATATTACTATTAAATTCTGTTGACATCTTTTTATCTCCAATTTTTATTTATATCGTTCGTGTTGCATGTTCTAAAACATGTTTTCATTTTTTTTTGCTAGCTGATGTCTATAAATATATATCTTTTTTTAAACAATTTATCAAAAATCAGCCCAAATTCAATAATATCAAGAAAAACTATTATATAAAACTTCTTAATAATTCTTAACAATTAATGCAAATTCTATTTTTTACGGTACAGGGTCATACCCGCCCTCATTTAACGGATGACAACGGACAATTCTCTTGATTGCCAACCAAGTACCTTTTATTGCCCCGTATTTCTGTATTGCTTCTTTTGCATACTGCGAGCATGTCGGGTAAAATCTGCAAACAGGCGGAGTAATTGCAGAAATTTTTTGATAAATCTTTATTAACAGTAATAAAAATTTTTTTAACATTATTTCACCAGCCTAAACACTTTAAACTCATTTGGAGCAAGCTTTTCTATGGAGATTTTATTTGTTTGTAACGGCAACTCTTCTTCTACCATTTCCATAAAATTATCTTGAGTTTGCACAAACTTTATCTCTGAAACCACTGTATAATCACAAGGCAATTCAATCTTTTTATTCTCAAGAATAGAGATTTCTTCAGAATTCTCGAGTTGATTTCCTTCTTCTGTGCTTTCTTGTTTTTCTTTTACGACCGATTCCGGACAATTTGCCGCCACAAGAAGACTTTCTTTAACCATTTCTTTCGAAACCAGCCAGAGTACAAATCCGTCATCTTGTTGAAGCATAATCTCTGCTTCTCCTTCTCTGGTAAGTTCATTTTTTAGCGCAAAGTCTTGTATCGCCATAAATTTATTAAAAAATTCATAATTTTTTTCTCGAGGCATGGAAACTTCAGCCCCGATTACACCTTCAATACCTGTCTTTGTAAAGCTTTCATCTCCGTCAATAAACATAACCGGACGCTGTGCATTTCTGCCCCCTGGCAAAAATTTAAGCTTAAACCACTTAAAAAGCGCGCCATCTTCTCCCAATTGCCCCGGATATTGGTTAATTTCTCTAAACTCTCCGTCTTGGTTATTATATGTTTTTAGAATAGACAAATTACTTAAACTAAGATTTTGGGTGTTATATTGCGCTAAGAGCTGATTATCTTCCACTATTTTTGAAGCAGACTTTTCGGCCTGCATAATGATATCGTTGCCCCAAAGAATATCGAATTTCATATTCTCATGGTATTCCTTGAAAAGATTATCCCAAAGCATGTACTCAGCAAGCGCTGCGAAATAAGGAACTTTTTGCTTCATAGCGACATTAACTTTTGCAAGAACGTACTGCGGAGCTCTATAACTTATCGGTAAGCCATCACGCTGCGAAACCTCATCTGCTACATGGTCAATATGGTCCACTCTAAATCCATCAAAGTTATAGTCTGATTGAAGTTTTTTCAGAAAATTCACATAAAAATCAATAACAGGCATATTATACTGACCGTTTTCCAAAAAAGCAAAGTAAAACGGGGTCTGACAATCAAGATTGGCAAATTCAGTCACATCTTCATTTTTAAAATTAAAATGCCTAAACATAGGATAACTAGCGCATTCCGACATTTTATCAAAAACAGGAACACCTGCAGAACACCACGCACCACCGGGGGCGGGCCATAGCCCCTCGTCTATTAACGCTCGAACTATATCTCCTTGCTTTTTGATATCTTTTTCACTTAATTTTGCATTTTCTTTTGTTCCGTTTATCTTAGATACTATTTTTTTTACTCTTTTGACTATCTCAGCTTGATTTTGCTTTTTCATCATTTCATTTGAAAAAATCTTTTTGTTAACTAGAAGTCTTTTTAAAAATTCCTCATAAAGCGGTTTATAATCATCACTTATCTCTCCCGCTCCCGAGTTCAACAAAGTTATAACAAGGTTTTTTATTATTTCAACATCATCTGCATCATATTCGTTTTTTAGTTCACTTGCTATAACTTGGGCATCATCTTCTATTAATTTTATAAGTTTTGGTATATCAAACCAACGGGCTATAAAGGGGTTTGAAAGAACAAGTTTTGAAAATCTTCCCGTTTGGGGTAAAACATCATAAATAACCGGATGTCCCGCAAGTTGTGCAAGCTCTATAAACAACCTTACCTGCTCTTGTGCATCAATACCTGTTTTTTCCTTAAGTTTTTTATCTTCCAGGTTCGAACTAACATCATATCCCGCAGGAAGATACGCACATCCAAACTCTCTGGGGTGAAAAGGAATTAGGTATATCGTCGTTGGCATTACTCCTTTTTCTATCATTCCCGACGGCAGGATTAAAAGCTGTCTGAGCCAATCTATAAACTTTCCGGGTTCTTGAGTTTTGTTTCCATCTCCCAGTCCTGCTAAATTTACGAGTTTTATATTATGCTGCTCTTTTTTTATCCAATCAGAGTTATCCGCACCGTGCCTTGCAAGAGCACTAATTTTGTTATTCTCATAACTAAAAATACCGTCTTTTAGCACCCCTTCATTAATCCATTTTTTCTCCAAAGCGTAAAGAACCTCAGCATCCGTCAATTCCTCCAATGCCTTTATATGTGGATAAGGGAGATAACCGTATTTTTCCATCAATTCATCCAAATATTTTTTTCTATCTTCACTAATTGCCTCATACCCGTAAAAAGATTTAATCTTAGGATAAATTGCATTTAGCACATCTGACTTTTTAACTTCTTTTTTGAACAAACCGCAAAACATATTCTTTTCCTTTCTCCCTCTAGCTTAGACATTATATCACGTCGATTTTTATCTGTCATGCAAAAAAATTTGTTTACTTTATTTGGTTTTGGTACAATTATTAAAGCAGAAATTAAATGCCCTAAATTCGGACATTTTGTAAGAGAAAAGGGAGAAAAAATGAAAAACATAAGAGTAAGAATTGCACCGTCACCCAGCGGAAACCTCCACGTAGGTACAGCTAGAACGGCGTTGTTTAATTATCTTTTTGCAAAGAAAAATAACGGAAAATTTGTATTAAGAATTGAAGATACAGACCTTGAACGTTCAAACGAGGCGTTTACACAAAACATTTATGACAGCTTAAAAGCCTTAGGACTCAACTGGGATGAAGGTCCTGATGTGGGCGGTGAGTATGGTCCATATCAACAATCTCAGCGCTTTGATATTTATCCTAAGTACGTTCAACAACTCATTAATTCCGGACATGCTTACGAATGTTTTTGTACTCCGGAAGAACTTGAAGCAGAAAAAGAAGAAGCTATTAAAAATAAAAAAGCTTACATTTACTCAGAAAAATGTAGAAACCTTACACCGGAACAAAGAGAAGAATTCATTAAACAAGGCAGGAAACCGGTCGTTAGATTTGCTGTTCCTAAAAATCGCGAGATAGTTTTCAATGACCTTGTTAAAGGTGAACTTAAGTTTGACAGCAACTTAATAGGTGATTTTGTTATCCAAAAATCTAACAATACACCTACATATAACTTTGCGGTTGTAATTGATGATATGGAAATGAAAATCTCACATATTATTCGCGGAGAAGACCACATTTCTAACACCGCAAAACAAATTCTAATTTACGAAGCACTTGGGGCAGAAGTTCCAAAGTTTGGACATTTGGGAATGATTCTTGCAACAGATAGAAGCAAATTATCAAAACGTCATGGGGCTACTGCAGTTAGTGATTTTGTTAAACAAGGTTATCTTACGGAAGCTCTTGTTAACTTTGTTGCACTTCTTGGCTGGGCACCTTCCGATGGTGAAGAAATTAAATCTGTCGATGAGATTGCCGCTGATTTTGATATCACAAAAATATCTTCCTCTAACTCTGTTTTTGAGTATGACAAACTTAACTGGATGAACGGTCAATACATCAAAAAAATGGACATAAAAGAGTTAACTCAAAGAATTAAACCATATCTACAGGAAGCATACGATTTAAGTGAACTTTCTCAAGCTCAACTTGAACATATGGTTGAGGTTACTCGTGAACCTCTTACTGTTCTTTCTGATATAGTTAAAGACGTTCCTTTCTTCTTTGGCAACGATGTTGAGTTCGAAGAAAATGTTAAAGAGAATGTTGTTTCTACTGAAACATCTCAAAAAGTACTCAAAAAAGTTATTCAAGACGCTGATAGCTGGAACTTCGGAGATTTGGAAGATATTCACGAAAAACTCGGCGAACTGCGCGCATTTTTCAAAGAACAAGGAATTAAGCCTAAAGAAACAATGTGGGCTATTAGAGCTGCTATCACCGGAAGAACACACGGTGCCGATATTAGCGCGGTTATCAATATCATAGGTAAAGACAAGTTTGTTCACAGAGTGAAAAATGCAATTATTTCATAATAACAATCATAAAAACTCACTTTTAATATTTTTCTCAGGCTGGGCATTGGATTTCAATCCATTTGCCCACCTGTTTTCAGATGAATACGATTTACTTTTCATATGGGATTATCGCAATACGGATTTTGAATTCAACTTCTCAAAATATAACAATATTCAGGCTATTGCCTTCTCCTACGGTGTTTTTATGTCAAAATTTGTTGAAATTCCTAAAATTGATTCTTTTTGTGCAATTAATGGCACGCCCTATCCTATTAGTAAAGATTTTGGTATAAACCCGAAAATGTTTGAGCTTACCCTTAACAATCTAAATGAAACAGCTCTTGAAAAATTTTACCGTAACATGTTCTCTTCCACTGAACAATACGAAACTTTTCGTTCACACTCCAATAAAAATATTAATATACAATCACTCAAAGAAGAACTTGAAAACATTAAAAAATTAGCTCAAATAGATACGATTACAAATCAAATTTTTTCTAAAACATTTATCTCTACTAATGACCGTATTATTCCGACAAAATCGCAACAAAACTATTGGAATAACAGAACAAATATCCAATATCTTAACTGCGGTCATTTCCCCTTCTACAAATACAAAATGGATGATTTGCTATGAATGATAAAACACTCATTAAATCAAGATTTAGCGCAAATTTTTCCACGTACAATGACAACGCATCAGTACAAAAGAAAACTGTTGAAGAACTAACAAAACTTATACCCTACATCAATTACGGTAATATTCTAGAAATTGGTGCCGGAACAGGGCTTTTGACAAAAAAACTCGACTATTTGAATGCCCAAAAGCTTTTTATCAACGACCTGTGCGAAAATATAACACTAAATATTAAACCCCAAAACCTACCATATGAATTTATAATTGGGGATGCGGAAGAAATTGAATTTCCGCACAATCTCGATTTAATAGTCTCTGCAAATGCCATACAGTGGTTCGATAACCTAAAAACATTTTTTCAAAAGTCTGCTCAAGCGCTAAACCCGAAAGGAAAACTCATATTCTCTACTTTTATTACAGATAACTATAAAGAAATAACCCAAACTTTTGGAATATCATTAAACTACAAAACCAGCGATGAAATACTCGACTGCGCAAAGAATTTTTTCGATATTAAATCCAGTAAACAAGAAACCATAACAATATACTTTGAGACCCTAAAAGACCTTTTATCTCACATAAAGGCAACAGGCGCAAACGCCGTAAGTACAACAAACTTGACAAAAACAAAATTTGTAGAAGCAAAAAACCTTTACGAACAATTACGCAACAAAAACGGTCTGCCTCTAACCTATCACCCCGCTTATTTTGTACTCGAAAAGCCTTAGATTTCCTTTGTGCGCTTATAATTTCCAATATATGTTTCCAGCTCATCACTGTAAGCAAAGAAAAATACTCCCATCGAAAGTGAAAGCATGGCAACAAACATCAAAAATATCGAAAGTTTTACCTTGTCTATCGGACTAACTTGAACGACCGCAGGGACAGAAACAGCTGTTTCTGATACATTTTTTTCGTACTGCGAAAACAGCCCGCAACAAAGTATCGCAGACAATACAATCCATATTAGAGCAAAAGCTCTGTTTTTAAATCGCATAAATACCTCTTAACTAAGTACCAACAAAAGATTTATTTGAATTTGTCGTGACATAACATACTCAATAAATCTATCATGAGAGAAAACACCCCTGTTTAATATTGCACGCATATACGTCTAAGTACACTACATGCCAAGAGCCGAACCTCTCGGAAAAAAGCACTCACGTCAAGTAAAGTTTGATTTTAATAACGAAAACATAAATTTCTTTTATCTAATTTCACAATTACAGAGTAATTATACCATACATAAGAGAGTTTGTCACCCCCAAAAGACCTACTTCCTATAAAATGGACTCCAAACGCTTAAAAGCTTCAGCCTATTGCTCCTGCTGCTCTCCTTCTATATCAATACCTGCTTCTTTAAGGGTTTGGATAAAACTTTCTGCCGCAGATTTTTGGATTTCCGGAGGGACTACTCTTAATAATTCCACAGTCTTTGATATAATTGGATCCTTGTCATACCAACGATTTCCATTAACCGGCTTCACCAAGTCATAAAACTTATCTATCGTCTCTCGCGAAACCTTTTCTTCTATCTTTTGCAAAAATACAATCGCCTGTGAATGCAACTCATCCTGGTAATTCTTCAACAAATCTATAACTTTTAACAAAACGGGGTCGTGGTCATACCACCTTTTATATTGCTGACTCATTAAAACTTCCTTTTACATTTGCCTCGTATAAAGCCGATGAAACCTCAACACGTTCTATGTTTGCACCCAGATTACGCAATTTTTCTTCTAATTTTTCATAACCCCTGTCAATGTGCATAAGATTTTCAATCTCGCTATACCCTTCAGCCATAAGAGCCGCAACTACAAGTGATGCGCCTGCTCTTAAATCACTAGCCTTTAGGTTTGCTCCTGTCAATTTCTTAACACCTCTTACAAGCGCATGGTTTCGTTCTTGATGAATGTCCGCTCCCATTCTTCTTAGTTCAGGAACTTGCATAAACCTATTTTCATACAAGCTTTCAGTTATAATACTAACTCCATCAGCTTTAGTAAGCATAGCCATTGCAATAGCCTGCAAATCCGTTGGAAAGCCCGGATATGGCTGAGTTACTATATTTATCGCACTTAATCTATGCCGACAACTAACCTCCAATGATGTAGGGTCAAGAAGTTTAACATTTGCTCCCATTCTGGTAAGCTTTGAGGTAAAAAACGTTAAATGGTTCGGAAAAATATTTTTTATTATACCTTTTCCTCTTGTGCAAACAATCGCTGCCATATACGTTCCTGCTTCGATTCTGTCAGGAATTGTTGTGTATTCTATCGGGTGAAGATCTGATTGTTTCACACCATTTATAACAATTTCTGACGTTCCTGCACCTTGAATATCTGCACCTATCGCATTTAAGAAATTTGCTAAATCTATAATTTCAGGCTCTTGCGCTGCATTTTGAATTCTCGTTGAACCTTCTGCAAGAACCGACGCCAACATCAAGTTTTCTGTTGCCCCAACTGAAGGAATATCCAAGTATATATCCGAACCGCAAAGCTTTGGTGCTTTTGCATGAACATAGCCGTTTTCTATCTTTATATTGGCTCCAAGCGCCTCTAATCCTTTAATATGAAAATCAACCCGTCGCTCACCTATTGCACAACCGCCGGGTAGCGCAACTATTGCTTCTCTACATCTTCCTACTAAAACTCCCAGAACGTTAAACGATGCTCGCATTTTACTAACAAGTTCATATTTTGCAGTAACACTTGTTATATCAGTTGCATCTATCGTTACGGACTTTTCATCTCGATTATAATTCGTTTTTACGCCTAACTGTTCTATCACATTAAGCATAATATTTACGTCTGTAAGTTCTGGTACATTATATATTTTTGAAACACCTTTCGGCAAAAGTGCAGCAGCCATAAGCTTTAAAACAGCGTTTTTTGCTCCGCCGATTTCTACCTCACCCTTTAGTGATGTTCCGCCTTTTATTCTCAATATTTGGGACAATTTTGCCTCCAATGTTAAACTTCTCTATTATTATATAATAATATAACGGATATGCAAATTATAAATTAAATTTAATCTCACAAATCTACATCTTTGGAATGATAATATTCAAAGGACTTACCTGAATATCTTTAGGTTCTTCTATCAACTCCTGTTCTACAGTAATTTCTTTGGTTTGTATTTGTTTTTCCGGAGCATATATTTCTACATTATTCGTAGCAGAGCCTTCTTTTGATACATTATTGATTTTAACTGTTTCTTTGGACTCTTTTATATCACCTGTTTTATTTGTTGTGGCTTCGGAAGCTTCTTTTGTCCATTGAACTTTTGATACATCAGTAGTTTCTTTTTTGGGTGATTTCAAGACAGCATCCATTTCTTTGGCTTGCTCTATTTGTTCTTTTTCGGCTCTTCGAGCATTAATATTTTGAATGTACTCATCATACTTTTTATTAACATTAAATTTCACTTTTTCATGAAGTGTAGGCGGAGTTTTGTCAACAGTAAACCATGGAACAAGAACACTTTCTACCCTATATGCCGCATCTTTTGCTATTGCTATAGTGCTTTTCTTAATCTTCGTTAGTTGACGATAATCCGGTGAATATGTTGCGTTTGCAAGCGCAAACTCGGGTGAAGTTATTTGCTTATGATAAGTGTTCTGCCAAGTTATGGTCTGCGTGTTCAAATCCACTAGCACAATATACGTATAAAGTCGGTATTCGGTTTTCACAACGTTTTCCCCGGGAACATTTAAAAAATTCCACCACGTTGGCTTCAAAAAATCGCTGACCGTATCCAACGCCCCTGTTACCAGAAGAACATTTGTTGTATTAAATTCCTTTGCAATCCTTTTTAGTGCCTCGTAATTAAGTTCATAAGTATATCTGTATTCTCCAAGTAATTTATTTGCAGTTCGTATCAAGTTTTGTGAACGAAGCTTTTCTCTCACCGTTGACAATGGTACAGAAGTTACGGCACCCTCCTTATTGAGTTCATTGATAACCTCTGCAGCAACCATTTCGCTTACCTGCGGGTATATCAAATACTGTGCATTTGCCTGTTCTACTCTATCTGAAATAACTACTATCGTTTTTTTTGCTTTGTCTGTTTGCTCACCTTCTTGAGCAAGAACACTTGTTGTACTTAGCACCAGTACAAATATTATAGATATTACCCCCAAGAATCTGTTCAAAATTTTCATAAATTCCCTAATTTTTATACCTCAATACAATTATAGCTGCATTATAAAAATTTTTATCCATTAATCACATGATTTTTAATTTACAAATATAGTTAATAATGAGCTTATGGTTACAAACGAAGAATTAATGAATATTGCAAAAGAAGCTTGCAAAAACTCCTATTCACCCTATTCAAAATTTCCTGTCGGGGCTGCAATTCTTTACTCTGATGGAACTGTCTATAAGGGCGTAAATGTCGAGAACTCGAGTTTTGGACTTACGCTTTGCGCCGAAAGAAATGCACTTTCAAGCGCCGTAGCTAACGGGCAAAAAGGAAACCTCATGGCTATAGCTATTTTTTCACCTAAAGAAAAAATGTGTGCACCTTGTGGAGCTTGCCGCCAGTGGATTTGGGAGTTCTCAAAAGGAAACGAAGTTGCGATTATTCTTGAAGCTAAAAATGGCGGACTTTATACCACTACAATTAAAGAAATTCTTCCTTTAGGATTTTTGCTTGAAGAATAAGCTATCTTAACGCATATTTTATAAGGTCTTTTGTTGAATAAATATCCTGAACTATAAGAACCTTACAATCCAACTCTTTTTGGATATCTGATATCGTCACATCATCCAAAAAACTCTCACTCATGGGCTTTAGCATAATTGATGGTATAATAATTGTCCTAATCTCATCCTTTTTTTCCGATAACTGAGAAATAATATCTTTCCCAACCACAAGCCCCGTGACATTTACATCCTTACCCCAAAAATTACTCTTTATAATCTCTAAGGAAATCTCCAAATTCCTGATTTTATTAAGCTCCGCAATAATATCTTTGAATATACTACCTGCTGCAACGCTTGTCACAAGATGTAACTTTTTAGGAGTTTTAAGTCTTTTAGGAAGTTTTTTCTTTCTTTTATCAAAATCATCAAGCACAAGCCTCAATGCACCAACACCATCTTCCAATTGAGCGAATGAACCGTAATATTTTCTTTCGGGAACAGGTTTTTGGGCCATTAAGAAAAATTCATCCGATGCACAAGCTATTTGTTTTTTCATTTCTCTATTGAATTTATCAATAAGTTCGATTGTTTTTGTCGCTACTTTCCTATCTACCGATACAAGCGGAGTTTCTCGATATTGTGTTATCCCAACAGGAACAACCGCAACTGATAATAATATATCCTTAAACTCTTTTAAATCATTCAAAGTTCGTTCTAACTCTACATCATCATTAAAAGTAGGACAAAGCACTATCTGCGCATGAATTGGAATATCTATCGACTTTAACCAACGCAAATTATCAATAATTTTGCCTGCCATTTTATTATTAAGCATTTTTTCCCTTAGCTCAGGGTTGGTTGTATGAACAGAAACATACAACGGACCTAACCTGTCTCTCTTAATACGTTGTTTATCTGCTTTCGTTAAATTTGTCAGCGTTATGTATGTTCCCTGTAGATACGAAAGCCTATAATCGTCATCCTTTATATAAAGTGTTTCTCTCATTCCTTTGGGCTGTTGATTTACAAAACAAAAAATGCAATTATTTGCGCAAAGTTTAATCCGGTCAAAAACAGCACTCTCAAATATTATCCCCAAATCATCTTCATAATCTTTTTCAATTTCAATCTCTTGTTCTTCTCCATCAGTTTTTTTTATTAAAAGCGTTACTAGTTCGCTCATAATCAAATAACGATACTCAATCAAATCTTTGGGAACAACACCGTCTATAGAAATTAGTTCATCACCTTTAGAAATTTCCAGTTCTTCTGCTATTGAACCTTTTTCCACATTGGCAACAATTGCGCTCATCAATAAACCTTTAACCTTTCGACAAGAGCCATAAGTGAACTTATTTCATTCAATGTTTCAGAAATTACTCCCTTTTGCCATTCGTCATATTCTACATACGGGTTATCTAGTGATTTTTGTGTCTCTAACTTTTGAAGTTCCAAATTTTTTGAAAGTTCATCCAAAAACTCTGATCTGGATTCTTTATCCAACATTGAAATAGTTAAGATTCTTGCACTCAAATGACTGTGAAAAATTGTCGGATTCTGCGACATATCCTCAAAAAACAACTCTTTAAAAACTTTTTTTCCATTCTGCGCCAAAGAATAATATGTCGATTTTTTACCACCTTCACTGTATTTTTGGGTAAACTTTACCGCATCTTTTGCCAATAATCTTTTTAATGCAGGATGAATTGTACCCAAAGATGGTTGGGTAATCATTTTAAAACGCTCAATTATATCTCGCCTAAGTGCGTATACCGTTCTTTCTCTCGAGTTTAAAATATACAAAATCAGAAGCTCAATCATAACCCTAGATTAGCACACATTTAAAACATTCACAATATTGAAAACTACCTGCGACTAAAAAATCCCAAGATTTTTTCAAGAAAACCTTCTGAGGTTTCTGCTTGCAGGTCTGAGTTTTCTAATGCTTGAAGCTTAAGTTTTATCTTTTCGGTTTCTTCATCAATCGGTGCTCGCTCCAGATACTTTTGCCAAGCTTTTTGGGCACTTTGCGTATCTCGCACTTTTTCATAAGCTTGTGCTAAAAGTTTTAAGTTTGCCATGTTAGTTTTATCGCATACATACAACTTTTCATAAAAATCAAGGGCTGCCATATTTTCACCATGTCCGGCATAGAATTCTGCTAACTTCTTTAGCGCAAAGGTATTTTTCTCATCAATTTTATATAACTTTTCACAAAATTCTATTACAGAATGATTGTCATTTTGTCTTGTATATACGTTAATTAAAGACATTATTGCTCTTTCATCCTTAGGATTAGAATGATGTGCAAGCAAGAGCTCATCTATGGTCAACTCTATTTGCCCCTTCAGCTCATAACACTTTGCCCAGCATAAATGTGACATATATTCTTCATTCTTTGCTTCATATATCATTGCTCTCATCTGGTACAATAATGGGGAGTTGGGTGAAACCTTCTCTAATTCATTCAAATTTTCTAACGCCTTATCGTATTCCCCAAGGTTATAATTATACTCAGCACACAAAGAATGATATTTAGGTGCATTTTCTTTGGTTACCTTTAATGCCTTTAGAATTTCTAATGCTTCATCATTCTTTTGCTCTTCCAGATAAATCTTTGCCTTTGTTAATTCATCTTGAGCGTATTTGAGCGCATTTTTCAAATCTCCGGTTTTATAATATAGATTTGCTATTTCTTCCTTAAACTCCTCCTCTTGGGGGAATTTTTCAATCACAGTTTCTAACAAACCTATGGCATCTTCATCTGATTCTAATTTGTATAAACTTACCAATCGTTTATAAATATTTAGGTTTTCTTCTGTTTCCAACAAACGCAAATACTCCTGAATTGCATCAGTATTCTTTTGCATTGCTTCATACATCACTGCCAACATAAATCTTGCATTATACACATCTTTATCTTCTTGAGCACAACTTATCGCCTTTTTAAAATCGTCTGCTGCCTGCGAGTTCTTCTGCTCTATAACCTTGATGTGTGCCCTGTTCATATAGTAACGGTATCTGTCTTTTTCAAAATACAAATCAGCTAACTGCGAATATGAAATCGTATCATTTGCATCAATTGACTTATATTTTTCCCACCAATATATGGCATCATCTGTCTTTTTTAGGACTTCATAATCCATTGCAAGGTTTTTTACAATCTCGAGATTGTCCCCAACTTTTTCATGAAGTTTTAGCAGTTCTTCTATCGCTTTTTCATACTGCTCATTTTCTTCTAATGACTGAATAAGGTTCAATGTTTTTCCGATATCGCCTGCCATAATTCTTCCTCCGTATCATTTTCAAATTATAATCCAAACAAATTATAGCCACAATAAGAAAATTGGGTATAATGTAAAATATGAAGAGATTTTTTGTACTATTAATAACTTTCTTGTGTTTTAGCGTTTGCTCTTGTTTGGCGGATGTTATTCCTCGCCGTTCTGACAATATTAAACATACAGGAATCGGAGCATTCAATGCGCCTCACGAATTCACAATCTATTCTGAACCAAATGAAAACTCAACTATTCTAAAAACAGTTAAATGGACACAAAATGGACTTAGTGATGATACAACTAAAGAAAATGACCTTTTTGTAGTTTTTATCCCATCGCAAAATATAGCCTACTGCTCTGTTGATGACGAAATTGACGGTTGGGTCAAAATTTTCTATTCTCAAGCCAACGGCAAAACAGGCTGGGTAAAAACCACACCTAAAAACCGTTTTGTTTCTTGGCTCGGCTTCTATATGAGCTGGGGTAGAAAAAACGGAGTTTATTTTTTCTCTGACATGCCGGAAATAAACAAAAGACTTATGGCTGCTCCTGAGGCAGGAAGCCAAAAGGTTTCAGGATTTACTTACCCAAAATTTGTTAAACTTACTCTCGTTCGAGGTAATTGGATGATGATAAAACTTTTGGACTTTGGAAATGAAATACGCGTCGGTTGGATTCAGTGGCGCGATGAAAACGGAAAATTCCTCATTTTTCCAATTATGAAACAATAGTTCTTAATTTTACGAATTCATCAACTCGTTAATCATTGGAGTTATCTTTTGCCCTGCACTTTTGGCAAATGGTATAACTACATCTTCTATCGACTTTTTATACTCAGCCCTTTTTCTTTCTTCCTCACTACCTAACGGAAGACTTAGTGCATCCATTAATTCTATATGATTTTGCGGTATTATTGTATTTGTATTAAATTCATTTACTGCAGATAATAATTCACTCTTTACTATCTCTTTACATTGAAGATGAATTTCGTCCATTAATTCTACCATGTCATAATCACTTTTCAGCTCAACTTTTTCACATATTTTTCTGAAGTTATTTTTGTATTCTTCAATTATCTTCGCAGAGACAGGGAGGTCGGAGTCCAATTCTTCATAATATTGAATGAATTCTCTCATCATATCACTCAAGATTTTTCTGTCTGTTACCTTAATGCCCTCAAAGGCTGCCTTTTGTACTTCATATATCTGATTTATTATGTTTAAAGTATTTGCTGTCTCTATAAGTTTCTGTAACTTCTTTTCAAGTTTATATTTTATATACTCTGGCTTTCTCGAAGTCAGATAATCAACATACTCCTTTTTCAAGCCTGATTGTTCAATGAAAAGAGCTAGCGAAGAATGATTATTTGCCCTATCTGCAAGTAAGGATATTATCGATCCCAACAAGTCATTTTTATTTAATTTTTTCTTCTCTCCATTTGCCTGATATGATATGAATTTTTCTGCTCTGACATAATCACCTATTTTTGAAGCAATTCCATTAGCTGCCGCTGACATCAGTTTGTATTCAAGTTTTGCCCTATTGGCTTTTTTACAAACCAATCCCAATTGCTGTTCCAGATTTTCTATAGTTTCTTTTGATATTTCATCATCACCATCATCAGCAGCTTTTCTCTTTTCACAAAATTTTGTAACATAGTATTCCAATAGCTCTTGCGGCTCGTTCAAAACTTGCCTTCCGCTTAATCCTTCTATACAATACTCAGTATGTGCTATCAAAACATCCGAATCCACACCTTTAATTACGTTTCTTATCCAATCATTTATGATACCTCTTGCCCTCGATTGAAATTTCGGAAAGAAATTACTCTCTATAAAAGAATTAATAGTGGCTTGCAAGTCCTTTTTTAATCTGATTATTCTTTTATTGAGAATATCTAATGTACACCCTTGAGTTATGTTTTCTTTCTCTGCATTAATTTTACTAATACATTTTTTGTAGTCTGCCGGTTTAATTAAACCTTTTTCCAACATTGTTAACAACTTCTTAGTAACAACATATGTTTTTTTGAACTCTGCTTCATTTTGAAGCATTTCTTTCAATGAATTTAAGTGCCCGATTAACCTCTCTTTTATTACAGGGTCTGCCGTTTCTGTATAGGCAGCACTAAGGTCATTTATGTCTTCGACCTCTTTTATGTACTGGGCCAGTCTGGTACTACTCAATATATCACGCATCTTTGATGCAATCGTTTGCATATTCTCTTTCAATATGTTTTTTATTGTTTCATTATCTACTACTACAACCTGCGGTATTGCCGGTCTGGCATTATACTTTCGAAAAACTTCGTTTTTCGCTTCTTGTACATATTTGTTTGCTCCAATTTCTCCTATATCAACCGACAGTGTTCTATATACATTATTGAAGTTAGCGACTTCTTTACTTGTCTTATTTACCCCTTCACGAGCTTCTTCAAGCTGAACATAATCATCAAAATAATATAATCTTGCTGCTTCTTTAAATCTCTTCAATTCCAACGAATTATCAGCTTGTATAAGTCTTATCACGTTCTCGGGTGTATCATATTTAATGCCGAAATCTTCAAGTGTTACATTTTTCATTAATTTTTTATATTCAGCCCTTGTCATATTCACCATCTCGACAAGTGCATCCATCCATTCTTCATTTGTTTGTGGATTAAATTTTTTATCTATGAAATGGACTATACTTTCCCCGCATTCCTGATCTAAAATTGCATCTATACTTTCTGGTACAAGTATTTCATCCATCTCGTCAGCTATAGCATTCGCCAATGAACCAGCGACAGATAATTCTAATTTATTAGACTTGGCATATTTCTTTCCGATTTCGGCAGCTTTATCAGTTATCCTTTGAGCCACTTCTAAACCACTTCCATTGTACGGTAAATTCAAAATCTCTTTAAAGCTTTTTGAAAGTTCCTCCCTCAAACCTTTGAGTTCTTTTCCGCTATTTCTCTCTATTATACGGATAAGGCTATCTGCTGCTTCTGATAAACTTTTCAGTATCTCTTTCTTTGTCTCCGGCTCAAGTCGTTTGAAAACAATTTGAGCAAGAAAGTCCTTATAACTTTTTAAGTTATTGGACATATATTCATTTATTTGTTCTTGAGTTTTAAGCCCATATATCTCCTCTATGTCCTCATATCTTGCCGAATTCGTTTCATACTCGTTATTTTCTTCACAATATTTTTCTAAAATATGCCTTTGTATAATAATTTTTAACGGATCATTTTCTGCTAAAGCATTAAACTGCTCTATGGTCATAGCCGGTTGACTGCCTGTACCGGTTAATCTTGCTAAAACACCCTCAACTCGCTGTGATACTTTTTCGTCTACTTCCTTAAGCACTTTTATATTTACATTGTATCCATTTTCTCTTATAGCTTTTTTTAATTCTTCTATCGAAGATTCTGCTCTGTTACAATTGAAAATACAAGATATTATTTCTTGCATCTTTCTATTTGTTCTAAAATCTTCACCCGGTAATATTACATCATTAAATATACCGTATTTTACCAGTTCAACTTCAATTTCCGTTTGCGGACCGTCTATCGCTCTTATATCTCTATCATAATCACACATACCATAATCGTATTTATAACTATCTACTAACGAGCCTGCCAAAGACTTTTCCGATACTACAAAACCGCCAGGTCCACCTAATGAGCTTTTATAATCTGTATGTTCAAGCCCATCAGCCCCTTGCCATAACCTCTCCTGTTCTGCACTTCCCCATGTGTTGTCATGCAATATTACGTCTTTTACTATTGTTTTGTTATTTTTAGCGTCTTTTATTTCTACTGGTTTTACATCAGCTAAATACTGAGCATGACCAGAGAAATCATTATAATCAACATTCGTGCCGGAGACACCTGAGCCTAATCCACTCTTTATATGCGCTACTGCCTTGTCTATGTCTTTTTCTATATGATAAGCACGTCCTGTCATTTGTTCTATTATTCGTATCTGTTCATCCGTGTGTAAACCGGAATGAACTTCTTCAAACATCCAAAAATGACCTTTGCGTTTGCCTATGCTCTCGTATAAGTAATCCAGTTTTTCCTGCAGACTTCTGTTCATAATATCATAGTTTCTTTTTACCTGACGCCTGAATTTAGGTATTTTACGTTCTATCTGCTTTAAATGTCTTTTTTCCTGTTCACTGAATTTATATAAATCAGGATTAACCTTACCCTTTCCTGTTTTTATCAAGTTATCATTTACTTCAGTTCTTGCTTTGTATATTTTATGGAACTTTGCTCTTAAATTATCTAATGCTTCATTGGTAAGTATTTCACCTTTCGCTTCATAACCCCTTAGTATTACTTCTTCCTCTGATGGCATCATTACATCTTGTGCAATTTCATCTATTTTGTTTATACAATTATTTACCTCTGTATTTGTCCTTTTTAAAAGCTCACATACCCCGTAAAAGTCAAGATCATCTGCGCCTTTGAGCATAGCTTTCACTTCTTCCAATCTTTCGTCTACCAAAAGCCCTTGAAGCAAGTCTGTAGAATTGTCTATCGCAAAAGAAATGATTTTGATTTGATTATGAACCCCTAGCTGTGATATAGCATTTTGCACTTCTTCATTTGTTTTGGCAGCTTCCAATTTCTCTATTACGCCAGAGAGTTTCTTATCAAACTTTTTAGCATCAGGAATGAAATCTAATTCATCCGATACATAATTCATATAACTATAATCACCCTTTCTATGCTGATTAAGTCTGGCTTTTAAAGTTCGTATCAAAATATCTTTGTAGCTGGTCTTATAAACAGTCAAAAGTTCATCCAGTTTTTTGGGAGTTTCTACTGAAAGCTCTTTATCATATGCATCAAGCAAATCATACAAACTTTTATCATCCATTTTGTTTTTGGCTTTCAGTGCTAATACTAAAGGACTTTGCGGTTTTGTTTTTGCAAGTTTCTTAAGTTTTCTTACATAATCCTTTATCTGCGTATATCTATCCGGCATTTTTAAATCAGCGTATAATCTTTCTCTAAGGCTTAAAAATTTTAGCTGTAATGATAGAACTTCACGCTGTGCCAAGCCTATTTTAAACAGCCTTTCCGCCTTTTTAGCCTCTGAACTCAGTGTTTTTCTTCCCACTTTCATCCTAGATGCCAAAGATTTATATTCTCTAACCAGAGGTATTAATTCATCGAGTTTTCCTTCTATGTCTTTTTCACGAGCCGGACCAATATGTTTCATCAGGTAGCTTTTTACCTGCTTTCTTAATGCTTGTTCATTATTTGCAGTATCTATATTAGATGGATTTTCAAATTGTTTTATTAAATTATTTAGTTCAAAATTTGAATACTCAGGCACAATATCTCGTATTACATTGCGTATCAACTCTGCCTTTTCATCTTTCATTTTTGCCAATAAAAAATCATCCGCTCTATTTATCCCTGATTGCGTCTTAGAGTCTATAATTGACTTATCATACGCTTTTATCAGTTTTTTGCTTTTTATAAGACCACGCAAAAATTCATGCTCTGTTGCATATTCATCTTCCAGACTTATAACAACCCTTGAATCTTTCATAAAGCCTCTGTGCCGCTCATCAAAAGCATAATAATCTTGTACTTGAATCGTTCCATCACCTACGGTTCCGGCTACTTTCATCCATTGTAAAGCTGATGCATCTATTATTCTGTATCCATCTTTGAGCGCCGCTTCATAATTTATTCTCGTTTTTTCTACAAATACTTTCGGTGCTCTTTCTCTTTCATACTTTTGAGAGTCTTTTTCGTATTCGCTTAATCTCGTTATGTCATATACTTCTAAATAAGGTTCTGCACTAAGTTCCTGTAACAAAACATCTATATATGCTTTTTTGTCTTCATACAATAATGACTTTCTTGCCGCTGATATAGCCGCACAGGAACCATGATTTTTTTGGTTACACTGTTTTGAATTGTAAACCTCTTTATCTGGACGTTTAATTACCAAATCATTAACTATCTCTGAAAATACTTGAAACTTTTTATCCTTTAGCTGTTCATCTATTTTATAGTCCGGACTTAAAAAGTAATTAAGTTTTGACAAGATATAAACCTTAGTTTTTGTTGGTGTTTCTGAAGAGGCTATAAAATAGTCAAGGTTTTTTAGGGGTTCGGATATCTTTTCATTTTCTTCTTGCGCTTTTTTAAATGGCTCGGAAGATATTATTTTTTCTCTAAATTTTACAAGTTTGTGTTCATAGCCAGTAAGATTTTGTTGTTCTACAAATATCCGATAGTACTCATCCAAAAACTTTTCTCTACGAGTTTTGGGTAAGCGTTTTATAGCTTTTTTTATTAAATTTTGGAGTTCTTCACTCCAATCATTATTCTCGAATTTTTCACTTATAGTCGAATTTCGCTCTAAATATGCTCTTAATGCTGAATTTGGGAGTAATCCGTACTTATTGTTCTTTGCTACATTAAAAAGATAGTCTAAATGCTTTGGTGAATTGTCCTTTGAAATCGAAGATATAGCCTGCTGCACAAGTCTTGCCCTTGGGGGTGTCATCATCTCTGTGCCTTCACTTAAAATTGATAAATTATTATAATCCTCTCTGCGACTTCCAAATGATATTATTTTCAATTAATTATTCCTTTTCTTTTCACACTTTCCTGTTCTAAGACATGAACATTATTTTTTTTTGACCTTACAAAAAATATTATTACAATTTTTTTACAAAATTCCCTTTTTCTGTAATAATAGAGTTATGAAATCTATCTTTACTAAATTTCTATATGCCATATGCGCGCTTTTGATTTGTGTATCTATCACTGCCTGTACAAATGAAAGCCGACCAAAATCGCTTATGGAAAAAATTCTTAAAGAAGATAAAATAACAGTGGGGGTTAAATTTGACGCCAGACCCTTTGGTTTTGTTGATGAAAATGGAGAACTCCAAGGATTTGACATTGATTTGGCAAAAAAAATAGCAAAGAATATTCTCGGAGATGAGAATAAGGTAGAATTTGTTGAAGTTACCCCCTCCAATAGAATAATCACACTTACCTCCGGTAAAGTTGATATGATTATCGCAACTATGTCCATAACCCCGCAACGCGCAAATGTCGTATCCTTCTCAACCCCTTATTACATCGCAGGACAAGCACTTATGACACCTAAAAATTCGTCTGTCCAAGGATTAACCGACCTTAAAGATAAGAAAATAATCGTAGTATTGGGCTCAACCGGAGAAAAAAGCATCAAACACTTCGCTCCAAATGCAATTATACAAGGTTTTAGGACCAACACTGAAGCATACAATGCCCTTAAAAACGGTCAAGGTGATGCTATGACAACCGATGACACAATTCTTGCAGGCTTTGCTATTGGCGACCCTAATATGAAAATTTTACCCAAACGATACACACAAGAACCTTATGCAATTGCTTTTCGGCAGGATGAAGAAAGCGTTTCCCTTAAAACTAACGTAAATCACATCTTAGAGCATATGAGAAATTCCGGTGAACTAACCAGACTCAAAAATAAGTGGATGAACTTTTAAACTAAACCCTCACAAAAGCCTCAGAAAGTTCCTTTTGTATATCAGAGACTTCTACATGCAATATTTCTGAGTTTTCATCTTTTTGCAGATACACATCTTTTATACCGGACTGAACAATAAAACGTTTGCACAAAATACATATAAAATTATGCCCGTAAATGTACATTGTTGCACCCTGACATCTATCTTGTCCTGCTTGGATTATTGCATTTTGTTCTGCATGTATTGAACGGCAAGTTTCATAACACGTTCCAGATGGAATATTGTTTTTTATTCTATAACATTCTCCCAGCTCATAACACGAAACAACCTTTGTTGGTGTTCCATTGTATCCCGTAGCCTTTATTTTTTTATCAGGTCCTACAATTACAGCCCCAACCTGTGCCCGCAAACAATTTGAACGAGTAGCACATGTCTTTGCCATATCTAAAAAATATTCCGTCCAAGGTTTTATCATCTTTCATTCCTTATATTTTAATTATTTAAACTGTGAATAGGAGCAGGAACCCTTCCTCCTCGTCTTACAAATCCGGATGAAGATAGCCTGTTTACACTTATTATCGGAGCCTCTCCCAACAATCCCCCATAAACCGCCATATCCCCAACTTTTTTATCAGGTACAGGAATTACCCTTACTGCGGTAGTTTTTTTATTAATCATTCCTATTGCCATTTCATCAGCAATTATTCCCGCTATCGTATCACTCGGAGTATCACCGGGAATACATATCATATCCAACCCTACCGAACATACTGACGTCATCGCCTCAAGTTTATCAAATGTCAAATATCCGCATTTTGTAGCTTCAATCATTCCTGCGTCTTCTGAAACAGGTATAAATGCGCCGCTTAAACCACCAACATGCGAACTTGCCATAATACCGCCTTTTTTTACTGCATCATTCAACATCGCAAGTGCAGCTGTTGTTCCATGCGCTCCTGCATGCTCTAACCCCATTGCTTGAAATATTCCGGCTACACTATCCCCCGGAGTCGGTGTCGGGGCCAAAGATAAATCTATTACTCCAAAAGGAACTTTCAATCTCTGAGCCATCTCTCTACCAATTAATTCACCTGTTGTTGTTATTTTGAATGCTATCTGCTTTATCTTGTTTGCTAACGCTCCTAAATCAGCATCTTTTGGCATTGAAGCCACTGCTGCAGATACAACTCCGGGGCCAGAAACACCTACATTCAAAGCGCATTCCGGTTCACCTATCCCATGGAAGGCCCCTGCCATAAACGGGTTATCTTGTGGTGCATTACAAAAACATACCAGCTTCGCTGCGCCTATTCCGTCCTTTTCTTTAGTCAATCTTGCTGTTTCCTTAACTATTTCGGACATTTTCAAGACTGCATCCATATTAATTCCCGCTTTTGATGATGCGACATTTATCGATGAACATATTCTCTCTGTCACTCTTAAAGCTTCGGGAATGCTTTCAACCAATGCTAAATCACCACGAGTAAAACCCTTCTCTACCATTGCACCGAAACCGCCTATAAAGTTCACCCCAACTTCTTTAGCGGCTTCATCCAGAACCTTTGCCAAATAAACATAATCATATTCATTGCATGACTCTCCAACAAAGGATATAGGCGTCACTGCTATTCGTCTGTTTATTATCGGTATTGAATACTCTGCCTCCAGCTCATCAGCGTATTTATTAAGGTTTTTTGCATATTTAATAATCTTGTTATAGATTTTTTCTCCAACTTTTTTTACATCACTATCACTACAATCTCTCAACGACAAGGCTAATGTCACCGTACGAATATCTAAGTGATGTAACTTTATCATATTTATTGTTTCTAATATTGATTCTGTATGAAATAGTGTCATTAGCTTTCCCTTTTTGTTTATCGTCTTTTGTTTATATTGAGTGCATTTTATCAAATATATCTTTCTTCTGCACCCAAATTTCCATTTTTAACTTTTCTCCCACTTCATCCAATGCCTCTTTTACCTCCTTGAATGAATAAGTTGAATTTTTTAAATCGCCTAACAAAAACATTACAAAATAATCCTGCATTATTGTCTGCTTTATATCTTCTATATTAACGCCATACTTTGCCAACGTCGCCGTCAACTCCGCCACTATACCTACTCTGTCCGCACCCAAAAGCGTTACAACTATTTTTTCATCTCTCATATTTATACCTTACTTACATAATATTCGATTTCTTCTTCCGTATTCAGCTCGGTTGCTGTTACCAAAACTCGTTTTTCTCCAAGCTTAACCCCTGCAAGAACCCCTTCTTGCTTCATTTTTTCTATGAACTTATCACTGTTTTCTACTTCTATGACAAATTCGTTAAAAAAGTCTTTGTTTAATACTTCAATACCTTTTTTCTTCAAGCAAGAAGCTAAAGTGTGCGCATTCTTTAAACTTAAATAAGCTGCTTGCTTAACGCCCTCTTTTCCCATCACACTCATATATACCGCAGCGCTCAAAACAGCTAATCCTTGATTTGAACATATATTACTCGTTGCCTTTTCTCTTCTTATATGTTGTTCTCTAGTCTGCAAAGTCAATGTAAACGCTTGATTGCCATCAGCATCCAATGTTCTGCCTACTATTCGCCCTGCCAATTGTCTTTTGTACTTATCCAAACAAGCTATATAACCTGCATATGGACCGCCAAAATTTAATGAGTTGCCAAAAACCTGAACATCTCCCAACACAATATCGGCACCATAATCCACTGGAGGTTTCAACAAGGTCAATGACAAAATATCGGCACAAACAGCAAGTAGTGTCTTTTTTCCGTTAAAAAATGATTTTATCTCACTATAATCTGATATCTCACCATAATAATCCGGATTTTGTATTAAGACACAAGCATATTCACCATTAAGCTCTTTCAAATCATTTATATTCTCAAAATATTTTACTGTTATGTCTTGTGCCCAAAGATATGTTTCCACTACCTTTTTATATTCAGGATTGAGAGAACTTTTTACAAGAACCGCAGGAATATTTGTAATACGAACAGCCATAAGCAACGACTCTGCACACGCCGTAGCTCCGTCATACACAGACGCATTAGCCACGTCCATTCCTGTCAAATTACATATCATTGACTGAAATTCATATATCATTTGCAAAGTTCCCTGAGAAATTTCAGGCTGATATGGCGTATATGCGCTGTTAAATTCAAATCGTTGTGCTATTTGAGAAACACATGCCGGTATAAAGTGTTCCTGTGCTCCTGCTCCTATGAATTTGATGTAGTCTGTTTTGTTTTTTGAGGCAATTTTCTTAATTTGTTTTTGAGCCTCAAGTTCACTTATACTATCTTTTAGATTTAATCTAGCACGAGCTTCCTCAGGGATTTGTTCAAATAACTCATCTACTCTTTTTACCCCAATCTCTTCGAGCATTTGTGCTCTATCTTCGTTTGTATGTGCATTAAAATTTCTTATCATTCAACTTCTTCTTTATAATCTTCATACTCCAACAAATCGCCAGAATCTAATGCAAAATCCCCACATTCAAGCTTTACCAGCCAACCTTCGCCATATGGTTCAGCATTAAGAGTTTCGGGTGCTTCTATGAGCTTTTCGTTTACTTCTACTACTGTTCCGCCCACAGGTGCATAAACTTCCGATGCGGCTTTTACCGATTCTACCGTTGCAAAAACTTCTCCCTTTACAAAACTTGAACCAACCTCCGGCAACTCTACAAAAACTATATCCCCAAGCTGTTCCACCGCGTATTCCGTAAGCCCTACTGTGTATAATGAACCATCTTCTACTACATATTCATGGCTTTTTGCACATAATATTCCTTCCGGTGCTGTCATTTATTTTCTCCTTTTCCTGATTTCTACACTTTGTTTTTCTTCGCCACGAAGGGTTTTTTTACTACTTCCGCATCGTAAAGCTTATTTCTTATCATTACTTGTATAACTGTTCCTATATTTATATTACAAGATGTTTTTACATATGCAAGTCCTATATTTTCTCCCAACGTCGGAGATGGCACCCCGCTTGTGACTTTACCTATTTTTTCCCCTTTGTAATATACTTCATATTCATGTCGTGCGGGAATTTTACTTAACATTTTAAATCCGATTAGTTTTTTTTCAACTCCATTTTGTATTTGAGACATTATCACATCTTTTCCGTTGTAATCTTCTTTCTTATCTTTTGACACCGACCAGGCTAAACCGGCTTCTACAGGTGTCGTCGTTGTATCCATATCATTTCCGTACAAATGAAGTGCCGCCTCAAGTCTTAGGGTATCTCTTGCACCTAAACCTATCGGCTTTATATCAAATAACTTTCCTTGCTCCAATATATAGTTCCAGAGATTATTTGAGAACTCATTTTTTACAAGTATCTCAAATCCATCCTCTCCTGTATATCCCGTCCTTGATATCCACAAATTAATACCGTTTAACTCAGCTCTTTGTATTGTAAAAAATGCAGGCTGCTTCTCTTTCCTTAATCCCATTTGAGACATAAGTTCTGATGACTTTGGACCTTGAATTGCCAAAAGCGAATAGTTATGAGATTGATTATCTATCGTTACGTCAAAGCCTAACTTATTGCGAACCATCCAGTTCAAATCATCATCTATTCTTGCCGCGTTTACAATTAAAAAATACTTGTTATCTTCCAATTTGTAGATAATTAAGTCGTCTATAATTCCACCATTCTTGTTCGTAAGCTGGCAATATACAGCCTTTAGCGGGGTTAACTTTTCCAAATCTTGAGGTACAAGTTTTTGCAAAAATGGTAACGCATCTGCACCGCTTACAAATACTTCACCCATATGCGAAACGTCAAACAAACCAACATTATTTCTTACACTATTATGCTCTTCTATTATGTTTGAATATGAAACAGGCATTTCCCAACCCGCAAAAGGTACCATCCTCGCACCCAGCTTTATCTGCTCATCATGTAAAAAAGTTTGCTTATACATTTTCGCCTCGTTTCTCTAATTTACAAATAATTATCTTGCCTTTATTAATTTGACATACACTCATCAAGTGTCGTAATCATCGCAGTTTGGTAACTTTCACATTTTTCTTTATTACCCGCTTCAAACCTCAAGGTGAAAACAGGTTCTGTATTGCTCTGCCTTATCAATGCAAAACCATCTTTGAAGATAACCCTCATTCCATCAAGTGTAACTATTTCTTGTATTTTTTCTCCAAAAAGGTTTGGATTTTCTTCCACTTTTAATCTTAATGCTTCAAGAACTTCTTTCTTTTTATCATTCGGACAACTGTAGCGAACTTCTTGAGAAGTATAAACCTTGTCAAACGCGCCAAGTAAGCTTTCCAGCTTGAAACTAGGATCTTTTTGTTTATGTTTTGCCACAACCTCTATCAGTCTACAGCCCGCATACACCGCATCATCAAATCCATAGTATCTGTCTTTAAAGAAAGTATGTCCTGACATTTCCCCTGCCAATACTGCGCCTGTCTCTTTCATCTTGGACTTTATATATCCATGTCCGGTTTTGTACATTATTGCGATTCCACCGGAGTTATTAATCGTATCATAAAGCGCTTGAGAACACTTTACTTCTGATACTACAACGGGTTTTTCTCCATGCGGTTTGAGTTGTTCTATTACATCCAAGGCATATATTAACAAGAGCTTATCCCCTGTTAGGCTTCTTCCTTTTGAATCTATAACTCCTATCCTATCTGCATCTCCATCAAATGCTATTCCAAAATCAGCACCTGTTTCTACCACTTTTGCTTTAATGTCCGAAAGTGTTTTCTCATCACTGGGATTTGGATGGTGATTAGGGAATGTTCCATCGGGTTCGGAATACAACTCTATAACCTCACAACCCATATCTCGATATAGTTTCGGGGCTACTACACCACCTGTTGCATTTGCACTGTCTACAACTATCTTTATTCCTCTTCCGATATTTTTAAACCTTTCCTCCATATAATCCTGATACTGCGGTATTATATCGTATTCTCTAACGACTCCAAATCTTCCTGTATTTTCCCTTCCGTCTATAATATCTTGCGTGTATTGCTTTACTTCCTTGATTTGAGCTTCACTCAAGGAGGCTTTATTATATGTCATTTTCATACCGTTATATTCTGAAGGATTGTGGCTCGCTGTAACTATCATTGCTCCTATTAACGGCTCATTATCCGTAATTTCTGCCGGAACTCCGTTAGCTTCTGAAAAATATCCGATTGGCGTCGGTGCAAGACCTAATTTGACAACATTTGCCCCTGTAGACGTTACCCCCTCCGCTACAGCCTTTACCAGCGACGGTGAGTGCGTACGCGCATCCCACGTTAACGACACCCATATATCATCCGGTGACTTCCCGCTTTTTTCAGACAAGAACTTTACAAAGCCCTTTCCCGTATAATAAAAAACTTCTTCTGTTACGTCTTTTCCGTATATTCCTCTTATATCATTTTTTCCAAATGCCTCAAGTGTTATTGTTCTTGTCATTTTTTCCCCTTGTTAGCTTAACTTTTCTCTTAATTTAACATATAATAGATTGTAACTTAAATAGAGAAATTATGAAAAAATTTTTTGACAAATGGCTTAATAATGATAATTTTTGTGCAATATTTTTTCTTCTGCCCGCTTTTTTGGGCTGTTTGGTTTTTATAATTTTTCCGATTTTATTCTCTTTTTACTTAAGCTTTACAAAATGGGACCTGTTATCTCCTATTGAATTTGTCGGACTTAAAAATTATTTTGAGCTCTTTTCTTCTGAAGATTTTTACTTAATCTTAGGTAACACAATTATTTTTGCAATTGCTACAACTATATTTGGTGTCACAATTCCCCTATTTTTGGCTTGTATACTAAATTCAAAACTCAGATGTTCAGAATTTTTTAAAACCGTTTATTTCCTGCCTTTTATCACACCCATGGTTGTAATTGCTATAATATGGGCCTGGATTTTTGACCCAAATACCGGACTTTTAAACTATATTTTTCATTTACATATAAAATGGCTCTACGACCCCCATTGGGCAATGGTTGCTGTTATCCTCGTTTCTGTTTGGAAACTTATCGGGTACAACATGGTTATTTTTCTTGCAGGTTTGTCTGCCATAAGCTCCAGTTTATTCGAGGCATCTAAAATCGATGGCGCAAACGAAATCCAAACCTTCTTTAAAATTACGCTTCCTCAATTATCCCCTACCATATTCTTTGTCATAATTATTACAACTATTTCCTCTTTTCAAGTTTTTGACCTCATATACCTTATGACTCAAGGCGGACCTTTGAATTCTACCAATGTACTCGTATATAAGCTATACCAATCTGCTTTCGAATATTTTGATATCGGACAGGCAAGCTCAATTGCTTATGTCCTTTTCGTTATAATCTTCATTCTCACGGCTATTCAATGGAAAATTAAAACTAAATGGGTAAACGAAGATTAATCGCTATTTAGCTGCATTTCTGCTCTAACGCTTTTTCGAATGCTTTGTATATATATTCAGGAAACTTTTTTATTAACTTGCCGTTTTTATCTACAGATACAATTGACGTTTCTGCAACAATATTAACTTTATTCGTATCTTTGTTTCGTATCGTATGGGAAAAAGTTACACTCATTGGCTTAAGCTCAGCAATTTCGGTTTCAATTATCAACCTATCATTCATAAAGGCAGATGACTTATAGCGTATATGCATATCTACTACAGGCAAAGTTACTCCATCAGATTGCATATCATCAAGTTTTAAACCCAACATCTCACAAAGCTCAACTCTACCTTCTTCCAACCACCTTACATACGACCCATGCCAGACTACTCCATATGAATCCGTATCATGATAATATACCCTGACTTCTTGTGAATGCCTCATTAATCAAATAACCCCTGTATCCTGTCTGTAATATCTTGCGGGTCCATTTCGCCAGTTACATTGTTTATGTTCATTGATATTTGATACAACTTCGCCGCCTCTATCTTATCTCCCATTATTGCCGTTGAACGGGCTAAGTTGTAATAGGCCAAAGCATAATTGGGATTACAATCTATTGCCTTTTGGAATAATTCGGCTGCTTTTTTTACATGGCCTAAATCATCAAGATATATTACCCCAAGGTTATTGTATGCTATGTCATATAGTGAATCGTATCTTATCGCAAGTTCATACTCTTTTATTGCATCATCTATATCACCCTTACCCCAGTGCAGATAGCCCAAATTACAATGAATCTTAGCATTTTGAGGCTGTAAATCCAAAGCTTTTCTGTATACTGACAGTGCGTTGTCATAATCTCCTTTATCATAGTATGCACTTCCTATGTTAATAAAAATTTCCATATCCTCAGGCGTCAACACATATGCTGTCTGATATGCAGAAATTGATGCGTCAATGTTTTTGTCTACATCTTGGTATACATAACCCAATGTTTGCGCTATCAAGCTTGTCCATGCCGGATTTGGGTTCAACATAATTGCATTTTGGTAGTGGGCTATGGCTTCTTTTATCTCACCTTTCATATACAAAATATGCGCTAAGTTTCCGTGATACTCCGCTACATCCGGTTGTATATGTATTAGCTTGTTATAAATCTCTATAGCAGAATCATAATCTCCACACTCCTCATAGCACAAACATAGTGCCGAATATGCAGAAATATTAAGATTATCATACCATATCGCCATTTTGTACTCGGTTACAGCATCTTCATATCTACCCAGCGCTCGATATATATCCCCAAGCAAACAATACAAAAGAATAAATCCGGGTGCTTTATCTATTGCTTCTTGATATATTTCCAGTGCATTCTCCAATCCATTGCGCTTTACCTCTATTAACCCTCTCATTAGCATCGGTAAAAAGCTCATATATGAAAACGCTTTCATCATATTTTTCTGTGCTGTTTTATCAAACGGTAACTTTAAGAAAAATAAAAATAATTCTTTAAAACACGCCCACTTATTTGCTATTGTTTTTTTTCGTGAAATCTTCAGCACATTGTATATTAGCAAATGCCCCTTTGCATTAAATAATTTTGAAACTGACAGAGATTTCTTAGCATATTCTATTGCATCCCAAAAACGTCCTTTTCTTAAATAACACTCTGCTATCATATAGTATGCATCTGCATATTTGGGAGATTTTTCTATTGCTATTTCAAAATAATTTATTGCCTTTTCTATTTCATTCTTATGATACAGCGCAATTCCTATTTTATGATAAATCTCAGGCGAATCCAAATAAGACTCCAAAGCACGTTGATACTCGGTTATTGCCTCATCTATATAAGACTTCGCCTGCGATATGTCCAAATGCCATTCAAGATACAAATCACCAAGCCTAACATGCAGCTGCGGGTTTGTAGGATCACTCATTATTTCCGACTGACAAGCCTCTATTGCCTTTTGTATTCCACAGGTCTTATAAACTTGCTCAATTCTATTTATATTTTTTGTATCTTTTTTACCGGTATTTATCATACTTCTTAGTTTAATAGGAAAAAACAAATTGGTCAAAATTTACACAAATTATTAACTTTCCCTAGCATTCATCGACTCTAACTGTATACATTTTTGAATAATCTTATTCCTGTTCTCTTCAGTAATTTTATCGAATACCAACAAATATTCATTATGCTTAAAACCTTGTTTTATTACAACATTTCCACTGAAAGAAAGCCCTTCGGCCATTTCGGGTATAAAAATTTTCCCGTTTATATTAGAAAGCTCCAAACTCGCATCACAAATAAACCGAATTCCTCCGCCTCCAATATCTTCACTAAGTGCGGTGTATGTTCTTCCGTTTTGTTCTATTATCAATCTGTAATTTGCTTTTACTCGAACATACTTTCTTCTTTGAATTCTCTTTTTTGACTGGGTAAACTCCACTTCAAACTCACAATCCACAGGTTCGTTTATTACCATTGAGTCCGATAACAATATTCCAACCGGAGTATATATGGACAACCTAACCATGCTTCCTTCGACCAAATATTGAGCAAAATGCGCTTTCGTCGGAGAAAATACAAGCGTTAACCTGTCATCTGCAACCTTTTTTATGTAGCTGAAAAACTGAAGGATTTGTCCCCCCTCTGTTTCTATGCCTATTCTCACTCTTTGCGCCGGTCTTACTCTGCTCATTATATTTCCTTCATTGCCTCTTGCGGAGCAAGTATTGTTAGCACATAATTTTCATTCAGATACCGATTCGCTACATCCATAACGTCTTGGGCGCTTACCTTTTTTATGTCTTCCAACCACTTAGACAAATAATCAAAACCCAGCCCCTCTATCTCGTATGCTGCCATTGTACCTGCTTTTTGCAGATTTGTTTCAGTTAAGAATTCTACCTTGCCTATAATATTATTCTTTGCGTCATAGAGCTCTTTTTCGCTAACCAATTCACATTTTAGTCTGTCTATTTCTATTTTAAATCCTTCTAATGAAACTTTTATATTTTTAGGCTCCGTCGCTATATAAACCCTAAAATCGCCTATTTGTCTTAATTTTGTATATATACTCCTAACTGTGTATGCTAAGCCTTTTTTATCACGCAGCTCCAAAAACAACCTCGAAGACAAACCGCTGGAGCCAAGAATTGTATTCAATACCGATATTGCTGCACTATCTTTTGATTTCAACCCCGGCACAAACCAACCTTGATATATTTGTGCCTGATTTGCATCTTTTTTCGGGATTTTTACAACTTTTCTTCCGTTCAGCTCTACCTTTACATGCTTTGGTTCTTCCTCTTTCGACTGTAAATTTGCAAAATATTTTTCTAATATTGCTTTAGCTTCTTCTTTTGCTATGTCTCCAACTACTGAAAAAACCTTCTGCGCAGGTTTAAAAATATCCTCATACGCCTTGCTTACATCTTCTTTTGTAATATTTTCGATGTTTTCTAAAATTAAAATTCCGCTATGCCCGTATTGGTGATTTTGATATAGATTACGAACAAATTCATCTCTCGCCTTTACCGTCGGAGAATCCAACGAAGCAATAGTTTCCCCTCTTAGCTTCTCTAATTCTTTGTTAAACGTTTCGAGCGTTGAATTCTGCATCATATCAGACAAGAGTTCCACTGCCGTTTCAAAATCTTCCTTCAAACACAACAGGCTAAACTTCCAATAATCTGACTTCATTTCAGAATAAATATCCAACGCATTTTTTTCAATCTCATACGCAATTTGCTCCGCAGTTCTGGTTTTTGTTCCTTGCGTAAATAATCGGTTCAGCATTACATATACACCGGGAGTGTTTTCTTTTTCCTTTATATCCACAAAGCAAGTCAACGCTATTCGCGGGGTATTTTCTGTTTTTTTACAAATTAACTTTATATCATTATCAAGTATTAATCTTTCCATATTTACTCCGGCAACATTACTGCTATTGTGACTTTGCTCAAATCCAGATATCTTTGGGCAATTTCTTGAACTTCTTCTGCTGAAATAGCCTCGACAATTTTATTATATTCATTTGCCTTTTCCAGCTCACCCAAAACAGTCATATAAAATCCGATATTATCAGCAATATCTGAAACGGTCTCAGATGTTGAAGCATATGCAACTTTTAGTTTTTTCTTTGCCTTCTGCAATTCTTCAGGTGTAACCTTCTCATCCAGTATATGTTGGATTTCTTTTTTTACAAGTTCAATTGCCCTGTCCTTTTTGTCAGGTTCGAAATTTGCATCCAAGAAAAAGTTTCCGCCATCTCGAAATTGATAAAAATCAGTTCCTACATGGTTGAATATTTTTTCTTCTGCCTGCTCAATTAATCTTTGATACAACCTCGAACTTGCACCATCACCAAGCACCATATTTACAATATCTAACCCTACTGCGTTCTTTAAATCTGCCGCCTTAGGTCCAAGATACCCAAACATCATAAACGCTGTATTAAGATGACCTCTAAGCTCTATATACTTCGGCGTATTTTGGGGCACATCTATATTGTATATTAATGGTTCACAATTTTCTCGACCTTTGAAATCAAACTCTTTAGCTATTTTTTTTAGAATTTTTTCGCTATCAAACTCACCTACAACAATTGTTGTCATGTTATTGGGTGTATAAAACTTCTTGTAATAGTCCATAACAACGCTTTGTGGTACGGATGATATTATATCGGGAGTTCCTATTACATCTCTTTTGTAGGGATGGGAAGTATACATAGCATTATTCAATGCATTATATACTCTTGTTCCGGGCTGGTCCTTGCGCATCCTAATTTCTTCTATTACAACAAGCCTTTCTCTTTTTTGCTTGGGTTCTTGTTTTCCAAATTCAAACGGTTCTCCCAGCTCATCCTCAGGCAAAATCGGATCCAACATCATATCTGCATGCAACTCTATTGCTTCATTAAAATATTTATCATCCGGTCCCTTTGGCAGCGTTACATAATAGAATGTATAATCCTTCCAGGTTGCAGCATTGACAATTGCTCCATATCCTTCAAGCGTTTTATCAAACTCACCGGCTTTATGTTTGTGCGTACCCTTGAACATCAAATGTTCCAAAAAATGAGATATTCCGTTAATTTTGTCATCTTCATTTATCGAACCTGTTTTTACCCAGGTTGAAATATTTACCAAGCCGCCCTCTTTATGAGCCAATACTATTTTATGACCTGATGGCATTGTATAAATCTCAACAGGCTTTGTTAGATATGGGTATTCAACCTCTGTTTTATTTTGATATATCATTATCATCCCGCCTTTTCTTAAATTTTATCAAATTATTAAAGATTATCATAATACTTATGGATGATTATTACATTTGTAAAATTTAACCCATTCCTTTAATTATATTTTATTTCGAGAAGGGTAAAGACAGTTTATCCAATATATCTCTGTAAAAAGAAGTATTTACGTTAAGTTTTTGACCAATTTGCAACAGCAAAATTACAAAATGTCTGTTTTCTCGTAAGTCTTGCTGATTCTTTTGTGCCTCGAGTATAACTCCCAACTCATGATATATTTTGGCAAAATATATGTTCTGCGCTTCTGCAATACTAACATTAAGGTCTAACTTTTCAACGTAGTCAAACAACTCCAACACAGCTTCTGCTCTGTGCGGTTCAATGTTTCTCGAGAGTGCAAAAATTTCTTTTATAATCTTCCTTGTAAAGACCTTATTTGCTTCATCTTTGTTCAATTCAATATCAAGTGATTTTGCCTCATTCTTTATTTCTATTGCATTTTGAATTGAAGATTCGTTAATTTCATCTTCACATTCAAGAACAAGATTATTGAAATCCTGACTCAGCGTATACTGAGCAGCTATCTTGAACTCAAGCGGCACACTGAGATTTAAGTTCTTTAAATGAAGCATTGAACCACGACCTTCTGCATACAAATCTCTATATATGTTCTTAAACTTCGCCAACTCATCTTGCAAAATCTGCTTAAGTATTGAACGACGCTCATCAAGGAATATATCCCTAAGTGTAAAGTATTTTCTTCCAAAGTATTCATCAATTTTACGTATACTTTCAGTAAGCGGCCAGTTAAGATATGCATCGGAAAGTTCTTTTTGCATCTTGTTATATTCGCTTGCGCTATAAAACTCTTTAATTGCACAGTGAAAATCACCGCCGGTATATTGTAAAAGAGCAAAAGTTAAATCATGTTTTTCCAATGTAATTTTTGACTTGACCTCAACCCGTCCTATAATCATAGAGGTCTGCCCTTTTTCCATCCTTTTGTATGCTATTTTCTTAAAGTCATAACAATAAAGAGAACTTTCCCTCTCAAAATCCTCATAAAGCGAACTAACCGCCCACAAACAACCCATTTGTTTTACTGTAACAACTGAAGGTCTAACATACTTATTATAAATATCCCTTCCGTTGCCCATTCCTTGAATATTACTTTGTGCCTCTGAGAGTATATTTAAGAATTCCGTTTCATAGTCTTTTGCAGTAAACTCTCCCGCAAGCTGCATCGCTCTGGCTGCATACTTCATTATCTGAACGGTTTCTATTCCTGAAATATCCGCAAAAAACCAGCCACAACTCGTATACATTAGCATCGCTTGTCTTTGCATTTCCATTAACTTCATTGCATTAACTTTATCTTCTTCGTTCAAATTTGGTTTTAAGTTCTGTGCAAAGAATTTATTTATACTAAATTCATTTCTATCCAAAATTACGTCTATGTAGTTGTTACGAGCTTTCCAAAAATCAACAAAATACTTCTCACCCTCTGTTTCACAAAGAACAACAAGCTCATCACGCAAATAATCTAAAGCTTCACGAAGAGGTTTTCTCCATTTTTGGTTCCACCCAGCATGCCCGCCTGTTGAACAACCGCAGTCTTCCTTCCAACGCCCTACCCCATGGAAACAACTCCAAGATGAGGCTTGTTTTATTTCAACTTCACACTTCGGCGGAAACTTATCAAGGAATTCTGCGTAGTTGGTAACTATAAAGCCGTCTTGCAACGCTTTTACTCTCAGCAAATATGCTAGCGCCATATCACCAAATTTTGTATGATGGCCATAACTTTCTCCATCTGTTGCTATATTCACAAGCTGGGTAAAGGGTCTGTCATTTGAAATACCGTCTTGTAACCGTCTTGCAAATTTGTTTCCGTCGCGCAACAACTCATCAAATGCTACAGAACGCGAAATTGCTCCATCATAAAAGAACAAATCAACATACTTTTCGGGATTTGATTTTATAAAATATCTATAAGGCCTTGACGGATCAATATTACCCCAGCTAACGTCTGTCCAATCTTTAGAACCCAAGTCCCTAAATTTATCCGCTTGAAATGGCGAAAGTACGGTAAACTTAATTCCTTCATTCGCTAATACAAGGAGGGTTTCATCATCCACTGCCGTTTCCGCAAGCCATATGCCTTCGGGTTTTCGCCCAAATCTAAATTCAAAATCCTTAATACCCCATATAACCTGAGTGTATTTATCTGAAATATTTGCAAGCGGCATAATCATATGATTATATACCTGGGCCATTGCATTACCATGCCCGCCATGCTCACCTATACTTCTTGCATCAGCTTTTATAATCCTTTCATATGTTAAAGGTGCATGCGATTCGAGCCAAGACATTAATGTAGGTCCGAAATTAAAACTCATATAAGCATAGTTGTTAACCAAATCTATGACTTGGTTTCTGTCATCTACAATCTTTGAAACAGAATTAGGGTCATAACATTCCATATTAATACGTTCATTCCAATCATGGAAAGGCGCGGCACTATCTTGACGTTCTATAGATTCCAACCAAGGATTTTCACGCGGCGGTTGATAAAAATGCCCGTGAACGGTTAAATATACGTCTTTTCTTGCCATAATTCGGATGACTCCCTAATTCTATTATAATATCATTATAGGGTCATAAATATTTTTTTCAAATACCTAGCTCACTTTTATAGGCTTTTTGGAGGAGATTATCGTTAATTTTGTTATTTCTATCCAAGGGTCACCCATAGCTGTCGAAAAGACTTTGCCTTCTATTGAAATTTTATCACCCGTTTCCAAATCTATAAATTTTTCTGCTTCAGAACGTTTAATGAAAAGCTTCATCTCCGCTAACGGCATGACATGGTCAGTAACGTCATCTCTGCGAATTAATATTCCTATATAATCCTCCGACTTACGTAGCGCAGGCTTATAGTCCAAACCCAACGTCGAGAATTTATCAAAAGTCGCATTCATTTTGATATTTTTATTCAGATAAAATTGAGGATTAGCCACAATATCAAGCGGTTTTACCTCTATATAAGAGGGAAGTTGTTGTGTTTTAGCTGTATTTTGAATAGTTTTTTGGGTTTGAGTTTTGTTTGCCGCTTGTTGCGCGTATGAATTTTCCGCATCAAAGGCGCTATAAATCCCAGCCCCTATCAATATTACCGCCAAAATATATATCAGACTTTTTTTCATGACTTTTCCTCACATATAAATTCACTCGTCCATTTTAGCATATATATAAATTATTTTTAAGCAAATTAGCCAATTGATTAATTTTTTTAGAATTTTAGGTTAATATTTTATTATAGAAATTTAAGGAATAATTTATGGGCTATGCAATAGGAATAGACTTGGGGGGGACAAAAGTTCTATCCGCCCTTATAAACAAAGAAACCGGAGAAGTTGTTTCTTCGGCTAAAAAAAAGACCAAAAAAGATAAAGGTCCAACCAGGATTATAGAAAAAATTATTGAATCAATTCAAGAAGTTATGGATGCAAGCTATGTTCCCAAAACGCAAATTGAATCAATCGGTATTGGTGCCGCAGGTCAAGTTGACAGAGAAAACGGAATTTTACTCTCCGCACCTAATCTTGATTGCTTTAATCTGGAACTTAAAAAAATTTTGGAAAAAGAATTTTCTATCCCGACCTTTGTTGGAAATGATGTTGAGATAGCTACATTAGGAGAAATAAAATTTGGAGCAGGAAAAGGTTGTAAAAACCTTGTATGCGTATTTGTCGGAACAGGAGTAGGCTCAGGAATTGTCTTAAACGGAAAGCTTTATACCGGTTCAACCGGAACAGCAGGAGAGATTGGTCATATTGTTGTAGATTACGGCGGAAGACAATGCGGATGCGGTGCTATGGGTTGTTTGGAGGCATATGCCTCAAGACTGGCTATAGAAAAACGTATCACTGGCGCACTCAAAAAAGGAAGAAACTCCGTAATTCTCGACTATCTTGAAGATGGAAAACCAATTTCATCCAGCATGATTAAAAAATCACTTGAACAAGGTGATGAATTGGTAACCCAAGCGCTTGATGAGGCCAGCGAATACCTTTCTGCAGGACTTGCAAGTGTAATAAATTTTATTAACCCTGAGTTAATTATTCTCGGCGGGGGCTTGATTGATGCGATTGATTACTTTTATAACAAAACCATTCTAAAAGCTCATGTTAAAGCCTTACCTATCCCCGCATCAAAAATTCAGTTTAAAAAAGCTCAACTCGGTGACTTTTCCGGTGTAATCGGAGCTGCTTTCTTATCAGAAAAATAAAAAGGATTTTTTTATGGAATTTATTACTTTTATATTAGGATTATTTGTCGGTGCAGCTGCAGCATTTTGGGGACTGAAAGCCACAGAAAAAAAAGTCCACGTTCAAACCGAACAAAATCTTGAAAAAATTCAAAAGGAAATGCAGCTTTATTTTGAAAATATCGCAAACAAAGCACTTAGGGAGAATTCACAAGAATTTTCAACACAAAATAAAGAAAAATTAACAGAACTGTTAACTCCTTTCAGAGAACAGATTGCAAAATTTGAAAAAAAAGTTGAAGAAAATATTTACAAGGAAACCGAACAGTTCTCCAAATTGGATACAAACATAAAATATGTTCTTGAAACAGGCAACAAACTTTCACAAGACACAAATAAGCTCGCTGCCGCACTAAAAGGCGACTCAAAAACCCAAGGCAGATGGGGAGAGTTAGTTTTGGAAAGAATTCTCGAAATTTCAGGACTTAGAAAAGATGAGGAATACTTAACCCAAAAAAGCTTTGACACAAAAAAACCTGATGTTGTTGTACTACTACCTGAAAACAGATGCATATATGTTGATGCAAAAACATCTCTTGCGCCATATGATTCTTACATAAATGCAATTGATGAAATTGACAAAGAAGCAAGCCTCAAAGCATTTAAAGACTCTGTAAAGACTCATATTTCAGGATTATCAAAAAAGGAATATTTTAACGCGAGTGAATTTTCTTCACCCG
This sequence comes from Candidatus Gastranaerophilales bacterium, assembly GCA_944325625.1. Taxonomy (GTDB): domain Bacteria; phylum Cyanobacteriota; class Vampirovibrionia; order Gastranaerophilales; family Gastranaerophilaceae; genus RGIG2134. The sequence continues at coordinate 85,352 of CALVAP010000001.1, read as the reverse complement.
AATATGTTCTTATGTTTATCCCTATTGAAAGTTGTTATAATCTTCTATTTTCGGATGACGCTCAGCTATGGGATTTGGCGTGGAAAAACAAAATCATGCCAGTATCACCTTCCACCCTTCTGGCGACACTTAAAATTATCAATTCATTCCATACCGTAAACAGACAAAACAAAAATGCACAAGAAATTGCGACCCTTGCAGGAAAAATGATTAATAAGTTTGCAGAACTCTGCAAAGACCTACAAAGGATTGATACAAATCTGAAAGCTGCACTGACAAAACTCAGCGGCAAAAATAATATAATAAGAAATATAGAAAGAATGGAAGAATTGGGAGCAAAAGATGTAAAATCAATGCCTCAATTAAGCACAATCATAAGCGAAGATGAATAAAAATAATAAAAACTTGACAATCGTTTTTGCGCACAATAATATATAAGTACAATCAAAGACGCATTGGGGCGTCGCCAAGTGGTAAGGCAGCTGGTTTTGGTCCAGCCATTCAGAGGTTCGAATCCTTTCGCCCCAGATTTAAAAATTCGCTTCGTGCGAATTTTTTATTTTTGATATCAACTAATCTGTCCATTTCAAATTACCCCCTTCTTATGGTATTATTGTCATTGTTTTATAGGGCTAAGATATCAGCTTGACTGGTAATTATTTAAGGGTAAATCAGCATTTATGAAAGTAGAGTTTGAGAAAAAGTTTGCATCAGGATTGTCAATCTTATCTAATGGTTGCATTATCATACTAAAATTATTTGCAGGAATTGTTTCCGGAAGCATTAGCGTCATATCCGAAGCTATACATTCAATGAGCGACCTTTTGGCATCTTGTATAACCTATTTTGCGATTATGCGCTCCTGTGTCCCAGCCGACAAAGAACACCCTTTTGGGCATGGCAGATACGAAGATGTTGCCGGTTTTGTAGAAGGAATTTTGATTGTTCTGGCCGCCTTATATATAACCTATGAGGCCTGTAAGAAAATATTATTTAGAGGCTATGCCGAATTCGATTCAACACTGGGTATTTTGGTTATGGGTGCTTCTGTTATTGCAAATTTCTTTGTAAGCAAATATTTATTCTTTGTTGCAAAAAAAACAGAGTCTATGGCGCTAAAAGCTGATGCTGAACATTTACGAACCGATATTTATTCCGCCATGGGGGTTTTTGTCGGCTTAATCTTGATTAAGATAACGGGAATAAGTTTATTAGACCCTATAATAGCAATCATTGTTGCAATAATTATTTTGAAAACAGGAATTTCGATTACTAAAGAATCCTTAAATAATCTTGTTGATGGTTCATTACCGGAGGAGGATATAAAAAAAATAGAAAATATTTTAAATGAGTGTGAAAACATATATGGATATAAAAACCTTAAAAGCCGAAAAAGCGGTCCAAACAGAAGCATCGAAATAACAATTCTTTGTGAAGAGTCAATGACAATAAAAGATTGCCATAATATTTGTGACGTTATTGAGGATAAAATAAAAGACATTTTCTTGAATACAATGGTGATTATCCATTGTGAACCATATGTGAATGCAAATAATTAGATTTTTGGTTATATTTTTAGTTTTTTGTAAATCTCTTGTAATAAAAAGCAAAATGGAAGCAATCTTTTTTTCCTTCTGGTTTTATACAAGTATGGTTTAGTATAAAGTTATGGGAGCAAAAAATGGCAATGGAAGTACAAGCAAAATACATAGGAGAAAACAGTAATGGTAGTTACTCCGTTAATGTAAAAACAGCCCACCCGACAGGGAACTTAGGCGACGGCGGGGTTATTAGGACTTTTGACACGAAAGAAGAAGCAAAAGCATATGCAGCTTTAGTAAATGAAACAGGCACAGATTCTTACTCTAAAAAGGTAGATTTACCAGATATTCCAACAATTCATCAAGGTGACTCGTTCGTTTCTCGAAACGCAGAAACAGCTGAGAACAATGACGATATTTCTTGGTTACGAATTGGATTCGGACTGCTCACTGATGAACAAATCAATACAATAAACGAAACAGGTCGTCTGCCAAAAAATGCCAAAATAGTGAAAAACGGAAATGGTGAATACGTTCTCGCAAATAACTTCTTTAATATAACAACCGGTACAAGAACTGTTCCCGAAGGATTTGAGGTACGAAAAAACGTATTGGGCTTTTCTGTCGTAGTTCCAAAAGACAGTGAAGGTCTCCTAATAAGAGATAAAAAATAGGAACAAGTATTATCATATCGATTATTCATAATAAAATAAATCCTGTAGTTAATATACGGGATTTATTTTTTGTGTTTACTATTTCTTGAATATAACAAAAAGGGCAGAGAGCGATAGCACTCTGCCCTTTTATTATAGATTTATAATTACCATTTTATGGCTCTTTCCATATTAGCTCTATCTGTATATTTTTGGTCTATTTGACCAGCTTTAAATGTATGTTTATTGATAATATGCTGGGCAACCATTGCCGTCAAAGCAGAACCTGCTACTGCAATAATTTTGCCGGCTTTTGGCAGAGCCTTAAATTTATTTATACCTTTATTTATAAAATCTACACCTTTAGACAAAAATTTGTCATATAACTTTGTTGATTTTAACTTTGAGTACGTTTCCTCGATAAAACGATTTACAATACTAGATTTTGCCAACCCATAAGTTAATAATCCTCCACCGCCCAATACTGCTGCGGTTTTTAATCCTCCTACTGCGGTATTTAGGATATGTTCACCCGCACAATTAATCTTATTTCCGAAACTACCCTTGTCCTGGGTCGCCATTACACTTGGATTTGGATAAATAACCATAACTATTACAAACTCCTTCCTTGATCTATTAAATAAAATTCAAAATTCGCTCACAAAAGGTCCTATAAATATATTAAATTTTTCTTAACTTAAAAATTGCCCCGCACAAAAATACAAATTAAAAAGACAAGGAACAAAAGGGCATTCGAGGTTTACATTCATTTACAAAATATCAAATTATTTTTGCTTATGAAAACACGAGTTATTTTACAATACTCCACAAACGACCATTTTGTGTTTTTATCAACTCAACATCTACCCCAAAAGCTTCTTTTAAAGTATTTGGGGTAAGGATTTCTTCTCTTTTCCCTTCTTGCAAAATCCTACCTGATTTTAAAATCATTCCGCTTACAAATGCGGGCAAGATATCTTCTATCCGTTGAGAAATAAAAATCATTGTCAAATCTCTATGCGTGAGTGCAAGATTATCAACTATTTTCAGAAAAAATTCTCTTTCCGCTAAATCAAGATACACACTCGGTTCATCTAAAATCATAAGCTCGGGTTTACAAATCAAAGCTCTAGCAATAAGTATCTTCATTTGCTCGCCTGATGACATGTCAGATATATATTTATTTGCCAAATGCAGCCCATTCATATTCTTCAAAAGAGCTTCGACTTCAGACAACTCTTCCTCTGTTGCAGAGCGAAAAAACCCCAAAGAACCAACTTTACCTGACAAAATCATATCAACACCCGTAGTAGCCGCTTCCATTTTTTTCTGCATAAACGGACTAACCCATGCAATAGACTTTCTTACTTCGTTTATATCCGTCTTTCCAAATTTCTGTCCCAAAATTTCGACACCTGCACCGTATTTTGGCCATAGATACCCGAGCATTGTACGTACTAACGTTGTTTTACCAGACCCGTTTGAGCCCAGTATAAAATATTTTGCGCCTCTTTCTAGCTTCCAATTAATGTTGTGCAAAATTTCTTTGCCTTGTAGATATACTGAAGCATTCTCTATTTTTACGGCATAATTATTATTCTCATTCATCTTCACTTCCAATATCAATTTTTTTAATAATTTTATCTCAAAAATATTCTATTAAAATACTATTTTATCGATTTAACCACCAGATTTTATAATTCAAATAAGTTGCATAACTTACCCACAAAAAATAGGGTATCAACAATATTGCTGAGAACTTTGAATACTGATAAAAAGTGTAAATAACCGCAATAATACTAAACCACAATGCAACTATAACAAATAGAGCCAATAATATTCTTTTTGCGCCAAAGAAAATAGGAGTCCATATAACATTGAGCATTAATTGAAGTGAAAAAATGGCAAAAGGTACAATCTTTTTATCAAAATCTCCATCCTTGACAAAAAATATTAGAGAAATAAAAATCATCATATACAGAATACTCCAGGCAGGTGCAAAAACCCAATCCGGAGGCGAAAATTTTGGTCTTATCAAAGAATGGTACCAATTTAAATCAAACATATCCATTTTAAATTTTCCTTTCTGCCAATTCTGTAGTAGTAGTTTCATCTCTTGTAATATCTTGTTTTAGCAAATCAATAAATTCTTTTCTATACAGAAATCCAAGATGTGAGCCATTATTCATCAAAACAAGTCTATTTCCGCAATAACTTTTTAACCTTTGAAGCTGAGAAGGATTAACCAAATAATCATCAATAGCGTGATAAATTTTGTAGTTATTGCTATTTTTTAAATAATCTGCTATCAAGTACAAACTTGTGTCTCTTCCCAAATCTTCAACCTTATTATACGTTTCTGAAAGCAGATATTTTTTTGCATACTCACGATAGTTCATTGAGCGAATTTTGGAATAAAGCTCAGATTGATTAACGTTATGTCCATCTTCTATTGTAAAAATGAGGTCTGATAATTTTTGATGCATAACAAATCCGGTGATAAGTTTTGCTTCTTCTTCAGAGAAAGGAAGATACTCAATTTTATCTTTTTGCAAGCTCTCATCTTGCAAAAGCTGCATAACTTTTGCCGCAGTTAACGCAACCCGTTCTTTCAAATTCTGTGGATTTTTATTCCATTCTGCAGTATTATTATCAATTTGCTGCATGGAATAAAGAAGCTCTATAGGCGGATTTATTGATATAAACTTTGAAATATTTAATGTGTTATCTTTTGACTCCTTCTGGGCAAGAAAAAGAGTTGTCATAGCACCAAACGATGTTCCGATAACCACTTTGTCCGAAAACTCACAGTTGTACCTGTCTTGAAGTGTATTAATAATTTTTGTGGTAAGCATCTTAAGATAATCAACATCTCGAACAGGGACACCCGGTCGATAATCTTCAGGCATACTTTTGACAAATTCCCACTGAAAGTGGCTCCCCTGAATAATTACAGAATATCCCTTGTCATAAAATATCTTTGCCATAATGACAGAATGATGCGACATTATTCCCTCACCAATAGAAGGATAAATTATAGCAACGGGTGCACTTTTATCTTTCTGCATAATAAATCTGAATTTATAAGGCTCTCTTCCTTCAAACAACTCGACAGAAGACGTTTTTATTCTGCTGCTAAAACTTCTATTCCATATAGAAAGCTCACTCCAAGCCGAGTCATCCACATCCGGCACATCAAATAAAGCGGTCCTCATAGCATCTACAACCGGGCTTTGCGGATTAAATCCCTCTAGCGTTATATCCGCCTTCAAGCTGTTTTGAGCAATTTTTTTAAAAGCAGACATTTCAAAAACAGGTTTTGAACAATATTTTTTGTCAGCCAAAGAATTTGACAAATCAGCCTCATCTTTATGACTTACTAAGTTTTCATAATCGTTAAAATCGGCTATAAATTCTTCGCTACAGCCATCTTCCTGCGCGTACATGGCAAGAATTTCAAGAACAAAATATTCATCATAATCACTAAATTGGTAATCTTCTTCAATGTTCTCGCCCAAATCAGCCCCAATACTAGCCCTGCTTAAAACTTCAGTATCTTCTGCGTTTTGCGCTAAAAGTTCATCTTTGATTACACTTGTTGAATAATCTTTGGGTTCTTGGGTATCGTAATTATGTGGAAACCAATCTTTGACATGAATAATATTCTCTGTTGTATCTTGCAAATATTGCGGATTTATATTCAAAATAGCCAACTGAGTTTCGCCATCGAAAGCCTCTATCGTGGTTTGGAGTATTTCTTTTTCGACGGGGGGCGAATTTTTTAAATAGTTCTGAATGGCATAAAGTTTGCGCATAATATCATAAGGATCCGCACAGGTTGCCTCCAACAAATAGGACATTGGTTGCATATAAGCTGTATCATTGATTGTAAATCCAAGCTTAACTAAAGACATAAAAGGAATTCCGACATAAGAAGAAGGATCGAGAGCCGCATCAAGCGCACGCCCTACAAGCGCGCGCGGACTTGATGAGGATAATATCGGACAAACCAAATAAGGTCCGGATTTAACCTTGCACTTTGCAAGCGCCTGCTCCATATCTGCATCCGTCGATTCAATTCCGAAATATCTTTTTGCCGGATCAAACATTCCACCAAATCCCAGTGTGGAATTTGTCAAAAATCTTATTGTTTCATCTTTTACCCCCTCAAAATCTCTTTGTATAAGGTTACTAATAAGCCTTTTGGGGTAAAGTGCATTCTCATAAATACCTTGTATTCTATCCATTCCATATTTTGGCATAATTGATGCCCATACTACATGTAACGGTCGCAGCGCATATTTATTCATCTTCATATTAAAATTAAACATTTTGCGATTAAATTTCTCAAACTTATCTTCGCCCAAAAACTCATATACATAATCAGGATATATATATTGATTTTCACATTCTTGATTACATTGTGTATTTAAATCTTCCTTCGATAGCTCTTGTGTTTGTGCAAAGACAAAATTGATATTTAAAAATATGCTTGCAATAACAATAAAACAAGTAACTATATCTTTCTTTTTAAACATTTTAGCTATATTCAGGAATTATAGACAAAATCCCCAAATTCTCCCCTAAACGTGATAATAACGAAATCATTTTAAATACAGCAAAAAATTTTTTGCATTACACAATCGGTAAATCAAAAGATTAAAAAAAGAAAACTAACAAAACATTCTAAAAATAACACTTTTTTCTCATATACGGATTTAGCCATGTGAGTTAATGAAATTTGTTGAAAAAATGAAAAAATAGAAAAGGAAGTTAACTTCAAAAATCAAATTTATAGGAGACAAGTATGAAAAAGATATTAACACTATCACTGCTATCGCTTATTTTTGCCGGTGCCAATGCTTTTGCTGCCTGTCCTTGCAAGCCTCAAAAGCTGAACTGTAATCCTTGCGAAAAACCGCAAACAGTATGTTGCCAACCTGCCTGCCCGGATCAAACGTATATAGGACAATGCTGCCAGAAAAAATCATTATTCCAACGCATGTGGGGTGGAACTAAGACCGCGTATGACAATTCATTTGGCGCAATTTATGATACAATCGCCTATCCGTTCAGGTAGAATTAAAATTATCTGTCATTTTTCCCAAAACAAAACTATACATGGAGATTACCCAAAAAGGCAATCTCCATTTTTATTAACTTGATTATATTTTTGCCATGAAAAATTTCTTATCAAAGTACATAAAAAAACACCCAATCTTTTGCATTGTACTAGGGACGGTTTTGTTTGTAATACTTTTTCAAGCTATTCAACTAACGACAAACACCAAGATTGTTATTACTTTTAAAGATTTACGCCCGTTCCACTGCAGAGCACCTGTTTATTTTAAAGGTTTTAAAATAGGACACGTTATAAACGTAGCCCCCTCAAAGGACTACCAAACCACACTTGTAACTGTATTAATTCATCCTAAGATGAAACTGCCTTCTAATACAAGTGCAAAAATCAAAGTGCACAAAACCCGCTGGATGCATAGAGACTACATTGATTTAATTTATCCTGAAACACCGTCAAATGCTTGCCTCAAAAATAATTCGGTAATTGAAGGTAAAAGCTCCATTGATTTTAACTCATATCTGGCAAGTGTTTCTCAAGACACATATGAAGAAATGGAAAAAAATGCATCGGCAATACTAAAAAATCTTAACGAATCAACAGAAATGCTCTATAGTGTCCTAAATATAGTCAATAATATACTGTATGACTCACAAAACAACATAAAAAACACAATCGGCAACGTTGAACAAACAACAAAAAGCTCAAGCCAAATAATAGGTAAAATCGACAACGCAATATCACAGCAGCAACTGAAAGATACAATTTCAAATGTTCAATCAGTAACAGAAAATGCAAACACAACATTAAACAATCTCACAAGCACAACTAACAATCTTAACCAAGCCACCCCAAACCTTGATACAACAGTAGACAATGTAAACTCAATCATTGAAAATGTTGATGAAATAACTTGCGGTATAAAACAAACCTTGAAGAAAAATTTTGGTGTACTAAGATTACTTTTTGGAAGACCAATTCCACCATGTTGTTCTTGTAAATAGATTTATTATTTTTTTTGTAACGAAATTTTCACAACTCAACAAATATCTCTTTGTTTAAGGTTTACTTAGAAGTAAACCTATAGGCAAGAAAAATGAAAATTTATCCGCTTCAGATTTTTAAAATATATAACAACTACAACCCACAAATACAAGCAAATAAGCCTGAATTTGTAATAACCGATTTGCAGCACGACATAGTTTCTTTCGGGAAAAAACGAAATCATAAAAAAGAAAAAACCAACCTTACCGAAGAAGAACAACTTGCACTTATCCAACAACGTAAACGTGCACAATTTGAATTCAAAAACAGAGTAAAAGAAGAGAAAATAAAACGAATTGAAGCAAAAAAAAGAGGCGAAACCTACGTTTCACCATTTGCACAACCAAAACAAAAAAAGACATCATCACAAAATCAAACCACTGAAATCGATACAAGTAGAGTGTCTAAAACTCCTAATCACGAAACAAGCACCCCTAAAAACAATGGAAGAATAAGTAACATCACCCAAGCCACTTATCTCACCCAAACACAAAGTCAAAATAGCCAAAATATCTCCAAACGTGAAACAATTTCGCCCGAAGAAAAACTGAAAATCGAGCATGAAAAGGCAAAATTAAAACAATTATTTATAAATGATAAAATGAGAGAAGCTTTGGTTAGCGGTTTAGTTTCCGAGAAAAAACTTGAACTAATAATCAACCGCCTAAGAAAATATCCCGAGTTGCTCGAAGAACTATTTTTTGCTCCCAAAGGTGGAGATTTAATTTTGGCACTACCTGATGAGGTCATGGAAAAAGTATTACAAAATGCTCATAATCTGGAAAAACTTGTTTTTTCAAAAGATTCTCAGGGCAGACGCTTTATTGAGAAAGCACCAACGTCTAAAATTATAATTTTTAACGAAGCAGCAAAAAACATGCCAGAACTTTTAAGTCGTGCCTACACCGCCAGAAATGAAAGCGGACAAATTCCTGCACATTATCTTGAACCTGAAGCACTAATAAGTATGAACGAGGTACTTTTCGGGCAGCCTAATGTCCTTGATAAAATATATACAACAACCGATAAACACGGTAATACCCCTGCTCATAACCGTTTTTATGCAAGTTACTCTGCAATTTCAAAAACACTTAAAGACCTCCCCGCAACTGCAACTAAAGTTGCCAGGGTTAAGAATAATTATGGCGAGCAATATGATAACGCTATTTTAAATGCAAAAGGTTATAATGGACCCTACAAAGAAACTTGGGACTATATTTTAAAAAACTGCTAAGCATCGGCAGTTATAGGTTTTTTTACCATTCTAAACGAACTTAAAACAGCAACAGGGATGAAACCAAAAATCATTCCCAAGCTCATACTGGCAAAAGAACCAACAATGACGCATAAAATAGCTAAAGCATCCTTATTAAGGTGTTTTAAAAACAAAATAAAAAGTGAAATAATAAAAGTATAAATCCCTGCCACAATCGGCGCAACACGATAAGCAAGCAATTTTATATCTTCAAGCGAGGAAAGGGAGCTTGCCTCTGTAATCATAGATGTTATAACCCCACATAAAAAGATTCCTGCCGCTCCATAAACAAAATAGAAAAGCAACGCTTCCCAAAAACTGCGTTTTGCAGAAAAATCACCTAATTTTCTCCACATAAATTCACCCTCTCAAAATATACATAATTACATATACATTAAGCTTTGTTTTACAAATTTCTACATTCTACAATTGGCTATCAATAAGATTGTATTTTAAATTTTTAGTTACTATAATTAGAAGAAGACGTAAGGCAAAACACTATGGCAATACAAGACATGACAACAGGTAATCCGACCAGACTTATATTGTGGTTTGCTTTACCGTTGTTTATCGGAAATCTTTTTCAACAATTTTATAACATCGTAGATACGCTAATAGTCGGTCGCACCCTGGGGGTAAAAGCGCTTGCTGCTGTAGGGGCAACAGGACCTGTTGCTTTTCTGGTTTTAGGTTTCGTTGTAGGGATAACAGCAGGTTTTGCGGTAATAACTGCTCAAAGGTTTGGAGCTCAAGATGATAATGGAGTTCGTAAATCTTTTACACATACTATTATGCTTTGTATAATACTTACTCTATTTCTTACATTAATAAGCACAACAACTACTAAATCCCTGCTTTTAGCCATGAATACACCATCTGATATTATTAACCAAGCGTATGATTATATTTACATAATATACTTGGGACTTGGGACAATAATATTCTACAACGCAGTATCAAACGTTATAAGAGCGTTAGGTGACAGCAAAACTCCCCTAATTTTCCTTATAATAGCCTCCGTTATGAATATAGTTCTTGACCTTATTTTTATAATAAATTTAAAAATGGGAGTTTCCGGAGCCGCTTGGGCAACAACAATATCACAAGGTGTATCTGCAATTTTGTGTTTTATGTTTATGTTTATAAAATTCCCCATTCTAAGACTTAAAAAAGAAGATTGGAAGTTTGACCCTAAGTTCGCCTGGGAACACATAAGAATAGGTTTTCCGATGGGTTTTCAAATGTCTGTTTTGACAATAGGAATTATAGCGCTGCAAATTGTATTAAATTCTTTTGGTGCAGAAACAATAGCCGCCTTTACAGCAGCTACAAAAGTCGAACAGGTTGCAGTACAAACATTTCTTGCTTTGGGTGTTGCAATAGCAACATATACAGCACAAAACTATGGAGCAGGAAAAATCATTCGTATCCGTATAGGCGCTCATAAAGGTATGATAATCAACATTATTTTAACCATAATTACTGCCATATTGATATATACATGCGGAAAACAACTTGTTGGATTGTTTATAACAGGGTATGAACCCGAACTTATAAGAAAAGCTCAAATATATTTGAACATAATAATCGTATTCTACTTTGCCCTGGCAACACTGATATTATACCGAAATATATTACAGGGAATGGGAAATGCCAAAATTCCACTTATTTCAGGCACATTAGAGCTAATTATGAGGAGTGCTGCAGCATTTATATTTGGGCATTATTTCGGATATTTAGGAGTATGTTTTGCTACGCCCTGCGCATGGGTTGCCGCTGCAATATGGCTCAGTATAGGGTATCACAGAACTGTAAAAAAAGCAGTCTTGCGAAGCGAACGCCACTCTCGTCCGCTAAGTTTTATCGCATTGGACGAATAAAAAAAGCCCCAATATATGATTGGAGCTCTTTTGTAGTTTCAAACACGTTATTTTGTAAGCAGTTCCATTTCTTCTATTGAAGAATAAACACTGTGACAACCGCAATCTACATGAACAATCTCACCGGTAACACCTGAAGAAAGGTCAGAAAGAAGGTAAAGTCCTGTTTTGCCGACATCTTCAAGTGAAACATTACGTTTTAACGGAGCTTTGACAATACCAGCCTTAAGCATTTTGTCAAATCCTGAAATACCTTTAGCTGCAAGCGTTTTAACCGCACCTGCCGAAAGGCAATTTACACGAACACCATTTTTACCCAAGTCCGTAGCCAAATATCTGGAAGAAGATTCCAACGCCGCTTTAGCAACCCCCATAACATTATAGTTAGCAACCATTTTTTCACCGCCAAGGTAAGTAAGTGATAGAACAGCAGCACCCTCATTAAACAAAGGTCTTGCATGTCTACACATTGCAACAAGTGAATATGCACTTACGCCCATTGCTAAATTCCAACCATCTTTTGATGTATTAATGAACTCACCCATCAAATCTTCTTTGTTAGCAAAAGCAACCGCATGAACCATAAAGTCCAATTTCCCATATGTTTGTTCATACTGCTTGAATGTTCTTTCAAGATGTTCTTCATTTGTAACATCACATTCTACAATCATTTTAGAATTCATAGATTCGGCAATAGGGGTTACACGCCCTTTCATCGCTTCATTAGCGTATGTAAAAGCAATCTCAGCCCCTGCTGCATGGAGTTGTTCCGCTATTGCATTTGCAATACCAAATTTGTTACTCACTCCAAAAATAATACCTTTTTTACCTTGCATTAACATATTTTATACTCCTCATTAATTTAATAAATGTATTCTACAACAAAAATTACTCTTTTAAAACTATGCGTATTTTTTGTAATATATTGTACAATAAAAAAATGAGATATAATTTTGTCAAATTCGGAATAACATCCACACTGGAACTTAATCAAGACAGAAGGGACTATCTTTTCTTTGAGCAAAACAAAGATAAGTTTACACAGATTTTTGATTTTCTTTCAGGTCCAAAGGACTGCTTTATTCTTTCAGGATTTCAAGGGGTGGGAAAAAGTAAAATTCTTGATGAAGCCATTTCCTACCTCAATGATGAGGTGCTGCTTTTCAGATACCAAATGTATGAAGCTACAACGCTTGATGATATATTGCTCAACCTGACCTTAGATTTTAGAGAATTTCAAAAGAACGAAAAAACCGTATTACCTAAAATTGACACAAAAGATTTTCGCGAACGCATTCAATACTACGTCAAAAACATAGAAAAACCCATGCTTTTAGTCTTGGAATCATACGAGAATGTCCTAAAATATGAGGATACAAGCGGAATTATAAATGATTTTCTTTTCCACCTTGCATCAATAGACAAATTTAAAGTTATATTTGTATCAAGAAGCTTCGACTCACAGATATTGATAGAACGAAATGTGGATTATGATAAAGCAATTATAACTTCCATTGATGAAGATATAATTGAACAATACTTCACACGATATAATATAAAAACAACTCAAGAAAGCTTAAAAAAGCTTATCTCCGGTTCCCGTTGCTATCTAAAATATATTGATATGACAATAAAAATTCTTCAAACCTTCAATATCTCGCTTGAGGAGCTAATGTATGAGTTTGAAATGAAAAAAACCAATTTTTCAAATTTTTTGATAGGAAAATTCATTTCCCTAATCCCTGAACGCTCACGTGAACTTGTTTACATTCTTACACTTATTAGAACTGCGGCAACACCTGAGTTCCTCGCCCAACTCACAAAAAATAGTGTAACGGAAGTTAGTTACTTAAAAAATATTCTTATTCTAAATGAAGATAAAACAAATGTTTATGTAAAAGATTACTTCAAAAAAGAAATAGAGAAAGAAATTGATCAGTTTTCGACCCTAAAAATTCATAACTATTTGGCAAACTTCTACGAAAGTATGTTACCGAAAAAACCGACAGAAAGAATTTTAACAATTTCAAGAAACACAATGAGGAGAGAAAAAGCTTATCACGAAAGCTTTGTAGAAAACTATCATGCCTCAGGAATGAGAACAGAAAGCGGTATAACCTTCAGCACAATGAACTCAAAATCAGAAGCACCCGCACAACCGACAACTGACACCAAAGAACAAACTACAACAATAACATCTCCAATAGAGTTAAACTTAGAAACTGAAATTCTTCCCACAAGAAAAGAACCTCATATCAACCCTGCCTACAATCTGGATGATTATGTCAAACTGGCGGAAAAGTATGAGAGAGATTTTGACTATCAAAGTGCCATTTTTTACTACCAAAAAGCGTTAGAAAAAAATCAAGATACTGCCTTTGGGCTAAAACGTCCGAATATACTTGTCAAAATGGCACAATGCTATGTAAAAACTCATAGCCACGAAAATGCAATTCAATGTCTAACACTTGCATACGAAACTTATTTTCAACAAAAGCAATTCACTCTTGCAAACGAAGCCATGTACGAACTTGCACTTGAATATAAAAACAACTATAAGTTCTACGTAGCCAAAAACTGTATTGATAAAATTCTTAACTCACAGACAGAAAATCCCGCTAAATTGCTTGCCAAATCGTATAATCTTTTAGCAGACATCGAAGATTTATCTTCAAACGTAATCCTTGCTAAATCTTTATACAAAAAAGCCTTAGACAATGCGCTCAAGACCGATGACAAAGAGATTTTAAGCACTGCATACTTCAAATACGGGCTCCTGTTGGATGATACAAACCAACAGACACAAGCTATGGAATGCTACCAAAACTGTATCAATGTTTGTCCTAACCCACAAAAAAATATCTATCTTTCATCAGCATACTCGAATCTTGCGGGAATATACTATGAACGAGAAGATATTCGTAACGCACTAACCTTTTACCAAAAAGCTCTCGAAGCAGACAAATCAACCCACAATAATGAAGGAATGTACTTTGTTTATACAAAGTTATCCGCAATATATGAAAATAGAGACAAACAAACAAGCTACAAGTTTCTACTCAACGCGCTGCAAGCGACAAAAAGACTTGGCGACAAACTTTATATAGCCTCAGCTTATTTGGAAATTGGTGACTACTACTACAGACAGCACCAATATCCTCAGGCAATTAAAGCCTATTTAAGCGCAAACCACTTCCTAGATACAGAAACAGATAAAGAAAATAAATCGAAAATAGAAACAAGGCTAAAAGACCTTAAAATTAAACTTGGAGAAACACAGTATAATCTAACAGCAAACGGATTTAGATACAATGATGAAACTTAATCTTCTTAAAAACCTTAATCTTGAAATAACACCCGAAACAGAAAAGCTGTTAACCCTCTATCAAGAAAATTTTTTAGCATACAACGCTCACACAAACCTGATAAGCAAAAATGATGAAAAAGTTTTTTTCGAAAAACACCTCTATGACTCGCTATCGATAAATCTTTTTAAAGGATTTAAAGAATGCAAAAAGCTTTTGGACATAGGAACAGGGGGCGGGTTTCCCGCATGTCCGATTGCATTGTTAAATAACAAAATAAATATATTTGCAGTAGATTCTATCGCCAAGAAAATTAAATTTATAAATAAATTGGCACAAGAGCTAAAATTGAAAAACCTGACAGCAATCGTTGCAAGAGCCGAAGAATTGCCAATAAGTTACCTTGAAAATTTTGATATAGCAACCTCAAGAGCTGTAGCACCTTTAAACGTAATTCTTGAATACGCAGCACCTTTCATTAAAGTCGGCGGATATTTTGTTGCATATAAATCAAAAATTGTTAATGAAGAAATAAATCACGCACAAAATGCCTTAGAAATTTTAAACTTCAAAATTGAAAAAATCATCAAATATGAGCTTCCACTGGAAGAAAACTTTGAACGAAACCTTGTAATTATTAAAAAAACAAATAAAACTCCAAAAGACTTTCCCAGAAAAGTTGGTATGGCAAAGTCTAATCCGCTTTAATTTGCGTTATATTTGTTAATAAATTTTGCACAAGTTATATTTTGGAGTATGATAAACTAAGAGAATATGGGGGAATAATTATGTCACAACAAGAATTTGTATTTTTAGAAGGCGAATATGTAGATGCCAAAACAGCATCAATACCGGTAAGAACACACGCATTTTTATATGGAACATCAGTTTTTGAAGGCATCAGAGCATATTACAATGCAGAAGATGATTCAATGTTTATATTTAGAATGAAAGAGCACTACGAAAGAATTTCCAGAAGTGCAAGAATAATGTGCATGGAAATGAAATATTCAATAGAAGAACTTTGTGACATAACAATAGAGCTTCTTAAGAAAAACAATTACAAAACAGACGCATACATCAGACCAACAATCTTCAAAAAAGCACAAAAGGTTGGTCCCGGACTATATGACAATCCGGACGGGGTGTTAATTTTCACCTGCCCGCTTGGTGATTATATTGACTTAACAAAAGGACTAAGCGTATGCGTATCAAGCTGGAGAAGGCTTGAAGACAACGCCATTCCTCCGAGAGCAAAAGTAAGCGGAGGTTACGCAAACGCCGCTTTGATTGTAACCGATGCCAAAAGAGCCGGATTTGACGATGCTATTGTTCTTTCTGAAAACGGACACGTAACAGAAGGTTCGGCAATGAACTTATTCTTGGTTGAAAATGGAAAACTTATAACAACCAAAACAACCGATAATATTCTTGTAGGCGTAACAAGAAATACCATAATAGAATTAGCAAAAGAAGAACTTGGCATAGAAACAATTCAACGTGATATCGACAGAACAGAGCTATACATAGCTGATGAGGCATTCTATTGTGGAACAGGCGCACAGGTTAGCCCAATTACCAAAATAGACAACAGACCATTAGGCAACGGAGAAGTTGGTCCGATTGCAAAGAAAATTCAATCGCTATACTTTGATGTAGTTCGTGGTAAGGTTGAAAAATATAGAAAATGGTGTACTCCGGTAAAATAAAGAATGATTAAATTTATAGGGCTTTGCGTTCAAAATTTAGTTATTTGTATCAAATACCTTTTAAGTAAACAAGTGCGGTTTAAAGAGGTGCTAAATCAGGCTGCATCATTTAGTTATGATTCATTACCAATTTCGTTAACAATAGTAATGATCGCAGCAGCCGTAATCGCACTTCAAGTATCAAAACAATTTCTTATGACAGGGGCCGAAGATTACGTAGGAGGCTCAATAGCAATAGTATTGATACGTGAAATAGCTCCGGGATTTGCAGCCTTGGCTATTAGTGCACGCGCAGGCACTGCGATTTGTGCCGAAATTGCCAATATGCAAGTAACTGAACAGGTTGATGCTATAAAGACCATGAACGTTAATCCAATAGGATATTACTTCACACCCAAAATAATATCAGCCGCATTGACAACACCCATGGTAGTTCTAATTGCCGAACTTTTTGGTATATTAGCAGGCATGGTAGTAGCAAACAGTGCAATCGACCTGCATTTTAACAGATATATGAACACCGTTTGGTTATGGCTAAACACAAAAGATATATACATAAGCTTACTAAAAGCATCTGTATTTGGAATAGTAATAACAACCGTAACAGCAACACAGGGCTACAAAACAACCGGAGGAGCAGTTGATGTCGGTAACGCGGTTACTCAAGGTGCAATAAAAGCGACAATAATACTTTTGGTATCTGACTTTATAATAAATATGTTATTCTATCTTTAAGGACTAACAAATGGAACAAAATAAAATTGAAGTAATTATAGTAGGAGCCGGTCCTGCAGGAATAGCAGCAGGAATTACACTTGCAAGAGCAAACAAAAAAGTTTTAATTGTTGAAAGAGGCTCATTTGCTGGTGCAAAGAATATGTTTGGCGGTGCAATATATGTAGAACCAACTAAAGAAATATTTCCGAATTTTCTTGAAGATGCACCTATCGAACGTTTTAACATTGAACATAGATACGTTTTATTAACAAAGGAACAATCCACAACAATAAGCTACAAAACACAAGAATATACAAAAAACAGCTGTAGCATAATTCGAGCAAAATTTGACAGTTGGTGTGTAGAACAGGCAAAAAAAGCAGGAGCATATTTTGCACCAAATACGGTTGTAAAAAGTTTGATATTGGATAAAGGCAGAGTTATAGGAATAAAAACAGACCTTGAAGAATACTATTCAGATATTGTCATAATCGCAGACGGAGTAAACTCTCTGCTTGCAAAACAATTGGAAATGAGAAAAACAATTAAACCCAAAAATGTTGCGCTTGCAGTTAAGGAAGTCTACAAACTTGACAAAAATATAATCAATGAACGTTTCAATCTCAATGATAATACAGGCTGTGTTTGCGAATTCATAGGATATCCTATGGATAAGGAACTTGGGCTTGGCTTTTTATATACTAACAAGAACTCAATATCAATAGGACTGGGAATAGGTCTGGAAGACATCAAAAAACAAAAGCTTAATGTAAATGATGTCCTAGAGGAACTCAAAAAACACCCGACAATAGCCCCATTAATAAAAGACGGGGAACTACAAGAATACAGTGCGCATTTAATTCCTGAAGGCGGATTTAAAAAAATTCCAAAACTATACGCAAACGGTGTAATGATAGCAGGTGATGCAGCTATGCTTGTTAACAACCTTCATTGGGAAGGAACAAATCTTGCCTTCAAAAGCGGAAAACTCGCTGCGGAAACAGCAATTGAGGCATTAAATAACAACGATTTCAGTGAAAACAGCCTCTCTTTATATCAGCAAAAATTGGAAAACTCATATGTAATAAAAGATTTAAAAACATATAAAGATATACTAAACAATATTGAACCACGCAGTGCATCTTTTTTTGGATATTATCCTAAAAAAATTGCAGAATTCTTCAAAATATTTACAACTGTCAACGCTAAGCCAAAGAAACAAGAATTCAGAAAATACATTTGTTCATGGTTCACCGACAGAAGTCTTAGAGAATTAATTTGTGATATATTCACAATAATAAAATCTGTCATGGGAGTTTTAAAATGAATATTGATGACAAATTAAATAAATTAAAGTACAATTGTGATACGGTTTCGCATCTTAATCCATGTGCGGCAGATTGCAAAGAATGCAAAAGTAAAATATGCACAATAATATGTCCTGCAAGCGTGTATGAATGGGATGAAGAAAACCGCAAATTAATAGTAAATTATGAGAACTGTCTTGAATGTGGTGCCTGTAAAATAATTTGTGAGAAAAAATCACTAAAATGGGACTACCCTCGTAACGGAAAAGGCGTAACATTCAAACTAGGTTAAGGAGGCTGTATGAGAGAAGAATATTATGACAAAAGACGCTGGTACGATAGGGATCCGCTTCTTTCCAAATCTATGAAAACCCTCGAAGAAACTGATGACGAAACTCAAATAAAGGTTGCCCTAAATCTTATAAAGATTATAATTGAGCACAATATATCATCAAACGAGTTTGAAGCAGTAGGAGATATTCTCAGTGCCGTAGAAGAAGGAGTCGAAGGCAGAGGGAATGCTCGTTGGTACGACATAGACAAAACTGTAAGAACAGCTATCACAATGCTGGAAAATTCATCCGAACAAATTCAGACAATTGCCGCAAAAGAAATAGCAAAAATGGTTCTTGATAAAATCAAAGAAAATAAAGATGATGAGATTGACATAGAAGAAGAATCCGAAGAATAAAAAAGCCGTGGTATATACCACGGCTTAAATTTTGTTTTCTAGTCAGTTGATGTTCCGCCTGATTTTTGAGTAGTCAACTTTTCCAGTTCATCTATTTTAGTTGCCAAATTTTTTCTAAACTCTTTTTTATTTGCTAAATCTGCTTTTTTTATTTTATAGTTAGAATAAAATTCACAAATACTATCTGTCTTGTCTGCAACTGATTTCATTTGCGGATCTTTATCAATTTCCTGTTTCAGCTTATCTTTTTGTGCCTTTAATTGCTCCGCTTCTTTTTGAGCTTGTTCATACTGATTTTTAACCGCTTCTTTTTGCGGGTTTTTAACCGTTTTACCGTTCTCATCGGTAATCGTTTCAGGCGTCATTTCATAGTCATTTTTGAGTTTATCCGCCGTTGCCTGCTTATCTGCATATTGCGCTTCAATATTCTGATATTGCTCTATTTTTTGTTGTTTAGATTTATCATTGATTTTTTGTTCTTCTGCATTAACTTGATTAACACTATTCCTAGCTTGAGCCTCTTGTTTTTCAAGCTTAGCAACTTCGCCTTCTAAAGTTGAAATTTGTGAATCCAAAATGCCTAAAGAAGTCTTTGCACTTGTAAGTTGGGTTTGTATATCAGCAGTAACTTTACCACCGGATTTAATGGATTTAATAGCATTATCAATACCTGTAGAAAGTCCTGTATTAACATGTTGGATACCATTATCAGCATCAACGACTATATCATTATTGCCTCTTTCTGATGACGTAAGCATATTAGTTGCCATACCAAAAGCTTTTGCAGCCATAGGGTTGCTACCATTGGCACTGGAAGAGCCAAATAAACTACCTAATGCCTGTAATCCCATAGCAGCAAGACTCATATTCTGCATAAACTTACGGTCATTAGGACTAAGTGACATGTAATTAACCGCACCAAAATTATATCCACCACCACCGGTTTGACTCATAATTCCGCTTAAATTTAAGCCACTACTTGTTAAATACCCTCCGGACAACTGCTCGAACATGGCAATAGCTTGAGCTGCGCTCATACTCGGATTTGCCAACGTATTCATGTTTGGCAAAGACCCAACTAACTGTGTATTACCGCTAAGCATCTGTGAAAGTACGTTATTTTGGGCAGTCAGTAATCCAAAACTATTTAGCTGGTTTATATTTACCGAATTTCCACTTAGAAGTGCCGACAGTTGTGCTGAACTAAGCCCATTCAACTGGCTAATGTTTACGCCCTGAGCTTGCAGTTGCGCCAATTGCGCTTGCGTTATTTGTACTCCGTTTATTGTTTGTGTATTAGTCATTTTAACCTACCTTTTATATATATATTATATAAAACATTATATAAGAAAAAATTGCTACCAAAAATGCCTGCAACAAGTTATTACAGGCATGATTGGCGCACAGAGTGCGTTTTATATATTAAGTTTTATTAATATATAGTCAGCTATACTTTCACTTTTTGACCCAAACCGCCACGCGGTTTCTTCCACCGAAAATCAGATCTCTGAACTAAGTGTTTGAGGTGATAGCTGACTACACTCTTATTATAACGACTTTTCAGCCAAAAACATTGACATTTTGAATAATACAAAAGTAGTGTCTTATTTTTTCCCGAATTATGCAATGACTTTTTCAGCTATCAAATCGCCCATTTTTGCGGTACCAACCAGTTTTTGTACAGCATCAGTATAAATATCCTGAGTTCTGTAACCTTCACTAAGTACCAACTTAACTGCGTTATCTATCGAATCATAAATATCCGAGCGAGAAAAACTATATTTCATCATCATAGCGGCAGATAATATTGTAGCAATAGGATTTACTACGTCTTTGCCTCTCAAATCGGGTGCAGAGCCGTGAATAGGTTCATACATACCAATTTTCCCGTCAGATAAACTTGCGCTCGCAAGCATTCCCAAAGATCCCACCAACATAGATGCCTCATCCGAAAGGATATCACCAAAAATATTTCCTGTAACAATCACGTCGAACTGTTTGGGGTCTCTTATAAGCTGCATTGCCGCATTGTCAACATACATATGTGATAACGTTACTTCGGGATATGACTTTGCAACACGTTCCATAACTTCACGCCATAACCTTGATACATCTAAAACATTTGCCTTATCAACAGAACACAATTTTTTATTCCGCTTCATAGCTGTTTGAAAAGCGACATGTGCAATTCTTTCTATCTCACTTTCCTTATAAATCATGTTATTATATCCGACCTTTTCCCCGTTAACAACCTCAATTCCTCTTGGTGTACCGAAATAAACATCACCTGTAAGCTCCCTTACAATCATGATATCAACTCCGCTAACAACTTCCGATTTTAAGGTAGAAGATGAAGAAAGCTCGTCGTATACAATAGCCGGACGTAAGTTGGCGAAAAGATTAAGAGCCTTTCTAATTCCAAGCAAAGCTTTTTCAGGTCTAACATCTGGCGGGAGCATATCATATTTCCAATCTCCCACTGCACCCAAAATTACAGCATCAGAAGCTTTGCAAATATCAATTGTCTGCTGAGGTAATGGGGTTTTATACTCATCGTAAGCACATCCACCAATCAACGCTTTTTCAAAATTAAACCTCACACCAAACTTTTTCTCAACTGCCAAAAGAACCTTAACAGCCTCCGCTACTACTTCCGGTCCAATTCCATCGCCTTCTAATAGAGCAATTTTATATTCCATCATTAAACTCCTAACTTATTTTTTGTATAATTTATCAATCCGCCTTGTTGAATTAAATTCTGTATCTCTTTTGGGAAAGCACTGCATTGATATGTTTTTCCGGTAGTAAGGTTTTTCAAAATTCCCTCCGAAAGATTTACCTCAATAACATCATCTTTTGACACTTCATCCGAAAAGGTCGGATGCTCTAATATGGGCAATCCAATATTTATAGCATTTCTGAAAAAAATTCGAGCAAATGACTTTGCAATTACAATACTTACACCACAAGCCTTGATTGCAATAGGAGCATGCTCACGAGATGAACCGCATCCAAAATTTTCTCCTGCAACAATTACATCATTTGGATGAACTTTTTGAGCAAAAGTTGAGTCAATATCTTCCATGCAATGTGCTGCCAATTCTTGTTCATTAGATGTATTCAAATACCTTGCCGGTATTATAACATCGGTATCAACATTATCTCCATATTTCCATGCATTTCCTCTTAAAAGATGATTCATATCTAAACTCCATTTACAAAAATCCTTTTTTGTATTATATAATAAACAAGACATCAGTTAAAGGACAAGGAAAAGAAAATGTTAAAATCTTTACTTAGAAAATCATCAAACAATCAGGAGGAAAAAATGATGGAAACTATCGGACAATCAGCAGGACAAATCTGGGAATACTTAAACACTAACGGTGAAGTATCTTTGTCAAAAATGAGAAAAGACCTTGATCTTGCAGGTAACTTTGCAGAAATGGGACTTGGCTGGCTCGCAAGAGAAGACAAAATTGAAATGTACAGAAACGGTTCTCACACTAAAGTTAGACTTAAATAGTTTAAACAAAGTTTTTTAATTAACGCGCCTCCATTACATATGGAGGCGCGTTTTATTCTAAAAGTGAAGAAGCTTTTACAACTTAATTCTTTTTTGTAATATAATGGACACAAGAGAACAAAGAAAGGAATTATAGAAATGTCCACAACCGAAAAAATTGTTATAAAACCTGAATTTATAAAACAAGCTGAATTCATAGCAAGAGGAACAGAAATATTACCTGATGGTGTTATGGCTCTGGCTCATAAACTTCAAAAGTCAGCGCAAACCAATAAACCATTAAGAATCAAGCTTGGAATGGATCCGACAAGACCTGATTTGCACCTTGGTCATACAGTTGTAATGAGGAAACTAAAAGAATTTCAAAAACTTGGACATAAAATAATTCTTCTCGTAGGCGGTGCAACAGCAATGATTGGTGACCCGTCAGGGAAATCTGAGACTCGACCAAGCCTTACTAAAGAACAAGTTGAATATAATGCCAAAACATATTTTGATCAAATGTCAAAAGTTGTAGATATTGAAAGCGCAGAAATTGTTAACAACGCTGATTGGCTGCATAAAATGCAACTGACAGACCTTTTGAAACTGGCGTCTAAGGTGACTGTTGCTCAAATGATGACAAGGGATGATTTCAAAAAACGTTTTGATGAGGCTAAACCAATTTCTATTCACGAATTTTTCTACCCGCTTATGCAAGCATATGACTCTGTAGAAATTGATGCTGATATTGAACTCGGCGGAACAGACCAAAGATTTAATATATTACTTGGTCGAGAAATTCAAAGCGCATATGGCCGAGAAGAATCCCAACTTGCTATGCTTCTTCCGTTACTGGAAGGTACAGATGGCGTGATTAAAATGTCAAAATCGTATCCTGAACACTGTATATCTATTACAGAAGACCCTAAAAATATGTACGGAAAACTTATGTCTATTCCGGATACTTTAATTAGCAGATATTTTATGCTTCTTACTGATGTTTCGAGCGAGGAACTTAAAGAAATCGAACAAAAAATTAAAACCGAAAACCCAAGAGACATAAAGATGAAACTGGCATTCACCATAACAAAGGAATACCACGGAGAAGCGGCTGCAATAGAAGCTCAAAATGAATTCATTAACGTAGTTCAGAAAAAAGGCGTTCCAACAGACGTTCCTCAATACGAATTAAATGGAGAAAAAGCCCTTGTAGATTTACTTGTAGAACTAAACTTCACAGCCTCAAAAGGTGAAGCAAAAAGACTTATTCAGCAGGGTGCTGTCAAATTTGAGAATGAAAAAATTTCTGATATTAATTTTGTTATTTCCTCAAAAGGCGTTCTTCAAGCAGGTAAACGCAAATTCGTTAAATTAGTATAAATATTTTTAACAAACTCTCATAAAAAACAAAACGGAAAATATACCAACAATCTCACTGTAACTCGATGTTATATTAAAAATAACGTAAGTTGAAGTGAGATTGTTGTATGGAAAAGATTGCAGCTCAAGCATATAAAAGAAAAAACAACATATTCATTAGCCTTTTGCACAAGTGTAACCGTTTTAAAAAAGATAATATAGATTACACAGAATTTCTAAATTCCTTCAAATTCAAGTCTATACCCGCCTGTAAAATAGAATCCACCCACAAAATGAAACAGATTAAACGGCTGTTTGAAATGAATAAACAAAACCTTCACTATGCATACAAAAAACAGAAAATATATAATCATTTAAAGCACAAATACTCCCAAAACCATAAGTTTAAAACAAAAAAATTTATCCTCACCAGCTTAACAACATATAACATTAAGCAAAAGAATAAAAAAATTTACGCGCATAAACACAACTTTAACAAAAAGCTATACACAATTAACTACAAGCAGAAGATAATCTTACTTATACTCAGTGAATGCAAACTCTCTTTTGCTGCGATTTCGGCGCAAATAAACAAATTAACAACTCCATCATCATGCCCGATAAAATTAACACAGAAAGCGAACTTTATATTTCAACAATTGTTAATTTTTATTGATGATATGACAAAAAACACACTCAACAGAAATCAACAAGATAAAAACAAAGATACAATAAGAACAAAGATATTAATAGAAAATGCCTGTCTATGTCTTGATGCAATAGCAGAACTCAATCAGAACAGATTTATATTCAGAAATCTTGATGCTAAAATAAGCTGCAACAAAATACTTTTATCAAGACTTATACTAAATGCTTGTTATCAAATATTGAGTAATTGTGAAAAGCAAAGCACCATCGAAGTCATTTCATACGCAGATAAAAAGAATTTTATAATAGAATTTTTGGCAAAAGGTAACTTTCAAAATCTTAAACCTTTTACCAAAAATACATGGCGAGTACTAATTAAAAAACTTAAATGCAATTGTTCAATCATAAACATCTGCAACGGTGAAACAATGCTAAGACTTAGCATGCCTTACGAGAATACTCGTTTTTAAGCAAGACAAGACATATCAAAATACAAATAACAGCCGAAGCAACCCAAAAACCAATTGCACCATTCCAGCCCATTTTGTCAACTACATACCCTGTACCCATAGAAGACAACACAGCCCCCAAATACCCAAATACGCCCGTAAATCCGGTAGCGGCAGAAGCAACTTTTTTAGAGCTTGCCTCAATTGCACAAAGTCCACCAATAAGCATTTGCGGTCCGCCGGTAAAAAATCCGATAGCAGCTGCACATACAAAATCCAACCAATGCATATTCGCAGGAGTAAAGCAAATTCCTAATATGCTAAGAACGACTCCCACAAGATATATAACATTTACAGGCGCTCTTTTTCCTCCAAACACCATATCCGAAACAGTGCCCGAAGCCATAACACCGAATATTCCTGCTCCTGCAAGCACACTCAGCTTAGACGTTGCCAGTGTGAGTGAATTACCCTTATCTTCAACAAGGTACTTAACCAGCCAATCCTCTGTACCATACCTGATTACATATACAAATACATATGAAATAGCCAGAAGCCACATAATTTTGTTACACAATATACTTTCTTTGTATATTTGGAAATATCCTCTTTTGTCTTCATCTACCGCGCATTCACTACTTACGGTACCTTTATAAACTTCAATGTCAGGCAAACCGATGGTCTGAGGTCTGTCACGAAGTCTGTCATAAAGCCAGAAAGCACAAATTATACACAAAATAGAGGGAATTATGAAAGCACCCTTCCAGCCCATCAAATTAATACAATACCCCGAAAGATAAACACTTACCATAACCCCAAATTGATGCGATGTTGACCACAAAGCCCAAACTCTACCTCGCTCCGGATTGGAATACCAATACGAAAGAGTTTTTGCAATAGGAGGAAATCCTCCTGATTGAAACCAACCATTGGCCCCCCAGAAAAACACCAAAAGCCACAGTAATATTGAACCCGAAGGTAAACCTAAAAATGTAACTTCTCCTGGAGTTATGAATGTTGCACTAGCAAGGAATAAAAGGTTAGATATTGCCGACATTAAAAGTGCAGTCGGCATAAACTTTCTTACATTTGCACTATCAGAAAGAATCCCGTTGACAAACTTTCCTACTCCATAAGTCAAATATAAAGATGCACCCAAAACCCCCAACTCGGTGTTTGAATAACCCAAATCAGACGCTAGATCAGGCATAGCCACAGCCAAATTTTTCTTAACAAAGTGAAAAACTATATAACCTATAAAACACGAATAAAACATTCGCCAACGAAAATGCTTATATTTTTTCTTGATTTCTGTTTCGTCCTTAATCGGTTCTGCATAAGGCGGTTCCTTAAAAAAATCAAAAAATAACATTGAAAATTCCCTCTCTCAGTAAAATCACACACAACCTGCTACAAATCAAGCAACTCCTGCGTCACTTCAATTGTACCACAAAAAAACTTTATTACTTAATATCTTTTACACCTGGGAATGAATCCGAACCTGTTCTTTGTTTGGTAATCCAATATTGTAATTTAGGTATTATAGTAGAAAGGAATAGTGCCGAAACACCCAATCCGCCAGCTATATTGAATGCATAGCGAATATAATTTTTTCTGTTAACCTCCAATAACAAATCGGGAGTAAATTCATTTATCTTATTTTTTCTTGCGTACTCCAAAATTGCCTTTACATAGGCATCAATATTATTTCTCAAATTCTCGATATCTTTATTAGCTACAAACTTGTATGCATCTGTCAAATCACCATCAAAAGAGTATTTGAGAACTTTTTTGATAAACGAAGGTCGAGAAACAAGGCTATCACTAAGTATGTCTTTAACCTGTTGTTTTGTCAAAATACCTCCGACCTCATCAATTCCGATATCTGATAACATACGCTGAGGTTGTAAGGTTGACATCCTTTGGGCTTTCTTAAGCATTGCATTATCAACCTTAATTCCTGCGTCTTTTGCCAATTTCTCAAAGTCTTTAAGCGCTATAATATCACCATTTTTAAACTTTATCTTGTTCAAATCTTCTTCTACTTGTTTTGGATTTGAGCCCAGAACATACTGACGGACAGTGTCTATATCAAATTTTCTATCCTCACCCTTAGAGTGTCTCATCAGCTGCTCTACTATAACGTTATGAACACGCATTGCAGTCATAGGATCCAGTTTTGATAACTTACCGCCAAATCCGTCATGCTTTTGCAAAAATGCTATAACATCATCTTTACATCTCAAGTAAAAATAAATAGACCCAGCATCACGAACAAAAATTTCTAATCTTTCATCATTATTACGGGCATTGTATGTTCTACCGGCAAGAACCCCCGTATCTGTCGCTAAGAGTTTATAAATGTCATGATTTTCTAAGTTATTCGTAATTGTAGCAAAAGTATTTAGAGATATACCCTTAAACGATGGTTTAGAACTGCCTGTTTTACTAACAAAGCTATTCATATCGTTAATCATGTTAATGCTCTGCGTAACTGAAATTTGAGATTTTTTTTCTTCTTTTTTCTTTGCAGATTTAAGCATTTTTCGTGTAATACTCTGGTTAATCTTAGGCACTACAAAACCCAAAAAACCTCCAGCTGCAACCACTGCAGCCGCAACTTTTGTAAACTTAAATGTTATAAGCTTCTTTTTTACAGAATCAAGGTTCTTATCTCTTACCAAATTATCAAAAGGAGTTCTAACTGCATCTTTTGCCAAAGAAAAGGTCGGATCCTTTATCCCAAGATATTTTTTTCCAATCCAATTACCTATGGCATTAAAGGCCTTAACCCCACCAAGCCAAAAAACTGCCCCGGTCGTTTCTTCACAAAAACGTTCCCGTGCTTCTGTATACCCCCCTCGTTTATATGCCTGATACGTTCTTCCACCGGTTACTGTTGACTCCAGCAAAATTACGGGCAAAAGCACTCCTGCCTTGTTCAAATGAGTTATGAACTTGCGTGTATTTGTCGGATTTATAATATAATTTTTAGCACTTGCTGCTACTTTTTTTGTTATCATGTTTTGCCGGTGTATAAATAAGAACGTTTATTCTAAGTCGATAAAAGTTCACTTTTGCTACTTTTAGCTTTGTTTTTTAACAATAATTAATAAATTTTATGGCTAAGGCTTAATCCTATCCATTAATCTGGGGAATGGAATAGTCTCACGTACGTGGTGAAGTCCGCATAACCAGGAAACTGTTCGCTCAATTCCCAAACCAAATCCGGCATGCTCGCATGAACCATATTTTCTCAAATCCATGTACCAATCAAAAATGCTTTCATCAAGCCCTTGTTCCTTCATCTTTTCACGAAGTTTTTGAATATCCTCCTCACGTTGTCCTCCGCCTATAATTTCACCATATCCTTCGGGCGCAATCATGTCGACACACAACGCAAGTTTTGGATTTTCTGGGTCTTGCTTCATATAAAACGCCTTTACATCCCTCGGGTAACGATGTATCATAACAGGTCTGTCAAACTCTTGTGAAATAAGAGTTTCTTCATCCCCGCCAAAATCTTCACCCCAAGGCGTGTCATTACCTTTTTTATGAAGAATTTCAATTGCTTCATCATAAGAAATTCTCGGGAACGGACGTTTGACATTTTCCAACTTGGAAATATCCCGTTCTAAAAGTTCCAATTCACTGCGATTGTGTTGTAGAACCTGCTGAACAATGTATTCAACCATCTCTTCAGCCAAATCCATATCATCTTGAAGGTTAAAGAAAGCAACCTCCGGCTCAACCATCCAAAACTCGGTCAAATGTCTACGGGTCTTAGACTTTTCCGCCCTAAATGTTGGACCAAAACAATAAACCTTTCCTAATGCCATAGCAGCAGCCTCCATATATAGCTGACCGCTTTGCGTCAAATACGCTTTATCATCAAAATAAGTTGTTTCAAAAAGGTTTGTCGTTCCCTCACAAGCATTTGGTGTAAATATCGGAGCATCCACAAGATGAAACTTTTTACTGTCAAAGAAATCACGAATTGACTTAATAATTCGGTGTCGAACTGTTAGAATAGCTTTCTGACGAAGAGAACGGAGCCATAAATGTCTATGCTCCATAAGAAAATGATTACCATGTTCTTTTGGCGTAATCGGATAATCTACACTATCAAAAAGGACTTTTACATCTTTAGCATCAATTTCATAACCAATTTTTGAGCGGTCATGTTTTTTGACCACACCGGTAACTTCGATTGTCGATTCTTGTGAAATTTTATCAGCAAGCTCGAACACTTCATCCGATACGTTCCCTTTGAAAACTACTGCTTGAATTTCAGCAGTTCCATCCCTAAGTTGTAAAAAGTGCAACTTCCCGCTTGAACGCTTATTATATAGCCAAGCTTTTAGGGTTATTTCTTGTCCCTCATAATCTTTTATATCTTCAATCCAAATCTTCATAACGGCTCCTCGAAACTTTATTGCAAACTTATTTTACAACCAACTCTTCTTAAGTTCAATATTACATTAAATACCGCTTCAAAATATATAAAAGGCATGCCTTTTGGCATGCCTTAAATCTTTCAATTAACCGATTAGCTCGTTAATTTCCGCAACCATCTGTTCGGGATCAACGCCGTGAACTTTTGCTCCGGCTTCAAGATTTTCAAACCTTGCCGCTGCGCAACCTATACAGCCCAATCCATATTTTGCAAATACCGGCAACGCTTCAGGATATCTTTGTACAATCTCTAATATCCCCATTTCTTTTGTTACTTTTTCTGACATAATATCATCCTTTCTAATGTTGATTTCCAAAAAATTTTCATTAAGATGTTAGTATGATTATACAATAAAATAAGACTCCTGCCAATGTTTATATAAATTGGTACTAAGTTTTGGAAGGTTATAAAGAATGCTTAATTTTGGAAAATTTTTACACAGCGAAACATCCGCAATAGGTTTGACATCTCTTGGTCTGGCAAGAAAAATTTCTAACAAAACTCAAACCTCTAACTCATCATCAAATCAGACTTTGAACGGTAAAACTTTGCAGCAAAACATGAACGCTTTTTCTTCAACTCAATCTCGTTCTCAATCATCTATATCTGCTTTTAACTTGCAAAGTAACGAAGAAACACTCAATAGCCTTTTTGGCAGAAATTCCGTTTTAAACTTTAACAACGGAAAACTTATTGGTTGAACTTGTCATTATCCTTTAGAAGTTTCTCAAAATCAGATGGTTTAATACTTTGTATAAAGTTTTTAAACTCCTCTGCTTCTTCCTCATCTTTAGCTGCATCACTGGAAATTGACCCCTCGGCCAGAACCGCTGCCGATACATATATTGGAGCATCAACTCTTATTGCCACTGCTATTGCATCCGATGGACGAGAGTCAATTTGCGCCTCATCACCATTCTTGTTCTGTAAAAAGATAGTAGCAAAGTATGTATCATCATCCACATCACTTATTTCAATACGATCAACCTCATACCCCGTTTTCTTTATAACATCAATAATCAAATCATGGGTCATGGGGCGTTGAACTTTTAGGTTCTCTATCTTTCTGATTATTGCACTTGCTTCGGCTGAGCCAATCCATATCGGCAAAGCTCTTCTGTTGTCTAAATCATGCAAAACGACAATAGGAGAACCTGTCCTCGTATCAAGCGCTATACCCATAACTTTCATTTCTATCATTGTATATTTCCTTACCAGTTAATGCTTCTTACAACATTATACTACATTAAAAACAAAAACATATAAATTAGCCGAACCAAGAACACACAATCATATAAAAGGGCAGTCGGTAATAACCGACTGCCTTTAGAATATTTTTATAATTAATTAGTCATCTGCATGACCGGCTGTTCCAAGAACATCTCTCATCTTGTGCATAACAAGTTCTTTTACAGCAGTTCTTCCAGGTCCCATATATTCTCGTGGGTCGAATTTTTCCGGATGTTCAACAAAGAACTCTCTGATTGTTGAAGTCATAGCCAATCTCAAGTCTGTATCAATGTTGATTTTAGCAACACCATGTTTTGAAGCATATGCCAGCATATCTTCCGGAACACCTTGTGCATTAGGCAATTTACCGCCGTATTTGTTACACTTAGCTACAAGGTCTTGCGGTACTGATGAAGAACCGTGAAGAACTATCGGGTAATCACCAAAACCTGCTTCTTTCAATGCATCTTTAATTTCTTTAAGTCTGTCAAAGTCTAATTTTGCTTCACCTGCAAACTTGTATGCTCCATGTGATGTACCAATTGCTATTGCCAAAGAATCACAACCTGTTTGTCTTACAAATTCTACAGCTTCTTTAACGTTAGTATATTTTGCATCTTTTGCATCAACATTTACATCGTCTTCTACACCTGCAAGTTTACCAAGTTCTGCTTCAACTGAAACTCCTCTTTCATGAGCATACTCAACAACTTTCTTAGTAACTGCAACGTTTTCTTCAAATGAAAATCTTGAACCGTCTATCATAACTGATGAGAAACCGCCGTCTATACATGCTTTACAAATTTCAAAATCTGCACCATGGTCTAAGTGCAAAGCGATAGGCACTGTAGTTGTTGCCAATGCTGCTTCAACCAACTTAATAAGATATGTTTGGTTAGCGTATTTTCTTGCACCTGCTGAAACTTGCAAAATTATTGGTGAACGAGTTTCTTCAGCCGCCTCTGCAATACCTTGCAGAATTTCCATGTTGTTTACGTTGTAAGCACCAATTGCGTATCCGCCTGCTAATGCTTTTTTGAACATTTCGTTTGTTCCAACTAATTTTCTTTCAGTCATGAATTTTCTCCTATTTTAAAATGACTAATTCGTGTTTATTTAAACTTAACTTACTCCAAAAAAAACGAAAAAACAATACATAATCTATGCGCTAATATCATCATTCAAAAAATGCTATCCAAATTTTTTTATAACTGCTATAATAATCTCAATTGTAAAATCTAACTCAGGGAGAAATATAATGAGAGACGAATTACTCTCTATAATTGAAAAAAATAGTAGAATTGATTTAAAAGAACTTGCAGTTATGCTTGGCGTCGGGGAGATTGATGTAGTCAATGAACTTTGCGCGTTAGAAAAAGAAGGGATAATCTGCGGTTACCACACTTTAATAAATTGGGAAAAAACATCGATTGAAAAAGTTAACGCACTAATAGAAGTTCGTGTTACTCCCCAAAGAGGCAAAGGTTTTGACCATATTGCCGAAAGAATATACAAATATCCCGAGGTCAAAGCTGTTTATCTAATCTCGGGCGGATATGACCTTCTTGTTACATTGGAAGAAAAATCTTTAAAGGATATTGCAATGTTCGTCTCTGAGAAATTATCAGGACTTGATAGTGTAATTAGTACAGCTACTCATTTTATTCTAAAAAAATATAAAGACCACGGAACAATTCTTTCAGTCCACGAAGAAGACCAAAGAGAGGTTATTTCCCCGTGAACAAATTTTTGGCAGAAAATATTGTAAGTATAAAACCATCCGGTATTCGTAAGTTTTTTGATATAGTAAGCGAAATGAAAGATGCAATATCTTTGGGAGTAGGGGAACCCGACTTTGATACACCTTGGCATATTAGAGAAGAAGGCATATACTCGCTCGAAAAAGGCAAAACTTTCTATACATCAAACTCCGGACTAAAAGACCTTCGTCAGGAAATAAGCAACTTTATTAAAAGGACAAGGGGGGTAAGTTACTGCCCCGATAATGAAATTCTCGTAACTGTTGGCGGTTCCGAGGCAATTGATATCGGTTTTAGGGCATTAATAAATCAAGGTGATGAAGTTCTTATTCCTCAGCCAAGCTATGTTTCATACGAACCATGCGCCATTCTTGCCGGCGCTGTTCCTAAAATTATTCAACTGAAAGCGGAAAATGATTTTAGATTAACACCGGGAGAACTCCTATCAGCTATTACCGACAAAACCAAAATTCTTGTTCTTCCTTACCCCAATAACCCTACAGGCGCAATTATGACAAAGGATGATTTATCTAAAATTGCCAAAATTATTGTTGAAAAAGATATTCTTGTTATGTCAGACGAAATATATGCTGCACTTACATATGACGGCAAACATTCCTCTATTGTAGAATTTGAAGGAATGAAAGAACGAACACTATTGATTGAGGGTTTTTCTAAAGCATATGCAATGACGGGTTGGAGATTGGGGTACGTTTGCGGTCCCAAAGAAATTATTGCTCAGATGACAAAAATTCATCAATATGCAATAATGTGTGCTCCGACTACCAGCCAATATGCAGCTATTGAAGCACTCAAAAACGGTGATAATGATGTAAAAGAAATGCGAACCGCATACAATCAACGTCGTCGTTTTTTATTACACCGATTTAAAGAAATGAAGCTTGATTGTTTTGAACCTTATGGTGCCTTCTATGTTTTTCCCTGCATTAAAGAATTTGGGATGACGAGCGAAGAATTTGCAACAAAATTTTTACAGGATGAAAAAGTCGCTCTTGTGCCTGGAACAGCTTTTGGCGAAAGTGGAGAAGGGTTTTTGAGAATATCATACGCCTACTCCTTAGAAACACTTAAAATTGCCATGAATAAGTTGGAGCATTTTATAACAAAACTAAGGCAAAAGTAACTTAATAAACATTATTTACCAACATTGATAACAGTTTTCATCTCAGTTACAATATTTGACATTCGTCTTGTCGCAACAGTGTATATAAGCGCGTTTTTCTGCATTTCTGCAAGCTCAAACGCCGGATCAATATCCATAGACCCGACAGATTCTATAACGGCACTGGGTCCCAGTTTTATAGATAATTCCGTTTCCAACGGGCTATTCATTACACCGAGATACTGACCGAACTCAATATCCTTCCTACGATAGCCCGGAGTATCAATATTGGCAATATTTGCACCCAACGCCCTTTGACGTTGTGCTGCCAAATCCAATACCAAATTTGTTTTTCCTATACTATCCGTCGGTGTATATGTCATTTTTCTTCCCCTTTATTATTCATCCAAATTAATGGCTTTATAATACATATCATCTACAACCTTCATAAGCTTTGCACTGGCAATCATAGACGCATTCAATCTCAAAACATCGTTAACGCTATCATATACGTTAGTATTGGACATTTCCAGATATCCTTGTTGTATAGATTCTTGGGACTTCATCAAAACCGGCTCACCGGATTCTTGCGTTGCTATGTATTTGTTTCCATTTGCCAGTTTCAAGCCTTCGGGATTTGGAAAATTTACAAGCGGAATTCTTCCAATTACTTCAGGCTTTCCTCCATTTTCATAAACACACTGTACATCACCATTCTTTTGAATGTAAATTCTGTAGTAATTTACTGGAAGTTTTATTCCATCACCAACAATATGCCCGTCATTAGTGATAAGATATCCGTCTTTATCAACTTTTAAAGACCCGTCACGAGTATAAGTAACTTCTCCGTTCTCTGATGTTACAGGAATAAACCCAACCCCGTCAATCCCAATATCCAAAGGTCTATGAGTCAACCTTAAAGACCCTTGCGAAAAATCTGTTCTCAACTCTCCGCTTAAATAACCATCTTCATCCAACATTGACTCAAAGCGTACCGGTTTATATGCATTTGTACTATAATTCGAAACATTAGACGTAACATAACCCAGTTTTTCAAACTGAGCATTTGCATTTACTATATTTCTTCTTATTAAACCTTGCAAGTTATACATTAGCTATTCCTTATGATGATGTGCCAAGTTCTTGGATTGCTTTTCTAAGATTGCTATTTTGAATTACAAACAGTTTCCTGTTTGCCTCGAAGTTTCTTCTCAAACCAACTAACTCCATAACCTCGGAGTTAAAATTTATATTAGAAGCCTCATTATATCCTTGAACAACTCCCGGTTCAAGCACAGCAAGTCCATTATCAGTAACCACCGAGAGCGTAGCTACATACTCCATTTTATTTGTTTTCTCATTGAAAACACTAATATCTCCGTTTTTATTAACCTTAATATCCTCGAGTTGCCTTGGTGAAAACGGGAAAACAATTGGCATACCATTGTTTGCCAAAACCTTTGAATTATCTAACGTAAGAAGATTACCATCTACATCAAGCTTAAATCTGCCATCTCTAACCGCTTTTACTCCTTCAGGACCTTCCACTTGAAAATAACCTTTTTCGGAAAGAGCTATATCTAATGGATTTTGGGAATAATCAAGCCTGCCTACCGTATCATCTTTGCTAACAGAAAGCCCATGTACACCAATAATTGAACTAAAAGAAGAAACTACCGCTTCTTTTCTCTGATAACCAATTTTATCAAAACCGTTTATGTTTTCGTTGATTATCCCCAATATTTCGGTATCAAGGTGCATCGTCCGCAGGTTTGCTGCGATTCCGGTGTCTTTAAATTGAATTCCGCCATATAAAGTCATCTTCTAACCATTCCTTTAACTATCTACATTATACATAATGATGTCGTCAAAAAAGTCAAAAAAAGTCATTTTATACCGAAAAATCAACTATTTAGTGTAGGGTAAATAAAAAATTTTTGCACAAAAAAAATGTTTGCAAATCTTGCAAACATTAAATAAACACGAGGATATTAAGAGAGAGAGTACAAATAAAAACTTTTTCCCCGTCCAAAATCTTCAAAAACTCGTTTGGACATCATTTAATCTTCATATCCCTTACATTTTATATAAACTATTTTTGTGTATAAAAATTGCTTTCAAATTGGATAAAAATTCAGAATTATTTCTTCTTTTTTCTTCAGAGTTTAAAAAAACATAAAAAATATATAAATATTAATTAAACACTATAATAAGAATAGAGAAGGATAACACACCTTACCAAAAAATAAAATTTACAAAACTTCACGCTTTGCTTTTCACCCACAAATAAAAAACGTGCAATTTTTATAAAATTATAATATTATATAGCTATGAAAAAATTTTTGGGACTATTTCTACATAATTTATTTTTTATAACAATAGGAGCAGCAATCGCCGCAGCAAGTTTGGAGTGTTTTCTTGTACCAAATACCATAATTGACGGTGGAATAATCGGGGTATCAATTATGGTCGATTATCTGCTTAAGAATGTTCCCCTTGGTGCTGTAATTTTCTGTTTAAATATGCCATTCATATTTCTCGCTTTGCAGAAATTCGGCAAAAAATTTGTATTCAATACTTTTTGGGGAATTACCTGCTTAGCCCTGTTTGTATCTGTTTTTCATGGGCACACAATAACAAGTGATTTAACACTCGCAGCAGTATTTGGCGGAGTTATTCTTGGTTTTGGTGTGGGGCTAATTCTTAGAAACAACGGTTCTTTAGACGGAACTGAAATAATAGCAATAAGGCTTGCGCCCAAACTCGGTTTTTCTATCGGCGAAATTATCATGACATTCAACATATTTATCTTTTTTGCTGCCGGATTTTTGTTTGGTTTTGATCGCGCAATGTATTCTATGCTGACATATTTTATCGCATACAAAGTAATTGATGTGGTACTTGAGGGATTGAATGAAAGCAAGTCCGTATGGGTTGTAACAGACTATTCAAAAGAAATGGGCGATAAAATAATAAGTCAAATGGGCGTAAGTGTTACATATATTGACGCAGAAGGCGGGTATTCGGGACAACCAAAACGTATAGTCTACTGCGTAATTTCTCGTCTTGAAGTTACCAAATTGAAACAACTTGTTAAAGAAGTAGATGAAACCGCCTTCATCTCCATAGAAAATGTCCACGAGGTAGAAGGTGTAAGAGTTAAAAAAAGATAAATGAAAAGAATAATATTGTTGACAGCAATTATTCTGATATCATTCTGTAGCGGATGTGAGAGCCTTGATGCAGTTAATCCCGTAGTACAGACAGGTAAAATGCAGAGCTGTGCAAAACAAATAACAGACGAAGTTAAGGCAATAAATGATTATGCACTGGAAGCTCAAAGAAAAGAACTTGAACAATTGAGAATTAATGAGGAGTGATAAATGACCCGTCCAATGACAATTACAGAAAAAATATTTGCACAACATGCCGGATTAGAAGAAGTTAAAGCCGGCGATCTGATAACTGCAAAAGTAGATATAACGTTGGCAAACGATATAACAGGACCAGTTGCAATAAAAGAATTCGAAAAAATTGGCATAGATAGGGTTTTTGATAATACAAGAGTAGTCTTTGTCCCTGATCATTTTGTACCAAACAAAGACATAAAATCAGCCCAACAAGTTAAGCTTGTAAGAGAATTTTCTAAAAAGCATAAGCTCACTCATTTTTTTGAAGTCGGAAGAATGGGGATAGAACACGCACTACTTCCGGACAAAGGAATAGTTACCGCCGGTGACCTGATAATTGGCGCAGATTCACATACTTGCACATATGGGGCATTGGGAGCATTTTCTACAGGCGTTGGGTCAACTGACCTTGCCTGTGCAATGGCAAGCGGCGAAACTTGGTTTAAAGTCCCCTCTACCATGAAAATTGAATTTAACGGCAAACTCAATAAATGGGTAAGTGCAAAAGACTTAATACTTCACCTCATAGGCGATATAGGTGTTGACGGAGCCTTATATAAAACATTGGAAATAGGCGGAACCGCCATAAAGGAAATGGAAATGGACGGCCGGTTCACTATATGTAATATGGCAATTGAAGCGGGAGCTAAAAATGGAATTATAGAACCGGACGAAAAAACATTAAAATACCTCGAAAACCGAAGCATTCGCTCGCCTAAAATATACAAAAGCGATGAAAATGCTGCCTATGAGAAAATAATAAAATATGATGTTTCCGAAATTGAGCCCACAGTGGCTTTTCCACATCTTCCAGAAAACACTCGCCCAATATCACAAGTGGGAGAAATTAAGATTAACCAAGCAGTTATAGGAAGCTGTACAAACGGAAGACTTAGTGACCTTGCTGTTGCTGCTTCTATTTTAAAAGGGAAAAAGGTTCATGATGATGTAAGACTGATTGTTTTTCCCGGTACGCAGGAAATTTACCTTGAAGCCGTTAAAAACGGATATATTCAAACCATAATAGAAGCAGGCGGAGCCGTCTCTACCCCAACTTGCGGTCCTTGTCTTGGCGGACATTGTGGAATTTTAGCTGAAGGAGAACGTGCGATTTCCACCACAAACAGAAACTTTGTCGGCAGAATGGGTCATACAAAAAGTGAGGTTTATCTCTCAAGCCCCGCTATTGCCGCTTCAAGCGCAGTAGCCGGAAAAATTTGTTCTCCCGATGAAATTATGTAAGCTCATTAAGTTGAAAAATTTTTTGTAACAATTTATCCAATATATCATGGCAGAACAGTGTACTGCTGTTGTCATAGCATCTATCTGTGCAGTAATCTTCAGTAATATCACTAAGACCTTTCATAAAATTCTTGTCGGCTCTAAAAGACCTGACCAAAGCAGAAACCTTCTCGCTGGCGCCTTTATCTACCACCGAATTCGATAAATACTTTGCTGGAAGCTGTGCAACTGCTTCAAAAAGAACCCTTACTGCCTGTTTATTCTTTTGAAGTTTAGAAGACTGAGTAAATTTGGAGATATCCAAATCTATACTATCAGAGAAATTCTCCATATAATTTACCATTTCATTTGCTATTTTTGACGGTTTTGCAATATCAAGCCTATATTTTTGAATAGGTCCATATACAATTTTATTCATATTTCGTTTTCCCATTAGAACTACACAGTCAAATAAAATATGAACAAAAAAATATTTGCCAATTAATTTTTGGGATGATGAGCTTGATTTCTATACCCCATACCGGCTCTATAGCCTGAAAACAGATAAAAAGCTGGCAGAACCGGTTCAATCCACTTTAACCCGGAAAGAACCCCAGCTGTGGCTAAATCATCAATATGCATAGCCATATCAAGTCCTTCCGGTGTTCTTTCATCATAAATTTTATCAAGAGTGAGATTTTTCTCTCTTTTTTTCAAAACAAACGGATCGATAACTTTTTTACTAATATAGTTAGCAATAAAACTACCCCCAATAACCCCTGTAGCCATTATTCCCGCAATCATCCCTACAAATTTTTGAGATGGGGAAATTGATTTTATAAGCTTAAATCTTTTAAGCGATTCTAGTCCAAATAAAGCTGCACCGGCTCCAACATTACAAAGAAAAATATTAGCAAAATATTGATAAAAACCTTCTTTTATCCTGTCAGAATTATTATGTTTTTTATGCGGTCCCCTATCTATTGCAATGCCCGCACCTACACCTGCAACAACAGGCACCAATCCCAACAAAGAAAGCCTTTTTATTTCACCAAATATTTCAGCTGATGATAAATCTTCTTTTTTGCCAAATAAAGTTTCTACCAGCTTTTGTGCTTGAGGATCGTCACCCACTTTATCCAAAACATAACTTGTTTCTTTAAGCCCCAGAGCATTATGCTTAGCCTTTTGCAAAACCATACCAAGCTTTTCATCCGTAGGTTTATATTTATCTACAAATTCCTGAACAACCTTGCTTTGCTCCATTATAATATCAGCCTTTGGAACTTCGTCAATCAAACCATCAAAAATTTTTTTGCCATTAACCTTTAGTCCCTTAGCAGCAACCAAAGAAGCGACCGCAACCGTACCCAAAACTACAATATTTTTGCGCAATCTGCGACCTTTAGGCTCTTGTTTTTCGTGCTTTTGAATAAAAACATCATGCACTCCCAACGCTGTAGCACAACCTCCCAAAATATAAGGTGCCGCAGTAGATATCTTATTAACTATCAATGGTTGGTCTATAAATTTTGCTATGTGCTGAACTTTCATCTTATATATTTCCAAAGTTCCCGTTTTTTCTTAACTATATTAGTTAGGGCTACCTAACATTACTCGAAAAAAATATTTCTGTCAATACATTTAAAAGGATTTATGCAACTTGCTTAAGAAATCTTGATAATTTTTTTCCTTAGAAAGCTGCAAATGAAGCCGACCAAAACGCGATGCTAAATCGTCAGAAATAACATGTTCAATTCTACAAGCAGTATTTGTCGCTTCTTCTTCTGAAAGATTGAGAACTTCCTTAAAAAATTCTCTTACTATATTGTGTTTACGCAAAATCTTCTCTGCAGCTTCTTTTCCCTTATCGGTAATCGTAATCGGACTATACGGTTTATAGTTGATAAAATTCTCTTTTGAAAGATTCTGCAACGCCTCGGTAACAGAAGACTTCTTAACATTAAGATGCTGGGCGATTTGACCTGCACGAACCTCTTGCTTTTCCTGAGAAAAAACATATATGGTTTCTAAATAATCTTCGAGACTTGCACTTATATACTTCTTTGTTTCCATACGCAGTATTATTGCATTTATTTATATTTTTTACAAGTATATTTTATTGACAAATCTAAAATAAAAGTATAAAATGATAATTATTATCATTTTAAGGTCTATATGAATTATTCCAAACAAAGAGAAATGATTTTAAATACCCTAAGACTCAATGCTGTCCATCCGACAGCTGAATATATTCATTCTGTTTTAAAAAAAAAGATCCGAATATAAGCTTGGCAACTGTTTATCGTAATCTTAATCTTTTGGCGTTAAATGGGACAATTAAAAAGATAGAAGGACTTGAACAGTCCGTTCATTATGACCATAATACCCATGAGCATTATCATTTTATATGCGATAACTGTAAAAGAATTTTTGATGTTGAGGCAGAAATTGCACCTGATATCGAAATAAAAACCAGAGCAAAAACAGGATTTGCAATCTATGGACACGAGATTACATTTCATGGGCTCTGTGTAGAGTGTCAATAATAGTTTAGAGTGTAAAGGAGAAAATTATGAAAAAATACAGATGTACTGTTTGCGGTTACGTGTACGATCCGGCTGAACATGACAATGTCGCATTCACAGACTTGCCGGATGATTACTCTTGCCCGCTTTGCGCAGTTGGAAAAGACATGTTTGAAGAAGACGAAGATTAATTATCAAAGCAGGAATTAAGAGTAAAGGAGAAACAATAATATGTCATTGAAAGGTACAAAGACTGAAAAGAACCTGCAAACCGCTTTTGCAGGGGAATCTCAGGCGAGAAATAAATATACCTACTACGCATCACAAGCGAAAAAAGACGGTTTTGTACAAATCAGTAAAATATTTGAAGAAACGGCAAATAATGAAAAAGAACATGCCAAAATTTGGTTCAAACTTCTTCACGGAGATTCAATTCCTCAAACCATTGTTAATCTTGAAGATGCTGCAGATGGTGAAAGATATGAATGGACTGATATGTATGCAACTTTTGCAAACGAAGCAAAAGAAGAAGGTTTTGACAAAATAGCTGCTTTATTTGAACTTGTCGGTAAAATTGAAAAAACACACGAAGAACGCTATAGAAAACTTCTTGAAAACGTTAAAAATGAAACAGTTTTTGTAAAAAGTTCAAACGTTGTTTGGGAATGTGCAAACTGTGGACACCGCATTGAAAGTGATAAAGCACCGGAAATCTGTCCCGTATGCAGGCACCCTAAAGCATACTTTTTTACTCACGTAGAAAATTATTAGTAGTAAGTAAAATAAATCTTGCAAAAAACTTCACTTAATAGTGAAGTTTTTTGCTATGTAGTGTTTATTTTTGATAAAATCATGATAAAATAAGCTCAAGAGGTTGGAAATGGATACAAACAAAAAAAATGCAAAAGCAGTGATTCTCGCAGCAGGAAAAGGCACTCGGATGAAATCCGATAAATCAAAAGTGCTTCATGAAATATTTAATAAACCTCTTTTAGCTTATGTAATAGACGCCGTTAGAAATTCTAACATTATTGATTTTTCATACATCATTGTCGGACATCAAGCTGAGGCAGTAAGTGAGTTTTGCCAAAAATTTTATCCTCAAATTACCCAAACAAGACTTCAAACCCCTCAACTTGGCACAGGACATGCTGTTTCTTTTGTTGTTGATGATTTAAAAGAATTTGACGGCGAAGTCGTAATCTTATGCGGAGATACCCCGCTTATTAAAGCTCAAACGATTGAAAATTTAGTAAAAACACATAGAGAAAAAAACTCTGCACTCACAGTAATGTCTGCAATTTTTGATAACCCGACAAATTATGGAAGAATTATTCGTGATGAGAATGGATTAAAAGCAATTGTAGAAGAAAAAGACGCCACAGAAGAAGAAAAAAAAGTAAAAGAAATAAATGCAGGTATATATTGTGTTAATTGGAAAGAAATTTCACCGGCTTTTTCTGAACTCACAAACAACAATGCTCAAGGCGAATATTATATAACAGATATGGTTAAATGGGCGGTAAATAAAGGGTTAAAAGTTGATTCATACGTTCTTGAGAATAACAATGAAATATTTGGAATAAATTCAAAACTACATCTTGCAGAAGCAACACAAATTCTAAACGAAGAAACAATAAAAAAACATCTTGAAAACGGAATACAAATTGTTGACCCCAAAAGTACATGGATATCACCGGAAACGGAAATAGGAGCAGATACAATAATTTTGCCAAACGTGTATATTACAGGAAAAAATAAGATAGGCAAGAACTGCAAAATTGGACCTTTTTCCCATCTTAGAGGAGATGTCGAGGTCGAAGATTTTGTAAAAATAGGTAACTTTGTTGAACTAAAAAAATCAAAGATAAAATCACATACAAACGTATGTCACCTGAGCTACGTTGGGGACAGCGAGATAGGTTCCGGATGTAATATAGGAGCAGGAACCATTACAGCTAATTATAATCCGATTACAAAAGTTAAGAGCAAAACAGTAATCAAAGACGGAGCAAATACAGGCTCAAATTCGGTTATAGTAGCACCCGTAATAATGGGAGAAAACGCAAACCTTGCAGCAGGCAGCATATTAACAAAAGATTTAGAAGCAAATTCGCTTGGAATAACAAGAACAGCACTAAGAGTTATTAAAAATTGGGTTAAAAGCAAATAAGAAAGGGGTTAGAAATGGAACTGGAAATGCCTTTGAAGCAAAGTGATAGAAATATTTATCCGACACATGACATAAAACTGTTCTCCGGACGTTCAAACCCAAAACTTACCGAGGAAATAGCAGATTACCTTGGAACAACTGTCGGACCAATGATAGTAAAGAACTTTGCGGACGGGGAAATCTATGTTCAAGTTCAAGAAAGCGTTAGGGGTGACGACGTTTTTATAGTTCAACCGGTCTGCAATCCGGTCAATGAAAACCTTATGGAACTTCTGATAATAATAGATGCATTCAAACGCGCAAGTGCCAAAACCATAACAGCAGTAATCCCATACTATGGATATGCAAGACAAGACAGAAAAACTTCAGGTAGAGAAGCTATTACTGCAAAACTCGTGGCTGATTTGCTCACTACCGCAGGAGCTGACAGAGTATTGGCAATGGATTTACATACGGGTCAAATTCAAGGTTTTTTCAATATTCTTGTTGATCACATTTTTGCAACGCCCGTGCTTGTTAATTACATCAAGAAATTAAATATTCCTTCTGATGATATTGTAGCTGTAAGCCCGGACACCGGAGGCGTACCACGTACAAGATATTTTGCCAAAGAACTTGATTGCCCGATGGC
The DNA here is from genome assembly GCA_944325625.1 of Candidatus Gastranaerophilales bacterium. GTDB lineage: Bacteria > Cyanobacteriota > Vampirovibrionia > Gastranaerophilales > Gastranaerophilaceae > RGIG2134. Next base: position 41,677 of record CALVAP010000001.1, on the reverse strand, counting down.
TATTATTGACAAAAGACGTGACAGACACAATGAAGCTATAGCTGACCATGTTATCGGAGATGTTAAAAATAAACATATTGTTATGTTTGATGACCTCATAGATACTGCGGGAACGATAACAGAAGCCGCTAAATTACTCAAAAAAGAAGGCGCCAGAGATATATACGTTTGCGCCGCTCACGCTGTTTTTTCTGGTCCTGCATTACAAAGGCTTGAGGACTCGCCAATTAAACAAGTCGTTGTTACAAATTCTATTCCTCTTAATCGGACTAATTTACCGGAAAAAATAGTCCAACTAAGTGTAGCCCCGCTGCTTGGTGAAGCTATATCAAGAATTCATGATGATGAATCTGTAAGCTCGTTGTTTGGTTTCGAAAAAGAGTATAAATCCTAAAAATAGTTTTATCTAAATCAACACATAATAAGAATTTTTGACTAAGGTCTTGTAACCGCCAAAAGGATATCCTTGGGGTAGAAGTCGTTTGCTATTCCAACTTTTGCGTTTACAATGAAAAATTCCAATCTTTCACCTGATTTAATTCCCAACTCGTCAAAAGGAATTGCTACCTCTAAAATGTCAACAAAAGCTGTTTTAACCTTATTCGATATCTTAAGCCCCCAAAGTCCGTTGGAATTAGCCTTCGACATAACAACCGGTGCCATTTTCCCATACCAGTACAAAAGAAAAATTTCGTGTGTATATTTATCAAGCATTGTAGGATAAGCTGTTTCTGTCTTTGCTATTGTCCTGATATTCGCACCTGTTTTGTGAACTTCTCTTTCATTCTTCAAATATATATATGTCTGAAAATATTCGGAATAATCGCCATCGGCTTTATAATTGCTATCCATATAGGCTTTGTTCATATCAAAACGCAGATACAAGTTATCCTTATCACATCCGAAATAAATTTTATCAAAAGGTTTATTCTTCTGCAAAATAGGTCCATCAGGAATCTCTATGCAACCGGCATGTTTCCAATTATCTTTTTTCATGACTATACCGTTTATAATCGGTGTTATATTAGATTTTGGACTCCGAAGGGGCTTGCCCATATAAACATTCAACGGAACATTAAGATAATCCGGTACTGGCTTATCAAACAGATTGTAGATATTTATAAGATGAATTCTGAAAAGATAGTCAAAAATTTCGTCCTGACCTGAATCGTTGGGTTCCCCAAACCACCAAAACCAGTCACTACCTTGCGCCACATACAATTCTTCCCAAGCATTCTCTATGACCTCTTGATTGGTACATTCTTGCGAAAAAGCTATAAGATCCTGACGAGTTTTAATTAAATACTGCCATGCCAAATCTTTTGTGGGTTCATCAATCCATAACTTTAAATTACGATTAATCCAAGACCCTGTTTGTATGGTTTTCAACTCCTTCTTACCGGAAACTTTGTCCAAATAATCCGACACTAAAACTGTTTCTAATGTTTTGTCATTTTCAATTAATTCATAAAGAGTTTTGATAAAAATTTCGCCATCATCCGGATAACATTCCCAACAATTTTCACCGTCCAAAGCTATGGTAAGGAGTTTGTTTTTGTCAGGGGACTGTTTCAACTTGGATTGAACTGTTTTAATCCTGTCATAAAGGTCATTAGCCGCTTCAACCGAATTGTGCTGAGAATACTCAAAGTTTATTAAACTTGGAATAACACTATCTCGAAATATTATAGAAATAGGTTTTTTATTCTTTCCCTCATACTCATAAACAGCTGTAAGGTCGTATGGATCTTCCATGTATCCTGCAAAATCTCTCACAAACTCTTTGTTGATGGATTTAGCAAGAATACCTTCATCTGCAACAGTCCATTTAAAGCCCATTTGGGCAAACAGCTCTAAAGATTTAGGACTTATACACTGCTCCGAAGGCCATATTCCCCGCGGTTCTCTACCAAAAACACTCTTGTATTTCTCAACCCCTTGCTCAATCTGTCTTTCCGCATCTTCCTTCATCAACTCTCCTGTATATTTTTTATCCAAAAGGATTGGGATAACAGGGTGGAAATAAGGATTTGCAAGTATTTCTATACGATTATCTTCCTGATACTGTTTGTAGGCTGGAATTATTTCTCTAATTATTTCTCTATGAATATCAATAATTTTTACCCTATCTTCGAGAGTATAATGTCCGGATTTATTAAATAAATCTTTTATTACAGGATGATTTTTCTGCCAATGCCGACCAAGCCAGACAAGGTTAAACCACGCCATAATATCAGAATACTCTTCATCTGAAAAATCGTTAATAGTTATTTCATCAGAAGAATAGCGTTTTTTATACAAATCTGCATATCTTATATTTGGAAGAATCATGTTGGGATAATTAGCATCAAAAAAGTTGTTTATGATAAAAAACTTATCCTCATCACTTAACTCCTCAACGGGGGTGACCGTCAATTTTGAATGTAAATCATGAAACCCCTTGTTGCCATAGTTATCCAAAGCTGTAAGCAAAATAGGGACAATCGAAAAATTAAGTTTTAATTTTTCGTATCCATCCATTATTTTGAGCATTCCGAGATAATCTTTAACAGCGTGCAACCGAACCCATGGCATCAAAAAATAATCATTTCTTGATTCTTGGTAAACAGGCTGATGCATATGCCATATAAAAGCGAGAGATAATTTTTTTTTCAAAGCTCTTTCTCTTTTCTGCCTTAACTTCCACGCCGATTATACCATAATTTTCGACTTATTCACAAATAAACTGTTACTTTTTGTTAAAAGTTCTAAACTATGAACACCAACAAACAATAACAACTCCAACTAAAACACCGATTATGCTATAATTTTTGTATGAATGAAGTTAGTGAAATTAAGTTGGCAAAAATTGAGCCCAAAAAATACATTCTCAAAAAACAAACCACAAAAATCACCCAATACAGTGTTGATTACGAGAAGGAACTCAACGAAAATCAACTCAGGGCAGTAAAGAAAAAAGACGGAGCTGTTTTGGTAATAGCAGGAGCAGGTTCAGGGAAAACCAAAACTCTTACCTACAGAGTTGCAAGGTTAATTGAAGATGGAGTAGCACCGGAAAATATTCTACTTTTAACCTTCACCAAAAAAGCTGCTGCTGAAATGCTTAATCGTGCGTCAACCGTTCTTGACAACCGATGTGAAAAAGTTGCAGGCGGAACTTTTCACTCTTTTGCCAACTATCTTCTTCGTAAATATTCAAATTTTTTGGAACTAAAAAACAACTTCACCATAATGGACAAAGCCGATGCCGAAGATGTCATAAACCACTTAGCAGGCCTTCTGGTCCCCAAAAAAGAAAAAAGATTTCCCCGTAAAGGTACCATCTTAGATATTTACTCTAAAACAATAAACAAAAACCTATCTGCAAAAGAAGTTATATCTAGTGAATTTAGACAATTTGAACACTGCAGTGAAAAAATAATAGAAATTCATAAAGCTTACATAAACTATAAAAGAGAAAATTCACTTCTTGACTATGATGATTTGCTCTTATACCTAAAAGTTCTACTGGAATCAAATGAAAATCTTCGAAACAAAATTTCTAATCAATATAAATACATTATGATTGATGAATATCAAGACACAAACACTCTGCAAGCAGACATAGTCAAGCTGCTTTCTTATGCTCATAACAATGTAATGGCAGTGGGAGATGATTCACAAAGTATTTATTCTTTTCGAGGTGCTAATTTTAAGAATATATTAAATTTTCCACAAATATTTCCCAATACGGAAATAATTAAACTTGAACAAAATTACAGAAGTTCTCAAAATATTCTAAACCTAACCAACAAAATACTTGAAAAAGCCAAAGAAAAATATGCAAAAACACTATACTCAAATATTGTAAGAGAAGAAAAACCTGCTTTAATTTCTGCCTCAGATTCACAAACAGAAGCAGAATTTATCTGTCAAAAGATTTTAGAACTTATGGATGAAAATATATCCTTGGATGAAATTTGTGTACTTGCTCGCAGCGCAAGAATGACCTACAGCTTAGAAATGGAATTGAACAAAAGAAGCATTCCTTTCAAAAAATTTGGCGGATTAAAATTCATAGAAACCGCACACATAAAAGATATTATAGCCTATCTTAGAGTAATTCTTAATCCAAATGACATTATAAGCTTAAGCAGAATTCTTCTACTACTAAAAGGGGTCGGAAACCAAACGGTTAACAAGCTTCTACCCTTATTGAAAGACCAAAACCAAGTAGATTTAAAACTTTTACCGGTTAAAAATTCAAGCAACTTGAAAACATTATTTGAAACCCTTTCAAATTTAAGAGAACAAAACCTTTCTCTGGTTGATTTGGTTTCACAAGTGCTAAAATACTATGAACCAATATTAAAAGATAAATATGACGATTACACAAAACGAGAAAAAGATTTAGAACATTTTGAATACTTAGCAAATCAATATTCAAATCTCGAAAATTTTCTAAGCGATTTGGCTCTTGAACCACCGGATAAAAGTATTCTTGATGTGGACGAAGGAGCAAGAAAAGATGAATATCTGACAATCTCAACCATTCACTCTGCAAAAGGGTTGGAATGGGACTCGGTTTTCATCGTAGGTGCTGTAGACGGACGTTTTCCAAGTGTATTTTCGTTTAACTCAGAAGATGAAATGGATGAAGAACTTCGTCTAATGTATGTAGCTACCACGAGAGCAAAGAACAATCTGTTTATAACATATCCAATTGATATGTTCGATTACTCGACCTCAATGGTACTTTCTAAACCCTCAAGATTTGTCGATGATATAGAAGAGAGTATTCTTGAAAAATGGGTAATAGTAAAAGAAGGCTGTTAAGCCTTCTTTTTGCGTGCTGAGATATTACAGCCACCTAATGTTAGTACTCAGCCTTTCCAGTTTCATCCATAGCCTCAACGGCTTTTTCCGCAATCATTTCCCAATACTCTTCTTCTGATTCAGCCTTTTCTAACTCTTCTTCGTCAGTAGCATTTAACCACTGATCTTTATGTTTAATAATATTTGAAAATGCAAGATTAGATATTACCGAGTTACCACTGGATTCTCCTGAACCCCACAATGTTTGGTCGACTTCTTGTCTTACCCATTTTACGCTACCCCAAGTTCCACCGCCGATTGCGACTTCAGCCTTATCAAGTTTTCCATCACCTGTACCTTGGAATGCATAATCCGTAAACTCAGCTTTGTTTTGACCAAAATCTACAACATCATAGAATTTATCACCATCTTCTATTAATCCGTTTTCTTCAGCAAAATCATTAACAGATATCTCAGAATAAGTTCCTTCTGTAAAATTCAAATTATAAAGGTTTCCGTCTTCTCCTTGGAAAAGATAGTTATTTTGGTCATTTTCTGCTGTAATATATCTATCAAAACTTAAATTTGATTCAGATGGAGTTTCGTTAATACCTAACTCTAAACCAATTCTATTTATAACAGATTCTTGGTTACCTCTTGAAGTCAAAAACATTAATGACATTGCATCAATATCAATACCCCACTGTTCCAATCTTCTTTGCATAACTCTCGATTCAGCAGAGTTTGCGTACAAATTATTTGAACTGATACCATCTATCATAAAATCTACCTTTATACACTTACATGAATAATAAAAACATTAAGTATATTCTTATTTCATAAATCATATATATTGTTACAATACTTAATAGTTAAACCTTACCGCTAAGTTGACCGCATGCGGCATCAATGTCCAACCCTCTTTCAAGCCTTATAGTAACTTTTTTACCCGCAACTTCCAACAAATATTTGAACTTATAAATATCATCTTTTTTAGGACGCTTAAACTCGTCACCCTCTACAGGATTGTAAACTATCAGGTTAATATTGCAATTTAAATCACTTAAATAATAGGCTAAATCCTTAGCACAAACAGCAGAATCATTCACTCCGCCGATAAGAACATACTCTATGGTAACACGTCTACCTGTCATTTTGGTATAATCAATCAAAGATTTTTTAAGTAATTCAAGATTATATTTTTTCTCTACAGGCATAATCTTTTGACGAATTTCACTTTTTGGCGCATGCAAAGAAATTGCCAACGTAGATTGCATATTAAGTTGCGCAAGCTTATTAATCTGAGGGACTATTCCGCAAGTAGAAACAGTCATTCGCCTAACACCAATCTGAAAAGATTCATTAAATATCTTCATCGCTGCCAAAACATTGTATAGGTTTAATAGTGGCTCTCCTTGCCCCATAAACACAATATTAGTAACCTTAAGCCCGGTTTCCATCTGAATAGCAAGTACCTGCTCTGTAATTTCGTATGGCGTCAGGTTTCTTATGAAACCTCTTTTTCCCGTTGCACAAAAAGCACATCCCATAGCGCACCCCACCTGAGAAGACACGCAAGCCGTAAGATTAGCACGATTATCAAAACGCATTAGAACCGTTTCAACTCTCTGGGCATCAGAATATTCCAAAAGAAACTTAACAGTACCATCAGAACTCACCTGCTTTTTCACAACCTTAATATCTGAAACAACAGCCAATTCCTTAAGTTCCTCTCGAAATCGCTTGGACAAATCGGTCATATCATCTATAGACTTTACCGACTTAAGGTAAATCCAGTTATAAATTTGACGCGCACGAAACTTGCTTTGTCCGATAGAAAGACAAAACTCTTCCAATTCACCTAAGCTCATTCTTGACAAAACTTTCATCATAATAAAATAATACAATAAAGATATTGAAATAAAAGGATTTCTAAAGCATGGAGCAATATCACCTCAGAGCATACGCACACCTTGGAGATGCTGTCTACGAAGTATTTATAAGAGAAAAGGTCATCAAAAAGACCTCCAACGGCAAGAAAATGCATGAATTGACAACAAAATATGTAAAAGCTGAATTCCAAACAGAAGTCCTCGAAAAACTGGAAGAAATCCTTAGCTCGGAAGAAAAAGAAATTAGCAGAAGAGCAAAAAATCTTCCAACAACCTCTTTTAGACGTGCCAATCAAGCTTTACACAGGCATGCAACGGCATTAGAAGTCTTGCTTGGCTATAATTATCTGCATAACAAGCCCCGCTATACAGAATTACTTAATGAAATAGAAAAATTTATTTGATATATAATAATTAAAAATGTTTTTATTTTAAAAAGAAATATAGTAAAGAAATATTAACAACAAATATGCCTCCCAATACTATTGTTTAGAAGATATAAAAAAACAACATGCTACATAATACAAATAAATGACACATTGAGTTAAAAAATATGTTATTATATAAGAACCAAGGTAAATAAGTGTTACAAATACCCTTAATCGGGATGAGTAAAGGAATATAAAAGAGGTTAAAACTTCTTTGCAGCAAGAAAAAAATATAATTGTAAACAATTTGTTAAATTTAAAAGTGTGATAGTCAATATTTTCCAAAAGATTGTTTTTATATAAACATCTGTGTGGGAAGCAAATGTCGGAGGAAAGACATGACAATTAGTGTGAATTCAAAGAAAAAACAAGTAAAAAAATCATTTGATGAATTACTCATCGATTTGCAAACAAGTAATTCTGAAAAAGTTAGATACAATGCAGCGCGAGTACTCGGCGAAATGGGTGACTCTGCTGCTGTTGACCCTTTGATTGATGTTCTAAAGAACGACAAAAACGGTTCTGTTCGCCTGTATGCAGCTCGTGCATTGGGTGAACTTGGTGACAATACAGCTACCATTCCTCTTATTGAATCACTGAGAGAAGATCGCAACGTTGATGTTCGTGTTCGTGCAGCTCGTGCGTTGGGTCGTTTGGGTGGAAAAATTGTTGTTGAACCGCTTGTAGAAGCCCTTAACGACGAAAATCCTCAAGTATGCATTACTGCAACTGATGCGCTTATTGAAATTGGTGATGTTGCTACTGATGCCTTGATTGAATCATTAGACCACGAAAAAGTTAATGTTCGTTGCGATGCAACTCGTGCTCTGGGTGAAATTGGTAATCCGAAAGCAGTTGAAAAAATTATTCACATGCTCAAAGATGAATGGGTTAACGTAAGAATTTATGCAGTAACTTCATTGGGCAAACTCAACGATACAAAAGCTGTTCCTGCTTTGATTGAAGTTATGCAAAACAAAGAGGAAAACGATCTGGTTAGAGCAGGGGCTGCTGCTGCACTGGGCGTTTTGAGAGACCAAAGAGCACTTCTTCCGCTCAGAGAATTGATTATGAATGCGGAAGAACTTGGAGAGCTTGAAGACACAGCATTAAAATCTTTCAAGAAAATTATGGCTGCTAACTGGCAAACCATTCCTGGAGCTACTCCTCAAAAGAAAACAGCGCAAGTTTAAGTTTACACATAGCTTAATAAACAAAAAAGAACACATTAAAAGTGTTCTTTTTTGTTTTATAATATAATTGTAAATTGGAACAAAAGAGGATTAATCGTGGGAAATACAGTTGTTGTTGGTGCGCAGTGGGGAGATGAAGGAAAGGCAAAGATCACAGATCTTCTGGCAACAGACGCAGATATAATTATACGATACCAAGGCGGATGTAATGCGGGACATACTGTTGTTGCTGAAGGGAAAACATATAAATTTCACCTTATTCCTTCCGGCGTCTTGTACAAAAATAAGCTTTGCATTATTTCTGCAGGAACGGTAATTTATCCGACAGAGCTTAAAAAAGAAATTGACCAGCTAAAAACTGAAGGAACAAATCTTGAGGGATTGAGAATTCACCCGCTTGCTTCAATTACTATGCCTTGGCATATAGATATAGATGGAATCAGCGAAGATAAAACAGCTAAGACCAAAATAGGAACAACAAAAAAAGGTATCGGTCCTACATACGCTGATAAAGTAGGCAGGTACGGATTGAAAGTCGAAGATTTATATGATGAAGAAGCCTTAAACTCAAAACTTGATAATATTCTTCCATTAAAGAATAAAATTCTAAAAGAGGTATACGGATTGAGAGAGTATTCAAAAGAAGAAGTCCTTAATTTGTGTGAAGAATATGCCGAAATTTTTTGTCCGTATGTATTTTGGGATTGGCAAGAAGTATTGTCTGAGGCACTAAAAACAGGCAAAAAAATTCTATTTGAAGGGGCACAAGGCGTAATGCTTGACATTGATTGGGGAACATATCCCTTTGTAACAAGTTCCAATCCAATTGCAGGTGGAGCAGCTACCGGTTCAGGAGTAGGCGCAAAAGCCATAGATGAAGCAATTGGAGTAATGAAAGCATACGTAACCAGGGTTGGAGAAGGTCCTTTTATAAGTGAGCTTGAAGATGAAACAGGCAAAAAAATTCAAACTATCGGCGCGGAATTTGGGGTCACAACAGGCAGAGCGAGAAGATGCGGTTGGTTTGATGCCGTCATTGCAAAATATGCAGCACTTGTAAGCGGACTTAGCGGAATTGCACTTACAAAAGCGGATGTTTTTGACACTTTTGATGAAATAAAAATATGTACGGCATATAAAGACAAACGTGACGGAAAGATTTACAGATATTATCCTACAAATGTAAATACTCATAAATATCTTGAGCCTGTTTATGAAACACATGCCGGATGGAAATCTGATATCTCTAATTGCCAAAGTTATGATGAACTTCCACAAAATGCAAAAAAGTATTTTGCTCGTTTAGAAGAACTAATTGGTGTAAAAATCAAAATAATTTCTGTAGGACCAAATCGCAACCAAACAATTATTTTGGAAAACCCAATGAATTAAACAAAAGAATAAAATTGATAAAAGGCGCAGCCTTAAGTTTTAAGGCTGCGCCTTTTTGTTTTGTAACAAATTACATCCACATGAGTGATTTTAGGCAATTTTTCGAAAATTTTGTTTTAATAAAATTATAGGAGGTCGGTGTGAGCTCAGTAGATAATGCGCAACAAATAAACCCTCATATGAAACTTGCAAAACCCATAAGTCGTGCAGTGGTTCCGCCTGCTGCGATTTATCAATATTCTTTGCACGACGAACTTCTACTTGGGGAAAACCAATATCGGCAGATATTGAAGTCTATGAATAGAAGTAGACTTGCTATTATATCCGAAAACCATCCCAATCTTAAAAGTAATATTTTTAGCGTAATAAAATTTACATTAGGTATAGCTGCTGCAGGGCTTGCTTTTAGATACAGGCATTCTTTACCTGTATTAAAATCAATGTGTAAAAAGCCCCAAAAAGAACCACCCACGTTTTTGAATGATTTAGAAAAAATTTGGCAAAGTATTGTTAAAAAATAAAGTTTATTTTTTCCTTCTGCTATACTAATGTTGGAGGATAATGTGTTTTTAGAGAGATTAGAGCTAAAGAACTACCGCAACTATAAAGACTTAAATGTAGACTTTAAGTCCAATATAACTTTAATCACAGGGAAAAATGCTCAAGGAAAAACGAACCTGCTTGAGGCTGTTCAGTACTTATCTTCCCTAACTTCGCATCGGACTCAAACTGATAATGAGCTTATCATGTGGGGAGAAGATTTTTCTTGTATTAGTGCTGAACTTAAAAAGAACACAAACAATTTTGAACTGAATGTTATCATTAATCCTCCAAAACGCAAAACATTAAAAGTTAACGGGGTGAAGAAAACAAAGGCTTCAGAATTCATCCAACACTTAAGCGTAGTAAGCTTTAGTGTTTCTGACCTCCTTTTGCTCAGAGGCACCCCCGAAGATAGACGATTATGGCTAGATATTGTAATCTCTCAAATCTACCCGACATATGTTGATAGGCTTATAAAATATAATAAAATTAAAACTCAAAAAAATAACTTCTTAAAGGAAATAAAAGGCAATTTGTCCGCAAATACGGAACTTCTCAACATTTTAAATCTCCAACTTGCAATTGCAGGCAGCAATATTACATATCTAAGGCTAAAGCTCTTAAAAGAGTTAACCGAACTTGCGCAGGTAAAACATGCTGAAATAGCCGAGCAAGAACTTTTGACTATTAAGTATAATTCAAAAGTTCTTGGAGATTTCGACATCATAAATGATAAAATTCCGACTACAGAAGAAATTTCCAAACTTTTCGAAACAAAACTCGAAGAACGAAAACAGGAAGAAATAATTCGGGCAACTTCACTTGTAGGACCACACCGAGATGATATTTCTTTCTACATAAACGACATAGAGGCAAAAAAATTTGCCTCTCAAGGTCAACAGCGCACAATTGTTCTTTCGCTCAAATTGGCTGAACTCGTTTTGATTGAAGCCAAAATTAATGAAAAACCAATCTTACTTCTCGATGATGTTCTTGCCGAACTAGATGATATAAGGCAAGGTTATCTGCTTGATGCAATAGGGACAGAAACCCAAACAATTATCACATCGGTAGATACTTTACAGTTTAAAGAAAGTTATCTTGAAAAAGTAGATATCCTGAAAATAAAAGACGGAGAACTCATTATCTAGGAATTATGTTTGTAATAATAATCAAGTTTTTCGCTCAGATTTAATTTTTTTGCTTCCTTTTTAAATATTTTAGACTTATAAAAGCCGAGCTTTGCAAACGCATACAAAACACTGACTCTCAAAACACCCAAGCCATACTTTATACTGCGCACAAGATTTATTGAGGACGCCTCGGGAAAATACTTAGTAGGACAAGAAATTTCACCTACTTTAAACTTATAATAGAAAATTAATGCAAGCATTTCATTATCAAAAATGAAATCATTATCACACTCCTCAAGTGGAAGCGTTTCCAAGACCTTACGAGTAAACCCTCGAAACCCCGTATGGTATTCTGAAAGTTTTTCTCCAAGTAATAAATTCTCAAAAGCAGTAAGAAATTTATTTGCAACAAATTTATATAATGGCATGCCACCTCGCAGCGCGGAATTAGAAAGCATACGAGATGCAATTACCGCATCATACTGCTCATATGCCATCATAGACGCTATCGCCGGAACAAGTTTAGGTGTATATTGATAATCCGGATGAAGCATTATCACTATATCTGCTCCGCTTTGCAACGCAGCTTTATAGCATGACTTTTGGTTTGCACCATATCCTTTATTTGAAGAATGTTGAATTGTAGTTATATTAAGGTTTTTTGCTATATCCTTTGTTTTGTCGTACGAATAATCATCGGCAAGAATAACCTCATCAACCATAGAAAAACATATCTCAGAATACGTTTGTTCAAGAGTTTTTTCGGCGTTATACGCCGGCATAATCACAACTATCTTTTTCCCGTTTAACATAATTTCATTATACTACAGTTTGTGATAAAATAAGATAAAGATTTTGGAGATAATAAATGGAAGACCAACAAAAAATGAAAAAGTTTACCACAGCACAATTGCTTAACCTATGTCTTGGTTTTTTTGGACTTCAGTTTGCGTGGCAGATGAGGATAATACTTTCCGGACCGGTAACTGAAGGTTTGGGCGCATCACCGCTTTTATTTGGCTTAATTTGGCTGGCAGGACCTGTAACGGGTATGGTAGTGCAACCAATAATAGGCGCATTGTCTGATAGCACCGAAACTATTTTTGGCAGAAGAAGACCATATCTTCTGGCAGGTGCTTTACTTGCTTCTGTTGCATTATGGCTGTTTCCTCAAAGTGGTGAAATAGCGCTAAATCTCTCAAATCTTTTAAAAATCAATCTACCAAGTTGGACAGGTTTGTTTATAGCTGCAATTATGATATGGGTTATTGATGCTTGTGTAAATGCAGCACAAGGTCCATATAGAGCCCTTGTGCCTGATAATGTACCTTCTGAACAGCACGCAATTGCAAACTCTTATTTAAGTTTTGCTATCGGGCTCGGCTCGGTAATTGCTGCAGGAACTGCTCCTTTTCTAAACTGGGCTTTTGGATATCAAATGTCTATTAAAGCACAATTTATCATGGCTGCTCTTGCGTTTTCATTAGCCATGATTTGGACTTGCATCACGACACAAGAGAGAAAAGTCCAACCTGCAAATGTGCAGATTTCTTCTCAATCTGAAAATAAGGGCTTTAAGTTTATTGACAATTTAAAAGAATTTTTTAAAGCTTCTCCCGATGTATTTAAAATTTGTGCAATGCAATTCTTTACATGGCTGGGAGTTATGAGTTTACTGATATTCTTTACCCAATTTGCGGTACATAACGTTTTTGGTGTACCTGACACCACTACAATGAATACTCCGGAAAAACTTCAATACGCACAAGCAACAATAGACGCAACAAATTACTCCTCAGTAGGTTTTGCAATATTCAATCTTATTTGCTTCCTTGTATCTATTCCAATCGGGATACTATCTTCACATTTCGGTAACAAAAAAGTTCATATTACAACACTTGTAGTTATGGCATTAACGTTTTTTGGACTGGCGGCAACCACTGACAAAACTGAAGTTTTAATCTTTATAGCAATAGCTGGCATAGGCTGGGCAAGTATTTTAGCATTACCTTTTGCTATGCTTTCGGAGCATATAAAATCTGGTTCAGAAGGCTCTATTATGGGAATTTTCAATATCTTTATTGCTGGGCCGCAGGTTCTTGTTTGTACTTTAATGGCATGGTTTATCAATAAATGTACTATCGATTTGGGCGGGGGCTTAATCAATCATCATTGGGAATATTCTTTCCTTATCGGAGGCGTTCTGCTGCTGATTGCTGCATTAATGGCAGTTTCCATTAATGAAAAATCAGAAAAAGTCTAAAACTCAATACCAAAAGATTTGCATAATCCTAGAACACTAAGCTCAATTTCTTCCAAACTGACCTCGTCGATATTAAACCAGTTTATGTCATTTTGAGCTTTAAACCAAGTGAGTTGCCTTTTAGCGTATCTTCTTGTATTCTGTTTAATCTTCACAATAACGTCTTGCAAGGAACAAAGTCCCTCAAAATAAGGAATAAATTCCTGATAACCGATTGTTGAAGCAAATGACTTCAGCGTAGGATTTTTTTCGTATATTTTACAAGCCTCAGCTTCCAAACCCTGCTCAATCATATAATCAACTCTTTTATTAATTCTGTTATAAATAAAATCCCTATTAGTCGCGCCCAAAGCAACTTTTAGAACATCAAACTCACTTTGTTTTTGTCCTCTTGATTGCTCCATTTTTTTATTCGAATGCTTTAAAATCTCAATTGAGCGCATAATTTTATACTTGTCATTTGGGTGTATCTTTTGAGCAAACTCCGCATCTAAGGAAACCAATATTTTGTATAATTCACTTAACCCTTTTGTATTTAATATGGTTTCCAATTCTAGCCTTAAATCTTTATCTGGTTGGCTTTTAGGCATATCAATTCCATCTAATAGCATCTTCAGATACAACCCCGTCCCTCCAACGATAATAGGAATTTTACCCTTTTGGTTAATCTTTTTGATAGCTGATTTAGCCATCTCAACAAAAATCCCTGCAGAAAACTCTTGCTCAGGCTCCAAAACATCAATCAAATAGTGTTTTATTCCACCCATTTCTTCCGTAGTTATCTTTGCGGTTGCAATATCAAATCCGCGATATACTTGTCTTGAATCTGCCGAAATAATTTCTGCATTAATTTTACTCGCCAGTCTGACCGCCAGCAAGCTTTTGCCCGTCGCTGTCGTCCCCGCTATTGATATAATCTTTTGCCGAGTGTTCCGAGTTCTGTCCATAATACAAGAATATTAACACAACATAATATGCTGCGTAAAATACAAACATCAGAAAACTAACAAGTGATGCTATCACATTTTTTCCAAATACCGACGTAAAAAGAGATATAAAGAAATTAAATACAATTAGAAAAAAAGTTATACCAATGGAAGCACCAAACTTTCTGAACAGAAACACAAACCCAAGCCCCAACGCTTTAAGCGGGTTTTTAGTGTTATAAAACAATGCAGGAAACCACCACATTGTCAGAAATTGAACACCTGTGGCAATTACAAACATATAAGACACCCATTTTACAATCGAAAAAGCCTTATCTGCCGGCAACGTTGCAAAATACGCTTGCATTTCCTGTGAGGAAGCAGAGGCCTCATTAAGCTTCATAAAATCTATATCAGCTGCACCTATATACTTTAAACCGAACTTATACCCCAAAAACATTACCAAAACAACAAATGCCACATACAAAATCCCCAGACCTACAACAGGAAGGAAATACTTTCCCACCCCGGGGAAAAAATGCTTTATTAACGAGAAAGACTTTATAACCTTTTCATCCTCATCATCTTGCATATCGTAAAGTTCATAAGCTATAGTTTTCTTTGCCATATAAAACCAACCGGCAATGAATGCCGCAATAAGCAACATTAAAGAAGAACTGAATATTATAAATGCCAAACCGTTACGCATTGTTCCATACACACCACCTGCAAAAAGGGTAAAAATCAGCAAAAACAATATAAACGGCTGGATAAAAATTAAATTTTTCCATACAATAAGAAAAGATTTATTAATTGCTTTTATTGTATTCACAAGACCTCCGTTCCAATCTTTTAAAAAAGTTAATTACGTGATAAATTATACTTTGCACAACTGTTCTAACAAAAATTCCAGTGCTTGTTTAGCAAATTTTCGTTTCATTCTTATTCTTGAATACTTAGGATTTAAGTTAAATCTCTCCACAAAAGTTTTATCTTTAATTTTGACTGCAACATAAATAGTTCCAATCGGTTTTTCGTCACTACCACCTGTGGGTCCTGCAATTCCTGTTGTTGCTATAGCCACATCACAAAGAGTATTAAGCATAAGTCCACAAACCATCTCATTGGCAGTTTGCGAACTTACTGCTCCATATTGCTCCAATGTTTTTTCAGCTACGCCTAAATATTTAACTTTTGCTTCATTGGAATATGTTACAAAATTTATGCTAACAAACTCCGAACTTCCCGAAAGATCAGTCATCCGAGAGCTTACCAACCCGCCCGTGCAAGATTCAGCTGAAGCAAACGTCCAACCGTTTTTTCTTAAAATCGAAGCTATTCTTTTCTCTGTCTTGTGTCTGGTCAAATAAAACATACTAATGCACCGGAATATCTACTGAATCAGTTAAAATAAAATCAATTACAGAACCTTGATGGAATGTCACCTCTCCACCTTTTTTGAATAAATCGACAACGGCATCACCAATAAAATAAACTACACCGCTTGCTACGCCTACTGCTCCGCCAACAGGAATTGTAATATATTTTGGCCAACCCCAAAGGGTCTTGTCTCCTACATCTATTCCCCAATCTATACAATTTCCCATAATATTAGTAGCTGTTTCCCAATTTTGCTGCAATGCATAGCCATAATTACCGCCGGCCTTGATTCCTCCATCTGTAGTCAGAACAATTCCATTACTCATCAATCCCGTTTGGATTGGAACCTGCCTTCCGGTCGGAGTAACAACATGGTCAAGACTTAAATACAAAACCGCACCTCTGGAAACTCTCTTGCTAGGAACAACTTTATCCACAGTTCCTCGGAAAATAGTTCCCTTAGGCAAAATCATAACTCCATCCTCAACCTTGTCTTCTACAAGCATTCCTTGAAACATGTCCCCTTGTGAAGAATCCACCGTCGAGGCAGGATCTAACAACTGCAATCTCAATGTTGTTCCTTTTATCAACCGTTTGGACTGAACGTTTGCCTGATAAGCCTTTTGCGGAATAACAGCAGAATTAGCTGCACCTGCAATCATCCCCATAATAGCTATAACACCTAGTATTATATTCAATGTTTTTTTCATTTTTCCTCCACCAATAAAATCCATATCGGAATTTTACTTCGTTTCTTATTTTTGCGCAAGTTTTGTTAATATAACAGGCTCTGCTTCAGTTACCAAAATTGTATGCTCGAAATGTGCAGAAGCACACTTATCAAGAGTAGAAACCGTCCAACCATCAGCATGTTCATAAACATCATCACAACCCAAATTAAGCATAGGCTCGATTGCTATTGTCATACCCGGTTTTAGTATCGTTGTATCTCCGGCTCTGTAATTGAATACAAAAGGTTCTTCATGCATATTTCTTCCGACACCATGCCCGCCATATTGACGAACAATACCCAAACGATATTCTTTCGCTACATCTTCAACCGCTCCACCAACATCGTTTAAGGTATTTCCCGCAACCATTTTCTCGATTGCCGCCATAAGTGCTTTTTCTGTCCCCTCCATAAGCCTTTTATTATCTTCTGATATTTCCCCTACTGCATATGTCCAGGCACTATCTCCAACCAAGCCATGAAATGTTGCACCAACGTCTACAGCTATAATGTCACCTTCTTTCAATATCCTCTTGTCTGAAGGTATTCCATGAACAACTTCGTCGTTTATTGATGCACAAATTGATGCCGGAAACCCCCTATAACCCAAAAACGTCGGAACAGCCTTGTTTGACTTTATTATTTCATAGGCTATTTCATCTAATTCTTTTGTTGATACACCGGGCTTCACAGCATCTTTCATCGCTCTATGAACCTGAGCTACTATATCCCCGGCTATTTTCATCAATTTTATTTCTTCTCTTGATTTTTTAGTAATCATTAGACTATTTCCTTAATTCTTTGATAAATTTCATCACTTGAACCTTCAGCATCAAGCGCAATTAACTCTTTCCTTTCATTATAAAATTTAACCAGAGGTTCTGTTTCCCTATGATATGTTTCAAAACGAGATTTTGCAACCTCCTCTGTATCATCTTTTCGTTGAGTAAGTTCTGCTCCACATTTATCACATATACCATCTTGTTTTGGAGGCGTAAACTTCTTGTTATAAATCTCCCCGCACTTAGGACAAGAAACCCTGTTTACAATCCTTTCCAATAGAATACCTTCGGGAATTTCAAAATTTATTACCTTAAAATCTACATCTGATTTTGCATCTATCTCTTTTCTTATTTCATCTAAAGCTACAGCCTGCTCAAGACTCCTTGGAAAACCGTCAAGTATAAATCCTTTTTGACAATCTGCTTCCATCAATCTTTCTTTAATCACTTTCGCAACTATCTCAAGTGGAACTAACTGTCCTTTGTCTATATAAGACTTTGCAATCAAACCTGATTCCGTTTCATTTTTTATAGCAGCCCTCAAAAGTGAGCCGGTATCTATATGAGGCAAACCCATTTCTTTGGATAATCTATTTGTTTGGGTTCCTTTTCCGCTTGCCGGAGGTCCCATAAACAGTAGCTCTTTTTTCATTTTAAACTCCTCCTCGTTTCTTCCTGTAGCTTTATTCTACCATAAAGCGGAGATTATGAAGCAACTTTTTCTCAAATATATATTGCGATAGTTATTAAAATTTGTTACAATATAATAGTTCCGGTGGTCAAAAATATTAATTTGCTTCGTTATTACTTGTGTACGGAAGAGAAAGGATGTGCTATGACAAAAGTAGAATCTATATCTGGCAACACAAACTATCAACCCTACAAAAAAGCAGCAAAAGTTGCTGCAACAGGTGCAGTTCTTGGAGCAGGTGCCGCTTACATAATACAAAAAAGAGCTATCGCTAAAGATAAAGCGGCAAAAGAAGCAGCCGCAAAAAAAGGCATATTCCAAAAAGCCATTGACGGCGTTAAATCAGGTATCTCTAAAGTTTGGGGCGGCATTAAATCTGTAGGCTCAAAAATTAAAACAACCTGCAAAGAAGGGCTTGCTAACGTAGTAAACTCGGGTAAAATATCAAAAATGGGAATAGCAAAAAGTGCCCTCGCCGGTGCTATAATTCTCCCAGCTGCATTATGGGTAAGAAATAAGCTAAATTCCTCAAAAAAAGATTAGTTTTAGCTTGAAAAACTTAAAGAGCCGCAAATATTATTTGCGGCTCTTTTGTACTTAGTTTTTAACTTCTATTCTTTAAGAAAGCTTTCGTATTGTTTAGCCAATAAGTGTGTTTTAACCTGATTAATCAAATCTAAAGCAACACCAACCATGATGATTAGTGACGTTGCACCTATACCTTGGAAAGTTGTTATGTTTGTAATTTTACTCGCCAAAGAAGGAATCAATGCAATAACACCCAACGCCATTGCTCCTATAAACGTTGTTTTAGATAAGATTTTATCCAAAGCTTCTGCTGTAGGTCTTCCTGGCTTAACTCCGGGAATAGAAGAACCGTACTTCTTAAGATTATTTGCAATGTCTTTCGGTTGCATATTTGGCATAATTGACGCATAGAAAAACGTCAACAGAACAATCAGCAAGAAGTATATTACATAGTAAGTAAGCCCTGTGGGACTCAACACCTGTGTCAAATGCTCAAACACAGATTCCAATGCTTTACCTCTAAAAGCTTGACCTAAGAACTGAAGCACGGTAGCAGGGAAAAATAAAATCGCAACCGCAAAGATAATCGGCATAACCCCACCCGGATTAAGTTTAAACGGAATATGAGTATTTACTCCACCATAAACTTTATTACCAACCTGTCTTTTCGGGTTCACGATAATAACTTTTCTTATAGCTTCTTGCATAATAACAATCAATACCATTGTTGCGGCAAAGATAGCAAGCAAAAGCACAAGATTAGCCTGCATACCAGTGTCGTTTGCAATTAATTGTCCGGTTTTTGAAGCATAAACAGGAATACCTGCCAAAATACCCGCAAAAATAAGTAACGAACCACCGTTTCCTATTCCTCGTTCTGTGATAAGCTCAGACAACCACATCACAAATACTGCGCCTGCTGTGAGAATCAACATTGAACCAAAGAAGAATAATCCCTTGTTTACCCCAGGCAATATTGCCATAGGTGCCTGATGCGTTAAAAACGACAGAAAAACTCCGCCCTGAAACAACGCTATAAACACTGTAAGAATTCGGCTGTACTGAGACAATTTACGTCTGCCTGCTTCTCCTTCTTCTTTTTGCATCTGTTCCCACTGTGGCACAACCACCGCCATCAACTGCATTACGATTGATGCTGTGATATATGGTCCTATACCAAGCGCAATTACCGAAACTTTTCCCAATGCTCCGCCTGAAAATAAGTCAATAAAACCTATCAAATTATTTCCAGCTGCAATATGTGAGAAAATTTCATTATCTATCCCAAATAACGGTACCTGTGCCAAAAATCTGAACACCGCTATCGCTATCAGGGTGAATATCGCTTTTTCTTTTAACCCCGACGCTTTTACCATTCCTACTATGTCAGGCGTCGGTTGTGCGTAACTGTTTTTCATTATACTAATTCAGCCTTTCCGCCTGCTTTTTCAATTTTTTCTTTTGCTGATGCACTAAAATGTGCTGCTTTTACACTAACTGCTTTTGTAAGTTCTCCATCTCCAAGAACTCTCAATACCTTAGCGGAATTGCGAACTTTTCCTGCTTCTTTTAAACATTCAAGGCAAACTTTTTCCATTCCAAATTTTTCCAAATCTGAAACGTTTATTTGTGCACTTTCAATTTTGTTTATCACTTCAAAGCCTTTTAATTTAGGCATTTGTCTGTATCCGGGCATTTGTCCGCCTTCAAAACCTCTTTTTGCTGAGCTTCCTGAGCGTTGTCCTTCACCGTTATGACCACGACAAGATGTTTTTCCATGTCCTGATGAACGTCCGCGTCCTACTCTTTTTGATTTCTTTGTAGCGCCTTTTGCGGGTCTTAAATCTTCTAATGTTATCATTTCTGTCATTTTTATTACCTTTCGATTTATTTTTGTTATCTATTTTACAATTTCAACAAGGTGTGAAACTTTATTTACCATACCCATTATTATTGGTGTATCATATTTTTCAACAACTTGATTTACTTTTCTCAAGCCAAGTCCTTTTACAACTTTAATTTGTTTTTCGGTAGATCCGATAAGACTTCTTTTAAGTTTTATTTTTATTTGATTTGCCATTTTTTATTTCCTTTATTATTTAACATCACTGATGTTTAGTATTCCTATTAGCCTACTGACTAGTTAAGCATATCTCTAAGTGCTATTCCGCGACGTCTTGCTACATCATTGAACGTTCTTAGTGATTTAAGTGCTTCCATTGTTGCATTTGCTGCATTCAACGGCGATTTTGAACCGAGTGATTTACTCAAGATATTTTCTATACCTGCAAGCTCAAGCACTGAACGAACTGCTCCACCTGCTATAACCCCTGTACCTTCTGATGCCGGTCTTAGCATTACACTGCCTGCCCCTGATCTTCCTGTTATCGGGTGAGGAATAGTCGTCTTGAATATCGGTACCATGATAAGATTTTTACGTCCGTCTGCTATTGCCTTTTGTATTGCAACTATTACTTCAGATGCCTTTGCACATCCTACTCCTACTTGTCCTTTTTTGTTTCCTACAATTACTATTGCTCTGAAACTTAATTTCTTTCCGCCTTTTACTACCTTTGTTACTCGGCTGATTTGAACAACTCTTTCTTCCCATTCCGATACCGGTTTTTCGGGTTCTGTTGTTTCAATTCTTCTTTTCTTTCCGCGTCTTTGCGGTTTTTCACTTGCTTCAGCAACAACTTCTACAGTCTCTACTGTTTCTGTTTCTGCTACTTCTAATGCTTCATTCAATTTTTCTTCTGACATTTATTTTTCCTTTTTTAATGTAAATATGTACGTCTTTTTTGTTTGTCTTGTTTTGGGTTTAAAAAAACATGCTCAAAACCTGAATTTCCGACTACCTTCTAACATAGCCGAACACTCAGCAAAAGCGCATGTTCGAAATTGGATTTTAATTTTCTGACCTTATAATTATATCCAAAAAATATTACCATGCAATAGCACTCTGACAATTTTGTAACGAAGGGTTAAAAAATTAAAACAACGCCTCTATGAAATCAGCCCCGTTGAAAACCCTCAAATCTTCCAGCTTCTCGCCCACTCCTATTAACTTTACCGGAAGTTTCATATCTTTTGCTATACTGATTATTATTCCGCCCTTTGCTGAACCGTCAAGCTTTGTTAACGCTACTGACGTCAAATTTACCGCCTCTGCAAATACTTTTGCCTGCGATAATCCGTTTTGTCCCGTATTAGCGTCTAAAACCAGCATACATTCTCTCAAATTCTGTGCTGCATTCTTGTCTATAACGGCTTTTATTTTTGATAACTCCTGCATCAAATTGTATTTATTTTGTAATCTTCCAGCGGTATCAATCAATAAAATATCATAGCCCTCATTTTTTCCCTTTTGTATTGCATCAAATACCACCGAGGCCGGATCAGCTTTGTCTTTTCTTACTATATCTGCCTTTGCCCTATCGCTCCAGATATTAAGCTGTTCTTCAGCTGCCGCCCTAAATGTATCACCTGCCGCTATTAAGACCTTCTTACCTTCTTGTGCAAACTTATGCGCAAGCTTGCCTATCAATGTCGTTTTACCCGCTCCGTTCACTCCTGTTATAAAATATATGTTCAACTCCCCATTTTTATAAGAAAGCTCGGAACTCCCTGCGGCATTCAGAATTTCACTGAAAGTATTTCTTAGATACTCTCTTACTTTTGAAGGTTTTAGCTCATTTCGTTTTCTTAAAGTATCTACTATATCAGACGCTATTCCAACACCCAAATCAGCCTTAATCAAAGCGTCTTCCATATCATCCAAGATAAAATCATCTATCTCTTCCGCACCGTCAATCTGGCTGACAACATTGTTTACCAATGACTGTGCAGTATTTGAAACTACTCGTTTCAAACTCTCTACTGATATTCCCCAAAAACTCCCGTTTTTCTCCTTTTGTTCAGATTGGATATT
The DNA here is from genome assembly GCA_944325625.1 of Candidatus Gastranaerophilales bacterium. GTDB lineage: Bacteria > Cyanobacteriota > Vampirovibrionia > Gastranaerophilales > Gastranaerophilaceae > RGIG2134. The sequence continues at coordinate 19,071 of CALVAP010000001.1, read as the reverse complement.
CTGAGAGTTTTCGTCTTTATCTTTCTTGAAAAAGTTAAAAACCATTTTTCCCTAATTTTTTAGTTCAACTGCTTTTTTAGCTCTACTATCTTGGCAAGTATTCCATTGATAAATGAAGCACTGTCCTCGGTTGAATATTTTTTCGCCAACTCTATTGCCTCATCTATAACAACCTTATGCGGAGTATCCTGGAGATATAAAAGCTCTGCTATTGCTATTCTTAATATATCTTTGTCCATTTTTACAAGTCTGGAAAAATCCCAGCCAATCGCATATTCCTTTATATATCCGTCTATTTCTGCATTATGAGTTTTGTATTCTTCCGCTATTTTGAGCGTGAAATCCTTAACATTACTTTTCTCTTCAAGCGTTGTCATCTCAGCTATTTCCAGAGCCACAAATGCCTTTTCGGCTACATTTATCATCTCATCTATTCTTCCGGACATATCGGAGGTCATTGGCAACGGTACAGGAACGTTTGAAACCGTTAACGGACGCTCAAGATTGGTCTGATGATTAGCTTCATAATCATCTATAAATTCTTTCATCTCTATTAGGTGTCCAACTGCAACTTTCAGGTCTTCTGTTGCATTATTCGTAAGCGTTCTAACCGATTTTAGAATTATATCTTCAAACTCTTTTGTTTTATATTGCGAAATTTCCCTATCAAACTGTGAAAACAGTATAAGTGCTAATTCTCTGGCTGCTGTTCTGGCTTGCATTTATCTAGTTCCTTATTTGTGCTCTCTTTGTATTAATTAAGACACAAAAACAAAAGATTTGAAAGATTTTATTTTTTTCTCTTTATATTTTCATAATCATATGTAATTTTCCATCCATCTCTGATAATACGCCAGATACAACTTGTTCCCAGATGTGGACCCGATACAGGATATGATGATATCACGTCAGGACACATGCTCTCACCTGTAGACATGCTAGTCAACACTCCTTTTTTTTCATCAATCTTCAAGAAAAATAAATCTCTTGCCAGCTGATTAGGTAAAACTTTTGAACCATTTATATCAAAAAACACATATCCTCTTTTATCCATTACCACACACGTCCCATCTTCAAACTCAATTCCTACCGGACTTTGAGCACCTCCCGGAAGTGGGGAAGTAATACCAGAACCATTAATCCACTGGTAATTATACTTGGCATCGCAAAAATATTTGCTCTCTGTTACTGGTTGACGAAATTTGTAAACCTTTTCATACTTGAAATTACTAGATAATACTTCTTTTTCTAATGCATCAACATCATCCCATGGCCAGTCGGAAACCGCACCACTTTTAACTATAGCCGAAGAAACCCCCTCTGATACTACCGAAAAAACTTTTTTTAATTGAGTTTCTAAAATATGTTTCTGATATTTTACAACCAAATTTGGAATTGTCAGCACCGCTATCACTCCAATAATTACAAGCGTAATCAATACTTCTGCCAACGCAAAACCCTTTTTATCTAAACATAACATAATACTTCCTCTTTAGTATCAAACCCTAATAACACATGATATATTCTGCATTATTAGGGTGATAGCATATGTTATTTCATAAATCAATAGCATAAAATAAAACTATGGATATGCAACAGTACTATAAAAAACTCGCTCAAAACATCAGAATTGAACGAGCAAGAAATAAAATATCTCAGCTAAAATTGGCCGAACTTGCTGATTTATCACTGGATACAATCAGCACAATAGAAAGAGAAATTGCAAACCCGACATTATCTACAATCATAGCTATTGCTGTTGCTCTGGATGTAGATTTGAATACTCTTTTACCGCTTAAATAGTATGTACCCGATATTATTGCAGATATTGTTCTTCTTGTAGTGCAACTCCTGAAATTTGATTTGCCATAAATGCTACTTTCTTTATCGGTCCTGTTGTTTCCTTTTCTATCAATTTCGTCGTAGTTGGCAATTTTAAATAGGACAGACATTCTTCGTAAAGCTCATTGGGATTATCAACGTACAAAACCAATGGTGCTGCATTCCCTTTTAAAAATATAATTACAGATATTCTTGTTTTTATTTGTTGCTGTGTTTGAAACGGTTGCGTCATAATGTTCTCCTTACAAATATTTTTCTAAAGCTTCTTTATCAAAAATCTCAATACTATCCTGACTATGCATAAATACAAGGCAACTCAACAGAGATTTAAACATTGCAAACTCCGGATAAGCAAGTTTTTTTCTTAAGTCATCAAAATTATTTGCCAAAAACTCAGTAATTAAAACCTTATTCTTGAACACAAGACTTGAGAAATAATCTAAACCCTCGCGTGTTGCTATTCCTTCAAAGTATATAACATCCGGCGATTGGAACTCTATAAATCTCATTGCCTTATCAAGGTTAAAACCTATATTTTCATTAAGCTCACACTGATTGACATTTGGTAAGTCATACTTGGTTATAGATTCAATCGTCATAACATTTTTAGCACTGTCACCGACTTCAGAAAGTAACGAATATATAAAATGCGTTTTTCCACTTAGATTTGCACCGCTTACAAGAATAATTCCAGGAACATTAAATGCATCCTTAAGCAATGCTCTTTTTTGAGTATCCAGTTGCAAGTTCTCAAGCCTTTGCGGGGGTTTATAGATTTTTATGGCAATCCTTTCACCCTGTATTATCGGAAAAGCTGATACACTTGCTATCAAGGACAAATCATCTACTTTGAAAGAAAGCTTCCCGAGTTGCGGAATTTCTGACACTTGAGGATCCAAATTAGAAAGAAATTTTAACCGCATTATAAAGGGCGACACCAATAAATCAGGTACAAAACCCTTTTGAATAACTTCTCCATTCTTTTTAAAATTAACTCCCAACCCGTTGGCACCATGTTCAAAAAATAATTCATGAACATTCTCCAATATTGCTTGTTTTAGAATGGAACGAATAATCTTTTGAATATGTTCTTCCGAAAGATTTTCGTTATGAATTTCATCTCTCCAGTCAAATTTGGGTTGCGTTTCATCAATATAAATCTGTCCAACCGTATGCTCCGTCTTGTAATATTCTTCAATCTTTTTCATAACAGAGTTTTCAGACGATATTACCGGTTCAATTTCAAAATCAACTTTCTCAAGAATTTTTTCGATTGCAAACAAATCAAGGGGATCTGCCATGGCAACTGTCAACACGTCCTCTATCTTAAACAGCGGAATGATTTTATATTTTTGGGCATCATTAAAACTTATAAGCTCCAAACACTTTGTATCCAGAGAATAATCATCTAAATTAACATAAGGAATATGAAGTTTTGATTCCAAAAACTTTAAAAGTGCTTCTTCTTTTATTACACCCAAATTAATCAAAACCTGTCCCAGATTAATATTTTGCGCTGCTGCAAGCTCTTGTGCCTTCTCTATTGTTTCATAAGAAACAATATTGTCACGTACCAGGTCATATTTTAATTTTTCGAGAGTTTTGTTACTTAAAGCTTCCATTATCTATCCCAAATATTTTTTCACAACTTCGAGTATTTCTTCTATTTCAAAAGGTTTTGAGATATATTCATTCACCCCTGTTTCTTCTCCAATAAGTTTATCCTGCTCTTGAGACCTTGCTGTAACCATAATTATCGGAATATCTTTATATTTTGTATCATACTTTAACAAACGTGAAATTTTATAGCCGTTAATTTTGGGCATCATGACATCTAGAATAATCAAATCCGGCATAATCTCTTTTGCTTGATTTAATCCGTCTTCCCCATTGTATGCACAAAAACAAGTATACCCCTGCGCCTCTAGTATAAACTTCAATGTTTCTACTATATCCTGTTCGTCATCTACTATTAATATCTTCTTGTTTTCAGGCATTGCACTCCCCTAACTCTTAACTTCTATTGTATTTGTTCTTAATCTTTCTATCAGCGCCTCTACCGTCATTTCATCATCAGGATATAACGCTGTTGAAAACAATATATCACATTTTTTGTATTTTGGCTCTGAATTAATAAATCCATCTATCTTTTTCCCTACAAAATTCAATGCGTATCTGTCCATCTGCATAACAGTATAATAAAGAACCTTGCAATTGCCCTCTATCATAGCGTAATCTTTAACATTTGTTGTCTTTCTTATTATGCTTATGTCACCGGACAAAATATCTTCTATAAAACTTGCCCCTTGGGTTTTTTCACTTATTTTGACAATCCCGAGTTTATAATTATTTGCCTTTGCGCTTACAAGCTGTTTCTCTAAATCTGACTTGAAAATTTCAAAGTCATTCAACACCGGAACCGCAAAAGTAAAATTTGACCCCTGATTTATTACACTTTCAACCCAAATAGCCCCCTTATGCGCGTCAACAAGCTGCTTTGCTATAGGTAGCCCTAAACCTGTTCCTCCAATTTTTCTGGACAAAGAACTTTCTATTTGCTGGAACTTATCAAAAACTTTTTCCAAATTTTCCTGTTCTATACCAATACCGGAATCTTTTACCGATACTGTTATATAATCCATATCAGGAGCTAATTCTGCTTGATTTAGCTCAACTCCGGAACATAACTTGACACTAACTTTTATTTCCCCATTTTCAGGCGTAAATTTTATTGCATTTGAAATTAAATTTGTAACAACCTGCTCGATCCTTAATGTATCTATAAAAACCAAAGGAAGCGAATCTTCTATATCAAGCGAAAAATTAATATTCTTCTCTTTTATAAGGTTCTCTAACGTATTCTTAACCGCCTCTATCGGAGTTATTATATCTGCTCGTTCAAATGTATATTTCATTTTTCCGGCTTCAATCTTTGATAAATCGAGCAAATCATTAATAATTCCTTTCAGACGCAAAACGTTTCTCTCAGCCAGTCCTAAAAATTTATCCATTACCGGAGTAGTCTCCCCAGCCGTACCGCCTTTTAATATTCCCAACGAGTTCTTTATCGCGGTTAATGGAGTCCTTAATTCATGAGAAACTATAGAAATAAATTCAGACTTCATCCGCTCCAAATTCTCTAACTTTGTATTCGTCTGCTTTATTTCATCATATAATGTAGCAGTTTCTAAAGGAATTGAAACTTGCTTCGAAAGAGTTTGAAAACACGTAGCATCTTCACTCTTAAACTCTTCTTCTCGAAAAACTTCTATAACTCCGAAAAACTTTTCACCAACCGTAATCGGAGCAAACATATTATCATAATTCAACACTGGTAAATCATATTCAACATAAGGGTGCTTAATCCGTCTTTCAACATTTATATTCTCAGGTTTTATAGCATAAGGCATTTGCTTTTTATCAAACAAAGACTTGTAAGATATCATTGCCCTAAGTTTAACTGCCTGCTCAAAACGTTCTGATAGCGGATGCAACGAATTGATAATGAGCTTTATATCATCATCACTGTTAAAAAGCAGAATATATGACATATTAAAACTCAAACTTTTTTCCAAACCCTCGAGCATAATATCAACAAGTTTTTCTCTATCCAAGGAACCCGCAAACCGTGTACTTGTGTTGTATAAAACATCCAGCTGATAAAGACTCTTTGCTAAATCAGCATTGTTTTTTGACAACACGTCTAACGAATTTTTCATCCTTATATTAGACATTATTGTTGAAACCAGAATTTTCTCATTCATAGGCTCTACAATGTAAGAGAACGCCGTTTTCAACAAATCTTGATTATCACAATCGCTATTAACTATGAGTGAAAATATGATATTATCCGTCTGCGTATTAATCTTAATCTTCTTAGCCAAGACAACTATATCTGAACATTCAAAAGCAGTATCCAACAAGATTAAATCAGGAAAAAAACTCTGAATATTTTCAAAAATCTTACCTTCTTCACAGACAACTTCAATATCAAGCATATTTTTTGTCAAAATCGCTTGCAAAGTCGAAATCTTATGCTCATCATTTGAAATAAATAAAACTCTTGCCATATAAACATTTTAGCATTAAGTTACAAGCTGGCAGGTTGTTTAAGATTTGTAATATTTCATTTGCAAAATATTTGAAATTCAAAACTCAATATATTCACAATTATATTATCAAAATTATGAATGACTACTTTATTCCCAGTGTGGTTTTTGTGTCTTTTGGGTTATATTTACAATGTAAAAATTTGTAAATTTATAAATCGCTTAGTCCTATTTTTTTAAAGTTTTCTGCATTTGGACCGAAGTTTTTCATATTATCAAATTATTACTAACTTAAGGAGAAGAGCATGACTGATTTTAGTATCAATTCGTTAAACAAAGTTGTTAACATTAATTCAAACATTTCGATTGAAGCACAAACTGCCGATGAAGAGAACAATGAACTAGTAGAAGAGCTATTTGACTCAAACGATAATGGTTCCAGTCAAGAATTTATATCAATATTAAAAGACAACAATAGTTTGGAAAACCAAATACAACAAAAACAAACAACAATATCAACCCTAGAAACAGAACTCAAAGAGCTTGAACTAAAAGAGCACGAGTATCAAATTTCGCTTGATAAAAACAGTAATAAAGAAATTGAACAATTACAAAAAAATGTAGAAAATGCGGTAGTTGAAAAAGAAAAAGCACAAGCACAACTAGAAAAAGCAGAAAAAATTGTTAACGAAGAAAAGACTAAATACGATAATGCTCAAGAAAAATTGAATCAACTCATAGAAGAATCTAGTAAACAAAAAACAGCAAGAATACTCACTCAAATTACGATTGCCAGAATATCATTGAGTAATACACAAAACAGTTATAAAAAAGCACAAAATGAGCTTAATCTAGCACAAAACACCTTTACTCAATCAACAACAAAGCTAGAAAATGCAGAAGAAGCATACAATGATGCATTACTAAAACAAGCGAACATACAAATGACTGGTAAAGAATATTCCGAACAAATCAATGCAAAACAAGAAGCACTTGAAAAAGCAAAAAATGAACTGGAACAGCTTATTTTGCAAAAGGAAACCGTCCAAACACCAACAAAAAATAGTGTAAAAGAAGACAAGACTGATAATAATACAAATATTTTCATTGGTAACACAACAAATGATATTATACAAGCCCCCATAGAAAACTTTGACACCAATGAAGTCAATTCTGCTCAGGTTGTTGAACAAATTATTCAGGAAGAACCACAACAAACAGTAGACGAAGAACCAGTGATTACAACAGAAGCCCCAACTATAGAAGAAGCAACAACGGAACAACAACCCCAAACGACTGTTACTACTGAAACAGAAAATGCAATCTCTTTGGAAGAACAAAGAAAACAACTGATTGAAAAACTCGAAGCAGAAAAACCAATACTTCAAGCTCAAATCCTTGAAGCAAATCAAAAGTATTTAGAAAAAATGACAAACACAAATGCTGATGGCAGTTTTTATACCGAAGATGATATCGCAGCTTCGCAAGAATATTCTCAAACACTTACAAGTATTAATGCCAAAATTAATGAAATAGACCAGAAAATAGAAATACTTAGAAACCTTTCCTCCACTGTGGATAATGAAGACAAAAATATTGCAACTACTGATAAAGTTGAACAACCTGCGCCCTCAGATGACAATGAAAATTCAAATCCCCAAGCAAATGAAGTTCAAGCTCCAGCTCAAGAGGTTGTTACTCCCGCTGTAGATATGGACTCTCAAGATGAAGTTCAAGCTCCAGCTCAAGAGGTTATTCAAACAACAAATAGTAACACCGCTCAAATAGAAGAAATTGAGGCACAAACAAATGAACTAAATCTACAAACCGCACAAACAATAGAGTCATTTAAATCACTATCCTACAATAAAAGAGAAGAAGCAATTTCTAATGAATTAAAAAGTGCAAGTGAAAAACTAGCCTCAATATATATTGACGCTATAGATAGCAATACAATGACAACTAATGACCTATTTAATACTATAAACAATGGACTAACAAGTTTTATAACCCTTATTGATGAAAGCACTAATGTCCATACATCTGGTGGAAAAGAAATACTAGCATCTACACTACAGGCTTATGACACTATTGCAGACAAATTACTCGAAACAATTTCAACAGATTCAACTATTAGTAATTCTAACATCAGTCAACTTTTTAATGACTTTAATAACACTGTTCTGGCTTTGAAAAACAAGTTGAATATCAATACCTCCCCTGGAGAAGAATATGCTAAAAGTCTATGTGAAAAATTGGTTGATATCGTAAATAAATTAAGTAGTAATTCTGTGAACGATGAAACCCTAAGTTACACAGAAAAAATAAACCTCCTAAACAGTACTGTTTCTACTGCAATACAAAATGTTGATAACACAATAAACACCTTCTTGAGTGATGGTAAAGAAGTTATGGTGACTGCTTTAAACAACTTAAATACATCCATTAACAACCTAAGCAGCAACATACTCAATGATAATACAATAAGCAATTCTGATAAGGTTGAACTTTTGAACAGTTCATATAGTGGCACTGCAAAATTAATTAAAGACTCAATATCTACTTCAAGCGGTGTAGGAAAAGAGTTATTGGAAACTGCTTTAAATAATCTGGTTACATCTTCTCACAGCTTAATCGAAATTATATCAAATGACGATAGAATAAACTGTACCGACAAGGTTGAACTTTTAAATAATCTATTCACAAATACAGGGAATTTCACTATAGGTGCAATGTCTGTATATCAAGTAGCAGATCGAGAAAAGTATATAGAGATATTTAATAATCTAAATACTTCTATTAACAGTTTTATAAATACTATGCTCAATAGTGAAGAATTGAGTGATGCTGATAAAGTTCAAATTTTTAATAGCTCTTTCAACTCAAGAATAAATTTCATTGATGACTCAGTCTCTAACTACATGAACACTCAAAATAAAATATTTAACCCGATTTTAGATAGCTTAACTGCCTATGCTGTAGAATTAACTGATATTATAGACAATGACGAAAAATTGAGCAATACTAACAAAGTTAATCTTATAGATAGCATATTCAATAACACTATTAAATCGATCAAAGATTCAATACCAACTAACTTTGGCACAGGAAAAGAATTGTTGGAAACTACTTTGAATAAATTGAATACAACCATTAACGAAATAAACGATGATATTGTCAATGATTCGTCATTGAGTTACCCTGAGAAATTTGAACTACTGATTGATTCCTATGAAAAAACGGCTAATTCAATTAAAAATTCAATATCGACATATAACGTTCCAGGAAAAACAATACTAGAAAATACTGTAGATAACATGAACAATAATATTGGCAATTTAGTTAACATTTTTGTGAATGACACCTCACTAAACGCCACCGATAAAATACAAGCATACTCAGCTCTGACAAAACTACTTGAGTATATAACCGATGAAGAACTGACAAATACAATAGAAGAAAAAATAAATGAGTTACTTAAAGAAAATCCTCAGAGTGCAATTGATTTTGTCATACTTTCACTCTCTGACGAAGAACGAGCACTGCTCGACACAATAGATATTTATGAAAAACTTCCTGATGGCTCACCTAAATACATCTTTGCCGCAGGAGGAGATGATGGTCAATACCATATATATCAAATGAAATCCAGTACCAGTGGTGAAACCATTATAGAGGTTGAATTGGGTAATAACAACATTTACATAAGCTCTTCTACTGCTTCTGATGGTCTACCTATCATAAAACCTGAAATTGTAACAACAATAAACCAAGAAAGTATAAACGAAGTTATGGACGAACTTGTAGCAATATACAACGATTTGCTTCAAGAAAATTACCATACAGCAAAACCGGATCTTGAAATGCTAAAAACAGCACAAAAAGAAGCCGTAACGGAGTTTTCTAAAAATGAGATAGAAAGATCTCAAATCGCAGAAACAATAGTTAAAAAACTAAAAGCCTTAGGTACAGACGGAAGTCAAATATTGGTAGAAATAAAAAATAACACCTTCAGAGGTCAAAAAATCACAAACCTCATAAATAAACTTGCTTCTATGATAGAATCCTCCCAAGAAGAAGATTACGGAATGTCCGTATTGGATAAGGGCTATTCCACTTCATCACCGTTATCATTTGATCTTAATGGGGATGGTGTAAAAACATCTAATGAAAAAGTCTTCTTTGATATTGATGGCGACGGAAAACTTGATTTAATAAATAACTCAGCGGATGGAGTTTTAGTATTTGATGCCAATGCCAACGGAATATCCGGTGAAAACGGTCTTGAAGTATTCGGAGACAACACAGATCTTAATAATGATGGTCAGAAAGACGGATTTAATAACGGTTTTGAAGCACTCCGAGCCTTAGCCCAACGTGAAAATCTGGTAGGACTTAATGATAATATTCTTAGTGCCGAAGATATCACTATACTTGAAGAAAAATATGGTTTGGGCATAAAATTAGGCTATAATGGCGAAACCAAAACTCTTTCTGAGCTAGGGATAACAGAAATAAATCTTGGAGCACCAAATCAAACCGAAACCAAGAAAAACTTTGACAACAACGGCAATAACCTAATGACCCAACAAGGTGCAACATTTACAATGAATAATAAAACTTTTGAATATGCAGATATATGGCATATAAAATATGAAACTACTGACTAGCCTGTAATAAAGTCAAAAATCAGAAACACCTATAAAATAAATAAATAAAACGCCCGCGATATTGCGGGCGTTTTTCTCTTTTGGAAAAGCTATTATACAGAAGCCGTAACTTTTGCTTCGCTGATAACCTTTTGCAAAGCTTCAAGAGCATCTGCTGGAAGCTTATCAATACCGGCTTTTTCTGTTTCTCTTGATTGTACAAAATCAATTCTATCTTGCATACGAGCAACGAATTGTTTTGCATATTCAGAGTTCTTGAATGAAGCGTCAAATCCTTCAACGTCCATAATTTCAATATCTGAGAAGTTTTCCCATTTATGGAAGTTAGCAGAACCTTCAACAATTGCTTCAATAATTCCCAAAGTGTGTTTAGGTTGAACTTTTGTTCCCATAAACTCACCTGTATTCAAGATGTAACAATCTACACCGTCTTCGATAAGTTGTTTAAATCTTGTATAATCCATTTCAAGCGGATAAACTCTGAACGGGTTAGCATAAGGTTCAACAACCAACGCATTCGGGTCAACACCTTTAGCAAGACGTTCTGCAGATGAACGTTTTGTAGCAAGAGTTGCACCCATAGCAGAACCCAAAGACGCTCCTGACAATTTCAAAACAGGAGGAATTGTCGGGTCTTTCATCAACCAGAATATAGCGTTGATAGGTTCATCAATTCTGTCAACTCTGTTAGGTGACCAAAGTTTAGACTTAACAGCACGTCCGTTACCGTTTCTGATATCTTCTGTTACTGAAACAACTTTTCCGTCTGCTGTTTGAATAGCACCGGCATTTTGTTGAGTTAAAATGTATTTGTTATCATCGCATCCAATCGGATAGTCTGCTGTTTTGTCAAAATAAGCAGGTTCAAGCGCGATAGTGTATTTATCATGAACGTTGATAATAAACGCATCATCATGAAGAACCGTAATATCGTATTTGTTATTGTGTTTAGCGTGAGTAATGGTAGATTTACCAGAACCTGACAAACCAAATACCGCAACTTGGAATGATTTACCACCATCAAGGTTATAACGTTTCATACCACCATGGCAAGATGCATAACCGTTACGAGCAGCTGCACCCCATGCAAGTGTCAATGTTCCTTTTTTGTGTTCTCCAAAATATCTCATACCAAGAATTGCCGCACAGTTGTGTTCAGGATCGAAGAATGTCAAACCATACGGAAAATCAGGGTGGCTCCAATCAGGATCAGAGAATACAAAAATGTCTCCTTCACTCAATTCTCTTGAATCTGAGTACATTTGAGAATAAATTTCGTTTATGTATTGGAAGTTCAACATCCAAGAATACATAACGTTTTCAAAACCTTCCGGAATCATAAGGTGTGCTTTAATCATAAAGTCTTCTTCAAGACCAACAACAACTTCGGTTTTATACATTAACTTATCACGAGTAGCATAAATAGCTTCACGAATAATAGGCAGTAAGTAACCAAGGTCACATCCAGGTTCACCAACAATTTTTCTTGCTGCTGCACAACGACCTACTACTGTACCGTCATTGAACAATAATTGATTTGCACCTTGAGGAAGTCCTATTTTTTCGGGTTGGTAAACAGGCATGCCTGTAAGTTCGATTGTTCCCGGGCTGTTCTTAGCTAATTTATAAGCTTCTGAAACAGACTTTACTTCTTCTACATTGTTTCCGAAGAACGGAGCAGTAATCGTAGCACGAGCTGCTGAATAGAGTTTTTTGAGTTCTTCAGAATTTGTAAAAAATTCTTTTGTTGACATATTTAATCTCCTTTTTGTGTAGAAATGTCTTTTTGTAATGTGTTTGGACACACACTCCAATATTAGCACAAACAAATAAAAATAGTGCAAGTAGAAAAATAAATTAATAACAGGCCGCCCACAGGAACTGTAACAAAAGGTTTTTTGGGGTTAACTATCAAACTTAATATCTTATTTTTGGAATCTATACCTCAAAAGAGCTTCTATCGCGTGAATACCGTCTTTCCATGTGATTTTTTTACCTTCCGCATGTATTCTTCCATAATAAGAAACAGGAACTTCTTTTAATCTTGCTCCTTTTTTTATAATCTTTGCAGTAATCTCCGGCTCAAAATCAAACCTGTCAGACTCAATTTTAATATCCTTAATATATTCTGCCTTAAAGGCTTTATAACAGGTTTCCATATCCGTTAATGTGACATTATAAAGCAGATTGGTCAACAAGGTTAAAGCTCTATTTCCAAGATAATGAGTAAGCATAAAAGAACCATTACCCTGATTTTCCAAAAATCTTGAACCATAAACAACATCAGCCTTGTTTTCTAAAATTAGCGGCAAAAGCTTCTCATAATCATTAGGATCATACTCTAAATCCGCATCCTGAATTACAACAATATCCCCACTAACATGTTCAAGAGCCGTCCTAATTGCAGCTCCTTTACCCAGATTTACACCATGTCTAACAATCATATACTTATCCGAATATTCAGCAAGAATATCTCTTGAACCGTCAGTCGAAGCATCATCTACAAAAATGAGTTCCTTTTCCAGCCCACAAAAAGAAGCCGACTCTATTTTTTCAATGATATCTTTCAACGTCGCTTTTTCGTTATAAACTGGAATAATTATACTGATTTTTTTCATAAAAACCCTTTTCAATTCGCATTGTATAATGTAATATTGTATAATAATAGCATAAGTCTTAAAGGAAAAAAGCTTTTATGCAAAAAACCTCAACTCTCAGCCCTCAAGAGGCAGATAATACTTTACATTCAGCAATAATAGCCATAGACAAGTCTGATTTTTTAACCGCAAAAGGAATTTTGCAACAAGCCGCAAAAGAATATACATCCCTGCGGCTTTATGAAGGCGTGTCAATATGCCTTTCTTGGAAAGCTTTGTGCGACTATATTCTTAAAACGGAAGATTTTATTACCAGCCTAAAGGCTATAGATGAGGCTAAATTTCTGGCTCAAAAAACAAATTACAAAGATGCAATTGATACATACAGATTTGTTAACGGTATAATATGCTTTTATGAAAATAATTTTTATGAAGCACAATCGATTTTATCAGACGTAAACAAAAAAACGACAAATGCTTTCATTAAAGAAAAAAGCGGGCTCATCCTCAACAAAATAAACGACAAAGCTTTAAACAGAATTGAGATCATTGAACAAAAATTTGCAAAAGAAGCCAATTCAACACTAATAAGTCTGCTAAAAATAGGACGATTGGTCTCTGCAGAAACCAATCTGGATTCACTGTTAGAAACACTTGCATCCGAAACGGCAAAAGCATTAAATGCTGATAGATGCACCGTATTTTTACTTGACAAGGTCAATAACGAACTCTGGTCAAAAGTTGCCACAGGCATGGGCTCTGAGGAAATAAGGTTTCCGGCAACAAAAGGACTTGCGGGTCATGCTGCAATGACCGGTAATACAATTAACATTCAAGACACATACAACGATGAACGTTTTAACAAAGATATTGACAGCAAGACCGGATATGTAACAAGGAATGTTCTTTGCATGCCAATTAGGAATATGAAGCACGAAATTATGGGTGTTTTTCAAGTTCTCAACAAAAAAGATGGTGCATTCACAAAAAAAGATGAAGAAATCCTAATTGCACTTGGTTCAAGCGCAGGTATCGCATTGGAAAATACAAGGTTATTCAACTATCAACAAAAAATGCTTGAAGACCAAAGATTATTATTTTCAAGTTTCATAGATACACTGGCAGCCTCCATTGATGCACGAGATAAAATTACGTCAGGTCACTCTCGTCGTGTAACCATGTATTCAGACTTGATATGCCAAATTTTAAATGTTTCGGAAGAAGACAAAGATGTTATAAAACACGCGGCAATTCTTCATGACATAGGCAAAATAGGAATAAGAGATTCCGTTTTACAAAAAGAAGGAAAACTTACTCCGGAAGAATATGAACATATACAACAACACGCCTACATAACACATGAAATATTAAGCAAAATATATCTTTCTAATAAATATGCGCAAGTTGCTGATATAGCTGCATCACATCACGAAAAATTTGACGGGAGCGGATATTTTAAAAACCTCAAAGGCGAAGCAATTCCCTTTGGCGGACGAATACTGGCAGTAGCAGATGTATTTGACGCAATCACATCAAAACGTCACTATCGTGATAAAATGCCTATTTTAAATGCCTTAAACATAATTATAGAAGGAGCAGGCTCTCATTTCGATCCACAAATCGTTGAGGCCTTTATGTCCATAAGATGTGACAAAATGGTTGATGTATTTTTGACCGAATATAATTCAACATTAAAAGAAGAACATAGAAGCATTCTATCGCAATACACTATGCGTGACCTGCACAATATGTTATGCTCTGATGAAGAAAAAAATGAACACCAAAACTACTTTATTGAACTTTTCAATGAATACTATACTAATAAATCGACAGGAAAATGATTTAATGGGAAATAAACATAAATTATTGATAGCAGCAATAATTCTTGCAACAATAAGCGCAAATGCATATGCACAAGAGGTTCATTTAAACTTGCAAAAACCAAAAGCCTCACCAGCTTCTATAGAAATAAATATCAACAGAAATAAAACCAGTGAAGATTTAATAAAACTAATAACCCTTGACGGTATATCCTCTACAGAAAGTATTTCAGATATAACCTTAAATAAAAACAGTTTTGGGAAGTATTTTATAAGCGGTGATGATAAATTTGCACAAGCTAACATAACCGCAGCGTACAGTGACTATACAAAAGCCGTTATGGCATCAAACGACAATGATTTTCAATCTTTACTTGCAGCCTACAAACTTGCAAATATAGGATTTTTCACGCTTTCACAACACGCCATCAACCAGATTAACGATATAGCTTTATATTCAGAACAAACAAAATCTTTAAAAGAGATTTTTTTTCCGGCAATAGCGTTGACCTATGATGAAGAAATCATTCTGGCTGAACTTTATGCCGATATATATTATAACAATCTTTCTAGAGAAGCCGTAAAGGAGTTGAACAAAAATTCTAATTTGCTTAAAAAATCAGATTACGCAAACTATGTTCTCGCTCAAGCTTATTTTGAGTCTGGTGAATATAATAAAGCAATCAATGCAATAAATAAAGCACTAAGTATTAAAAAGAATTCTCCTTTTTACCTGCAATACAAAGCTAAAATTCTATGTTCAACACAAGATTATAATGATGCACTGAAAATCTTAAACAAAATTTCTGCATCAGGCTTTGTGATAGAACGATTTTTGAAAGGAATAGATACACAAAAAGAATTTACTCTTGCAAACTCATTCAAAGACCAAGCAAAATCAAAATATCATTTAGCACGATATTTTTTGGAGATAGGTGAATATAATCGAGCACTAAAAGAGGTTAACAGCAGTATATCCGCAAAAAAACGCAACTATGAGGCATATGCTCTAATGGGAAAAATTCAATACCTTATTGGAGAATATGAAAAGGCAAAAGATGCCTTCAATAAAGCTCTAAGCTTTAATAAAAAATATGCACCAGCACTACAAGGCCTTGGAGATATAGAAAAGTATACTGGGACATACGAAGCAACGCTCTCATACTATACTCAGGCCCAAAAATATGACAAAGGAAATTTAAGTCTGGCTCTTTCAATTGCACAAATTCTTAACCTAAACGGAGATACAGATAAGGCAAAAGAAATATGTGCAGCCTTGGCGGTAAAATATCCAAACTCTTCGGAACTATATTATAAAATGGCTGAAATATATCCAGAAAAGCAACTGGAATATCTGCGCAAATCTTTATCACTAAACGCATTTAACAGCAATGCTTGGGTTAATCTTGCCGAAATTAATATTCTGCAAAATAACATTGAAACTGCTGAAAAATACTTGCTTGCGGTAAGAATATCTGATGAAAAGGATTATAAATATTATTACGTTGAGGGTCTGCTAAATAAGCATAACTCTAATTATTCTGCCGCAACTATCAGTTTTAAAAAAGCACTAAAA
This sequence comes from Candidatus Gastranaerophilales bacterium, assembly GCA_944325625.1. GTDB lineage: Bacteria > Cyanobacteriota > Vampirovibrionia > Gastranaerophilales > Gastranaerophilaceae > RGIG2134. The sequence goes on along the minus strand of CALVAP010000001.1, from coordinate 2,517 downwards.
CTAAATCCAAATTATACTCCGGCAGAAAAAGAATTAAATACCCTCAATTTATAGGATGTCAACGAGAAAAAACCATTATTTAATAAGAAAATAATACTGCAAAAGGATTAAAAATGAGTACTATCGGAAATATTTTAATTGTTGACGATAATCCCAAATATATAGCAGATGCGCTTCCAATGTATGGTTATGACGTAGAAGTCGCAACAGATGGAATGCAAGCACTGCAAATTTTGCAAAAAAACAACAAATTCGATATTGTTCTTTTGGATGTGATGATGCCAAATATGGATGGATGGCAAACACTAAAAGCAATAAGAAATGATAATAAACTAAAGCATCTTTCGGTAATAATGCTAACAGCCGTAAATGAGGAAAGCAAACAAGTTTCAGGACTTAGAGCCGGAGCAGATGATTATATAACCAAACCATTTATTCTACCAAATTTATTAGCCAGAATAGAAGCACTGCTTCGCAGGACAAAATGGCAGCAAGAATCAGTTAAACCCCATACTGAAATGGATTTTAGCATTCCAGAAGACATTGAACCTCTGACTGAAAGAGAAAAAGAAGTCCTAAAATTAGTAGCAAAAGGGGCAAAAAATGACACAATAGCTAATGAGCTTTTTGTTAAAGAATATACGGTAAAAGCCCACCTAAATAATATTTTCAAAAAACTAAAAGTCAAAAATCGTACACAAGCAACATTACTTGCAATGCACTTAAATTTAACAGATTAATACAATATAAATAAGGAGACATCATGTCACAACATACAAAAGAAGAACTTGTAGATTTAATAATAAACGACCCCTCAGCCTTTAATGACTTAAGGACATCAACAGATGAAGAGTTGGACCTTAGCGAAACCCACTTCAACAACTGCACACTAAATGACTTAAATTTTGAAAATATAGATTTTTCAGGTTCAAGTTTTTCAGATAGCGAACTTTCTTGTATTTCTTTTGTTAACTGTGATATGAACTCAGTAGACTTTACAAGAAGCTCACTGGTAGAATGTGATTTTTCAGAAAGTCTGTTAACAGGAGCTGATATGTCATATGCAACAATTTCATATTGCAATATGACAGATACAGACCTCGCAGGTACAACATTTAACGGTGCTAATTTATCAGATACAGACCTATCTTCTTCAGAAAATCTTTCAGCCTGCCGATTTGACGAAGATACAATATGGCCAGATAATGATATGCTCCCTGATGATTTTGACAGTGCCTACAGCGGAGATTTGTCCATGCTTAAAGATGATGAAGATGAAGGTTCCGCACAAGATTATTAATTTATAAATATTTTCACTAAAAAGGCTTTAATTTTTAAACTTTATGGTTTATACTGAATAAGTACATCAATATTATGGAGGCAAACATGCGTATATACGTAAACGGACGCAACATTGAAATTACAGACGCAATCAAAGCTTATGCAAAAGAAAAATTAGGCAAGGTTGCTGCACATTATGACCAAATTTCAGGTATTGACGTTGTTTTAACTGTTATCAAAAACCCGTCAGTTGCTGAAAATCATACCGCGGAAGTTAGTTGCAAATTTACAACCGGTCAGCAAGTTCAAGTAGCGGAAACTGCAGAATCTATGTATGCTAGTATTGATCTTGTTTCCGACAAATTGTCAAGACAAGTTCAAAAATATAAAGAAAAAAATCTTAAATCTAAAACACATTCTGATTCTATAAGAAAAGACGGTGCCCCGGCAGAAGACACCGAAGAAGAAATCATTTCCATAGAAGCAGAATAACAACAAGACAATAAAAAAAAAGACCTGCAAATGCAGGTCTTTTTTTTCAAAAGCATCCAATGTAAACAAATGTAAAATCGAAAACCCCCATATTCTAAAGTTTTTCTCTATCAGGTTCGACATATATTACACATGAAATTTCAGTATGCATGGAGTATATTGTTTTGATATCGTTAAGATATGTAAATTATTTCTTATTTATTGAAATAAATCTCCGCCCTACGTTTTTTCATGCATGTGTGGTTTAACTGAGGTATTTTATTATGAACATTCAAAGTGTAGATTCTTTTAACGCAGCTGTTGGTCAGCTTGGTGCCATCAAGGGTGATGTTACTGCTGAACAGCTTTCTTCTCTTACTGATTTGTTCTCTACTCAAATTTGGAACACTTCTGATGCTGAAGGAACTTCGGCTACTCTTGACAGACAAATTGCTGAGCTTCAAGCTCTCTTAGACGAGATTCAAGCTGATATCGATGAACTTTACGAACAGCAAAAATCCGCTAATGATGAAATGAACGCACTTGTTAACGATTTAAACCAAGAGTCTTATCAAGCTTCTAAACAAGCTGACAAAAACATCAAAGAACAGCAAGATTTAGTTTCTGCTGCTACTGATGCTGCCTACAATGCTTATATGAAAGGCGAAATCGAAAAAGAAGAAATCCCTCTTTACATCGCTAATCAACTTTCTAAAAGCAATGCTCCTGGTGGCGCTAAATTACAAGCTCACCTAGAAGCTATGG